>NZ_JRFO01000006.1:0-1389036 GCF_000833595.1 Burkholderia sp. MSHR3999
TTATACAAAAGGTACGCCGTCACCCCTTACGAGGCTCCGACTGTTTGTATGCATGCGGTTTCAGGATCTATTTCACTCCCCTCCCGGGGTTCTTTTCGCCTTTCCCTCACGGTACTGGTTCACTATCGGTCGATCACGAGTATTTAGCCTTGGAGGATGGTCCCCCATCTTCAGACAGGATTTCACGTGTCCCGCCCTACTTGTCGCACACCTAGTTCTTTCATACTGTTTTCGCCTACAGGGCTATCACCTGCTATGGCCGCACTTTCCAGAGCGTTCGGCTAACAATACAAATAAAGAGTGCAAGGCTCATCCCATTTCGCTCGCCACTACTTTGGGAATCTCGGTTGATTTCTTTTCCTGCGGTTACTTAGATGTTTCAGTTCACCGCGTTCGCTTCACATGGCCTATGTATTCAGCCATGGATACTCCATAAGGAGTGGGTTTCCCCATTCGGACATCTACGGATCAAAGCTCGTTTGCCAGCTCCCCGTAGCTTTTCGCAGGCTACCGCGTCCTTCATCGCCTGTGATCGCCAAGGCATCCACCACATGCACTTGTTCGCTTGACCCTATAACGAGTCTGTCTCGTTACAGGTTGAGTTCTCGCGTTGTGCCGTATTCCAATTGAGCCGAACATGAAGTTCGAATCATCTTGAGATACATCGATACAATCACAACCCGGATAGTTTCCACGTCCATCTCAAAGACGCTTCCGCTATCCAAATTACTTGCTTCTTCCAGATTGTTAAAGAACGACAGCCGATATGGTGTTACTCATATCACTCTGACTGGCTCAATCGCCAATGGCAAAAGTTCGATCAAGTCGAACGCTTGTCATTGAAGATTGTGGTGGAGGCAGACGGGATCGAACCGACGACCCCCTGCTTGCAAAGCAGGTGCTCTCCCAGCTGAGCTATGCCCCCATACAGAGACTTCCCAGGGTACTTCCGCCAGACAATTGGTGGGTCTGGTTGGATTCGAACCAACGACCCCCGCCTTATCAAGACGGTGCTCTAACCGACTGAGCTACAGACCCCTGAGTCTGTCCTGATTTACAGCCGATAAGCGTGAGCGCTCAACTTGTGCGAGATAGCTCTGGAAAGGAGGTGATCCAGCCGCACCTTCCGATACGGCTACCTTGTTACGACTTCACCCCAGTCATGAATCCTACCGTGGTGACCGTCCTCCTTGCGGTTAGACTAGCCACTTCTGGTAAAACCCACTCCCATGGTGTGACGGGCGGTGTGTACAAGACCCGGGAACGTATTCACCGCGGCATGCTGATCCGCGATTACTAGCGATTCCAGCTTCATGCACTCGAGTTGCAGAGTGCAATCCGGACTACGATCGGTTTTCTGGGATTGGCTCCCCCTCGCGGGTTGGCGACCCTCTGTTCCGACCATTGTATGACGTGTGAAGCCCTACCCATAAGGGCCATGAGGACTTGACGTCATCCCCACCTTCCTCCGGTTTGTCACCGGCAGTCTCCTTAGAGTGCTCTTGCGTAGCAACTAAGGACAAGGGTTGCGCTCGTTGCGGGACTTAACCCAACATCTCACGACACGAGCTGACGACAGCCATGCAGCACCTGTGCGCCGGTTCTCTTTCGAGCACTCCCGAATCTCTTCAGGATTCCGACCATGTCAAGGGTAGGTAAGGTTTTTCGCGTTGCATCGAATTAATCCACATCATCCACCGCTTGTGCGGGTCCCCGTCAATTCCTTTGAGTTTTAATCTTGCGACCGTACTCCCCAGGCGGTCAACTTCACGCGTTAGCTACGTTACTAAGGAAATGAATCCCCAACAACTAGTTGACATCGTTTAGGGCGTGGACTACCAGGGTATCTAATCCTGTTTGCTCCCCACGCTTTCGTGCATGAGCGTCAGTATTGGCCCAGGGGGCTGCCTTCGCCATCGGTATTCCTCCACATCTCTACGCATTTCACTGCTACACGTGGAATTCTACCCCCCTCTGCCATACTCTAGCCCGCCAGTCACCAATGCAGTTCCCAGGTTGAGCCCGGGGATTTCACATCGGTCTTAGCGAACCGCCTGCGCACGCTTTACGCCCAGTAATTCCGATTAACGCTCGCACCCTACGTATTACCGCGGCTGCTGGCACGTAGTTAGCCGGTGCTTATTCTTCCGGTACCGTCATCCCCCGATCGTATTAGGACCAGGGATTTCTTTCCGGACAAAAGTGCTTTACAACCCGAAGGCCTTCTTCACACACGCGGCATTGCTGGATCAGGCTTGCGCCCATTGTCCAAAATTCCCCACTGCTGCCTCCCGTAGGAGTCTGGGCCGTGTCTCAGTCCCAGTGTGGCTGGTCGTCCTCTCAGACCAGCTACTGATCGTCGCCTTGGTAGGCCTTTACCCCACCAACTAGCTAATCAGCCATCGGCCAACCCTATAGCGCGAGGCCCGAAGGTCCCCCGCTTTCATCCGTGGATCGTATGCGGTATTAATCCGGCTTTCGCCGGGCTATCCCCCACTACAGGACATGTTCCGATGTATTACTCACCCGTTCGCCACTCGCCACCAGGCCGAAGCCCGTGCTGCCGTTCGACTTGCATGTGTAAGGCATGCCGCCAGCGTTCAATCTGAGCCAGGATCAAACTCTTCAGTTCAAACCTGTTACTGTTTTCGGTTCCGTAGAACCGGTCGCTCACTCAAAGCTGACAGGAATATGAATTGCTTCATAAACCTGACTTACTTTAGTGTGAGACTCTTGATACTTTTGCTAATCCGATCTGACGATCGGCTCGCTGTCATCAAGCGCCCACACTTATCGGCTGTTAATTTTTAAAGAACGTTTCTGCGAGAAAACCGTCTTTCCCGGCAGCGCTGCGTTGTCAGCAGCAGAGAAGAGAGATTATGAACACTGTTTCGCAGTTCGTCAACAACTTTTTTACTAGCTCGTTGCGACTGCGGGGTTCATCTGCCTTCCCCCTTCCGCGCCGCGTTGCCGTCAGCGCGAAAGAGGCGTGATTCTAGGCGCCTCCCGCGTTCCGCACAAGGGGTTCGAAGCAGTTTTTTACATAGTCCCTGATTCGGGCACACTCGATGCCGCAGCGCGAGACCGCTTATTGTGCGCAGAACGGACTAGAATATGAGGTTCTTCGCCCCTTTCCATACGAATTTAATATGCGCCAGCGAATCGCCAAACGTCTTCCTCCCGATGCCGACAAACTGGTCGGCCTGTCGCTTGCGCTCTTCGCCTCCGGCAGCCGCATCGAGGATCGCTTCTGGGAAGCGAAGCTCGACGCGCTGCTCGCCAAGATCGTTCGCAATGGCAACCAGACCACGCTCGATGCGGCCCTCGACCATCTCCAGCAGAACCATCCGGATGCATACGGTGCGCTTGCCGACATGGCCGAGACGCACAGCGAGTCGATGGTGATCGAACACGACGGCCAGCCGCACGATGCGCTGCTGATCGCGGTGCCCGTGCTGGCGTGGACGCGCTACGTGATCCCGTCGGGCCCGCTGAAGACGGACACCGCCGAAGCCCTGCGCACGCATCTGCAGGCGCACGTCCTCGCCAACGGCACGCTCGTCGGGCTTGCCCCGTTCCTCTACAGCATCGACCAGTTGCCGCGGCATCACGTCGAAACCTACCGCCTCGCCCAGCAACTCGCGCATGCCGCGCTCGGCCAGCACGCCGCCAAGCTCAACTTCGGCGACCTGCCCGAGACTTCGCCGATCCTGGCCGATCCGCGTTTCCTGCTTGCCGTCGTGGCCGCCCCAGCGGGCGCCCCGCTGTTCCGCTGGCAAGAGGAAGAGCACGGCTCCCGGATCGAACGCGGCCAGTGCCTCGAGCAATGGACTGCACAAGGCGGCCCGAACCTCGCAATCGCCCTGCCCGGATGCGAATTCGAATGCCTGCTTCCGGACGCGTACTATTCGGCCTGCCGCGATGCCGACGAAAGAATTCGTCCGCACACGGTCCGAACGGCGATTCGTTATCTTTTTGACACACTTGGTGCAGCGCCGCAGGAGTTGCGCGCGGTGGTCGCCGGCTTCGGCGAACGTCGTGTCGACGAATATCGAATCGGCTTCACGCGCCGCGGCAACAACGACGTGATCTACGGCGTCGTCTGGCCGCTCTACGGCCGTGAGAATGGGGACGTGGCGACCGATAACGGCGCGCTCGAAGGCGACATGCCGATCGACGGGCCGCTCGAGGAAATCGTCAGCCTGCTGAAGGAATGCGGCGTGACGGACGTTCGCCGGCACGCGGGCCGCTTCGAACCGGAATACTGCGACGACTGCGGCGTACCGCTGTACTCGGACCCGCTCGGGGAGATCGTTCACGCCGAGATGCCGGAAGACGCGTCGCCCGCGCAGCCGCACTTCCACTGAACCCGCCGCGTCTCCCGAACGGCCGGCTCGTCGAAAGCCGCTCCTGGTTGCCACCGGAGCGGCTTTTTTCTTGTCCTAAAAAAATTTCTGACTTTTCCTAAGCCATTCGGCCAAGCAGACATCATGTAAGGTGTTTGTCATGATCGAGCTCGAGACATGACACCAGCAGCTCGGTGCGACTTACAACCTTACGGAGGTCAGACTATGCGGTTCCTGGTTCTCAATTCAGACGCGGAGCGACGTGACGGACTGAAAGCCCTGTTGCGGCAGATCGACCGTCACGCCGCATACAACGACGCGCCTGACGGTTTCCAGGCGCGCCGGTTGTTGCGCAACGAGCGTTTCGACCTGGTCGCCATCGACTGGCAGGACGTCGGTCGGCTCAGCGAGCTTCAGGCGCTCTGCAACGCCTGCTCGCCTTCGCCTGCCGCAGTCCTGATCGACGACGCCACGCCCGAAACCGTCCGCGGCCTCTTCGACTGCGGCGTCACCGGCGTGATTCCTCGCTCGACACGGCCGCACCTGATCGTCCGCGCATTCGAAATGGTGCTGCTCGGCGGCCACTACATCCCGCCGATCGCTCTCAACCTCCTGCCTTCGCTGCTCGTGACCCGTCACGAAGCGCACGTCCAGGAGCTCGCCGGGTCGATTCCCCGCCGTTCGGCCACCCGCGTGCTGTCGCCGCGGCAAGCGCAGATCATGCGTTTCGTCCACATGGGCAATACCAACAAGATGATCGCGCGCACGCTCGGCATCAGCGAAGGCACCGTGAAAATCCACCTCGCGAGCATTTTCCAGCAACTTGGCGCGACCAATCGGGCCGCCGCGGTTGCGATCTACAACGGCTGGCTGTCTCCGCACCTCGAAGTCCTGTTGTCGAGCCGCGACGGCACGCGCCGGCCGGTGCTGGGCGAACGCGGGCCGGTGTCGCTGCGCGCCGTGCGCGACAAGCACGACAAACACAAGTACCCGTCGCCGGCTGCGAACGACGGCATGCAGAAGACGCTCCACGCCGCCGAACCGCCCGCCCGGTTCCGCCGCGATCGCTAGGGTTGACCGTATCGCGATCGCGACGGTCGACGTGCGAGCGGATTCCCATGTTTGATGTTCAACGAGTAATATGGACGCATGGGTTTTCTCTTCACACCGCTTCCGCTATGGGTTGGCGTCGGTGGCTGGATCGCCGCCGCGGCCCTGCTCGCGCTGGCGATCTGGAAGCGCCCGTTCGTCCGCCTCCAGGATGCGACGCTCCAGCACGTATGGCTCGCGCTCATCACGGCGATCACGGTGCTCTGGGCGTCGAACGCCTGGCTCGAAGACGGACTCGTCATGCACCTGCTCGGCGCGACCCTGCTCGTCACATTATTCGACTGGACGCTCGCGCTGATCGCGATGGGGGTCGTGACGGTAGTCGCCGCGATCATCTTCGACGCGCCGTGGCACGGAATCGGCCTGACCTACCTGATCTACGGCGCATGGCCCGTCGCGGTATCGTCGTTGCTGCAGCGCGCGGCGCTCGCGTGGCTGCCGCACAATCTGTCGTCGTTCATTACGGGCCAGGGGTTTCTGTCGCCCGCTATCGCGATCGTCGCGGTCGCCGCTGCAGCGGCCGGGGTGCAGCTCGCGCTCGCGGACGGCACCGCCATCGTCATTCCGTCCGGCTATCTGTGGAACACGGCCTTGCTCGCGCTCGGCGAAGCATGGTTCACCGGCATGGCGACAGCCCTCATCGCCGTCTATCGCCCTGCCTGGGTCACGACTTTCGACGTCCGGCGCTATCGTCTCGGTGGCCCCCGCGCGTAAGCGTGCGCCAGCGGCAACAATCTTGCGGGTTCTTGCGTCATCGCGCTGCTTCCCCGACGCGGGAGAGCACCACGTCTACTGTCGCGCGACTTTTTTGCGCTAAGATTGAACTCCGGTTCTTCATCGGGCATCTATACGTGCCCGATGTCTTATTTGCTCCTCACCAATAACCAGATGGACAGCTCACCCGCCCCGCTCCGAATTCTCAGAGCGTTCGGCAAGCTGGCAGCCTGTGTCGCGGGTCTGTCGCTTGCACTTCCGGCGCCGGTCTTTGCCGACCTCCTCGACCAGCGCTCCGAACTGATCAACAAGTTCGTCAACGAGATGCATGCCGATCCGCTCGTCGCGGACTGCGCGGCCCACGGCAGCTTCATCGCCAGCACGTCGTCGGCCTTCGATCGCGTCGAATTCCCGCCCAGTGCGTTCGGCAGCGGCAACGCGACGATCACGCCGTGGAACGACGCGTTCGACCAAGGCAAGCAGCGCGTCAAGGTCGACAACATCGTCACCGTCGACGGGCTCGGCATTCACAACGACGGCAGCGACTCGACGCCGCTGAAATTCCGTTGCGGCTATGTCGGCCAGCAAATGCTCGCGTTCAGCTGGAACGATCCGGTTCCGCCGCTCAAGCCGCGTGCCGAACGGCCTGCGCCATCGAAGAAGAGCGTCAAGGGCAAGTCGGCGAAGGGCAAGACCAAGGCGAAAGCGTCCGGCCGCACCGCCAAGAAGGCTTCGGCAACGAAGCGATCCACGCCCCAGAAGAAGGCCGTGAAGAAGAAGTCAACGGCGAAGAAGTCCTGACACGACGGGCGACAACGGCCAAGTGAAAAAAGCCGGGACATCCAGTGATGCCCCGGCTTTCTTATTGCCCCGCCGAAAACGCGCTTACGCGAACGTCTCGATGTGTCGCAGGATCGCGGCCAGCATCGCCGCGCCGAGCGCCGCGCTGCGTTCGCCGTTCCAGCCGACGCGCTCGTCGGGCAGGTTCGCGTTGTCCTTGAACGGCATCTCGAGCGTCAGCGACAGGCATCCGAACTGGTGCCCGATGTACTTCGACGCGAGCTTGAGCGCATCCTCCTTGTACTTGCTCGCCGCGTAGCCGTGCTCGTCCTGGAAGTCCGGGCTCGCAACCTTGAACGCGTCGATGAACGCCGTCTGCTCGATCCCTTGCTGCTCGGTGAAGCTCGGCAGCATTTCCGAGCCCGCGACGAACACGTACGGCAGATCCTCGTCGCCGTGGATGTCGAAGAACAAATCGCAGCCGGTCGCGTGAATCGCTTCGCGCACGACCAACACCTCCGGACTGCGCGCGGCATCCGGCTCCATCCATTCGCGATTCAGGTTCGCGCCGGCGGCGTTGGTCCGCAGGTTGCCGTGCGCGCTGCCGTCGGGATTCATGTTCGGCACGACGTAGAACGTCGCACGGTCGTAAAGCTTGCGCGCGACCGGATCGCCCGCCCAGTCGCCCCAACCGGCAAGACGCTTGACGAGCCCCTCGACGAACCATTCGGCCATCGTCTCGCCCGGATGCTGGCGCGCAATGATCCACACCTTCTTCTTCGGCGCGCCGTCCGTGTCCGGCGCGCCGAGCGTCAGCAGCGACATCGGCCGCCCTTCGACGGTCCGGCCGAGCTCGGTCACGCTTGCCTGCGGCAATTGCTGGACCGCGCCGAGAAACGCCGCATGACGCTCTTCCGAGTACGGCTCGAAGTACGCGTAATAGATGCTGTCGAACTCGGGCGTATGGTCGATCGTCATCGCCTTGC
The DNA here is from genome assembly GCF_000833595.1 of Burkholderia sp. MSHR3999. NCBI lineage: Bacteria > Pseudomonadati > Pseudomonadota > Betaproteobacteria > Burkholderiales > Burkholderiaceae > Burkholderia > Burkholderia sp. MSHR3999. The sequence goes on from NZ_JRFO01000006.1 coordinate 7,937, forward strand.
CGTCGAACGTCGTCGGCACGCGGAACCAGTCGACCCGGTCGTAGCTCGCGACCGCGCTGTAGTTGCGCCAGCCCGACGGATACGCGCATTCGGCCGCGTTCTCGAACGTCATCACGCAACGCTCGCCGCGCACGCCCGTCACGCGGCAGTAGAACCACTGCGCGAATTCCGCCTGATTGTCGCCGCGCACGCGCAGACGGATCGCGTCCGGCCGCTCGCACGACACGACGTCGATCGCGCCGGCGTCGAAATTACTGGTGATCGAAAGAGTCATCGTCTCTCCTGTCCCATGCAAGGCTGCGCCGGCGGTCTCGTGAACCGCCCGCAGGTCACTCGCCGACTCGCCGGCGATATACGTAAGTCGAATCGTTCGATGCGGCTTCGTCGAACGCATAGCCTTCTGCCGCGAAATCCCTCAGCGCCTGCGGTTCGGCGATCCGGTTCTCGACGACATAGCGGGCCATCAAGCCGCGCGCGCGCTTCGCGTGGAAGCTGATGATCTTGTAGCGGCCGCCCTTCCAGTCCTCGAACACCGGCGTGACGACCGGCGCAGCCAGCAGCTTCGGCTTGACCGACTTGAAATACTCGGTCGACGCGCAGTTGATCAGCACCCGCGACGCGCCGCTGCGGGTTTCCAGCTGCGCGTTCAACGCACGCGTGATCCGGTCGCCCCAGAACGCATAGAGATCCTTGCCGCGCCCGTTCGCGAAGCGCGTGCCCATCTCGAGCCGGTACGGCTGCAGCAGGTCGAGCGGGCGCAGCAGCCCGTACAGTCCCGACAGCACGCGCACGTGCTGCTGCGCGTAATCGAGGTCCGCCGCCGACAGCGACTTCGCGTCGAAGCCTTCGTACACGTCGCCGTTGAACGCGAGCACCGCCTGCTTCGCGTTCGCGGGCGAGAACGTCGGCGACCAGTCCGCGTAGCGCTGGAAGTTCAGGCGCGCGAGCGGATCGGAGATGTCCATCAGCGTCGCGATGTCCTGCGGCGACAGCTTGCGCAGCCCGTCGATCAGCTCCGACGCGTCGTCGACGAACGCAGGCTCGGTGTAGGTCGCGACATGGGCAGGGGTGTCGTAGTCGAGGGATTTCGCGGGAGAGAGAACGATTATCATAGAGGCTCGCTGGCACGCCGTGCCGTGCGGTCAGACGAAAACCACCGATTGTAACGAATGCCCAGTTCCCCCGCCCCGCGCGCCGCATGTCGCGTCGTGCTCGATTCGAACGTCTGGATCGACATCCTCGTCTTCGACGATCCCGCCACGCGCCCGATCCGGGCCGCACTGGAGCGCGGCGCGCTCGTCGCGCTGATCGACGGCCGCTGCCTGACCGAGCTCGAGCACGTGCTCGACTATCCGCAGTTCCAGGCGCGCGCGGTCGACAAGGCGGCCGCGCTCGCGACCGTCGCCCGCCTCGCGCAACGGGTCGAACCGCCGCCGGTCGCCGCCGACGCGCCGCCGCTGCCGAAATGCAAGGATCGCGACGATCAGAAGTTTCTCGAACTGGCGCGCGCCGCGCAAGCCGAGTGGCTCGTGTCGAAGGACCGGGCGCTGCTCAAGCTCGCGAAGCGCACCGCGCGCGACTTCGGCTTCCGGATCGCCCAGCCCGCGCCGTTCACCGACGCGTGCACGCTCGACGTCGCCATTGCCGACGCGGCCACGCCGGCCTGAGCCGCCGACGCCCATCACTTCCGACAGCCACCGATGAACGCTCCTTCCGACATGCCAACGACTCCCGTTTTCCCCTCGCGTCTGCCGAACGTCGGCACGACGATCTTCACGGTCATGAGCGCGCTTGCCGCCGAGAAAGGCGCCGTCAACCTCGGCCAGGGCTTCCCGGACTTCGATTGCGACCCGCGGATCGTCGACGCGGTCGCCGCCGCGATGCGCGACGGCCACAACCAGTATCCGCCGATGGCCGGCGTCGCGCCGCTGCGCGAAGCGATCGCCGACAAGATCGCTCAGGTGTACGGCCGCCGCTACGACCCGGCGACCGAGATCACGGTGACGGCGGGCGCGACGCAGGCGCTGCTCACCGCGATCCTGTGCGCGGTGCACCCGGGCGACGAGGTGATCGTCGTCGAGCCGACCTACGACAGCTACCTGCCGTCGATCGAACTCGCGGGCGGCAAGCCGGTATTCGTCACGCTGGAAGCGCCGGACTACGCGATCCCGTTCGACCGCCTCGCGGCCGCGATCACGCCGAAGACGCGGATGATCCTGATCAACACGCCGCACAACCCGACCGGCACCGTGTGGCGCGAAGCGGACATGCGCAAGCTCGAGGAGATCGTTCGCGGCACGAACCTGCTGATCCTGTCGGACGAGGTGTACGAGCACATGGTGTACGACGGCGCGCGCCATGAAAGCGTCGCGCGCTATCCGGAACTGGCCGCGCGCAGCTTCATCGTGTCCAGCTTCGGCAAGACCTATCACGTGACGGGCTGGAAGGTCGGCTACGTGGCCGCGCCCGCCGCGCTCAGCGCGGAATTCCGAAAGGTCCATCAGTTCAACGTGTTCACGGTGAATACGCCGATGCAGTTCGGGCTCGCCGACTACCTGCGCGACCCGGCGCCATACCTGACGCTCGCCGGCTTCTACCAGGACAAGCGCGACTTCTTCCGCGCCGGGCTCGAACGCACGCGCTTCAAGCTGCTGCCGTGCTCGGGCACGTATTTCCAGTGCGTCGACTATTCGGCAATCAGCGACCTGCCCGAAGCGGAATTCTCGAAGTGGCTCACGACGGAAATCGGCGTCGCGGCGATCCCGGTGTCGGCGTTCTATCACGCGCCGCATGAATCGGGCGTCGTGCGCTTCTGCTTCGCCAAGCAGGAGCGCACGCTCGCCACCGCGCTCGAACGGCTCGCGAAGCTGTAAGCAAGCCCGCGCCGCCCGAACCTGCGCGGCGCAGGGCAGCGTCAAGCGAACGCGACGCTCAAGGAAGCTTGCCGTTCGCCGCCGCGAGATACGCCTTGCGATCTTCGGCGACGCGTTGCGCGGCCGGGCGCTCACCGACCTTCTGCGCATGCGCCTTCCAGTCGATGCCCGCTTCGAGCAGGAAATCGCGGCCGTAGACCGTCTTCGTCGCCATGCCGATGACCGGCAGGTGGATCGACGCGGCGATGTCCGCGAGGCCGAACGAATCGCCGAGCACGTAGGGCGAGAAGCGCGTCATCGTCTTGAACGCGTCGATCGCGCGCGGCAGGCGCTTCTCGACGTGCGCCTTCATCCCGTCGCTGACCTTCCCGCCGAAAAACGCTTCCGTATAGACCTCGCGCGCGGTCCATTCGAGATACAGCTCGAGCGTCTCGACGAGCTCACGCACCTTCGCCGCCTCAAACGGGTCGGACGGGAAAATCGGCTTGTCCGGATAGCGCGCCGCCAGATATTCGATGATCACCTGCGATTCGAACAGCGCGCCCTGTTCGGTCTTCAGGAACGGAATCTTGCCGAGCGGCGTATCGGCGAGCACGGCCGGATCGCTGATCGGCAGGCCGCACCGCGCTTCCTCGAACGGAATGCCGTACTCGAGCAGGACGAACTTCACCTTGTTGTAGTAGTTGGACAACGGAATACCGCACAGCTGTAGCATCGGAGTCTCCTTCCCCGCGGGGATGTGGCCGGGCCGATGCCCGGCGTATCGGGATTCGTCGCGCTGAAAAGCACGTTCGTGCTAGTCTAAAGCAGTTCCAATTCTGTCACGACTGCGCCGCCTCCGCAGCCGCGACGTCGTCGTCTGTCCGTGCAGCGAATGCGGCATCACAGCCGCGCCATTCGATGGAGACACACTCGCATGAGTGCTGAACTGCTGGCGTCACGCCCGCCCGAAAGCGAATCGACGCTCGTCCTCACGCTATCCAATCCCGGTGCGCGCAACGCGCTGCATCCCGACATGTACGCGGCGGGCATCGAGGCGCTCGCCACCGCCGAGCGCGATCCCGCGATTCGCGCGGTCGTGCTCACCGGCGCCGACCGCTTCTTCTGCGCGGGCGGCAACCTGAACCGGCTGCTCGACAACCGCTCGAAGGACCCATCCCATCAGGCCGACAGCATCGACCTGCTCGGTGCGTGGGTCGCCGCGATCCGCGCGTCGACGAAGCCCGTCATCGCGGCGGTCGAAGGAGCCGCGGCCGGGGCCGGCTTCTCGCTCGCGCTCGCCTGCGACCTGATCGTCGCCGCGCACGATGCGAAGTTCGTGATGTCGTATGCGCGCGTCGGCCTGACGCCGGACGGCGGCGGCTCGTGGTTCCTCGCCCGCGCGCTGCCGCGCGCGCTCGCGGCCGAGATCCTGTTCGAAGGCAAACCGGTCGCGGCCGAGCGCCTGCATGCGCTCGGCGTCGTCAACCGTCTCGTTACGCCCGGCGCCGCGCTCGCCGACGCGCTGGCCTGGGCCGACGCGCTCTCGAACATCTCGCCGAACGCGCTGACGCGCATCAAGGCGCTGCTCGACGACGCGGCCGCGCAGCCGCTAGACGCGCATCTCGTCACCGAACGCGACCATTTCGTCGCGTCGCTGTATCACGCGGATGCGCTCGAAGGCATCACCGCGTTTCTCGACAAACGCCCGGCCCGCTACAAACGCTGATCACGAAATTTGCGCTCGCACGCTGCGTCGAACGGCGCGCGGCGGCCGCCGGCAGCCTGCGTCGATCCGTGCTCTAATGACCGCCTGTCGCGGCGCCCCGGCGGCGCCGCTATCGCGGACGCATTGAAGGAGTTGACGATGATCGACGTCTACAGCTGGGCGACCCCGAACGGCCACAAGGTGCACATCCTGCTCGAGGAAACCGGCCTCGAATATCGCGTGCACCCGATCGATATCGGCGCGGGCGACCAGTTCCAGCCGGATTTCCTGAAGATCAGCCCGAACAACAAGATCCCGGCGATCGTCGATGCGGACGGCCCCGGCGGCAAGCCGATCGCGCTGTTCGAGTCGGGCGCGATCCTGATCTATCTCGCGGAAAAGACCGGCCGGTTCCTGCCGGCGGACCCTGCCGCGCGCTACGCGACGCTGCAATGGCTGATGTTCCAGATGGGCGGCATCGGCCCGATGCTCGGGCAGGCGCATCACTTCCGCCTCTACGCGCCGGAGAAGATCGACTACGCGGTCAACCGCTATACGAACGAAGCGCACCGCCTCTACAACGTGATGGACAAGCGGCTCGGCGAAACCGCGTATCTCGCCGGCGACGACTACACGATCGCCGACATCGCGACGTTCCCGTGGACGCGCTCGTGGCAGAACCAGGGGATCGAGCTCGACGAATTCCCGAACGTGAAGCGCTGGCATGAGGCGATCGCCGCGCGGCCGGCGGTGCAGCGCGGCGTCGAGGTGCTGGCGTCGCTGCGCAAGGCGCTGCAGGACGACAAGGCGCGCGAGGTGCTATTCGGCGCAACGCAGTACGCGAAGCACTGAACGTTACGGGCATCGCGCATGGGGCCGCACATCGCGCGACGCCCGATGCGCGAGCCCGCCGGCGCTTCAGAAATAGTGCCGCGTGACGAACTCGGCCGCACACGCGAGCCGCGGCGTCTCGGCACCTTCGACCTGCATCGACACGGCCCACGTCGCCTGGACGCCGCCCTTCTCCACGTCGGCGGTGTTCTTTACGGCAAACAGCGCGCGGATGCGCGCGCCGACCGGCACCGGCCTCACGAAGCGCACGCGGTTCAGTCCGTAGTTCACGCCCATCTTTTGCTCGAAACGCATCGCGTCGGTCATCAACACGGGGATCAGCGACAGCGTCAGGAAACCGTGCGCAACCGGACCGCCAAACGGCGATTCGCGTCGCGCACGCTCGGGATCGACGTGAATCCACTGATGATCGCCCGTCGCGTCGGCGAACCCGTCGACGCGGGGCTGGTCGACGACGATCCATCCGCTTGCGAGCGGCGCTTCGCCGACGCGCGCCGTCAGCGCCTGCGCCGACGCGATCAGCGGCAAGGCCGCCGCCGTCACGCGCTCGCTCCGGCCGGATCGCGCAACCCGAAGATCACCTTCGAACGCACGGTGATCACCGTCTCGCCGCCGCCGTTGACGCCGATCCACTCGGTCGTCACGATGCCGCGATCGGGCTTGCTCGCCGACACGCGCTTGTCGTGTATCTTCTGGTACATCGTGATCGTGTCGCCGACGCGCACCGGCTTCAGCCAGCGGATCTCGTCGATGCCGGGCGAACCCATGCTGGTCGAACCCGGCAGCACGTTGCGCACCAGCATGCCCATGAACACCGAGCAGGTATGCCAGCCGCTCGCGACGAGCCCGCCGAACGGCGAGGCTTCCGCCGCCGCCTCGTCCATGTGAAACGGCTGCGGGTCGTAGCGTCCGGCGAACGTCTTGATGTCGTCCGCCTCGAACGTGTAGCGCCCGACTTCGGTCGTGGCGCCGACCACCAGATCTTCGTAACTGATACCCACTCTAGTCTCTCCTTGGTTTGCGCGCGCACGCGCCGTATTTGCCGCTATGCCGCGTCGGCCTGCATGAAATCAGGCAGCGCCGCGATGCGGGCGAGATGGTGATCGGTGTCGCCGAGCGTCGTCTCGATGATCGACAGGCGCTTGAACAGATGCGCGGCCGCCACCTCGTTGGTCACGCCCATCCCGCCGTGCAACTGTACCGCCTGCTGGCCGACGAAGCGCGCGGCCTGCCCGACGCGCGCCTTCGCGGCCGACACGGCCTTGCGCCGCGCATCGGCATCGTCGCTCGCGTAGCGCACCGCGGCAAGATAGGTCAGCGAACGCGCCTGCTCCGCGTGGATCAGCATGTCGACCATCCGGTGCTGCAGCGCCTGGAAACGCGCGATCGGCACGCCGAACTGCTCGCGCGTCTTCGTGTATTCGACGGTTGCGCGGTTCAGTTCGTCGAGCGCGCCGATCGCCTCGGCGCACAGCAGCACGGTCGCGTAATCGGCGATCCGCTCGAGCGCCGCCGCATCGCGTTCGCCCCCCGCGAGCCGGCGCGCGGGCGTGTCGTTGAGCCGGATCGTCGCCGCGCGCTGGCCGTCGATCGTCCGGTAGTCGACGACGTCCGCGCCCGCCGCGCCGCGCTCGACGGCAAACAGGCCCACCGCGCCGTCGTCGAGCCGCGCGGGCACGATCCACACGTCCGCTTGCGCGCCGTGCTGCACGATCGACTTGATGCCGGTCAGGCGCTGCGCGCCGTCCGGTCCGCTCGCGCGCGTGTCGAGCGCGAACAGGTCGTAGCGCGCGTGCGGCTCGTGGAACGCGACCGCGAGACGCTTCCGCCCTTGTGCGACGCCTTCCAGCAACGCGGCGTCCTCGCCCGCGCCCGAGCCGGCGACACGCAACGCCTCGACGCCGACCGCCGTCGCCCAGTACGGCTCGACGACGAGCGCGCGGCCGAGCGCCTGCAGCGCGACCAGCATGTCGATCGCGCTCCCGCCGAAACCGCCCTGCGCGTCCGGCACCGGCAGCGCGGTCAGCCCCAGTTCCGTGAACGCCTGCCATTGCGCGTCCGACACGCCGGCTTCGCTGCGCACGATCGCCTGGCGCGTTTCGAAGCCGTATTGCTCGTCGAGATAACGACGCAGCGCGTCGGCGAATTGCTGCTGCTCGTCGGTAAAGGTGAAGTCCATATGCCGCTCCTCACAGTCCGAGAATCATCTGCGCGATGATGTTCTTCTGGATTTCGTTCGAGCCGCCGTAGATCGACGTCTTGCGGAAGTTGAAGTAGTACGCGGCGAGCGGCGCGGCATCGTCGTCGCCCGCCAGGCTGTGCGCGCGCTCGCCTTCGAGGAACGGCACGTCGAACGGCGCCGCCTGCGGGCCGATCGCATCGAACATCAGCTCGGTGAGCGCCTGCTGCACCTCGGTGCCCTTGATCTTCAGCATCGACGCTTCCGGGCCCGGCCCCTTGCCGCTCGTCTCGCGGCTGACGACGCGCAGCACCGTCACCTCGAGCGCCATCAGCTCGACTTCGAGCGACGCGACCTTCGCGGCGAACACCGGATCGGCGAGCAGCGGCTTGCCGTTCTTCCGCTGGTTCAGCGCGATCCGCTTCAGGAACGCGAGCTCCCGTTTCGAGTTGCCGACGCGCGCGATGCCCGTCCGCTCATGACCGAGCAGGTATTTCGCGTAGGTCCAGCCGCGGTTCTCGTCGCCGACGAGGTTCTCGACCGGCACCTTGACGTCCTCGAAGAACACCTCGTTGACTTCGTGATCCTCGTCGAGCGTGATGATCGGCCGCACGGTGATGCCGGGCGTCTTCATGTCGATCAGCAGGAACGAGATGCCTTCCTGCTTCTTTGCGGCCGGATCGGTGCGCACGAGGCAGAACATCATGTCGGCGTGCTGGCCGAGCGTCGTCCAGGTCTTCTGTCCGTTGACGACGTAATGGTCGCCGTGACGCTCCGCGCGCGTGCGCAGCGACGCGAGATCCGAGCCGGAGCCCGGCTCCGAATAGCCCTGGCACCACCAGTCCGAGCCGTCCAGGATGCGGGGCAGATAGCGGCGCTTCTGCGCGTCGCTGCCGTATTTCATCAGCACCGGGGCCACCATCGACACGCCGAACGGCAGCACGGTCGGCGCGCCGATCCGCGCGCATTCGTCGTCCCAGATATGCCGCTGCGTCGCGTTCCAGCCCGGCCCGCCGTATTCGGTCGGCCAGGCAGGCGCGGACCAGCCGCGCTGGCCGAGAATCCGGTGCCAGCTCGCGTAGTCTTCGCGGTTGAGCCGTTTGTGATCGAGAACCTTGGCGCGCAGCGCGTGAGGCAGGTTCGCCTCGAGCCAGGCGCGAATGTCGGCGCGGAACGCGTCGTCGGCGGGGGAATAATCCAGATCCATGCGAAAAGTCTCCTCGCCGCGGCCGACCGGCCCGGCGAGGACACGCCGCGCACGTTATTGCAGCGTTTCCTTCAGCGCGCCGGGAATCGGCAGCGGCATCACGTCGATGCCTTCTTCGACCAAGGCTTGCGCGTCCTCGGGCGTCGTAACGCCCCGAATGCTGCGCACCGGCGCTTCGTTGTAATGGATGCGCCGCGCTTCCTCGGCGAAGCGCTCGCCCACGTTCTCGGTCTTCTCCAGCACCTCGCGCAGTGCACGCATCACCTGCGCCTGCAACGCGCGCGGATCGGCCGGCTTCGCCTGCGTCTCGCCCGACAGGTTCAGGCGCGGCGCGGACGGCATGCGGCTGACCTCGGTCGCCCCGCACACCGGACATTCGACCAGCTTGCGAGACAACTGCGCTTCGAATTCATCGGCGGAAGCGAACCAGCCTTCGAACCGATGACCATGCGGGCACTGTAAATCGAGGACCTTCATGCTGAATCAGGGCGTTTGACGAGTGTAGCGCAAAAAGAATTTTTGTGAACGGTCGTGCTAAACCGACGCCCGCTGCTGCGGGCGCCCGATGTCATTGAATTGTAGCGCGGCGCCTGTCGCGCCGCTGACGCCGCCTTCAGGGCGTCAGCACCGGGCCGAGCGGCCACGTGCCGGACAGCGCCTTGTCGAGCCACATCGTGCCGATGATCGTCTTCACATCGGTGATCTGGCCGGTCCGCACCCATTCGAGCAGGTCGGGCAGCGTCGCGGTGAAGGTCTCGAGGAATTCGCCGTCGTCGAGCTTGCGCTCGCCGGCCGTCAGGCCGCGCGCGAGGTACAGGTCGATGAACTCGGTCGAATAGGAAATGATCGGATGGATGCGCGTCAGGAACACGTATTCGCGCGCGGTATAGCCGGTCTCCTCGCGCAGTTCGCGCACCGCGCACGCGAGCGCCCCTTCGTTCGGATCGAGCTTGCCGGCCGGAAACTCGGCCATCACCTTGCCGATCGGGTAGCGATACTGGCTTTCCATCAGCACGCGACCGTCGTCGAACAGCGGAATCACCATCACCGCGCCCGGATGCTGGACGTATTCGCGCGTCGCATGCTTGCCGTCGGGCAGGCGCACGGTGTCACGCTTGAGCTTGAGGAACGCGCCGTCGAAAATCGCCTCGCTTTCGAGGCAGGTTTCGGTCAAAGCGGCGTCGTGATTGGGCAATTCGGCCATCGGCGGCTCCGGGGTTGAGCGCGACGGCCGTGGGGAGCGGACCCTGGGCCGTCAGCGTCGTTTGACGAGATACTGGAACGTGAAGCCGGGAAACGCGAACACGACGAAGAGACTGAACGTGATCGCATAAAACTGCCAGCCTTGTTCGAAACGGTTGCCGGCGCGCGATTCGAGCCAGAAGCCGAGCGCGCCGACCACGAAGTACAGCACGATCAGCTCGCCGATCCGCACCCACGCGCTCTTCTTCGCCGCGCCGAGCGGCACGACGGCGAAGAGGCGTTGGTTCAGGAACGGCAGGTTGGCGCCCGCGAGCGCCAACAGCACGATAAACCAGCCGGCTGCCGACATTACAGCGGCAGCGTGTGACGAATCGCCTGCAGGCAGGCCGTCAGCAGCGGGCTCGGGATCAGGCCGAGCACGACGACCGCGACGCCGTTCAGCACCAGGATCGTGCGCTTGCAGAAATCGCCGGTGATCGGGGTCGAGTCCTGCGGCGCATCGAAGTAGATCAGCTTGACGATGCGCAGGTAGTAGAACGCGCCGAACAGCGACGTGATCACGGCCAGCACGGCGAGCCACGTGAGGCCGGCGTTGACCGTCGCCTCGAGCACCGCGAGCTTCGCGTAGAAGCCGACGGTCGGCGGGATGCCGGCGAGCGAGAACATCATCACCATCATCACGAACGCGAACACCGGGCTGCGCTTGTTGAGGCCCTTGAAGTCGTCGATCGTTTCCGCCTCGAAATCGCGGCGCGCGAGCAGCATCACCACGCCGAACGAGCCGAGCGTCGTGATCAGGTAGACGATCGCGTAGAACATCGCCGAGCTGTACGCGCTCGCCGGCGCCGTCGCGTCGCCCTTCACGATGCCCGCGAGCAGGCCGAGCAGCACGAAGCCCATGTTCGAGATCGCCGAGTACGCGAGCATCCGCTTGATGTTGCGCTGGACTATGCCGGTGATGTTGCCGATGATCAGCGACAGCGCGGCCAGGATCACGAGCGCCATCTGCCAGTTCTGCGCGAGCGGCAGCAGGCCCATCACCAGGAAGCGCAGGCCCCACGCGAACGCGGCAACCTTCGGGCCGCCGCCGACGAACAGCGTCATCGCGGTCGGTGCGCCCTGGTAGACGTCCGGCACCCACATGTGGAACGGCACGGCGCCGAGCTTGAACGCGATGCCGGCGACGATGAAGATCACGCCGAACATCAGCACGGCAGCGTCGGTGTTGCCGCCGACCGCCTTGTACACCTCGGCCAGGTCGAGCGAGCCGGTCGCGCCGTAGAGCATCGAGATGCCGTACAGCACGAAGCCCGACGCGAGCGCGCCCAGCACGTAGTACTTCATCGCGGCTTCGCTCGACTGCGCTGCGTCGCGACGCAGCGCGATGACCGCGTACAGCGACAGCGACATCAGCTCGAGGCCGAGGTACAGCGTCAGGAAGTTGTTGCCCGACACCATGACCAGCTGGCCGAGCAGCGAGAACATGCCGAGCAGGAACACGTCGCCGCGGAACATGTCGCGGTCTTCGAGGTACTTGCGTGAATAGACGAGCGCGACCGCGAAGCCGATCGACACGACCGCCTTCATCATGCTCGCGAACGAGTCGACGACGACCATCCGCGAGAAGAAGTAGTACTGCTGCGGGTCGAGCGCCTGCACCGCGAACCACACGCCGGCGACCACCGACGACACCACCGCGATCAGATAGGTCAGGCGGCGGCCGGCCGCGCCGGTAAAGGTGTCGTTCAGCCAGGCGACGACGATGGCGGCCATCACCAGCGCGTCAGGCAACAGGACATTCATAGGAGCGTTTTGCATGATCTTGATTTCCTCCGCTCGCGATTACTGGGCCAGCGGCAGCTTCGACTGCGCGACGTGGGAGAGGAGGTTTTCCACGGAAACGTGCATCACGTCGGTGAAGGGCTTCGGATACAGGCCCATCAGCATCGTGAACGCGGCAAGCACGGCCAGCATCACGAACTCGCGGCGGTTGATGTCCGTCAGCTTCGCAACGTGGTCGTTCGCGACCGCGCCGAAATACACGCGCTTGTACATCCACAGCGTGTAGGCTGCGCCGAGGATCAGCGTGAACGCCGCGCCGAACGCGATCCAGAAGTTGTACTGGACCGCGGCGAGAATCACCATGAACTCGCCGACGAAACCCGACGTGCCCGGCAGGCCGCAGTTGGCCATCGAGAACAGCATCGCGAACGCCGCGAACTTCGGCATCACGTTCACCACGCCGCCGTAGTCGGCGATCTGGCGCGAGTGCAGGCGGTCGTACAGCACGCCGATGCACAGGAACATCGCGCCCGACACGAAGCCGTGCGAGATCATCTGCACGATCGCGCCTTCGACGCCGAGCTGGTTGAAGATGAAGAAGCCGAGCGTGACGAAGCCCATGTGCGCGATCGACGAATACGCGACCAGCTTCTTCATGTCGGCCTGCACCATCGCGACGAGGCCGATGTAGATCACCGCGATCAGCGACAGCGTGATCACGACGGGCGCCAGGAAGTGGCTCGCGTCGGGCGTGATCGGCAGCGAGAAGCGCAGGAAACCGTACGCGCCGAGCTTCAGCATGATCGCCGCCAGCACGACCGAGCCGCCCGTCGGCGCTTCCACGTGCGCGTCCGGCAGCCAGGTGTGCACCGGCCACATCGGCACCTTCACCGCGAACGCGAGGAAGAATGCGATGAACAGCATGATCTGCGGCGTCATCGCGATCTTCGCGTTCTGCCACGTCGTCAGGTCGAACGAGTGCGTTTCCGTGTACAGGTAGATCAGCGCGACCAGCATCAGCAGCGAGCCGGCGAGCGTGTACAGGAAGAACTTGAACGCCGCGTACACGCGGTTCGGGCCGCCCCACACCCCGATGATGATGTACATCGGGATCAGCGTCGCCTCGAAGAACACGTAGAACAGCAGGCCGTCGGCCGCCGAGAACACGCCGACCATGATCCCCGACAGGATCAGGAATGCCGCCAGGTACTGCGACACGTGCTCGGTGATCACTTCCCAGCCCGCGATCACGACGATCACGGTGATCAGCGCGGTCAGCACGACGAACCACATCGAGATGCCGTCGACGCCGAGGTGATACGTAATGTTGAAGCGCTCGATCCAGGTCGATTGCTCGACGAACTGCAGCGCGGCCGTGCTCGAATCGAAATCGGTGATCAGCGGCACCGTCACCGCGAGGCCGAGCAGCGAGCCGATCAGCGCGACCCAGCGGGCCGGCCCCGGATTTTTGTCGTTACCCACCGCGAGCACGAGGAGGCCGAATACGATCGGCAACCAGATCGCGGTACTGAGAATCGGAAAAGAGTGCATTAGTCGTCCCCCGCCTTATTTGCCGCCGAGCGTTACAAACAGGGTCAGGAGCCCCAGCATGCCGATGATCATGGCGAACGCGTAGTGATAGATGTAACCGGATTGGAGGAAGCGGATCACGCCGGCGAACCACGCGACGAACCGGGCGCTGCCGTTGACGAGGCCGTCGATCACCACGACATCGCCCTCCTTCCACAGGCCGCGGCCGATCGCCACCGAACCGCGGGCGAACACCACCTCGTTGATCTTGTCCATGTAGTACTTGTTGTCGAGCAGCGTGTAGATCGGGCCGAACGCGCGGCGGATCACGGCAGGCAGCTCAGGACGCTTCAGGTACAGGAACCATGCGGTTGCAACGCCGGCGATCGCGAGCCAGAGCGGCAGCGTCGTCAGCGAGTGCAGGCCCATCGCGGCCCAGCCGTGGAACTCCTTGCCGAGTTCCTCGAGGCCCGGGTGGTTCTCGCCGATGAAGATCACCTTGTCGAACGCGACGCCATGCTCGAAGAAGCTGCCGTACAGCATCGGGCCGATCGCGATCGCACCGATGACGACCGACGGAATCGCGAGCAGCACGAGCGGCAGCCACACGACCCACGGGGTCTCGTGCGGTTCGTGCGCGTGATCGTCGTGACCATGGCCGTGGCCGTGATCGTCGTGGCCGTGCGCGGCCGCCATGCCCATCGGCGATTCAGGATGCTTCGGCTTGCGGAAGCGCTCTTCGCCGTGGAACACGAGGAAGTACATGCGGAACGAGTACAGCGCCGTGACGAACACGCTCGCGACGACCGCGAAGTACGCGAAGCCCGAGCCCGCGAGATGCGATTCCTTCACGGCCTCGATGATCGAATCCTTCGAGTAGAAGCCCGAGAAGAACGGCGTGCCGATCAGCGCGAGCGAGCCGAGCAGCGACGTGATCCACGTGATCGGCATGTACTTGCGCAGGCCGCCCATGTTGCGGATGTCCTGGTCGTGGTGCATGCCGATGATCACCGAGCCCGCGCCGAGGAACAGCAGCGCCTTGAAGAACGCGTGCGTCATCAGGTGGAACAGTGCGACCGGATACGCGGACACGCCGAGCGCGACCGTCATGTAGCCGAGCTGCGACAGCGTCGAGTAAGCGACGACGCGCTTGATGTCGTTCTGGATGATGCCGAGGAAGCCCATGAACAGCGCCGTGATCGCGCCGATCACCGTGACGAACGACAACGCGGTGTCCGACAGCTCGAACAGCGGCGACATGCGCGACACCATGAAGATGCCGGCCGTCACCATCGTCGCCGCGTGAATCAGCGCCGAGATCGGGGTCGGGCCTTCCATCGAGTCCGGCAGCCACACGTGCAGCGGGAACTGCGCGGATTTACCCATCGCGCCGATGAACAGGCAGATGCAGGCAACCGTCAGCAGGCCCCAGTCGGTGCCCGGGAAGTGCAGGCTCGCGAGCTCCGCGCGCTTCGCGAACACTTCGCCGTAGTTCATCGAGCCGGCGAACGCGAGCAGCAGGCCGATGCCGAGCAGGAAGCCGAAGTCGCCGACGCGGTTCACGAGGAACGCCTTCATGTTCGCGTAGATCGCGCTCTCACGCGTGAAGTAGAAGCCGATCAGCAGGTACGACACGAGACCCACCGCTTCCCAGCCGAAGAACAGCTGCAGGAAGTTGTTGCTCATGACGAGCATCAGCATCGAGAACGTGAACAGCGAGATATACGAGAAGAAGCGCTGGTAGCCGTCTTCCTCCGACATGTAGCCGATCGTGTAGATGTGCACCATCAGCGACACGAAGGTCACGACGACCATCATCATCGCGGTCATCGAATCGACGAGGAAGCCGACTTCGAGCTTCAGCGAGCCGACGCGCATCCATTCGTAGATGGTCGCGTTGAAGCTCGCGCCGCCCATCACGTCGACGAAGACTTTCGCGGACAGGAGGAACGCGATCAATACGCCGAGGATCGTGATCCGGTGTGCGCCCTTGCGCCCGACTGCGTTCCCGAACAGCCCCGCAATCAGCGAGCCGGCCAGCGGAGCGAGCGGAACCGCCAGCAGCAGGTTTTCATTGAGTGTCGTTGACATAACAGCGTTGCCTGAAATTAACCTTTGAGCTGATCGAGATCCTCGACATTGATCGTGTCGAGCTTACGGAACAGGGTCACCAGAATCGCGAGGCCGATCGCGGCTTCCGCAGCGGCGACCGTCAGCACGAAGAACACGAAGATCTGGCCGTGCACGTCGCCGAGGTAATGCGAGAACGCGACGAAGTTGGTGTTCACCGCGAGCAGCATCAGCTCGATCGCCATCAGGATGATGATGATGTTGCGGCGGTTCAGGAAAATCCCGACGATCGCGATCGCAAACAGGATCGCGCCGAGCACGAGGTAGTGAGCAAGGGTCAACATGTTTTTCTCTCCTCCGCTTAGCCGTTGGCGCTCGTGCCGGCTTCGCTCTGGGCCGTCTCGGGCTGCGGCTTGTCCGCTTCCATCTTCACGAGGCGCACGCGATCGCCGCGACGCACCTTGACCTGGTCGGACACGCGCTGGCGCTTGCTGTCCTTGCCCTTGCGCTCGGTCAGCGCCACCGCCGCGATGATCGCGACGAGCAGCACGAGGCCCGCGATTTCGAACGCGAAGATGTAGTCGGTGTAGATGACCTTGCCGATCAGGCGGGTATTCGGCCAGGTCGCCATCGCGCCCTGCGCCATCGCGCGCACCGGCGCTTCGGTCGCGCCGTAGCCGTGCCACAGGACCAGCGCCGTCTCGACGACGATGATCGCGCCGACGACGGTCGCCATCGGCACGAACTTCTTGAAGTCGCGTCGCAGGAAGTCGATGTTGATGTCGAGCATCATCACGACGAACAGGAACAGCACCATCACGGCGCCCACGTAGACCAGCACCAGCAGGATCGCGAGGAACTCCGCTTCCAGCAGCATCCAGATCGCGGCGGCGTTGAAGAACGCCAGCACAAGGAAAAGCGCAGACGCCACCGGGTTGCGCGAAGTGATCACCTTCAGCCCTGATACCACCAGGAGCAGCGCGAAGATGTAGAACAGTACGGTCGTGAATTCCATGATTACCGGTTCATCGTTAGGCCATAGTCAGGCGCGGCTTGCGGAACGCTCTCGCGAGCCGCACCCGTCGCGGCGGCTCGGCCCGTACATGCCGGGCCGGCACTGCAAACACAATCAACGATACGGCGCGTCGGCAGCCTTCGCCGCGGCGATGTCCTTCTCGTAGCGATCGCCCACCGCGAGCAGCATTTCCTTCGTGAAATACAGGTCGCCGCGCTTTTCGCCGTGATACTCGAGAATCTGCGTCTCGACGATCGAATCGACCGGGCAGCTCTCTTCGCAGAAACCGCAGAAGATGCACTTCGTCAGGTCGATGTCGTAGCGCGTGGTGCGGCGCGTGTTGTCCGCGCGCGTTTCCGATTCGATCGTGATCGCCATCGCCGGGCACACCGCTTCGCACAGCTTGCATGCGATGCAGCGCTCTTCGCCGTTCTCGTAGCGGCGCAGCGCGTGCAGCCCGCGGAAGCGCGGCGAGATCGGCGTCTTCTCTTCCGGGAACTGCACGGTGAACTTGCGCCGGAACGCGTAACGCCCGGTCAGCGCAAGCCCCTTCAGCAGCTCGGTCAGGAAGAAGGTCTTAAAGAAATGTTGGATTGCCGTCATGATTTCGTCCGACCTTTATTTCCAGATGTTGAGCGGCGACACGATCCAGAAGCCGACCACGACCACCCAGATCACGGTCACCGGCAGGAACACCTTCCAGCCCAGACGCATGATCTGGTCGTAACGGTAACGCGGGAACGTCGCACGGACCCAGATGAACACCGACAGCAGCGCGAAGACTTTCAGCACCAGCCAGAAGATGCCCGGGATGAACGACAGGAATTCGAACGGTGCATCCCAGCCGCCGAGGAACATCGTCGCGGCGAGCGCCGAGATCACGATCATGTTGATGTACTCGGCGAGGAAGAACAGCGCGAACGCCATGCCCGAGTAATCGATCATGTGACCGGCGACGATCTCCGACTCCCCTTCCACCACGTCGAACGGGTGACGGTTCGTTTCGGCGATGCCCGAGATGAAATAGACGACGAACGCGGGCAGCAGCGGCAGCCAGTTCCACGACAGGAAGTTGACGCCGTGGCCCGCGAAGAAGCCGTGCTGCTGCGAACCGACGATTTCCGACAGGTTCAGGCTGCCGGCGGTCATCAGCACGAGCACCAGCGCGAAGCCCATCGAGATTTCGTACGAGACCATCTGCGCGGCCGCGCGCATTGCGCCGAGGAACGCGTACTTCGAGTTCGACGCCCAGCCGGCGAGGATCACCGCGTACACGCCGATCGACGAGATCGCCATCGCGTACAGCAGGCCCGCGTTGACGTTCGCGAGCACGGCTTCGGCCTGGAACGGAATCACCGCCCACACCGCGAACGCCGGCACCACGGTCATGATCGGCGCGATCAGGTACAGCCATTTGCTTGCCGCGGTCGGCTGAATCACTTCCTTGAGCAGCAGCTTCAGCACGTCGGCGATCGGCTGCAGCAGGCCGGCGGGGCCGACGCGGTTCGGGCCGAGACGCACGTGGATCCAGCCGATCAGCTTGCGTTCCCACAGAATCAGGTACGCGACGCACAGCAGGATCACGACGGAGACGACGAGGATGCGCACCACCGCCCACACGGTCGGCCATGCGACGCCGAGAAGCTGGGCTCCGCCCGAGTTGATCGTATCGAACAAGCTCATTTACGCCTTCTCCACCACCAGTTCACCGGACAGGCTGCCGAGCGCTGCGCCGGCAGGCGTCGCCGCCGACACGCGAACGACCGTCTCCGCAAGATTCTCGTCACGCACGGCCGGCAACTGCACCGCACGCTCGCCCTGGCGCACGCGCACCGCGTCGCCTTCCTTCAAGCCCAGCTTGTCGAACAGCGCAGCCGGCAGGCCGGCGGCGTTCGCTGCCTTCGCCGCGGCCGTCAGGTGCAGCGCACCCGCGCGGCGCACCAGTGCGTCGGCGTGATAGATCGGCACGTCGGCGAGGCGTTCGAAGCTGCCGTTCGCCGCCGGAGCCGCCGGAGCCACGACACGCGCCGCCGCGACCGACGTCTTGTTCGACAGGCGGCTGGCGACGCCAGCGTCGCCGAGCGCCGCGAGACGCACCTCTTCCGCCGTCTCGTATTCGAAGTTCGGCAGGCCGAGCAGGCTGCCCAGCACGCGCAGCACCTTCCATGCCGGACGCGTGTCGCCGAGCGGGCGCACGACGCCGTTGAAGCCCTGCACCGTGCCTTCCGCGTTGACGAACGTGCCGGACGTTTCGGTGAACGGCGCGATCGGCAGCAGGACGTCCGCGTAATCGAGGCCGTGCTTGAACGGCGACATCACGACGACCATTTCCGCCTGGTTCAGCGCGGTCAGCGCCTGCGCCGGGTCGGCGGTGTCGAATTCCGGCTCGACGTTGAGCAGCACGTAGCCCTTGCGTGGCTGCGCGAACGCTTCGCGCGCATTCAGGCCGCCTTCGCCCGGCAGCGCGTTGACAGCGTATGCGCCGACCGTGTTCGCTGCTTCGGTCAGGAAGCCGAACGTGGCGCCGGTGTTGTCGGCGATCCACTGCGCGATCGCGTGGAGCTGGGCAAATTGCGGATGACGAACGGCAGCGTTGCCGAGCAGCACCGCGCGGCGCTCGCCGTTCGCGAGCGACTGCGCGACCTGCTGGGCCGCCGGCGACGCCGTGACGCCCGCGAGCGCGTCCGGCAGCGCGACGCCGCGCAGCTGCGCGACCGCGGCCGCCACACCCGCGAGTTCGTCGAGCCATGCCGACGGCGCGGCGACGATGCGTTGCGCGGTCGGAATCAGCGCGTCGTCGCCCGTCGCGTGCAGGAAGTGGAGCTTTGCGCCGTTCTTCGCGGCCTGACGCAGGCGCGCGGCAAACAGCGGATGGTCGCGGCGCAGGAACGAACCGACGACGAACGCTGCGCTCAGGTTCGACAGTTCGGCGATCGGCATGCCGAGCCACGGCGCGCCTTGCACCGGCGCCGAGAAATCGAGCTGGCGCAGGCGGAAGTCGACGTTCGGCGTCTTCAGTTGGTTCGCGAGCTGCTTCACGAGGAACAGCTCTTCAGCGGTGCTGTGCGCGCTCGCGAGCATCGCCAGCGCATTCGCGCCGTGATCCGCGCTGATGCCCTTCAGGCCCTTCGCGACGTATTCGAGCGCGGTCTGCCAGTCGGTCTCGATCCACTGGCCGCCCTGCTTCAGCATCGGCTTGGTCAGGCGCTCGTCGCTGTTGAGGCCTTCGTACGAGAAGCGGTCCTTGTCCGAGATCCAGCACTCGTTGATCGCTTCGTTCTCGAACGGCAGCACGCGCATCACGCGGTTGTTCTTGACCTGCACGACGAGGTTCGCGCCGACGGAATCGTGCGGGCTCACCGACTTGCGGCGCGACAGCTCCCACGTGCGGGCGCTGTAGCGGAACGGCTTGCTGGTCAGCGCGCCGACCGGGCACAGGTCGATCATGTTGCCCGACAGCTCGGAGTCGACCGTCTTGCCGACGAACGTCGTGATTTCGGAGTGCTCGCCACGGCCCAGCATGCCGAACTCCATCACGCCGGCGATTTCCTGGCCGAAGCGCACGCAGCGCGTGCAGTGAATGCAGCGCGACATCTCTTCCATCGAGATCAGCGGGCCCACGTTCTTGTGGAACACCACGCGCTTCTCTTCGCTGTAGCGCGACGACGACTTGCCGTAGCCGACCGCGAGATCCTGCAGCTGGCATTCGCCGCCCTGGTCGCAGATCGGGCAATCGAGCGGATGGTTGATGAGGAGGAATTCCATCACCGACTGCTGCGCCTTCACCGCCTTGTCCGACTGGGTGCGGACGATCATGCCGGCCGACACGGGGGTCGCGCAGGCAGGCACGGCCTTCGGCATCTTCTCGACTTCGACGAGACACATCCGGCAGTTGGCCGCAACCGACAGTTTCTTGTGATAGCAGAAGTGAGGGATGTACGTATCCGCCTTGTGCGCAGCCTGGATCACCATGCTGCCTTCAGGCACCTCGACCTTCTTGCCGTCTATTTCAAGTTCAACCATGATGGTGAATGGTCCTTAACCTATTTCCGCTCGTTCGCGCATTCGCCCGACCGTGCGCTCAAATTCCGCAACCGGGTGTTTCGCTTCAGGCCGCCGCAGCCGAAGCCACATGCGGTGTGTGACCGCCGACCATGCAATGCTTATGCTCGACGTGGTACGCGAATTCGTCCCAGTAGTGCTTGAGCATGCCGCGCACCGGCATCGCCGCCGCATCGCCGAGCGCGCAGATCGTGCGGCCCATGATGTTCTCGGCGACCGAGTTCAGCAGGTCCAGATCTTCCTGGCGGCCTTCGCCGTGCTCGATGCGATTCACGACGCGATACAGCCAGCCGGTGCCTTCACGGCACGGCGTGCACTGGCCGCACGATTCCTCGTAGTAGAAGTACGACAGGCGCAGCAGCGAGCGCACCATGCAACGCGTCTCGTCCATCACGATCACCGCGCCGGAGCCGAGCATCGAGCCCGCCTTCGCGATCGAGTCGTAGTCCATGTCGGTCTGCATCATGATGTCGCCCGGGATCACCGGCGCGGACGAGCCCCCCGGAATCACGGCCTTGATCTTCTTGCCGCCGCGCATCCCGCCGGCGAGCTCCATCAGCGTCGCGAACGGCGTGCCGAGCGGCACTTCATAGTTGCCCGGACGCTCGACGTCGCCCGACACCGAGAAGATCTTCGTGCCGCCGTTGTTCGGCTTGCCCAGCTCGGCGTAGGCCTGCGGGCCGACCGTCAGCAGGAACGGCACCGCGGCGAACGTCTCGGTGTTGTTGATCGTGGTCGGCTTGCCGTACACGCCGAAGCTCGCCGGGAACGGCGGCTTGAAGCGCGGCTGGCCCTTCTTGCCTTCGAGCGACTCGAGCAGCGCCGTTTCCTCGCCGCAGATGTACGCGCCGTAACCATGGTGCGCATGCAGCTGGAACGAGAATTCCGAGCCCATGATGTTGTTGCCGAGGAACCCGGCTGCGCGCGCTTCCTCGAGCGCGGCCTCGAAGCGTCGATACACTTCGAAAATCTCGCCGTGGATGTAGTTGTAGCCGACGGTGATGCCCATCGCGTACGCGCCGATGGCCATGCCTTCGATCAGCGCGTGCGGGTTCCAGCGCAGGATGTCGCGATCCTTGAACGTGCCCGGCTCGCCTTCGTCCGAGTTGCAGACGAGGTACTTCTGCCCCGGGAACTGACGCGGCATGAAGCTCCACTTCAGGCCGGTCGGGAAGCCCGCGCCGCCGCGGCCGCGCAGGCCCGACGCCTTGACATCGGCGATCACCTGCTCGGGCGGGATCTTTTCTTCGAGAATGCGGCGCAGCTGCTTGTAGCCGCCGCGCGCAACGTAGTCTTCGAGATGCCAGTTCTCGCCGTTCAGACCGGCGAGGATCAGCGGTTTGATGTGGCGGTCGTGAAGGGACGTCATTTCGAGAGCTCCTCAAGCAGCTGGTCGATCTTCTCGCGGCTCATGAAGCTGCACATTTTGTGATTGTTCACCAGCAGCACCGGCGCATCGCCGCACGCGCCCATGCATTCGCCTTCCTTCAGCGTGAACTTGCCGTCCGGCGTCGTCTCGCCGAAATCGATGCCGAGCTTCTGCTTCAGGTAGTCGGCCGTCGCTTCCGCGCCGCCGTGCGGACCAAGCTGGCACGGCAGGTTCGTGCAGAGCGTGATCTTGTGCTTGCCGACCGGCTTGAGCTCGTACATCGTGTAGAACGTCGCGACTTCCTGCACGGCGACGGCCGGCATGCCGAGATAGTCCGCGACGAACTGCATCAGTTCGGGCGACAGCCAGCCGTGCTCTTCCTGGGCAACGGCCAACGCCGACATCACGGCGGACTGTTTCTGATCGGCGGGATACTTCGCGATCGCTCGATCGATTTCTTTCAGGCCTTCAGCTGAGATCATTTTCAGACACGACTCTTTCAATTCCTACCGAACGAACAACCTGCCGCACGGCATGCGTGGGGCAGACCTGGCGCTCACTGTTTTGACAGCTTGCGAAGCCGCGCCGGTTCAGCGCATACCGCATGTGGCTTCGCGTGTGACTTACTGCTCGCCGCCCGCCTCGCGGGCGGCGCAACCATTAGCGATCGATCTCGCCGAACACGATGTCCTGCGTACCGATGATCGTGACGGCGTCGGCGATCATGTGGCCGCGCGCCATTTCGTCGAGCGACGCCAGATGCGCGAAGCCCGGTGCGCGGATCTTCAGGCGATACGGCTTGTTCGCGCCGTCCGACACGAGATAGATGCCGAATTCGCCCTTCGGATGCTCGACCGCCGCATACGCCTCGCCCTCCGGCACGTGAAAACCTTCGGTGAAGAGCTTGAAATGGTGGATCAAGTCCTCCATGTTCGTCTTCATGCCGACGCGCGACGGCGGCGCAACCTTGTGATTGTCCGTCATCACGGGGCCCGGATTCTTGCGGAGCCACTCAATACATTGTTTCGCGATGCGGACCGATTGACGCATTTCCTCGACACGCACCAGGTAGCGGTCGTAGCAATCGCCGTTCACGCCAACCGGGATGTCGAAGTCGAGGCGGTCGTACACTTCGTACGGCTGCTTCTTGCGCAGGTCCCACGCGATGCCCGAGCCGCGCAGCATCGGGCCCGTCAGGCCCATCTGCAGCGCACGCTCCGGGCTGACGACACCGATCCCGACGAGACGCTGCTTCCAGATCCGGTTGTCGGTCAGGAGCGTTTCGTATTCGTCGACGCACTTCGGGAAGCGCGTGAAGAAATCGTCGATGAAGTCGAGCACCGAGCCCTGGCGCGCCTCGTTCATCTTCGCGAGCGCCTTCTCGTTGCGGATCTTGGACGCCTTGTATTGCGGCATCGCGTCAGGCAGATCGCGATAGACGCCGCCCGGACGATAGTACGCCGCGTGCATCCGTGCGCCGGACACCGCTTCGTACACGTCCATCAGGTCTTCGCGCTCGCGGAACGCGTAGAGGAACACCGCCATCGCGCCGACGTCGAGCGCGTGCGCGCCGATCCACATCAGGTGGTTCAGCACGCGCGTGATTTCGTCGAACAGCACGCGGATGTACTGCGCGCGCTCCGGCACGTCGATGCCGAGCAGCTTCTCGATCGCGAGCACGTAGCCGTGCTCGTTGACCATCATCGACACGTAGTCGAGACGGTCCATGTACGGCACGGACTGGATGAAGGTCTTGGATTCCGCGAGCTTTTCGGTCGCGCGGTGCAGCAGGCCGATGTGCGGATCGGCACGCTGGATGACTTCGCCGTCGAGCTCGAGCACGAGGCGCAGCACGCCGTGCGCTGCCGGGTGCTGCGGGCCGAAGTTGAGCGTGTAGTTCTTGATGTCTGCCATGACGCCCTCTTAATGTTTCAGACCGCCATAGCGATCCTCGCGGATCACGCGCGGCGTGATTTCGCGCGGCTCGATCGTCACCGGCTGGTAGACGACCCGCTTCTCTTCCGGGTCGTAGCGCATTTCGACGTAGCCCGACACCGGGAAGTCCTTGCGGAACGGATGGCCGATGAAGCCGTAGTCGGTCAGGATGCGGCGCAGGTCCGGATGGCCTTCGAACACGATGCCGTACAGGTCGAACGCTTCACGCTCGTACCAGTTCGCGGAGGTCCAGATGTCGACGACCGACGGCACGATCGGCAGATCGTCGTCCGGTGCGAACACGCGCACGCGCAGGCGCCAGTTGTTCGTCACCGACAGCAGGTGCGACACGGCCGCGAAACGCGGGCCGTCGTACGCGCCGTCGCCGTACGTCTGGTAGTCGAGGCCGCACAGGTCGATCAGCTGCTCGAAACGGAGCTTCGGATCGTCGCGCAGCGTCGTTGCGACTTCGAGGTAATCACTCGCCTTCACGACGAGCGTCAGTTCACCGACTGCTTCGGTGAGGCTCACCACGCGCGCGCCGAGCGCGGCTTCGAGGTTCGCCTTGAGGGTCTCGATTTTGCTTGCCATATTGAGGGGACGCTCGGGGCTTTTATTGACGGGCGATGGTATTGGTGCGACGAATCTTCGCCTGCAGCTGGATCACGCCGTAGACCAGCGCCTCGGCGGTGGGCGGACAGCCCGGCACGTAGACGTCGACCGGGACGATCCGGTCACAGCCCCGGACCACCGAATACGAGTAGTGGTAGTAGCCGCCGCCGTTCGCGCACGACCCCATCGAGATCACCCAGCGCGGCTCGGCCATCTGGTCGTAGACGCGGCGCAGCGCGGGCGCCATCTTGTTGCAGAGCGTGCCGGCGACGATCATCACGTCCGACTGGCGCGGACTCGGGCGGAACACGACCCCGAACCGGTCCAGATCGTAGCGGGCCGCGCCCGCATGCATCATCTCGACGGCGCAACACGCAAGCCCGAACGTCATCGGCCACAGCGAGCCGGTGCGCGTCCAGTTGATCAGCTTGTCAGCCGTAGTGGTGACAAACCCTTCCTTCAAGACCCCTTCGATACTCATTTGCTTTCCACTCCAGACGGGCGACCGAGCGTGGCCACCCATGCAAACCGGCGATTAGCCCATCACTCCCAGTCGAGGCCGCCTTTCTTCCAGATATAGGCAAAGCCCAGCAGGAATTCGAGCAGAAAAATCATCATTGCGATGAAACCGGGCCAGCCGATGTCACGCAGCGCGACGCCCCACGGAAACAGGAACGCGGTCTCGAGGTCGAAGATGATGAACAGGATGGCGACGAGATAGTACCGGACATCGAACTTCATCCGTGCATCTTCGAAGGCTTCGAAGCCGCACTCGTACGGCGCGTTCTTTTCGACGTCGGGCCTGTTGGGACCAAGAAGCTTGCCGATGCTGACCAGCGCTATACCTAAACCAGTGCCCACGAGGAGGAACAACAAGACGGGGTAATAGGCTGCGAGGTTCAAGGCAATCCTCTATCGGTTAGTTCTGAGCGTCCGGAGAATAACATCATCCGGCGGAAGGAATCATTTCGGACTGCATGCGATCGCAAGACAACCGCAAGTCGCACCCCAGAAATGAAAAATGCCAGCCACTAGAAGCGGCTGGCATTGAGTAACTTTGGTGCCGACGGCGAGACTCGAACTCGCACAGCTTTCGCCACTACCCCCTCAAGATAGCGTGTCTACCAATTTCACCACGTCGGCACTGCATGCAACTCGGGTTGTAACTGCTGTTTCCCGCGAATCGCTTCAAGAATTAAATTCTAACCTGACTTCCAGATTTGTTCAACGCACAATCGAAGAATTTTTAACTTTTTATTTCGGGACATCCTGGCCCGGCGCGTGCGCGGCCGAACCCGCGGCCGCGGACGCCGCCACGGCAGGCGCGGACGCGGCCGGCGCCGATGCCGGCGCGGTCGCCGCGGCACCGAGAACGCCAGCCGACGGCGTCGACTTGTACGATCCGAGGTACGTCAGCGCCAGCGTCGCAACGAAGAAGATCGTCGCCAGCACAGCGGTCGCGCGCGACAGGAAGTTCGCCGAGCCCGTCGCGCCGAACAGGCTGCCCGACGCGCCGCTGCCGAACGCCGCGCCCATGTCGGCACCCTTGCCGTGCTGGAGCAGCACCAGACCAATCACACCGAGCGCAGCCAGCACCTGCACCACAATAATCAGCGTTTTCAAATACAGCATCTCACCCACCCGAGCTTGTATCGGGCGACCCGCTCACGCCGGCCGCCGTCATGGTTCAATACGATCCGGGCCCGCTTAATGCGCGGCCCGGCAGATCGCCAGAAAATCTTCCGCCTTCAGCGACGCGCCGCCGATCAGGCCGCCGTCGATGTCCGGTTGTGCGAACAGTTCTTCCGCATTGTCCGGCTTCACGCTACCGCCGTACAGCACCGACACGTCCGCCGCACCCTTCGCCGCGAGCCGCGCGCGCAGGAATGCATGCACCTGCTGCGCCTGGGCCGACGTCGCGCTCTTGCCGGTGCCGATCGCCCAGACGGGCTCGTACGCGACAACGATGCGCACCGCCTCGTCGGCCGTCAGCACCGCTAGCACGGCGTCGAGCTGCGCGCCGACGACCTGCTCGGTCGCGCCCGCCTCACGCTCGTCGAGCGTCTCGCCGACGCACACGACGGGCGTCAGCCCGGCCGCGAGCGCGCGCTGCGCCTTCGCCGCAACCGTCTCGCTGCTTTCGCCGTGATAGGCGCGACGCTCCGAATGGCCGACGAGCGCATAGCGCGCACCGAACTCCGCAACCATCGCCGCGGCCACTTCACCGGTAAACGCACCCTGTTCGTGCGCGGACACGTCCTGGGCGCCCCACGCGATACGGCCGCCGGCGAGCTGCCCCTGAACCTGCGCGAGGTACGGGAACGGCACGCACACGCCGATCGCCGTTTCCGCCGCGACCGAGCCTGCGCCCTGCACCACTTCGTTCAGCAACGCCTGGTTGCCGGCCAGCCGGCCGTGCATCTTCCAGTTGCCGATCACCCGCTTCGTTCTCTGTTTCGACATCGTGTTTGTCTCGTCATCGACAGGCCGGCGACCGGCCGTCAGGTTTGATCTGGCGAAGCAAACCCGCGATTTTACTGCGCAGCGCTTGAACCGGTCAAACCACGCATGTCAAGCGCGGCCGACCAGGTGTGACCGGCAAGGCGCGGCCGGCCGGTCAGCTGTTCGCGCCCCAATCGAGCATGATCTTGCCGATATGCTCGCCGCTTTCCATCAGCGCATGCGCCTGCGCCGCCTCCGCGGCCGGCAGCACGCGGTAGATCACCGGCCTGATGCGACCCTCGCCGAACAGCGGCCACACGCGTGCCTTCAGTTGCGCGGCGATGCGCGCCTTGAACTCCACCGGACGCGGACGCAGCGTCGAGCCCGTCACCGTCAGCCGGCGGCGCAGGATCTCGTTCAGATTGATCTCGGCCTTCGCGCCGCCGAGCAGCGCGATCAGCACGAGGCGGCCGCCATCCGCGAGCGCAGACAGCTCGCGCGGCACGTACGCGCCCGCGACCATGTCGAGAATCACGTCGACGCCGCGATCGTGCGTCAGCGATTTCACGACCTCGACGAAATCCTCGGTCTTGTAGTTGATCGCGCGCTCCGCACCGAGCGCTTCGCACGCGCGGCACTTGTCGGCATTGCCCGCCGTTGCGAACACGCGGAAACCGAGCGCGTGCGCGAGCTGGATCGCCGTCACGCCGATGCCGCTCGAGCCGCCCTGCACGAGCAGCGTCTCGTGCTCGCCGCCCTCGCCCGCGCCGAGTAGCGCACGGTCGAACACGTTGCTCCACACCGTGAAGTACGTCTCCGGCAGCGACGCGGCCTCGATGTCCGTCAGGCCATCCGGCACCGGCAGGCACTGCGGCAGCGGCGCCACCGCATATTCTGCATAGCCGCCGCCCGCCAGCAACGCGCACACGCGGTCGCCGAGCTTCAGGCCGAACGGATTGAGCGCGGGATCGGACAGATCGCCGCCGACGATCTCGCCCGCGACCTCGAGGCCCGGCAGATCCGACGCGCCCGGCGGCGGCGCATACGCGCCCTTGCGCTGGAACACGTCCGGACGGTTGACGCCGGAGGCCGCCACCTTGATCAGCACTTCGCCGCGCTGCGGCTCGGGGCGCGAACGCTCGGCGAGCTTCAGGACGTCGGGGGCGCCGAATTCGGTGATTTCGATGGCTTTCATGAGCTTTGCTCCGGGATCGGGATCGGATTGCGCGCCTGTTACATGCGTCTGCTACGCGCGTCCCGATCCTACAGAAAAAACGGCCGGCGCGCTTTCGCGCAGCCGGCCGTTCTTGCGCCCTTCCGCTTACTGCTGCGGCGGCGTATCCGTTTGCGACGCTGCCGCCGCTTCGTTCAGGAGCGCCTTCGCCGACAGGCGCACGCGACCCTTCTCGTCCGTCTGGATCACCTTGACCTTGACCTGCTGACCTTCCTTCAGGTAGTCGTTGATGTCCTTCACGCGCTCGTTGACGATTTCCGAGATGTGCAGCAGGCCGTCCTTGCCCGGCAGCAGGTTCACGATCGCGCCGAAATCGAGCAGCTTCAGCACCGTGCCCTCGTACACCTGGCCGACTTCGATCTCGGCCGTGATGTTCTCGATGCGCTTCTTCGCTTCCGCCATGCCTTCGCTGTTCGTGCTCGCGATCGTGACGACGCCGTCGTCCGAGATGTCGATCGTCGTGCCGGTTTCCTCGGTCAGCGCGCGGATCACCGAACCGCCCTTGCCGATCACGTCGCGGATCTTTTCCGGGTTGATCTTGATCGTGATCATGCGCGGCGCGAATTCCGACAGCTGCGTGTTCGCGCCGGAGACCGCCGCCGTCATCTTGCCGAGGATGTGCATGCGGCCTTCCTTCGCCTGCGCGAGCGCGACCTGCATGATTTCCTTCGTGATGCCCTGGATCTTGATGTCCATCTGCAGCGCGGTCACGCCTTGCTCGGTGCCCGCGACCTTGAAGTCCATGTCGCCGAGGTGATCTTCGTCGCCGAGGATGTCGGTCAGCACCGCGAACTTGTTGCCTTCGAGGATCAGGCCCATCGCGATGCCCGCGACGTGCGCCTTCATCGGCACGCCGGCGTCCATCAGCGCGAGGCAGCCGCCGCACACCGACGCCATCGACGACGAACCGTTCGACTCGGTGATTTCCGACACGACGCGGATCGAGTAGCCGAATTCGTCGGCGCTCGGCAGGCACTTGACCAGCGCGCGCTTCGCGAGGCGGCCGTGGCCGATTTCGCGGCGCTTCGGCGAGCCGACGCGGCCCGTTTCGCCGGTCGCGAACGGGGGCATGTTGTAGTGGAGCATGAAGCGCTCGCGGTACTCGCCTTCGAGCGCGTCGATGATCTGCTCGTCACCCTTGGTGCCGAGCGTCGCGACGACGAGTGCCTGCGTTTCGCCGCGCGTGAACAGCGCCGAGCCGTGGGTGCGCGGCAGCACGCCGGTGCGGATCTCGATCGGGCGCACGGTGCGCGTGTCGCGGCCGTCGATGCGCGGCTCGCCGTTCAGGATCTGCGAACGGACGATCTTCGCCTCGATGTCGAACAGCACGTTGCCGACCGTGGCCTTGTCGGCCGCGACCGTACCGGCCGCCAGCGCGTCTTCCTCGAGCTTTGCCGAGGTTGCCGCGTAGACTTCCTTCAGCTTCGCCGAGCGCGCCTGCTTGTCGCGGAGCTGGTAAGCGGCGAGCAGGTCGTTCTGCGCCAGCTCGGTCACGCGTGCGATCAGCGCCTCGTTCTTCGGCGCCGGCTGCCAGTCCCACTCGGGCTTGCCGCCGTCGCGCACCAGGTCGTGGATCGCGTCGATCGCGATCTGCATCTGCTCGTGGCCGAACACCACGGCGCCCAGCATCACGTCTTCCGACAGCTGGTCGGCTTCCGACTCGACCATCAGCACCGCGCGTTCCGTACCCGCGACGACGAGGTCGAGGCTCGACGCCTTGATCTGGTCACGCGTCGGGTTCAGCACATAGGCGTTGTCGATGTACGCGACGCGCGCGGCACCGACCGGGCCGTTGAACGGCAGGCCCGACACGGCGAGCGCTGCCGATGCGCCGATCAGTGCCGGGATGTCCGCCGGGATTTCCGGGTTCACGGACAGCACGTGGATCACGACCTGCACTTCGTTGTAGAAGCCTTCCGGGAACAGCGGGCGCAGCGGACGGTCGATCAGGCGCGACGTCAGCGTCTCGTGCTCCGAAGGACGGCCTTCGCGGCGGAAGAAGCCGCCCGGGATCTTGCCGGCCGAGTAGGTCTTTTCGATGTAGTCGACGGTCAGCGGGAAGAAATCCTGGCCCGGCTTCGCCGACTTCGCGCCGACGACGGTCGCGAGCACGACGGTGTCTTCGACGTCGACGATCACGGCGCCGCTCGCCTGGCGGGCGATTTCACCGGTTTCGAGGCGCACCTTGTGCTGGCCCCACTGGAATTCCTTCACGACCTTGTTGAACATGGACATGGTTGCTCCTTTGGATTCGTTCATAACATTCGCCGCGCCGGCGGACCGTTGCGGCGGCGTCCCGGCCGATTCACCCGGAGCAAGGTGTGTTTTTTATGCCATTCCAGCGCGGCGCGCATGCAGCGCCGCGCTGGAATGACACAAATCCCGCCCCCGGTATCGGCCGTTCGGGCAGTCCGGCGCCAGACGGCCGGACAACCCGCGGTGCGTGCGACGCTACGCACCGCGCAAAAACAAAATGCCTGCATCAGCGCACTGACACAGGCATCTTGACGACGGCAATCGCGCCGATTACTTACGCAGACCCAGCTTCTCGATCAGTGCGCGGTAACGGTCGGCATCCTTGCCCTTGAGGTAGTCGAGCAGCTTGCGACGGCGGCTCACCATGCGCAGCAGGCCGCGGCGGCTGTGGTGATCCTTCGCGTGGGTCTTGAAGTGACCCGTCAGTTCCACGATGCGTGCGGTCAGCAGTGCGACCTGCACTTCGGGCGAACCCGTGTCATTGGTGCCACGTGCGAACTGAGCAACGACTTCCGACTTCTTGATATCTGCGACAGACATTTGATTTCCTTTCTAACTGAACAGGCGGACACGGAAGAATGGCCGTGCCGTGATTTACAACCGGCCCGCATTCTAGCACAACTCCGCAACGATCCGAACCGCTTTGTCACGGACGCGTCATCGAGCACGTCGACGGCGCGTCCGTCTGCGGCGGCGGGACCGCCAGCACGGTGCGAAACCCGTAGCCCGAACCCTCGTTGTCGAAGCGCACGCCCGGCGTGCCGGCCTTGTCCATCTCCATCACGTAAAGGGGCTGGATCAGCTGGTGGTCCTGTACGCGCATTCGCGACGCGTGGAAGCCGTTATCGAACGACAGGCCCTCGAGCGCACGCGCGACCGCCACCGGATCGGCCGAGCCGGCCCGGTTCATGGCCGCCGCGACCATCTCGATCATCAGGCTCATCCGCAGCACCGGGTAATCGTCCTGCGCGGCCGGGAAGCGGGTCCGGAACGCGCGGTAGAACGCGTCGGACTTCGCGCCGCCCGCGTTCGGGTGCCAGTCGGCGACCGCCACGACTCGCCCGACGCCCGCATCGCCGAGCGCCGCCGGCGCGCCCAGGCTATTGCCGTAGAACGTGTAGAACTTCGCGTTCAGGCCCTGCTCGCGCGCGGCCTTGACGAGCAGCGTCAGGTCGTTGCCCCAGTTGCCGGTCACGACGGCGTCCGCGCCGCTCGCGCGGATCTTCGCGACGTACGGCGCGAAATCCTTGATGCGCCCGATCGGATGGAATTCGTCGCCGGCCACCGCCACGTCCGGCCGCCGCGCGGCCAGCGCCTGCCGTGCGAGCGTGCTGACGTCATGTCCGAAGCTGTAGTCCTGGTTCAGCAGGTAGACCTTGCGCAGCGCGCGATCGCGCGCCATCACGTCGGCGAGCGCCGCCATCCGCATCCCCGCGTGCGCGTCGAAGCGGAAGTGCCAGAAGCTGCAGCGCGCCCCCGTCAGCGCCGGGTCGTCGGCCGAGTAATTGAGGAACAGCATCCGGACGTCCGGGTTGCGGGCGTTCTGCTTGTCGAGCGCCGCGACCAGCGCGGCCGCGACCGCGGAGCTGTTGCCTTGCGCGACGAAACCGATGTGCCGGTCCGCGGCTGCGCGCAGCTGCACCAGCGCCTCTTCCGGGCTGCCCTTGCTGTCGAGCACGACGAGTTCGAGCGGATGCGCGCCGTCGCGCAGCTTCACGCCGCCGGCCGCATTGACCCGCTCGACGCCGAACCGCAGGTTGCGCTCGACCGCGGCGCCCGCGTTCGCGAACGGGCCGGACATGCCCTCGATCAGCGCGATGCGCACCGGCTCGCCGCCCGCGAACGCCGACGACGCCAGCACCCAGCCCGCGCTCCATGCGAGCGCGCAACGCTTCCATATCTGCATCGGCTTGCCTGCCCCCGAATCCGCGTGAGAAGCGCGGATCATAGGCCCGGGCGCCCCGCGCGGGCAAGCGGGCGCGCTTGCGCGATCCCGCACCGAATTTTTCCGGGCCGCGCGCCGGAATGCGCGGTCCGTGATACAACACGCGTATTCCCCGTGATTCTTGGAGAAACACATGCGTATTCGTGTCCCGGTGCTGCTCGCCTGCGTGGCGGCGCTGTTCGCCGGTTGCGCACAACCGTGGCAGCAATATCAGGCCGGCCAGGACCAGTCGGCGATCGTCGCGCGCATGGGCCCGCCGCGCGAAATCTACGACCTGCCCGGCGGCGGCAAGCGCCTGATGTGGCCCACCCAGCCGATGGGCGAGATCACGGTCGCGGCCGACGTCGACGGGTCCGGCAAGATCGTCAACGTTCGGCAGGTGCTGCAGCCGAACGAGTTCTACCGCGCGGAAATCGGCAAGTGGACCAAGACCGACGTCCTCGTCAATTTCGGCCGCCCGGTCGAGACGTCCTACTTTCCGCTGATGAAGCGCGAGGCGTGGACCTACCGCTACCTCGAGGACAACGTCTGGTACATGATGTACAGCTTCTATTTCGACAGCCAGGGCATCCTGCGGCTCACGCAGAAAACCCCCGATCCGCTGCACGATCCCGATCGCCGCAATCTTTTCTGAGCGCGCGGCGCGATTCCAGTGCATTTCCGCAACGGCCATTCACGAATTATTGCGCGAATGGCCTTTCTTTTTTACCGCCACCCTATTTAATCTCAAAATAGAGCGGCAATCCTTTCCGGGGCCAATGAAACTCAATAACCATTAACCGGAATCCCCCGCCACACATAGCTCCGAGAGAAATTGCATCGGCGATGCATCGAATGCATCAAGCTGGTGCAATCCATGCACCATCTCGATTTAATTTGAAACAATTTGTTTCATTGCCCCCTTGATCTAGGGCATACCCCTAATATCGGCCGAAATTGAACCTTTCAGTTCAGAAAGCATCCTAATCCGTCCGTTTCGATGGATTTTCATTTGCTTTCATCAAAAAGGAGTCCTCATGAATCGCCCCAAGAGCATGCTGGTCGCCAACATCGCCTGGGCCCGCGAAACGCGCGAGCGCACGCCCGGCTTCTTCGACGCGCTCGCGCGCGGCCAGAATCCGCGCGTGCTGTGGATCGGCTGCTCGGACAGCCGCGTGCCGGCCGAGACCATCACGCATAGCGCGCCCGGCGACCTGTTCGTCCATCGCAACATCGCGAACCTGTTCCAGCCCGATGACGACAACAGCGCGAGCGTGCTCGAGTACGCGGTGCGCGTGCTCGAGGTCGATCACGTGATCGTCTGCGGGCACTACGGCTGCGGCGGCGTGCGCGCGTCGCTGCTGCCGCCGCCGACCGACCTGCCGCACGTCAGCCGCCGGATCGCGCCGCTTTGCGCGCTCGCGCGCCGGCACCACGACACGCTCGCCGGCCTCGACGATGCGGCGGCCGCCGACCATCTCGCCGAGCTGAACGTGCTCGAGCAGGTCCGGCTGCTGCGCGCGTCGCCGATCGTGCGCGACCGCGAACGGCCGCCGCTCGTGCACGGCTGGATCTTTTCGCTCGCCGACGGCCGCCTCAAGGAACTGGATTCCGGCTACGCGACGCAGCCGGCGGACGCCGCACCCACGCAGGCAGCGCCCGCACCGGCGCTCGGCTGAACCCCATCCCGACCCACACGCCAACGAAACCGCCCCCGATCATGAAACTGAACGAGCGCCTGTCCCTACTGCCGCGCGACATCATCGCCGGCATCGTCGTCTTCCTCGTCGCGCTGCCGCTGTGTCTCGGCATCGCCAATGCATCCGGCGTCGAGCCGTTCGCCGGACTCGTGTCCGGCATCGTCGGCGGACTCGTCGTCGCGCTCCTGAGCGGCTCGTCGCTGTCCGTCAGCGGCCCCGCCGCCGGGCTCGTCGTGATCGTCGTCGAAGGCATTGCGCAACTCGGCAGCTTCCCGGCGTTCCTGCTCGCCGTGCTGCTGTCCGGCATCCTGCAGTTCGGCTTCGGCATGCTGCGCGCCGGCCGCATCGCGGCCTACGTGCCGTCCCCCGTCATCAAGGGCATGCTGGCGGCGATCGGGCTGCTGCTGATCGTCAAGCAGATCCCGTTCGCACTCGGCATCGGCGGCAGTGCCGCGCAGCCGCTCTCCGCGCTGCCCGGCCTGAGCGCCGCGTGGATCGCGGCGGCGATCGCGCTCGCGTCGCTCGCGCTGCTGGTCGCATGGGAGCGGCCCGCGCTGCGCCGTTTCGCGATCGTGCGCGCGGTGCCCGCGCCGCTCGCGGTCGTCGCGCTCGGCATCGGCGCGACGCTCGTGCTCGGCGCGCTGGCGCCCGCGCTCGCGCCCGGCGCCGCGCACCGGGTCGCGCTGCCCGAACTCGCGTCGTTTGCGGCGTTCGCGGCATCGCTCAAGCATGCGGAACTCGGCCCCAATTTCGCGCAGCTGGTCAATCCGGACGTCTGGCGGGTCGCGATCACGCTGGCGATCGTCGCGAGCCTCGAAACGCTGCTGAGCCTCGAAGCGGTCGAGCAGATCGATCCGAAGCGCCGGCAGACCCAGCCTGACCGCGAACTGAAGGCGCAAGGCGTCGGCAATCTCGTCGCCGGCGCGATGGGCGGGCTGCCGATCACGTCGGTGATCGTGCGCAGCTCGGTCAACGTCAACGCGGGCGCGCAAAGCCGGCTGTCGGCGATCGTGCACGGCGTGCTGCTGCTCGTCAGCGTGTTCGCACTCACGGGCCTCATCAACCTGATCCCGCTCGCGAGTCTCGCGGCGATCCTGATCCACACCGGCTTCAAGCTCGCCAAGCCGGCGCTGTTCCGCTCGGTCGCGAAACAGGGCCCGGCCGCGTTCGCGCCGTTCGTCGCGACGATCGCCGGCGTGCTCGCCGTCGACCTGCTGTTCGGCATCGCGCTCGGCCTCGCGTGCAGCGTCCTCACGGTCGCCGTCGCGAACCTGAAGAGCCCGGTCACGCTCGCGCAGCATGACGACCACTTCCTGCTGTCGTTCCGCAAGGACGTGTCGTTTCTCGGCAAGGTGCAGGTCAAGCATCACCTGCGGCACATTCCGGACCGCGCGGCGGTGATCATCGACGCGACGCGCGCCGACTACATCGACCACGACGTGCTCGAACTGCTCGAGGCGTTCATCGCCGACGCGCCGCGTCGCGGGATCGCGGTCGAGTTCCGCCGGCCGTGCCCGCCGCCTCGCGCCGCCGCGCGGCGCTGGCAATTCCGCTCGCCCACCGCGGAGTGAGCGGGCGCGGAATGAAAAAAACGCCCCGGCGGCGTGGAGCCGCACGGGGCGTTTCGATCGCGCGCGACGCGCTTACGAGCGCTGCGGATTCACCTTGTCGTCCTTCGCGTGCAGCTTGTTCAGCGCCGAAATGTAGGCCTTCGCGGACGCCGCGACGATATCCGGATCGGTGCCGACGCCGTTGACGATCCGCCCGCTCTTCGACAGGCGCACCGTCACTTCGCCCTGCGCCTGCGTGCCGGTCGTGATGGCGTTGACCGAGTACAGCAGCAGCTCGGAACCGCTGCCGACTTCGCCTTCGATCGCATTGAACGTCGCGTCGACCGGGCCGTTGCCGCGCGCGTCGCCGGTCACTTCCTTGCCGTCGACCGCGAACACGACCTTCGCGTGCGGCTGCTCGCCCGTCTCGGAATGCTGCGCGAGCGACACGAACCTGAAGTGCTCCTGCTCGGCCGCCTGCGCGGCTTCCTCGGACACGATCGCGATGATGTCTTCGTCGAAGATTTCCGCCTTGCGGTCGGCCAGATCCTTGAAGCGCATGAACGCGGCGTTCAGGTCGGCTTCGCTGTCGAGCGCGATGCCGAGCTCCTGCAGGCGCTGCTTGAACGCGTTGCGGCCCGACAGCTTGCCGAGCACGATCTTGTTGGCGGTCCAGCCCACGTCTTCCGCACGCATGATCTCGTACGTGTCGCGCGCCTTCAGCACGCCGTCCTGGTGGATGCCGGACGCGTGCGCGAACGCGTTCGCGCCGACCACCGCCTTGTTCGGCTGCACGACGAAGCCGGTGATCTGCGACACGAGCTTCGAGGTCGGCACGATCTGCGTCGTGTCGATGCCGACGTCGAGGCCGAAATAGTCCTTGCGGGTCTTCACGGCCATCACGATTTCCTCGAGCGACGTGTTGCCCGCGCGCTCGCCGAGACCGTTGATCGTGCATTCGACCTGGCGGGCGCCGCCGATCTTCACGCCGGCGAGCGAGTTCGCGACCGCCATCCCGAGGTCGTTGTGGCAGTGCACCGAGAAGATCGCCTTGTCCGAGTTCGGGATGCGCTCGCGCAGCGTCTTCACGAGGTTGCCGTACAGCTCCGGCACGCCGTAGCCGACCGTATCGGCGATGTTGATCGTCGTCGCACCCTCCGCGATCACGGCTTCCAGCACGCGGCAGAGGAAGTCCATGTCCGAGCGGCTGCCGTCTTCCGGCGAGAATTCGACGTTGTCGGTGAACTTGCGCGCGAAGCGCACCGCGAGGCGCGCCTGCTCGAACACCTGGTCCGGCGTCATGCGCAGCTTCTTTTCCATGTGCAGCGGCGACGTCGCGATGAACGTGTGGATCCGGAAGCTGTTCGCCGGCTTCAGCGCGTCGGCCGCACGCTGGATGTCCTTGTCGTTCGCCCGCGCCAGCGAGCAGATCGTGCTGTCCTTCACGAGGCCCGCGATCGTGTGGATCGCGTCGAAGTCGCCGTTCGAGCTGGCGGCGAAGCCGGCCTCGATCACGTCGACCTTCATCCGTTCGAGATGCTTCGCGATCCGGATCTTCTCTTCCTTCGTCATCGACGCGCCGGGCGACTGTTCACCGTCACGCAACGTCGTATCGAAAATGATCAGCTTGTCTGTCATGGGGGGCTCCAAGGCTCTTTGTTCGGGGGTACAACGAGATGGATTCGCGCCACCGCTGGCGACGCTGAACGACAGACGAGCCTGGACGGGGGGCGAAAACGGTCAGCGCGGCAGGCGCGCTAGCGCTCGCGCGCTTAGCGGCGCACCGGCTAGAAGGAGGGAGAGGCGGGAAAATGCAGTCATGCCGACGACTATAGCGGCATTCCGCAGACCGCGCAATCGGACGACGCCCGAAGCGCGCGTGGAAAAAGGGGCGCATAAAAAACGGCGGCCCGCAGGCCGCCGTTTCGGAACGCGTCGCGCGTCAATGCTCGCGCTGCGACGAGCGCGCCGGGTTCGGACGCCCGCGCACCGCCATGTAGGCCCAGAACGCGTAGCCCGACAGCCCGTACAGCACGAACAGGCAGAACAGCATCAGCGGCGGATCGGACGACACCAGCACGAACGCGACGACGACCAGCAGGGTCGCCGCGAACGGCACGCGGTGGCGCACGTCGAGCGCCTTGCCGCTGTAGAACGGCGCGTTCGACACCATCGTCACGCCTGCATAGATGGTCAGCACGAACGCGACCCACGGCAGCCAGCCGAGCTTCATCGGCACGCGGTTGTCGGTCGCGAGCCACACGAAGCCGGCGATCAGCGCCGCGGCGGCCGGGCTCGGCAGCCCCTGGAAGAAGCGCTTGTCGACCACCCCGATGTTCGCGTTGAAGCGCGCGAGGCGCAGCGCGGCGCCCGAGCAGTAGACGAACGCGGCGAGCCAGCCCCAGCGGCCGAGGTCCTTCAGCACCCACTCGTACATCACGAGCGCCGGCGCGACGCCGAACGACACCATGTCGGACAGGCTGTCGAACTGCTCGCCGAACGCGCTCTGCGTATGCGTCATGCGCGCGACCCGCCCGTCCATCCCGTCGAGCACCATTGCCGCGAAGATCGCGATCGCGGCGATCTCGAAGCGCACGTTCATCGCCTGCACCACCGCGAAGAACCCGCAGAACAGCGCGGCCGTGGTGAACGCGTTCGGCAGCAGGTAGATGCCGCGCGTCTTCAGGAACTGGCGGCGTTTCGCGCGGCGGCTCTCGACGATCGGCGCCGGGTCGGGCGCGACCGACTTGTTGCGGCGGAACGGCCGCAGGGTGCCATTGCGCGGCCGGCGCGGTTTGAATGCGGCCATCGTGCGCCCCGCCGCTTACTGTTCCAGCTCGGCGAGGATCGTCGACGACGCGTAGACCTTTTCGCCGATCGACACCTTCGCGCGGCTGCCGAGCGGCAGGTACACGTCGACGCGCGAGCCGAAGCGGATGAAGCCGTAGCGCTGGCCGCGCGACAGCGGCTCGCCGGCGCGCACGTAGCACAGGATGCGGCGCGCGACGAGGCCTGCGATCTGCACCGCGGTGACGGTCTTGCCGCTCGCCGTCTGGATCACGACCGCATTGCGCTCGTTCTCGGTCGACGCCTTGTCGATCGCCGCGTTCAGGAACGCGCCCGGGAAGTACTCGACCTTGGTCACGGCGCCGTCCACCGGCGAACGCTGCGAGTGGACGTTGAAGACATTCATGAACACGCTGATCTTCAGCGCTTCGCGGTTCGCATACGGATCCTGCGCGGTCTCGACCGCGACGATGCGGCCGTCGGCCGGGCACAGCACCGCGTTCGGCTGCGCCGGGATCGGGCGCTGCGGATCGCGGAAGAACTGGACGACGAAGACGAGCAGCAGCCAGAACGGCCACGCGAAGCCGAAGCCCCCGACGGCATGGATCAACAGCGCGATGACGGCTGCAATCGCGATGAACGGCCAGCCTTCGCGCGCGATGATCGGATGAGGATAGTTCATGGATTCGTTCTGTGTTCGGTGAATTGCAAAGCCCGTAGGATAGCAAAAGCCGCCCGGGGCACTGCTGCCTTCGGGCGGCTTTTTGCTACCGACCCTCCTCTCGAAGGGCCGGAACAGCGCTTGTTGCTCAGTCCGTGCTTAGTTCTTCGACTGGTCGACGAGCTTGTTCTTCGCGATCCACGGCATCATCGCGCGCAGCTTCGCGCCGACCTGCTCGATCTGATGCTCGGCCGTCAGGCGGCGGCGCGACTGCAGCGTCGGTGCGCCGGCCTTGTTCTCGAGGATGAAGCTCTTCGCGTATTCGCCGGTCTGGATGTCGGTCAGGCACTGCTTCATCGCCTTCTTCGTCTCTTCCGTCACGACGCGCGGGCCCGTCACGTACTCGCCGTATTCGGCGTTGTTCGAGATCGAGTAGTTCATGTTCGCGATGCCGCCTTCGTAGATCAGGTCGACGATCAGCTTCAGCTCGTGCAGGCACTCGAAGTACGCCATTTCCGGCGCGTAGCCCGCTTCGACCAGCGTCTCGAAGCCGGCCTTGATCAGCTCGACGGTGCCGCCGCACAGCACGGCCTGCTCGCCGAACAGGTCGGTTTCGGTTTCTTCGCGGAAGTTCGTCTCGATGATGCCCGCACGGCCGCCGCCGTTCGCCGCCGCGTACGACAGCGCGATGTCGCGCGCCGCGCCCGACTTGTTCTGCGCAACCGCGATCAGGTGCGGCACGCCGCCGCCCTGCGAGTACGTGCCGCGCACCGTGTGGCCCGGCGCCTTCGGCGCGATCATGATCACGTCGAGGTCGGCGCGCGGGATCACCTGGCCGTAGTGGACGTTGAAGCCGTGCGCGAATGCGAGCGCCGCGCCTTCCTTGATGTTCGCGTGCACTTCCTTCGCGTACACGTCGGCGATCTGCTCGTCCGGCAGCAGCATCATCACGACGTCGGCGCCCTTCACGGCTTCCGCGACTTCCTTGACCGCGAGGCCGGCGTTCTCGGCCTTGCTCCACGACGCGCCGCCGCGGCGCAAACCGACCGTCACGTTCACGCCGCTGTCCTTCAGGTTCAGCGCGTGGGCGTGGCCTTGCGAGCCGTAGCCGATGATCGTGACTTGCTTGCCCTTGATGAGGGAGAGGTCGGCGTCTTTGTCGTAGAAAACGTTCATGATGGTTCCTTCGCTAATTCAAAAATTCAACAATTCGTTCAGATGGAGTACTGCGGGCCGGGACATGACGGCGCACCCGGCGTGCCTGTTCGGCATCACACCTTCAGGATGCGCTCGCCGCGTCCGATGCCGGAGCTGCCGGTGCGCACGGTCTCGAGGATCGCGCCCGCGTCCAGCCCCTGGATGAATGCGTCGAGCTTGTCGCTCGCGCCCGTCAATTCGATCGTGTAGGTCTTTTCGGTCACGTCGATGATGCGGCCCCGGAAAATGTCCGACATCCGCTTCATCTCTTCGCGCTCCTTGCCCACTGCACGTACCTTGATCAGCATCAGCTCGCGTTCGATGTGTGCACCGTCGGTCAGGTCCACCACTTTCACCACCTCGATCAGGCGGTTCAGATGCTTCGTGATCTGTTCGATCACGTCGTCGGAGCCGATGGAAACGATGGTGAGCCGCGACAGCGATTGGTCTTCGGTCGGCGCCACCGTCAAGGTTTCGATGTTGTAGCCGCGTGCGGAAAACAGGCCGACCACGCGCGACAGCGCGCCCGGTTCGTTTTCAAGCAGGACGGAAATGATGTGTCTCATGTTCGCTTCTTCCAGAATGTGTCCGTGTCGATAAGCCCGCGTCGCGCGCCGCCGCGTGCCGCGCCGCCCTTCGTGAAGGCGGCCGCACGCGGCCTCGCGCGCGCCGCGCCGTTACAGGTCTTCCGATCCGAGCAGCATCTCGGTGATGCCCTTGCCGGCCTGGACCATCGGCCAGACGTTTTCGGTCGGATCGGTCTGGAAGTCGAGAAACACGGTGCGGTCCTTCAGGCGCAGCGCTTCCTTCAGCGCCGGCTCGACGTCCGCGGTCCTTTCGATGCGCATGCCGACGTGGCCGTACGCCTCGGCGAGCTTCACGAAGTCCGGCAGCGCATCCATGTACGAATGCGAATAGCGCTTGCTGTATTCGATCTGCTGCCACTGGCGGACCATGCCGAGGTAGCGGTTGTTCAGCGAAATGATCTTGATCGGCGTGTCGTACTGCAGGCAGGTCGACAACTCCTGGATGCACATCTGGATCGAGCCTTCGCCCGTGATGCACAGCACGTCGTCGTCCGGGTGCGCCATCTTGACGCCCATCGCCGCCGGCAGGCCGAAGCCCATCGTGCCGAGGCCGCCCGAGTTGATCCAGCGACGCGGCTTGTTGAAACGGTAGAACTGGGCGGCCCACATCTGGTGCTGGCCGACGTCCGAGCACACGAACGCATTGCCGTCCGTCAGCTCCCACGCCTTCTCGACCACGTACTGCGGCTTGATGATCTCGCTTTCGCGGTCGTACTTCAGGCAGTCCTTCGCGCGCCAGCCTTCGATGTCCTTCCACCACTGCGCGAGCGCTTCGGTGTCCGGGCCGTGCTCGGCCGTCTGCAGCTGCTCGATCAGCTCCTTCAACACTTCCTTCACGTCGCCGACGATCGGGATGTCGACCTTCACGCGCTTCGAGATCGACGACGGGTCGATGTCGATGTGGATGATCTTGCGCGGCCGCGACGCGAAGTGGGCCGGATCGCCGATCACGCGGTCGTCGAAGCGCGCGCCGATCGCGATCAGCACGTCGCAGTGCTGCATCGCCATGTTCGCTTCGTAGGTGCCGTGCATGCCGAGCATGCCGAGGAACTTCTTGTCCGACGCGCGATAGCCGCCGAGGCCCATCAGCGTGTTGGTGACCGGGTAGCCGAGCAGGTCCGCGAACTGGTTCAGCTCGCGCGACGCGTCGGCGAGGATGATGCCGCCGCCGGTGTAGATGTACGGGCGCTTTGCCGACAGCAGCAGCGACACCGCCTTGCGGATCTGGCCCGAATGGCCTTTCGTAACCGGGTTGTACGAGCGCAGCGACACGCTCTTGACGGGCTCATAGCGGCACGGCGTCTTCGAGATGTCCTTCGGGATGTCGATCAGCACGGGGCCCGGACGGCCGGTGCGTGCGATGTAGAAAGCCTTCTTGACCGTTTCCGCGAGCTCGCGAACGTCCTTCACGAGGAAGTTGTGCTTCACGCACGGACGCGTGATGCCAACCGTGTCGCATTCCTGGAACGCGTCCTGGCCGATCGCCGCAGTCGGCACCTGGCCGCTGATGACGACCATCGGGATCGAATCCATGTAGGCCGTCGCGATGCCGGTCACCGCATTGGTGACGCCGGGGCCGGAGGTCACGAGGCAGACGCCGACCTTGCCGGTGGAACGCGCATACGCGTCGGCTGCGTGCACGGCCGCCTGTTCGTGGCGCACCAGCACGTGCTGAATCTTGTCCTGCTTGTACAGCTCGTCGTAGATATAGAGAACCGAGCCGCCGGGGTAGCCCCAGATGAATTCGACGTTTTCGTCGGCCAGTGCCTGCATGAGCACGGTGGCGCCGATCGAGTCGCTATCGGGAAGGGAAAGGGGTTCCGACGTGGAGAATTCCGCGCTGGGCATGTTCATCGTTGACCTATCGAATTTTCGGCAAAAAATTGATCGGGTGCTCTCTGCCGGGCTTGTGGCTCGGGTTCAAGCGGCGCGTCCAGTTTGAAGGGCGGGCTTCTTGGGCCAGCCTCAAATGAGACCATCACTTATGTTGCGAACGGACGACGATAGCCGGTCGTGCGAACGCCGTCAAGCAAAATGTCCCGCAGTGCATCATCGCCGCCCGCGGGCAGCCCCGCGCCGCGGTTCGCGCGCAACGCGCCGCCCCCAACCCGGTGCCAAGCGGCGCGAAAATTTGTTAGCATCCGCGGGTTTTACGAAATTTTTCGACCTTCTTCACGCGGCAGTCCGCAGCGCATACCTTCACGGAATGGCATCAGACAAGGAACTCGCCGACTTTCTGGCGGGCGTCGAAAGGCGCGCGTTCAAGCAGGCTGCGTACGCGGTACGCGACGACGATGCGTCGCTCGACATCGTGCAGGACGCGATGATCAAACTGGCGGAGAAGTACGGCGACCGCCCGGCCGCCGAGTTGCCGCTGCTTTTTCAGCGGATCCTGCAGAACGCGATCCACGACTGGTTCCGCCGGCAGAAGGTCCGCAACACCTGGGTCACGCTCTTCTCGTCGCTGAACAATACGGACGACGAAGACTTCGACCCCCTCGAAACGCTCGAGGCGGCCGACCAGACGCCAGGCGTCGAGAGCAGCGAGCACCGCCTCGAGCGGGAGCAGGTTCTGGCCCTGATCGACGAGGAAATCCAGAAACTTCCGGCGCGTCAACGGGAAGCGTTCCTGATGCGTTACTGGGAAGATATGGATGTCGCCGAGACTGCCGCCGCAATGGGGTGCTCCGAAGGCAGCGTCAAGACGCATTGCTCGCGAGCCACCCACACGCTGGCGGAAGCGCTCAAGGCCAAAGGAATCACGCTATGAGCTCCGCTCCCTCGAACCGAGAACTCGAAATCGCGCTGAAGGTGCGCCGCGCGCTCGATGAGCGCGCGGCCGCGCTGCCGGCCGCCACCACCGACCGGCTGGCCGCCGCCCGCCAGGCCGCGCTCGCGCGCAAGAAGCCCGAGCCCGTGGCGGCGCCGGTGTTCGTCCCCGCCTTCGCAGGCGCGGCCGGCGCCCACGGCCCGGCGGTCACGCCTGCGCGCCAGCCGGTGTCGCTCGCGCGCCGCCTGCTGCGCGCGTGGCCGCTCGCGCTGCTGCTCGCCGGCCTCGTCGGCATCGCGTACTGGGAAGACATGCAGCGCACCGCCGAGCTGGCCGACATCGACGCGGCGATGCTCAGCGACGACCTGCCGCTCAACGCGTACCTCGACCACGGGTTCAACGCGTATCTTTCGCACGCCCACTAATCAGACACGCAACGAGGGGATCGCACGGGTGAGTCAGAAGCGCGGCCTGGCCGTATTTTTCGGATGCGTGATCGCGATCGCCGTCGCCTACGTCGCCACGTACCCGCGTTTCCACCCGCAACCCGAGGCGGTCGCCGTCGCGACCAACGCGCC
Organism: Burkholderia sp. MSHR3999; assembly: GCF_000833595.1. Classification (NCBI taxonomy): domain Bacteria; kingdom Pseudomonadati; phylum Pseudomonadota; class Betaproteobacteria; order Burkholderiales; family Burkholderiaceae; genus Burkholderia; species Burkholderia sp. MSHR3999. The sequence continues at coordinate 51,999 of NZ_JRFO01000006.1, forward strand.
TGCGCTCGCGTCGGCCGCCATCGCGCTGACCGCCGACCTCGCCCCGCTGCCCGCTGCCGCCGGTCCGCTGTCGTGGGCGCGTCTGACGCCCGCGCAGCACGTCGCGCTCGCGCCGTTCGCCGACCAATGGGACTCGTTCAGCGATGCCCGCAAGCGCAAATGGCTGAAGATCGCGGCACGCTACCCGAAGATGACGCCCGATGCGCAGAAGCGCCTGCAGGAGCGCATGGCCGAATGGGTCAGGATGACGCCCGAGCAGCGCCGCGTCGCGCGCGAGAACTACCAGACCGCGAAGGACCTGTCCGCGCAGGCGCGTGAGCGCGCGTGGAAGGCCTACCAGCAGTTGCCCGAGGAACAGAAGCAGCGCCTCGCGGCGGCCGAGCGCCGCCGCCGGCCGACCGTCGTCAGCGCGCCGCCGACCGGCAAGGGCGACCGCGACGTCCGCCGCCTCGTGAACGCGCACGAGCATCCGGCGAGCGGCGCGAGCGTCGTGCTGCCGGCGCCGCCCGCGCCGAGCAGCGCCGCCGCCCCGCCGGTGGTCGCCTCGGCCACCTCCGGCGCAGCCCCGACGACGGCCGCGCCGGCGCCCGTGTCGCCCGCCGACGCGCCGTCGCTGTTCAAGGGCTCCTGAGCGGCCGTGCCGCGCACGAACCCGTCTCCAGCCACCCCGCCGTCCGTCCGGCGGCGTCTCGCCGCGCTGCTCTACGAAGGCGTCCTGCTGTTCGGCATCGTGTTCTTCGCGGGCCTCGCGTTCGCGCTCGCGACGCAGCAGCGCAACGGCCTCGTCCATCACAACCTGCTCGCCGCGTGGATCGCGCTCGTCGTCGGCGCGTATTTCGTCTGGTTCTGGACGCACGGCGGCCAGACGCTGCCGATGAAGACCTGGCGCCTGAAGATCGAGTCGGCGAGCGGCCGGCCGCTGAGCGCCGGCCACGCGCTCGTCCGCTACACGCTCGGCTGGCTGTGGTTCCTGCCGCCGCTCGCGCTGCACCCGCTCCTCGGCCTGTCCGTGCCCGTCACGCTCGCGCTCGCCGGCGCGTGGATCGGCGTGTGGGCCGGCGCGGCGCGGCTGCATCCGGGCCGCCAGTTCCCGCACGACCGGCTCGCGCGCACCCGCGTCGTCGCGCTGCCGCGCTGACCGTCGCCGCCCCGGACCGGCCGCCCCGCCGCCTTCGCGCGGCGCTCGAAAATTCACCCCTGAACGGCGCATGCACGCCGTAATAAGAACGTCTTGTGACTGTCACGTCACAGTCACGCCCGCATGGCGCAATGCCGATAATGTCAACCGGCGCGAGTCATGCATGGGCCAGAAACCGTCCGCGACCTCCCTGTTTCGTCACCCCCTCGGCGCCCGCGCCGCCACCGCCTTCCTGTCCGGCTCGGCCGCGGCCGACGCCCTCTCGGCACATGAACTGCCCGACGCGTCCGCCACGCAGCGCGACGATCACGAGCCGTCCGCGCATCGCTACCGCACCATCTGGCTGTCCGACATCCATCTCGGCTCGAGCGGCTGCCAGGCGACGTACCTGCTCGACTTCCTGCGCCACAACGATTCGGAATACCTGTACCTCGTCGGCGACATCATCGACGGCTGGCAGCTGAAAAAGGGCTGGTACTGGCCGCAGGCGCACAACGACGTCGTGCAGAAAATTCTGCGCAAGGCCCGCAAGGGCACGCAGGTCGTCTACATCCCGGGCAACCACGACGAAGGCGCGCGGCAGTTCTGCGACCTCGCGTTCGGCGACATCCAGGTGCGCGGCGAGGCGTTCCATACGACGCTGTCGGGCAAACGTTTGTGGATCGTGCACGGGGACCTGTTCGACGGCGTGATCCAGCACGCGAAATGGCTCGCGTACCTCGGCGACACGCTCTACACGCTGATCCTCGTGCTGAACCGCTGGTTCAACCGGATCCGCAGCCGGCTCGGCTTCCAGTACTGGTCGCTGTCGCAGTACCTGAAGCACCAGGTGAAGAACGCGGTCAACTTCATCTCGCAGTTCGAGACCGTGATGACCGACGAAGCGCGCCGGCGCGGCTGCGACGGCGTCGTCTGCGGCCACATCCACAAGGCGGAGATCCGCGACATCGACGGCGTGCTGTACTGCAACGACGGCGATTGGGTCGAAAGCCTGTCCGCGCTCGTCGAAACGATGGAAGGCGAGCTGAAGGTCGTCTACTGGACGGCGATGCGCACGCCGTCGCCGGCCGTCTCGCGCAAGACCAAGGCTACGGCCTGACGCCCCGCCCCCTCCCCGGCACTCACTTACAGGACACATGCCGCGATGAAGATCATGATCGTCACCGACGCGTGGGAACCGCAGGTCAACGGCGTCGTGCGCACGCTGAAGAGCACGTCCCGCGAACTCACGGCCCTCGGCCACCGCGTCGAACTGCTGACGCCGCTCGAATTCCGCACGGTGCCCTGCCCGACGTATCCGGAAATCCGCCTCTCGATCCTGCCGTACCGCAAGCTGCGCGCGCGGATCGACGCGTTCGCGCCCGACGCGCTGCACATCGCGACCGAGGGGCCGCTCGGCCTCGCCGCGCGCCGCTATGCGCGCGCGCGCAAGCTGCCGTTCACGACCGCGTATCACACGCGCTTCCCGGAATACGTGCAGGCGCGCTTCGGCATCCCGCTGGCCGCGACCTACCGCTTCCTGCACTGGTTCCACGCGCCGTCGCTCGCGGTGATGGCGCCGACGCCGGTCGTCAAGCACGACCTCGAGCAGTACGGCTTCACGAACGTCGTCCTGTGGACACGCGGCGTGGATCTCGATATCTTCCGGCCCATGGAGTCCAAGGTCCTCAACACCGCCCGGCCGATCTTCCTGTACGTCGGCCGCGTCGCGATCGAGAAGAACGTCGAGGCGTTCCTGCGGCTCGACCTGCCCGGCTCGAAGTGGGTCGCGGGCGAAGGCCCCGCGCTCGCGGAGCTGAAGTCGCGCTATCCGGAGGCGAACTACCTCGGCGTGCTGTCGCAGGCCGAGCTCGCGAAGGTCTACGCGGCCGCGGACGTGTTCGTGTTCCCGAGCCGCACCGACACCTTCGGGCTCGTGCTGCTCGAGGCGCTCGCATGCGGCACGCCGGTCGCGGCCTACCCGGTCACCGGCCCGGTCGACGTGCTCGGCGGCGGCAACGCGGGCGCGATGCACGAGGACCTGCAGGAAGCCTGCCTCGAAGCGCTGAAGATCGAGCGCGCGACCGCCCGCGAGTGGGCGGAGCGCTTCTCGTGGCGCGCCGCGTCCGAGCAGTTCGCGTCGCATCTGAAACCGCTGCCGAAGGACGTATACACGACCACCGAAGGTGCCGCCGTTTGAAACGAGACCCGCACGACCAGATTCCCCCACCGCCCGCGCAACCGCAACGGCACCGGCCGTTCGACGAGGATGAACCGTCAGGCGGCGAGCCGCATGCCGACGCGGCAGCGCACGAACCGCTCGGCACCGACGATCCGCTCGCGCCGCTGCCGCCGAATCCGTACAAGCGCAACCGCGGCCTTACGCGCGCGTGGTACGCGCTCAAGCATTCGCTGAACGGTTTCCGGGTCGCGATCCGCGAGGAGAGCGCATTCCGCCAGGAACTGACGCTCGCCGCGCTGATGCTGCCCATCGGCGCATTCGCGCCGGTGCCCGCCGCGTCGCGCGCGCTCCTGATCGCGTCGGTGCTGCTGGTGCTGATCGTCGAGCTGCTGAACTCGAGCGTCGAAGCCGCGATCGACCGCATCTCGCTCGAGCGCCACGAACTGTCGAAGCGCGCGAAGGACCTCGGCAGCGCGGCCGTCACGGTTGCGCTGTTCGCGTGCGTGACGACGTGGGGCTTCGTGCTCGGCCCGGTGGTCGCGCGCTGGCTCGGCTTCTAGCGGCCGGTGCGCAGCAGTGCCGCGGCGCAACAACGCCGCGCAGCCCCCCCCCCCCCGGATCACGAAATGCACCGGACCGGCGAAACCCCGGTTTATAATCGTCCGCCAGACATAGAACAGTAACCCGCGCCGGACGATTCACGCAGCATCGATTGCAGCGCCCGCCAGTCCGGCATACACAGGGCCGGACGACATGGAAGCGAAACCTCCCCGCCGCACCCGCGAACGGATTCTCGAGCTGTCGTTGAAACTCTTCAACGAGATCGGCGAACCGAACGTCACCACCACGACGATCGCCGAGGAAATGGAAATCAGCCCAGGCAACCTCTATTACCATTTCCGCAACAAGGACGACATCATCAACAGCATCTTCGCGCAGTTCGAGCAGGCGATCGAAAAGCGCCTGCGCTTCCCCGAAGATCACCGTCCGACGATCGACGAAACATGGTCGTACCTGCAGTACATGGCCGACTTCATGTGGACCTACCGCTTTTTGTATCGCGACCTCAACGACCTGCTCGCGCGCAACCGCACGCTGGAGACGCACTTCAAGCAGATCATCAGCCACAAGGTGCGCTTCGCGCGCGAGATGTGCGAGCTGCTCGTATCCGATGCCGAGATGGTCGCGACGCCTGCCGAAATCGCGGTCATCGCGACCAACATGGCCGTGATCTCGACCTACTGGCTGTCGTATCAGTACGTGATGCACCCGCGCAAGTACAACGACCAGGACGCGATCCGCGAGGAGCTGCACCAGGTCAGCATGCACGTGATCTCCGTGATGGCGCCGTACCTGCGCGGCCGCTCGCGGCAGCTGTTCGACGATCTCGTCTCCGGCAAGCTGCCCAAGCGCGAATTCGCCGACTACCTGCCGCCGCGCGACGGTTCGCCGCGCGCCGGTGGGCCGGCCCTCGCAAAGGACGCGAAGCAATGAAGGCCGTATGCGTGTATTGCGGGTCGTCGCCCGGCGTGCGGCCCGTCTATGCGGAAGCCGCGCGCGCGTTCGGCCGCGCGCTCGTCGATGCCGGCCTCACGCTCGTCTACGGCGGCGGCCGCGTCGGGCTGATGGGCACGATCGCCGACGAAGTGATGGCGGCCGGCGGCCGCGCGGTCGGCGTGATCCCCGAGCTGCTCGTCGACAAGGAAGTCGGCCACACCGGCCTGTCGGAGCTGCACGTGGTGCCGGACATGCATCATCGCAAGAAGATGATGGCCGACCTCGCCGACGGGTTCGTCGCGATGCCCGGCGGCGCCGGCACGCTCGAGGAATTCTTCGAGGTCTACACGTGGGCGCAGCTCGGCTATCACCGCAAGCCCATCGCGCTCTACAACATCGACGCGTTCTACGATCCGCTGATCGCGCTGCTCCGGCATACGATCGACGAAGGCTTCATGCGGCCCGCCTATTTCGATTCGCTGTGCATCGACGCCGATCCGGCCGCGCTGATCGGGCAGCTGCGCGACTACCAGCCGCCCACGCGCGACAAGTGGGCGCCCGACGAAACCGAATGACGTGGCGCCGCGCGCGATGACCGAACCGTCCGAACGCAAAGTCGTCCTGATCACCGGCGCGAGCCGCGGCATCGGCCGCGCATGCGCCGTGCTCGCGGCGGCGCGCGGCTGGGACGTCGGCATCAACTACGCGCGCGACGCGGCGGCGGCCGACGCGACCGCGGCCGCCGTGCGCGACGCGGGCGGCCGCGCGTGCGTCGTGGCCGGCGACGTGTCGCGCGAAGCGGACGTCGTCGCGATGTTCGACACCGTCGTCGCGACGCTCGGCCGGCTCGACGCGCTCGTCAACAATGCCGGCATCGTCGCGCCGTCGCTGCCGCTCGCCGACATGCCGGTCGAACGGCTGAAGCGGGTGTTCGACACCAACGTGCTCGGCGCGTACCTGTGCGCGCGCGAGGCCGCGCGCCGGCTGTCGACCGATCGCGGCGGCCGCGGCGGCGCGATCGTCAACGTGTCGTCGATCGCGGCCCGGCTCGGCTCGCCGAACGAATACGTCGACTATGCGGGGTCGAAGGGCGCGGTCGATGCGCTGACGATCGGCCTCGCGAAGGAACTCGGGCCGCACGGCGTGCGCGTGAACGCCGTGCGGCCCGGCCTGATCGAAACCGAGATCCACGCGAGCGGCGGCCAGCCGGGCCGCGCCGGCCGCCTCGGCGCGCAGACGCCGCTCGGCCGCGCGGGCGAAGCGCAGGAGGTCGCCGAGGCGATCGTCTGGCTGCTCGGCGATGCCGCGTCGTATACGACCGGCGCGCTCCTCGACGTCGGCGGCGGCCGATAGCCCCGTCGCTGCGACCGAATGTCGCACCCCACCCCTTCCCCTTGCCCCGCCTTACATCGCGACAAATCTCCACAATTCCGCAACAGATTGTGTAAACATCCGTAACAGTTTCGTGGTCTACTAGCAGGCACTTCGACAGCCGGCGTCGCCGCCTGTCCGTCGCCGCCCGCGCGCGGCTCCTATTGCCCCGGGCCCATGCCGCCGGGCGGCTCGACCAGAGATCTTTCCATGCAGGGTTCCGCAGCACCCAGCCGGCGGCGCGCGTCCGTGCCCGCCTCGGCTCAGCACGTCCGCGCATCCGCCGAAACCGGCCTCTCCGGTTCCGTCCACGTCGGCCGCGCGTCCGCCGCGACGGGCGCCGCCACGACGTCGCCCGCGCGCAGCCACGTCGCGCGCGTCGGCTGGCGCGCATGGCTGCTGGTCGCCGCCGTATTCTGCGCGTACATGCTGCCCGGCGTGCTCGGCCACGATCCGTGGAAGCAGGACGAAACCTACACGTTCGGCATCATCCAGCACATGCTCGAGACCGGCGACCTCGTCGTGCCGACCAATGCCGGCGCGCCGTTCATGGAAAAGCCGCCGCTCTACGCCTGGGTCGCGACGAGCCTCGCATGGCTGCTGCAGCGCGTGCTGCCGCTGCACGACGCGGCGCGGCTCGCGAGCGCGCTGTTCGCGGCGCTCGCGTTCAGCTTCACCGCGCGCGCGGCGCGCGTCGCGAGCGGCGCGGCCAGCTGGTTCGACCTGAAGGTGATCGGGCCGGTCGCGCTGTGCGCAAGCAGCCTCGTCGTCATCAAGCACGTGCATGACATGATGACGGACGTCGCGCTGTTCGCCGGCACGGCAATCGCGTTTTGCGGCCTGCTCGAACTCGTGATGCAGCACCTCGCCCGCGCACGGCACGCGCAGCTCGGCCTGCCGGTCGAGTCGGGCAACCGCTGGGCCGCCCCGATGTTCGGCGCGGGCGTCGGCGTCGCGCTGATGGCGAAGGGATTGTTCGTGCCGCTGGTGTTCGGCGCCACGCTGACCGCCGTGCTGGCGGTCTATCCCGAATGCCGCACCCGCGCGTTCGCGCGCGCGCTCGGCATCGCCGCGCTGGTGTTCGCGCCGTTCGCGAGCATCTGGCCGACCGCGCTGTTCCTGCGCTCCGAGACGCTCTTCCTCACCTGGTTCTGGGACAACAACGTCGGCCGCTTCTTCGGCTTCTCGGTGCCGCAGCTCGGTGCGGAAAACGACAAGCCGCTGTTCATCCTGCGCGCGTTCCTGACCGTCGGCATCCCGGTCACGCCGCTCGCGATCGTCGCGCTCGCCCGCGGCGCATGGCGCGACTGGCGCGCGCCACGCATCGCGCTGCCGGTCGTGTTCGCCGGCGTCGGGCTGACGGTGCTGGTGGTGTCCGCGACGTCACGCCAGCTCTACATCCTGCCGTTCTTCGCGCCGCTCGCGCTGGTCGCCGCGCAGGCGATCGACCGCCTGCCGCAAAAGCTGCACGTCGCGTGGGATTACCTGAGCCGCGCGCTGTTCGGCAGCATCGCGGTGCTCGCATGGACGATCTGGTCGGTGATGGCCGATCCGGCCGCGTCGCACGAACGCCTCGCGCCGCTCGGCCGCTGGCTGCCGCTCGACTGGACGATGCCGATCGAGCCGGGCCTCATGCTCGGCGCGCTCGCGCTGACGGTCGGCTGGCTCTGGCTGCTGCCGACGCTGCGCACGATGGGCCGCTGGCGCGGCGCGCTGTCGTGGGCGTCGGGCGCGATCGTCGCGTGGGGCCTCGTCTACACGCTGCTGCTGCCGTGGCTCGACGTCGCCAAAAGCTACCGTTCGGTGTACGAAGACCTGAACGCGCACCTCGCGCTCGAATGGAACGACGGCGACTGCATGGCGAGCCTGAACGGGCTCGGCGAGTCGGAAGCGCCGATGCTCTACTACTTCTCCGGCATCCTGCACCGGCCCGTCTCCGACGCGGCGGCGACGCGCTGCACGTGGATGATCGTCCAGGGCGTGCGTGCCGTCGATCCGTCGCCGGGCAGCGAATGGAAGCTGTTCTGGACAGGCGCCCGGCCGGGCGACGACAACGAGATGCTGCGCGTCTACGTGCGCACGCCGGAGCAGCACCCGCAATGACGGTGGTTGAAGGCGCGACGCGCCTTCAGGCGGCACACCCGACGTCCATCACTCAGAACGACGACCCCGGCTCGCGCAGGAACGCGGCCTCCTCCGCGGTCGACGCGCGCCCGAGAATCGCGTTGCGGTGCGGGAACCGGCCGAAGCGCGCGATCACGTCCGCATGCGCCAGCGCGAAATCGTGATACCCGGCGCACCCCGCCTCCTCCCTGATCCCCTCGCACAGCCGCACGGCCTCGCGCTGGCTGTCCGGCGACTCGTCGTGCTCGAACGGCAGATAGGCAAACGCGCGGTGATGGCCGCTCGGCAGGCCGGCATCCCACCCCGCGGCGACCAGCCTGCGTGCGACCGCGAGCGCCTTCGGGTCCGCGGCGAACGCGCGCGGCGTGCCGCGATGAACGTTGCGCGAGAACTGGTCGAGCACGACGATCAGCGCGAGCGCGCCGAGCGGCGATGCGGCCCAGTGGTCGCAGGCGCCGTCGCACGCCGCGTCGAGCAGCGTGCCGTAGCGCTCGCGCAGCGCTGCATCGAGCGCCGCGCCGCCGTTGAACCAGAGCTTGCGCGGGTGGCCGAATTCCGCCGAGCCGGGCGCGCCGAACCAGAAATCCAGCACGTCGCGGGCGCGCGGATCGAGCGCCGCGTCGTCGCCGTGCGTGTTGTTCGTGTCATTCATCGTCATGCAAGCTCCAGGACGACGCGCCGCGTGCGTGCGCTCTTCTTTTCGAGTTTCGCGACCCGCAGGCCGCCGATTTCCGACGTGTTGCGCACGTGCGTGCCGCCGCACGGCTGCAGGTCGACGCCGTCGATCCGCAGCAGCCGCACGCGGCCGAGGCCCATCGGCGGCTTCACGCTCATCGTGCGCACGAGCTCGGGCCGCGCGGCCATCTCGTCGTCGGTGATCCATTCGGTCGTGACCGGATGCGCGCCGCCGATCAGCTCGGCCAGCCGCCGCTCGACGTCGTCGCGGTCGATCGGCTCGGCCGTCGCGAAGTCGAGCCGCACGTAATCGGCCGTCACGCTGCAGCCGTCGACCGGATACGGCAGCACGGCGCACATCAGGTGCGCGGCCGTATGCAGCCGCATGTGCCGGTAGCGGCGCGACCAGTCGATTTCGGCGACCACGCGCGCGCCGGGCGCGAGCGCCGCGAGGCCCGCCTCCTGCCCCGGCGCCGGCACGTGCGCGGCGTCGTCGGGCGTCGCGCCGTCGAATTTCGCCTTGCGCGTATCGGCGATCGCGATCGATGCGCCGTCCGGCAGCGTCAGCATGCCGCAGTCGCCCGCCTGGCCGCCGCCGAGCGGATAGAACACGGTGCGGTCGAGCTGGATGCCGTCTTCGCCGACCGCCGTGACGATCGCGTCGCAGCGCGTCAGGTATGCGTCTTCCCGAAACAGGGCATGGGTCGTCATCTGGCGGGTCTCGTCGTGAATGGGGAGCAATCAGTGTCGCGCGCGGCGGCGGCGACGCCCAGACGCACTCCGGGCGGCAGCCGGGCGGCGGCGTACCGGCCGATCAACCGGGCCGGTTGCGCATCCAGTCGGCGGTGTCGTAGAACGAATGCATCAGCCGCTCGCGCAGCGGCTCGGGCAGGCCGACGTCCTCCATCGCCCAGGCCATGCAGCGCAGCCACTGGTCGCGCTCGACCGACGCGATCGGGAACGGCAGGTGCCGCGCGCGCAGGCGCGGGTGGCCGAAGCGGCTGATGTAGTGATCGGGCCCGCCGAGCCAGCCGCACAGGAACCAGAACAGCCTGTCGCGGGAGCCGTCGAGCGACGCCGGGTGCAGCGCGCGGATCTGCGCGAATTCCGGCTCGAGGTCCATCAGGTCGTAGAAGCGGTCCACCATCTCGCGCACGCGGCCTTCGCCGCCCACGAGTTCGAACGCCGTCGGCTGCGACGGCGCGTCGTCATTCACATCGGTCATACGAATCAATCGGAAATCGGGTATTCGGGGCTGCCGGCGACGCTCATGCGTCGCGCAGCGACTGCAGCGCGGGGCGCCGCAGCACATTATGCAGGCTCAGCCAGCCGGCCGCACCCGCGCACGCGACGCCGGCCGCGATGCCGGCCGGCACGAGCCATGGATCGACCGCGAGCCGGAAATCGAACACGCGCGCCGCGAGCACCCAGCCGACGCCGAGCGCGCCCGCCGCCGCCAGCGCGCCGGCCAGCGTGCCGACGACGATGAATTCGGCGCGCTGCACCGCGCTCACCTGCGCACGCGACGCGCCGAGCGCGCGCAACAGCGCCGCCTCCCTCACCCGCTCGTCGCGCGAGCCGGCCAGCGCCGTATAGAGCACCAGCACGCCGGCCGCGAGCGTGAACACGAACAGGAACTGCACCGCGCCGATCACCTGAACCATCATGCGCTGAAGCTGCGCGAGGATCGGCGCGACGTCGATCGCGGTCAGGTTCGGGTAGCGCGCGATCAGCGGATCGAGCAGCGACGCGCGCGCGGCCGGCAGGTGGAAGCTCGTCAGGTAGATCGCCGGATAATCCTTGAGCGTCGCGGGCGGCATCAGCACGAAGAAGTTGACGCGGAACGTGCCCCAGTCGAGCTTGCGCACGCTCGTGACCGGCGCCTCGACCGGCAGGCCCGTCACGTCGAAGCGCAGCACGTCGCCGGGCTTTACGTTCAGCATCTGCGCGAGGCCGGATTCGATCGAGATCTGCGGCGTCGTCGCCGTACCGAACCAGTCGCCGGCCGTGATCCGGTTGTCGGGCGGCAGCTCGGTTGTATACGACAGGTTGAACTCGCGGTCGACGAGCCGGCGCGCGTCGTCGTCCTGGTAGGCGTCCGGATTCACCGGCTTGCCGTTGATCGCGACGAGACGGCCGCGCACCATCGGCGCGGGCGCCGCATCGCGCACGCCGTGCGCGGCGAGATACGCGGCGACGTCGGCGCGCTGGTCCGGCTGGATATCGATCAGGAACTGGTTCGGCGCGTCGGGCGGCGTCGACTGCCGCCAGCCGGCGACCAGGTCGTTGCGCGTGATCGCGATCAGCAGCAGGCACATCAGGCCGAGCGCGAGCGCGGTGATCTGCAGCGAGCTCGCGGTGCCGCGCCGGTGCAGCGACGCGAGCGCGTAGCGCCAGCCGAGGCCCGCCGCGACGCGCCCGTTGCGCACCGCGCGCACGGCCGCGAACAGCGCGAGCCTCGCGATCAGCGCGAAACCGACCAGCGCGCCGGCGAACCCGCCCGCGACGATCAGCCCGAGCTTCAGGCTGCCTGCGGCGGCGATCAGCAGCCCGGCGAACAGCACGATGCCGACCGCATACGCCGCCCACGCGATGCGTGCCGCGTCGCCCCATTCGCGCCGCAGCACGCGCACCGGCGGCACGCGCGTGAGCGGCGCGAGCGGCGGCAGCGCGAAGCCGAGCAGCAGCACCAGCGCCGCGCCGATGCCGATGGCGGCCGGCCACGGCGTCGGCGGCGGCAGCACGACGTCGATCAGGCCGCCGAGCGCCGCGAGCAGCACCCAGTGGCCGCCGTAGCCGAGCACCGCGCCCGCCACGCCGCCCACGATGCCGATGCCGAGAAATTCGAGCGCGAACAGCGCGCCGAGCGTGCGGCGGCTGACGCCGAGGCAGCGCATCGTCGCGCAGCCGTCGAGATGGCGCCGCATATAGCGCTGCGCGGCCATCGCGATCGCGACCGCCGCGAGCAGCGCGGTCAGGAGCGCGACGAGCGTCAGGAAATGGCGGGCGCGGTCGAGCGTCTGGCGCACCTGCGGCTGCCCTTCCTGCAGCGATTCGAGGCCGACGCCGCGCAACCTGCCGCCGTCGACGCGCATGTGCGCGTACGCCTCGAAGCGCGCGACCGCATCGGCGTCGCCCGCCACCAGCAGGCGATAGGTGACGCGGCTGCCGTAGCCGGTCAGCCCGGTCGCGGCCAGCTCGTCGGCGCGCATCATCAGCCGCGGCGAGAAATTGACGAACGAGAAGCCGCGATCGAGCTCGCGGACGATCGACGCCGCGACCGTGAACGTGCGCAGCCCGACGCGTACGGTGTCGCCGGCCTTCAGGTGCAGCGCGTCGAGCAGCGCGGGATCGGCCCAGACCGTGCCGGGCGCGGGAATCGCGGCCGCCTTGCGCGCGGGCGCGCCCCCGGCCGGCGCGATCTCGACCGCGCCGCGCAGCGGATAGTCCGGCGACACCGCCTTCACGGCCGCGAGCCGTGCGGGCGGCGCGTCGCCGGTCGCCTCGCCGACGGTCGAGCCGATCATGCTGGGAAAGATGGCCGTGGTCGCGGTGCGCAGCCCGAGCGAGCGGGCCTGCCGGTCGAACGACGGGTCGACCGGACGATCGCCGCGCACGACGAAATCGGCGCCGAGCATCTGGCGCGCATCGCGCTCGAGCCCCTGGCGCAGCCGGTCGGCGAGGAAGCCGACGCTCGTCAGCGCGGCGACCGCCAGCACCAGCGCGAGCACGAGCAGCGTCAGCTCGCCCGCGCGCCAGTCGCGCGCGGTCATGCGGATGGCCTGCCGGATCAGGTCGCGCCGGCCGAATCGCCCGGCATGCGTCGCGCCGGCCGCGTCATCGCGCCGACCGGATGGCCGCCCCACGGATGGCCGCCCCACGGATGGCCGCCCCTTCAATCGCGCTTCCCGACCGAGTTCAGCCGCGACACCATGTGGTTCGCCATGCCCCGGAAGCCGCCCGACACGCCGCGCCACAGGCGCGGCAGCGCCCACGCCGAGCACGCGATGAAGGCCGCGAGCAGCACGAGGAACAGCAGCGGCACGAAGAACGCGAGCGCGAGCCCGCCGAACACGAGGCCGTCCTCGGTCGACGACGCGATCCAGTTCGAGATCGGCTCGGGGGACAGGTTGATCAGCGCGCGCGTGCCGGCCTTCGTGATGTGCGCGGCGCCGGCGAGCGAGCCGCCCGCGAGCCCGGCGACCGCAAGCACGGTCGGGTCGGCATGGCCGAGCGCGCCGGCCGCGAGCACGGCGCCGGCCGGAATGCGGATGAAGGTGTGCACCGCATCCCACAGCGAATCGAACGCGGGAATCTTGTCGGCAAGGAATTCGGCGATCGCGAGCAGCGCCGCGGCGCCGATCACCCACGGCGACGTGAGGACGGCAAGCGTGTCGGGCAAGTGGAGCCAGCCGGCGCGCGCCAGCACGCCCGCGATCAGCACCGTCAGGTACAGGCGCAGGCCGCTCGCCCACGCCAGCCCCGCGCCGAGCGAAATGGCTTCGATCATGGCCCTCTCCTTGCGCGTGACTTGCGCGTCGCCGATCGATTCTGGATGTGGCCGGCCGCGCGGCGCGCGACGCAACGGCAATCAGGCTCGAATGCGTTCCATTATAGACAGGCTCGCCGCGCGTCCGGCACAAATCCCCATGAGGAAAAACCTCAGGCCGCCGACGACAGCTTGAGGCCGATCAACCCGGCGACGATCAGCGACGCGCTCGCGATGCGGGCGACGGTCAGCGCCTCGCCCATCATCACGATGCCGAACACGAACGCGCCGACCGCGCCGATGCCGGTCCACACCGCGTACGCGGTGCCGAGCGGCAGCTGGCGCATCGCGAGCGCGAGCAGCCCGAAGCTGGCCAGCGCCGTGACGATCGTAAACACCGACGGCCCGAGCCGGGTGAACCCTTCCGACGACTTCATGCCGGCCGCCCAGGCCACTTCCAGCAAACCGGCGATCAACAACCATACCCACGCCATCTCGACGCGACTCCATGGATCGAATGGGGTCGTCCCCGTTGAATCGAACGGCCCGGGGTCGTCCCCGGGCGGCGGCGAGTATAGCAAGGGGCCGGCGGATGCGACGGCGCGGCATCGCCGCGGCGCGCTCACTTCGATACGCGTTTCGGCGCGCCGGCGCCCACGCAGCGATCGTCGCGGTAGAGCGCCCATTCCTCGCACACGCGGCCGTCCTTGAACACGCAGATGCCGACGTCGCCGCCCGGCGTGTTGCGGATCGCATGGCGCCCGCCGAGCTTCACGCAGTTCACCGACGCCGGATTGGGCAGCGCGGCCTTCGGCGCGGGCGACGCCGGCTGCCCGGGCGGCAGCGGTTGCGCGCCTGCGCCGGACGCGGCGAGGGCCAGCACACAGGAGAAAGCCAGACGGACGGTCATCGCATGCTCCTCGTTCGGTTTGCGCAACGGCCAGCATAGCGGGGAATCGGCTGCCGGTGTGCGACTTCGGGGCCGGTTCACGCGGATGGCACGCCGACGCCCGGGCGGGCGGCTCCCCGGGCGCGGCGCTCAGGCCGCGCCGACCAGCCGGTAGCCGACGCCCGTCTCGGTGACGATGTATTCGGGTTGCGCCGGGTCGCGCTCGAGCTTCTGGCGCAGGTGCGCCATGTAGATGCGCAGGTAGTGATGGCTTTCGACGTGCGACGGCCCCCACACGTCGCGCAGCAGCTGGCGGTGCGTCAGCACGCGGCCCGCGTGGCGCACGAGCGTCGCGAGCAGCCGGTATTCGAGCGGCGTCAGGTGCACGATCTCGCCGTCGCGCCAGACCTGCCGCATCGCGAGATCGACGCTCACCGCGCCGAAGCTCACCTTCGGCGACTCGCTCGCGCCGCCCTGGTTGCGCCGCCGCAGCTGCGCGCGAATCCGCGCGCGCAGCTCGGACACGCCGAACGGCTTGGTCAGGTAGTCGTCCGCGCCGGCGTCGAGCGCGGCGACCTTCTCGTCCTCCTGCGTGCGCGCGGACAGCACGATGACCGGCACCTCGGACCAGCCGCGCAGCTCGCGGATCACGTCGAGGCCGTCGGTGTCCGGCAGGCCGAGATCGACGATCACGAGATCGGGCTTGCGGGTCGCCGCGTCGATCAGCCCCTGCTTGCCCGTCTCGGCCTCGAACACGGCGATGTCCTCCTCCTCGAGCGCGGCGCGCACGAAACGGCGGATCTGTTTTTCGTCCTCGATCAGGACGACGGTCAGGCTCGGTTCACTCATGGTCTTGCGGAGGTTCGGATGATGACGGCGCGAACGGCAGCGCGCGCAGTGCGTCGGCTTCGTCGTCGGACACGGCGGGCGCCGCCGGCGGCGTGTCGACCGGCAGCGTGAACCAGAAGCGCGCGCCCGTCACGCGGCCGTCGGGCCCGATGCGGTTGAGCGCGCCGATTCTACCGCCGTGCGCCTCGACGATCGCGCGGCAGATCGCGAGCCCGAGGCCGATGCCGGGCGTCGCCGATTCCTTCTCGCCGCGCGTGAACTTGTCGAAGATCCGCGTTTCCATGCCCGGCGGCAGGCCCGGACCGTGATCGTCGACGTGCACGCGCACGAACGGGTTCCCGTCGGGCAGGCCGTCCTCGGTCACGCACTGGGCGCCGATCTCGAGCGGCGTGTCGGCCGGCGTGTACTTCGCGGCGTTCTCGAACAGGTTGGTGAACAGGCGCTCCATCAGCACCGCGTCCATCTGCAGGAGCGGCAGGTCCGCCGGCAGCGCGACGCGCGCCGGATGCCGCGCGAGCACGCGCCGGCACGCGGCGAGCGCCGCGCCGACGGTCTCCTCGAGCAGCGACCACTGGCGCTTCAGCTGCAGGCTGCCGGCCTGCAGCCGCGCCATGTCGAGCAGGTTCGTGACGATCCCCGTCATCCGCAGCGCTTCGTCGTGAATCGCCTCGACGAGCTCGTCCTCGCGCGGCCCGTGCCGCGGCGCGGCCGTCGCGTCGCCGTGCGGCGCGGCCGCGCGCGCGTTCGCGAGCATCGACGAGAAGCCGACGATCGTCGTGAGCGGCGTGCGCAGGTCGTGCGAGATCGCCGACAGCAGCGAGTTGCGCAGCCGCTCCGACTCCATGCTGACGAGCGCGTCGCGCGCGATCTCGACGTAATGCACGCGCTCGATCGCGAGCGCGATCTGCGCGGCGAAGGCGTCGAGCATCCGCTGCTGCTCGGGCTCCTCGAGCTCGCGCGGGTCCGTCGACACGATCGCGAGCACGCCGCGCGTGCGCATCGGCGCCTTCAGCGGCAGGTACAGCGCGGCCGTCGCCGGCAGCGTGTCGGTGCCGTGGCCGGCCGGCTTCTGCTGGTCGTACACCCACTGGCCGACGTCGTTGTCGAGGTCGGGGCCCGTCAGCGTGACGGCCGCGTCCGGCTCCTCGATCTTCTGCTGCACCTTGTCCGCGCTGTCCGGCAGCAGGATCGCGACGCGCGCGCGGAACACCTCGCTCACGTGCCGGCTGCCGATCTCGACGATCTGCTCGGTCGTCAGCGCCGCGGCCAGCTCGCGCGCCATCGCATAGATCGCGCCCGTGCGGCGCTCGCGCCGCTGCGCGATGCTCGCCTCGCGGGTCAGCGTCGACGTCAGGTGGCTGATCACGAGCGACGTCAGCAGCATCCCGAAGAACGTCAGCAGGTACTGCGTGTCGCTGACCGAGAACGACATGCGCGGCGGCACGAAGAAGAAGTCGAACGCGGCCACCGACAGGAACGACTGCAGCACCCCCGGCCCGCGCCCGAGGCGCACCGCCGAGAACACGACGCCCAGCAGGTACAGCATCACGAGGTTGGTCAGGTCGAGCCGCTCGGACACGGCGGTCGCGACCATCGTGATCGCCGCGCAGATCGCGGCCGCGTACGCATAGTGCCGCGGCGGCGAACGGCGGCCGCCGAGGCGCGCGAACGCGTCGCGCCAGTCGCGCGCGCGCGCGTCGAGGGGGGCCGCGCGCACCTCGTCGCTCGCGGACGCGCGGATCAGCATCAGGTCGACGTCGCCCGCGCGCTCCGCGAGCTTCTCGCCGAACGGCCGCGCGAACCAGCGTGCGAGCCCGGTCTTGCGCGAGCCGCCCGCGACGACCTTCGACACGTTGCGCACCTTCGCATAGCCGATCAGCGCGGCGACCGCGTCGCCGCCGGCGAGCGTGGCCGTCTCCGCGCCCAGCTCGGCGGCGAGCTTCAGCGCGTTCAGCGTGCGCTCGCGCTGCGCGTCGGGCAGCCGCTGCAGCCGCGGCGTCTCGACGTAGACGGCGATCCAGTCGGCCTTCAGGCTCGCGGCGAGCCGCGCGGCCGCGCGCACCAGCGTCGGCGCCTCGGGCCCCGGCCCGACGCACACCAGCAACCGCTCGCGCGCCTGCCAGATGCGCTGGATCGAGCGGTCGGCGCGGTACTCGCGCATCTGCGCGTCGACGCGGTCGGCCGTGCGCCGCAGCGCCAGCTCGCGCAGCGCGATCAGGTTGCCCTTGCGGAAGAAGTTGCGCACCGCGCGCTCGGCCTGCTGCGCGAGATAGACCTTGCCGTCGCGCATCCGCTCGAGCAGCTCCTCGGCGGGCAGGTCGACGAGCGTCACCTCGTCGGCCGCGTCGAACACGCGGTCGGGCACGGTCTCCCATACGCGAATGCCGGTGATCGCGCCGACCACGTCGTTCAGGCTCTCGAGATGCTGGACGTTGACGGTCGTGTAGACGTCGATGCCCGCGTCGAGCAGTTCGTAGACGTCCTGCCAGCGCTTCAGGTGGCGCGCGCCCTGCACGTTCGAATGGGCGAGCTCGTCGACGAGGATCAGTTCGGGCTTGCGCGCGAGCGCGGCGTCGAGATCGAATTCGGCGAGCGCGCGGCCGCGGTAGTCGAGCTTCGCGAGCGGCAGCACGTCGAGGCCGTCGAGCAGCGCGGCGGTTTCGCTGCGGCCGTGGGTCTCGACGATGCCGACGACGACGTCGACGCCTTCCTGCCTGCGCTGGCGCGCGGCCTGCAGCATCGCGTAGGTCTTGCCGACGCCGGCGGAGGCGCCGAAGAAGATCTTGAGCTGGCCGCGCCGCTGCTTTTCTTCGTCACGCTGCAGCTTGTCGAGGAGTTGGTCGGGATCGGGGCGGTTCATGCGTCAGAGGAACGAAACGCGCGATTCGCGCGCGTACGAGCATTGTTGATCCAAATCGTCATAAAAGGCAAAGACGGCGCAAGCGCCGTCGGGCAAACGCGCGTGCGGCGCGGGTCGGGCCGCGCCGCACGCCGGTTGGGCATCGCGCTCAGTGCGCGGCCTGCGCCGCGTCCAGCGCGAGGTTCAGCTTCAGCACGTTCACGCGCGGCTCGCCGAGCACGCCGAACTGGCGCCCGGTCGTGTTCGCGGCAACCAGATGCCCGACCGCGTCGGGCGACAGGTTGCGCGCCTTCGCGACGCGCTCGACCTGGTAGGCGGCCGCGGCCGGCGTGATGTCCGGATCGAGGCCGCTCGCGGACGCGGTCACGAGGTCGACCGGCACCGGCTTCGACAGGTCGGTGCCCGCGTCGCGCAGCGCGGCGATGCGCGCCTTCACCTGGTCGGCGAGCGACGGGTTCAGCGGGCCGAGGTTCGAGCCGCCGGAGCCGCTCGCGTTGTACGGCATCGGCGTGGTCGCCGACAGGCGGCCCCAGAAGTACTGCGGCGCATCGAACGGCTGGCCGATCAGCGCGGAGCCGACCACCTTGCCGTCCTGCTCGATCAGGCTGCCGTTCGCCTGCGACGGGAACACGGCCTGGCCGAACACGGTCATCACGGCCGGATAGGCGAGCCCCGTCACCGCGGTCAGCACGACGAAGATCACGAGCAGCGGACGAATCAACGTTTTCATGGTGAATTTCCCTCAGGCCCAGCCGAGCGCGGCGAGCGTCATGTCGATCAGCTTGATGAACGGGAACGGCAGCAGCACGCCGCCGAGGCCGTAGACCAGCAGGTTGCGGCGCAGCAGCGACGCGGCGCCGAGCGGCCGGTACGTGACGCCCTTCAGCGCGAGCGGGATCAGCGCGACGATGATCAGCGCGTTGAAGATCACCGCCGACAGGATCGCGGACGCCGGCGAGCTCAGGTGCATGATGTCGAGCACGCGCAGTTGCGGATAGGTCGTCACGAACGCGGCCGGGATGATCGCGAAATACTTCGCGATGTCGTTCGCGATCGAGAACGTCGTCAGCGAGCCCCGCGTCATCAGCATCTGCTTGCCGATCTCGACGATCTCGATCAGCTTGGTCGGGTTCGAGTCGAGGTCGACCATGTTGCCCGCCTCCTTCGCCGCCTGCGTGCCGGTGTTCATCGCGACCGCGACGTCGGCCTGCGCGAGCGCCGGCGCGTCGTTGGTGCCGTCGCCCGTCATCGCGACGAGGCGCCCCGCCGCCTGGTGCTCGCGGATCGTCGCGAGCTTGGTTTCCGGCGTCGCTTCCGCGAGGAAGTCGTCGACGCCGGCCTCCGCCGCGATCGCCGCCGCGGTCAGCCGGTTGTCGCCCGTCACCATCACGGTCTTGATGCCCATCTTGCGCAGCTCCGCGAAGCGCTCCTTGATGCCGCCCTTCACGATGTCCTTCAGCTCGATCACGCCGAGCACGCGTGCCGCGCCGTCGCGCAGCTCCGCGACCACGAGCGGCGTGCTGCCGCGCCGCGCGACGTCGTCGACCGCGCGGCGCACTTCGTCCGGAAAGCGGCTGCCGTGCGTCTCGACGTAGCGGCGGATCGCGTCGGCCGCGCCCTTGCGGATCTCGCGGTGCGGCGCCCCGGAGGAAGTCCCCTCGGGGGACAGGTCGACGCCGCTCATCCGCGTCTGCGCGGAGAAGCCGAGGAACGTCGCGTGCAGCTGCGCCATGTCGCGCTGGCGAATGTTGAAGCGCTCCTTCGCGAGCACGACGATGCTGCGGCCTTCCGGCGTCTCGTCGGCGAGCGACGACAGCTGCGCGGCATCGGCGAGCGCTTCCTCGGTCACGCCCGGCGCCGGCACGAACGCCGATGCCTGACGGTTGCCGAGCGTGATCGTGCCGGTCTTGTCGAGCAGCAGCACGTCGACGTCGCCGGCCGCTTCCACCGCGCGGCCGGACGTCGCGATCACGTTCGCCTGCATCATCCGGCTCATGCCGGCCACGCCGATCGCGGACAGCAGGCCGCCGATCGTCGTCGGGATCAGGCACACGAGCAGCGCGACGAGCGCGGTGATCGTCACCACGTGCCCCGCCTTCATCGCCTCCACCGAGAACATCGAGAACGGCAGCAGCGTCGCGGTCGCGAGCAGCATCACGATCGTCAGCGCGACCAGCAGGATCGTCAGCGCGATCTCGTTCGGCGTCTTCTTGCGCTTCGCGCCCTCGACCATCGCGATCATCCGGTCGAGGAACGCCTCGCCCGGGTTCGCGGTGACCTTCACGACGATCCAGTCGGACAGCACGCGGGTGCCGCCCGTCACCGACGAGAAGTCGCCGCCCGACTCGCGGATCACCGGCGCGGATTCGCCGGTGATCGCCGATTCGTCGACCGACGCGACGCCGTCGACCACCTCGCCGTCGGCCGGGATCACGTCGCCCGCCTCGACCAGCACGACGTCGCCGCGGCGCAGGTCGGACGCGGTCGTGATGCGGATCGGCGACTTCGGGTGCGGCTCGTTGAGCTTCTTCGCCATCACGTCCTTCTTCGCGCTGCGCAGCGATGCGGCCTGCGCCTTCGAGCGGCCTTCGGCGAGCGCCTCCGCGAAGTTCGCGAACAGCACCGTGAACCACAGCCACAGCGTGATCGCGAGGATGAAGCCCGCGGGCGCCTCGGCCTGCCCCTGCAGCGCGGCGATCCACAGGATCGTCGTCAGGATGCTGCCGACGTACACGCAGAACATCACCGGGTTGCGGAACTGCGTGCGCGGCGTGAGTTTCTTGAACGCGTCCACGATCGCCGGGCGCAAGAGCGCCGGATCGAACATGGAGCGTGTTGCGGAATGTTGAGTCATCGCAATCTCTTGAATGCTTGTCCTTGCTGGCGTGCGGGTTACGCGCCCAGCCACATCATCAGGTGCTCGACGCCGGGCCCGAGCGCGAGCGCGGGCACGTAGGTCAGCGCGCCGACCAGCAGCACCGTGCCGAGCAGCAGCACGACGAACAGCGGCCCGTGGGTCGGCAGCGTGCCGCTCGTCGTCGCGATGCGCTTCTTCGCGGCGAGCGAGCCCGCGATCGCGAGCACCGGCACGATCGTGCCGAAGCGGCCGAACCACATCGCGATCGCCGTCATCCAGTTGTAGAACGGCGTGCCCACCGTCAGGCCCGCGAACGCGCTGCCGTTGTTGTTCGCGGCGGAGCTGAACGCGTACAGGATTTCCGAGAAGCCGTGCGGGCCCGGGTTCAGGATGCCGGCCTTGCCCGCATCGGCGAGCACCGCGATCGACGTGCCGACCAGCACCAGCAGCGGCGTGAGCAGCACGACGATCGACACCATCTTCATCTCGTACGCTTCGATCTTCTTGCCGACGTATTCGGGCGTGCGGCCGATCATCAGGCCGGCGACGAACACCGCGAGCAGCGCGAACACCAGCATCCCGTAGAGGCCCGAGCCGACCCCGCCGTAGACCACTTCGCCGAGCTGCATCAGGAGCATCGGCACGAGGCCGCCGAGCGGCGTCAGCGAATCGTGCATCGTGTCGACCGCGCCGCACGACGCGGCCGTGGTCGCGACCGTGAAGATGCCGGTCTGCGCGATGCCGAAGCGCGTCTCCTTGCCTTCCATGTTGCCGCCCGCCTGCAGCGCGCCCGCCGACTGGTCGACGTGCAGCGCCGCGAGCGCCGGGTTGCCGGCCTGCTCGGCGCTCACCTCGACGCCGACCGCGACCGTGAACGCGACCGTCATCGCCGCGAGCACCGCGATGCCCTGCCGGCGGTCGCCGATCATGCGGCCGAACACGAGGCACAGCGCCGCCGGAATGATCAGGATCGCGAAGATCTGCACGAAGTTCGCGAACGGCGTCGGGTTCTCGTACGGATGCGCGGAGTTCGCGTTGAAGAAGCCGCCGCCGTTGGTGCCGAGCATCTTGATCGCTTCCTGCGACGCGACCGGGCCCATCGCGAGCGTCTGCTTCGTGAGCGGTGTCGCGACCGTCACCGGATTGCCCTTGTCGTCCTTGACCGGGTTGCCCTGCGCGTCGAGCTTCGGCGCGGCGTAGGTGCTCGCCTGCAGCGCCGGCACGTCCTGGTACGCCTTCATGTTCTGGATCACGCCCTGGCTCATCAGCAGCGCGGCGACGAGCGCCGCCATCGGCACGAGCACGTACAGCGTCACGCGCGTGAGGTCGACCCAGAAGTTGCCGATCGTCTGCGCGGTGTGGCGCGCGAAGCCGCGGATCAGCGCGATCACGACGACGATGCCGGTCGCGGCCGACAGGAAGTTCTGCACGGTGAGGCCGAGCATCTGCGTCAGGTAGCTGACGGTCTGCTCGGGCGTGTAGTCCTGCCAGTTGGTGTTGGTGACGAAGCTGACCGCGGTGTTGAACGCGCCGTCGACCGTCATCGGGCCGAACTGCTGCGGGTTGCCGGGCAGCAAGCCCTGCAGGCGCAGGAGACCGTAGAGGAACAGCGCGCCGAGCGCGTTGAACGCGATCGTCGCGATCGCATACTGCTTCCAGTTCATCTCGCTGCCGGCGTCGACGCCGGCGATGCGATAGAGCGCGCGCTCGAGTGGGCCGAATACGCGCACGACGCGCGAGCTGCCGTCCATCACCGCCGACAGATAGCGCGCGACCGGCACGGCCGCCGCCAGCAGCACGACGATGAACAGCACCGATTGAAAGATCGTGTTCGCGTTCATTCGATGTCCTCCGCGCACAGCAGCGCAAAGACGAGATACGCGAACAGCAAGGCGGACGAAGCGCCCGCCAACCACAGCATCCAGGTCATGCCCGCCCCCCGCGGCCGTATTGCGCGAGCTTCTCGCAACCGGCGATCAAACCGAGGATCAGCGCGGTGAACAGCACCAGAGCGCCGATGAAAACCCCATCCATTTTTGTGTTCTCCGTCGTCGAAATCGGACGACTAGAACCTTATTGGAACGCGCGTAAAGGACGGATCAAAGGTCGTCGGGGGCGTGTAAAAAGCGCGTAAACGGAAAGGCGGCGCCGCAGCGCCGCCCGGGGGAGATCGCGAGCCGGCCCGGCGGCCGGCGCGGCGGCGTCAGGGCACGAGGATCGTCGAGCCGGTGGTCTTGCGCGCCTCGAGATCCGCGTGCGCGCGCGCGACTTCCGCGAGCGGATAGCGCTGGTTGATGCTGGTCTTCACCTTGCCCGACTGGATCACGTCGAACAGTTCGGCCGCGGCCGCTTCGAGGTCCGCGCGTTTCGCGATGTACGAGAACAGCGTCGGCCGCGTGAAGAACAGCGAGCCGCGCGACGAGAACTCCTTCGAGTCGATCGGCGGCAGCGGGCCGGACGCGTTGCCGAAGCTGACGAACAGCCCGAGCGGCGCCAGGCAGTCGAGCGAGCCGACGTAGGTATCCTTGCCGATCGAATCGTAGACGACCGGCAGCAGCGCGTCGTTCGTGATCGCCCGCACGCGCTCCGTGAAGTTCTCGCGCGTATAGACGATCGGGTGATCGCAGCCGTGCGCCTTCGCGATCTCCGCCTTCTCGTCGGAGCTGACCGTGCCGATCACGGTCGCGCCGAGCGCTTTCGCCCACTGGCACACGAGCAGGCCGACGCCGCCCGCCGCCGCATGAATCAGGATCGTGTCGCCGGCCTTGACCCGATACGTGCGGCGCAGCAGGTAGTGCGCGGTCAGGCCCTGCAGCATCACCGACGCCGCGTCTTCATAAGTGATCGCGTCGGGCAGCTTGACCACGCGATCGGCGGGCAGCACGCGCTCCTGTGCATATGCGCCCGGCGACGACCACACGTAGGCGACGCGGTCGCCCGGCTTGAACGCGGTCACGTCGTCGCCGACCGCCGTCACCTCGCCTGCCGCCTCCATCCCGAGCCCGGCGGGCAGCGGCTGCGGATAGAGCCCGGTGCGGAAATACACGTCGATGTAGTTGAGCCCGACCGCATGCTGCTTGACGCGGACCTGGCCCGCCTGCGGCTCGGCGACCTCGACGTCGACCCACTTCATCACCTCCGGGCCGCCCGCCTGGTCGTATCGGATTGCTTTCGGCATCGTATCGCTCCTCGTTTCGTCTGCAGTCACTGAAAAGTTCAGGCGCTGGCGGGCGAGCCGCCCGTCGGCACGCATCGCAACGGCCGATTCTCGCGCGTCGTCACGATTCGTGCATCGCCCTGTCGGCGGCAGGGGTAATTCGGGGTCGCGTGCGGGATGCGCGCGGCCGGCCGCACCTAGCCGGTCGCACCTAGCCGGCCGCACCCATCTTCCTCATCAGATCGTCGAGCAGCATCCGCGCGGTCGCGACGTTGGTCGCGCACGGCACGTTGTGCACATCGCACGCGCGCACCAGCGCGGTGATGTCGGGGTCGTGCGGCTGCGCGGTCATCGGGTCGCGCAGGAACACGACGATGTCGACCCGGCCCTCGGCCAGCTCCGCGCCGATCTGCAGGTCGCCGCCGAGCGGCCCGGACAGCTTGCGCTCGACGTCGAGCCCGTGCGCGCCCGCGATGCGGCCGCCCGTCGTGCCGGTCGCGACCAGCCGGCAGCGCGCGAGCGTCGCGCGATACTCGCCCGCGAGCGCGACGATCTCGTCCTTCTTCGCGTCGTGCGCAATCAGTGCGATGCGGGGTGTGCTCATCTCCAAGTCCTTCGGTTCGTTGTCGTCGTAAAAGCCGGCTGCGCGGCGCCCGTCAGAACGTACCCGGGTAAGCGCCGCCGTCGAGCAGCCAGTTCTGCCCGGTGATGTAGCCCGCATGCACGCTGCACAGAAACGCGCACGCGGCGCCGAACTCGTCGCGCGTGCCGAGGCGGCCCGCCGGAATCTCCCGCGCGCGCTGCTCGCGCATTTCGTCGACCGTCACGCCCTTCGCCTGCGCCGATGCGGCGAGCGTCGTCGCGATCCGGTCGGTGTCGAACAGGCCCGGCAGCAGGTTGTTGACCGTCACGTTGTGCGCGGCGACCCGGCGCGCGAGCCCCGCGACGAAGCCGGTCAGCCCGGAGCGCGCGCCGTTCGACAGCGCCAGCACGTCGATCGGCGCCTTCACGGCCGAGCTCGTGATGTTGACGATCCGGCCGAAGCGGCGCGCGATCATCCCGTCGACGGTCGCGCGGATCAGCTCGATCGGCGTCAGCATGTTCGACTCGAGCGCGCGGATCCAGTCGTCGTGCGAGAAATCGCGGAAGTCGCCCGGCGGCGGGCCGCCCGCATTCGTCACGAGAATGTCCGGCTGCGGGCAGGCGGCAAGCGCGGCCGCGCGCCCGTCCGGCGTCGTGATGTCGCACGCGACCGCGGTCACGGCGACGCCCGACGCCGCGCGGATCGCGTCCGCGGTCGCCTCCAGCGTGTCGCGCGTGCGCGCGACGATCACGAGATTGACGCCCTCGGCGGCCAGCGCTTGCGCGCAGCCTCGCCCGAGGCCCTTGCTTGCCGCGCACACGAGCGCGGTCTTCCCTGCGATGCCGAGATCCATCGTCGATATCCGTTGATTGCGGCGCGCCGGCCGGCGCGCGGGTTGTCGGTCAGACGTCGATAATATCCGGATCGCGCGGCCCGTCTTGGTAAACTTGCGTCGTTGCGCGCAGACGGGCCCGCCGCCCGCCTGCCGTCCCGAACCCCTTTTGCGCCAGGGCGCCCCCGTCATGAAACAGGACAGCCGTTTCCCGAATCTCTTCATCCTCGATCACCCGCTGATCCAGCACAAGCTGACCCACATGCGCGACAAGGACACGTCGACGCGCACGTTCCGCGAGCTGCTGCGCGAAATCACGCTGCTGATGGGCTACGAGATCACCCGCAACCTGCCGATCACCACCAAGCGGGTCGAAACGCCGCTCGTCGAGATCGACGCGCCGGTGATCGCCGGCAAGAAGCTCGCGATCGTCCCGGTGCTGCGCGCGGGCGTGGGGATGTCGGACGGCCTGCTCGACCTGGTCCCGTCGGCGCGCGTCGGCCACATCGGCGTGTACCGCGCGGACGACCACCGCCCGGTCGAGTACCTGGTGCGCCTGCCGGACCTCGAGGACCGGATCTTCATCCTGTGCGACCCGATGGTCGCGACCGGCTACTCGGCCGTGCACGCGGTCGACGTGCTCAAGCGCCGCAACGTGCCGGCCGCGAACATCATGTTCGTCGCGCTCGTCGCCGCGCCGGAAGGCGTGCAGGTGTTCCAGGACGCGCATCCGGACGTGAAGCTGTACGTCGCGTCGCTCGATTCGCACCTGAACGAGCACGCGTACATCGTGCCGGGCCTCGGCGACGCGGGCGACCGGCTGTTCGGCACGAAGAACTGAGCAATGGCCATCCGGGGGCCGGCCATCCGGGGGCCGGCGATCCCGGGACCGGCCATCCGGCCCTCCGCCGGTTTCGCGGCGGCCGACCCCGGCCGTTCGGCCATGCGCGACGGCCCCAAGCGGACGGCCGCCGCGTGATAAAATCCCGGTCCACTCGACACGCGCGGCCCCGCGGCTTCACGCCCGCCCCAACGGCCGCCGATTCAACGACACATTGGCTTAAACGCCCGCGCAGAGCGCCGGGGCTACGGAGAAACGTATGGCTGGTCACTCGAAATGGGCCAACATCAAGCATAAGAAGGCAGCGGCCGACGCGAAGCGCGGCAAGATCTGGACCCGCCTGATCAAGGAAATTCAGGTCGCGGCGCGCCTCGGCGGCGGCGACATCGGCTCGAACCCGCGCCTGCGTCTCGCGGTCGACAAGGCGGCCGACGCGAACATGCCGAAGGACAACGTGAAGCGCGCGATCGATCGCGGCGTCGGCGGCGCGGACGGTGCGAACTACGAGGAAATCCGCTACGAAGGCTACGGCATCAGCGGCGCGGCGATCATCGTCGACACGCTGACCGACAACCGCACCCGCACGGTCGCGGAAGTGCGCCACGCGTTCTCGAAGTTCGGCGGCAACATGGGCACCGACGGCTCGGTCGCGTTCATGTTCGATCACGTCGGCCAGTTCCTGTTCGCGCCGGGCACGTCGGAAGACGCGCTGATGGAAGCGGCGCTCGAGGCGGGCGCGAACGACGTCAGCACGAACGACGACGGCTCGATCGAAGTGCTGTGCGACTGGCAGGAATTCTCGAAGGTGAAGGACGCGCTCGAAGCCGCCGGCTTCAAGGCGGAACTCGCCGAAGTGACGATGAAGCCGCAGAACGAAGTCGAATTCACCGGCGACGACGCGGTGAAGATGCAGAAGCTCCTGGACGCGCTCGAGAACCTCGACGACGTGCAGGAGGTGTATACCAACGCCGTCGTCGTCGAGGAATGAGATGCCTGCCGCCGTGCGTCGTTCGCGGCGGCGGCCCGACCGATTATCGCGGCCGGCGCGCCTGAGCGTGCCGGCCGCCCTGTTTTCCAGTCTGCGGGGAATCCCATGAAACTACTCGTCGTCGGTTCCGGCGGCCGCGAACATGCGCTGGCGTGGAAGCTCGCGCAGTCGCCGCGCGTCCAGATGGTCTACGTCGCGCCCGGCAATGGCGGCACGGCGCAGGACGAGCGCCTGAAGAATGTCGACATCACGTCGCTCGACGCGCTTGCCGATTTCGCGGAAAGCGAAGGCGTCGCGTTCACGCTCGTCGGCCCGGAAGCGCCGCTCGCGGCCGGCATCGTCAACCTGTTCCGCGCGCGCGGCCTGAAGATCTTCGGCCCGACCCGCGAAGCGGCGCAGCTCGAAAGCTCGAAGGACTTCGCAAAGGCGTTCATGAAGCGCCACGGCATCCCGACCGCCGACTACGAGACCTTCTCCGACGCGGCCGCCGCGCACGCGTACCTCGACGCGAAGGGCGCGCCGATCGTCGTCAAGGCCGACGGCCTCGCGGCCGGCAAGGGCGTCGTCGTCGCGATGACGCTGGAAGAAGCGCACGCGGCCGTCGACATGATGCTGTCGGGCAACAAGCTCGGCGATGCCGGCGCGCGCGTCGTGATCGAGCAGTTCCTCGACGGCGAGGAAGCGAGCTTCATCGTGATGGTCGACGGCAAGCACGCGCTCGCGCTGGCCTCCAGCCAGGACCACAAGCGCCTGCTCGACGAGGACCGCGGCCCGAACACGGGCGGCATGGGCGCGTATTCCCCTGCCCCGATCGTCACGCCGCAGATGCACGCGCGCGTGATGCGCGAGATCATCATGCCGACCGTGCGCGGGATGGAGAAGGACGGCATCCGCTTCACGGGCTTCCTGTACGCGGGCCTGATGATCGACAAGGACGGCAATCCGCGCACGCTGGAATTCAACTGCCGGATGGGCGACCCGGAGACGCAGCCGATCATGGCGCGCCTGAAGAGCGATTTCTCGAAGGTCGTCGAGCAGGCGATCGCGGGCACGCTCGACACGGTCGAGCTCGACTGGGACCGCCGCACCGCGCTCGGCGTCGTGCTGGCCGCGCACGGCTATCCGGACGCGCCGCGCAAGGGCGACCGCATCAACGGCATCCCGGCCGAGACCGAACAGGCGGTGACGTTCCACGCGGGCACGACGCTCGACGGCGACAAGCTGACGACGTCGGGCGGCCGCGTGCTGTGCGTGGTCGGCCTCGCCGACTCGGTGCGCGAGGCGCAGCAGCATGCATACGAAACGATCAACCAGATCAATTTCGAAGGCATGCAGTACCGCCGCGACATCGGCTACCGCGCGCTGAACCGCAAGAGCACGTAACGTTGGCAACCGGCGCCGCCTCCCGCGGCGGCGCAGTCTC
The DNA here is from genome assembly GCF_000833595.1 of Burkholderia sp. MSHR3999. Classification (NCBI taxonomy): domain Bacteria; kingdom Pseudomonadati; phylum Pseudomonadota; class Betaproteobacteria; order Burkholderiales; family Burkholderiaceae; genus Burkholderia; species Burkholderia sp. MSHR3999. The sequence continues at coordinate 80,733 of NZ_JRFO01000006.1, forward strand.
CTCTGCCGGGGTTCGATAGAATGCCCGGCAGATGCATTTCTTACGCCCTCTTTCCGAAGGGGCAGGCAGTTCAGACATGACCGATTCGACCTACGACGTGGAGCGCGTGCGCGCCTACCTTCAGGGCCTGCAGACCCGCATCGCCGACGCGCTCGGCGCGCTCGACGGCACGCCGCTCGCGACCGACGCATGGCAGCGCGGCCCCGGCGAACGTCTGCGCGGCGGCGGCTGCACGCGCATCCTCGAGGACGGCCAGGTGTTCGAGCGCGCCGGCATCGGCTTTTCCGACGTCGCGGGCGACGCGCTGCCGCCGTCGGCGAGCGCGGCGCGCCCGCAGCTCGCGGGCCGCGGCTTCGAGGCGCTCGGCGTGTCGCTCGTGCTGCACCCGCGCAATCCGTACTGCCCGACCGTGCACATGAACGTGCGGATGCTGATCGCGACCAAGCCCGGCGAGGCGCCGGTGTTCTGGTTCGGCGGCGGCATGGATCTGACGCCGATTTACGGCTTCGAGGACGACGCGCGGCATTTCCACCAGGCCTGCAAGGACGCGCTCGATCCGTTCGGCGCGGACCTGTATCCGCGCTTCAAGAAATGGTGCGACGAGTATTTCTTCCTCAAGCACCGCAATGAGGCACGCGGCATCGGCGGGATCTTCTTCGACGATTACGCGGAGCCCGGTTTCGAACGCGCGTTCGAGATGATGCAAAGCGTCGGCGACGCGTTCCTCGCCGCGTACCTGCCGATCGTCGAGCGCCGCCGCGACACGCCGTACGGCGAGCGCGAGCGCGCGTTCCAGGCCTACCGCCGCGGCCGCTACGTCGAGTTCAACCTCGTGTTCGACCGGGGCACGCTGTTCGGCCTGCAAAGCGGCGGCCGCACCGAGTCGATCCTGATGTCGATGCCGCCCGTCGCGAACTGGCGCTACAACTGGCAGCCCGAGCCGGGAACGCCCGAAGCGCGCCTCACCAGCGACTTCCTCGTGCCGCGCGACTGGGTCTGAGCCCCCGCGCCACCGCAACGAAAGGGACACGCTCTGAAAAACACCACCCGCCCCGCCCCGCTGCCGCGCCCGCTCTTGCGGCGCATAGGCCTGCTGGGCGGCACGTTCGACCCGATCCACGACGGTCATCTCGCGCTCGCCGGCCGCTTCGCCGCCGTGCTCGGCCTAACCGAGCTCGTGCTGCTGCCCGCCGGGCAGCCGTACCAGAAGCGCGACGTGTCGGCCGCCGAGCATCGCCTGGCGATGACGCGCGCCGCCGCGCAATCGCTCGCGCTGCCGGGCACGACGGTCAGCGTCGCGACCGACGAGATCGAGCACGCGGGGCCGACCTACACCGTCGACACGCTCGCGCGCTGGCGCGCGCGCGTCGGCCCGGACGCGTCGCTGTCGCTGCTGATCGGCGCGGACCAGCTCGTGCGGCTCGACACCTGGCGCGACTGGCGCCGGCTGTTCGACTACGCGCACATCTGCGTATCGACCCGCCCCGGCTTCGATCTTGGCGCGGCGCCGCAGGCGGTCGCGCAGGAAGTCGCCGCGCGGCAGGCCGGCGCCGACGTGCTGATGGCCACGCCGGCCGGGCGCCTGCTGATCGACACGACGCTCGCGTTCGACATCGCCGCGACCGACATCCGCGCGCACCTGCGCGAATGCATCGCGCGCCGCGCGCAAATGCCCGACGCATCGGCCGAGCACGTGCCGCCTGCCGTCTGGGCCTATATTCTTCAACATCGTCTCTACCAATCCTGAATCCATGGATATCCGCAAACTGCAGCGCGTCATCGTCGACGCCCTCGAAGACGTCAAGGCACAAGACATCAAGGTCTTCAACACGAGCCACCTGACCGAGCTGTTCGACCGCGTGATCGTCGCGTCCGGCACGTCGAACCGCCAGACCAAGGCGCTCGCGTCGAACGTGCGCGACAAGGTCAAGGAGGCCGGCGGCGACGTCGTCAGCTCCGAAGGCGAGGACACCGGCGAATGGGTGCTGGTCGACTGCGGCGACGCGGTCGTGCACATCCTGCAGCCCGCGCTGCGCCAGTACTACAACCTCGAGGAAATCTGGGGCGACAAGCCGGTGCGCATGAAGCTCGGCGGCGGCAAGGCCCCGAACGGCGCGGCAGCGCAGGCCGAAGACGACGACGAAGACGAGGAAGAAGTCGCCCGTCCGGCGCGCAAGACGCCCGCCCGCCGCCGCTGAGTCGTCACGCCTCGTCCCGATGAAGCTCTTCATCGTCGCGGTCGGCCACAAGATGCCCGGCTGGATCGCATCCGGCTTCGACGAGTACACGAAGCGGATGCCGCCCGAGCTGCGCATCGAGCTGCGCGAGATCAAGCCCGAGCTGCGCTCCGGCGGGCGCAGCGCCGAAAGCGTGATGGCCGCCGAGCGGCAGAAGATCGAGGCCGCGCTGCCAAAGGGCGCGCGGATCGTCGCGCTCGACGAGCGCGGCCGCGACTGGACCACGATGCAGCTCGCGCAGGCGCTGCCCGGCTGGCAGCAGGACGGCCGCGACGTCGCGTTCATCATCGGCGGCGCCGACGGGCTCGACCCGGCGCTCAAGGCGCGCGCCGACCTGCTGCTGCGCATCTCCAGCATGACGCTGCCGCACGGGATGGTGCGGGTGCTGCTCGCCGAACAGCTTTACCGGGCGTGGAGCATCACGCAGAATCACCCCTATCACCGCGCATGACGCGTCGTCCTCGCGACGCGCGCGCCGCGCGCCCCACGAGATAACGACACCATGCCGTCCAGCGTTTCCCGCGAACTCTTCCCGACCCTTTACCTCGCTTCGCAAAGCCCGCGCCGCCAGGAACTGCTGCAGCAGATCGGCGTGCGCTTCGAACTGCTGCTGCCCCGCCCCGACGAGGACGCCGAGGCGCTCGAAGCCGAGCTGCCCGGCGAATCTGCCGACGACTACGTGCTGCGCGTGACCGTCGCGAAGGCCGACGCCGCGCGTGCGCGCCTGGTCGCGAGCGGCAAGCCCGCCGCGCCGGTGCTCGTCGCCGACACGACCGTGACGATCGACGGCGCGATCCTCGGCAAGCCCGCCGATCCCGCCGACGCGCTCGCGATGCTCACCCGCCTCGCGGGGCGCGAGCACGAAGTGCTGACCGCGGTCGCCGTGGTCGACGCGGGCGGCGCGCTGCTGCCGCCCGCGCTGTCGCGCTCGTCGGTGCGCTTCGCGGCCGCGCCGCGCGACGCGTTCGCGCGCTACGTCGAGACCGGCGAGCCGTTCGGCAAGGCCGGCGCGTACGCGATCCAGGGGCGCGCGGCCGAATTCGTCGAGCAAATCGCCGGTTCCCATTCAGGTATCATGGGTCTGCCCCTTTTTGAGACTGCAGCATTGCTGCGCGCCGCGCGCGTCGACTTCTGAATCCCGCCATGAACGAAGAAATCCTGATCAACATCACGCCGCAGGAAACGCGGGTCGCACTCGTCCAGCAAGGCGCGGTGCAGGAGCTTCACGTCGAGCGCACGCTGTCGCGCGGACGCGTCGGCAACATCTATCTCGGCAAGGTCGTGCGCGTGCTGCCCGGCATGCAGTCGGCGTTCATCGACATCGGGCTCGAGCGCGCGGCGTTCCTGCACGTCGCCGACATCTGGCAGCCGCGCCTGAACGGCGAACCGCACACGAGCGCGCCGCATCAGCCGATCGAAAAGACCGTGTTCGAGGGCCAGACGCTGATGGTCCAGGTCATCAAGGACCCGATCGGCACGAAGGGCGCGCGGCTGTCGACGCAGGTCAGCATCGCGGGCCGCACGCTCGTCTACCTGCCGCAGGAGCCGCACATCGGCATCTCGCAGAAGATCGAGAGCGAGGCCGAGCGCGAGGCGGTGCGCGCGCGCCTGACCGCGGTGATCCCGGCGGACGAGAAAGGCGGCTACATCGTGCGCACGATCGCCGAGGACGCGACCTCCGACGAGCTGGCCGGCGACGTCGCCTACCTGCGCAAGACCTGGGCGACGATCGTCGGCCAGGCGCAGCGGCTGCCGGCGACGAGCCTGCTGTACCAGGATCTCGACCTCGCGCAGCGCGTGCTGCGCGATTTCGCCAACGACGACACGTCGCGCATCCAGGTCGATTCGCGCGAAACGCACCAGCGGCTCGCCGAATTCGCGGCCGAGTTCACGCCGGCCGTGAGCCCGAAGCTGCACCACTACACCGGCGAGCGGCCGCTGTTCGACCTGTACAACATCGAGACGGAGATCCAGCGCGCGCTGTCGCGGCGGGTCGACCTGAAGTCGGGCGGCTACCTGATGATCGACCAGACCGAGGCGATGACGACGATCGACGTGAACACGGGCGGCTACGTCGGCGCGCGCAACTTCGACGACACGATCTTCAAGACCAACCTCGAGGCCGCGCACACGATCGCGCGGCAGCTGCGGCTGCGCAACCTCGGCGGGATCATCATCATCGACTTCATCGACATGGAGAACGCCGAGCATCGCGACGCGGTGCTCGCCGAGCTGAAGAAGGCGCTCGCGCGCGATCGCACGCGCGTTACCGTCAACGGCTTCTCGCAGCTCGGGCTCGTCGAGATGACGAGAAAGCGCACGCGCGAATCGCTCGCGCACGTGCTGTGCGAGCCGTGCCCGACCTGCCAGGGCAAGGGCCAGGTGAAGACGTCGCGCACCGTGTGCTACGACATCCTGCGCGAGATCCTGCGCGAGTCGCGGCAGTTCAATCCGCGCGAATTCCGCGTGATCGCCGCGCAGCAGGTGATCGACCTGTTCCTCGACGAGGAATCGCAGCATCTCGCGATGCTGATCGACTTCATCGGCAAGCCGGTGTCGCTGCAGGTCGAGTCGAATCTGAGCCAGGAGCAGTACGACATCGTGCTGATGTGACGCACGGCGCGATGCCCTGTCGACACCCCGCCCCGCGCGGGTTGGTTACAATCCCGCGCTGAGTCCGCACACGGGTAACCGCGCCATGAAGTCCATCATCGCATCCACATCATTCGTCGCCGCGCTCGCGTTCGCGAGCGTGCCGGCAACGGCCGAAACGCCGGCCGCCGGCGACGCGTCGCAGCAATCGTGCGCGATCGCGACCGTCACCGGTGTCGGCGGATCCGCGCAAAGCCTGCGCGAATACCTCGCGACCCCGGAAAAGTATCGCTACCTCGCCGACAATCCGCTCGACTGCAAGGTCTCCGAAGACAGCCGCACGTCCGGCTGCACCGGCGTCACGTATCTTCGGCACGAGCGGGTCAGCGTCTACGACGACAGCGACGCGCAGACGCTGGTCGTGGTCGCGCGCGTGGAGCTCGAGCGCGGAACCTACCCGGTGATCATCTCCGTGCCCAGGAAGGATGTGCAGTGCGTAAAGTAAAGTGAAGTGAACGCACGCGCTCCCGCCGCACGAAGCCTCTTTTTTCCATCCCTACAGCATTCAATCAAGCACCATGAGCAAGCAACACAACCGCCGCCAGCGCAAGAAACTCCACATCGGCGAATTCCAGGAGCTGGCCTTCTGCGCATCGGCCCAATACCGCACCGAGCTGAGCGACCTCCAGCGCGGCGAACTGATCGACGCATTCATCGACTTCGTCGAGGCGAACGGGCTGCTGACCGTCGCGTCCGCGGACGAAGGCATCAGCGCCTACGTGATTTCCGGCGCGCCGCGCGGCACGACGACCGACGCGGACCGCGAATCGGTTCGCGGGTGGCTCGAGGCCCGGCCCGAACTGGCCGACGTCGCCGTCAGCGACTTCACGGACGCCTGGTATCCGGAGGCGTAAGCCTTCGCGCGTGCGTCGCGCGAATCGACGCACACGCGCCCCGGGCCGGCCGCTGCGGCGCCATGTCGCATGGTCCGGCACGCCGGCCTTCCGGCTCCGGTCGCCGCGATGCGGCGACGCCCGCGCGAGCGCCGCCGCACGCGGCTCTCACGCGCCGATTCGCGTCGATCGCCCGCCGTTCTTCGGCCTCTCCCGCGAGACACGGTAAACTCTCCCCTCGCGTGGTGCGCCGCACGCACCCGCCTTCCATCGCCAGCCGCGTGCCTCCGGGCCCGCCCCCGACCCTTGGAGTGAGTTTTCAATGAGCGGCGGATATCCGCTTCACGCGTCCCGCATGTCATTCCCGTCCACGACGCTCTTCCCGATCCTCGCCGCCGCCGTGCTGCTGTCCGGCTGCGGGCTGCTGCCGACCCAGAACCCGCCCGCGCCGATCAGCGAGGCGCTCGTCGAGCCGGTCGAGGAAACCGCCGGCGAACCGCTGACGATGCCGCCCGTGCCCGCGCCGGTCCGGCCGGAAGCCGAGGCGCCGAAGAAGCCGCAACGCGAAGTCGCGCGGCCGAAGCCGGTCCAGCGTCCGGAATCGCCGCCGCCGGCGCCGCCCGCGCCGGCCCCGCTCGTCGCGACGCGCACGCTCGACCGCAACGAGGTCCACGCGCTGCTCGACAGCGAGGTGCGGCGGCGCGGCGGCAAGGTGATCGGCCGCGCGGTCGACATGGTGACCGACCCGAGCGGCAAGCCGCGCGAGATGATCGTCAACCTGCAGGGCTTCATGGGCGTCGGCGACCGCAAGGTCAGCTTCCCGTGGAGCGTGTTCCGCTTCCTGCCGGGCGGCAAGCGCGAGCCGATCGTGCTCGACGTGCCGTCGGGCGAGCTGCCGCCGGCCGCCCGGCCGAAGGCGGTGCCGCTGTCCGGCTCGTCCGCCGCGTCGCCGGCCACGCGCCTGCCGATGCTCGACAGCGACGTCGAACGGCCGAACGGCACGAAGATCGGCCGCGTCGTCGACGTGCTGATCGACCGCGACGCGCAACCGCAGGCGGTCGTGCTCGACCTCGGCGGGCTCGTCAACACGGATCGCCGCTCGATCGCCGCGAACTGGGCCGCGCTGCGCTTCGTCACGCGCGACAAGACGCTGCGCCCGCAGCTCGACCTCAACGACGCGCAGATCAAGGCGTCGCCGCCCTACGCGGCAGACAAGCCGCTCGTCGCCGTCTCGCCGCCGCCCGCCCCCGCGCCGGCCTCGTCTGCGGGTGCCACGCGATGACGATCCACCAGACCGTCAGCGTGCGCAGCCTCCGGGCGCTCGACTGGCTCAACTTCTTCGTGGCAAACGTTCAAACGGGCTTCGGTCCGTTCATCGCGTCGTACCTCGCGTCGCACAAGTGGACGCAGGGCGAAATCGGCATGGTGCTGTCGATCGGCACGATCAGCGCGATGGTGAGCCAGGTGCCGGGCGGCGCGGCCGTCGACGCGCTGAAGAACAAGAAAGGCGCGGCCGCATGGGCGATCGCCGCGATCATCCTGTCCGCGGTGCTGCTGGCCGCCAGCCCGACGATCGTGCCGGTGATCGCGGCCGAGGTGTTCCACGGCTTCGCGAGCTGCATGCTGGTGCCGGCGATGGCGGCGATCTCGTTCTCGCTGGTCGGCCGCGCGGACCTCGGCGACCGGCTCGGCCGCAACGCGCGCTGGGCGTCGATCGGCAGCGCGGTCGCGGCGGGCCTGATGGGGCTCACCGGCGAATACTTCTCCGCGCGCGCGGTGTTCTGGCTGACCGCCGTGCTCGCGCTGCCCGCGCTGTTCGCGCTCGCGATGATCCAGCCGACCCATACGGTGATCCCGCACGTCGGCGCCAGGCACGACGACAAGGACGACGGCGAGGAGCGCGAGACGCTGCTCGAGCTGCTGCGCGACCGGCGGATGCTGACCTTCGCCGCGTGCGTCGTGCTGTTCCACCTGTCGAACGCGGCGATGCTGAACCTCGCGGCCGGCGAAGTGACGGCCGGCATGGGCGAGAACGTGCAGCTCGTGATCGCCGCGTGCATCATCGTGCCGCAGGCGATCGTCGCGATGCTGTCGCCGTGGGTTGGCCGCTCCGCGCAGCGCTGGGGCCGCCGGCCGATCCTGCTGCTCGGCTTCTCGGCGCTGCCGGTGCGCGCGCTCTTGTTCGCCGGCGTGAGCAGCCCGTACCTGCTCGTGCCGGTGCAGATGCTCGACGGCATCAGCGCCGCCGTGTTCGGCGTGATGCTGCCGCTGATCGCCGCGGACGTCGCGGGCGGCAAGGGCCGCTACAACCTGTGCATCGGCCTGTTCGGCCTCGCGGCGGGGATCGGCGCCACCTTCAGCACGGCCGTGGCCGGCTACATCGCCGACCATTTCGGCAATGCGGTCAGCTTCTTCGGGCTCGCCGCGGCCGGCGCGCTCGCGGTGCTGCTCGTGTGGCTCGCGATGCCCGAAACGCGCGTCGAGAACGGCGACGACCAGGCCGAGGCGTCCGCCCCCGCGTCGCCCGAACAGGCGCACTGACGCCGGGCGCCCGCGTCACCCGATTCATGGCAGCCAGACGATGAATACGCTCAGGACACTCAACGAAACCCGGCAGCAGATCCAGCAGTCGGTCTTCGACCTGTTCAAGGGGCTGTCGCTGCGCCAGCGGCTCGCGCAAGGCGGGCTGATGGCGCTGCAGGCCGTCTGCGGCGCGTGCCTCGCCTACGGCATCGGCCGCGCGCTGCACACCGAGCAGGCGGTCTGGGCCGCGATCACCGCGATCGCGGTCACCCAGCACAACTACGCGGACACGATGTCGCTGTCGCGCGACCAGTTCGTCGGCGCGATGGTCGGCGGCGTGCTCGGCTTCGCGGGCGCCGCGCTGGGCGGCGGCCACGACATGCTCGCCTATGCGATCGCGGTCGCGGTCGTGATCGTCTGCTGCTGGTGCCTGAACGTCGGCAGCGCGGCGCGGCTCGGCGGCGTCACCGCGACGATCGTGATGCTGTTTCCGGGCAGCGGCCCGCTGTGGGACATTCCGCTCGTGCGGCTCGGCGAGGTGACGCTCGGCACGGTGTGCGCGCTCGGCGTGTGCTGGGCGACGTCGAAGATCGAGCGGCGCTGGCTGGCGCGCACGTAGCGCGGCAATGGGGAAGGAAGGTTTCGCCGGACGCTGGCACGCCCGGCTCAGCGAGCGGCGCTTACGGCCCGACTCGCAGCACGACGCCCGAGCCGATCTGCACGAGCAGGTAGTCCCCGCCGATGCCGACCCAGTGATAGCCGCGCGGCGGCGCGCTCAGGCGATAGCCGCGCCAGTCGTCGACCACGTACTGGCGGTCGCGGAATTCGTCCGGCAGCCGGTCGCCCTTGTGCCATTCGCGGTGCGGCTCGTCCGCCCAGCGCGGCGGCGCATCGTCGCCGCGCCGCATCTGGCCGGGCGGCATATGCTTCGGTCCATGACCATGCTTCATCCCGGGGCCGCCGTGGTGGCCATTCCCGTCCTCGTCCTGGGCCATCGCGAGCGGCGCCGTGAAAGTCGCCGCGATCAATGCGACAAACATCATGCGGTGCGTCATCTTCATGCGTTTCCTCCGTGTTGTTCGGTCGAATGAAACGACTGCGGACTGCGCAGTGAAGACTATCACGCCGGCGTGACGGCAGACGCGCGGCGGCTCGCCGCGCGCCCGTCAGGCCGCCTGTTGCTGGTACTGGATGCGGTGCAGGTGAGCGTACAGGCCGCCGTGTCGCAGCAGTTCGTCGTGGGAGCCCTCTTCGGCGATCTTGCCGGCCTCGAGCACGAGGATGCGGTCGGCGCGCTCGATCGTCGACAGCCGGTGCGCGATCACGAGCGTCGTGCGGCCTTCCATCAGCCGCTCGAGCGCCGCCTGCACGTGGCGTTCCGATTCGGAATCGAGCGCCGACGTGGCTTCGTCGAGGATCAGGATCGGCGCGTCCTTGTAGATCGCACGCGCGATCGCGAGACGCTGGCGCTGGCCGCCGGACAAGCGCATCCCGTTGCCGCCGACGACCGTGTCCAGCCCGTCGGGCATCGCTGCGACCGCGTCCGCGAGGTTCGCCGCCTCGAGCGCGGCCTGCACGCGCGCGCGATCCGGCGTCTGTCCGTAGGCGACGTTCGCGGCGATCGTGTCGTTGAACAGCACGACGTCCTGGCTCACCATCGCCATCTGGCTGCGCAGCGCATGGATGTCGTAGTCGGCGATCGGCACGCCGTCGAGCAGAACCGAGCCGCCGGTCGGATCGAAGAAGCGCGGCAGCAGGTTCACGAGCGTCGTCTTGCCGCTGCCGGACGGCCCCGCAAGCGCGACCATCTCGCCCGGCGCGACCTTGAACGAGATCCGGTCGAGCGTCGGCCGCTCGGCCGCGCCGTAGTCGAACGTCACGCCGCGGAACTCGATCTCGCCGCGCGCGTGCGGCAGCGGCCGGCCGCCGCCCTGCGGCTCGGCCGGCTCGTCGATCAGGCCGAAGATCAGCTCGGCGGCCGTCATCCCGCGCTGCAGCGGCTGGTTCACGTCGATCAGGTGCTTGAGCGGCGAGATCACCAGCAGCATCGACGTCACGAACGCCACGAAGCCGCCGACCGTCGTCTGGTCGTTCGACGATTGAACGACCGCGATCGTGATCACGACCGCCAGCGCGATCGACGCGAGAAACTGCGTGATCGGCTGCGCGAGGCCGCCCGAGACCGTCATCCGCATCGCATAGCCGCGCAGGCGCTTGCTCATCGCGGTAAAGCGGTCGATTTCGTACGGCTCGCCGTTATGCACCTTGACGACCTTGTAGCCGCCCACCGTCTCCTCGACGATGTACGACAGGTCGTTGGTGAGCGTCTGGTGCTCGCGGTTCAGGCGGCGCAACCGGCGGTTGATCTTGCTGACGAGCCAGCCGATGCCCGGCAGGATCACCGCGACGATCAGCGTGAGCCGCCAGTTCAGGTAGAACAGGTAGCCGAGCAGGAAGATCACCGTCATCGAGTCGCGCACGAGCGTGACCATCACGCCCGTCAGCACCGAGAGAATCTGGTTCACCTCGAAGACGATCGCATTGATCACCGTGCTCGCGGTCTCGCGCTGGAAGAACGACGCGCTCGTATGGATCATTCGCTGGAACATCTCCAGGCGCAGCTGCAGCAGGATGCGGTTCGATACGTAGCTGAGCAGGTAACCCGACGCGTACTGCGACACGCCGCGCACGAGCGCGAGGCCGATCACCGCGACGGGCACGTACCACTTCGCGCGGTCGCTGCCGTGCGCGCCGAAGCCGTGGTCGAGGAGCGGCTTGAGCAGCGCCGGAATCCCGGCCTCCGTCGCCGCGACGACGCCCATCGTGACGACGGCGAGCAGCACGATGCCGACGAGCGGCTTGATGTACGGCCACAGGCGCTTGAAGACCGTGACCGGCGACGTGCCGCCGGCGTTCAGCGATTTGCGAAGAGTGTTCTGGGTTTCCAAGGCAATCCTTCTTGAGCCGCGGCGCGGCGCCCGGGCGGGTTTCGACCGGCACTCCGACCCCGCCGGGCGGGTGCCGAAAAGGCCCGATATTATAGCCGCACACCCTTGCCGGCACGGCCGGCCTCCGGGCCGCGGGTATACTGCCGCTCACCGTTCCACCCGCAGTTCCGACGATTTCATGGCAGAACCCACCCTCGGCGTCGCTCTCATCGCCCTCAACGCGTCCGCGCGGCTCGCCCAATGCCTCGATGCGCTGGCCTTCGCCGACGACATCGTCGTGATCGACGGCGGCAGCACCGACGACACCGTCGCGATCGCGCAGGCGCACGGCGCGCGCGTGATCGTCGCGCGCGACTGGCCCGGCTTCGGCCCGCAGAAGAACCGCGCGCTCGACGCGCTGGCCACCGACTGGATCCTGTCGCTCGACACCGACGAGATCGTCAGTCCCGAACTCGCGCAGTCGATCCGCGCCGCGATCCGGACGCCGGCCGCGCAGGTCTACGCGCTCGACCGGCTGTCGAGCTTCTGCGGCCAGTGGGTCCACCACAGCGGCTGGTATCCGGACTGGGTGCCGCGCCTGTTCCGCCGCGGCAGCGCACGCTTCTCCGACGATCTCGTGCACGAGCGGCTCGTGTTCGACACGCCCGCGCAGCGCCTGTCCGGCAAGCTGATGCATTACTCGTACGAGGATTTCGAGACCGTCGTGCGCAAGCTCGACGCGTACTCGACGGCCGGCGCGCGCCAGCGCCGCGCGGCCGGCCAGCGCGGCGGCTTCGGCAAGGCGCTCGCGCGCGGCGCGTGGGCATTCCTGCGCACCTACGTGCTCCGGCGCGGCTTTCTCGACGGGCGCGCGGGCTTCATGATCGCGGTCTTCAACGCGGAGACCGTCTACTACCGCTTCCTGAAGCTCGGCCACGAGCCGGCGCGCTGACGCCGGCTCATCCGCCGCTGCGCCGCCGGCGGCGCCCGCCCCGCCCGGCGTTACAATGCCGGCCTGCCCGCGCGGCGCGCATGCCGACGAGGCCGCGCCGCCCGACACGACGACCACCGAATCCGACCGCCATGTTCTCCATCATCATCCCGACCTGGAACAACCTGCCGTACCTCAAGCTTGTCGTCGACAGCCTGCGCCGCCACTCCGCGCACGAACACCAGATCATCGTGCACGTGAACGACGGCTCGGACGGCACGCTCGACTGGGTGCGCAGCGAAGGCATCGAGCACACGGCGTCGCCGGCGAACATCGGCATCTGCCACGCGGTGAACCTCGCCGCGGCGCGCGCGACGCGCGACTACGTCGTCTACATGAACGACGACATGTATTGCCTTCCCGGCTGGGATGCCGCGCTCGTGCGGCGCATCGAGCAGATGCCGACCGACCTGTTCATGCTGTCCGGCACGATGGTCGAGCCGGTCGACACGCGCAACCCGTGCGTCGTCGTCGGCGATTTCGGCCGGGACGCCGAGCATTTCGACGCGGCGGGACTCGTCGCGGCCGCGCCGAAGCTCGCGCGCGCCGACTGGCTCGGCTCGACCTGGCCGCCCACGCTCGTGCACCGCGACTGGTGGAACCGCATCGGCGGCTACAGCAGCGAGCTGTCGCCCGGCATGAGCAGCGACAACGACTTCTCGATGAAATTCTGGGACGCCGGCTGCCGGATCTTCCTCGGCGCCGGCGACAGCCTCGTCTACCACTTCCAGCAGAAGAGCACCGGCAAGATCGTCAAGAACGACGGACGCCGCCAGTTCCTCAACAAATGGGGGATGACGCAGGCAACCTTCGACCGCTACTACCTGCATCGCGGCGAACCGGCCGGCACGCGCGTCGCGCTCGATACGCCGCCTGTCGCCGGTGGCCTGAAACGCGCGCTGCTGCGCTCGAGGATCAAGCGGGCGTTCAGCTGATCCGGCCCCGTCGACCGTCCGGAAACGCCCGGCGGTTCGCGTATACTTCGCGGTTTGGCCCGGCCCCGCTGCCGGGACGCACGGCGGGCGGCACCGTGATGCGTGCCGCCACCGGCCCAACCGACAGGTTCCGATGCTATCGTTTTCCGCCCCCGCGCCGCGGCGCCTGACCGCCGCCCGCGCATTCGCCGTCGCCGCGCTGTGCATGGTGCCCGTGTCGACCGCGCTGACCAACGTGTTCTGCGCGCTGTTCGCGGTCGCGCTCGTCGTCACGCCCGAGTTCTGGCGCAATCTGCGCTCGTTCGTCACCCACCCCGCATCGCTCGCTGCGCTGCTCGTGCTCGCCGCGCTGACCGCGAGCGTCGCGTATACGGTCGCGCCGCACGACAAGGCATGGAGCTGGGTTGCGAAATACGACAAGCTGCTGTTGCTGCCGTTTGCGGTGATCGCGTTCCGCCGTGCGGCGAACTGGGCGCCGATCGTGCGGCGCTGCTGGTTCGGCACGCTGTGCGTGATCCTCCTGCTGTCGACGACCAACTATCTCGGGCTGACCGCGATCGGGCCCGCGCACGCGGCCGACTTGCCGGTCTCGCGCGCATGGGTGTTCAAGAACCACATCGCGGCCGGCATGTTCGGCGCGCTGCTGTTCTACCAGGCGGCCGATCTCGCGCTGTCGGCGCGCACGGCGCTGACGCGCGCCGCCTGCGCGGGCATCGCCGCGTGGTCGCTCGCATACGTGTTCGTGATGCTGCAGGGACGCACGGGCCAGCTGATCGCACTGCTGCTGATCGGCGTCGTCGCGGTGCGCCTGCTGCTCGTGCTGCGCAGGCAGTCGCCGCTGCGCGCGGGCCTCGCGGCGGGCGCGTTCGTCGCGGCGGCCGTGCTCGCCGTCGCCGTGGGCACGCCCCACGGCGGGCGACTCGCGCAGGTCGCGTCCGAAGTGCGGGAATACCGGCAGAACGATGCCGTCACGTCGACCGGGCTGCGGCTCGAGTGGTACAAGAAGGGGCTCGAGCTGTATCGCGCGCGGCCGGTGATCGGCTACGGCGCGGGCGGCCTCGAGTTCGAATTCCAGAAGCTGGCGGCCGGCAAGAGCGCCGCCGAAGGGCAGCTCACGTCGAATCCGCACAACGAATACCTGCTGATGGCCGTCCAGCTCGGCACGCTCGGCCTGCTGCTGTTCGTCAACCTGATCGTGCAGATCGCGCGCGGCAGCCTCGCGCTCGATCCGCGCTCGCGGCACCTGCTGCTCGCGTGGCTCGCGATCTTCACGATCGGCAGCGTCGCGAATTCGCTGCTGCTCGACTTCGCAGAAGGCCACCTGATCGTGCTGCTCGCGGGCATCCTGCTCGGCTGTGCCGAGCGCGGCGAGTCGCTGCCGCGCGAGACGTCGGCGATCCGGCACAACACTTAGCGCCGGCTCACGTCACGCGCGGGCTCGCGCCGCCGCGCGATTCAGTTCGATTCGGCGCGCCGCAGCCGCGACGTGTCGACAACCGCCGCCGCATCCGGCCCGCTCAGCCCGAGCATTTCGGCCGCCGCGGCCTTCACGCGCTGCGCGCCCAGGTTGACGAGGCAGTCGCTGCGGCTCTCGACGTGGCGCTCGCATCCCTCATGCCGGCACGGCACGCAATCGCCTTCGCCCTGCAGCAGCCAGACGTTCCCGTGCCGCCCCGAGCCGCGCAGCGGCCACGGGTTCTCGGTCGCGGGCCAGTGCTGCGGCCACGGCCCCCAGCGCACCGGATCGGACGGCCCGAACAGGGCGATCGTGTCGGTGCCGGTCGCCGCGGCGACGTGCGTTGCGCCCGTATCGGGACCGATGAACAGCCGCGCGCGCCGCACGAGTTCCGCGCTCTCGCCGAAGGTCAGGCGGCCGACGAGATTCAGCACGTCCCCGCCCGCCTCGGCCGCGACCCGCGCCGCATACTCGCGCTCGCCGTCGGCCGGACCACCCGACAGCGCGACCGCGAAGCCGTGCCCGCGCAGCCAGTCGATCATCTCGACCCAGCCGTCGAGCCGCCATTGCTTGTAGCGGAACATCGGATACGGATGCAGGACGACGAGCGGCTTGCCGTCGCGCACCGCGGGCGACTCGGCGAGCAGCGCGTCGAAACGGGCGCGCCGCGCGGGGTCGTCGCCGATGCCGGGCGCGACGACCTCGGAAACCGGCTCGATGCCGATCACGGGGGCGAGCGCGAGCGTGCTGACGACGGTATGCGCGGATTGGTGGTGGTTGATCGCGATCCCGTTCAGCATCATCCGCGTCAGCCACGTGACGCGCTCGGGATCGACGAGGCCGACCCGCTTGCGGCCCGCGAACCAGCTATAGAAGCGCGGCCGGTCGGAGCTCAGCGCCGCGCACGCGAGATCGTAGCGACGCCACATCGACAGCGCGTCGCGCAGTCGCTCGCGAAACCCGGCGCGCTGCGCGACCACGATCACGCGGCGCACGTCCGGGTTGTGCTCGAGCACGCCCTCGGTGCCGCGAAACACCAGCATGTCGATCTGCGCGTCCGGCCAGCGGGCCTTCAGCGAGCGCACGAGCGGCGTCGTCAGCAGCACGTCGCCGATGCGGCGCGGCGCGGCGACGAGGATGGTTCTGGGCGGGCGGGCGGAAGAAAACAGGGCCACGGCAATCGTTCCGTCTAGCTGGCAAACAAAGCCGGCAATGTACAGGATTTTGCGCCTGCCGGCGCGGGGTGGTAGGCGGCGGCCGGCGCCGGTGCGACGGGGCCGGCCCGCGTCGCGCGGCCGGCACCCGGCCGCGCGCTCAGTAGGTGATCTCGACCACGCTGCCGCTGAACGCCGCACGCAGCTCGGCCAGCAGCGTATCACTCGGCTTCACGCGCCACGCTTCGCCAAGGCGCATCTCGCCTTGCGCGCGCGCATTGCTGTAGTGGATCTGGACCGCGAGCCCGTTCGGCAGCGGCGCCTGCTGCCGGCGGCCGCCGTCGCGCCCGCCGCCGCGCGGCGCGGGCGCTTCGACGGCGTTCGCCGCGGCCGGATCGGCCTTCGACACGTGCGGCTCGAGCACGCGACGCAGCACGGCTGCATCCGCACTGCCGTTCATCGTCACACGCACGGCCTGCGCATAGCGGCTGCGCGCACGCTCGAGATCCATCACGGTATCGGCCGTGAAGCGGATGCCGCCCGTGAACGCATCGTTGCGCGCCTGCCCCTGCACGATCAGCAGCTCGTCTTCCTTGAACAGCGCCTTGTTCGCCTCGAACTGCTCGTTGAAGATCGTGATCTCGCACTGGCCGGTGCCGTCGTCGAGCAGCGCGATCAGCATCTTGCCGCGCTGGGTCATCTGCGTGCGCAGCGACGCGATGATGCCGGCCACGACCTTGTCGCGCCCCTCCTTCAGCTCGCCGACCTTCTGGCGCACGAACCAGCGCACCTCGTCGCGATACGCATCGAACAGGTGGCCGGACAGGTAGAAGCCGAGCGCGCCCTTCTCTTCCTGCAGGCGGCGCTTGTCGTCCCAGGCCGGCTCGTCGACGAGCGCATGCGCATGCGGCGACTCGGCGCCCATGTCGAACAGGCCCGCCTGCATCGCATTCGCCTCGGCCTGGTCGGCCGCTTCCATCGCGAGCGGCACCGACGCGAGCAGCTGCGCACGGTTCGCGTTCAGCGAATCGAACGCACCGGCGCGAATCAGCGCCTCGATCGTGCGGCGGTTCACGACGCGCCGGTCGATCCGTTCGCAAAAGTCGAACAGGTCGGCGAACGGCTTCTCCTCGCGCGCGCGCAGGATTTCCTCGATCGCGTTCTGGCCGCTGCCCTTCACCGCGCCGAGCCCGTAGCGGATCGTGCGCGAGCGCTTGCCGTCGGCTTCCGCGACCGGCTCGAACCGGTAATGCGACTGGTTGATGTCCGGCGGCAGCACGGCCAGGTTGTTCACGACGCAATCGTCGAACAGGATCTTCACCTTGTCGGTGTCGTCCATCGCGAGCGTCATGTTGGCCGCCATGAATTCGGCCGGATGGTGCGCCTTCAGCCACGCGGTGTAATACGCGAGCAGCGCGTAGGCCGCCGCGTGCGACTTGTTGAAGCCGTAGCCCGCGAACTTCTCCATCAGGTCGAAGATCTCGTCGGACTTCTCGCGGGACAGGCCGTTCTTCGCGGCGCCCGCGGCGAAGATCTCGCGATGCTCGGCCATCTCCTCGGGCTTCTTCTTGCCCATCGCGCGGCGCAGCAAGTCCGCGCCGCCGAGCGAGTAGCCGCCGATGATCTGCGCCATCTGCATCACCTGCTCCTGATAGACCATGATACCGTAGGTCTCTTTCAGGACGGGTTCGACGCGCGGGTCCGGATAGTCGACCTTCTCGCGGCCGTGCTTGCGGGCGCAGAAGCTCGGGATCAGGTCCATCGGGCCCGGACGGTACAACGACACGAGCGCGATGATGTCCTCGAAGCGGTCCGGCTGCGCGTCCTTCAGCATGCCCTGCATGCCGCGGCTTTCCAGCTGGAACACGGCGACCGTGTTGGCCTTCTTGAGGATCTGGAACGACGCGGCATCGTCGAGCGGCACCTGCGCGAGCGACCAGTCGGCCTTCGACGGATCGAGGCGGCGGATATAGCGCTCCGCCCAGTCGAGGATCGTCAGCGTCGTGAGGCCCAGAAAGTCGAACTTCACGAGGCCGACCGCTTCGACGTCGTCCTTGTCGTACTGGCTGACGACGCCGCCGTCGTCGCCCTGCGTGTAGAGCGGGCAGAAGTCGGTCAGCTTGCCGGGCGCGATCAGCACGCCGCCCGCGTGCATCCCGACGTTGCGCGTCAGGCCCTCGACGCGCTGCGCGAGGTCGAGCAGCTGGTGCACTTCGTCCTCGTGGTCGTAGCGCTCCTGGAGCTGCGGCTCCTCCTTCATCGCGTCGGCGATCGTCACGTGCTTGCCCGGCTTGAACGGGATCAGCTTCGCGACGCCGTCGGTGAACATGTAGCCGAGGTCGAGCACGCGGCCGATGTCGCGCACGGCCGCCTTCGCGGCCATCGTGCCGAACGTGGCGATTTGCGACACCGCGTCCGCGCCGTACTTCTCCTTCACGTACTGGATCACGCGATCGCGGCCGTGCTGGCAGAAGTCGATGTCGAAGTCGGGCATCGACACCCGCTCCGGGTTCAGGAAGCGCTCGAACAGCAGGTTGTAGCGCAGCGGATCGAGGTCGGTGATGCCGAGCGCGTAGGCAACGAGCGAACCCGCGCCCGAACCCCGGCCCGGCCCGACCGGCACGCCGTTGTTCTTCGCCCAGTTGATGAAGTCGGCAACGATCAGGAAGTAGCCCGGGAAGCCCATCTTCGTGATGGTCCCGCACTCGAATTCGAGGCGCTTGTAATACGTGTCGCGCTGCGCGTCGCGTTCGGCTTCGTCCGGATACAGCTGCACGAGGCGCTTCTCGAGCCCCTCCTTCGACAGCTGGATCAGGTAGTCGTCGAGCGACATGCCGTCCGGCGTCGGGAACAGCGGCAGCTTCGGCTTGCCGAGCTCGAGCGTCAGGTTGCAGCGCTTCGCGATCTCGACGGTGTTCGCGACCGCGGACGGCAGGTCGGCGAACAGCGCGGCCATGTCGTCCTGCGTGCGGAAGTACTGGTCGGTCGTGAAACGCTTCTGGCGGCGCGGATTCGCGAGGATGTCGCCTTCCGAAATGCACACGCGCGCCTCGTGCGCGGTGAAATCGTCGTCGGTCATGAACTGCGTCGGATGCGTCGCGACGACCGGCAGCTTCAGCTCCGCGGCGAGCGTCGCCGCCTGCTGGATGTACGCCTCGGCGCCCGGCTGGCCATAGCGCTGCAGCTCGATGTAGAAGCCGCCCGGGAACACCTTCGCCCAGCGCTGCGCGTGACGGCGCGCGGCCTCCTCGTTGCCGGCCGCGAGCGCGAGGCCGATGTCGCCCTGCTGCGCGCCCGACAGGGCGAGCAGCCCTTGCGCGAGCTCGCCGTCAAGCCAGCTCGCGTCGAGTTCCGCGCGGCCGCGGTACTGGTTCGTGAGCCACGCCTTCGACAGCAGCTCGCAGAGATTCAGGTAGCCGCGCTTGTCCTTGACGAGCAGCAGCAGCCGCGACGGCTTGTCGCGATCGTCGGGATTGGCGATCCAGACGTCGCAGCCGGCGATCGGCTTGATGCCCTTGCCGCGGGCTTCCTTGTAGAAACGGACGAGGCCGAACGCGTTGCCGAGATCGGTGAGGGCGAGCGCGCCCTGGCCGTCCGCGGCCGCCGCCTTGACGATGTCGTCGAGACGCACGATGCCGTCGGCAATCGAGAATTCGGAGTGAACGCGAAGATGGACGAAGCGGGGATCTGACATGGGCGCTATTGTAGCCGCCCCGCCGCGCGGGCTGCCCAAAAAATCCCCCCGCTGGCCGTTCGGCCGATGCCCGCGACCGTGCGCCGCGCCGTTGGCCGAACGGCGGAATGCCGGCCGGCGCGCGGTTTGCGGGATAATACGGGTTTTCGAATCCGCCGCCCGGCTTCGCACCCTTTTTTGCAAGCCTCCGTGCGACCGTCGCACGGCCGCGGCCGCTCTCTCGTTCGACCACCATGAGTATCGTCAATCTCGCCGCCTACCACTTCGTCTCGCTCGACGCGATCGAACAGTGGCGCCCGCTCGTCACCGCCCGCTGCAACGAACTCGGCCTGCGCGGCACGATCCTGCTCGCGCCGGAAGGCATCAACCTGTTCATCGCCGGCCCGCGCGAAGCGGCCGACGCGTTCATCGACTACATCCGCCACGACCCGCTGTTCGAAGGCAAGTTCGCGACGCTGCAGTTCAAGGAAAGCCTGTCCGACGCGCAGCCGTTCCGCCGCATGCTCGTGCGCCTGAAGCGCGAGATCATCACGATGAAGAAGCCGGCGATCAAGCCGGAGCTCGGTCGCGCACCGTTCGTCGACGCGCGCACGCTGAAGGCCTGGCTCGACCGCGGCCACGACGACGCGGGCCGCCCGGTCGTGATGCTCGATACGCGCAACGCATTCGAGGTCGACGTCGGCACGTTCGACAACGCGCTCGACTACCGCATCACCAAGTTCAGCGAGCTCCCGGACGTCATCGAAGCGAACCGCGCGGACCTCGAAGGCAAGACGATCGTGTCGTTCTGCACGGGCGGCATCCGCTGCGAGAAGGCGGCGATCCACATGAAGGACGTCGGCATCGACAACGTGTACCAGCTCGAAGGCGGCATCCTCAAGTATTTCGAGGAAGTCGGCGGCGCGCACTATCACGGCGACTGCTTCGTGTTCGACTATCGCACCGCGCTGAACCCGCAGCTCGAACCGACCGCGAACGTCACCTGCTTCGCGTGCCGCGCAGTCGTCACGCCGGAACAGCAGCAATCGCCGGCTTACGTGGCAGGCCAGTCCTGCCCGGCCTGCCTGAACGCCGCCAGCGACGTCCGCGCGGCGTAAGCGCGTTCCGGCCCGCCCATCGATGAACGGCTATCGCGGCCGCTTCGCGCCGTCGCCGACCGGGCCGCTGCATTTCGGCTCGCTCGTCGGTGCGCTCGCGAGCTGGCTCGACGCGCGCGCGCACGGCGGCGCATGGCTCGTGCGCGTGGAGGACATCGACGGGCCGCGCACGGTGCCCGGCGCGGCCGAGGACATCCTCGCGACGCTCGCGCATTTCGGCATGACGCCGGACGAGCCGCCCGTCTGGCAGAGCACTCGCGAGGCCGATTACGCGGCCGCGCTCGAGCGGCTCAAGGCGGCGGGGCTCGTCTACCCGTGCGGCTGCACGCGCAAGGAAATCGCCGATTCGCTGCGCGCCGCGCACGAACGCCACACGACGCTCGCCTACCCGGGCACCTGCCGATCGGGCCTGCACGGCAAGCCCGCGCGCGCATGGCGGCTGCGCGTGCCGGACGGCGACGCCGCGATCGTCACGTTCGACGATCGCTGGCAGCACACGCAATCGCAGAATCTCGCCACCGAGGTCGGCGACTTCGTGCTGAAACGCGCGGACGGCCTGTGGGCCTACCAGCTCGCGGTCGTCGTCGACGACGCCGATGCGGGCATCACGCACGTCGTGCGCGGCGCCGACCTGCTCGACTCGACCGCGCGGCAGATCTACCTGCAGCGCTGCCTCGGCGCGCCGACGCCGTCGTACCTGCACGTGCCGGTCGTCGTCGACGCGAACGGCGAGAAGCTCAGCAAGCAGACCGGCGCGATCGCGCTCGAACGCGACGATCCGCTGCCCGCGCTGCAAGCCGCGGCCGCCCATCTCGGCCTGGCGCCCGACCACGGCGCGCTGCCGGGCGCAACGCTCGACGCGTTCCTCGCAGCGGCAACGGCCGCGTGGGCGCGGCGCTTCGGGCCTCGGGCGAACTAGCTCGCGCGCCGACGCGGGCGTCGCCCTGCGCCGCCGCAATCGATCCGGCACCGATTCTCAGCGATTCCGGGACGGCCTTGCGCCCCCGCAAATGAAAAACGGGCACATGCTGCCTGCATGCGCCCGCCTTGCCGCGACCTTTCGATCGCGGCCGATCGCTTGTTACGCTTACGCCGACGGCTTGCGCGGCATCCCGAACCCGCCGAGCAGCGCAGCCACCTGGCGCTTCGGCCCCTTTTTCTCGTGCGGCGCGGGCTTCGCCTCTTCCGGCTGCTTCGCCGACGCCGACGGCTCGTACGGCTTCAGGAAGAAATCGTCGATCGGCGCCTCGTGGCGGCGATGATGGCCGCGCTCGGCGCCGGCCGGGCGACGCCCCGCTGCGCCGCGATGCTCGTCGCGCTCGCGCCGGCCGCCGCGTTCGCCGCCACGCTCACTGCCGCGCTCGTCGTGACGGTGCCGCGCCGGCTTGTCGATCGCCAGCGTCTGCACCTCGAGCGGACGCTTGATCAGCTTTTCGATGTCGGCGAGCTGCTTGCGCTCATTCGGGCTGCACAGCGACAGTGCGTCGCCGGTCGCACCCGCGCGGCCGGTACGGCCGATCCGGTGCACGTAGTCTTCGGCATTGAACGGCAGGTCGAAGTTGATCACGGCCGGCAGCTCGGCGATGTCGAGGCCGCGCGCAGCCACGTCGGTCGCGACGAGCGCCTCGATTTCGCCGCGCTTGAACGCGTCGAGCGCCTGCATCCGCTCGATCTGCGTCTTGTCGCCGTGGATCGCCGACGCGACCACGCCGTCGCGCTCGAGGTTGCGCGCGAGCCGGCTCGCGCCGATCTTGCTGTTGCAGAACACGATCACCTGCTTGAGCCCGCGACTGCGCAGCAACTGCACGACGGCCGCCTGCTTGTCGCCCTCGGCGACGTCGTAGACGATCTGCGTGACGTTCGCGTTCGTCGAGTTGCTGCGCGCGACCTCGATCGTCTGCGGGTTGCGCAGGTAGGTCGACGCGAGCTTCTTGATTTCCGGCGAGAACGTCGCCGAGAACAGCAGCGTCTGGCGCTCCTTCGGCAGCAGGTTCAGGATGCGCTGCAGGTCCGGCAGGAAGCCCATGTCGAGCATCCGGTCGGCCTCGTCGAGCACGAGCATCTGCACCTGCCCGAGGTTCGCGGTCTTCTGCTGCACATGGTCGAGCAGGCGGCCCGGCGTCGCGATCAGGATCTCGACGCCGCGGCGCAGCTCGGCCATCTGCGGGTTCATGTCGACGCCGCCGAACACCACCGCGCTGCGCAGCGGCGTGTGCTTCCCGTACGCATGCACGTTCGCGGCGACCTGGTCGGCGAGCTCGCGGGTCGGCGTGAGGATCAGCGCGCGCACCGGGTGGCGCGCGGGCGATGCGCTCGTGTTGGCCTGCGGCAGCAGGCGCTGGAGGATCGGCAGCGAGAAGCTCGCGGTCTTGCCGGTGCCCGTTTGCGCGGCGCCCATGACGTCGCGGCCGGCGAGCACGACCGGAATCGCCTGCGCCTGGATCGGCGTCGGCGTCGTGTAGCCCTGCTCCGCAATGGCTTTCAGGATGTCGGCGGCAAGGCCGAATTGATCGAAGGTTGCGTCGACTGGCTTGGCGACAGAATCGGACATGGTGGCGTTTCGCTCAAAAGGCGCGGCGGGGACATCACGCGTCAGCTCGGCCCGGCGGGCCGCTGCGCAAATCACATTTCGGAAGTAGACGGAGCCGCGGCGCGCCGCGCGGCGCCGCTCTGGCGCGATGGACCATCAGGGCCCAGGGCCGTGCGGACTCCGTCCGGCGCGAATGCCGGCGGAAAGGGCCGTATTGTAGCACTGCGCGGCGACGTGTCCGTGACAGCCGGGCGCAGCGGTCAAACCGGGCATTCAAACCCGGCGTTCAGGCGCCGCGGCCGGCGCAACGGTCCGCAGGCAGGTTCGGTCCGGATTCGGCCGGGAGTCCTCCCCGGCAAACCGCCCCGCTCGCATCACCCCTTCTTCTTTTTCTTCTCGACCTGCACGCAATCGGACAGCAGCGGCGGCGCCTTCTCGTCGGCAATCTCGTCGCGCAGCGTCGCCTCCTTGCCCTTGGTCCACCACGTATAGCGACCGGCCTGGTAGCGCACGCCGGACGCCGACACGGTGTCGACGAACAGCAGCCGCTGGCCGTTGACCGGCACGAGCGCGAAGCTTTGGCCGTTGCCGGCGAGCCAGTACGACACGCGCACCGGCTGCTTCTGGTTCGCGCACTGGTAGACGGCGTTCTGGCGCGCGTCCGCGTCGATCTCCTCGACGGTCAGCTGCGCGGCCTGCGCAGCGGAAACGGACAGTCCGGCCAGCGCGAGCGCGGCGAGGGTTTGACGAATCATGCAGGTCCTCTCACGAGACGTTGTTGCGAGCAGGCGCGCCCGCGCGGGCGCGCCGGTGTTCGCGCGGCGTCAGCGCCCGGAAACGGGCTTGACGGCCGCGGCGGCGCGCTTCGCGCGGTCGCGGGCTTCGTCGATGTCGGCGCCGGTCGCGAGCGCGACGCCCATGCGCCGCTTCGCGAAGCTCTCCGGCTTGCCGAACAGGCGCAGGTCGGCGCCCGGCACCGCCAGCGCGTCGCGCACGCCCTCGAACGCGATGCCGCGCTCGTCGAGCTCGCCGTAGATCACCGCCGAGGCGGCCGGCGAACCGAGCGCCGGATCGACCGGCAGGCCGAGGATCGCGCGCGCGTGCAGCTCGAATTCCGACTGGCGCTGCGACGCGAGCGTGACGAGGCCCGTGTCGTGCGGCCGCGGGCTCACTTCGGAGAACCACACTTCGTCGCCGCGCACGAACAGCTCGACGCCGAACAGCCCGCGCCCGCCGAGCGCCTCGGTGACCTTGTGCGCGATCTCGCGCGAACGCGCGAGCGCCGCCGCGGACATCGGCTGCGGCTGCCACGACTCGACGTAGTCGCCCGCGACCTGCACGTGGCCGACCGGCTCGCAGAAATAGGTTCGCGTGTCGCCGCTGGCCGGATCGATCGCGCGCACCGTGAGCTGCGTGATCTCGTAGTCGAAATCCACGAAGCCCTCGACGATCACGCGCCCGTGATTCACGCGCCCGCCCGCCAGCGCGTACTGCCACGCGGGTTCGACGTCCGCTTCGCTGCGCACGACCGACTGGCCCTTGCCCGACGACGACATCACCGGCTTCACGACGCACGGCATGCCGATCTTCGCGACGGCGGCCCTGAACTCGTCGAACGACTGCGCGAACGCGTACGGCGACGTCGGCAGGCCCAGCTCCTCGGCGGCGAGCCGGCGGATGCCCTCGCGGTTCATCGTGAGCTGGGTCGCACGCGCGGTCGGGATCACCTCGGCGATGCCTGCTGCCTCGATCGCCGCGAGCGCATCGGTCGCGATCGCCTCGATCTCGGGGACGATCAGGTGCGGACGCTCGGCCTCGACGAGCGCGCGCAGCGCATCGGCGTCGGTCATGTCGATCACGTGCGCGCGGTGCGCGACCTGGTGCCCGGGCGCGTCCGGATAGCGGTCGACTGCGATCACCTCGATGCCGAGCCGCTGCAACGCGATGATGACTTCCTTGCCGAGTTCGCCGGCGCCGAGCAGCATGACGCGCGTGGCCGAGGACGAAAGCGGCGTACCGAGCCGCTGACCGATCTGCATGTGATTTCCCGCTTCTGGTTGGAGGTCGAAAACGACTGCGATGCTACCACGCGCATCGACGCCGGTCCGGCCGCATTCGGGCCGCATTCGGGCCGGTTTCGCGTCGCCGCGCGCGACGCGCCGGCGGGCCGAGAACGTTTTCGTGCGCGCACGGTCGCCTCGCCTGACGCGACGCGAGTGCGTTACTCTTACGCCTTGTTCAGAACCCGATGATGAGGAACGAGGCTCATGTCCCAACCGATCGCAGCCGCACGCACGCGCACCCGCCCGTTTCGCCCGTTGCGCGCGCCGCTCTGCGCTTTGACGCTTGCCACGCTTCTCGCTGCCTGCTCGATGCCGACGCACCCCGACGCCAGCGCCCCCGCGCCCGATCCGTTCAATCCCGCCGCCGTCCAGCTGCTCGACGACACGAGCTGGGAGCTCACCGGCTGGCAGAACGCCGACGGCACGCCGCGGACGATCCCGCACGGCGACAACGGCGAGCCGATCAAGCTCGCGCTGTCCACCGAGTCCGGCGTGCGCCGCGCGAGCGGCTTTTCCGGCTGCAACCGCTACATGGGCACCTACGACGTGAAGAACGGCGTGCTGAGCTTCGGCCCGCTCGCGGGCACGCGAATGGCCTGCGCCGGCACGCTCGGCGGCCAGCTCGAACGCGCGTACCTCGACGCGCTCGCGCACGTCGCGAAGGCCGGCGTGCAGATGCGCGCGCCGCAGCAGCTGCTGCTCGTGACCGACGGCGGCGCGACGCTGACCTTCACGCGCCGCGGCCCGTAATGCGGCGGCCCGCGTGGAAGACGTCTGGCCGACCGCGTCTGGCCGACCGCGTCCGGCTAACCGCGTCCCGCCGCGTGAAGCGTCACGCACGCGCGCCCCACGGCGGCGCGTCTGATCGTCTTTTAAAGTCTTCTGCATCGTCAGCCGGTTAAACTCGGCGGGTCGCGCACCGCGCTCCCCGCTCCACTCCTGTTTCAAAGCATGCACACGGTTGTCCTCGGCTGGTTCGGCGTCTCCGCCGTCTGGTTCATCCCTCTCATCTGGCGCCTCGCGAAAGCGATGCTGCCCGGCAGCGGCGGGCTCGCCGGTCACGGCTCGATCCGGCTCTGGCTCGGCTTCGCGTGCGTGTTCGTCGCGAGCTGCACGCTGACGAGCCCGCTGTCCGGCGCCGACGCCAACCTGCTCGGCCATGCGCTGTCCGCCGGCTTCGAGCGCGTGCTCGGCCACATCGGCACGCCGCTCGCGATGGTCGTGCTGTTCTTCGCGGGGCTGCCCTGGCTGACCGGCATCGGCTGGCAACGCGTCGCCGCGTGGCTCGACACGTCGTTCGGGCTTCGGCTGTCGCGCAACGGCGACGACGATGCGCGCGGCGTCGCCGACCTGCCGCGCAGCGCGCTGCATCGCGACGACGAGCGCCGCGTGCGCCGCGCCGGCGACGTCCAGCCGACCACCGCGCATACCGTCAACGCGATGGCGCCCCGGCAGAACGGCCGGTTTTCCCGCCCGACGCTCTGGAAGCCCGATCCGCAAGCGCGCCCGAAAACGCGCGGCCAGACGGCGCCCCGGGCGCACACCGAGCCGGTTGCGCCCACCGGCTGGCTGAAGCCCGCGCCGACGAGCCGGCCGGCCGTGACGCCCGCGGCAAGCCCGGCGAAGCCCTCTTCGACCTCCGGCACGGTTGGCGCGGCGGCTCCTGCACGCCCCGCAGCAAACATCCAGTCGCTGCGCCCCGCTCCGGCCCCGCTCGAGCTCGAGCCGGCCCGCCCCCGGCCGGCGCCGGCAACGCCCGCGCGCCCTGCCGTGACGCCCCGGCAGCCGGTCGCGCCGCGCGCAACCGTCGCGCCCCGCCCGACCGGCGCTGCGCCGGCACGGCCGCTGTCGCGCCCGCCTGCCGCGACGACGACCGCCCCCGTGCCGCCCGCCGTACCCCGCCAGCGACCGGCCGTGCCTGCGCGCGCGCCGCTTTACGCATGGACCGAAAAACCCGCGACGCCGATTACCCCCGCGCCGAGCGTCCACGAGACGCTGCGTTCGATCGAGGCCAGCACCGCTCAATGGGCGTCGCTGGCCAACGCGACGCCGGCCGAAGCCGCACGCGCGGCTGCGCCGCTGGCCGGCGCAGCCGCGGCGGCAGGCGCCGCTGCGTCGAGGTGGCCGGCGGCATCCGCCGGGCTGGTTTCCGTGCCATCCGCCGTGGAGACGGACGAATCCACGCGCATTGCCGACGACCTCAAGGCGGACATCGGCCACGACGATGCAATCGTGCTGCCTGCGTTCGCGCCGGCCGACGCCGCCGCGCCGGAGATCCGGTCCGAAGCGCACGCCATCGTGACAGCCGGCGTCGAAGCATCGGCACCGGAAGCGACGGTCGACGCAGCGCCGGACACAATCGCCGCAGCGACCGATGCCGTTGCCGACACGCCGATCATTACGGGCGCCGACGACGCCGCTCAGGAAATCGAAACCGGCTTCGCGACGACGACCGATACGCAATCCGTGCCGCAAACTGACGCCCCGATCGACCTCGCCCCGTGGGAAGACATCGCCGGGACGGAAACGGCCAACGCAGTGCCCGCCGACACGCCTGCGATCGACACGCCGTCGCTTGCGCCGCAAGCCGACGCCGCCACGACGTCGGCCGGGGCAATCGGCGCGCACCTTCAGCCGGCCGAATCGGCCAAGGCCGCGCAGTCGGCGATCGATGCCGCTCCTGCGGTCTTCGTCGGAACCGCTACCGTCGCGCGCAACGCCGATGCCCCCGGGGCCGATACGTTCACGCCGGCCGGCATGACGAGCGACGCCCCCGAGGTCGCGACGAACGTCGCCGCCACGCAGGCCGCAGACGCGTCCGCGTCGGCCGCCCCGCCGCTCGGAGAAGTGCCGTCGGACGCCGCCCAAACCGCGCCGCCTCCGAAGCCGGCAGCCGTCGAAGCGAGCGCCGTGACGCCTGCGTCGACTGCAAACGTCGTCGCGCCGTCGATTGCCGACGCGTCGCGTGCCGAATCCATCGCCGCCCCGGAGGCCTTCGCATCCGTTGCGACGACGGCCGCGACCGAAACGACTACGCCGCCGCACGCGTCCGGCGCGACGGCGCAACCGGCCGGTACGCTCGCCGCGGCCGCGCCGACGCCTGTCGCAACGGGCGACGCGTCCGCCATCGAACCGGCCGCGCTCGCGGCCGCTGCGGCTGCAATGACCGCGGGCCCGGACGATACCGATCGCGCAGCGAAGTCCGAGATTGCGGGCGCAGGTCTCCCCTCTTCGGTGGCGGTCGAACCCGCCATGACGCCGTCGTTCGCTTTACCGGCCGCGGAACCGGTGCCCACACCGGCGGCCG
The DNA here is from genome assembly GCF_000833595.1 of Burkholderia sp. MSHR3999. Classification (NCBI taxonomy): domain Bacteria; kingdom Pseudomonadati; phylum Pseudomonadota; class Betaproteobacteria; order Burkholderiales; family Burkholderiaceae; genus Burkholderia; species Burkholderia sp. MSHR3999. Next base: position 109,132 of record NZ_JRFO01000006.1, read on the forward strand.
CGCCCGCTTGGTCGACGTTGACGAATTCGCCCGCCGCAGGTGCGGCAGGGCTGCCCGGCGCAACCAAGCAACCGGCAGTCGCAAGTGCGACGGCACAACCGTCGGCGCCGTCCATCGCAAGCGGGTGGACTGTCATGCCTGCCGTCCCGCCGACGTCCGCAGCCCCCTCGCCGGTTGCCCCGGTCGTTTCGACTGCACCGGTGCTTTCGTCCTCGACGCCAGCCACGCCGTCGCTGTACGGCCTGTCCGCGACATCGGGCACGGCTGCGCCCTCAACGCCTGCGGCGACAACTTCCACTCAGGCAACCCCGACGGCGACCGTTGCGGTACCTGCCGCCGCAATCGTCGACACGTCGGCACGCGTAATGCCCGCTGCAGAACCCTACTCCGCTGCCACGACAACTGCCACGCCCGCGCAGCCGTCGTCGATGGCTGCCGCTCCGGCGTCTGTCGCTGCACCCGCCGCTGTAATCGGCGGTGCGCCGGCACTGATGATGACGACGCCCGCGGCGGCGGCCGCCGTTCCGGCGCAGGCCGCAGCACCCACTGCGGCAATCGCCATTCCCTCGGTGCCGGCGGCAAACACGGCCGCTTCGACAGCCGCTGCTACAGTCGTCGGAGCAACGTTGGCGACGCCCGCTACGACGACGGTCGCTCCGGCGCACGTTGCAGTGCCTGCCGCCACGGCATTCGCCGCGCCTGACGCGCCGGCAGCACCCGCAGCCGTTCCGGTCACCCCGGCTGCGCCCGCCGCCGCAATCGTCGGCACGTCCATGCCAGGAGCGCCCACGGCAACGATCGCCGCCCCGACGCCCGACGCCGCCCCTGCCGCGCCGCCCCCACCCCAGCCGCGGCCGAACGCATTCGAATTCCACGCGCCGGCCACGTTCAGCGTCGAGCTGCCGACGCTCGACCTGCTCGAACCGGCATCGGACGACGTCCAGACGATCTCCGACGAACAGCTCGCCCAGACCGGCCAGGTGATCGAGCAGCGCCTGCAGGAATTCAAGGTGCCGGTGACGGTCGTCGGCGCGTCGGCCGGCCCGGTGATCACGCGCTTCGAGATCGAACCCGCGCTCGGCGTGCGCGGCAGCCAGATCGTCGGCCTGATGAAGGACCTGTCGCGCGGCCTCGGCCTCACGTCGATCCGCGTCGTCGAGACGATCCCCGGCAAGACCTGCATGGGCCTCGAGCTGCCGAACGCGAAACGCCAGATGATCCGCCTGTCGGAAATCCTCGCGTCGCGCCAGTACCAGCATTCGACGTCGCAGCTCACGATCGCGATGGGCAAGGACATCACCGGCCATCCGGTCGTCACCGATCTCGCGAAGGCGCCGCACATGCTCGTCGCGGGCACGACGGGCTCGGGCAAGTCGGTCGCGATCAACGCGATGATCCTGTCGCTGCTGTACAAGGCGACGCCCGAGGACGTGCGGCTCATCATGATCGACCCGAAGATGCTCGAGCTGTCGGTCTACGAAGGCATCCCGCACCTGCTCGCGCCGGTCGTCACCGACATGAAGCTCGCCGCGAACGCGCTCACCTGGTGCGTCGGCGAGATGGAGAAGCGCTACCGGCTGATGTCGGCCGTCGGCGTGCGCAACCTCGCCGGCTTCAACCAGAAGATCCGCGACGCCGAGGCGAAGGAAAAGAAGATCGGCAACCCGTTCTCGCTGACGCCGGAAGATCCCGAGCCGCTGTCGACGCTGCCGCTGATCGTCGTCGTGATCGACGAGCTCGCCGACCTGATGATGGTCGCCGGCAAGAAGATCGAGGAGCTGATCGCCCGCCTTGCGCAGAAGGCGCGCGCGGCCGGCATCCACCTGATCCTCGCGACGCAGCGTCCGTCGGTCGACGTGATCACCGGCCTCATCAAGGCGAACATCCCGACCCGGGTCGCGTTCCAGGTGTCGTCGAAGATCGACTCGCGCACGATCCTCGACCAGATGGGCGCCGAGTCGCTGCTCGGCCAGGGCGACATGCTGTTCCTGCCGCCGGGCACCGGCTACCCGCAGCGCGTGCACGGCGCGTTCGTCGCCGACGAGGAAGTGCACCGGATCGTCGAGTACCTGAAGCAGTTCGGCGAGCCGCAGTACGAGGAAGGGATTCTCGACGGCCCGGCGTCGGAAGGCGCGGCGCAGGACCTGTTCGGCGACGCGCCGGACGCGGAAGCGGACCCGCTGTACGACGAGGCGGTTGCGTTCGTCGTGCGCACGCGCCGCGCGTCGATCTCGTCGGTGCAGCGGCAGCTGCGCATCGGCTACAACCGCGCCGCGCGCCTCGTCGAGCAGATGGAGGCAGCCGGGCTCGTGTCGCCGATGGGCATCAACGGCAGCCGCGAGGTGCTGGTGCCGGCCGCCGCGGAGTAAGCGGCGCTCCGCCCCCCGCACAAGCAAGAAGGGCGCTGCATCGGCAGCGCCCTTCTTGCATCTACGGCGTAAAGCGTCTTACAGCGCCGGAACGAGCTTGAAATCGACCGGCTTGCCGACCGTGACCTTCTGCGGGTTCGCGTCGAGCCTGCCGGTTTCCGCATCGCGCCTGAACACGTAGAACGTGTCGCTGTCCTGGTTGCCGACGATCAGCCACTGGCCGGTCGGGTCGATCAGGAACTCGCGCGGCGTCCTGCCGAGGCTCGATTGGCGGCCGACCGTCTTCAGGCGCCCGTCGGCCGGGTTCACCGCGTAGATGACGATCTCGTTCGCGTCGCCGCGATTGCTCGCGTACAGGAAGCGGCCGTCCGGCGACAGGTGGAGCGCCGCGCCGCCGACCTTGCCCTTGAAGCCGGGCGCGGCCATCGGCACGGTCTGGACCGGCGTCAGCTTGCCGTCCTGGTGGCCGAACACCTCGACCGCGGCGTTCAGCTCGCTCGTCACGTACGCGTAGCGGCCGTTCGCGTCGAACACCATGTGGCGCGGGCCCGAACCCGGCTTCACGGGCGTGTAGCGCGTGTCGGTCGGGCTGATCAGGCCGCGGCTGCCGTCGACCGTGTAACGATAGCCGAAGATCCTGTCCGCGCCGAGATCCTGCACGAACAGGATGCGACCGTCCGGCGAAAACACCGCCGAGTGCGCGTGCGCGCCGTCCTGGCGCCCCTTCACGGGCCCGCTGCCCGCGTGATGCACGGTCAGCGCGGCCTGGCCCACCGCGCCGTCCTCGCGCAGCGGAAACACCGCGAAGCTGCCGCCCGGGTCGGCCGCGACCGAGTAGTTCGCGGTCACGAGGTACTTGCCGTCCGGGGACAGGCTCAGGTAGCACGGATCGTTCCCTTCCGACGACACGCGGTTGATGAACGCCAGCGCGCCCGTCTTCGCGTCGAAGCGGAACGCGCTGATGCCGCCGCGCTGGCCGGCCGGACCGTTGTCGCCGGGCAACTCGTTGACCGCGTATACGGTGCGGCCGTCGCGGCTCGGCAACAGGTACGACGGATTGACGGTCTTCGTCGACGACACCGGCGCGACGCTGCCCGTCTTCGTGTCGAAGCGATACACGTAGATCCCGTCGCTGCCGCCGTCCGTGTAGGTGCCGACCAGCAGATTGTAGACGCCGTCCGCGGGCGCCGTCGCGGACTGTTGCGCGAACGCATGGGTCGCGGATAAGGAAAGCACGATCGCGAAACCTTTCATCCAGTGCGCGAGCCTAAGCGGAAACCCTCGGGTCGAAGCGCGCGCGTCACGTGCGCGTAAACGGCTGGGCATTGAATCCTCCTTGCATCGAGCCGCGTCAAGTGTTGATATGTGACGAAACGCCGGCCGTTGCGCGCTCCGCCGCCCGGCCGAGTATACGGGGCGCGAAGCCGGGACGTGAAGCCCGGCTGCCGTCGTCCGGATAGTGAACGCGTAACAAGGATCGCCGCCCATGCCCGCCCTGATCGAAGACTACGCCCTCGTCGGCGACGGCCACACGGCCGCGCTGATCGCGAAAGACGGCTCCGTCGACTGGCTGTGCTGGCCCCGCTTCGATTCGGGCGCCTGTTTCGCGGCCCTCGTCGGCACGCCCGAGCACGGCCGCTGGCTGCTCGCGCCGGCCGCCGACGTCGCGATCACGCACACGACGCGCCGCTATCGCGGCGACACACTGATACTCGAAACCGATTACGAGAGCGCCGACGGCGCCGTCACCGTGATCGATTTCATGCCGCCCGGCAACGGCTGGTCGGAGCTGGTGCGGATCGTCGTCGGCCGGCACGGCACGATGAAGATGCGCATGGAGCTCGTGTTGCGCTTCGACTACGGCTTCTCGATTCCGTGGGTCACGCAGCTGTCGCGCGAGGACGGCGTGAAGGCGATCGCGGGGCCCGACACCGTCGTGCTGCGCACGAGCGTGCCGCTCACCGGCAAGAACCTGCACACGCTCGCCGAATTCACGGTGAGCGCCGACGAACGCGTGCCGTTCTCGCTCGGCTACGCGCCGTCGCACCTGCGGCTGCCGCCCGCGCGCGACCCGCTGTCGATGCTCGGGCGCACCGAGAACTACTGGCTCGAATGGTCGGGGCGCTGCCAGGTGCACGGCCGCTACGAAGCCGCGGTGCGCCGCTCGCTGATCACGCTGAAGGCGCTCGCGTACGAGCCGACGGGCGGCATCGTCGCGGCGCCGACCACGTCGCTGCCCGAGCACCTTGGCGGCACCCGCAACTGGGATTACCGCTACTGCTGGCTGCGCGACGCGACGATCACGCTGCTCGCGCTGATGCGCGGCGGCCATTACGACGAGGCGCGCGCATGGCGCGCGTGGCTCGGCCGCGTGATGGCCGGCTCGCCCGAGCAGATTCAGATCATGTACGGGATCGCGGGCGAGCGCCGGCTGCCGGAAATGGAGCTCGACTGGCTGCCCGGATACCAGGATTCGAAGCCCGTGCGGGTCGGCAACGGCGCCGCGAACCAGTTGCAGCTCGACGTGTTCGGCGAAGTGATGGCGGCGCTGCACCTCGCGCGCGTGGGCGGCCTGCAGGCCGACGACACCGTATGGTCGGTGCAGTGCACGCTGCTCGACCATCTCGAGAAAATCTGGCGGCAGCCCGACGAAGGCATCTGGGAAACGCGCGGCGGCCGCCGCCACTTCACGTTTTCGAAGGTGATGGCGTGGGTCGCGTTCGACCGCGCGATCAAGTCTGCGGAAATGTTCCGCCTGCCCGGCTCGCTCGAGCGCTGGCGCGACCTGCGCGAACAGATCCACGCGGACGTCTGCGCAAACGCGTGGCATGCGGACAAGCAGGCATTCACGCAGAGCTACGGCAGCGACGAGCTCGACGCGAGCGTGCTGCTGCTGCCGCAGCTCGGCTTCCTGCCGCCGGACGACCCGCGCATCGTCGGCACGATCGACGCGATCGAACGCGAACTGCTGCACGACGGCCTCGTGCTGCGCTACCGCACGAGCGAATACGACGACGGCCTGCCGCCCGGCGAAGGCACGTTTCTCGCATGCAGTTTCTGGCTCGTCGACGCGTATGCGCTGCTCGGCCGGATCGACGAAGCGCATCGCCTGTTCCGCCGGCTGCTGTCGCTGTCGAACGACCTCGGGCTGCTCGCCGAGGAGTACGACCCGGTCGCGGGCCGCCTCGTCGGCAACTTCCCGCAGGCGTTCTCGCACGTCGCGCTCGTGCACACGGCGATGAACCTGATGCACCATGAGGAGGCAATGGCGCGCGCGGCCGGCCAGCCCGAGCCGGCGGTCGCCGCGGGGCGCTGAACGCGGGTGGCCGAGGCGGCTTCAGAGAACGTCAAATGGCAACAAATTCATGAAAAATCAGGGAAATGTTGCATTGCACCACCCCACGTTGTCCGATATGATCGACGGCGATTGACCGGCCGCGGTGCAACATGGCCGATCGCTGACCCACACGGCGCGCCACGACACCCAACGTCGCCCTCGCGCACCGTCCCCCAAGCGGGAGTTGTCTGCATGCTTTACCAATTGCATGAATTCCAGCGGGCGATGCTGAGCCCGCTCACGGCCTGGGCCCAGGCTGCGTCGAAATCGTTCGCCAATCCGTCCAGCCCGCTCTCGCTGATGCCCGGAGCGACGCGGATGGCCGCCGCGTACGAATTGCTGTACCGGCTCGGCAAGGACTACGAGAAGCCCGAATTCAACCTGCACCAGATCGTCAAGGACGGCCACAACATCCCGATCGTCGAGCAGACGATCGTCGAGAAGCCGTTCTGCCGCCTGCTGCGCTTCAAGCGCTACTCGGACGACGCGGGCGCGGTCACCCAGCTGAAGGACGAGCCGGTCGTGCTGGTCTGCGCGCCGCTGTCCGGCCACCACTCGACGCTGCTGCGCGACACCGTGCGCACGTTGCTGCAGGATCACAAGGTCTACATCACCGACTGGATCGACGCGCGGATGGTGCCGGTCGAGACCGGCCCGTTCCACCTGCACGACTACGTCGCGTACATCCAGGAGTTCATCCGCCACATCGGCGCGCGCAACCTGCACGTGATCTCGGTATGCCAGCCGACGGTGCCGGTGCTCGCGGCGATCTCGCTGATGGCGAGCCGCGGCGAGGACACGCCGCTCACGATGACGATGATGGGCGGGCCGATCGACGCGCGCCTCAGCCCGACGTCGGTGAACTCGCTCGCGACGCAGCATTCGATCTCCTGGTTCGAGAACAACGTGATTCACACGGTGCCCGCGAACTATCCGGGCGAAGGCCGTCACGTCTATCCGGGCTTCCTGCAGCATGCGGGCTTCGTCGCGATGAATCCGGAGCGGCACGCGGCATCGCACTGGGACTTCTACCAGAGCCTGCTGCGCGGCGACGAAGACGACGCGGAAGCGCATCGCAACTTCTACGACGAATACAACGCGGTGCTCGACATGGCCGCCGAGTATTACCTCGAGACGATCCGCATCGTGTTCCAGGAGTTCCGCCTTGCCGAAGGCACGTGGGAGATCGACGGCGAGCTCGTGCGCCCGCAGGACATCAAGCACACCGCGCTGATGACGATCGAGGGCGAGCTCGACGACATCTCCGGCAGCGGCCAGACCCACGTCGCGCACGAGCTGTGCACCGGCATCCCGCCGGACCAGCGCCGCAACCTGACCGCCGAAAAGTGCGGGCACTACGGGATTTTCTCGGGCCGCCGCTGGCGCACGATCATTTACCCGCAGCTACGCGACTTCATCCGCGAGCACGCGCCGGAGCCGAAGCACGGCGCCGCGAAGGATCGCCCGGATGCGCAACCGGCCGCGCCGCTCGCCGCCGTACCGGCCGCGAATGCGCCGGCCGGGTCCGCGAAGACCGCCGCCGCGAAACGCGCGCGCGCGAAGACGCCCGCTGCGGCCGCCCCGGCGAAAGCCCCCGCCGCGAAGCGCGTCGGCACGCGCGCAAAGCCCGCCCGCACCCGCAAGGCGGCCTGACGCCGGCGCGCCAGACGAAAAACGCCGCCGTGCCAGCGCACGGCGGCGTTTTTTCCTCCGGCGGCCGAAAACCGTTCGTCAGCGCCGCAGCAGATAGGCGAGCAGCAGCTCGGTGTTCATTCTGACCATCTCGTCGCGCTCGTCGGGCGTGCTGAAGTCGCGGCCGAGCGTCGCGGCGAGCGTGAAGCGGTTCGACACGATGTAGTAGCCGAGCCCCGACAGGGTCACGTAGAAGCGCAGCGGATCGACGTCGCTGCGAAACAGACCGGCCTTCTGGCCGCGCGTGAGCACGTTGCCGAGCATCGTGACGATCGGCGAGATCATTTCGCGGATCCGCGTCGACTTGTGCAGATAGCGGGCTTCGTGCAGGTTTTCGTTGTTGATCAGCCGCAGCAGCTCGGGATGGTCGCGGTAGTAGTCCCACACGAAGTGCGCGAGCCGCGTGACCGCCTCGACCGGCGCGACGCCGTCCAGGTCGAGCACGCGTTCGGCCTCGGTCAGCGCGGAAAACGCATGCTCGAGCACGGCGGTAAACAGCTGCTCCTTGCTGCCGAAGTAGTAATAGAGCATGCGCTCATTGGTTTCCGCCCGCCGCGCGATCTGATCGACGCGCGCGCCGAACAGGCCCCCACTCGCGAATTCTTCGGCCGCCGCCATCAGGATGCGGCGGCGGGTGCCTTCAGGATCTCTTTTGATTTTTGGCTGATTCATGGTGGCGTTTTGCTATGTGAGCCGCGTGATCCGGATCAGTCGCCCCACCTTGTCGGCACCGGCGACACTGGAACAAGCACGCCTTGCGGCGTTCCCCCTGCTGCGCCCCTGCAAAAATGCGCTTCGATTATGCGCACAGACTGCGTCAAGCGCAATGCGGGAAATCGGCGATAATCTTCCTTTGGCAAACCTTGCCGGCCGCGCCCGCCGTAGCCGGCAGACATTCGGCGCACCGGCGCCCGCTGTCCCCGTGACCGACTCCAAGACACTCGCGGATCGCATCGAAGATCTGCTGCCCCAGACCCAATGCACGAAGTGCGGCTATAACGGTTGCCGCCCGTACGCCGAGGCCATCGCCGCCGGCGACGCGAACTACAACCAGTGCCCGCCGGGCGGCGCCGAAGGCGTCGCGCGCCTCGCCCGCCTGCTCGGCAAGCCCGTGATTCCGCTGAATCCGGTCAACGGCGACGAGCGGGCGCGCCCCGTCGCGGTGATCGACGAAAACCTCTGCATCGGCTGCACGCTCTGCATGCAGGCCTGCCCGGTCGATGCGATCGCCGGCGCGCCCAAGCAGATGCACACGGTGATCGCGTCGCTTTGCACGGGCTGCGACCTGTGCGTGCCGCCGTGCCCGGTCGACTGCATCGCGATGTTGCCCGTCACCGGCGAGCACACCGGCTGGGACGCATGGACGCAGGCGCAGGCCGACGCCGCGCGCGAACGCCACGACCGCCGGCTCGCGCGCCAGCGCCGTGAGCGCGAGGCCGCCGAAGCGCGCGCGGCCGCGCGCCGCTCGGCGAGCGCTACCGCGTCGGCCACACCGGCCGCGACGCAGCCCGCGGCGGCCGACGCGGCCACGGATGCCGACGCGAAGAAACGCGCGATCATCGCGGCCGCGCTCGAACGCGCGCGCAAGAAGAAGGACGAGCTGGCCGCGCAAGGCAGCGCGCCGAAGAACACCGAAGGCGTGAGCCCCGCGGTCCAGGCCCAGATCGATGCGGCCGAGGCGCGCCGCAAGCGGCTCGCCGAGCAGCAGGCGCAGGCGGCCGAGCAAGCCGGCGAAGGCTCGTCCGAACCGGAAGACGGCCCGTCCGCGCCACCCGACCAGAAACCACAATGAACGCCAGCAAACGACGTGCGATCTTCGAAACGCTGCAGAGCCTCAATCCGAATCCGACCACCGAGCTCGAATACTCGACGCCGTTCGAACTGCTGATCGCCGTGATGCTGTCCGCGCAGGCGACCGACGTGTCGGTCAACAAGGCGATGCGCAAGATGTTCCCGGTCGCGAACACGCCGCGACAAATTGTCGCGCTCGGCGAGGAAGGCGTCGCCGAGTACATCAAGACGATCGGGCTGTACCGGACCAAGGCGAAGAACGTGGTCGCCGCGTGCCGGATCCTGCTCGAGCAGTACGGCGGCGAAGTGCCGGCCGATCGCGAGGCGCTCGAGAGCTTGCCGGGCGTCGGCCGCAAGACCGCCAACGTCGTGCTCAACACCGCGTTCGGCCATCCGACGATCGCGGTCGACACGCACATCTTCCGCGTCGCGAACCGCACCGGCCTCGCGCCCGGCAAGGACGTGCGGGCCGTCGAGGCCGCGCTCGAGAAGTTCACGCCGAAGGAATTCCTGCAGGATGCGCATCACTGGCTGATCCTGCACGGCCGCTACGTGTGCAAGGCGCGCAAGCCCGAATGCTGGCACTGCGCGATCGAGCCGCTGTGCGAGTACCGGCCGAAGACCCCGCCGCCCACTGAATGACCCGCCGCGCGCAGCCGCGGCCCCGAGTCCACGCGACCCGCCCCGATCAAGCGTTGGAGGTCGCCGTCGCATCGTCCGCGGCGGCGCCGCCCGCCCGCACGAGCGCCAGCACCGCCGCGAGAATCGCGACGCCGCCCGCCCACTGCATCGGCGACAACGCCTCGCCGAACAGCAGCGCCGCGAGCGCGACGGTCACGACCGGCTCCAGCGTCGACAGCATCGACGTGCGCGCCGCGCCGAGCCGCTCGAGCCCCGCGAAGAACGCGATCATCGCGGCGACCGTCGACACGAGCGCGATCGCCAGCATCGCCGCCCAGCCGCCCGCCGTCGCGGGCCAGTGCGGCGGCGTGCCGAGCGCCGCGCCGCGCACGACGGCGATCAGCACGAGCGTCGCGGTGGCGGACGCGCAGATGACGGCGGTCGTCGCGAGCGGGTCGATGCCGCGCGTCGCCTTGGTGCCGGCAACGATGTACAGCGAATAGATCACCGCGGCGGCGAGCGCCAGCGCGATGCCGAGCGGCTCGCCATGACCGCCGCCGACCATCAGCGCCGAGCCCGCTACGCACAGCACGAGCGCGACGACCTTGGCGCGCGTGAGCCGCTCGCCGAGCCACCATGCGGCGAGCAGCGTGACGAACGCCGGATACAGGTACAGCAGCAGCGCGACGAGGCTCGCCTGCGCGTGCTGCAACGCGCTGAAATAGCAGAACGACTGGCCGACGTAGCCCAACGCGCCCATTGCGACGAGGGAGCCAAGCGCGCGACCGCGCGGCCACACGACGCCGCGGCGCCTTGCGATCGCGGCGAGCACCGCGCCGCCGATTGCGAAGCGCACGATCAGGAGCCCGAGCACGTCGACGCCGCCTGCATACGCATAGCGGCCGAAGATCGCCATCGCGCCGAACGCAGCGGCGGACAACGCGACATAGAGCGTGCCCTGCAGGGCGGCGGACGGTGGACGGGCGGAGGACATGACGGCGCGAAGGTGGACGAAATACCGAAATCGTAGGAGTGTATCGGCGGCTCGGCGCGCCGCCCAGCCCGCGCTTACCCGCGCGCCCGGCCTTCCCGCTTCCCGTCGCGCCCGCCCCCGCCGCCAGCACCGCTCGCCGACCCGGCGTACAATGCGCGACGCGGCATCACGCCGATGCGAATCACGACGTTTCCCACCATGTTCAATCCGAGTCGCGACGAAGTGCGTCGCTTTTTCATCGACACCTGGCGCAAGCAGCGCGCCGGCGAAATCCTCACGCCGCTCGAAGCGATCGCGGCCGACTGGATCGTCGAACACCCCGAATACCACGACGACCTCGCGGACGCCGACGGCGCCGCCGAGCGCAACTACACGCCCGAGGAAGGCCGCACGAATCCGTTCCTGCACCTGTCGATGCACCTCGCGATCAGCGAGCAGCTGTCGATCGACCAGCCGCCCGGAATCCGCGCCGCGCACGACAAGCTCGCGGCGAAGCTCGACTCGACGCACGAAGCGCAGCACGCGATCATGGAATGCCTCGGCGAGACGATCTGGGAAGCGCAGCGCACGGGCACGCCGCCCGATTCGGACGCGTACCTGCAGCGCATCCTGCGCCGCGCGTCGCGCGACTGAACCTGCCGGACGCCGACCCGAACGCGGATAAAAAAATACCCCGCCTCGGCGGGGTATCTTCTGCGGCACGGGCCCGTCCGGGCCCCGGCGCTTACTTCTTGAACACCAGGTCGCCCTTCAGCGACTCGATGTAGGCCGCGATGTCCTTCATGTCGCTGACCGACAGGTTCTGAACCTGTGCCTGCATGATCGCGTTGTTGCGGCCGAGCAGCGGGTTCGTGAGGCCCATCTGGTACTGGCGCATCGCCCAGACGAGGTAGTCGGCGTGCTGGCCGGCGAGACGCGGATACTCCGCGTTGATCGGCTGGTTCATCTTCGCGCCGTGGCAGGCTGCGCAGTTGTGCGATTCGACCAGGTCCTTGCCCTTCGACAGGTCGGCCGCGTGCGCGCTGCCGATCGCGAGGCCGGCCGCGAACGCGATCGCCGCCGCCGTCTTGAATGCGTTGTTCATGAATGCTCCTATCCCGCGTATGAGGTCAGCAAGCGCGCGCTTACTTGTAGGGATTGTCCTTCGAGTCGGGTTTCTGCGCGGCATAGTAGGCCGCCAGATCGGCGATGTCCTGGTCCGTCAGCGAACCGGCGATCGCGTTCATCGACGGGAAACGGCGGTCCTTCTTGCGGTAGGCCTGCAGCGCGTTCGCGAGGTATTGCTCGTTCTGGCCGCCGAGAACCGGCACCCGGTAGACCTCCGGGTAGGCGGTGCGGTAATCCTGGATGCCGTGACAGCCGATGCACATGGCGGCCTTGCTCGCCCCGTCCTTCGGGTTGCCGACCACACCGGCCGCCTGCGCGCTGCCCGCGAGCGCCACGAGCGCTGCGACAACAACGTGTTTGCCGACGAATTTGTTCATAGCTCTTGTAACCTAGCTTGAGGGGAAACTGGCGCCAAAGCGGCAACGGCCCGCGCCGTTTTGCTTATCGGGTCGCCACGCAGGCCAAAAAAACGGCCAGATTGTACCGCGACGGCGGGGAACGCGTCCATACGGCTTCCCGGCCCGTCCCGCCGCGGTCCCGCCGCGGTCCCGCAACGATACGCGGCCACGCCCGAACCCGACAGCCCTTCTGACTTATACTGGGTTTTTTTCGCGATAGAGAAGAGCGCCGCCATGCGTTTCGAAGGGTCCTCGCACTACGTCGCCACCGACGATCTGAAGCTCGCGGTCAACGCCGCGCTGACGCTGCAACGCCCGCTCCTGATCAAGGGCGAGCCCGGCACCGGCAAGACCATGCTCGCCGAGGAAGTCGCAGCAGCCCTCGACATGCCGCTGCTGCAGTGGCACATCAAGTCGACCACGAAGGCGCAGCAGGGGCTGTACGAATACGACGCCGTGTCGCGGCTGCGCGACTCGCAGCTCGGCGACGAGCGCGTGAAGGACATCGCGAACTACATCGTCAAGGGCGTGCTGTGGCAGGCGTTCGACGCCGAGCGCCCGAGCGTGCTGCTGATCGACGAGATCGACAAGGCCGACATCGAATTCCCGAACGACCTGCTGCGCGAGCTCGACCGGATGGAGTTCCACGTGTACGAGACGCGCGAGACCGTGCGCGCGAAGCACCGCCCGCTCGTGATCATCACGTCGAACAACGAGAAGGAGCTGCCCGACGCGTTCCTGCGCCGCTGCTTCTTCCACTACATCCAGTTCCCCGACGCGTCGACGATGCAGAAGATCGTCGCGGTCCACTACCCGAACATCCGCGAGGAGCTGCTGCATGCCGCGCTCGAGAGCTTCTTCGAGCTGCGCGGCGTGTCGGGCCTGAAGAAGAAGCCGTCGACCTCCGAGCTGCTCGACTGGCTGAAGCTGCTGCTCGCCGAGAACATTCCGCCGGAATCGCTGCGCGGCGCCGATCGCAAGCAGATCGTGCCGCCGCTTGCGGGCGCGCTGCTGAAGAACGAGCAGGACCTGAGCCTGTTCGAGCGGCTCGTCTACATGAACCGGCACAACCGGTAAGCCCCCCATTCCGCGAAGGCCCGGCCATGTTGCTCAATTTCTTCTACGCGCTGCGCGCAGCGAAGCTGCCCGTCTCGGTGAAGGAATACCTGACGCTGCTCGAATCGCTGAAGGCCGGACTCATCGCGCCGTCGCTCGACGCGTTCTATTACCTCGCGCGGATGACGCTCGTGAAGGACGAGCAGTACTTCGACAAGTTCGACCAGGCGTTCGGCGCGTACTTCCACGGCGTGTCCGCGCTGCCGTCCGACGCGTTCGACATTCCGCTCGACTGGCTCGAGAAGCGCCTCGAGCGCGAGCTGAGCGACGAGGAGAAAGCGCAGATCGAGGCGATGGGCGGGCTCGACAAGCTGATGGAGCGCCTGAAGCAGCTGCTCGACGAGCAGAAGGAGCGGCACGAAGGCGGCAACAAGTGGATCGGCACCGGCGGCACCTCGCCGTTCGGCCACGGCGGCTACAACCCGGAAGGCGTGCGCATCGGCGGGCCGTCGAACGGCAACCGCACCGCGGTCAAGGTGTGGGAAGCGCGCGCGTTCCGCGACTACGACGATTCGGTCGAGATCGGCACGCGCAACATCAAGGTCGCGCTGCGGCGGCTGCGCCGCTTCGCGCGCGAAGGCGCGGCCGAGGAGCTCGACCTGCCCGGCACGATCCGCAGCACCGCGGCGAACGCGGGCTGGCTCGACTTGCGGATGGTGCCCGAGCGCCACAACAACGTGAAGGTGCTGATGCTGCTCGACGTCGGCGGCTCGATGGACGACCACATCAAGCGCACCGAAGAGCTGTTCTCCGCCGCGAAGGCGGAATTCAAGCACCTCGAGTTCTACTACTTCCACAACTGCGTGTACGACCACCTGTGGAAGCACAACCGGCGCCGCCACGCGGAACGCACCGCGACGTGGGACGTGCTGCACAAGTTCACGCCCGACTACAAGCTGATCTTCGTCGGCGATGCGACGATGAGCCCGTACGAAGTGCTGCAGCCGGGCGGCTCGGTCGAATACAACAACCCCGAGGCCGGCGCGGTGTGGCTGCGGCGGCTCGCCGACCAGTTCCCGCATCATGCGTGGCTGAACCCCGAGCCCGAGCGGCTATGGGAATACCGGCAATCGGTCGCGATCATCCGCGACCTGCTCGGCCAGCGCATGTATCCGCTCACGCTCGCGGGGCTCGAAACCGCGATGCGCGCACTCAGCAAGTAACGGCGGCCGCCCGCGCGGCCCGCTTCTCCGGAGTCAACCATGAATCAGTCGTCCACCGCGGGCGCGGGCCGCGCGAGCGGTCGCTTCTTCTCTGACACGTCGGTCTCGGCGCTCGTCGCCGGCTTCGTCGCGATGATGACCGGCTACACGAGCTCGCTCGTGCTGATGTTCCAGGCCGGCCGCGCCGCGCACCTGAGCGACGCGCAGATCTCGTCGTGGATCTGGGCGCTGTCGATCGGCATGGCGGTGACGACGATCGGCCTGTCGCTGCGCTTTCGCGCGCCCGTCGTCGTCGCGTGGTCGACGCCCGGCGCGGCGCTGCTGGTCGCGTCGCTGCCCGGCGTGCCGTACTCCGAGGCGATCGGCGCGTTCATCGTGTGCGCGCTGCTGCTGACCGCGGTCGGCATGAGCGGCCTGTTCGACACGCTGATGCGCAAGATCCCGGCCGGCATCGCCGCCGCGCTGCTCGCGGGCATCCTGTTCGAGATCGGCATCGAGATCTTCCGCGCCGCGCAGTACCAGACCGCGCTGGTGCTCGCGATGTTCTTCACGTACCTGATCGTCAAGCGGCTCGCGCCGCGTTACGCGATCGTGACGACGCTGATCGTCGGCACGGCGGTCGCGGGCGGCCTCGGGCTGCTCGACTTCAGCCGCTTCCATATCGCGCTCGCGAAACCCGTGTTCACGATGCCCGCGTTCTCGCTCGCGTCGATCGTCAGCATCGGTATTCCGCTGTTCGTGGTCGCGATGGCGTCGCAGAACGTGCCGGGCATCGCGGTGCTGCGCGCGGACGGCTACCCGACGCCGTCGTCGCCGCTGATCGCGACGACGGGCCTCGCGTCGCTCGCGCTCGCGCCGTTCGGCTCGCACGGCGTGAACCTCGCCGCGATCACCGCGGCGATCTGCACCGGCCCCGAGGCACACGAGGACCGCGCGAAGCGCTACACGGCCGCGGTGTGGTGCGGCACCTTCTACCTGATCGCGGGCATCTTCGGCGCGACGATCGCGGCGCTGTTCGCCGCGCTGCCGAAGGCGCTCGTCGTGTCGGTCGCCGCGCTCGCGCTGTTGGGCTCGATCATGAGCGGCATGGCGAACGCGATGCAGGACGCGCGGCAGCGCGAAGCGGCGCTCGTCACGTTCATGGTCACCGCGTCGGGCCTCACGCTGCTGTCGATCGGCCCGGCGTTCTGGGGGCTCGTCGCCGGGGTCGTCACGCAGGCGATCCTCAACGCGCGCCGCCCCGCGTAAGGACCATTCGCGCCGGCGGCGAAACCGGCCCCGGCGCTCGTCTGCCATGCGAAACATGTGCGCCGCGATGGGCGACCCGATGCGCGACGCGAATCGGGCCTAGAATAGCGGATCGGAACCGGCGCCCCGCGCGCCGCTTCGCTTCGCCGCCGCGTTCGCGCGGCCCGTGAGAACCCCGGCGCATCGCGCCCTCTTCTCGAATCGCCATGACTACCGCACTCGACCAGCTGAAGCAGTACACCACCGTCGTCGCCGACACGGGCGATTTCCAGCAGCTCGCGCAATACCAGCCGCGGGACGCGACCACGAACCCGTCGCTGATCCTGAAGGCGGTGCAGAAGGATGCGTACAAGCCGATCCTCGAAAAAACCGTCCGCGATCACCGCAACGAAAGCACCGATTTCATCATCGACCGTCTGCTGATCGCATTCGGCACCGAAATCCTGAAGCTGATTCCGGGCCGCGTGTCGACCGAAGTCGACGCGCGCCTGTCGTTCGACGCGAAGCGCTCCGTCGACAAGGCGCACGAGCTGATCAAGCTCTACGAAGCCGCCGGCATCGGCCGCGAGCGCATCCTGATCAAGCTCGCGTCGACCTGGGAAGGCGTCTGCGCGGCCGAGGTGCTGCAAAAGGAAGGGATCAAGTGCAACATGACCCTGCTTTTCTCGCTGGTGCAGGCCGCCGCGTGCGCGGAAGCCGGCGCACAGCTGATCTCGCCGTTCGTCGGCCGCATCTACGACTGGTACAAGAAGCAGGCCGGCGCCGAATGGGATGAAGCGAAGAACGGCGGCGCGAACGATCCGGGCGTGCAGTCGGTGCGCCGCATCTACACGTACTACAAGACCTTCGACTACCACACCGAGGTGATGGGCGCGAGCTTCCGCACGACGAGCCAGATCGTCGAGCTCGCGGGCTGCGACCTGCTGACCATCAGTCCCGATTTGCTGCAGAAGCTGCAGGACAGCAACGAGACGGTCACGCGCAAGCTGTCGCCGGACGCGCTCACGGATGCGCCCGCCGCACGGGTCGCGATCGACGAGGCGTCGTTCCGCTTCCAGCTGAACGACGACGCGATGGCGACCGAGAAGCTCGCCGAAGGCATCCGCACGTTCGCCGCCGACGCGGTGAAGCTCGAGAAGCTGATCGACGCGCTGCGCTGAACCCCGCCGAACGTCAGCAGGCGGCAGCCAGTCTGACAACAGCCGTCAGCAGTCTTGCCGGAAACGGCCGCGAATCTTGCGTTCGCGGCCGTTTTTTCATCCCGCTGTCAGACCCACGCACTACAATCCACGTCACGGGCGCACCGGCCGCTTCCCGGGCGCTCATCCCGGAACAGGAGACAACGATGCAAGTTCAACCGTACCTGACCTTCTACGGCCAGGCCGAAGCTGCCCTTCAGTTCTACGAAAAGGCGCTCGGCGCGAAGACGATGTTCAAGATGCACTTCAGGGATGCGCCGCCGAACCCCGACCAGCCGATCACGCCCGAGATGGCGGACAAGGTCATGCATGCGAGCTTCACGATCGGCGATTCGATGCTGATGTGCTCGGACGGCGACTGCCGCAATACGGGCGGCACGCACAGCGGCTATTCGCTGTCGCTGAACCCGGCGAGCGTCGATGAAGGCAAGAAGCTGTTCGACGCGCTCGCCGACGGCGGCGAAGTGACGATGCCCTTTCAGAAGACTTTCTGGGCGCTCGGCTTCGGGATGCTGAAGGACCGCTTCGGCGTGCACTGGATGATCAACGTCGAGGATCTGTCGCAACGCGAGGATCTCGCGAAGCGCGCAGCGGGCTGACGAGAAAAATCGCCCGCCGCCTTCCGGTGGCGGGCGCTTGCGTTTCCGCGCGTTCGACGTGCGTCAGCTCTCGACGACGTCGAGATAATCCTCCGGCCGCGTGCGGTCTTCCGCATGCGCCATCCCCGTCACCCGCACGAGCACGCTCGCGACGATCGCGACCACGAGGTTCACGACCAGCGACCACACCGCCGCATAGCCGGGAATCGCATAGCCGAACAGGTGGATCGTGAAGATCGAGCTCGCGAGCTTCAGCGAGATCGCCATCCATGTGCCGCACACGATGCCTGCCGCCCAGCCGAGCAGCAGGCCGCGATAGTCGAGCACGCGCGTGTAGAGGCCGAGCACGATCGCGGGCAGCGTCTGGATGATCCAGATCCCGCCGAGCAGCTGCAGCTGGATCGCGTAGGTCAGCGGCAAGCCGATGACGAACGCGACCGCCCCGACCTTCACGATCAGCGACACGAGCTTCGCGACGTGGGTCTCCTGGTCGTGCGTCATGTTGCGGTTGACGAACTCGCGGTGGATGTTGCGCGTATACAGGTTCGCGGCCGCGATCGACATGATCGCCGCCGGCACCAGCGCGCCGATGCCGATCGCCGCGAACGCGACGCCGGCGAACCACGACGGGAAATACTCGAGGAACAGCGCGGGCACCGCGAAGTTCGGGCCGAACGCCTTGAAGTACGACGCATACTGCGGCATGTCCTTCACGCCCGACGCGAGCGCCATGTAGCCGAGCAGCGCGAGCAGGCCGAGCACGAACGAGTACGCGGGCAGCATCGCCATGTTGCGGCGGATCGAGTTGCCGGACGACGACGAAAGGATCGCCGTGACCGAATGCGGATACAGGAACAGCGCGAGCGCCGAGCCGATCGCGAGCGATGCGTACGCGCTGTAGCCGTTCAGGCTCGTCGCATCCGGCGCCTTCAGCAGCAGCTTCGCGGGCGGCACGTGGCCGAAGATCTGCCCGAAGCCGCCGAGCTTCGCTGGGATCACGATGACCGCCGCCGCGATCGTGACGTAGATCAGCACGTCCTTCACGATCGCGATCATCGCGGGTGCGCGCAGGCCCGACGTGTACGTGTACGCGGCGAGGATCGCGAACGCGATGATGAGCGGCAGGTCGCCGACGAAGCCGGTCGTGTCGAAGCCGAGCGCGCCGATCACGACCTCGATGCCGACGAGTTGCAGCGCGATGTACGGCATCGTCGCGACGATGCCCGTCACCGCGATCGCGAGCGCGAGCATCCGGCTGCCGTAGCGCGCATTGACGAAGTCGGCGGCGGTCACGTAGCCGTAGCGCTTCGCGACGCTCCACAGCTTCGGGAACACGACGAACGCGAACGGATAGATGACGATCGTATACGGCAGCGCGAAGAAGCCCATCGCGCCCGCGCCGAACACGAGCGCCGGCACCGCGACGAACGTGTAGGCGGTATAGAGGTCGCCGCCGAGCAGGAACCACGTGACGATCGTGCCGAAGCGGCGGCCGCCGAGGCCCCACTCGTCGAGATGCGCGAGATCGCCGCGCCGCCAGTTCGCGGCGAGGAAGCCGATGATCGTGACGGCGATGAAGAGCAGGACGAAAACGAAGGTCGCGGCAAGGTTCATCGACGGCCTCCTTGCGTGCCGCCCCCCGTCCACGCGTTCTTGGTCTTGAGGTAGACGAACGCGGTGATCACCGCGCTAATGAGGACCCACAGAAGCTGGTACCAGTAGAAGAACGGAAAGCCGAGCCATTGCGGATCGACCTTGTTGTACGACGGCACCCAGACCATCGCGATCGGCGGCAGCACCAGCAGCCAGAGCCAGCGCTTCGCGGCCCGGTTGGCGTCGGCATCGTGAGCCATGACCTCTCCTCATCATTCCCGGTTATCGAAGTTCTTGTCTTGAACGGGTACGGCGGCGAGAGGAGCGGCGAAACGGGTAAGCTGCGGCTCCCCTGGCTTCGCGCCAGTATAGGAGCCGCGTGAGCGCGGTCAAGCGGGGACGAACCCGGACGATCCGTCCCTGTCGCGCGCTCGCGCCGGCATTCGGCCGGCGCATGAGGCGTCAGATCGAGAACGACGCCGCGTTCGGCGCGACCGATGCTTTCAAAGCTTTCACCCACTTGCGCGCGGGCAGGTCGACGGCCGCCTCGATCACTTTCGCGCGCGCGTCGAGCTGCGCGAACGTCACGTCGAGCGCGGGCCCCGAGAACGCGAGCGCGATCCGGTTGCCGTCGTGCACTTCCGGCAGCGCGATCACGCGATTGTCGAACGCCGCGTTCAGGTGCTTCATGTTGCGCACGAAGCTCGGATGATCGCCGAACAGGTTGATCGTCGCGATGCCCGCGTCGGCGAGGCAGCCGCGCACCGCGCGGTAGAACGCGACGCTGTCGAGCACCGGGCCGCGCGCGGTCGCATCGTACAGGTCGATCTGGATCGCGCCCGTGGTGCCGCGGTTGGCCGCGTCGTTGACGAAGTCCCACGCGTCCGCTTCGTGGACGGCGAGGCGCGCGTCGTCGGACGGCAGCGCGAACATCGTGCGCGCGGCGACGATCACGGCCGGGTTCAGCTCGACCGCCTCGACCTTCGCGTGCGGCAGGAAGCGGTGCGCGAACTTGGTCAGGGCGCCCGTGCCGAGCCCGAGCTGCACGATGCGCGCGGGCGTTTCGAGGAACAGCAGCCAGGCCATCATCTGCTGCGCATATTCGAGCTCGATATGGAGCGGCTTCGAGATCCGCATCGCGCCCTGCACCCATTCGGTGCCGAAGTGCAGGTAGCGCACGCCGCGCTCCTCGGAGAACGTCACCGGCGCGAAGCGCGGCTTGCGCGGCGCGTCGAGGACGGGCACGTCGTCGTGTTCGTCGATGTCCGCGCGGCGCTTCACGCGCGGCGGCTTGAGTTTCGAGGAGCCGTTGTACGCGGACGGCTCGTCGCGCTTGAATGCGCGCGCCTCGGCGGACGCGCGCTTGATCAGTCGGGTCATGAATGAATCTCGCAGGGGTGAGGCGGGTTTTGCGGACGAGAGGATAGCATTCGCGGCGGGGGAAGCCGTGTAACCACAACAAATACAAAGCGATCGGACCTATCCGTCATTTTGTGGGCGAGGCATATCATGAGGGTTAAAAATCATGGGTATGCCGATGAAGAAGAAGAGACGAACGGTGGCCTCGCAGGCAGCGGCCCGAGGGCCGCTGCCTGAACTGCCCAAGGAACTGCTGGACCAACTTGTCAAGGGGCCAATGACGCCGGCTGAGGTGCAGGACCTGATGCTGGCGTTCAACAAGGCGCTCATCGAACGCGCAATGGGCGCCGAGATGAATCTGCATCTGGGCCTATCAGCCGGGCCAGTCCAAGCCGCCCGGCCAGGCCAACGAACGCAACGGCGCCAGCGGCAAGACCGTCATCACCGATCGCGGCCCGGTCCGGGTCGAGGTGCCTCGTGACCGCGATGGCAGCTTCGAGCCGATCCTGATTCCCAAGCACGAACGCCGCTTCACCGGCTTCGACGAGCGCATCATCGCGATGTACGCGCGCGGCATGAGCGTGCGCGAGATTCAAGGGTTTCTGGCCGAGCACTACGGCACCGAAGTGTCGCCCGACTTCATCAGCTCGGTCACCGACGAGGTGATGGCCGAGGCGCTGAGCTGGCAGAGCCGCCCGCTCGAAACGATGTACCCGGTGGTGTTCTTCGATGCGCTGCGGGTCAAGATCCGCGACGACGGCGTGGTCAGCAACAAGGCGGTCTATCTGGCCTTGGGCATCCAGGCCGACGGCCAGCGCGACGTGCTGGGCCTCTGGATCGAGCAGACCGAGGGCGCCAAGTTCTGGCTCAAGGTGTTCAACGAACTGAAGACGCGCGGCTGCCAGGACATCCTGATCGCCGTGGTCGACGGCCTGAAGGGGCTGACCGAGGCCATCGGCGCCGCCTATCCTAGGACGGCGGTTCAGACCTGCATCGTGCATCTGATCCGCAACAGCCTGGAATATGCTGGCTGGAAGGACCGTAAAGCCGTGGCGCAGGCACTGCGCCCGATCTACGCGGCGGCCAGCGAAGGGGCGGCAAGTCAGGCGCTACAGGACTTCGCCGACGGCCCCTGGGGCGAGAAATACCCGACCATCGCGCAATCGTGGCAGCGCGCCTGGGAGCACGTCACACCGTTCTTCGTGTTTCCGCCGGAGATTCGACGGGTTGTGTACACGACCAACGCCATCGAAAGCCTGAACATGCAGTTGCGCAAGATCATCAAGACCCGCGGCCACTTCCCGAATGACGAGGCTGCCATCAAGCTGCTCTGGCTGGCGCTGCGCAACGTGCTGGCCAAGACCGTGCGGTCGGCCTTCGACTGGAAATCCGCCATGAACCAGTTTGCTATCCTGTTCGGTGAGCGATTCACGCAGGCGCGTGGCTAACGATTTGTTCAACCGCCTCACCCACAAAAATGCGGACAGGTTCAAGCGATCTGCGCTGTGCCCCCAAAACTGCCCGACGCACATGCCAACACGGCTACGGGTGCTGCAGGAAATTGCATCTACTCAATACCCTCAGCGAAAAAAACTGCCACCTCGTCTTCATAGCCACAAATCCATTATTTGTGATACGGTATCGAAAATAGTCCGCAATATCGAAGCCAACACAGGCACATAGAAAACATGACGACTAGACCTATCGCAATTACGGCACTACCCACCCGCTACGAGCCTCTTACCAGCACTTTTGGTGATCGCGCCAAGATGACGTTCGTCGCGGCACCTCATGATCTTGATATAGCAAAGCGCTTACTTGCCGCTGCGGAAAGCGCACGCCAAGGGAAACTGCTATTTGTAAGCGCCGAAAGTGGATCAGGAAAAAGTACTTTTGTACACAGCCTGGAAATATTCCTCAGCGACAAAATTCAAACCGTTATCCGCCTACCCGCCCCACACGAATTAGAAGTCAGCGAGATTCCAGCATTTTTAGCAAAACTTCCCCAAAAGCCAAAATTTACTGTCGTCAATTTTGATGGCCGAGAAGCACCTTATTTCAACGAGCCGGAATACCAAACCTTTCTTGGCGCATTGAATGGTGTATTAAGAAGTCGCTCAGATCTGGCGATCCTTTGGCCAGTAACCGATGAAGATTTCGCAAATAAGTTAATAACCCTCCTGAAGAAAGTTGGAGGATCCAGCGCTTTTGGATTGACGCCAATTTTCAAGCTCTCCGGCCCAACCAAAGATCAGTTTCCGCTGGTTCTCGAAAAAATTCTACAGATTGCCAATTGGACACTGGATGATGCAGCGATCTCCTCTACAGAAGTAGACGCCCTAATTCATGACAGTCATAGTATCGGGGCATTTCTGGACAGCCTTCAGCATTTGATTGCACAAAGATTCGATATTGGTGGGCTCGGGGTTTCCTTTCCAACCCTAGCCATTGCAATTTCATCTGGCGACGCAAAAATCCGAGAAACGTGCCGCTCTCTCCGCAGGGCCGATAGCTATTATATCGAAGCTTCACGGCTTCTTATGTATACAAAGAAATCGAATGTCGCAGAATGGTGGCAAAATCGATCAACGAACCTCAAATCTGCGCTACCCCATGTAATCGCGCTATTTAACGCACAGCTTGCCTCGATGTCAGCAAGTTCAGTAGTTCACGCGATTCTCCAGCATGGCAATTTTGGCCTGCAAGCAGCAGCCAGCTCGATTCGCTCGGACAAAGGTAACGCAAAGCGAGTAATGACGTCCTCGGAGCTTTTCAAGTTTATTCAAGGCGAAGCGGTCGACAATCGCGAATATGGCTCCAGCGTCGGAACTGAAACATATGAGGCATTCGCAAGAATTCAAGGTCTCTCAGAGACAGATCACCGCTCCATAAATGAGGCAATCCTTCAACTGGCTCAAGATACCGGAGCATCACTCAGCGACCTGAAATTTGAACACTCGTTGATCAGCGGACTGCAGTCAGACGCAACCTTTGAGTCTCCGACAGGAACTATCGCAGTCGAATTCCACCACAAATCAGAAACCGAATCAACACACAACAAAATTGCTATATATATTTTAGAAAAATTGAAGGAATATGCGATAAATTTCGGGCTGGCCGAACGCTAAACAAAGCTAGAGACAAGTCTTCATGCGGCACAAGTTAACTGAAATCACTCGCCCAATGCAAATTACTCCATCCACATATTTGTTGTGATCACGTAAGTGTTTGTTGCCGCAGAGCCAGCTTCTGCTCGAACGACAGCAGCGCCTTCGTCGGGCTCGACGAAGACAGCACGAGCGTGTCATATCCCGTCGCGCCGATCACCGCGGCAAACCGTCCCGCCGTCGCCCCGTTCAAGCACAACTTCTTCAGCTACGGCGCATGCACGCGCAGCGCATCGAAATCGTGGGCTTGTGGATCGCCGAGTCGAGGCTGCCCTCTCGATGGTCTGCGGTGAGCACGTCCCAGATGCCGATTCCGTGCTGCGCCGCACGCTCGAGACGCGCGCCGTACGTGAGCTCGTGCGCCGCAGCCCCCCAAGCACCTCGCCGAGCAACCGCCAGAACTGGCTAACGTTTTGGCAAATTTGACGCCTCGTCAGCACCGCCAACCTCGATCATCTCCAAAGTTCCGCGGTGTGGCTCTTGACGAGTACGCTTTCAATTACATTACAATGCGACACATGAATGTGTCTCTAACCTGCTGACGAATGCCAGAACCTGCACACCGTTCGTTTTTTCGAAAGGCAAGACATTCAGTGATGAAGCGCATCGAGGAGTGATGGTGTCATGAACGACGTGACAGTGCCCGAGAATGACTATAAGAAAACACTCAGCGATGTGGTCACGATGCTCGAGCAGGGTCGAAAGGCCGCGGCACGCAGCATCAATGCCCTGATGACGGCGACTTACTGGCAAATCGGCCGTCGCATCGTCGAATCCGAGCAAGGCGGCGATGCTCGCGCGGCGTATGGGCACGCGCTCCTGCAGCGCTTGTCTGCGGACCTGACCAGGCGATTCGGCCGTGGTTTCGGGGTCGACAATTTGGAGCTGATGCGACTGTTCTACCAGAGCTATCCGCCGGCCACGATTTCCGAATCATTGATTCGGAAATCTGAGGCAGCAGATCCGGAATCAAAATCCGTATCACCGATTCGGGATTTTTCGCTCCAGGAATTGGCTGAGAGTCTTCCGCTTTCCTGGACGCACTATGTCCACCTGATCCGACGTACGCGTTCGTCCGAAGAGCGCAGCTTTTACGAAGCCGAGGCGTTGCGAGGCGGCTGGAGCGTGCGCCAGCTAGACAGACAGATCGGCAGTCAGTTCTATACTCGGGCGCTGATGTCCAGGAACAAGCGCGCGACACTCGATGAGGGTGGCATCGCGCAGCGCGGCGATGCAATGACGCCCGAGGAAGCGATCAAGGATCCATACGTTCTCGAATTCCTCGACCTCAAAGACGAATATTCGGAAACGCAGCTCGAGGAGGCGTTGATCCAACGGCTTGAGGATTTCCTGCTCGAACTCGGCGGCGACTTCACGTTCGTGGGCCGACAGCGAAGACTACGCATCGGCGACAGCTGGTTTCGCGTGGACCTGCTCTTCTTTCACCGGCGTTTGCGATGCCTTGTCATCATCGATCTCAAGCTGACCGAACTGAATCATGCTGACGTCGGCCAGATGCATATGTACTGCAACTATGCGAAGGAGCATTGGACGCTTCCGGGCGAGAATCCGCCGGTAGGGCTCATATTATGTGCTCGAACCAATGCCGCGATCGCGCGATACGCCCTTGAGGGACTGCCTAACAAAGTGCTCGCCGCCGAATATCATATGGTCCTTCCGGACGAGGAAATACTCGCGCGGGAGCTGGCCAAGACGCGACGCGAATGGGAAGCTCAACACGCTATCCCGACAAGCTCCGTCCGGGCGGAAAGTGGGACGTGATCTGTCGGTCAAAGCCTGATCCGACGCCACAGCACCAGCTTCTGCTCGAACGACAGCATCGCATTCGCCGGGCTCGACGAAGGCAGCACCAGCGTCTCATACCCCGCCGCCCCGATCACCTCGGCGAACCGCCCCGCCGTCTTCCCGTTGAAGCACACCTTCTTCAGCAGCGGCGCGTGCTCGCGCAGCGCATCGAAATCGTTCGGCTTCGCATTCCGGATCGCCGAATCGAGACTCCCTTCGCGGTGGCACGCGGCGAGCACGTCCCAGATGCCGATGCCGTGCTTCAGCACGCGTTCGAGCCGCGCGTCATAAGCGAGCTCATGCAACGCAGGCTCCCCAAGCACCTCGCCGAGCAGCCGCCAGAACTGGTTGCGCGGATGCGCGTAATACTGCGCGGCGTCCAGCGACGCCTCGCCCGGAAAGCTGCCTAGGATCATCGTATGGGTGGCCGGCCCGACGACCGGCGCAAAGCCTTGCAGCATCACGCGGCCCCCGATGGGCGCAGTGCGTCGCCATACGCTTCGACATGCCGCCACAGCGCGGGCAGCATGCATTCGGTCACCATCAGCGGCGCGCCGTGCCGCTGAAACACCGAGCGCCGCGCGGCGAACGCGTGCGGCGCGCGCGCGCCGCCGAGCGCATGGCTCGCGAGCGCATACAGCGGATGGCCGGCGATCACGCGCCGGCTGACGAGCGCCGAGCGCTCGACCTGCGGATCGCTGTACAGCAGCTCCGCGAGCGGCCGCGTGCGCAGCCGCCGCATCGCCTGCCAGATGCCCTTGCTCGCGGCGAGCGGCGCGATGCTGTGCGCGGCGACGTACGGCTTGCCGTCGACCGACAGGATCACCTCGCGCACCCACATCGGCGCGCGCGGCACGCACGCGAGCGCCGCGTGCTCGTCGAACCACGGGCCATCGACCGCCTCGCGCGTCACGCGCACGCTCACGCGGCCGAGCCGCGCGAGATGCGCGGTCAGCGAGCCGCCGCGCGTCAGCCAGTCCCGCTGGTCGAGCGTGCAGCCGGGCCGCGGCGTCTCGCGCCAGCCCGACTGCGCGCCGTCGAAGCGCATTCGGGCGCTCACGCGGCGCGCGACAGCAGCAGCGCGTTGGTCCGCTTCACGAAGCTCGCCGGATCGTCCAGCATGCCGCCCTCCGCAAGCAGCGCCTGGTCGAACAGCAGGTGGCACCAGTCGCCGAAATCGGCGCTGTCGGCGTTCAGCTGCTTGACGAGCGCATGCTCCGGATTGATCTCGAGGATCGGCTGGAACGACGGGGCCGACTGGCCGGCCGCCTTCAGCATCCGCTGCAGGTAGCCGCTCATGTCGTTGTCGTCCGCGACGAGGCACGACGGCGAATCGGTCAGGCGGAACGTGACGCGCACGTCCTTCACCTTGTCGCCGAGCGCTTCCTTCATCTTGTCGACGACCGGCTTGATCGCGTCGCCTGCCTGCTCCTGCGCCTTCTTCTCGTCGTCGTTCAGCTCGCCGAGATCGAGGTCGCCGCGCGCGACGCTCGCGAGCGGCTTGCCGTCGAATTCATGCAGGAACGACAGCATCCACTCGTCGACGCGGTCGGTCAGCAGCAGCACCTCGACGCCCTTCTTGCGGAACACCTCGAGATGCGGGCTGTTCTTCGCGGCCTGCCACGTATCGGCCGTCACGTAGTAGATCTTGCTCTGCTCGGGCTTCATGCGCGCGACGTAGTCGGCGAGCGCCACGTCCTGCTCGTCGGTATCGCCGTGCGTCGACGCGAAGCGCAGCAGCTTCGCGATGCGCTCGCGGTTCGCGTGATCCTCGCCGAGCCCTTCCTTCAGCACCTGGCCGAACGCGCGCCAGAACGTCTTGTACTTCTCCTTGCCGGCATCCTCTTGCGCGTTCGCGAGCTCCTCGAGCATCGACAGCGCGCGCTTCGTCACGCCTTCGCGGATCGCCTTCACGTCGCGGCTTTCCTGCAGGATTTCACGCGACACGTTGAGCGGCAGGTCCGCCGAATCGACCACGCCCTTCACGAAGCGCAGGTATTGCGGCAGCAGTTGTTCCGCGTCGTCCATGATGAACACGCGCTTCACGTACAGCTTCAGGCCGCCGCGGTAGTCGCGGTTCCACAGGTCGAACGGCGCATGCGACGGCACGAACAGCAGCTGCGTGTATTCGCTGCGGCCCTCGACGCGGTTGTGCGTCCACGTGAGCGGGTCCTGGTGGTCGTGCGCGACGTGCTGGTAGAACTGCTTGTACTGCTCGTCGGTGACGTCGCTCTTCGAGCGGGTCCACAGCGCGCTGGCCTGGTTGACGGTCTCGTCCTCGTCCTTCAGGACCATCTCGCCCTTTTCCTGATCCCATTCTTCCTTGCGCATCAGGATCGGCAGCGCGATGTGGTCCGAGTACTTCTGGATGATCGACTTCAGGCGGTACGACGACAGCAGCTCGTCCTCGCCTTCGCGCAGATGCAGCGTGATCGTCGTGCCGCGCTGCGCGCGCTCGATCGCGTCGACCGTGAAGTCGCCCTCGCCCGCGCTTTCCCAGCGCACGCCTTCGCTTGCCGGCAGGCCCGCGCGGCGCGTCTCGACGCTGATCTTGTCCGCGACGATGAAGCCCGAGTAGAAGCCGACGCCGAACTGGCCGATCAGCGCGGCGTCCTTCTGCTGGTCGCCGGACAGCTTCGAGAAGAATTCCTTGGTGCCCGAGCGCGCGATCGTGCCGAGGTTCGCGATCGCTTCGTCGCGGCTCATGCCGATGCCGTTGTCGTCGATGGTGATCGTGCGCGCGGCCTTGTCGTAGCCGATGCGGATGCGCAGGTTCGGATCGTTCTCGTAGAGCGCGTTGTTCGCGAGCGCCTCGAAGCGCAGCTTGTCGGCGGCGTCGGACGCGTTCGACACCAGTTCGCGCAGGAAGATTTCCTTGTTGCTGTAAAGCGAATGAATCATCAGGTGGAGGAGTTGCTTGACCTCTGCCTGAAAGCTCATCGTTTCGTGTGCCATGGATTCAGTTTCCTCTTACTTGAATGGTGTGTCCCCGTTGCGCGGCGCGCGAGGCCGGCCGGGTATTGCGCGCTTATTTGGGGGCGGGCCGAAGGATTTCAAGAGCCGCCAACGGGCGGCCCCGGTTCACGACGCCCGCCGTGCGGCCGAATCGATATACCGCGCCAGGAACCCCGGCAACGCCGGATCGCCGCAATTCGCGATATTGAACCGGGTCCACGTCGACGGCGACTGCTGCGGCGAGAACAGGCTGCCCGGCGTCAGCAGGAAGCCCGCCTCGTGCGCGGCGGCCGCGAGCGCGTCCGAATCGACGCCCGTGTCGGCCCACAGGAACATGCCCGACGCCGGCATCGTGAACAGCCGCAGGCCCGTGCGCTCGAGCATCCGCGCAGTCTTGTCGCGCACGCCGTCGAGCCGTGCGCGCAGCCGCTCGACGTGGCGGCGGTAATGCCCTTCGGTCAGGATCTTGTACAGCACGCGCTCGTTGAGCTCCGGCGTCGTCATGCCGACCAGCATCTTCTGGTCGGTCACCGCCTTCGCGATCTCCGGCGCGCAGGCCACGTAGCCGACCCGCAGGTTCGCGGCGAGCGTCTTCGAAAAGCTGCCGAGGTAGATCACGCGCTTCAACTGGTCGAGGCTCGCGAGCCGCGTCGCCGGATAGCTCGGCGGGCACAGGTCGCCGTACACGTCGTCCTCGACGACGAGGAAGTCGTACGCCTCCGCAAGCTTCAGGATCCGGAACGCCTGCGCGGCCGACAGCGATGTGCCGGTCGGGTTCTGCAGCACCGAGTTGATCACGAGCATCTTCGGCCGCCACATCTGCACGAGCGTCTCGAGCGCGTCGAGATCGGGGCCGTCCGGCGTGTACGGCATGCCGACGAGCTGCGCGCCCTGCGCCGCGAAGCGGCCGAACATCTGGAACCAGGCCGGATCGCCGACGATCACCGCGTCGCCCGGCCGCACGTAGATCCGTGCGATCAGGTCGATCGCCTGCGTGATGCCCGACACGAGCACGAGCTGGTCGGGCGTCACGCCGATCTCGACTTCCGCGAGCCGCGTCTGCAGCTGCTGGCGCAGCGGCAGGAAGCCCTGCGCGGTGCCGAAGCCGAGCATGTGCGCGCCGGCTTGCCGCCCGAGCGCGCGCAGCGCGCCGGTGATCAGCTCGCCGTCGAGCCAGCGGCTCGGCAGGTAGCCGAGCCCCGGCCCCTTTTCCGGGCTGACGGTGTGCAGCATGTTGCGCAGCAGCCAGACGACGTCGATCGTATTGTGGACGGGCGCCGCCTCGGCGCCGCGCGACGCCGGATCGAGCGGCTGCGGGCCGGCGACCCGCTCGCGCACGTAGAAGCCCGAACCGCGCCGCGAATCCAGGTAGCCCTGCGCGACGAGCCGCTCGTACGCCTCGACGACGGTGAAACGCGACACGCTCTTGTCGAGCGCGAGCTTGCGGATCGACGGCATCCGCATGCCGGGCCGGAACACCCGCTCGTCGATGCGCCGCCGCGCCCACTGGACGAGCTGCTCGACGAGCGTGAGGGTGGCGGTGTCGTGCGGGACGGGGATCTGATCGAGCGGAACGGTCGACATGGCAAGGCTCCAACTGTACCGAAGGGTATCGCCGCGATTGTACCGTTACTGTGCCGGTCGGCACGATTACAGTTGGTCGGACCATGCGGCGCGCGGCCGCCGCTGCCGGCGGCGGTGCCTGCCGGACAGGGCCGCCCGCCGGCGCCGCGCAAGCTCGACGCGCCGGCCGGCAGAGCGCCCTGCCACCGCGACACTTTGACTTTTCCGACCTCGACCTTCATGGCAGCCCATTCCCTGACACTCGATCATCTGGTCGTCGCCGCGCGCACGCTCGACGAAGGCGTGCGCCACGTCGCCGACGCGCTCGGCATCGAGCCGGCCGGCGGCGGCCGGCACCCGCTGATGCGCACCCACAACGCGCTGTTCGGCGTCTGGGGCGGCCTTTATCTGGAAGTGATCGCGATCGATCCCGACGCGCCGGCCGACGCCGGCGCGCCGCCGCGCCCGCGCCTGTTCGCGCTCGACGATCCGGCGCTGCAGGGGCGGCTCGCGCACGGCCCGTTCCTCGCGCACTGGGTCGCGCGGGTCGACCGGCCGCGCCAGCTCGCGCTGTGGCAGCGCCAGTACCCGGCCCGCATCCCGCCCGTCGTCGCGATGCGGCGCGGCGACCTGAGCTGGGGCCTGACGGTGCCCGACGACGGCGCGTTCCCCGCGTGGCAAGGCGCCGGCGACGGCCTCGTGCCTTCGCTGATCCAGTGGGACGGCCCGCGCCATCCGTCCGATGCGCTGCCACGCGACGGCGTCGCACTGAAGGCGCTCAAGGGCATCCATCCGCGCGCGGACACGGTGCGCGAACAGCTCGACTGGCTCGGCGCCGCCCACCTGCTCGACCTCGAGGCCGGCGACGGCGCGCCCGCGCTCGTCGCCGAGTTCGACACGCCCCAAGGCACGCGCACGCTGCGCTGAGCCGCTCACACGACGCAAGGAGACACCCTCGACATGAATTCGCGCGAAACCCGGGGCATGCTGCTCGGCCTCATCGGCGTGATGATCTTCAGCCTGACGCTGCCGATGACGCGCATCGTCGTCGCCGAACTGCATCCGCTCCTCAACGGGCTCGGCCGCGCGCTCGCCGCCGCGGTGCCGGCGGGCCTGCTGCTGTGGTGGCGGCGCGAGCCGCTGCCGACCCGCGCGCAGCTGAAAAGCCTCGCGATCGTGTCGTCCGGCGTGATCGTCGGGTATCCGGTGTTCTCCGCATGGGCGATGAAGACGGTGCCCGCGTCGCACGGCGCGGTCGTCAACGGGCTGCAGTCGCTGCTGGTCGCGCTGTACGCGGCGTGGCTGTCGCGCGAACGGCCGTCGAAGGCGTTCTGGGTCAGCGCGGTGACGGGCAGCGCGCTCGTGATCGCGTTCGCGCTGCGCGACGGCGGCGGCGCACTGCAGGCGGGCGACGCGCTGATGCTCGCCGCGGTCGGCATCGGCGCGCTCGGCTATGCGGAAGGCGCGCGCCTCGCGCGCCAGATCGGCGGCTGGCAGGTGATCTGCTGGGCGCTCGTCGTGTCCGCGCCGTTCCTGGTGCTGCCGGTCGGCTGGCTCGCGTGGATGCAGCACGCGGCGCACCCGGGCCCGCTCGCGCCGCGCACGTGGCTCGCGTTCGGCTACGTGACGCTGTTCTCGCAGTTCATCGGTTTCTTCGCGTGGTACGCGGGCCTCGCGATGGGCGGCACCGCGCGCGTCGGCCAGGTGCAGCTGCTGCAGATCTTCTTCACGATCGCGTTTTCGGCGCTGCTGTTCGGCGAGGCCGTCGCGCCGTCGACGTGGCTGTTCGCGGCCGCCGTGATCGCGACCGTGATGCTCGGCCGGCGGGCCGCGGTGGCTCCCGCGCCGCAACCCGCTCGCGCTGGCTGAATTGGTGCGCCATAATGGCCGTTTTGCCTGTCTGATTTTGCCCACCCGGCCGCGCCTGACCGATCGCCGTCGACCCAGCCTACCCGGCCGCGTCGCACCGACCGGCCCGGCCGACCATCATGACCGACCCTGATATCCGAACGAGGAGACATATGAATCCGAGCGACCTGCATCCGCCGCACTGGCAGCTTTCCGAACGCGCCCGCAAGCTGACGAGCTCTGCGATCCGCGAGATCCTGAAGGTCACGGAGCGCCCCGAAGTCATCTCGTTCGCCGGCGGCCTGCCCGCCCCCTCGACGTTCCCGGCCGAGCGCATGCGCGCCGCCGCCGACCGCGTGCTGCGCGATGCGCCGGCCGCGGCGCTGCAGTACAGCGCGACCGAAGGCTACCTGCCGCTGCGCGAGTGGATCGCCGAACGCTACAGCGTGCGCGTGTCGCAGGTGCTGGTCACGACCGGTTCGCAGCAGGCGCTCGACCTGCTCGGCAAGGCGCTCGTCGACCCGGGCAGCCCGGTCCTCGTCGAAACCCCGACCTACCTCGGCGCGCTGCAGTCGTTCTCGCTGTACGAGCCGCGCTACGTGCAGGTGCCGACCGACGAGCAGGGCCTGCTGCCCGAGGGCCTCACGCCCAACCTGACGCAAGGCGCGCGCCTGCTGTACGCGCAGCCGAACTTCCAGAACCCGACCGGCCGCCGCCTGCCCGTCGAGCGCCGCCGCGCGCTCGCCGCGTTCGCGCAGACGAGCCCGTTCCCGGTGCTGGAGGACGATCCGTACGGCGCGCTCAACTACCAGGGCGAGCCGCTGCCGACGATGCTGTCGATGGCGCCCGACCACATCGTGCACCTCGGCACGTTCTCGAAGGTGCTCGCGCCGGGCCTGCGGATCGGCTACATCATTGCCCCCGAGGAACTCCACTACAAGCTCGTGCAGGCGAAGCAGGCAACCGACCTGCACACGCCGACGCTCACGCAGCGCATCGCGCACGAAGTGATCAAGGACGGCTTCCTCGACGAGCACATCCCGACGATCCGCCAGCTGTACGGCGCGCAATGCGAGGCGATGCACGGCGCGCTCGCGCGCCACATGCCCGAAGGCGTGACGTGGAACCGCCCGGAAGGCGGGATGTTCATCTGGGTGAAGCTGCCGCAGCAGATCGACAGCATGAAGCTGCTCGAAGCGGCCGTGGCCAACCACGTCGCATTCGTGCCCGGCGCGCCGTTCTTCGCGGACGACGCGCAGCAGAACACGCTGCGCCTGTCGTTCGTCACGGTGCCGCCCGAGCAGATCGAGGAAGGCGTCGCGCGGCTCGGCAAGCTGCTGCGCGAGCGTCTCTGATCCCCCTTCCCTTTCACGACTCGCAACGAGGAATCGAACAGATGGCAAACGTCTACGACAAACTGAAGTCGCTCGGCATCGAGCTCCCGACCGCCGGCGCCCCGGCCGCCGCCTACGTGATGAGCGCGCAAAGCGGCAACACGGTCTACCTGTCCGGCCACATCGCGAAGAAGGACGGCAAGGTCTGGGCCGGCAAGCTCGGCGCCGACCTCACGACCGAGGACGGCAAGGCGGCCGCGCGGTCGATCGCGATCGACCTGCTCGCGACGCTGCACGCGCACACGGGCGACCTGAACAAGGTCACGCGCATCGTCAAGCTGATGAGCCTCGTCAACTCGACGCTCGACTTCACCGAGCAGCACCTCGTGACGAACGGCGCGTCGGAACTGATCGCGGAAGTGTTCGGCGACGCGGGCAAGCACGCGCGTTCGGCCTTCGGCGTCGCGCAGATCCCGCTCGGCGCGTGCGTCGAGATCGAGCTGATCGCCGAAGTTGCCGACGTTGCATAACGCCGCAAGCGCCGCGATGCCCGGCCGCCTCGTCCGCTTCAAGCAGGTCGACGTGTTCACGTCGGTGCCGTTCATGGGCAACCCGCTCGCCGTGATCTTCGACGCCGATTCGCTCGGCGACGAAGACATGCTCGCGATCGCCCGCTGGACCAACCTGTCGGAAACGACGTTCGTCTGCACGCCGACCGACCCGGAAGCCGACTACCGCGTGCGGATCTTCACGACGGCCGGCGAACTGCCGTTCGCCGGCCACCCGACGCTCGGCACCGCGCACGCGTTCCTGGAAAGCGGCGCGCGGCCGCGCACGCCGGGCCGGCTGATCCAGCAATGCGGGGTCGGCCGGGTCGCGCTGCGCGAGCAGGCCGGCGGCTGGGCGTTCGCCGCGCCGCCGGCCCGCGTCACGCCGCTCGACCGTTCGGACTACCCGGTGCTGGCTGCCGCGTTGCGCAGCGACGCGATCGACCTGGAAGCCGAGCCGTGCGCGGTCGACAACGGCGCGCCGTGGCTGGTCGTGCGGCTGAAGTCGGCCGACGCGTGCATCGGCCTGTCGCCCGATCCGGCCGCGCTGGCGGCGCTCACGCACCGTTACGGCATGGACGGCCTCGCGGTCTACGCGCCGCACGCCGAAGGCGGCCCCGCGACGTTCGAAATACGCTGCCTGATGACGGGCGGCAACTTCGGCTTCGGCGAGGATCCCGTGACCGGCAGCGCGAACGCCGCGCTGGCCGGCGTGCTGACCCGCCAGCAGCGCCGCCCCGGACCGTCGTACACCGCCCGCCAGGGCACGGCCATCGGCCGCGACGGCCGCATTCGCGTCGCCTACGACGACGACGGCACGACGTGGATCGGCGGCAGCGCCGTCACGATCGTCGACGGCAGTTTCCGGCTTTCCGTCTGATCATCGGATATTTCGCGGCGCGCCATGCGCACCGCGATTGCCGGCGCTATGCTTACCCAGCTATCGCAAAAACGATCCAGCCAGTAATATCGGGCCTAATCCGTCGCTTGAGGGTCTGTCCATAGATGCGTTTTTCCGCAGATGAACAGCCGCTGACGCGACCCCATATTCAGCCATCCTGCGGGATGGCGCATGCGCGCCAGGACGCCGCCCCTTTCCGATGAGCTCCGCCCGGTCATCCCATACGCCGTCGACCCGACCACTGCGCGCGCCGCGCAAGTCGCGCCGCCGGGCGCTGTTCGCGATCCCGCTGCTCGGGATGCTCGCGCTCGCGCTGCTGTGGGCGGTCATCGTCGCGCGGATGTCCGTCGAAAAGGACAGCGCGTACAAGGAGGCGGGGGCTTCCGCGGCGATCCTGTCGTCCGCGCTCGAGCAGCACACCGTCAAGGCGATCCACCAGGTCGACCAGATCACCCGCTTCGTCAAGTTCGAATTCGAGAAGTCGCCCGCGAACTTCAATCTCGCGCGGGCCGTCGAGAAAGGCGTCGTGCCGAGCGACACGCTGATCCAGGTCTCGCTCGTCAACGCGAAGGGCATCCTGTTCGCGAACACCGCCGAACGCCATCCGCAGCCGATCGACCTGTCCGACCGCGAGCACTTCAAGGTGCACGTGAACCGCAACGACGACCAGCTCTACATCAGCCGGCCCGTGCTCGGCCGCGTGTCGAGCCACTGGACGCTGCAGATGACGCGCCGCCTGAACAATCCCGACGGCAGTTTCGCGGGCGTGGTGGTCGTGTCCGAGGATCCGAGCTACTTCACGAACGATTTCTACAACAACGCGGCGATCGGCAAGGAAGGCGTGATCGCGGTCGTCTCCGACACCGGCGCCGTGCTCGCGCGCCGCACCGGCCTGCTCAACAACGCGCCGGGCGCGTTCTCGGCATCGGGCGTGTACCCGCTCGCCGAGCGGGTCTCGGGCACGATCGTCGATCCGATCGACAACGTGACGCGCATCGTGTCGTACCGCCATCTCGACGGCTATCCGCTCGCGGTGATGGTCGGCCTGTCGCAGGCCGAAGAGCTCGCCGACTACAACCATACGCGCAACGTCTACCTGCTGATGACGAGCTTCATCACGCTCGCGATGCTCGCGTTCTTCGGCGTCGCGACGGGGCTCATCGGCAAGCTGCTCGGCCGCGAGCGCGAGATGACCCAGCTCGCCGAATACGACCTGCTCACCGGCCTCGCGAACCGCTACGCGACGCTGCGCGGGCTGCGCAACGACGTGTCGATGCCGTCGAGCCTGTCGCGGCTCGGCCTGCTGTTCATCGACCTCGACAATTTCAAGACGGTCAACGATACGCTCGGCCACAACGCCGGCGACATCGTGCTGCAGATGACGGCGTCGCGCCTCGCCGACGCGGTCGGCGACGAAGGCGCGCTGTCGCGCATCGGCGGCGACGAGTTCGTCGTCGTGATGAAGGGCGATGACGTCGAGCGGCGCGCGGTGCGGCTCGCCGAGGCGATCATCCGGATGTTCGGCGAACCGTTCGACGTGCGCGGCAGCTCGTTCGTGCTGCACGCGAGCATCGGCATCGCGCTGCACACGGTCGCGAACGAGAGCGAGATCGACCTGCTGAAGAAGGCCGACCTCGCGATGTACAGCGCGAAGGACGCCGGCAAGAACTGCTACCAGTTCTACGCGCCGCACCTGTCGCACCGCGCCGATCACCTGATGCGCTGGGAACAGCAGCTGCGCGTCGCGCTCGCCGAAGGGCAGCTGTTCCTCGCGTACCAGCCGAAGATCGACCTCACCCACCGCCACATCACCGGCTTCGAGGCGCTCGCGCGCTGGGATCATCCGGAACACGGGATCATCTCCGCGAACGAATTCATCTCAATCGCCGAATCGACGGGCCTCATCGTTCCGATCGGCGATTTCGTGATCCGCACCGCGTGCGAGCAGATCGCGCGCTGGCGCGACGAAGGGCACGACACGCTGACGCTCGCCGTCAACATCTCGCCGGTGCAGTTCTGGCGCGGCGACCTGATCGAGACGATCTCGCGCACGCTGCAGGAAACCGGCATCGACGCCGGCCGCCTCGAACTCGAGATCACCGAGACCGCGATGATGGAGTATCCGGAGCTCGTCTCCGAGAAGATCGTCGCGCTCAAGAAGCTCGGCATCCGCATCGCGCTCGACGACTTCGGCACCGGCTACTCGTCGCTGTCCTACCTGCACCGTTTTTCGGTCGACACGCTGAAGGTCGACCGCTCGTTCGTGCAGGCGATCCCGAACGACCGCAGCGTGTGCGTGATGGTGTCGTCGATCGTGCATCTCGCGCGCTCGCTCGGCCTGACGGTCGTCGTCGAAGGCACGGAGACCGAGGAACAGGTCGCATGGCTGTCGGCGCTCGGGGAGATCGAAGCGCAGGGGTTCCTGTTCTCGCGTCCGGTGCCGGCCGACGCGATTCCCGCGCTGCTCGCCCGCTACGGCGTGCGCGGCGGCCGCGCGAAAATCGTCCCGCATCGCGCGACGGGCAGCACCGGCGCCTGAACAACGCCGCCCGGACGTGCGTTGTTTCGTTGTCCGTCCGGCTTGTTTACCTAGCGTTTTCGCGCATGGCCGCCGCGCGCCATCGGTCAGACAATGCCCAATGCAGGTACGTCCATGGCCAGACGTCCTATATTCAGGGCCCGTTCGCGCGAGTGACGACGGGTCCGCGTCTCTATACACGCCATGATGAGCGTCGAAGTCGAAGCCGCCCGGCACGTGGAGCAGGAATCCCTGTGGGCCTTTTTCAAGGTCGTCATGGGCATTTCCGCCGTGTCCTGGGGCGGGCTCGCGATGATGGCGCAACTCGAGCGCCACTACGTCGAACGCCTTCAGCGCATCGAGCCGTCCGCGTTCGGCGACATCGTGTCGCTGGCCTGGCTCATGCCCGGCCCCGTCGGCTGCAACGTCGCGATCCAGGTCGGCCAGACGCTGCACGGCCGCATCGGCGCGTGGCTCGCCGGCCTCGCGAGCGTGCTGCCGTTCTTCGTGATGATGACGCTGTTCGCGGTCTTCTACCGCACGCCGTTCGTGCGCACGCTCGCCGCGCCCGTGATGCTCAACCACTTCAGCATGGTGCTCGCCGCGCTGATCGGCGTCACCTGGGTCAAGCAGCTGCGCACGCTGGTGCGCGCGCGGCTCGAGCAGGCGATCGCGGCGGTGTCGACGCTTCTGCTCGCGTTCGCGCACAGCCCCGCATCGTTCGTCGTGACCCTGTTCGCCGCGTTCGCCGCCGGCTGGCTGACCGGGCCGTCGCAGGAGAACCGGGTCAACTTCACGCTGGCGAAGCGCGACCGCAAGCTGCTCGTCGTGCTCGCGGCGTTCGTCGCGCTGTTCGCGCTGCCGATTCCCGGCGACTATCAGGCGACGCTGCTGTGGGCGCGGCTCGCGGGCGCCGGCATGACGCTGTTCGGCGGCGGCTTTTCCGCGCTGCCGGTGCTCAAGGCGCTGTTCGTCACGCCCGAGACCGGCATCTCCGATCACGACTTCATGCTCGCGTTCGCGCTGTCGCCGGTGTCGCCGGGGCCGCTGCTGAACGTCGTGCCGTTTCTCGGCTACCTGACCGACGGCTGGCGCGGCGCGCTCCTTGCGACCGCCGCCCTGTTCATCCCGTCCGGCTGCCTCGTCGTGTTCGCGCAGCGCCACCTGTTCCGGCTCAGGCGCCATTCCCGCTTCGAGCACGGGATGCGGCTGCTGCGCGCGGCGACGACCGGGTTTCTGGTCGTCGCCGTCGTGAAGATCCTGCACCGCGAACCGGCCGACCCCGTCTACTGGCTCACCGGCGCGTTCGCGACGCTGTGCTTCGCGCGCTTCAAGCTGCCCGTCTACGCGGTGTACGGCGCCGTCGCGATCGCATGCGGCGCGTGGCTCTGGGCGGCCGCGCACTGATCGCCGGCCGCCCGCGGCTCACGCGGCGACGCGTCGCGCGAGCCGGCGCGCCCGCAGGCTGTCGTACGCGAGGTTGAAGCAGAACGTGTAAGGCAGGAAGAACAGCACGATGCCGAGGTCGAGCAGCAGCGCCTCGACGAGGCCGATGCCGAGCCACCATGCGGCGAGCGGCACGACCATCGCGACGAGCCCCAGTTCGAACGCGACCGCGTGCACGATCCGCAGGCCCACGTTGCGCACCCAGCCGAAGCGCCGCTCGAGCCGGTCGAACAGCGCGTTGAACGTCATGTTCCACGCCATCGCGATCAGCGACACCATCACCGTCAGCGCGCCGACGTGCGTCACCGGCATGTCGAGCAGCCACGCGCCGAGCGGCGCGCACAGCGCGATCGCGACCAGTTCGAACGTCAGCGCGTGCACGAGCCGTTCCGTCATCGTTTTATTCGTATGCTTCATCGAAAACCTCGGGTCTGTGTCATCCATGCCCGCCATTCTGATCGGCCTGACCGGATGATTCCAATTGGTTATCATCGGTTCTTCCGATAAGACGATGCCAGGAGATCCCGTATGCGCCACGCCCCCGAAGCGTTGCTCGCGTTCGCCGAGGCCGCGCTGCTCGGCTCCTTCACCGCCGCCGCGCGCAAGCTCGGCAAGCGCCAGTCGACGGTATCGGAGGCGATCGCGAACCTCGAGATCGATCTCGGCGTGCAACTGTTCGACCGCTCGACGCGCACGCCGACGCTGACCGACGCCGGGCGCGCGCTGCTGCCGCAGGTGCAGCGCGCGCTGGAGGCCGGCGCGGCGATCGACCGCATCGCCGCGCGGCTCGCGCGCGGCGAGGAGGCACGGCTGACGCTGGTGGTGTCCGACACCTACCAGTCGAAGCGCTACGAGCAGACGCTGACCGCGCTCGAACGGCGCTTCCCGGCGCTGGAGCTCGAATGCCAGATCGCGGAGCACGAGGACGTGCTGGACCTGATCCAGCAGGGCCGTGCGCAGCTCGGGTTGATGGCCGCGCGCGCGGCCTACCCCGCCGACATCGGCGCGGCGACGATCGCGGAGGAGTCGGAGTTCGGCCTGTTCGTCGGGCGCACGCACCCGCTCGCGGCCGCCGGCGACGCCGAGGTGCCGCATGCCGCGCTGCGCGATGCGCGCGAGCTGCGGCTCAACACCTATGCGATGCCGGACGGGCGCGGCGAAGACGGCCGGATCGTCGCCGGCGCCCACCGCTGGTCGGCGCCGAGCTACCTGATGCTGCTGGAGATGGCGGTGCTGGGATTCGGATGGGCGGAACTGCCCCGCTGGATGGTCGAGCATTTCGCGCGCGACCGGCTCTGCGAGCTGCGCGCCCGCGGCTGGCCGCGCCGGGTGCGGGTCGATGCGGTGTGGTCGCGCAGCCGGCCGCTCGGCCCGGCCGGCGCGTGGCTGCTCGACGCGATGCTCGCCGACTGAGCGGCGCGGCCGCGCACGCGGTCGGCCGCTGCCGTCAGAAGCCGCGCGACAGCACGGCCGCGCCGATCGTCACGACGCCGAGCACGATATTGACGACGACGAGCAGGCGCACCGCATTCACCGCGCGCGCGCCGTCCGGCCAGTTCTGCGCCTGCACCGCGCGGCGGATGCGCGGAAACAGCGCGAACCGCACGTGGCCGAAGATCAGCATCATCACGACGCCGAGCCCCGCCATCGCGTGCAGCGCCCAGGTCGCGTGCGCGCCGCCGAACTGCATCAGCAGGAAGCCGCCGGAGAGCAGGATCACGATCACCGACCCCGCGACCCAGTTGAAGAAGCGGCCGAACACGCCCTCGATCAACGGCAGCCGCAGCTGCGGCGACAGGTCGGACAGCGCCGGCCGCAGGCAGAAGTTGGCGAACACCATCCCGCCCACCCACACGGCGACGGCCAGCAGGTGAAGAAACAGCGCGACGGCGATTGCGTGGGACATGGCGAGCATCCTGTTATGAGTTGAATACGGCGGACCGGCCGGGCACGCGGCGGGCCTGCGTGATGCGCGAACGGGTTGCGCGCCAACCGGCACGCACGCGACATCGAGCGACGTTCGACAGGCGCGGCCTCGCGCGGTTCAGGCCCGTGGCGGGATTTCACAATATTTTGCAAGTGCCGAGTGACGACCCGGCATGCCGCGCATGAAAAAGGCCGCACGCCCGCCGAAGCGGCCGTGCGGCCCGTGATGCCGCCCGAACGCGCGCTCAGCCGAGCAGCGGACGCATCTCGGTGACGACCTTGAGCTTCGTGTCCGGCGCGCGGCCCTTGCGCGCGCGCTTGCCGACGTGCGGCGCGAGCGCCGCATACGACAGTGTCTCGTCCATCGCCTTGCCGCCGCGGCCGGCGCCGATCAGCACGACGCCGGCCGGATCGATCGCGAGCGCCTGCACGAGCGTTTCCTTGTCGTCGAGCGCCATCAGGATCACGCCGCGGCCGCCGCCCGACAGCGTCTTCATCTCGTCCATGCCGAACACCAGC
Source organism: Burkholderia sp. MSHR3999 (assembly GCF_000833595.1). Lineage (NCBI taxonomy): Bacteria > Pseudomonadati > Pseudomonadota > Betaproteobacteria > Burkholderiales > Burkholderiaceae > Burkholderia > Burkholderia sp. MSHR3999. The sequence continues at coordinate 150,249 of NZ_JRFO01000006.1, forward strand.
AGCCGGCCGCCGCTCGACAGGCACGCGACCTGCTTCGCGTTCGGCAGCACCGGCATCGGCGCGAGCGGCGCCGCGCCTTCGTCGATGGTCATGAACGCCTTGCCGGCCTTCACGCGGCTCACCATGTCGCCGACCTTCGCGAGGAAGCCGAAGCCGTTGCTCGACGCGAGCAGCAGTTGCTGGTCGGCCGATGCGGCGAAGTAGTGCATCAGGTGCGTGCCGGATTCGAGCTCGATCAGCGACGTGACGGGGACGCCGTCACCCCGCCCGCCCGGCAGCACCGCCACGTCGACCGAATACACGCGGCCGCGGCTGCCCCACGCGATCAGGCGGTCCGGCGTGCGGCACTGGAACGCCGCATACAGGCTGTCGCCGGCCTTGAACGAGAAGCCCGCCGGGTCGAGGCCGTGGCCCTTCAGCGCACGCACCCAGCCCTTCTGCGACACGACGACCGTCACCGGCTCGTCGACGACCTTCGCCTCGAACGTCGCGCGCTTTTCCTGCTGGATCAGCGTGCGGCGATCGTCGCCGTACTGCTTCGCGTCGGCCTCGATCTCCTTGATCATCAGCCGCTTCATCGCGCTTTCGTTCGCGAGCAGTTCCTCGAGCTTGGCCTTCTCGTCGCGCAGCGCGTCGAGCTCCTTCTCGATCTTGATCTTCTCGAGCCGCGCAAGCTGACGCAGGCGGATTTCGAGGATGTCCTCGGCCTGCCGCTCGGAGAGGCCGAACGCGCTCATCAGCGCGGCCTTCGGCTCGTCCGATTCGCGGATGATGCGGATCACCTCGTCGATGTTCAGGAAGACGATCATCCGGCCTTCGAGGATGTGGATCCGGTCGTCGACCTTGCCGAGACGGTGGCGGCAGCGCCGCGTCATCGTCAGCTGGCGGAACTTCACCCATTCGCCGAGGATCGTCAGCAGCCCCTTCTGGCCCGGGCGGCCGTCGGCGCCGATCATCACGAGGTTCAGCGTCGCGTTCGATTCGAGGCTCGTGTGCGCGAGCAGCGAATTCACGAACTCGGTCTGGTCGATCGTGCGCGACTTCGGCTCGAACACGAGCCGCACCGGCGCCTCCTTGCCCGACTCGTCGCGCACCGCGTCGAGCAGGTCGAGCATCGCCTTCTTCGTGTTGAGCTGCTCGGGCGTCAGCGTCTTCTTGCCGAGCTTCAGCTTCGGGTTGGTCAGCTCCTCGATTTCCTCGAGCACCTTCTGGCACGACGTGCTCGGCGGCAGCTCGGTCACGACGAGCTGCCACTGGCCGCGCGCGAGATCCTCGATCTTCCAGCGCGCGCGCACCTTCAGGCTGCCGCGGCCGCTCTCGTAGGCCGTCGAGATTTCCGCGTCGCTTGAGATGATCTGGCCGCCGCCCGGGAAGTCGGGCCCGGGAATCAGCCCCATCAGCTCCGCGTGCGTGAGGTGCGGATGGCGGATCAGCGCAACCGCCGCCGCCGCGACTTCGCGCAGGTTGTGCGACGGGATTTCCGTCGCGAGGCCGACCGCGATGCCCGACGCGCCGTTCAGCAGCACGAACGGCAGGCGGCCCGGCAGCAGCTTCGGCTCCTCGAACGAGCCGTCGTAGTTCGGCATGAAATCGACCGTGCCCTGGTCGATCTCGTCGAGCAGCAGCTTCGAGATCGGCGTGAGCCGCGCTTCGGTGTAGCGCATCGCCGCCGCGCCGTCGCCGTCGCGCGAGCCGAAGTTGCCCTGCCCGTCGATCAGCGGGTAGCGCAGCGAAAAGTCCTGCGCGAGACGCACGAGCGCGTCATACGCGGACTGGTCGCCGTGCGGGTGGTATTTGCCGAGCACGTCGCCGACCACGCGTGCCGACTTCACCGGCTTCGCGTCGGGGCCGAGGCCCATTTCGTTCATCGCGAACAGGATGCGGCGCTGCACCGGCTTCTGGCCGTCGCAGACGTCCGGCAGCGCGCGGCCCTTCACGACGCTGACCGCGTAGCTGAGGTACGCCTGCTCCGCGTAGTTGCCGAGCGTCAGCGCGTCGCCCGCGGGCGCGTCCGACCCGGTAAAGAGATCGGGAGTGTTGTCGTCCATCTGAAATCCGTATTCGTAGGTAGCGCGAGTCGGGACCGGGCGTCATGCCCGGCCGCGCTCAAATATCCGCTTCGACCTCGTTGCCCTTTTCCTCGAGCCAGCCGCGCCGTGCGGCCGCCTCGCCCTTGCCCATCAGCATCGTCATCCGCGCGACCGTCGACTCGTAGTCGAGCTCGCCGAGCTTCACCGGCATCAGGCGGCGGGTGTCGGGGTTCATCGTCGTGTCCCACAGCTGCTCGGCGCTCATTTCGCCGAGACCCTTGAAGCGGCTGATGCTCCACTGGGTGTCGCGCACGCCGTCCTTGCGCAGCTTGTCGAGGATCGCTTCGAGCTCGCCTTCGTCGAGCGCGTACAGCTTCTGCGCGGGCTTCTTGCCGCGCGCCGGCGCGTCGACGCGGAACAGCGGCGGACGCGCGACGAACACGTTGCCGCGCTCGATCAGCTGCGGGAAGTGCTTGAAGAACAGCGTGAGCAGCAGCACCTGGATGTGCGAGCCGTCGACGTCCGCGTCCGACAGGATGCAGATCTTGCCGTAGCGCAGGTTCGACAGGTCGACGCCGTCGTCGGGGCTGTGCGGATCGACGCCGATCGCGACCGAGATGTCGTGCACCTCGTTGTTCGCGAACAGGCGGTCGCGCTCGGTTTCCCAGGTGTTCAGCACCTTGCCGCGCAGCGGCAGGATCGCCTGGTATTCCTTGTCGCGGCCCATCTTCGCGGAACCGCCCGCCGAGTCGCCCTCGACGAGGAACAGCTCGTTGCGCGCAATATCCTCGGTCTCGCAGTCGGTCAGCTTGCCGGGCAGCACCGCGACGCCCGAGCTCTTGCGCTTCTCGACCTTCTGGCCCGCGCGGGTGCGCGCCTGCGCCTGCTTGATCACCAGTTCCGCGAGCTTCTTGCCGTGCTCGACGTGCTGGTTCAGCCACAGCTCGAGCGCCGGGCGCGAGAACGACGACACGAGCTTGACCGCGTCGCGGCTGTTCAGGCGCTCCTTGATCTGGCCTTGGAACTGCGGATCGAGCACCTTCGCGGACAGCACGAACGACACGCGCGCGAACACGTCTTCCGCGAGCAGCTTCACGCCCTTCGGCTGCAGGTTGTGCAGCTCGACGAAGCTCTTCACCGCCTGGTAGAGGCCGTCGCGCAGGCCCGATTCGTGGGTGCCGCCGGCCGGCGTCGGGATCAGGTTCACGTACGACTCGCGCACGAGCGAGCCTTCCTCGCTCCACGCGACGACCCACGACGCGCCCTCGCCTTCGGCGAAGGTGTCGTCGCCCGAACGCGAATCGGCGAAGCGCTCGCCTTCGAACAACGGGATCAGCAGCTCGCTGCCGTTCATCTCGTCGAGCAGGTAGCCGCGCAGGCCGTCCTCGTATTTCCAGGCCTGGCGCTCGCCGGTCTTCTCGTTGACGAGCACGACCTCGACGCCCGGCAGCAGCACGGCCTTCGAGCGCAACAGGCGCTGCAGCTCGCCGAGCGGCAGGTTGGGCGAATCGAAGTATTTCGGGTTCGGCCAGACCTGCACGCGCGTGCCGGACTTCTTCTCGCCGCGGCCCGCGGCCTGCGTGGACAACGGCTTCACGACGTCGCCTTCGGCAAAGCCGAGCTCGGCGATCTTGCCGTCGCGCCAGACGGTCACGTCGAGGCGCGTCGCGAGCGCGTTCGTCACCGACACGCCGACGCCGTGCAGGCCGCCCGAGAACGTATAGGCGCCGCCCGCGGCCTTGTCGAACTTGCCGCCCGCGTGCAGGCGCGTGAACACGATCTCGACGACCGGCACGCCTTCTTCCGGGTGCAGGCCGAACGGAATGCCGCGGCCGTCGTCCTCGACGGACACCGAGTGGTCCGCATGCAGCGTCACGGTGATCTGCTTGCCGTAGCCGCCGAGCGCCTCGTCCGAAGCGTTGTCGATGACTTCCTGGATGATGTGCAGCGGATTCTCGGTACGGGTGTACATGCCGGGCCGCTGCTTGACCGGCTCGAGACCCTTGAGCACCTTGATCGATGCTTCGCTATAGGCCGCGCTGGGCTTCTTCGTTGACATAGGCGCTGAATTTCGTCATTCATCGGGACGTTGTCCACACCTCGTGTGGATAACGTCGTGGACAAAACGTTGAGTTCCGTAAAAAAGCGAATCGAAACAACGGTGTGCTTGGACTGCTCCGAAAGCGGGCGCGCGGCGCACGCCGCGAGCGCCCGAAACGGGCCGTATTCTACTGGTTCCGCGCGGCGCGCCATCGGACGAAAAGCGCGGCGGCGCGGCACGGCGGCGCACGCGCGCGCGATGGGCTGCCCCACCCCGCGTCACGGCTTGCGTTTCGCCTCGAGCGTCTCCCAGCGTTCGAGCGCGGCGAGCAGCTCGTCGTCGATCGCCGCGAACCGCTCGGTCAGGCGCGTGCCTTCCTGCGGATCCTTCGCGAAGATCGAGCCGTCCTCGAGCTGTGCGCCGATTGTCTTCTGTTCTTCCTCGAGCATCGCGATCCGGTCGGGCAGCGACTCGAGCTCGCGCTGCTCGTTGAACGACAGCTTCACGGTGCGCTGCGCGTTGCGGCCGGCCGCGCTCTTCGCCGGCTCCTCCTTGACGGGCGCCGCGTCCTTCGCGGCCCGTTTCGCGGCGTCCTGCTGCGCGAGCTGCTGTGCCCGCTCGCTCTGGATCTGCCAGTCGGTGAAGCCGCCGACGTATTCGCGCCACTTGCCTTCGCCCTCCGCCGCGATCACCGACGTCACGACGTTGTCGAGGAACGCGCGGTCGTGGCTGACGAGCAGCACCGTGCCGTCGTAGTCGGCCAGCAGCTCTTCGAGCAGCTCGAGCGTCGGGATGTCGAGGTCGTTGGTCGGTTCGTCGAGCACCAGCACGTTGGCGGGCCGCGCGAACAGGCGTGCGAGCAGCAGCCGGTTGCGCTCGCCGCCCGACAGCGACTTCACCGGCGAGCGCGCGCGCTCCGGCGCGAACAGGAAATCGCCGAGATAGCTCATCACGTGCTTGCGGTTGCCGCCGATCTCGACCCATTCGCTGCCGGGGCTGATCGTGTCCGCGAGGCTCTTTTCCGGATCGAGCTGCGCGCGCATCTGGTCGAAGTACGCGACCTGCAGGTTCGTGCCCGTGCGCACCGTGCCTTCGTCCGGCTTCAGTTCGCCGAGGATCAGCTTGAGCAGCGTGGTCTTGCCCGCGCCGTTCGGGCCGACGAAGCCGATCTTGTCGCCGCGCATCACCGTCGACGAGAAGCGGTCGACGACCGTGCGGCCGTCGTAGCGCTTCGTCACGTCGGTCAGCTCCGCGACGATCTTGCCGGACTTCTCGCCCTGCGCGACGTCGAGCTTCACGTTGCCCTGCGCGTTGCGGCGCTCCGCGCGCTCGTTGCGCATCTGCACGAGCCGCGCGATGCGGCCGACGCTGCGCGTGCGGCGCGCCTCGACGCCCTTGCGGATCCACACTTCTTCCTGCGCGAGCAGCTTGTCGAACTTCTCGTTTTCCACGCGCTCGACTTCGAGCTGCTGCGCCTTGCGCGTCTGGTACGCGGAGAAATTGCCCGGATACGACAGCAGGCGGCCGCGATCGAGCTCGACGATGCGGGTCGCGACGCGATCGAGGAACGCGCGGTCGTGCGTGATGAACAGCAGGCCCGCGCGCTGCGCGACGAGCAGCTCCTCGAGCCAGCGGATGCCGTCGAAGTCGAGGTGGTTGGTCGGTTCGTCGAGCAGCAGCACGTCGGGCTGCACGACGAGCGCGCGGGCCAGCGCGACGCGTTTCTGCATCCCGCCCGACAGCGCGTCGACGCGCGCGTCGACGTCCGCGAGGCCGATCTGCGCGAGCGTCATCGACACGCGCGTGCGCCAGCTCCACGCATCGTGCGCGTCGAGCGACGACTGCAGCGCGTTCATCCGCGCGAGCAGCGCGTCGTGCTCGGCGCCTTCGGGGGTTTCCGCGAGGCGGTGCGCGATCGCGTCGTATTCCTCGAGCAGCTCGCGCGTGTGCGTCAGCCCCGACGCGACCGCGTCGAACACGGTCGCGCCGGGCTCGAATTCCGGTTCCTGCGGCACGTAGACGGTCACGAGCTCCTGCTGGCGCGTGACGAGGCCGTCATCGGGCCGCGCGAGATCGGCGACGATCTTCAGCAGCGACGACTTGCCTGCGCCGTTGCGGCCGATCAGGCCGACGCGCTCGCCGGCCTCGAGCGAGAAATCCGCGTGATCGAGCAACGCGACGTGACCGAACGCGAGCTGCGCACCGGTAATGGAATAAAGCGACATGGGGAAGACGGCGAAGAGAAATCGGAAGCGCTCATTGTACCGGTGGCGGACGCCGCCACCGGTCTGGCCGAACGGATGATGCCGCAAGGCCGGCCCGTGCGGGCCGGTTGCCGGGCGGCGGGCGCGGGCGGCCAGGCCGCCCGCGCGGGTTCGCCGCTTACTGGGCGTTGACGACGATGGTCTGGCTCAGTTCGGGACCATACGACCGATGGGCGCCGTCGCCGAACTGCAGCGTCAGCGTATGCCGGCCCGGCGGCAGCCTGATGTCGGTTTCGGTCTGGGCCTTGCCGTAGTGCAGCGAGTGTTCGCTCATGGGAATCACGTCGCCCTTCGTTATCGGCCGGCCGTCGATCAGCAGATGATGATGACCGGTGTCCGGCGTCATGTCGCCGGCCTGCCGGAGCTGCATGTCGCCTTCGAGACCGAACTTGACGTGTACGGGGGTCCGCACTGTCGCGCCTTCCGCCGGCTCGACGAAATATACGCGCGACTCGGCCCGCGCGATCGTGGCAACGGCCATCGCCGCGACGCACACGGCACCTGCGATCCACTTTCTGTTGAGCATCTTTTTCTCCTGATGATTGGACAGCCCGGGAAGCATACACCGCACGCATGGCACGCGTGCCTCGGTCGCATTGTTCGCGATGCGCACGTTTAAAACGACGTTGCGGCCGAGTTCGCCGAAATTCCGGTACCATTGCGCGTTTCGTCCGCCGGCCGGGCCGCGGACGGCATTACCCTGATTTCAATATCGTGAGCGCAACATGAGCGAAGTGACCGAATACCAAAGCTGGGTCTGCCTGATTTGCGGGTGGGTCTACAACGAGGCGGAAGGGCTGCCCGACGAGGGCATCGCGCCCGGCACCCGCTTCGCCGACATTCCCGCCGACTGGCGCTGCCCGCTGTGCGACGTGGGCAAGGAAGACTTCGTCGTCGTCGATTTCTGATCGCGCGGCACGTTCGCGCGGGCACGGATTTCCCTGTGCCGGTGCGAACGCGCGTTTGCTATACTCTGCGCGCTGTCCATACCGCTGTCCGGTTCGCGCCGTGCGCGACACGCCGGAATCGCAGGCTCTCCCCGTAGTTCAATGGATAGAACAAGCGCCTCCTAAGCGCTAGATACAGGTTCGATTCCTGTCGGGGGGACCAGACAAGCTTCAAATCTCCCCCAAGAAACTCCCCGCTCAAGCCCGTCTGGCGGCCCTCTAGCTCCTATCGTTACCCAAGGTTGCTCAGTAACAGCCAGAGAAAGTGTTGGTATTTTTGTTGGTATCAGCAGATACCAACAATGCCTCTCACTGACATACAGGTGCGGAACGCGAAGGCCAGCGCGGCACCATACAAACTGACGGACGGCAACGGGATGTTCTTGCTCGTCCTACCGAACGGCGCGAAGTATTGGCGCTTGTCCTACCGCTTCCTTGGCAAGCAGAAGACGCTCGCCCTCGGCGTCTATCCGGCCGTCACGCTTGCGACGGCACGGAAGAAGCGCGACGAGGCCCGCGAGCAGATCGCGGCCGGCGTTGATCCGGGCGAAGCGAAGAAGGGTGCGAAACGGGCCGCCGAGATCGCGGCGGCAAACTCGTTCGAAGCGGTAGCGCGCGAGTGGTACGACTCCCAGCGTCCGGGCTGGAGCGACAGCTACGCGGAGAAGGTGCTGAATTCGCTTGAAGTCGACGTGTTCCCGAAGATCGGCCCTCGCCCAATCGCGGAGATCGACTCGCCACAGATGCTCAGCATCGTGCGCGAGGTCGAGGCGCGCGGAGTGCGTGAGACGGCGAAGCGGATCCTCCAGCGCTCTCGCGCCGTCTTCCAATACGGGATCATGACCGGGCGATGCTCTAGGAATCCGGCGGCCGACATCGATGCGCAGACGGTCTTGAAGAAGGGTCCCGGCGTGCAGCACATGGCCCGCGTCAAGACGACGGAGATTCCGCTGCTCATGCGCGACATCTTGGGTGATGAGCGGCCCCGACTGCAAAGCGACCGCTTGCTCATCCGGCAAACTTCTACGCCCCTACCCTTCAAGATCGGCAGCGAAAAAACCATCCGGCACTTTCGGCAAAGCGCGTAGTTCAGACGCCTTGAACTGAAGCTCCTTAGGGATCATCTCTTTAACGTTGGGCCGACGTCGAAAACCAGTAAAAATGGAATAATCCAAGATAAAAGCCTCAAATCGCTCCCCAGCTTTACCGGGCGTGATCGATTGGTGTATCAAATGCACCATGCGTAGATCACTAAGCACTTGAACGATAACCCGTTCATTAGAATCGTCGCTTCGAACAAGAAACGCATTGATCTTATTGTCATCTAAACACAGCGATTCCAATCTCGACAATGCGTTTCGAAGCACGCCCGCTTCGTTGCGCGCATCCCTCTGCAAATCGTCCATTTTTTGCTGACCGAATTCTCCGATCGCGATATTAACATCAGACAGAGTAACCGTCACATGTCGATTACGACTCGCATGTTCCAACGAGCGCCCAAACATTTGCAGAAAATCTCGGGGCACGCCAGCATTAGCCCATGCCAATCGACGAAACGCAGCTTCCGGTATCACTGAACCGCCAAGGCCATAGCCGACGGCATTCAGAAATCCTTCAAGGATTGCTCGCAGGTGTGCCTGAGCAGCCTCGGGATTCTCCAGCGTCAAATCCAGCGACACATATTGGGCGTCGCCAGGAACTTGCAGCCCCTTCCTGTCGCTTGGAGAATATACATTCAGGAGCGAACTGAGACCTGCGACCTTTAACCAACCATTTGCACCCTTCAACGACGCATTTAGCGTGTGCAACAAGCGTGGTTGGCATTCATGGTCTATAAGATGAAAGTCGTCGAGGAAAAGAAAAGCATTACCCTTCGCCGCCTTCGTCAGCTGCGCAAGTATGCGCTTTATAGCGACGGGGGCTCGATCTACCGATGTCGCTCCCGAAGAGATATTTTCCGCAATCGACATAAGCGGTTGCGCATCGATCGCTACATGCGTCCGAAACCCGACCTCTTGTGCCGCAGACGCCATGGAGGTGCACATGTCGTAAAGCACTTCTCGAATCAAATCATCGCCACTTAACGTGGAGTAGGTCTGCATGTCGAGAATAGCAACAATGGATGGCGTCTCCGAGAGAAGTTCTGCAGCCCTTCTTATTAGCGTTGATTTTCCGACACCCCGTCGACCTCGGACGATATGTGATGCCGGCTGAGCCAATTGGTGATCTTCTCGCTTTTGAAACGGCACATACGGGACAGAGTAGCCACCAATAGGATCCCCTTGTGATACTTCTCGTGTCGACCGAGTTAGCAGAGTCAGTAACGCACTAGCTTCGGTGGATGCAGGGAAGCTGCTCGCCTTTTCTGGAGCAAGCGCCATCGCCCCTTTAAAGGGATTGCTATCGGGCAGTCTCTTTTGGCTTTCATAAAGAGCATAGGTGTAAAGCGGCGCCTCACGCCCCACAGCGAATTTCAAGAATTCTCGGTTTCCCACCAATACCCGGCAATTGGGGACGCCAGTAACCCCGATCTCACGCTCAAATGCGTCAATTGCCTCTTCGGCGCTACGATCGTCATTCATTTCATTGGTCATAGTGTCATACCGCATTTGGCGTTCAGATAATGTCGTGCTGCGTGGATAAATGCTTCGGCTTCTGCTATAGCCTCATCGGGTTTCATGGTGTGCTCTGACGCCGTCGTACCCCAATTGTCATAATCAGCCCGCAACCGATGCTCGTACAGTTTCCCAACTCGACTTGCCCAGGAGCCAACATCTGGAAAATCACCGGGCAAATCCGATGACGCCTTGCTATGGTCGTCACCTTTGAGGCTCACGAAGCCCTGAACCATGTATCGAACGCCCTTTGATGCGTTGTAAGCGGCGTAATATGCACGCGAGAAGCAAGCCCTAGGGCATCCGACCGCGAGAATTTTCTTGGCCTCCGCCAAGTGCTCTTCGCCGAGTTGAAACCAAGCGTTGCAGACATGCTGGGCGTACCGCGCAAGGTCAGGAGTCGGCCAACCGAGAGTTGATAGCTTCCGCGCAAACTCAAGGTGATTGGTAGAGAGTTTCAAAAACTCCAACTCGTGAACCGGCAGTGCAATTTTCGCCATGATTTGTGGGTACCGGCTGTCCAATGGGTCGGCCGATTGTACATCGGCAGTGGGCAAATCTCAGTATGGGCGACCATGGTTAGATCGTAGGGAAGTGACAGACCGGGGTCCCGAAATATAGACCACGGCTGGGAAGGTGGCGGCGCGGGGGACACTCTTTGCGCGTGGCGTTCCAGACCGCAGGGAAATGTGTAAAACAGTAAGCGAACGCTCCCCACGAGCCCGCTTGTCTCCAACGTTGTCTCCAAGAAAATGTGTGTTTTGGAGATAGATTTGGAGATAGCCGCAGCCTTGCCAGACAAGGCTCACAAGCCGAGACGAGTGTTTATCTCCAAATCTCCAGATATTTTTGCTTCCAGCGGCACGACAAGGCTACGCACGGCGCCCCTTTCGACTGATCGAGCCTGCACCGATGCGTTTGTTAGTATTTTTGTTGGTATATCCGGAACATCGCCGCCCGAGGCTCCTATGCAGCCGTGAGATATGAATTCTGTCGGAGACCAGATATCTCCCAAGGTTTTGAACGTTTCGCACGAGAACCCTGCAGGGCGTGGCTTTGCGGGTTTTTTTGTCGCACGTTCCCGCATTCGACCGCCCAGCATCCCCCCATCACTGAATCTCTGAATACGACAGACAAGTTGAGTCCGCAACGTTCTTGCCAGGACGATTCGTTTGACGCAGTGCCGGGTCCGAGTACACTTCGCGCCGCGGGGTGGAGCAGTCTGGCAGCTCGTCGGGCTCATAACCCGAAGGTCGTAGGTTCAAATCCTACCCCCGCAACCAACATCGAAGCCCGCCATGCGAACGCAAGCGGGCTTATTTGTTTTTGTCCGCGGCAACTTACATGCCCCGTTTTGCGGACATGCAATGGCATCGGACAGATGTGTGCCCACCTCAGTCCGAGCTCGCTCCTGCGGCAACAACTAGAGTCCTCGCGAAGCCGCGCAGGCATCGCCATTCCACGACACCCACGCGGCCCATCACTCCAACGCGTTACTGCACGACCGCGCGCTTCACGTCATCCGACGCCCGCCACACGCGATATCGCACCTCGAACCCGTCCGGCACGTACACGACGATCGGCAGCCGGCTGTTGTAGCGCAGCAGCTGATCGTCGCCGCGCACCTGCACGAACCGCTCGCGCGGCGCCTGCCCCGGGCAGGCCATCAGCGTCGACGCCGGTCCCTTCACATCGGACAGCCGGTAATACGTATAGCCCCAGCCCTGGACGGTCTCGGCGCTCAGCTCGCCGCCGAACCACTGCTGGTTGCAGTCGGTCTGCAGCGTCTTGCCGATCATCAGCTCGACGCGCGCGCCGCCTTCATCGGCGAGCGCGGGCAGCGCGATCACCGCGCGCTGCTGGCCAGCCGAGGCCTGCGGGAACATCTTGATCGACTCGGCCGTCACCGCGGCCTCCGACGCCGGCCCTGCCGCGCATGCGGCGGCGCTCGTCACGCAAATGGCGGCCAGTGCGGCCCGGATCGCGAATTTCATCGATGTGCTCCTCAAAAACAATGAGTTCCAGATGCTAGCACTTTCGCCGGCCGACCTTACTTCGCCGTAATTTTGAGACACAATTGGTGGCAGATGCGCGGCGTTCCGCCTCTTATGATTCGCCCCAAGGGAGAACGCCATGATCAAGCTCATCGCCACCACCGCCGCCGTCGCCACGCTGCTGGCCGGCTGCGTCGTCGCGCCGGACGCCGGCTACGGCTACGGACAAACCTATTACTCGGACCCCGGCTACGCGTACGGCCCCGCGTATGCGCCCGTGTACGGCACGGTCAACGTCTGGGGCGGCGGTCGAGACTGGGATCGCCACGATTACCGGCGTGACGACCGCGACTGGCGACGCGACCGTGGCTGGGACGATCGCAACTGGGGCGATCGCGGCAACGGCGGCTGGAATCGCGGCAACCGCCCGACCGAAGGCAATCGCGCGAGCGGCGGCGCCCGGGATTGGCGCGGCGGCCAGGGCGACAACGACCGCGGCAACGGCCGCTGGCACTAACGCAATTGCAACCGTTTGTATCCGGTGCTGGCGCCGCGCAGCGGCGCGAATGACCCGGCATGCGTGCCATGACCGCGCAATTGCCATCACACCGGCGCGCCATCAACGAACAAGGCCCTCGCTCGATGCGAGGGCCTTCTGCTTTTCAACGGCACGAAGCCACGCTCACCATCCGCCCGGCTGCACATAGCCGTAACCGCCCGACGCCGGCGCGCCGCCGCACACATACGCGCGCTGATAGCGGTCATAGCAATAGCGCGGCTGGCCGCCGTAACCATAGCCGTCATCGTCCTGGTACTGCGCCTGCTGATAACCCGGCGCATAGGCCGGCGGTTGATACGCCGGCGCCTGGTAATACGTCGGCGGCTGATAGGCGGGCGCCTGATACACCGGCGCGGCGTACGCGACCGGCGGATTCAACGCGGACGTCACGATGGCGCCCAGCACCGCGCCGCCGATCAGCGCGCCGATGACGGCGCCGCCGCGGTCATGCGCGGACGCGGGTCCGGCGACGGCGAGCGAACCGGCGAGAACACACACTGCTGCGATCTTCTTCATGTTGCACTCCCACGCGAAGTGGTACGGTATGCGATGCATTGTGGGCGCGGCCCGCGGTAATAGATGCAGCAAGTGGTAACGCACGTTTACGCCGGACCGGCGAGCCAAAACGCGCAAGCGCCGTGCTACATTTTCGGGACCAAGGAGACGCCTGCATGCAGCCCGAGACCGCCCGCCGTTTCGATACCGAATTCGCGCCGCGCATCGCGCACGCGATCGCCGCCTTCTTCGACGACCATGTGCAGACCGAAGTCGTCCCGTATGGCGGCCACGGCCACCCGTCGCAGGTCCGCGTCCGCAGCGCGCCGCACGAACACGTGAGCGGCTTCGCGCATCCGCTGAACCTCGAGCTGACCTGGGATACCGACGAGATCGAACGGCTGATGGCGCCGGAAGGCGAAGCGCGCTTCGAGCACTACCTGGCCGCGCTGCCGAGAAAGCTGTCCGCGTGGCAAAGCGCGCGCGACGTCGATCTCGCGTCGCGCACGCAGGCCGATCCGGTCGTGCGGCTCGGCGGCCTCGACTTCGAGGGATGACCGCGCAGGCCCGCCGGCCGGCGTCGACGACGCGTTGCGCGGCCCGGTGATACACTCGGCCGGCTCGCACCCGCAAGGGTCCGCGCCGCCTGCGCCTTCCCGCCGTCGAACCCCACAAGGACGCCCCAGCGCCGCATCCCGGCCCGGGGCCGACACGCTTTAGCCATGAATCCCGATACCGGCCTGCCCCTTCCGCAACGCTACTGGGCGATCGTCTGCGTCGCGCTAGGCATCACGCTCGCCGTGCTCGACGGCGCGATCGCCAACGTCGCGCTGCCGACCATCGCGCATGACCTGCGTGCGTCCGACGCCGCATCGATCTGGATCGTCAACGCGTACCAGCTCGCGGTCACGATCACGCTGCTGCCGCTCGCGTCGCTCGGCGAGCGCATCGGCTACCGGCGCGTCTACATCGCGGGCCTCGCGCTGTTCACCGCCGCGTCGCTCGGCTGCGCGCTCGCCGGTTCGCTGCCGACGCTCGCGGTGATGCGCGTGATCCAGGGATTCGGCGCGGCAGGCATCATGAGCGTCAACGCCGCGCTCGTGCGGATGATCTATCCGACGTCGATGCTCGGACGCGGCCTGTCGATCAACGCGATGGTGGTCGCGCTGTCGTCGGCCGTCGGTCCCACCGTCGCGTCGGCGGTGCTGTCGGTCGCGCCGTGGCCGTGGCTGTTCGCGATCAACGTGCCGATCGGCATCGCCGCGGTGCTCGGCAGCCTGCGCGCGCTCCCCGCCAATCCGCTGCACGACGCGCCGTACGACATCCCGAGCGCGCTGATGAACGCGTGCGTGTTCGGGCTGCTGATCATGGCCGTCGACGGACTCGGCCACGGCGAGCGCGGCGCGTACGTCGCGGCGGAGCTGGCGGTCGCGCTCGTCGTCGGCTGGTTCTTCGTGAAGCGGCAGCTGTCGCAGCCGGCGCCGCTGCTGCCGGTCGACCTGATGCGCATCCCGTTGTTCGCGTTGTCGATCTGCACGTCGATCGCGTCGTTTACGTCGCAGATGCTCGCGTTCGTCGCGCTGCCGTTCTGGCTGCAGCATTCGCTCGGCTTCTCGCAGGTGCAGACCGGCCTCTACATGACGCCGTGGCCGCTCGTGATCGTCGTGGCCGCGCCGCTCTCCGGCGTGCTGTCCGACCGCTACTCGGCCGGCATGCTGGGCGGGATCGGGCTCGCGCTGTTCGCGGCGGGCCTGCTGTCGCTCGCGATGATCGGCGCGCATCCGGACAGCGTCGACATCGCGTGGCGGATGGCGCTGTGCGGCGCGGGCTTCGGCCTGTTCCAGTCGCCGAACAACCGCGCGATCCTGTCGTCGGCGCCGCGCTCGCGCGCCGGCGGCGCGGGCGGCATGCTCAGCACCGCGCGGCTGACCGGCCAGACGCTCGGCGCCGCGCTCGTTGCGCTGATCTTCGGGATCGCACCCGCGCACGGGCCGACCATCGCGCTCTACGTCGCCGCCGCGTTCGCGGCCGCCGCCGCCGTCGTCAGCACGCTGCGCATCGCGGCGCCGCAGCCGAGCGCATCGGCCTGACCGGGCCGGCGCCCGCCGCGCATCACGTCTCGTCGAGCGCGTCCAGCACGAAACGCACGCGCGCCTTCACGCTCGCGCGCGGCAGCTCGATCAGCCGATAGCCGTACGACGCATAGCATTCGACCATCGCGTCATAAGTGCGCACCGCTTCGCCGAAATCCTGCCGGCGCTCGGCATCCTGCGTATAGATATCGGGCCACGGCGGCGCGATGAACACGCGCCGGTGATAGCGGAAGCGTCGCGCAGCAGCCTCCGCATGCGCGGGCACCGCAAGCCCCGACAGGCGCAGGTAGCCGATCACGTCCGGCACGCCGCGATCGAAGAACACGGGCCCGCGCGCCTGCCGCGCGAGATGGTGCGAACGCATCTCCCAGCCCAGCATCAGCTCGGCGAATGCGCTCCGGTCGCGCCACGGCAGCGCGGGGCCGCCGACCGCCACCTGGTCCCGGATCACCCCGCGCCCCGCTTCCTGCGAACGCGCGAAGCCGGCGCGCTCGAGCGCGTCGATCAGCGTGCTCTTGCCCGAGCCGGGCCCGCCCGTCACGACGAAGAAGCGCCGGGCGGCCTCGTCTGCCCCGTCGTCCGCGCCGCCGCCCGCCCGCGCGCGCTCAGACATGCGCGACCCGCCGGCCGGCCCGCCGCGTCACCGACGCGGCCGTCGCGACGCTGCGCAGATCCGCGACGAACGTGTCGCGCCAGACCGACAGGTCGTTCGCGCGTAGCCGCGCGAGGTTCTCGTCGTGACGCGCCTGCCGCTCGGCGAGCGGCATCGACAGCGCACGCTCGAGCGCCTCGGCCATCTGCGACAGGTCGTACGGATTGACGAGCAGCGCGCCCGGCAGCTCGGCCGCCGCGCCCGCGAACTCGGACAGCACGAGCACGCCCGGATCGGCCGGGTCCTGCGACGCGACGTACTCCTTCGCAACGAGATTCATCCCGTCGCGCAGCGGCGTCACGTAGCCGACCTGCGACATCCGGAAGAACGCCATCAGCAGGTTGCGCTCGTACTTGCGGTTCAGGTACTGGATCGGCGTCCAGTCGAGTTGCGAGAAGCGCCCGTTGATGCGGCCCGCCTCGCCTTCGAGCGTCTCGCGGATGCGCTGGTAGGTCTGCACGTCGGTGCGCGTCGGCGGCGCGATCTGCACGAGCGACACGCGGCCCTGCCAGCCGGGCGCGTTCGCGAGCATCCGCTCGAACGCCTGGAAGCGCTCGACGAGCCCCTTCGAGTAATCGAGCCGATCGACGCTCATCACCAGCTTGCGGCCGTCGAGCGCGTCGCGCAGCATCTTCACCGGCTTGCGCGCGCCGTACTGCACCGCCGCCTGCGCGATCGCGTCCGGATACACGCCGATCGGATACGCGGCAACCTTCACGACCCGCTCGTGCGCATGCAGCATCCCGTCGTCGCTCGACGCGCCGATCCCGCGCCGTTCGATGTAGTCGACGAACGCCTGCTTGTCGGCGTCGGTCTGGAAGCCGGCGACGTCGTACGCGCACATGAATTTCACGAGCTCGTCGTGCGGCGGCACCATGCGCAGCACTTCGGGCGACGGAAACGGGATGTGCAGGAAGAAGCCGATCGGGTTCTTCACGCCGAGCTCACGCAGGCAATGCGCGAACGGCAACAGGTGGTAGTCGTGCACCCAGATCAGGTCGTCGGGCTTCAGCAGCGCGGCGAGCTGTTTCGCGAGCGCGGCGTTCACGCGCAGATAGCCCGCGTATTCCTGGCGGTCGAAGTGCGCGAGATCGCCGCGATAGTGGAACACCGGCCACAGCGTCGCGTTCGAGAAACCGCGGTAGTACTGATCGTAGTCGCGGCGGGTCAGGCCGACCGTCGCGTAGGTCACGTTGTCGTCGCGCCGGATCGCGGGCGCATCGGGCGCGCCGACGATCTCGCCGCTCCAGCCGAACCACATGCCGCCGGTTTCCTGCAGCGCGTCCATCACACCGACCGCGAGGCCGCCCGCGCTCGGGCGCGTGTCCTCGCCGATGGCGACACGGTTCGATACGACGATCAATCTGCTCATGCGGCTTCCCCCTTCTTGATTCGAATGGCCGGCGCGCAAGGCGCGCGCCGTGACGGGCGCGGCAACCGGAAGGCTGCCGCGCGGCGGTTCAGACGTGAGAAATGCGACAAATGCGGCAACGAAATGCGGGGCAGGAATGCAACGACAAGGACGTCACGCGTCCTGGTCGACGCCGAGGTCGCGTTGATAGTCGAGCCCTTCCGGACGGGTTCCGCCCTGGTTGTGATCGCCGTCGGACGGCGTCGTGGCGGGCGCGCCGGCAGGCGGCGCGGATGGCGCATCGGTGCGCGGCCGCGGGCCGCCGGCGCCCGTGTCGGGCGGTTGCTGCGCAGGCCGTCTGGAACGGCGCATGGCTGGGTGTCTCATGGGTTGAACGGTGCACGACCGTCGTCGAAACATTCCATAAGAAAACAGTCTAGGTGCGAAGCTTGCACGCCAGCGTAACAATTACCTTCAATTTGTAACGTTTCGACCCCTCGCCCGCCATCTGCCAGACAATAGCGCCGCGCGCGTGCGCGAGGCCGGCTGCCGGCGATTTGTCAAAGCTTTGCAGTTTCCCTATGACAATTGCGAAACAATGGCACGGCATGAGCGCGCGCATGCCTCGCCGCTCACCCAGACAGGACACGCACTCAGGGATGAACTTTCGTTTCGAACCGCCGCGCCGGGCCATGCCGGCGCGCATCGTGCTGGCCGCAGCCGCCGCGGCGGCGCTGCTGTCCGGCTGCAACTCGCTGTACAGCGAAGGCGCGACGGCCGGCGCCGGCATCGCGGGCGCCGCGATCGCGTCCAAGGTCACCAACAACGCCGCCGTCGCGACGGGCATCGGCCTCGGCGCGGTCGCCGGCGCGCGTGCGGGCGTCCAGTACACGCAGCGCGTTGCGCACCGCTACACGCAGCAGCAGATCGCCACGGCGGCCGGGCCGCTCGACGTCGGCGGCGTCGCGCCGTGGTCGACGAACCACGCGTTTCCGATCGAGGACGACGAGCGCGGCCGCGTGACGGTCAGCCGGATGATCAGCGTCGGTCCGCTCGACTGCAAGGAAATCGTGTTCTCCGTCGATGCGCCGGCCAAACCCGATGCCGCCGCGCAATCCGCGTTCTTCGTCGCGACCATCTGCCGCGACGGCCCGGTGTGGAAATGGGCGTCGGCCGAGCCGGCGACCGAGCGCTGGGGTGCGCTGCAATGAGCGTCGCGATTCGCGTCGCGTGGCTCGGCGCGCTGTGCGCGGCCGGCGCCGCGCTGTCGGGCTGCGGGTCGGTCGGCGCGGCGAGCGGCGCGCTCGCGGGCGCGGCGACGGGCCTCGTGACCGCCAACCCGGCCGTCGGCGTCGGCGTCGGCATCGCCGTGCAGGCCGCGACCGACGAGGCCGTGAAGCGCACGATGAAGCAGCTCCACCAGAACCAGCAGGATGCGATCGCGCAGGCGGTCGGCAGCCTCGCGGTCGGCGAAGTGAAGCCGTGGAAGGTGAAGAATGCGCTTCCGCTCGAGAACGGGGAAGGCGAGGTGCGCGTCACGCGCGCCTATTCGACGTCGCTCGCGCTGTGCAAGGAATTCGCGTTCTCGGTGAAGGACGGCGCGAAGGCGGACTGGTATTTTGCGAGCGCGTGCCAGCAAGGTGCGCGCTGGAAGTGGGCCTCGGCCGAGCCGGCCGTCGGCCGCTGGGGCAATCTGCAGTGATGCGCCGCGCCGCATGACGCGCGGCGCGCGCTGCTGCCGGGCCGGGCGGCCCGGCGCGCCGGTCAGGACTCGACGTCCTAGCGACTGAAAATTAGCCTAGAACCTCTATCCCTGTAATTTCAATCAGTTACGCAGACGACTCACAAGGCTCCCGTCAAATATTCGATCTAATGTAGGCACCCTGTAGGCATTCTAGGTCGGTATCAATCAACGTCGATCCACTTCGTCTACTGCACTAGCTTCCAGCCACAGCCCTGTCCGACAGCGGCGGATCCGGTCACGCCCCGCTGCGTAGCGGCCGAGCCTTAAGGGTCAGGTACAATGATTGCGTTGCGGGTGTAGCTCAATGGTAGAGCAGAAGCCTTCCAAGCTTACGACGAGGGTTCGATTCCCTTCACCCGCTCCACCGGGCCTCTAGCTCATGCTTGGTTAGAGCAGCGGGCTCATAACCCGTTGGTACCGTGTTCGACTCACGGGAGGCCCACCACCTCGGCCAGCCATGTGGCCCCGCCCAATGCGAACGCGGCTCGATGCTCATTAACATCGACTCATCAAGCCGTGATCTCTGTCTGCGGAATCGGCGACTGCCCCTTACCCATCACGAATCGTTGTAGCCGATCCCAAGCCGCCAGATAGCGATGCTTGGGGATCGCTGCCAGTTGCTCGTCATGCACGACCAATACGCGCTCCACGTCAGCGAGTTCGTCCTCCCGCAGCGCCCACACCTCACCGCGTTCGGCACGCGCGATACAAGCATCCAAGACGGTTTCCGCCCGCCGATACAGGTCAGGATCCGAGCCGGAAGTCGTCTCGCTTCGCATGAAAAACGCTAAGTAGACCACTCGCAGCAGACAAATGACCTGATCACAATCCCCGTTCCCGGAGCGAATCACGGCCAGCGCCATATGGTGCTCCAGTGACAGTGCTCGCACTTTCTCCATCGACAGCGGCAGCAACATCCCTTTCGTAAGCCCGGCGCGAGCGTCACGCCGCGTCGCGCGTCCTCGGCTAGTAGCCGTCTTTCCCATTATCAGAACCTTTGCTTACAAGTCACTCCCTGCCCTCATAATCCCACTTCAGACGCTTTTTCGGGTCCTTCGTCATTTCCAGGAAAGCACAATTGGGACACCAACGCCCCTTGTTCTTGACGTTCGCCGGCGACGACTGCCAGACGTGCCCTCGATGGCACTGCCAAGTCAGTTTCACATGCGCTCCTTGGTATTCCGTCGACATGCACAAACCGCCGCGCTTCCTCGCAATGTCCTGCATGGTCTCAAGCGTAAGGCGTCGCGCGATACCAGCACATTTCGGACACCAATGTCCGTGCACCATCATTTGTCCGGACGCCTTCCACCGATGGCCTTTGGCACACTCAAACCGGTAATGATCACGACTCCGCGTGTACTTTGCCGCCAGGCACCGGCCACCGTGCTGCTGAGCAATCGCCTGCAATCGTGCGAGCCCATCGGCCAGAATATTGCATTCTGCCGATTTCACTCGGCCGCACTCCGGACACCATTTGCCTCTGCGGATCAGTTCACCAGTCGTCTCCCACTCGTGCCCTTCGGCACACCGTAGCCGGTAACGTTCAGATAGCCCTCGGAACGGACCATTGAGAAGCTCTCCACTCCGGCTAGCGATAGTATTCAGCCAGCGCGCTTCAATCTCATCCGCTTCGCACGCCCCACAATGAGCTTGCTCGCCTCGGTACAGTAGCGCCATTGCATTGCGAGTAAATCGATGGCCTTTCTCGCATTCGAATTCATAACGCTCGTTGTAGCCGGCCCAGGTGCCAGAGAGACAACGCCAGTTCAGCGCCGTAACAGTGGCGTGCAATCGCTCAAACGCTACCGCTCCCGCTTCGTCGAATCGACATGCTGTACACCATGTTCCGCCCAAGATCGAACCGGCAAAGCTTTGCCACTCATGGCCCGCTGCACAACGATACCGGTATCGTGACATCAGGCCCGTATAGCTTTCGCTCAAACAAGCCCCACCCCGTAACGCCGCTGCCGCCTGCAATCGCTGTAGGCCGTCGGATCTGCGTTGTTGTTCGGCATTGTCCTTTCTCGCGCACGCTGGACACCAATGACCGTCTAAAATGAACCCACCTTTGGTCTGCCAGCGATGGCCGCGTGAACATTCCAGTTCATAGCGTGCCGCCCTGCCGACGTATTCCGTCGCGAGACAACGGCCGCCTTTGCTTTGTGCCGCTGCCTGCAGGCGTGCAAGTCCGTCATGGTCCAATAGGCGCGCAGAATTGGCTTCCGCCACGCAACGCCGGCACCAGTGACCGGCGACGATATGTTGTCCCAGCGCCTCCCACTCATGCCCCTTCGCACAGCGGAAGCGGTATCGCCTCGCTACGGTCGTGAATTCGCTCCCTACAAGCTCTCCTCCGCGCTCCCTGACAATTTCCATCCATCGGTCGCGCAGCGCTTCCCGCTTGCATTCGGGACATGCGGTCACATTTTTGTACAGGATGGACGTCGCAAGCCGCTCGAACTCATGCCCATTCGAACACCGGAAAAGGTAGCTCGCCTGTGCCCCAGCCCATGCCGTCGTCAGAAGCGTGAGCCCCGCTGCCTTTGCAACGTCTACTGTATGTTTAAACGCTTCTTCAGCTGTACGCGCCATGATCAATGGAGCCTTATGCTCAAGCTGTCATGATAATTCATTGAATCAGCGCACTCACGGCATCGATACCGATCGCCGACATGTCGATACGCGAGCCTTCGATGGGAGTCTGATAATGCGCGACGATCACTCGCTGAAACTGCTGCCACGCATCGGCAAATCGATACGCGGGCGCAGCCGCAAGCTGAGCATCGTACAAGAGCAAGATACGCTCGACAGCGGCAAAATCCTCGTCCTTCAACACCCATCGTTCACCGTTGAGCGCTCTTGTCACGCAGTCTTCTACGATAATCTCGGCGATCCGAAACTGCTCGATGTCGGAACCCGCTGCTGTCACGTCCCGCATGAAATACGACAGATAGACGATCTGTGCGAGCCGGCCGAGTTGTACCGCATCGCCTTGGCCGCGACGCAGAACAGACAATGCGACATGCCCCTCAAGCGACAGTGTCCGAATTGTATTGTTCGACATCGGCAAAAGCTGATCCTTGGTGAGCGGCTTACGCTTCGTTCGACGGGGAGAGTTTCGTGCCATATCAGTCAACCATGCAAGTTCTTAGCAATCTGTACAACAGGGTCATCAAAGAGAGCAAGGAACAGCGTCTCATCGTTTCGAAGAAGCAGCCGGCGGATGGTCCGTGGGCGTCCAGGCCAAGACTCCTACGGCCCGTCATGCTTCTTGACGGTAAAGGAACTCATCGGATCATCGACTCGTCCAGAAGGCTAAGCCTTCTGGACCTCATCAAACCGTCAATGTTCAGTGCTTCAGACGGACGACGTATATCCCGGCGTCCTGCGCGCTCGCGCTAAGGCTATAGTTCGGCGGATTCACATACGACGCTCCCTGAACCAGCGGCTTGTATACCGTCGGCCCATTTGAGTGATCTGCAAGTTCGATCACGGGCGGGTTCGGGCTGGGCGTAACGTTGGTCGTAAAGTTCAGCGTCAGCGTTGCAGAGGCCATCGAGTGAAGACTCCCCTGAGGCACCTCAACACCGTAGATGTAATCCCCGGTCGCACCGGCCGAAGACGGGTCCATCTTGCCCAGACACACGGTCAGATCGCCGGTCAGGCCGCTCGCAGGTGTCTTGAGCGTGAGCGTAGCGATACCATCGTCGGTCGTAAGATTGATGTTCGCGTTGGCTATCACGCTGCTATTCGAGATCGTCAGCTTCTTGTAGCCGTCCGTGCACGCAAACGACGGCGTTGACGATGTCGACGTGGTCTGCGACGTCGAACTCGTTGCGTTTCCGGACGTCGCACCGCCGCTGCTGCCGTCGCCGCCACCACAAGCGGTCAGAAAGACCGCCGAACTCATCAAACCCGCCAGAACAAGTTTCTTCTTCATTGCCTACCCCTTTAATTGTTAAATACAACTAACAAACCTAACAGCGCATCACTTGGCGATATGGCTCAAGTCTTCCGGTGCGTCCCCGGTATAAAAAGGCGCGGCTGTTCCGCAGACCGCGCAAAGCGTCTAAACCTGGAGGGGGGTCTAGACGCGACCAATCAAGCAAAAGCCAATCGCCGCTTCCGCTTCACGATAATTTTCGGCTGCGCAGCAGGCGCAGAGGCACGCTCTGGTGTCTGCGAGTCGACTTCCACCTGTCGCGCCTTTTGCATTGCACGGCGTTTTCTGTTCAACCATGGATGGCGCGGAGGAAGCCTGATTAACGGCTCGTCATCCGATGCGTTCAAGGCTTCCAATTGCCTATCGTCCACCCCCGCCCTCCTTCCAGGACCTACGAAGTCCCGCGCGGTCATCCCGCTGGCGTGTCGACACCCATGTCTCGACATTTTTGCGCCGCGCGCGCGTTGACTAGCTCTGTCCGGACATGCGCGTCGATAACAGAAAGCTTTCGAACAGTGAGATCCAATCCGCTGGATGACCGGTTGCTCGCGAATGCCTCGTAATCGGTACCGGGCTGCGGAACAAAGGTGCGCGCAACGTGCTGGAGCATCTCCGTGGTAACAAATCCGTTGACTTGCGACCAGCCACCTTTGTCCAACGTAATCGTCAGCGGCTCATTGGCCTTGATCACATATTCGTCGTAATAACGATACGCATCGTCCGGGACCGGCATCCCAATTGTGGTATTGGCCAAATGCAACATACGCGGCTTTGCCACTGCCATCCCACTACGACCGAATCCCAATACACCGTTCTTCGGCTCACATGCAGTGTTGAAGTAAAAATGCGTGGTAGTGCCAAAGTAAACGCGAATCCTCGCATCGGTCGTCGGATCATATGCCATATTCTCGACGCTCTGCGACGCGCAGCCGGTAAGCACCACACCGAGAGCCAGCACCATCAATATTTTTCTAGCCATTCTGAATTCCGTATCGGGTACTTTTAAAACTGTGCAGTTACCTGGAACCCGACCGTGACGCGCGCAGTCGGGAACCCGGACGGTTTGTAGATCGGCGTGCCCGCGAACAGGTCATACGCATAGCCACCGAATCGAGTGCCGACACTGCCCTTCACGCCGATCACTGCGCCAGCCAATTGCGTACCAACAAGCGCAATCGGTTGCGGCCCCCACACGCGGCCATAGTCCATCCCTGCGTACACCGCCTGGCCCGTCTGGCCGATCGGCATTTGCAATTCGTTACGCCAGTACAACCCGCGCGCCGCCGCCAGCATTGTTTCTCCGTCGAAACCGCGCACGGTGTATCGACTGCCGATGGTCATGTCATCGAGGTAGTACAGGGTGTCCCCGGTGTACTGGCCGTGAAACGTGCCGACATAGCGAAACGGCTGCTTGCCGATCGCGAACGGCACCGAGAGGTTGGCGTCGAGCACCGCCATCTTGAAGCGATACGTTGGGCCACCGCCCGCGGCAAGCGTGTCGGCCTGCGCACCGAATCCGCCGACGCCCTGCCGGTATGCGAGCGAGCCGTCGAACTGTGCGCCGTCAAAGTAGTGCCGATCGGTCAGGCCAAGCTCGATGATCGTGTTGTTGCGACGCTGCTGCGAAATCTCGGTGTCTTCAATGAAGCTTTTCCCGAACCGGCGCGACAACCTGAAATACCCGCCCAGCACGTCGTTCTGGCTGCGCGCAATCACACGGGCCAGCTTGAAATCCACCGTCTTCGAATTACCGCTCGCGACGAACGTCTGGTTCACACCCGCAATCTGCTGGTAGTAGGTGTTCGTGTTTGCGGACAGCGTAGCAGTCCAGTAACCCCATGGAATCGAATAGAAGCCGTTCCAGCCATGCGAACCGAGGCGCTTGTCGCCGAACTCAAGGTCTTGGCTCACGCCGACGTTGAACATGTCGTTCAAGCCGAGCGGGTTGTCGATGCCGACTGACAAGTTGCCTTGAAGCTTGCCCGTAGCGCGGGTGCCTGAATTATCGATCGATGCGACAACGGTCCACGGCTTGCCGCGTTTCACGTCGAGCACCACGTCGCTTTCGCCCGGCAACTCGCCGGGAACGATCTGCATCGAGACGTCCTGGCTCGTCACGCGTTTCATTTGCTCAAGACCCTGTTCTAGGTCGCGCAGGTTCAGCACTTCGCCATCGCCGGTCGGGAAGGCCGTTTTCCAGGTGCCGCGCAGCTTTTCGTCGGCAAAGCGGACACGACGAATCACGCCGGGAATCAACGAGAGTTTCAGCGCGCCGCTCGAAAGGTCTTGCTCGGGGACGAGTACACGCGTCGTGACGTAGCCGCGTGCCAAAATTGCCTGAGACAGCCCCTTGACCAGCACGTCGACGCCTTGCTTGCCGACGCATTGCCCGACGTAGTGGCTCAGCCATTCGCGGGCAAACGCGAAGCGATCCATCGGTAGCGCGGACGCGCCTTGATCTATCACTGCGTCGGGCAACGACGCGGGCACGTCGAGCGTGAAGCGATCGATACGAAAGCACGGCGTTTCCGTGGGAAGCGCCGGAAAAGCTTCGATCTTCGGCACGTCCGAGCGCATCGAAGGCGCGCGCACGGCCGCGTCACGTTGCTGCGCGTCGCGTTGCTGCTGCGCCTGCCGATCCTGTTCCGCGTTCGCTCGCGCGGCCGCCGCTTGGTCAGCAGGCGTCGGGGCCTGCTGTGCGTGTACCCCGAGCGATACCAAGGCTGCAATCGGCAATGCCGTCAGCCGTTTTCTAATTTTCATTTATATTGTTTTTAAATAATCAGCGCGGCTTTCTATCCCAAACCGATCGAGTTTGATTGAGACTCAATTCCGTTAAATTCTGATGCAAGTAGAAATCCCGAAACATTTCCAGCGCCACCGATATATCGCGACATACCGTTCGATCATCCCACTCATGACCTAAAAAGCTAGTGGTTCCTCGAAATGGCGCATCACCCGGTTCCCACCATTCGCGCCGTGCCGTTTTCTCGGTCGGAGGGGTTACAGGATCATAGACAAGCCGACACTCGCCAGGATGGGAATACATCGCAAGAGAATCCCCTAGCAAGAGTCTATCTACATCCTCGCGAACGGCGATCGTCAGCGTGACCGTCCCACCGAATTCAAAGACACGTCGAATCCACTGCTGAACCTCCTCCCACGACGCCTCTTCACTATTGAAGGAAGATAATTCCCCAGAATTTTTGCTCGCCGCCTTCAAACGAATAACATTTTTCAAAATTTCGCTCCGTGAGTTTCAACCAGCTTATTTCCCATGCCTCTAATCCATTGAGAAATCGATCCGTCCGCCCCGTTAACTACGGTAAGCTTACTTAGGCCGGCAGCGTCAGCCATCTTAACGAGATCAGATTGGCAATAGTCACACGGTGCCAACCCTCGAACTACGATCGTCATAGGTTGATCTTGGGTCAATCCCGCGTTATATGCTTGCTGAATGACACCGATCTCCGCGTGGGCCTCGCCGTAGATTCCGTTCGGGTCTCCAGGCGCTACCAATTTCGAAATAAGCGTAGGTTGACTCGGGTCAGAAAATCCAACTCCTCGCGCCGTCTGATTGACATCATAGAACGATCGCCCGCCAATGCTTGCGTCAGCCGTCACCTGAACCGGCGCGGATGCGCCGGGTAATGTCTTACCAATCAGCGGATCGACAGATTGCGCCTTAGCAAGATCGATCGCAAGTGGCTCAACCGTAGCAGCGTTTGCCGTTCCGCCGGATGTTACCGCCTTCGGTACATCCGCTACAGACTGCGCAACCACGTCCGACACGGCAGCCGCGACCCGCCCGGCAATCGCCTTAACGGCTCCGGTTGCCAATCCACCGCCCATGGTTATCGCAATTAAATCTTCAGCAGTGTGCTCCGGCGCGATTGCATCCCTAGACGTTCCCGCTTTTGTAATCTGGTCTTGCGCGAAGCCAGCCACCTGTTGATTAGTCGGGCCGTTCGGATCAACGTAATACTGCGATCCGATCCCGGCCGTCTGAGGCGTTTGTCCCGGAGCGAGTGCATGCGCTGTTCCCCCCGGCGTACCAAACAACGTCGAGTCGTTGAATTGAGCACTCGTCGACTGGAAGGTCTTGACCGTACTGCCATCCGCAACGATCGCGCCGGTCGTGCCCGAGATCGTGTAGCCGGACATCTGATTGATCGCATTCTGTGCAATCTTCAGATTCTGCATAAACGTGTCGAGCGCTTGCGAGTTGCCAGACGCCTGAGCAGCCTGCACCAACTGAATTTCGTACTGCGTAAGCAGTGTCTGTGCCTGCGCGTCCACCTTCGCGCCTGCCGCCAACGTCAGCATGTTGGTCCAGTAGTCGGCCAGCTTCGCCTGATCGGCCGGTGTCTTCCCGTTCGCGGTTGCGATCCCCTTCGCCACCGTGGAAATCATGGTGCGTTCTTGCGGGTGAAGTTGGCGATTGAACAGATCCGCGCTCAACGCACCATTTGCGCCGCTCATCGCACCGGCCGAGCCACCCAGCAAACCGCCCGCCGCCGCACCAGCCAGCCCCGACGCCGCATTCGCTAACAACGTGCCGCCCAGTGTATCGCCGAGCGCCTTGCCCACGGCATTGCCTGCCATGTCACCGGCCACCGTGCCAGCGACTGCCCCGGCTACATTGCCCCCACCCATCGCCGCACCAATCGCGGCAATCCCGGCGTGCGACGCAATGCGGGCGGCACCATCGTTACCCCACAGGGCTTCCTGCTGCTGCGCCGCCGTAAAGTCAGCCTGCGCTTGCGCCATCCCGGCCGTGTCACCGGCTGCGCTGGCGTTGGCATATACGAGTCGGGCCCTGGTTTCGTCTGCGATCGCCTTGTTTTGCAATGCGTTCGCTATGTCGCCCACCACCTGCATGCCGACTTGGCCGACCGACTGCTGAACCGCGATGTCGTTCTGCACGTTCTGCGCATTGAACGTGTTCTGTACCGCGCCGTTCGTATTCGCGGTGTCGCGGCTCAGCCCAGCAGTGCTGTCATGTCCAGTACCTGCATCACCGCGGACCGTGATCTTGCCCGGGCTGACGGCCGCATAGGTCGTCCCCGACGCGTCGCTGCTCGTGCCCGCCGTCGAGAATCCGCTCGGTCCCAAGCCTTGCGAGTTCTGCGCTCCCGGTACGTTGCTCGCGCCCTGCTTGACAGGCGTATTGAGGTTCACACCACCCGGCGTGCTGTTCCCGAATCCGCCGCTCGCGCTGACGCCCACTGTATCGCCCGAGTAAGACGCGTGGTTCTCCAGATTCGAATAGCCAAGCGTCTGCGTCGACAAGCTGTTCTTGTCCGGCGTTGCCATGCTCGCAATCACGCCCCCATCGAGTTGCGTATGGTTCCCGACATTCACGTTGTATCCGCCCGTGCCCGCATAGATCCCGCTTTGCTGGTTCACCGACTGATAGTTCGCATTGATGTTCTGCTGGCTCGCGCTCGCGCTGCCGCTCACCGTCTGACCGTAGCAGAACGGCGGCACGCAAATACTTGCCTGGAATCCGGCACTCGATTGCTTGCTGTCGTACGTGCTGGTGTCCTGCTGGCTCTGGATATTCAGGTCGCGCCCAACGCTTGCGTTGACGGTATTGCCCGACACCTCCGCCCCGCGCAGGTTTGTATCGCGTCCGCTTGTCATTGACAGCGTATCGCTCGCGGTAATCTGCGTATCCCGATTCGTCACGCTGTTACCGTTCGCATGGCCGTGTGCCGTGCTCGCGCCAAGCTCAAGCGTAAAGCCATTCTGCTGTCCACCGAGAGCAGCACCCACGCCGATACTGCCGCCGCTGCTGCTGTTGCTGCTCGACTGCTGACTCGTATCCTTCGCGCTTGTCAGGTTAATATCGCGAGCCGCGCTCAGCTCAACGTTCTGCGCACTAATCTGCGTCCCGCTGGCATTGATGTCACCGTCGGTCGCAAAGCCATTCGCATCCTTGGCTCCGCTCCCCGTTGCAATCAGCGTTGCCTTACCGCCAGCGTGCAGCGTGCTCCCGTCGTTGGCGACCGAGCTCGATTGCGCTTCGCTGTGGCTGGTACCGCCGCCAATGCTGACCGTCGCCTTGACCAGTGCCTGATTCGTTGGCTGCCCGTTACTCAAGGCACTACCAACTTGATATGCGTTGTATGCGGCAAGTCCGGCCTGTGCCTTGTCGAGCGCCGCTAACCGCGAGTCACCACCACGCGCCGGCTGCCCAAACGCCTGATTCGCCTGCGCAATTGCGTTGCCTACAGCACCGCCAAGCGCAACACTGACGCCGAACTGGCTCGAATCCTGACTCATCCGGCTCTGCGTCGCGTCGGTTCCCGGATCGAGATTCAGGTTCTTTCCGATCAGCGTCAAATCCTTGCCCGCGCTGAGGTCCGAACCGGCCACTGTGATGTCCTGTTTCGCATCGAGCGTCACATTGCCGTTGCCGCTCACGATCTGGCTGCGCATCGTGCTCTGTGTCTGCGAGGCCGTGTCCTGTACGCTATGGCTGTTCGCAACGCCCACCGAAAAACCTGTAGCCGTACCGTTACTGCCGAGACTGCCAACCTGGTGGCTGCTCGACTCCTGATGCGTGACGTTGGTATCGAGGCCCGCCAGTACATTGATCGCGCCCCGCGTTGCAATCAGATCGACGCCTTGCGTTCCACTGATGCCGGAGCCGACGACGTTGATGTCGCCGGTCTTGCTCTTGATGACGACGCTGTTACCCGTGACCGACGACGCCGTTTGCTGGGTCATCGTCTGGCTGCCGTCCGAATTGCTCCGGCTCGCATTGTACGGAGACGGGCTATTCCCGCCACTGTTGGCTGTGCCGCCGACCCAGCGGGCGACGTCGCCGAGACTCGGCGTCGAAATTAGCGCAAGGCTCGTGCTGGAGTTGCTCGATGACGTACTCTGCTGAAGCTGATCCGTCGATGCCTGCAACGTCACGTTGCGATTTGCATCTAGCGTCGCCGTGCCGCCTGCGCTGATCGCCGAGCCGATCACTGCAATATCGCCGTCCACGATGTTGCCGCTTGCATCCTTCTGCGCGCCGCCAGTCGCTTTCACGGTCACATTGCCGCCGCCCCGTACCGTGCTTCCGGCGTTCGTCAGGCTCGACATATCGGTTGTACTGCTGCTGCGGCTCTGACCATACGTCACCGAAATCGACGGCACGTCCGCAGCGCTTGCGCCGATTTCGGTCAGCACCGATTGACCACGCTGAAACCCGTTGCCCGACGACGCATCCGCTTTCAGGTTGCGCACCGTATCGAACGGCGTGCCGGTCACGGCCACCGTCAGGCCGCTCGAATGCGCTTCCCGCTGATCGTGCGATTGCGCGCGGTCCTGTCCGGGATCAATCGTGACATTTTGTCCAGCGATGCTGATGTTGCCCGTTGCGCCAGTGGTATCGCCCGCGGCCTTGCCTGCCACGATGTCGCTGCCGCTGATATGGACGTCCTTTCCGCCCGACACGGTCACGTTGCCTTCAACGCTGCCGACCGCGCTTCGCGATTGGCTCTGTGTCGTCGAAGTAGCGTTATACCGATCGCTCTGTTCGCTCGATCCGATCGTGATGCCCAGGCCACCCGAACCCGACAGGCCCGAGTGCTTCTCTTGATGGTACTCGTTGTCCTGATAGGTATTGGTCGCTGCCGAGATGTTGACATTGTCCTTGGCGGAAAGTGCTACATCGTGCGTCCCGACAATGGCGCTGCCGGTGACGTTGATGTCTTTCCCGCTCACAACCGTCACGCCGTCAGCCGAGATCGTGCTGCCATTGGCGTACGTGGTGGTCTGGTCAACCCGATTCGTCGCGCTCGTATGACTTGCGAAACCGCCATGGTCATGCGATTCGTCCATGTTGGACACGTGCGTTTCGGTCGCTGCACCAACATTCACGTTGCCGACTGCCATCAGGCCCACGTTGCCCTGATCAAGCGTAATCGTGCTTCCGACGACGTTGATGTCCTTGCCCGAAGCAACGTTTAAGGTATTGCCGCTATGCAGCGTCGTGCCAACCACGGTCTGGTCAGACGTATGCAACGTTTCCGTATAGCTGCCGTGATGATCGCTACCCGAACTGTTGCTGTCGACCGTCGAAGTCGTGCTCGCCGCGCCGAGCGTGACATTCCCCTTGGCAGCGATCGTACCGCCATTACCCAAGTTGATTTGCGCGCCACTCGCGGTCAAATCACCATTCACACCGATCATCGACACACCGCCGACATTCACTGCGCTGCCCACCACGCCATTGATGTCGGTATTCGAGACACCATTTGCCCGCTGGACAATCTTGTGCTCGCCGACTTGCTGGGTACCCAGATCGTAGTTCCCGCCGACGAGCATGCCAAGATTGCCACCAACCGTCAGCGCACCCGCGTGCTGTTCAAGGTTTCCACCGGTCACGATTGCTGCATCGCCCTTGACGTCAATCTGAGCGATCGGCCCGAGCGTCGACGTGACGCTCGTTGCGCCATCGCGGCTGACCCGCTTGTCGGTCTTCACTGCGGTATCGAGAATCAGGTCGCCGCCGGCATTCAGGTTCAAGCTACCGGCTTGGACCTTGGCCGAAGTCAAATCGACATTGCCCGTCGTCGCTAACGACATCAGGCCACCGCTTTGCAGCGCGCCAAACGCGTTGTCGATCTGCTTGCCCTGAATCGACAGCTTATTGTCCGCCTTCACCGTGCCGCTGTTCGTGAAGTTCTGCGCGTCCTTCAAGTCGATGTCGGTCGCGGCAATCAGCGGACCGTTGATATTCTGCTGATTGGCCTTCGCGAGATACACGACCGGCACCAGCACCGACTGCCCGTCAACAACGCGCGTCTCCATCATGATCACGTTGCTCGTGAGCTGCGACACCTGCTCGGCCGACAGGCTCGCGCCCAGCGGCAGGTTGAGCGACTTTTCCAGCGAAGCGCCTGCCGCCATCAGCGACTGGTACATTCCCTGAAGATCGGTATAAGGACCGAGCACTGCGCGGCCGGTCAGCGACGTGACCTGATTGCGCACCAGTTGTTGCTCGTAGAAGCCATCGCCCAGCCGCTTCGGAATGTGGGTGAGATCGACGCCGATCTGACTGAAGAAGTAGTCGCTCGAAATGAAATTCTTGCGGTTCGTGAACGCCGGATTCGTCTCGATCACGTAGCTCGCGCTCGGCGATGGGTCCGGTTTGAACAAGCCACCCTGCGGAATCGTCAAGTTGTTCAGCACGCTCAACGCCGTCGCGCTGGCGATGACTGGATCGACCGTGGTCACCCCGCCATGCACCGCGGAGACGCCCGACTTCGTGCCGGTTGCATTGCCGTTTAATCCGCCAATCGTCAGGCCCGGTACGGCTTGCCCGGGCAGCAAGCCCAGCGACGGGATCGACGCATTGCCCGCCGTGTTATTGATGCTCACGCCGGTTCCGGAAATCGTGCCATTCGAACCCAAAGTCGAATGGTAGTCCGGCAACGAGTACTGCTTGACCCACGCCGGCGCTGCCTGCGTATAACCACCCGGACGGCTCGTCGCGAACGGCGCGTTGCCGAACGGCAATTGCCAATCGTGCTCGGTGTTGTCGTAGTTGTTGTAGTGATACTGCCCGGAGTACGACACCGTCACGCTCGGCGCCTGCTGGCCGGTAGCAGCATATCCGTCGCCGTCGTAATGCTGCGGCATCGCGATATTGCCGACGGCGGTGATGCTGCTCCAGTAGTTTTTCAGGTTACCGACCGATGACGCGTTGATGTTGCCGCCCGACACGATCTGCGCGCCCGGGCTGATGCCCGTCACGGTCGTCGCGGTCGCGCTATCCGCGTAGTAGGTCGTGTACTGATACGTGCTGTTCCACTGACCGCCATGAGGCGGATCGGTATACACCCCACCAATGCTGGTCGGGTCTTTCACGCCCACCTGACCCGTTTGGCCCTTGATAGGAACGCCGAACGGTGCCAACGTCGCGGGATCGGCCGAGCCGGTCGAGGTCGTCATCACGCGGCGCGTGTTCGTGATCTGATTGGCGTGCAACTCCATGTCGCCGCCGGATTGAATCAACGCCGACGCGTTGTTGATCAGGGCCGCGTTCGTGTAATTGCCGCTGGCATCCTTGCCGCCCGCGAGCACGACCTTACCCATGCCGAAGATGGCCGTCGTCGCCATCGTGTCGGTCGCCGTCGTGTCGTCACGGTTCTCGATGTCCTTCGCGAGGATTTCGAGCGTGCCGTTGCTGTCCGATGCGCCAATCAGCGCCGTCGGTCCGAGATTGGAAACCGTACCCGTCGCGTTCAGCGACACACTGCCGCCCACGAGCGCACCCGTGTTCGTCAGATTGGCTGATTGCGTATGCAGCAGCCCACCGGCCGACAACGCTCCAGTGTTGACAATGTTGCCCGCGTTGACGCTCAGGCCGTTGACCGATTGCAGGTTCGCGTTGTTCGTGAAGGTGCCCGGCAGAGCAAAAGCGAGATTGTTGCCGACGTTGAACTGCGTATCCGGCGTCGTCGTGTAATCGCCTTGCAGATTCACGTTCGCGTCGTGCGCGGCGCTGTACGTGCCGCCACCTTGCAGCGTCGACGCCGTCACCGTCAGGTCGTGCGTCGAGCTGATCTGCCCGTTCGTGTTCGTGATCGTGCCGCTCGTCGTCACGTCCACGTTGCCGCTCGAATTCGCGACATTCCCGATTTGCCCACCACTGTTGTCCAAGGCCGTCCCTTGAACGTGCAGGCTCGCGCCGCTCAACTGCCCGCCCTGCGTGTTGGAAATCGATGCCGCGCTGACCGTCACGTCACCGTTGCCGGTGATCGCGCCCATGCTCTGCACGTTACCCGCGTGGCTATTGGTGATCTGGCTGCCGCCCTGCACGGTCACCTTGCCGGTGCCAAGATCGGTAATCGAGCCGTCAGCGTTGTTGATCGATGCCGACTGGATGCTGAGCGTGCTCGCGTCACCCGCCGTTTTCTGGCCGGCCTGAATGTGCCCGGCCTGGTTCACCAGCGCACCGCCGTTCGTCAACGACAGGGACGATCCTGCACGCATCAGCCCTTGCGTGTTGTTCACGTCGCCCGCGATCGTTCCGGTGATGCCGCCCTGCGCCGAGAGAATACCGCTCGAGTTGTCCCAAGTGCTCGCGTTCACCACCGCCCGGCCCTTGGTGACGATGGTACCCGCTGCGTTGTTCAACACGCTTGCGCCATTGCCCGGCTCGATCGTCAGCGTGCCGGTGCCGGCATGCGTAATCGTGCCGCCTGCGTTGTTCAATTGGGCCGGCGCGAGCGTCAGGTCGGTGCTGTTCGTCTGAATCACGCCGCCCGCGGAATTGTCCAGCGTGCCACTCACGTTGACGCCCATCGCCGACGATCCATATTGCGTGATCGTGCCACCGTGGTTAGTCAGGTTCGGCGTGGTCAGCGCGAGCTGATTGGCCTCGAGCTTGCCCCCACTGTTGTCGAGCGTCGAATCGGCGGTGACAGACAAGTTCGGCGCAACCATCGAGCCGCCCTGGTTCGTCAGCGTGCCCGTGTGAATCGTCGCATTCGTGCTCGCGCCAATCTGACCGCCGTTGTTCGTCAGCGTGCCGCTCGTCAAGCCGAGGTCGGTATTCGACAGCAGCTTGCCGTTCGTGTTGTTCAACGTACCGCCAACCGTTGCTGCCAACCCGGCCTGAGCGTTGATCGAACCCGATGTGTTGTTCAGCGAGCCGGTATTTGCTGCGACCCGCCCATTGCTGGCGATCTTGCCGCCAACGTTTGACACCGAACCCTTGCCGTTGCCAAGCGTCAGCGTGCCGGTGCCGGCATGCGTAATGGTGCCGCCGTCGTTGACGAGCGCGGCCGGGGCGAGCGTCAGGTCGGTACTGTTCGTTTGCAGCGTGCCGCCGCTCGAGTTATCGAGCGTGTTCGAGACGTTGACGGCCATCGCGCCGGACCCGGTCTGCGTGATCGTACCGGCGTGGTTCACCATGTTGGTTGCGTTCAACGACACCTGATCGGCCTGCACGGTGCCCGAACTGTTGTCGAGCGTCGTGCCGCTCAGCGCAGCCGTCTGGCCGGCGATGGTGCCGCCACTGTTGGACAGGTGCGCGCCCGCATCGACCGTCACGCCCTGCGCGGCTTGTAACGCCCCGCTATCGTTATCGATCGACTGCCCGGAAACATGCAGATTCGTGTTCGACGTGATCGTCGCGTGGTTCGCGATATTCCCGCCCTGCACGGTCACATCGCCGTTGCCGCCGATTACGCCGCCTTGCGCACCGTTCGCGGTCGTGCCAGCCGCGTTCGTGAGCTGACCCGTCGCCGTCAACACCATTCCATCGGTATTGAGCGACGTGATGCGGCCTGCCGTGTTGTCGATCGTGGCCCCGTCGGCCGTCGCACGGCCGGCGCTCTGGATCGTGCCTTGATTGTTCGCGATGGTGCTACCGCGCAGCGCCATCGTGCTTTCCGACACGAGCACCCCGGCTTGGTTGGCGATCTGGCCCGCGGCCATCACCGACAGCGGCCCGTGCGACGACACATTACCGCTCCGGTTCGATACGTTGCCGCCCGTGAGCGTCGTACTGCCGCCGCTCGTCAGGCTGCCGTGGTCGTTGATGACCGTGCCCGCGGCGTTCGCCGTGACCGCGCCTTGCGCGCTCGTCGTCGCGTTCGTGAGATTCACGTCGCCAGCTGTCGCGTTCAGCGACAGGTTGCCGTTGGCGGCCGTCGTGCTGCCGGCCAGGTTCACGCCGGAGCCGGCCGCCGAGACGTTGCCGCCCGCGACATTCTTGCCGGTCGCATTCAACTGGCCCGCCGTCGTCAGTTGCAGGTCGCCGACTTGCGTGACGGTACCGTCACTATTCACGCCTGCACCCAGCAAGCCCGTTGAATTCAGCGAACCCGCCGTCACGCCGACGTTGTGTTGCGCCGCGAGCGTACCGGTATTCACCACATCCGCACCGGTATTGAGCGACACCGACTGCTGACCGTAGGTCGTGCCGCTGTTCTCGATCCCGCCCGCGGCCGATACCGCGACGTTGCCGACCGAACTGATCTTGCCGGACTGCACGAGCCGCCCGTCCGTCGTCAGCGTCAGGCCCATCGCATCGGCCGCGATCGTCCCGACGTTCCGGACCCCGACACCGCCCTCGGTGCCAACGAGGAAGATCCGGTTACTATACATACCGCCCAATTGACCCACGTCGATCGCGACGGCGGGCGCGGCGCCATCGCCTTGAATGCGCGTCGTCTGCAGCGTGTCGTGATTCACCTGATTCGCGCCAGTGATCACATTCAGGTTCGATGCATAAATGGCCGCATTGGCCTGTACGGCTCTGGAAATGAGATCAACCTGATCCACATTCGTGGCGTTCAGGCCCGCGCCTTGAACCGTGATGAGGCCACGCGTCACGTTGAAGCCCGCCAGCGAGCCGTCCGCATTCAGGTTCGGCATGCCTGTCGTCAGGATTGCACGTGACGTGTTGACAAACCCGCCACCATCGACCACCAAACCAGACGGATTCGAAATAATCATCTCGGCACGCTGGCCGGCGATCTCAACAAAACCTTTCAATTGTGAAGGGTTGTTGCTGTTGACCTGGTTGATGATGATCCTGGCCGAACCATTCGGACTCAGGTTCGGGTTGCCGTTGATGTAGCCCGCCTGCTGCGTGTTCGTCAGCGTGGGTGAGTTATTGACGATAACGCCGACCTTCGGTACGTCGAACTGCGAGTACGTGTTCAGCGACACGCCCGCACCGCTCGGCTTGGTGATGTTGACCTGTTGAAGACCGTTTTGCGTCTGGATGACGGACGGCGCGTTCGCGCCAGCGCCCACGACTTGGGCATTGACCCACGTCGGCACTACGCCCGTCACGATCAGCGCTGCGAACGCCGCGTGACGCAGCGCGAATTGCGTCAGCGCGCGCCGCACACTCGCGCCAGCCGCCCGGACGGTTTCTCCCCCGTTTGCCTTCCCCGACGAACTGGCAGTCTCTTCGACTGCAATCAACATGCCGCGGACGCGGCTGAATACCAGACGATATTGGTTCTTGTTCATGGATGCGGCAGACGCTCGGTTCGTGCGTCAAACGAGTGGATACGGGGCGCGTTGCGCGGTTACAGAAACGCTCGTCAACGCCAACATCAACGCGGCTGAATTTTTGTCGATTCTTCTTCACTCGCGTCACTGGCGGAACAGCGGTCTCTTCTGTCGCAATCTATCGAAATAGTTGCCGGCACAGTGTCAGAGATTGCAAGGAATCATCGATTATCCAGCGAACGGCAACGAGGAGACATCTGGTGCGCCAGCCGCCTCCCGTTCACTCACATCCACTCAATTAAATATTATCCCCCATCCAACAAACATCCATTTATCAATAAATAAAAATCAATTTAACAATATTCGACTTATGCAACACGGATCGAGCGACGATAAACGTGCAGGGCCGTCAAGCCGTCCGCATGGGCGTCCTCAACCGCTCGACACGCAGTCCGTTGCTCCGCTAAGCAATGCAGTGCTGATTAGCAACTTAATATCTGCTCCATCGGAGCTTGCGCACAACCTCATAACGCGTGAATTGCGAACACGATTGCGCAACCTCGAATATGTGCGCCGCATAAAGTCTCATCTTTTTATTTAACCTTTCCCGCACTCAGCAAAATACGCCCCATAAACGATTGCAACAAAGCGTTGCCTCACAAATCGGCTGGCAACGTGTCGATCGACCATGTCGCCAATATGCAACATCCGGCAGCTTGGTCGCTTCCGGTGTTGACGCGCACCCTGAAGTTCGTCCGGGGATGAGGGTTTTTCGGCCAATGATCGCCTGATCATTTCCGAGATGAGCTGGCTCGGAAATTCAAGGCAGAGAGAGTCGTGGTTGATCTCCGGGACTTGGACAACGGTACGTCAGGCGGCCTTGTCACCCGCGTTTACGGGGATCAGCGTCTTCACTTCGGCAATCGTCTGCAGTTGCTTCAGATAGTCGGGCCGAAACTGAGCTAGCCACCTCACGAGGCGTGCGTTATCAAGCAGGCTCACGACGTAGCTCTTGATGACGACAAGCTTCAGACTGTCGGGACCGTAGTTTTCCTCGATCGCCTTGGTATCGGCCTGAAGAGCCGCCAACTCCCGCTCGAGGCGCTGTATAGCTTCGACTGTCCCACTCGTCGCCTTACGTTCCTTTGGGCCGTCCACCAGTTGATCATCTGGCGTCGTCTCCAGCATTGCTAGCGCAAATTTTCCAGAATGGTTTTCCAGATTGTTCATCGCATGTGCAACGTCGATCTGGCGGAACGGTTTCATCTGCCGCAGGATCGAAAAAACGCGCCCCGGCACCCGCTTGTCAGCGAGCAATCTGATTCCCGAACTCGCCGGCAACGTGCTGCGCGGCAAACCCCTATCGGACAAGCGCATTCATTGCTGAATGCTTGCCCCTTCGTCAGCCCTGCCGTGAGGTCAACCGCTGCCTTCTGAAGGGCGAGTGCCTGCAACTGCTGTCTGATCGTCTCCTTTACCCGATCGAACGCCGGTACCTTCGTGGGATACATCAATCGCGCGCCTACGTCCCCGCCCCGGCTGACTGTCTGCCCCAGTAACCCCGGCTCATCTCAGGGCTGAAGCTTTGCATGATTGTCGCTTCGCAAAAAAGTATCCGTCTCGACGATGCTTGCCCGGCCAAGTACTCCCGCATCGGCCATCAGCCGCAGCCTCGCCGAGCGCCACTCCGACTGCACGCGAATACGCTCCTGCTGTGCGTCGGCCAGCGCTGACTGCGCATTAAGCACTTCCAGGATATCCGCCACGCCATGCTCATAGCGGTTACGTGACGACTCGAGTGCAGTCTGCGCCGTGGCGAGCAACGTATCTGCCGTATCGAGGCTGGCCAGCGATGACTCCGCATCCGCGTGTGCCTTGACAATAGCGCCGAGAATGTCGCGTTCGGTGTCCTGCATCTGGGCTTCGCTCTGTTCCGCCTGAGCTTGCGCTTCGCGCACCTTGTAGGTCCGCGAGAATCCCTCGAACAGTGGGATTGTCAGCGTCACGCCCACGATTGCGGTGTTCGAGCGCATTGCCTGCACACCCTGGTTCGGATAGCCGTTCTGGTAGAAACTCACCCCGAAGTCCAGTGTTGGCAGTCCCTCGGAGCGCACACTGCTGACCTTTTCCTGCGCGGCCCGCCATCGCAGTCTTGCGGCCTCGAGCCCAGGGTGACGCTCCCGCGCTGCCTGAAGCCATTGTGCGAGATCGGCGATATCCTGCTTTGCCGGAACCAGGTTCTCGGCTGGCAACGTAAGTTGCGTTTCCGCTGGCATGCCAAGCGCGTACACAAGCATCGCGATCGCCTTCCGGACGTCGCCCCTGGCCCGCTCCTCACCCAGTTGCGCCCGGGCGAATGCGGTCTGCGCCTGCAGCGTGTCACTACGCCCGGTAGCACCCCGGGCTTCGCGGCGCTGGGCAGCGACCTGGGTTTCGTTCGCGAACCGCGCGGCCTGTGCGCGCGCCCGGAACGCAGCCTCGGCCGTCAGCGCATCGAAATAGGCCTGAACGGTGGCCTCCAGTGTCCCCTGAAGCGACGCGTCATAACTGGCCAGCGCAGCAGCCAGCAGATCGTTGGCCGCGACGCGGTTCGCAGCACGCCCTCCAAAGTCGAACAGCCGCCAGTTCAGCGCCGCGTAGCTGCTATAGCCGCGCACGCTGCTGTTCGCAGACGCAAACGCCGGATAGCGGGTGTCGTTGTGTTGTCCGTTGACCGACCCGGTGACCGTTGGAAGATATGCCGCGCGCGCCTCGCCCAGCGTGGCCGCCTGTAACCTGATGCTGGCCCACGCGGTCTTCACCTTCGGATCATGGCAGAGCGCAATGTCGACGGCGTCCGCCAGGTGCAGCGGCGAAGGCACGACAGCGACGGCTGGACAGGCTACCGTGGTGCTGTCGCCTGGGAGCAATGCGCCTGTGTCGAGGACTGGCGGACGCGTAAGTAGCGGATCATCGAGGATATCCGGAATCCCGCGTAAAGATCCGGCCAGGGCAGGCTGCACGGCCATACCGATGCCGACCGCCGTCGTCACGGCTAAAGCGAGTTGTCGCGGACGGGCGGATCTAGCGCTCATGCAGGCTCTCCCGCGCATGTTGGATCAGTGGCGACAGCACATACCCGATTATGCGTCGCGTCCCCGTTCGGATCTCGACGCCGCCCGACATCCCCGGTGTAAGTGGTACCCTTCGCCCTTCCACCATCAGGTCAGCCGTATCAAGCGCGACCTTCACCGAATACAGCAAGCCTTTTTTCTCGTCTTCGATCGCATCGCGCGACACATGGCTTACCACGGCTGGAACGGTCCCGTAGCGCGTGTATTCGAACGCATCAATCTTCACCGATGCACGCTGGCCTTCGCGTACGAATCCAACATCGCGGTCGGCGATGAAGGCCTCGAACTCGACCTTCGGGCTCAGCGGCACGATCTTCATGAGCGGCTGGGCAGCGGGCACGACCCCGCCTACCGTATGTACAGTGAGTTGCTGGACCGTACCGTCCACGGGCGCCGTCAGGGTCAACAATGCATCATGCGCACTAGCCCGTCGCACATCCCCGGTGGACGATGCCAGGGTCCTGCTTGCGTCCTGGAGCCGGTCCTGCGAAGCCTTGCGCGTATCGGCGGTCAGTTCTGCCTGCTGGTTACGCGCATTGGCGAGTTCGCCCTCGATCTCGATACGGGCCTGCTGCTTCGCAAGCCAGGCGTCGGTCGACACATCGTGCGTTTTTGCAAGCGCGGCATAATCCCTTTCCTGCTGCACCACGAGTGGCAGGGCCGCACCATAACGCGCAATGTCACCGGCGAGCCGCGCACGCCTGGCGGTATAGTCACGCCACTGGTCCGCCAGATAGCCCACTCCCGCCTGCCAGCGCTCGGGGTCCACATCGGGCAAAGCGGAAAGATGCGGCGCGTGACCGTTGGCGATGGCCGAGAGCAGGCTTTCTTCACAGGCGACCTGCACCCGTGCGATCTGTCGGCTGGCTTCAGCCTTGTCGCGCTCGCTGTCCGTTTCTCGAGTATCCAGTTCGATCAGTGTGTCGCCGGCCTTGACCGTCTGGCCTTCCCCGACATGCAGTGCATGCACGCTCGCGACCTCGACCGACGAGATTGTCTTCGTATCGCCGCTCGCGATAATCTTGCCCTGACCGTTGACGATGATGTCGACATGTCCGAGCACTGCCCACAGCAGCAGCACGGCAACCATCGCCATCAGTATCCGGGCCACCCAGCGGCCCGCCGGTGACACGGGCCGGGCCTGCAGCGCTAGGGCAGCCGGCAGGAATTCTGCCTCGTGATCGCGCAGCACGGGCGCATCCAGCTGGCGACGCTGCTGCCAGAAATGCCGCCAGACATCCCGGTAACGCTTCACCAGGTCGACGGTTGCCTGCAGGCGGTGCTTCAGGCTCATGCCGCGTTCTCCGCCGCCCCTTGCTGGAGGGCATACAGATGCGCGTAGATGCCACCGGCTTTTTGCAGCAGCTGCGCATGACTCCCGGTCTCGGCAATCTGGCCGCGCTCCATGACGACAATGCGATCCGCCTCACGTACGGCGGAAAGCCGGTGCGCGATGATCAGCACCGTACGGCCGTGACAGATACGCCGCATGTTGTCCTGGATGATCTTTTCCGATTCGTAGTCGAGCGCGCTCGTCGCCTCATCGAAGATCAGGATGCGCGGATTCATGATCAGCGCGCGCGCTATGGCGATACGCTGCCTCTGTCCACCGGACAGGCCCGTGCCATGTTCCCCCACCACGGTGTCGTAGCCCTCCGGCAGCTCGCAGATAAATTCGTGCGCGCCGGCCAGCTTCGCTGCCTCGATGATGGCCTCGACAGGCAGCGCGGGGTTAGCCAGTGCAATGTTCTCGCGCACCGAGCGGTTAAAGAGCGTGTTTTCCTGCAGCACCACGCCGATCTGCTGACGCAGCGAGGTCGTGTCAATGATCGCAATGTCCTGGCCGTCCACCAGCACGCGTCCGCGGTCCGGCACATAGAGGCGCTGCACGAGCTTCGTGAGCGTGCTCTTGCCCGAGCCCGACCGGCCCACGATGCCGATTACCTCACCAGGCGCAACGTCCAGCGACACGTTTCTCAGCACATCCGACGCGTCCGGCCGGTAGCGGAAGGACACCTGATCAAGGGTTATCGCACCTGAGAGCCGGGGCAGGCGCGTTTTCTGCCCAGCGACCTCCGTGCGGGCATTCAGGATATCCCCGAGTCGCCCCATCGAGATGCCGACCTGCTGGAAGTCATTCCATAATTGTGCCAGCCGCAGGATCGGACCGGAGACCTGGCCGGAAAGCATGTTGAAGGCGACGAGTTCACCCACCGTCATTCTGCCGTTGATGACCTGCATCGCGCCCACCCACATGATCGCGGCTGTCACCAGCTTGCTGATGAGCGTCACGCCGCCGCTGGCGATGGTCGCGGCATTGGCAACCGAAAGGCCTGCTGTAACGTAGGCCGCAAGCTGCCTTTCCCACTTCTGGATCCAGCGCGGCTCAACCGCCATCGCTTTCACGGTATCAATGCCGCTGATCGTCTCGACAAGGAACGACTGGTTCTCCGCGCCACGGTTGAACTTCTCGTTCAGGCGCGCACGAATTACCGGCGTGAACACGAGCGACAGCACCAGATACAACGGAATGGAGGCCACCACGATGAGCGTGAGCCACACGCTATACCACAGCATCACCGCA
Source organism: Burkholderia sp. MSHR3999 (assembly GCF_000833595.1). Taxonomy (NCBI): domain Bacteria; kingdom Pseudomonadati; phylum Pseudomonadota; class Betaproteobacteria; order Burkholderiales; family Burkholderiaceae; genus Burkholderia; species Burkholderia sp. MSHR3999. The sequence continues at coordinate 192,657 of NZ_JRFO01000006.1, forward strand.
ATGAACACGACCGAGAACGCGAGATCGAGCACCAGCGTCATGGCGTTGCCGGTCAGGAACGAGCGGATATTTTCCAGCTCCCGGATGCGCGCCACGGAATCGCCCACACGCCGCGCCTGGAACCAGGCCAGTGGCAACGCCAGCAGGTGATGGAACAGCCTCGCGCCCAGTTCCACATCGATCTTGCTGCTTGTATGGGCAAACACCCAGCTGCGAATACCGGTGAGCGCCGCCTCGAACAGCATCGCGCAGATCAGGCCAATGGCGATCACATGCAGCGTCTTCATCGCGTTGTTGACGAGGACCTTGTCCATCACGACCTGGAAGAACATCGGGGTCACAAGGCCAATGACCTGCAGCACCAGCGACACGAGCAGGATTTCACCCAGCAGACGCCGGTACCGGACGATCGCCGGGATGAACCACGTGAAATCAAATTTCGCCATCTCACTGGCAAAGCTCGCCTTGCTGGCGAGGAAGATCAGTTCGCCGGTCCACATGCCGAGGAACTCCGATAGCGGTACAACCGCCGGAGGCTCACCCGCATGCTGGACAAGCAGATCGCAGGGTCCGTCCGCGCGTTTGCGGTATTGTCCGACAACAAGATAGCGCCCACTGGTTCGCTCCCGTGCGATTGCGGGCAACGGGGCGCGATCGAGACGCGTGGGATCCTGCTGGACGGCGCGCGCCGCCAGGCCGAGAGATCTGGCGGCAAGCAGCAGGGTAGCGGTCTGGAAGGGTTCGTGACCGAACGTGTGGCGTAGCTGTGCTTCATCTGCAGCCACACCGTGTAGCGTGGCCATTGCGGCCAGTGCCCACAGTCCGGAATCCTGGGGAGCATTCATTGTAAGCGCAACTTTTATGCAATGTCGGGCAGGCCGACCGACGCTCGATTGACGCCCGATGTGTCGGGATCGGTCGACGGTCAGGCTGTGCGGTGCGTGGTCCAGGCCGCTCGCGACCCCGGACCACGCCGGGCGAGGCGTTAACGCCAGCTGGCAGCCAGCACAGGTTGCAGAGTTTGCTGCTCCGCAGCCGGCAGGCTCGTCTGCCCCGCTGCCGGCGGCGCGAACGCCGCCATCGCCTGCACCAGCTGGTTCACGCTGGATGCGGACAGCGTTTTTCCGTCGCCTGCAACGATCGAACCGGCCCGCTCTGGGGTAGCCGCGTACCAGTTTTTCAGCGTCACTGACTCGCCTGTGCCGTCCACGGTGATCTGAAGATCCTGGCCAACTTCCTGGAACCAGAGGTTGCTGGAGGACACGTCCGCACCAAACCTGAGCTGCTCGCCTGTTCCACCGAATTCCACGCTGTACGCCCCGTGTCCCACGGTCACCGTCGAACTGGCTCCCGTCATCTGTACGGTCGCGGCGCCATCTCCCAGTACGACCGTAGAAGAGGATCCCGCGACGATGATGCTGTTGTTGGCACCACCCGTGACCGTCACGCTATCGCCGTTGCCGCTGGCATTGACGGTGTTCGAGCTGCCATTGAGCCAAATGCCGCTGCCAGCACCCTCCGTGACGACGTTCGACGAACCATACACGCCAAGCGTGTCGCCGCTGCCCGCATTGATGCTCACACCAGAGCCGAAGACATTGTTCCCGGTGTCGTTCGATCCAACGGTCACACTGTCTCCGCTGCCGTTTGCGTAGACCGTGCTCGAGCTGCCGTTCAGCGATACGCTGCTGTTATTTGCCTCCCGAACTACGTTCGACGAACCGTAAACACCGAACGTATCGTTGCTGCTGGCGTTGACCGTGACTCCCGAACCGAACACGTTGTTGCCCGTGAAGTTCGAGCCAATCGTCACACTGTCACCGTTCCCGTTCGCGTAAACCGTGCTTGAGCTGCCGTTCAGCCACAGGCCGCTGCCCGAGCCCTCCGTGACCACGTTTGAAGATCCGTAGACTCCGAGCGTGTCGCCGCTGCCCGCATTGATCGTGACACCCGAGCCAAAGATATTGTTTCCTGTGTCGTTGGAGCCCACCGTCACGCTGTCACCGTTCCCGTTCGCGTACACCGTGCTTGAGCTACCGTTTAGCCACAGGCCGCTGCCCGCGCCCTCCGTAACCACGTTTGACGATCCGTATACCCCCAGCGTGTCGCCACTGCCGGCATTGACGATAACGCCCGAGCCGTAGACGTTGTTGCCAGTATCGTTCGAACCCACCGTCACGCTGTCACCGGAGCCGGTCGCGTACACCGTGCTGGAACTGCCATTCAGCCAGACGCCGCTGTTATTCGTCTCCCGGACCACGTTCGACGAACCGTATACTCCGAACGTGTCATTGCTGCCCGCATTGATGGTCGCACCAGAGCCGAACACGTTGTTGCCGGTGAAGTTCGAGCCAATCGTCACGCTGTCGCCAGCGCCATTGACGTAAACCGTGTTCGAACTGCCGTTCAGCCACAGACCGCTGCCATCCGCCTCCGCGACCAGGTTCGACGAACCGTACACACCGAGTGTGTCACCACTGCTTGCGTTGATGGTCACGCCCGAGCCGTACACGTTATCTCCGGCACTGTTCGAGCCAACGGTAACGCTGTCGCCCGCACCGCTCACGTTGATCGTGTTCGAGTTTCCGTCCAGCCACACGCTACTGCCATTGCCTGAAACATTGAAGGTATTGCCGTTGCCAGTCTGGCCAGCAAATCCATTGCTGCCCGTGCTCAGCGTCATGCCCGAGCCAGCCGTGACTGGAACTACGTGCAAGGTGACGAGCGAACTTGCAGTCGCACCAGCGAGGTCGGTCGCCACGACCTTGACCACCAGGTCACCCGTAGCGATCCCCTGTGCACCCGTAAACGCGAGATGGACCGGGTCGAAGGTCAGGCCCGCCGGCAGAGGATTGCCGTTGGCCAGCGTCGCGCTCCAGGTCAGCACATCACCCGCAACCGGCGAGCTGAACAACGTTTTTGGCAGCGCATACGACCACCCGGCCGCACTGGATTCGGTCTGCGTCAGTGACGGCTGGCTAACGGTTACTGCTCCGTTCTTGACGATCGCTGATACGGTAGCCGCCGAAAATGACTGGCCTGCGACGACGATCGTCCCCATCCCCTGTCCGTTGAACTGGCCCGTTACTACGACCTCACTAACGTTCGGTTGCCCCGGATTCAGCGTCACCAGCAGATCGTTGCCCTGCTTGCTGAACTGCACGGTGCCGGGCGTCACACCCTGCAGCACCAGCGTATCGACCTGCCCTGCGCCAGCCTGAACCGTGTCGACGCCGCCTCCGGCGTTGACGACGTACGTATTCGTTCCGCCACCGCCGATCATGAGGTCGTTACCCGTTCCTGCTACAAGCGTGTCGTTACCCTCGCCCCCCAGCAGCGTATCGTTTCCTGCATTGCCCGTGATCGTATCGCCGTTGTTGTTGGCGGTTCCGACCAGCGATGCGCTGCCTGTCAGCGTCAGGATGTTGATGCTGTCGGGCAGGGCTTCGTCGATCGAGGCCTGCATGGTGGTGGCCCCGTTTGCAGCTGTCGACACGGTCAGACCAATATTCGTTCCGACAATGGTCGTCGGATCCACACTGTCCGGATTGGTCACCAGCGGGGACTGCGAAGAGGGCGTCGCCGGTGCGACTGGCGTTGCGACCGTACCGGCTGTCCCCGGCGCAGGCGTGGCAAAAATGAAATCCGATGCAGTGACCTGCGACGGGTCAATAGCATCCAGATAGAGCAACTGTGCGCTTAGCGATGTGCTCCTGACGTTCGCGCCGTGAACGACGGCCACGCCGTTGATCGTCATCCGGTTGCTCAGGGTGATGCCCAGGTCCGCAAAACTCGTAATCCCCAACTTGCTGACATCGATCTTGTCGATGCCATGACGGAAACCCTGCAATGCGTTTTTGTAGTCTGTTGCGCCGGTCTGCGGGGACACCACAAAGATATCAGAGCTCGCAGCATCGTGCATGTAGACAGTCCCGGCGAGCTTGGCTGTCGAGCCCTGGAGGGATACGCCCGCAAATCCACCGCTCATCGTGATTACATCGGTTCCTGCGGGAGGGACCGTACTGCTCTGGCCTGTCGTGACATAGGCAGGGGGCGCCACAAAGGTGTCCTGGAAGACGAACTGCGCGGCCGTCAGGCTGGCAACGGTCTGGTTCTGCAATACGATCGTCTGGCCATTGCCCAGCCCGACTACGACATTGCCACCCTGCTGGGTAAGCGTCAGGTCCTTGAACTGCTTGCCGGTAAAGCCCACCAGGTCAATCTGTTCGCCGCCAGATACGTTGAAATTGACGATGGTGTCCAGCCCGTTCGCACGTGCATGGACGACGAACAGATCCTTGCCCGTACCACCGGTCAGCGTGTTGCTGCCGCGACCGCCGTCAAGCAATGCATTGGCATTGTTCGCGGTCAACGTGTCGTTGCCGTCACCGCCAACAAGATTCTGGATCTGGTCAGGGTTACGGATCGTCAGCGCCGTTCCTCCGATACTCGCGGTACCTGTGAGCAGGTTGATCGACGTGTCGCCCGACACGGCCGCCGCATCGATGGTATTACGTCCGCCGGTGCCATTGACCGCCGGATCAAGCACGGCGGCATTCGCGTTAGCGGTGACTGCCGCGGCATACTCGTCCGTGTAGTAGTAGGTGTGATCGGCGGTGGTCGTACTGCCGTACAGACGCAGTGACCAGTTGTTCAGCGTGACGGGCTGGCCCGTTGCCGCATCGGCCACCTGGAGCGTCCAGTTGCCCGCTGAGACTTCTCCCCAGTCGTGGGTCGACATGAACGTGTACTGGAATTTGCCAGACGTCGTGCTGCCGACATCCGTCGAACTCGCTCCCGGAGAGCCAGCCGGAATGACGCCCTCCCGATTGAGCAGGACGCTCTGCGTGCCGTCCGGCGAAACCAGCGTGACAATGAGGTCGCCCAGACGGCCGACGTTCGCGTCCAGATCGATCTCGACGTGTTCGATGTTTAGACCCGCCTGCATCGCGATCGAACTGCTGAGCGTGCCGCCGCCCTGGATAGTCTGGCTCACCGCACCGCTCGAGGCAGACCAGACTTTCTCGTTAGCCCCGGTACTCTGGGTCATCCATGTCTCGGCAAGCCGCACCGCCGCACGTGCATCGACCTCGCCGAAGCCATAGTCATTGCTGACGTGCATGCCGCCGCCGTTCCAGTTGTTCGCCCCGTTGGAGGTCCATTGCGTGTTCGGATCATTCACCTTGCGTGCTGTGAGCGCGAGGATCGCCTGCACGTCCCGATAGCCGAGATTCGGATTGGCCTGCAGCATGAGCGCAACGACCCCCGAGACGATCGGCGTCGCGAAGCTGGTCCCTTGCATGTTGCTGTAGGCGCTACCGAAGGTCGAGCCCTGGTCGGTCATCACCATCTGGCTAGTGCTTTCAATGTTGCTGCCGGGAGCCGACACCAGCAGGCTTGCACCCGGATTCGAGAACGGTGCCGAGCCAATCTGCAGCGTCGACAGGTCGCTCTGCGCGTTGATGGCACCCACCTCGATCGAAAACCGGTTGTTGTTGGTCAGCGAGCCCTCGGCATTACCGCCGGTTGCGCGCTGGTTACCGCCGGCCTCGACGATAATGGTACCCAGTCCGCCACGGCCATTATCGGCAGCGTACTGGGCATTGGTGATCAGCGCGCTGGCCGTATTGATCTGGCCGTTCTGCATGTTGCTGACGGCGAAGTCATTGGTAAAGTCCCAGCTGTTGTTGGCAATGTCATAGCTCACTTCATGCCCGAGTCCGCTCAGGTCGCTACCGCTGTTGGCCAGGTAATAGCCCGCAACGGTCGCATTGTAGGCGACGCCAACGCCTCCCGTGCCGTTGTCCGCCGCGACCATGACACCCGCCACCATCGTCGCATGCTGCGAAGTCTCGGTGGGCAAGGTGCCGTTGACAAGCTGCGAAGCCATCCACGCCTGATCGACACTGGGCGCAAGATCCGGGTGCGTGTAGTCGAAGACTTCCGGGCCGGTTGCAAACTGTCCGCCCGGCTCGAACTGGCCGATGCGCACGCCTTTGCCTGTGTAGTCCTTCCAGACCGGCAGGATATCGGCGTCGCTGAGATACCACTCCTGCGCGAGCAACGGATCCGTCGGCAGGTCCGGCGTCATCAGAGACACTTCAGCCTGCATCGCTGCTGTCTGCCCGGAATTCAGATCCTGCACGACCGCGCTCGTATGGCCTGCTGCATCGGCGACGCCATATTTGAAGCTCATGATGCCCGTGTAGCCCGCTGTCGGCGTGAACAGCACGTCGCCCGACGCCGTGAGGGTCACGCTGCCGCCGATCGCGCTGCCGACCGAAGCGATATGCAGCGAACCCGTGCTGTTCAGGCGCTGGTCGTTGGCGAGCAACTGCGCCGCCGAAATCAGATGCGGCTGGGTGTGGTCGAACGTCTTGCCATTACCGTCCACATGCAGCGTGTCGGAAACCGGCATGGGATCGGGCAAGGACAGATCTACTGCCTGGATGTCCGAGAAGTTCAGCTTCTGGATGTTGGTGATGAAGACCGTGCCGTCGCGATTGGGCACCTTGTCTGCAACGTAGTAACCACCGTTTGCCGCTACGATCCGGTATTCGCCGTAGCTGCCGTGGAACTGCACGATGTTCGTGCCGCCGCCGCCATCAATCGCGGCATTGCCACCGCCGACCTTGATCAGGTCGTTGCCCGCACCGCCAAAGATGTGATCGGCACCGCCGCCGGCATTGATGATCGAGCCTGCTGCAGACGCATAGATTGTGTCGCCATTCGGACCAGAGGTGATCTCTGCCTGACCGCTACCGCCGATGATCAGGTTGTGACCCGATCCGCCGACGATCACATCGGTACCGCCGCCGCCAATCAGCGTGTCGTCGCCAGTGCCACCCTTGATATACACCCCGGTGCGCCCGCCGCTCATGATTACGTCGTTGCCTGCGCCACCTTCGGCGATTGTCACTCCTTCCTGGGCCATGTTGACGGTCATGCCCTGATTGCCGGTGATGACCACCGTGTCGACGCCGCCATTGCCGTGAATACTGGTCGGGTTGTCATTGGCCGAAACAACGAACACGTCGTTGCCAGCGCCACCGTTAAACGTATCGCTGCCTGATCCGCCTACCAGCCAACTCCCCCCCGCGGCAGCGTTCAGCGTGTCGTTGCCCGATCCGGCATAGATGTTGTTCACGCCCAACGCACCCGCGTCGAGCGTCAGGTTCTGGCTGGTCGTGTCCTGATACGTTGTGACCTGCGTACCGCTGGACGTGGTCGTTGCAGTTACGCTATTGGCTGAGTTGGAGAACGTGCTGCCAGCTGGATTCGCAACGAGGTTGACGTCCTCCATCGTCCGGGCCGCGCCGTTCATGACAAAGCTACCCAACGACGTGACGATATTGCCGTTGTTGATCTGCCGGGTACCTGTGGCGCTGAGGTTGATACTCGTGATGCCCAGTTGCGCGAGTGTGAGCATCTGCCCGGTACCGGGCCCCGTGCTGTTCACCCAGACACGCAGTTGGCTCCAGAGAGGATCATTTGCGTCGATCACGCCGTCATGGTTACTGTCGAACGAGGCAAGCGCTGCTATTCCACTCGCAAAGGGCGCGGTGCCAGGGCCACCATTGGTGCCCGCCTTGCCGCCGTAGTACGGGCTGAAGATCTGGCTCATGCTTGTGACCTGCCCGTTGGCGTCGGGAACCACAAGCATGCCGGTTCCGGATGCCACCCATCCCGTTTGGTGCAACGTGCCCGAGTTGTCGACGTTGAAGAGCACTCCCGAGCTCTGTTCCGAAGTCGTCACGATGCCCTGTCCAAGGTCGAGCAGCAGCGGATCGATGTAGACGTTGCTCGTCTGCGAAGCCGATGTCGATCCGATGGCAGCAAGCGCATTCAGTCCGCTCAACGTGGACGATCCAATATCTGCAAGGATCTGGTTTGCTGCCGTATTCGGATCCGCCTGCACTTCGCCGGGACGCACGCCATCACTGGCGAGGCCTGCCTCAGTCACCGAGACAAAATCGGTCTTGTTGAGCGTGCCATTGCTGAACCCGATCGACGACGTCGCGCTGTTTGAGACATAGCCGAGATTCGTGTCGTTGGTCGCGGTATTCTCGCCCTGAGTCTGGGACAGTGGCTGCGGGTTTGGATTGACGGTAATTGTCGGCGACTGGCTGTTGTCGGCAGTTGGAAGCGTCACCAGTGTCCCAGGAGCGATGGTGCCAGTCGACGAAAGCGCGGGGTTCAGACCCAGGAGCGTGGAAACGCTGACTCCGGCAGCAGCGGCGACAGCGTCTAGATTGTTGTAGACATTGTCCGTCTGGAATTGGGTTGAGCCCACCCAGTTGTCCAATGCGGCCGTCGCCAGGTCGCTAGTAACATTTCCGTTCGAATCATAGCTATTCCTCGTTTCAGTCAATGTTCCGTTGACTATCTGCAACGTGCTCGTCTGCAGCAACTGACCGTTGCCGCCAATTAGACTGTTCCAGGTTGAACCGGATGTCACGTTGCTCACGCTCATCGTGATTGAACCATCTGGAAGCACGACCGTTGTAATGGTCTGGACAGTCTTGCCTGTCTGCGCGTTGATCACGTTGACCAGCGACGGATCGGACGGATCGCTCTGAAGTAGGTAGTCACCGCTCCGCACCGAAATGGCTGGCGAAGGAGCATTGCTATTCGCGCCACTCCCGTAATACTTTTGATACTCTGGCATTTGCTCCATAGCGCTTTTGACTGCCATTTCGCAAGTTGACGTATAGCCGCATGTAGCAGCGAGATCACCAACCACATCGGCCTTACCTCCCAGAATTTTGGCAATTTGACCTTCGATGGCAGTATCGGCCGAACCAAACAGCGTCAGATCTCCGACGGGCATCCCCGTCGCATGATTCGGCAAGTACAGCAGACCGTGCGGAGCACCGGGATCTGTTGACTGCAGGCTCACACCGTTCGCAGAGAGGTTGCTGGCAGCCTCGTACATAAGTTTGTATGCGTTGATCTCTGCTCGTGCCTCACCAAGAAGGCCGTCGCCGCCACCTGAGAGCGGCCCAGCTGGGTCGGAATAGTGTCCCAATTCATGCGCCACAGTTGCCGCCAACACATAGCCCGGCGACTTCAGCGGAAAAGACGGAAGCACTGAGGAGATTTCAATTCCTGCCGAAGTAGTAGCTCCATTGACAGTAGTTCCATTTTCGACAAGCGGACCGGACGAAACAGTAATGTCATGCACCTGGAGATAATTCCCCAATTGGGCAACATACTGCGGGGAAGCGTTTACTAACTTGAGAAAATCCTGAAAAGTACTACTATTTATACCACCAAACGCGGCAGCCAACGAAGCCAGATTAGGATTTGAAGCGGAAATAGAGATTTGCGTCATGATTCAATGGAATCCTGAGAATTTTAGTTATGCAATAATCGTTGTAGCGTGACCGTCATTGCACATCCACTGGCCAGATATACGATCGACCAAGGTGCTCGCCCGGGTTTGTTCTGCTCGCCTCCGTAGGCGCCAAAATAGAGAACACCAGTAGGATCTGCCTGTAAGCCCGGCATAACCTCCCCGTGACTCGGAACCTGGGTGTATCCGTGGCCGTAAATCCGCCGAACGGCCTGATCCGTTATGCAAATCTGATCTAGATTCAATTGCATCTGAAGACGCAATACACGGAGATTTTTTTCGTAGTCGTCTGGAGCTATCCTGTATGAAAGAGTCTTAATGCTGAAGTAACGTAAGTCTCTCGCATCGTGTCGCGACTTGATTCCGGGCGTATCTATCGTAATGGCGTCCATCGGCTCGGTAATTGTCAGCCCGAAGAGTTTCACAATTCGCGAAAAATCCTCAATCCATTCCGGGTGATCGATCAACGAACGCAACTTGAGCCAGAATTCCGTCTGCTCAGGGCCCATGTTCAGCTCCTCAACAATCGAATCTCGACCGCGCACCTGTATGACCTTGTCCGGAAGCTCTCCTGCATGAGTTAGCGATTGGCCAACACCGCCAAGCAGCAGAATACATAGTGAAAAGTGCCGTACAAGACGACAAACACTGTATGCAGAGTATCGATATCGCCATCGCTGACGACAACAAGCTTTCGAAGCATTCACAACGCAATCCTCCCTAATGGATTCCAAGGTCCGAATGGGAAAGAGGCACCGGCGATACTTGAACGCACCGTATTTCTCCTAGAGCATGCACATCAAGCGACGGAATCCAAACACCGCGTCGTTTGCGGCGATAGGTGCAAAACGTATGGGGTGCCGCCGTAACAAATTATCCGCCTCGGAATTTGTCAGCCCACTGATTCGAGATTTTCAAAGATCATCAAATTTGTTCCCGCATTTTTTTAGATAGACTGACTAATTCGGTCGCTGCCGTCGTCGGAAACGGCGAACACTAGTGACGCATCAGCTGCGCAAGGGAATCGCACCGATGGAAATGACCCGCAGCGAAAACATGTCCACCGATGGACAGCAACGACAACGCTCGCGCCCTAACTAGCGCGCCATTCGACCCGCTGCAGAGCACGTGTAATCGCCGCGAGGTTCGCTCCCATGGCGTCACCCATCTCAGCATGCTTAACTGACGGCCACTGTGCGTTCGGCGCGGGGATGCTGACACGGTGCGTCCGTCGAACTCTGCGTGACGGCGGGCTGAAACTGGACCGGAGCGTGCGGATCGACGATCGGCGGAGCATGCGCAACTTCATCCGCGAGAAACACCGCAGGGCTCAGGTACATCACAGCAGCCATCACCCAATCGGTCGCCTTCACCCACATCCCATGCCCTTCGCTGTTCAGCGAACTACTCTCGAAATTAATCGCTTGCTTGGCCGCGTTACATTGAACGAGGCGTTTCTCAATCTCGCGCGTGACGCGGCGCATAATCTGGTCTCACTCTGCGTTTTGGCGCGATAGTCGCACAAGCGAGACTGGAAGATGGTCAACAAGTGTCAGGCCTCAAAATCGCCTGAGTCGACATGCCTTTCAAAATCCAAACAAAACTAAATCAATATCCCCGCCATCAAATCACAAATCCCCATTTTGACAAACCACAGAATTAAAACATTTATCCCCATGCAAAACAGATATTTTTAAAATATTTTAAATTATCCGAAAAGCGGGCCAACGAACGCCGAACACCAAATTTCCGTGTCTTACAAGCCGATGCCCTATCCACCCGCCCCTCGGCGGCCTTTTTACAGAAACCCCAGCAGCAATATTTTCGAGACGAAAGAAATGTCAAATACATCCACTCGATGTAGCAGCGGCAAGCGAAAATCCATGCTCATCGACCATCACCGCGAATTACAAAACAATTACGAATCGAGGCGTACCTCAATCAAGCGCACGTAAGCCGTTGTTGCTCCGCATACACGGGTGCTTGACTTCGTACGCGACGAGCGATGTCATTCACCGGTTTTTCACGCTCAACAACTCAAACTCATGCCAACCTACGAAGAACTGCTTCGGCAACGCGACGCACTCAATGCCCAGATCGCCACGGCGAAATCTCACGAGCGAGCGGGCGTCCTCATGGAGATCAAGCACTTGGTTGCCGAGTTCGATATTGCCTCCCGAGAGATCTTCGGAGCCGAAAGGCCTCGGCCCCGAATCAGACCACTGGCGAAATACCGAAATCCGGCGACGGGGGAAACATGGAGCGGGCGTGGACGCCCGCCCGCATGGATTGCCGAGCATGAGCGAACGGCTTTCCTGATCAATGCCGCGAGCGAATAGAACCACAGACGGCGTAGCTCCCGTGTTTGTCCATCCCACGTCCGATTACCAGGAAGCACTCAACCATTCGATGCGTAACGTTACCTCCACTTACCGATTCCCCATGATTTGCAGCATTTGGGTGCTACTCGCATGCAGCAATGTCGCCCACGGCGAATACCGCGAGCAATGGCTAGGTGCGGCAGAAATGCGACGGGAAGCAGACGCCCATCGCCGAGCGGCGCCAAAATCCGCGCATGCCATCGGTATTCCCGAGCAAGCACGAAAACAGCTGCCCCACACGAGCGCACGACATACTCTCCCCGCTACTGAGGATGATCCGATTGCTTCATTCGCCGGAACGGACGTGAAGCCCGGCGCAGCGAAACTCCGTAAGCCGGGTACCAAGCACGTCGCGTCTTGAACGCCCCGTGAGCGCGACATGACAACCGATCTGAAGCGTACGGCTGTCAATAGCCGCTTGAAAGGTCCACTGACACCGCACGCGTCCGCTCGCATTGGTCTGCGGCAATCGCTTTCACTTCATGAAGACCCAATACGACTGACTACCGGACGGCATCTCGTGAAGACAACACCGCTCGGGGGCACGCATGTCTTTGTCAACGAGGTAAAACAGGTCGTCCAGCACCGTGCGCTGCCCGTAATACGAGTGACCCAATAGGTCGGACTGCGCCGCAGATGCGTCGATGGTTTCCATGCCCTTGAGTACGACAAGGTGTGCGGATTCACCCAGCCGTGCACCGTTGTGCCAGGTGTTCGAAGCCACCAGCGCCTTGTCATGGGAGGACGCATACAACGTGACGGGCGCACCGAGCTTGAGCAATCCCGGCGCAACCTGTTCGGTGAACTCGGTCGCCCCGATGTCCGGCGCGGCGAGAATCACTTCCTTGATTAGCCCGACACTATGGGGATCGGACACGGCCAACGACGCAAGCGCACGCGTCAAGCCCCGGTTGCCCATGCTGTGCGCAATCAGGTAAACACTATCAGCACCGGACTGTGCGAGAACCTCCCGCAGGAACTGCTCGAGGTGCGGCTGAGCGTCGATGATCGCCTGCTCGTCCGCCGAGTAAGCGAGTTGGCTCAGCTTCCCTCTGGACGGCCAGCTGAAAAATATCGTCGCCCCACGAAATTGCAGGTCAAATGCCATCTGTGCAGTCCGGCGGGCGGCATCGTCAAAACTGACGTTAAAGCCGTGCACGAACACCAGTACGCTTCGTCTGGGGGACGCGTGCAGGTTTTGCCGCAAAGCCGACCAGAACGCGTCGCCAGCGAGCGTTGCGGTGCGAAGGAGAGTGATGTGCTTTCCCGGGTCTGCCTGAAACTGCAGCAGCCAGACCGAGGGCGATTCCAGTTCGCCCTGTTTGTGATTCCGCGGAATGCTGACGTGGACCTCGCCGTAGGTCAGGTGATCCGCCCGTGTGGTGCTGAAAACGGGCGCGGAGGCCGGACCGGTGACTAACCGATCGGTGCCGAAATAGACTTTTTGCACCACGTACGCCGCGTCGGCGGACGACATCGCACCTCCTGCCAACACTCCTGCGAGTCCGCCCGGGCTAACTGGGCCGTGCACGACATGCGCAGGCGCAGGCGCAGGCGCAGGAGCCGCAGCCGGCATAGCAACTGGGAAACTGTTTCCTGGCACGGCGACAGGGGCGGGACTCGTCACGACGACCGACTTGGCGGGTGCTTCGGCATCCGCGATGACCAAGGTGCCAAGGTTGCCTGTCAACGGTATCTCGCCGGGAATCGACGCCGACGCGCCGCGATCATGAACGCCGGTAGAGGAAGGCAAACTACAGCCGCCCAGCAGCATCAGCGCGGCACACAGTCCTACGACGGGTAGCGGCATCTTATTCATTTTCTAGCTCCGGGACACAAGGTGATTCCGGACCACAGACTGTCGCCAGTCGCGGCGCCCGTCCGGGCGCAGGCGGACTACCCCGGCGCATGCCGGCCGGCGGCTCCGCAACGCGTACCGCACCTGCCCCTGCAGGTGTCGCCGGCACGCGGGCTCACCGGGGCGGGCACAGCACGCCGGCAAACCACTGATATTCATTCAACATAGGAAAGAACTGCCGGATATTCAAACAGATCCGTCGTTTTTACCGAAGCACACCGCTGAGCCCCAGCAATTTGCTCCCAGGTTCTGAGTGCCCGTCGGGCGAACGCGCCCAGCGCCACAGATGGGTGGCGTTGTTCGCCTCGCCCGATGTATTCAAAAAAATTTCAAGCACATATGACTACTGCGAGCCCAGGCCCCTCCTGCGGCTCTGCCAGTCCGGTTGCCCGCTGGCATCGTCATCCCTCCCTGGAGTTCAACCGATGCTACCCCCTTCTCCTCTCGACTATCTCGCCGCCTTCGCGCTCACCTTTCTCAGCGGCGCGTTGCTCGCCGCGTGCCACTGCAAGTATGTGAGCAAGGTCCGGCACGACGCCCGCGCCCTTGAACGCGAGGCCCCCGTTCATGCCTGATCACCCTCCGTTCTTTCAGTACGGCGACGAGGACGAAGACGACGCGTGGCAGCGCGGCCACCACGAGCCACGCCAGACGGAACAGCCAGATGCCAGCGAATCAACGCGCTACCGTCCCGGTATCGGTGACGTGGCCTATCCGTGCCCGTCGTGCGAATCATTCCGCACCGAGCAACGCTATATCGCGCGGCGAATCTGCAGCGCCGTAGGCGCCGCGGCAGGCGCGACGAGCGCGGTCGCCGCCTCGCTGTCCGGCGCGGAGACCGGCGCGGTCATCGGCGCGCTTGGCGGTCCCATTGGCGCTGTATGCGGTGGTATCGCTGGCGCCGTCCTCGCCGGGCTCCTGGCTGGCGCGGCCGGCTGCACCACTGGCGCGGCGCTGGGCGAAGCGCTGGACCTGAAGGTTCTGAACAACTGGCGATGCCTCGCGTGCGGACGCACCTTCACCGTCCTTCCCGACTGACCTGCCTCGCGTCGTTCCTTCCATTGTTTTTCCCCTCGTCCCGCCCGGCTTCGGCCGGGCTGTATGCCCTCGTCTATTTTCTACAAGGATTTCCCATGCATCTCGTTCAAACCATGGCCTATGTCGGCCAGGAGCCGTGGCACGGTCTCGGCAACCGTCTTACCCCCAATCAATCGATCGAAGACTGGAAGCGCGCCGCCGGCATGGACTGGAGCATCGAAGAAGCCGAAGTGCGATTCGTCGCTGCCGGCAATCGGAATCTTGGTTCGATCCACGCGTTTCCCGAACAGAAGGTGCTGTACCGCTCCGATACCAAAGCGCCTCTGTCCGTTGTCTCATCGCGCTATGCAGTCGTGCAGCCTACGGAGATTTTGGAGTTTTATCGTGATCTGACTGAGATCGGCGGGTTCGAACTCGAAACGGCTGGCGTGTTGAAGGAAGGCCGCAAGCTCTGGGCACTCGCCAAGACCGGCCATTCTGGCCTGCTCAAGGGCAAGGACAAGATCGGCGGCTATCTGTTGTTGGCGACCGCCTGCGACGGCACGCTCGCTACCACCGCACAATTCACGTCCGTCCGTGTGGTCTGCAACAACACCCTGCAAATCGCGCTGGGCGACAGCACGGGCGTTGTGAAAGTCCCGCATCGATCACAGTTCGACGCAGCCGCCGTGAAGCGCCAGCTGGGTATCGCCGTGTCGTCGTGGGATGCGTTCATGGTGCGGACCAAGGCGCTCGCCGAACGCAAGATCACAGACTCCACGGCCGAAGCGTTCCTGCGGCGCGTGCTGACGTACTCGACGGCCAGCCTGCCGGACCGCGAGACCGTCGCCGTCAACGAGCGCGCGATCAAGGCAGTCGGTCAGCTCTACGCCGGGCGTGGCAAGGGTGCGGATCTGTCGTCGGCGTCGGGCACGGCCTGGGGTTTGCTCAACGCAGTGACCGAGTTCGTGGATCACCATCGCCGCGCCCGGACCGATGATCACCGCCTCGATGCGGCCTGGTTCGGTGCGGGTGCGACGCTCAAGCAACGGGCATGGGACGAGGCGATGAAGCTTGTCGCATGACGAAGCTCGCACCGCCGCTGGCCGTCGACATGCGAATTCAGATCCCACGCGGGGCCGGGTTACGGTTCGGCGGCCGTTACGTCACGGTCCCGCAAATCGAACCCCAGGGTACGACTGTCCACCTCGGAAATGGCAAGCTCGTGACCTTCGCCGGCGACGCGCTGCAGGACGCATTCCGGCGCATCAAGTCGGCGTAGCACCACTCCCCATCTTTACTCACCTTCGGCCCGGTCAGATTCGTCTGCCGGGCTTCTTCGTTTTGGAGGTCCCATGAACACGCCTCACCCTGAGCCGCCGCGCACGCGAAAGCCTGCGCTGAAGCTCGTCAAAACTGCTGATCTATCACGCGATGACTGGCTGGCTGTGCGCCGTACCGGCATTGGCGGGTCTGATGCCGCTGCTGCGGTCGGCCTGAACCCGTACATGAGTGCGCTGGAATTGTGGCTCGACAAGACCGGACGCGCGGAAGACATGCCCCGGCCAGATCCGAACGACACAACATCGCCGACATTTTTTGGCGTGCTGCTTGAACCCATCGTCGCGGCTGTCTACACCCAGCAGACCGGCAACAAGGTCCGCAAGGTTAATGCGGTGCTGCGGCACCCGTCTATCCCCTGGATGCTCGCCAACATCGATCGTGAGATCGTCGGCGTGCGCGACGTGCAGATTCTGGAATGCAAGACCGCCGGCGAATTCGGCGCGCGGCTCTGGCGAGATGGTGTGCCCGAGTACGTGCAACTCCAAGTCCAGCATCAGCTTGCCGTGACAGGCAAGACGGCAGCGCACGTCGCGGTGTTGTTGTGCGGTCAGGCACTGGAAGTGCATCGCATCGACCGAGACGACGCCCTGATCGGGCGGCTCATCGAACTCGAAGCGCGCTTCTGGCGCTTCGTGGAATCCGATACGCCACCACCCGCCGATGGATCGGAGTCGGCCGATCGCGCGTTGCGCCACCTGTATCCGGGCAATGGAGAAACGATCGACTTCAGCGACGATCATCGTCTGTCGTCCGCGTTCGCTGATCTAGTCGCGGTGCGGGCTGAGATCGAAACGCGCCAACAGCTCGAAGCGCAGTTCAAGCAGACGATCCAGCAAGCGATGGGTGACGCAATCCGGGCTGTATTCGAAACCGGCTCCGTGTCGTTCAAGCGCAGCAAGGATTCGTCGTCGATTGATCTCGATCGTCTGTTGGCCGATCACCCCTCGTTCGAACAGCAGTACGCCATCTCGAAGCCGGGTTCCCGGCGCTTCCTCGTTTCCACCTGATCCGACCGACCATGACGAACCTCGAATGTCTAACGGACATCATGACCTTCTCGCGGTACGGCGCACTCGCCCAAGCGTTCGTGATGGACGCGCTCAGCAAGCACGCCGAGCGCGTTGCGAACGTACCCCTCGAAAAGCTGCAAGAGCAGTTCGGCGTTCATCCGCTCATCAGCGCTCGCGCCTGGCACGGCGTCGCTCAGGAAATCCACACGAAGCTCGAAGCACACTTCGCGCGGTAGTCAGCGCGGTTCGGTGCTCGTCGTTCCCCTTCCACTTTCTATTCATAGGACCATCATGCTCAAAGGTCTTGCCATCACTCCACCTGTTGTCGGGCGCATCTCCATCGGGCGTATCGTCGAGAAGAACGGCAAACGCATCCCGGAAAAAGACGACCAGTTCACCCTCACTACCCAGGTACAGCAGCGTGGCGAGTGGATGCTGCACCCACTGAACGAAACGCTGCGCAAAGCGACAGCCGGCAAGCTGCGAACTATTCCCGTTCGCGTGCTGTTCAACGATCCGGACCTCAACCTGCGGGCCGAGTACTCGCTGTTCGATCGCGACACCGGTCGGCCCGTCTGTATTGGCAATGGTGAAACATGTCGGCGTGTGACCGATACCGGCATCGAAGCCATGCCCTGCCCGTCGCCGGATGGTTGTACGTTCGGCCGCCAAGGCAATTGCAAGCCCTACGGGCGATTGAACGCAATTGTCGGTGACGACGACGAGATGGGTTCGTTCATCTTCCGCACCACGTCGTACAACAGTATCCGGACGCTCGCCGCGCGCCTTCACTACTTCCGCGCGGTGTCCGGCAACCTGCTGGCCTGTCTGCCGCTGGAATTGAAGTTGTGCGGCAAGTCGACCACGCAGAGCTATCGGTCGGCCATCTATTACGTCGACCTGGGCGTCCGTGCGGGAAGCAAGCTCGAACAAGCGTTGATCGAGGCGAAGGAACTGGATAAGCGCCGCCGGGAAGCCGGATTCGATCAAGCCGCGCTCGATGCCGCCGCTCGGCTCGGCTTCGCCAACGGTGCATTCGAGGATAGTCCGGATGAGCGCGCCGCTGTCGTCGAAGAGTTTTATCCGCAGGATGCGCCGCAATCGGACACTGGCGAGGGTGATCCTACCGATACACCTGCCACGCTTCGCCAGAAGCTCGAACGCAAAGCCGTCCTGCTCGGCGGCAAAGCAGCATGAGCATCCGTCACTGGACGTTCGCACTGGCAACGCTGGCGACGACCACCGCACTCAACCTGTCCGTTCTGGCGGGCTGGCAGCGCGGCGGCACGTTGCCGGAACGGTTCATCTGGATCGCGATCGGCGTGGTGCTCGTCACGAGCGCGCACCTGTTACCCGCCCTGATCCGCGAGATGCCAATCGCCATTCGCAGCGTGGGTAGCGTTTTATGGGGGGCGTGTCTGCTGACAGCGTGTTACGGCCACGCAGTCTTCTTCGCGTTCGCCCAACAGCATGCCGGGGAACAACGGGCGTCGACGGTACAGGCGGTTGCGGTTCCGTCATCCGCTCGCAGTCTTACAACCGTCATGACCGAACGCGCGGTCGTCACGGCGCAATTGGCCTCCGCCAACGCCCGTTACTGCCTCGGGAACTGCGTCACGCTGGAGTCCCGTCGGGCGACGCTCGCGGCCAGGCTCGATGCGCTGAACGCCGAAGCCGATGACGTGCGGCGCCAGCAGGCCGCGACGGATCGAGTCACGGCACGGCAGGACGCGTTACTCGTCGATCCCGTCACGTCGCGACTCGCCGCGTTACTCCGCACCACGACCGCTCGGGTCGATCTGCTGACGGGCCTCGCATTCGCCGCCGTCCTGGAGGGGGTCGCCTGCCTGTTGTGGAGCATAGCCCTTCGATCACCGTTACCCAAGCCGTTACCGGTCGTGACGGGCGATGTGTCGCCAGCAGTCATGGTGACGCGTGCCGTGACTGAGCCAGTCGTCGCGGCAGTCGCGGATGTGGCCGGCATGACTGAACCGGTAGTCACGCCAGTCACGGCGAGTCACGGCGACGAGACCGTTAGTCGCAATCCCGTGACGCCGAGTCACGACCGTACGACAGACGGTCACGCGCCGCGCGACGACCCGATCGCGCCGGTACCGACCGTTACTCCCATTGACGACCACCTGTCGCAACTGGTTCGGGATGTGGCGGCCGGTCTCGTCCGTCCCACCGTCGCCGACATCCGACGTCATTTGGGCTGCTCCCAGGCTCGTGCAGCCGAGCTACGTCGTCAGCTCATCAATCACGGCGTGACGGCATAAACAGCCGGGCCTCGCGCCCGGCTGTTTGTCTGTTCGTCTCCATCCACCTTCATTTCCACCATGCCACATGGATACCACCGAACTCGTACCCAGCATCAGCATTGTGAACCTCGCCAATCAGCGCGTCGCCGTCGTCGAACGCGTGCGCGCCGCGCTCGATCTGCTCGGCGAAGCCCAGGCGCTCGCCAAGGCGGCGCATCTCGGGTTCCCCCGGCTCGTACTCGATGAAAGCTACGGCTGTCGGGGCCGGCCGACCATTACCGGCGAGTATGCCAAGCGCGACGAAGCCGAAGCCGCGATGGTCCGCATCGTCGACATACGCGGCTGGGACTACTTGCTGTCGGAATCGGGCCTGCGTACCTTCATGGACGCCAACGCCCGTGAACAGTGGAGTAGCCAGATTGCCGAAGGCGACGTGCCCGAACTGACGGCTGCCAACATCGAAGCGACCTTCGCGCAACTGTACGGCGCACGCAGCGACATGTTCGAACGCGGCGTGCTCCAGTGCTTCAAGCGGCTGTCATGGGATTACAAAACGAATCTGCCTTTCAAGTTCGGCAAGCGGATCATCGTGCGATACCTGCTCAGTTCCGGCTCCCCGAATTTCCGTGTCACCAATGAGCTAGACGATCTGATCCGCGTGTTCTGCATTCTCGACGGCAAGCCCGAGCCGGATCATCGTAACGGTGCGTACTCCCTCGTCTCTGACACCCGGCAAACCCGCCGCAGCGAAGCCGAGCATGACTACTTTCACCTGCGCTGGTTCAAGAATGGTAACGGTCATTTGAGCTTCAAGCGTCCCGATCTTGTCGACCAGATGAACAAGATCTTGGCGAAGCACTATCCGAACGCGCTCGCGTCAGAGGCGCGGTAATTCCCATCATCGTCGGGCGCGTCCTGCGTCTGGCATTCCCCTGATTTCGAGATCTTGCATCCGCTTCTGTCGGAGGCTCGCGCTCGCTCGCCTGGAGATCCCTGTCATGCCCCCCGTTATTGCCATGCTCAAGCGGCGAGTAGCTGTACGCGTTCGCGCCGCCGCAAAGCCGTTCCCAGCTGTCCGCTACGCCAACAGATTGATCCGGGACGCACCTGGTCGGTTCGATGCCGTCGAGATTCACGGCGTCCGGCAGTTTCCCGACACCGCCAATCCGGCAAGGACGTGCTGCGAAGTGGAGGACGACAATCCGTCGTTCTTCAGCGTCTACCTGCATTTCGTCGCCGGTGGCGTCATCTGCTGCGCCGATCTGCCAACGCATCGGCGCGCGCTGCGCTATGCGTGTGCCATCGCCCGCCGCTACGGCTGGCCGGTCTATGACTGCTGCCCGACAACGCAAACGCGCCCACGTAACAAGCAGGCCGAACGCGGCGACGCGCAACAAGGCGGTGATTCCCGCCGATTCTCTTCCACTCTCGCGAGCGCGTAATCGGTGCCGCCGGACGCCTTTGCTCACCTTTTCTCCGAGCCCATCATGAATTTACCCTCGACCCATCACGTCGGCCCGCGCTTCAAGCTCGGCCGGATCTTCGCAACACCCGCTGCCTTGGAAGTCATGGCAGACGCGCGCATCTCGATCATCGACCTGCTGATCCGTCACGTCCGGGGCGATTGGGGCGACCTGTCCGAAACCGATCGCCAGCAGAACGAGCTGTCGATCGACGTCGGCCTGCGCCTGCTGTCCTGCTACGTTCTTCCCGGCGGGCAAACCGTCTGGGTCATCACCGAGTGGGACCGCTCCTCGACCACGTTCCTGTTACCGGGCGATTACTGACATGCTGATCCAGAAATTTCATTCCGGCATCCTGCTCGGCCAGCAGCCCGCACTTGCAAAATCGCGCCACCCTTTCTTCAGCCGTCAGGGACACTGGGACGGTGCCGGTACGCTTCACTGCGTGGCGATGGCGCTCGCGCTGCTCGGCAAGCTGACCGATCCGGTCTATCTGCCGTATCACGGTAACGGTCCCGAACAGATGCTGTGGGATGACGCCTGGCCGCATTACCTGACCGGGCTGACGCTCGCGGAACTGGCGAGCTTCGTCGACGACCTGAATCTTGGGGTGCGTCCGGCGACCTGTACTGCAACCGGCATCGAATTGCTGCGCTTTGTCGAATGCGAGCTACAAGCCGGGAGCCCTGTCATTCTCGGCTGGCGCCAGAGGCATCCCATGAATCGACATGCCGCGCTGGTCGTCGGGTTTGAGGGGCGTCAGAACGGGCTAGCCTTCGAACCACATGCGCTTTTGCTGCTCGATCCGGCAGGCGATGCGCCGGGGCTGGCAGCGTTCAATGCCCGTCTTGACATGCACGGCAGCAATCTGATCCGCTATCGGGCGCCGTCAGCTACACGGGCCGTCAGTCTCGTGGGAGCCTTATCCATCCGCGCCGGCAATCCTCCTGCTATCAGCGCGGTCGCTGACGCTTGATCTCAGGTGGCGTCGCCGCGTTCGCGCGGCGTTCATCGTTCAACGACGGCAAAACGCCTACCCTCCGGTGAATGCTGATCTGACAGACGGTCGAATTCCTGAAATCGACCCACAGGGGACGGAGGTACTTCTCAAGAGCAGACAGCGCTCAAAAGAGGAATGGCGACTGCCCGCGCGCTAAAGCTGTGGATGTCCTATAAGAGTTGCTGGGCGACTCGCTTGACCAGGCTGATGAGGAGGCAACTCGAAACAAGTCCCACCATACCTGCGAGAGCCGCCCACGGCCAAAAAACGGGAGGCTGCTCCCAATTACTCACCAAGGCGACGTGTGGATCTGATTTGAGAATTCGGACGTGAAAACTTTCGGCTCGAAGAGCGTCGATATTGTATCGGCCGTCCTTCGATGGAACGAAATGCTCGTAGCTTCGGCCCAAAAACGAATACGCGACAACGGGGCTGAGGTTGCCGTTTTGCCCCTGTTGGAATCGAATTACTCTGCCGTTCACGATCACCGACTCTCTTGAAAATGCTTGTGCTAGTCGGTAGCCATCGTGTGCACCAATGGCAAAAATTAATGTCACCGCAGTGGCGACAAACGCCGAGAAGCAATGCTGCGGAAGAGGCATTTGCCTAAACGGATCACTCTTGCTGTCAGCCCTTACCTGCTGTTTGTCTTGAGTCATCGATGGAGTGGGTCTTCGTCTCTCGAGCACAGTCAAACGTGATCATGGACTGGCAATTGTCTACGATCCGGGCGTCGCTGTCGACCGGTCCAACTTGTCCGACCTCTGTCCGATGTGGTCGACTCCGGTCGACCCAATTCGGCCTTGCGTGTTTGCGTCGGCATTGCGGCCGTCATAGAGCGTACAGCGGTCATCCCAATCCGAACACCACACCTGACGAGATATCGAGCCGCGAGCACGTTAGCGGCAATACAAGGCTACTGCGTGTCAGGACAGTTGATCGGCAGACCGGCATCGATTCTACAAGAGAGAATTGGCAGCACTATCGGAGGGGTGGGCAATACAAATGCCACGATTTCACGTAGAGTTCGTGAAGTACATGCAGATCGTTCGGCAAGCTGGTCATCGCGCATTATTCGAAGACTAACAAAAGCCCACAAGCTACAGCGATTACCGTTTACCGGGACCACTTCCCGCCGCTCACGCGGCCTTCAATATGACGAAAGACAAGGAAAAGAAGAAAATGACCATTTCCATCGCCTGGGTCAGAAAGGTAAATGACAGCGAGGAGCTTGTGTTCGCAAGCGATAGCAGGCTGTCGTTCGGATGTAGGTGGGACTGCAGCCCGAAAATTATGGCGTTACCGCGTGGCGATGCAGTCATGAGCTTTGCTGGAAATACAATGTACGCGTATCCCGTAATGATTCAAGCAGTATCGGCAGTGTCCCAGCACCAGAAGTTAATGAGCCGAGGCATGAATTTGGACGAGCTGAAAGGCCATTTATTGAGAATATTGAATAGCATGGTAAGCCTTGTTCACGACCTACCGAAAGGGGTTGCATCGGAGCCTGATGCAGATTTCCTGTTCGGCGGATGGTCTTGGAAAGCAAGTCAGTTCAAGATCTGGAAACTTCATTTTGATGCGACAAAAAAGAGATTCGATTTTAGGCCGAGCACACCCCACGCAGACTGGGGTGGGAAGGTGCTTGCGTTTGCGGGAGACTATCGCAGTGAGTTCATGGAAAGGCTTGCAAAGATCCAAATCGAGCGAAATATTCTGACGTCCGGGGGCTTCGATATGGAGCCGTTCGAGGTACTGAGGGACATGCTTCGCAATCGTTCGTTTGATGCGATCGGTGGCGCACCCCAGATAGTCAAAGTCTACAAATATTCAACCACACGACCATACGCAGTTTTTTGGCCGAACCGAGAAGCAAAGTCAGTAAATCTTCTAGGACGTCCGCTGCTCGATTATGAGCAATCTGATTACCTCGTTCTTGATCCCGACAACCTCACAACCATCAAGCACGTAGATGTTGATGAAGTTAATGAGATTTCTTGAAAGGATTGCAATAAACAATGGCCGGTAGTTGATTGCCGAGCTGACGTTCAAGTGTCTGCGCAACGGCGAAGGCAAACGACGCTTCGTGGCCGGCAAGCGACCTATGATCTGCGCATGACGCATCGAAATGCGATCCCGACAGAGCCCGGAAAGGCTCCCCGTCTCAATCACCGCAACCGCTGACGCTTGATCTCGGGCGGCGTCGCCGCGTTCGCACGACGCTCGCCGGTCGGCTTCAGCGATACGCCGTCCAGCGGCGCAAACAATTCGGCCAACGTCACGTTCAGCGAATAGCAGATGTTCGCCAGCGTCTCGATGGATGGATTGGCAATGCCGCGTTCGATCGATGAGATGTACGTCCGGTCGACGTGCGCCTCGAACGCGAGCGTTTCCTGAGATTTTTCGGCTGCATGACGGCACTCCTTGATCCGCTTGCCGAGCGCAATCGAGATCGGGGCTGGTCGTGCAGCAGGGGTAGTAGAGCGCCTGGTAGTCATGGCGTGCAGCATGCCCGCCCGTCGACTGATTAACGACGCTGCAAACTCTTCAATTATAGTCGTATATACTCTACAATCCAGCTCGGCCTAACGGTCCCCGATATGGAGAGCAGACCGGCCATACCCGACCACGGCTGGTCTTGTTGCGCCCTTTTTTGTCGAGTAAACACTACATTTCAGCTCACCAAGAAACTCGACAGACGATGTTGTGCCCGGTTCTGGCAAGGCACGATGGCCCTCGGATCGCCAGGACCTTTTGCTGACCGGTTCGCCGGTCGGCTTTTTTATTCGCAAGGCCCGGCAGCACGCACTGCTGGATTCACCCAAGCAAGCGTTACTTAAAAGGAACAGGCCAACATGAAGCACAAATTGAATATTCTCGCCATCGCCCTCGCTCTCTCGACTTCCAGCGCATACGCCGTCTCGACCTGCGACACCATGCCGACCAAGCAACAGCAGAACAACTGCTGGTCGAATGTGATCACCGACGAGTACCAGCAAGCTGACGAATACGTCATCGCAGTTGAAGAATCAAAGAAGGTTCCTGCCGTCGTGAAAGCGCAGGTGGAAGCCAAGCGCCAGGAGATCGCTCCGGCCGCCAATCATGACTGCCGGAAGGACAGCCTGGGCTATCCGGAAAACGCCTGCCTCATCAACCACATCCAGAGATTCAAGGAGTTCACGTACCAGAAAACGTCGAAGTATGGCGTTCGCGACAAGCGACTGGATTGAGACAGCGGGCTATCTGTCGTCACTTCTCACGAAAACAACATCATGCGTAAATTCCTCGTCGCTATCGCCACCGTCGCATTCACGATGTTCGCCACCCAAGCCCAAGCTCAGTTTCGCGCCAGCGATATCTGCAACATGAAGCGCAGCCAGTATGAACGAAACCAGTGCCTTGAATACGGATTGCGAGGCAGTATGTTGCGCGTGAAAGGCAACACCGAGCGCCTGCTGGCATCTAGCCGTGTCCCCGATTCGGAAAAGGAGAACATCTTAAAAGCCCACAAAAAGTGGGCTGCTGAGGTCAAGAGCGAATGTTCGGAAACCGAGTGCTTTTGGAACATGTCCAGCGACCGCAACAGCGAGATCGAGAAAATCATGGCCAAGTACAACATCGCACCGATGTAAGCCATAGCGCGATATAAACGAGGAGAACGGGCGTAACGCCTGCGCCCCTCATTTATGTCGCATTTTTTCAATACCAAGTGAATTTCATCATTTCTGCCAGTTTCTTCCCGAGCCGCACCCGGCACGCATGTCCCGACGGGATCTATCCGCGGGACAGTGTGCAGATCTAGGGAAAGACGTCGACGTGGAATTCACGCAGACACTGGACATGGTGCGGACGGGAAACGGAT
The DNA here is from genome assembly GCF_000833595.1 of Burkholderia sp. MSHR3999. Classification (NCBI taxonomy): domain Bacteria; kingdom Pseudomonadati; phylum Pseudomonadota; class Betaproteobacteria; order Burkholderiales; family Burkholderiaceae; genus Burkholderia; species Burkholderia sp. MSHR3999. The sequence goes on from NZ_JRFO01000006.1 coordinate 218,208, forward strand.
GGCAAGCCGGGCGGTGACCCGTCGGCGCCCGACCATGACGCATGCTGCCCGCCCTGCGGCGGCTGGCTTTCGCTGAAGATATTCAGAAACATCTACACCGACCATGCCTGACGCAATGGATTCACAACAAAGCGGCCCGCCTTCCGATAAACCGCTCCACGTCGCCACTGCAACGCTGCTCTTACTAGCGGGCGAAATCGCCTGCGCGAGCGAGACGCCATCATGGGGACGCGAACGCGCGCTCGAGCTGATCGACGCGTTGCTCGCGCTCGCCACGCAGCATGGTTTTGCACAGCCGGACGCGCTACGCACCAAGCTAATCACCCGCACCCTCACCGAGCGCACGCAGTTGCTGGCTGAGATCGCATTCAACGCGGTGCCCGCGTCAGCGTTGCTCGCCGCTGTTCGACAGTCGGGCTTCAATATGGCCCAATAGGCGGGGCTGAGCCCGATACATGAGAGCCTCGCACGATTCAACTTTAGGCATATAGACAGGGCGAGTCATATGACTCGCCCTGTCTCTGGCTTTATCGGTCGCCGTACTCTTTTTTTGATCGCCAAAATGGAAAATCACGGACTCTCACTTAAATCGCCATAATTTCACCCTTTAAACAACGCTCGCCTTCCTGCCATTTTTACAAAATAGCGAGTGAGCGACTGTTCTCCGAGAACTGTCTTGCGACGACGTACGCATCATTTTCAAGCGCGGGCGAAATCTGTGAAGTAGCAAAAATTACTTGATAATCGCACTCAAACCGATTGCATTCGTTGACTATTATTTCCTGAAGCCGGTATGACCGTTCTAGCTCCATCCCTCCATCCTCGATACCGTCAAGAATCAGAAATCGCGGGAATCGCATTTCGGGCATTCTCGTAGACGCGCTCAAGAGAGCCAAATGGAAGAGGTGTCGCAGCACGACTGTGGAGCTTTCCGAAAACTGTGTCGATCCCTCGACTGAAACGACGTTATCGGTGAAGCTAAACTGGATATTTTCGGCACGAGCGAACTCAGCTTGCCTGTTCAGGTCTTCGCGAAGTAAGCGTCCGAGAGTAGCCGCTACCTCGTGCTGCACCCGTTGCTTTCGCACTTCCTGTGTAAAGATCAGCGACTCAATTTTGGAATCGAGTTCGGACAGGCGGATGCCGATAGACTCTCGACGGACCTGTAGCTGCCGAATAGTTTCCGCAAGACGCTGGTTCTCATACAGCCCCTTGATTTCCTGTTCCAAGGCACCGATCCGTCTGGCTGCGAGCTCTATAGCGGACTCGAGGTCAGACGACCAAACTTGGGCCGATTCGGCATACCGTCTTTCGAGCGCCTTCAACTCCTGCCGAAGAGCCGGAACGAGACTATGCTCCCGCCGAAGCTCAGCTTCTCTCTCGGCAATCAGACCGACAGACTCGTTCAGTTGAATACGCAGCTCGTTCCGCATCCGTAGAACCTGGGCATCTGCCGCAGGAGCATTCAATTCACTCTTGCACAGGGCACACTCACTGCTTTCCTTCGCTGGAGTCTTCAACTCCGAGAGGCAACATGGGCAGAATGCAAACGCCAGCTTTCCGAAGTAGTTCCGGGTGGTACTCGACTCATCGAGATTTCGAAGGCGCAGTTCTAGCTCTTCAACAAATTTTCTGGAGTCGGCAACGTCCAACTCACCTCGTGAAATTCGGTCTTGTGCATCGCTCAGCGCTTTCTTGGCAGAATCCAATTGAGAGCGTAGATTTTCTTCACCCGTCGCCTTCTTCAAATCGGCTGTGACCGTACGCTCCGTACGGAGCTGTTTCAAATCCTCAACAGCTTTATCGCGCACCCTTTCCAGATTCGTTATTTCCTGCCCTAAGAATTCGAAGTTTGCGTTCTGCTCAGATTTCGCCAGGACAGTGAAGATACTCTTCAGTTCAGCGTCGAGCTGTTGACCTTCCTTTTCCAATCCACGCTTTTCCAACTGAGCAACATATAAACCATCATCATAGACACCGCTTAAATAAGCACCAATCGTCTCTCGATTGAGAGCACTATCAAATGCATCACTGCGGAAAATCGGGCTATGCAGCGATGGCTGATCGGCATATAGAACGCGCAATAGCTGATGCATTGTCAGATTTGATGCGCCATCGCCTTGCGCTTCCGGCAGATCCATTGCCAACAATAACGCCTGCGTGAAGCTCAGCTTCGACGCACTGCGTCTGAAACCGAAGAGCTCCCACGAGGTTGCAGGCGCGGCATTCGCCTCCTCGAAGGGTCCCCAATATATGTACATTGGATTCAGGGGCTTATCATTAACCGCCCTACGCAATGTTATCGCCCTACCATTAAGCGACACCTCTGCAATTGACCAATCACAAAGAAGCGCCTCCTGCTTCCACGGAACATATTCAGCACCTAGCGTATATGCAATGAAATCGAGAATGGTCGTCTTACCCGAACTATTATGCCCTCGAATAATGTTCACGCCATTATGAAAAGCCGCATCAAAGACAACTCGATTGTCTTTATAGATACAAAGGCGACGAAGTGCGATAATTGGCTTAAGCAACGTCATAGCGATGCTCCATCAGTCCTGTGCGATGCTTAAGCCCATCATTCCCGAGCAGCGGGATGGAAGCCAATTTTTTGACAATATACTCAACAACGATGCGATCCGTGTCGGAGGCCTTCATAAGCGATATCCGCAATTCTTCCGGAACAACGACATCTGTCCGTCGAACCAAACCCGTTTCATATTCATCAGACGCGACAAGGCGTGACGCAGCTAGCGTACGGAAGGCTGCGAGTTGAATATGCTCCATATCTCGGAAAGCTTGGTGCATGCTGACCGGACCGTGGTATTGATTTGAAACACCCTGAGCAATCTTTTTTGCCTCCCTATGCTCCCTCGGCAGTCTTACCCGTTGAATCTCCGCAGGGAAGCACAAAAAGAAATCAAGAATCCTCAGTTTTGCAACCTCAACAACCTTTACATACTCAGTTATGAGCATGGAGCGAAAGACGCAGTGATACGCATCGTAAGCTGGGTGGTAGACTAGCATTTATCCCACCTCACATGACAATTTCCGCCCAAAAAGAACAAGAGACCCAGAATATCTGCCGGCGTTAGCATAAGGTCATTATCACCCAACATATCCGCCGCCGGCTTGATAACTTTTTCGTTAATCAGTTCATCGACCTCAACTCTGGATCTCCCTTCCTCTATAGCCGGCGTGACGTTTAACAGGAATGCAGAGTAGAGCTGCCCCAGAATAAAAGTGAGAATATCCTGCGCGACCCCTGATGTCTGCCATTTCATGATGACTTTAGTGGCAGACTCCTTGAGAACCGATGCTGCACGAAGCAGATCTTGGCGATTTGCCGCCTTCAATTTATCCTCAAGCCCTCGGACATCGCCATCCGTGTCGACAGAGCAATAGTGTTGCAATTGCTCAGATATTTGTGCTGCGTAGGGTTGCTCCGCGTTAGCAGCGCGGAACTTCTCATAGAGTTTGGCCAACGGCGACTGAGCAACAAAGACGTTGTTCACCGTCTTTGTCTGGCTGCCTCCAACGATGTCGCCTCCGGCAGTGTTGCCTGACTGCGAGGTGAACATCGGCTTACTTCGCGTTCTTTTTTACGCTATTGCCAGCAATTATGTCGCCGCCAGCTCTGTTGTTCTTCTGCGAAACAACGCGAACAGACGATTTCGATGAGCGGCGAAGAGAAATCGTAAGCTTGACGACAAGACCGGCAGCGACTGCTGCGGCAATGACAACACCAACCCATTTCCCAATGGCCTGCCAGTCCATTTATACTCTCCCCGTAAGCCTTAATTTAGTCGTCAAAATTCGGTTCGGCTAGGATACGTTAGATAAGCCAAACTGGCTAGTAGGCTCGGACCGCCTTGGCTTCGCGAGCCGCCGTTCACAGTCGCGCAGATGCGATGGTGTATTCCGCCGCGCGCCGGCCCCGATCTCACGCACAACTATAATGGCTGCATGGGAACCATTCGCACGTCATTACAATCGTGGACTACCGCGTCGCCTACGAGCACAGCCTGACGAACGATCCGGGCGAATACATCGTTCGCGTCCCATCGCAGCTCGTTGAGGGAGTACCAGCCAATGTACGCCGCGCTCTTGCCAGAGGACATCACCGAACTGATCCTGAAGCGGTCCCCGCAGACCGGAAAGATTCGGCACTTGCGGATTCTTTGATATCGCCAACTCATCGGACATCCAATTCTACGAAATGACCGACACCAATATTCGTGAACTGCAACAGCAGCTCGGCCATCTCAATCTGCTCGTCGAAGAAGCCAAGCAGCGCGAAAAGCAAGCCATACTTGCCGAGATCACCGAACACGTGAAAGAGTATGGCATCACCGAGATCGAGCTACTACGCGCGGCGGGCTTCCTCAAAGCCAAACGACAGAAGGCTCCAGCGAAGTACTACGATCCGAACTCCGGAAACTCCTGGTCTGGCAAAGGCGCTCGACCGAAGTGGCTAGAAGGCAAGAACCTTGATGACTACCTGATTCGTGAGGCGCCGCAGCCGTGGTGGCCGGAACGCACCTGACCGGTCACCCGATCTTGACGATCGACATGTAGCCCTGCAATGCGAGCGGCGTCTGATTCTGCGAACCCAGCACTTTCGCGAAGCCCATCCAAAGCGGGCTGCTGCTGCCCCAACTCTGCACCCCGCTCATGCGTAAGGAACCGAGTACGCCGGAAATCGATGCGCCGCCTACCGGCGCGTCCGGATACTGCTGTACAGCGTATTGGTAGACGCCGGGATACGCGTAGGCCTGTCCGACTGCGAAAGCCATCTGCGCCGGCAACTGATACGTGTCCGTTGCCGGCGCGAGGATCTTGGCGCCACCAGTTACGAGGTAGACGCCAGACGGGACGGTGATCGTGCCGTCGGCATTGGCGGTGTACTGAAAGCCGTTGCTCGCGCCGACTCCGGCGCGAAAATCAAGCTGATACCAGTTCCCCATATCAGTGCCGCGGCCACCATTCGCTTGTGCGGAGTGGCCTAGCTCAATCGTCAGCACCGGCAGGATTCCGTGCGGCGCCGCTAAATTGGTAAGCTGATTGCCATCGACCGCAGGCAACCGGCCGTTCTCGTCGAGCACGACTACGTCGCCGGGAGCTGTGCCTGCCTGTGATTTTGGAATCGCGGCATCTGCAGTTTCCTGCGCGCTCGCCGCTTTGCTCGCGGCGGCCTGCACACCCGCGCGGAGATTGGCGATCGCGATCGCCAAGTTGTTGTTGAGAAGAGAAAGTGGTTGTTGCTGAGAACTCGACATGACACACCTTGAGGAAAACAGCTGAAGGACTATAGGATGTGTCGATCTGCGGCTCTTCAGCCGCCGGTCCTCCTATTCGTTCCCTTGGCTGTGCGAATTGCGGGTGCGGCCAAAATCGAACGATTACTTTACAACCATCAAAAATAGTCAATTCCGAATCTGGAACTGACCGCATTGTCAACGCGAGAGACGTCCCGACGTTTTCACGGGTGAAGAGGCGAAACCGTTCGCCTCTGTAGATATGGTTTGGAGATCCCGATGAAGAAAGCGCTTTTGTTCTCATTCGCCCTCGCGGCAACTGCCGGATTTTCGACCATTGCCCACGCGACTAACCGAGCATCACTGATAACCCGGTGGCGGCTAAAGTCTCCATGAACGAAGAGCACTCAAATTCCGTCGACTGCAGAGCAACATCACGCTCCTCTCCACACGTCGGTCCTCCCCAATCTCGCGTGGACATGCCTCGTAGTCAGCTTGATACAGACCGTCTTGCCGTCGCTAGAGTTGTCGAAGTATTTCCTTAAAGCTATCGACTGCGGCTCAGTACGTTGTTACACGGCGCGTAACGGTCCTGGCAATGTTCTAGCGTCTGCGGCGTATTCCCACTGCCATCCCAGGACGTTTATGTTGAAACTCCCTTCCAAGGAATATCTCGAATCGCTCAAGCTGATTGCCGGCCTCATACAAGCCGCAGTGATCGTTATCGGCGTGCTTATCTCGTTTCTATACTGCGCAGCTGAGACCATCACACCGTCCGGCCTATCTCTGGGTGACGTTTTTTCGATCGTGATCATCACGCTCGGGTTTGGGATCGTCATGACGCTCGGTTTGGCGTACGGCATGTTTGCGGCCGTGTTCCCACTGCAATGCTTACTCTGGCTGGTCGAGCATCGAAATCGTCAACCGACCCAGAGGATTGAAATCATTCCGAGCCTACAAGGGAAATGGACAGCGTTCATGTCCGCCTTGCTACTGGCCATATTTTTGCTGTTGATCTACGCAACCCATGGCAAGAACCTACCGGATTTCAGCGCCGCTCGCACCTTCGGTTTCTTTCCAATTCTCGGCTTCTTCCTGCTGTTCATTCTTTGCACAACTTGGCCTGCCGGCCGAACTCCGCCCCCTTTGCATCGCGCGTTCCTGGCAACTGTCATCACGGCTGCGGTCGCCATCGTCGTTCGTCCCGCGTTGCTCGACTTCACAATGACGGTCATCGGAATCCGCTCGGCACCGAGCGAGTTGATTGTGGTAAACAAAGTGGAACACACGCGCCTTGAAGAACTCGCCAAACAAAATAGTCTCGACATCCGCTTTTGTGCATTACCGGGTTCGGATTCTTGGGCGACCCGCGATGTTCGTGCTATTTGGCATAACATCGGTTCGACATCGTATATTCGTCTGCTCGATCGCGCGACGAATGGTCAGCGGAATCTCCGAGTCCCAATAGCTCAGGATCACCTCGACGTTATCGGGACCGAGAGTAAAGCATCGATCTGCCGAATCTAGCGAGGTGTTGTAGTGCTACCGATTGGCATGAGTTGCTGGCGCAGGCAGCACGACTGGCAACGGGCGAATGCGTAGGACTGGCAGTACCTCGTGCTGCCGACCGCCTCCAAGCCCTGCTCGCGGTTCTGCCCGAGAGAGACGAACTGCCGATTCTGGTCGATGTGAAAGCGCGCCTGGTCTGCCATTTAGATTGCGTGTCCGGAAAGCCCATAGCAGCGTCCCGGTGAGCACCGCGATCGATGCCCACCCGAAGTAGTTGCGAGACCATCGGACCCGTTATGGCTCGATTTAATCGCCCCGGGGCTCATCAAGCGACGACACGACCGAATCGGACTCGACATCGATCGGATCGCTAGTCGCGTTGTTCGCCTCGGCGTGAGCACGAGGACGCCCTGCCTTCCCCTTCGTCGGTATTTGGCCCATGTCGAACGTACGAATACGATCCGCGCTCTTGAGCATCAGGTACTGCTCGGACTTAGCCAAATACACGAGATTCTTGCGCAGTGCTGCTCGCTTCTCGTCGTCGCGCCGATCGATCTGGCCCACGCCGATACCGTGACCGCGCGTCTCATAGTCTTTCTTCTTCCGCCGATCGTTGCTGTTCCAGTAATCGCCCCGGCCTTCCGTGACCACATTGACCCAGTACTCACCGATCTGCTTGGCAATATGCTCGTCGTGGTTGTGCTCTGCCGAGTAGAACAGGATCACGTGCAGGTGCAGCCCCGACTTTTCGCCCTGTTCAATCGCCCACACGAAGTTCTTGATACCGGAAATCAGCTTGTTGAAACGCCTCGCTGCAAAGAAGCGATCACGATGCTGCTGGATCGTCTCCGGCATAACCTCGTCACGGAATTCCGGCTTGTAGCGCAACGTGAGGGAGAGCACCAGCCAACGAGATCTTCCTGTCTCGTCAGAGAACATCGCCTCCTCCAACGCCAGCACGTTCTGCTTGTTCTTCTCCGCATTCAACAACCTCAGGCGTTCACGCTCCGTGAACTCGCGTGATTGGCATCGCATGCGAATGTGCTCGATCAGCATGTTGAACAAGTCCATGAACCGCATGCCATCCGCACTCACGACTTCACTAGGCTCCTCGAACCAGAACGGGTACTCGCCGATAAAACCAAGCTCCTTGCAGACCGCGTAAAACACCTCGACGCGAGATGAGTACCGGTAAAGATCTGAATACCGTTCGAGCCAGTCATTCAATAGGCCGTAGTAGCGCCTGCCGAGGTACAGTTCGCGAATCTTCACCGCCCTGCGATGGCCAGTCGCCTCTTCGACAAAACCACCCTCCCGTCGCTTCTCGATATCGACGACGAACTTCTCGATCTTAAAGAGGTGTTGCGAAGTGTAGCCCTTATGGATAATCGTCGTTCTCTGGCCATCGATATCGGTTTGTTCAAGGCACGTACGTTCGTTGAGGTGAGCGATTACCTCCAGCGCTTCCCGGCCTTCATTGTTCTGATTCATGATTGCGTAATGATGTGTCGTCGCCAGTAGAGCGACGGTGATTGACGTTTGGTCTCTCGTTCTTCGATTTCTGAATTGCCTGCCAGCGATGCTCAGCCGTCAATGAACTTGAGACCTTCTTTTTTTGTCGTTGATTGATCGATTCACGAAGTCATCGACGATGTAGACCATCGTCTAAGTGACTGCTGCGATAAGCAGAGGAACTGTTCCTGTGTACTCGTAGAGAAGGGGATACTCCCATTCTTCCTATTTAGGCATTCATGTAGTTGATACTTCGCCTGCTTGATGCCTCAATTCATACTTCTCAATGATATTAAAATATCAATACATGGCATTCAATACCCCACCTAATACCTCTTACCTAATGCTTCGCATTGCATTCCATAGGAAGCAAAAGTAGCAGACACCCAATGTATTCGTGATTATCGAGGATTTAATCAACAACCCCCAATAGAAGACGATGATTCACTTATTCTTCTCATATACATACATACGCACGCAGTTTGAATTTACTCGCACCACAATGCCACCTTCAATCACCATCCACTCGCTCGCCAAACAGACATAAAGCGGCAGGTATTAACCTGCCGCAAATATTCAGGGGGCCACGTATTTCGGACGCTTCTTCCTCTCATGCCTTACGCTTGAGTGATCCAGCTTGTTCCTGCTGCCCGCTTTACCAATACCGCACCCGGTTAGCAGATCACTTTTGCCGAAGCGCCTCGTTTTATTCTTGTGCAAGATCGGCGACACCCCCAGCCGTCTACGAAGGGTTGCCGAGTACACCATCGTCAAAGCCGCCGCCCGGAGATTCTGCGCTTCACGACTGTGCTCCTGCACCAAGCCCACAAACTCATACGCTGATGAAAGTAGGCCGTTCTTTTCCACCTCCCACTCTTTCACGGCTTTCCGGTACGCCCGGAAAGTCATTCCACTGAGTCGCCGGTAAGTTGCCCCTTCCCCAGCAAAATATTTCCATAAGGCCCCGATATGGCGGGCAATTCCAACCACCTCCGCGCAACGACTGACATCAAAAAACATCACCAGTTCGTAATGCACCGTAATGTAGCTTCGCGGGTCATTCAAATCCACATCAGGCAAGTTCTGCCGGAACGTTGCGCTGTAACTCTCCTGCATCACCCAGAAGTACCCAGTCGCTCCCTTCAGAAGCGCATCGTTACGTCGATCAGTAATCAGGCGCGAGAATGCCTTCTTTATTTCTTCGTCGACATGGTCCGCCGCGTTCTTTTGCGGAATCGAGAGCCTGACAGCAACAACCGCCTGACTCTTGTGGTGAGAAAGCAACCCGTCGATCAAGGCGTTAACACTGTTGACCCGATTCTGCAGTGTTGCATTTTCACGAGCAACCTTTGACCGATAATCACTCGCGGTGACAATTTCCGCAATTTTGTCCAGAATCGAGTTGAAGCGTTCCGCCGGCGCCCTGAATTGCTTCGCGAGGATTTTTGCCGTTCCCTCATCCGTCTTCCCAAAGCTTCCATCAAAGAGCAAGTCCGGAAAATCACTGGGGCAGACAAGCTGGAGTGCCTCGCGAGCCGCCTCAATATTGGTGCAATACTGGCTATTCCTGTAATACGGGATCGCAAGCAGGTTATTGAATTGACGCAGTGCCTGATAATTCGACGCTGCTTTTTTGTTTTTTGCAAATACCGGCTCCGAAATCTCCTTGGTCCACGGGATTTCATCGGAATGGCGGTCCAGCGTGAATTTAGCCCCATCAAACGACGGCGACTTCCGACTACGTTCGATATCGCGGACCACCTGGTCGACCCAGAACAGAATCAACTGGGGCGGTTTCCATACAAACTGGGCCGGCACCAGCGACGTGCTCCTGATCAGAGGCTCATCCGCCGCTGCTGGCTCGAGATCCGATGCATGGGCAAACGCATCCGTACGGGCCTTGAGCCCTTTGAACGGCCCCTTTTCATTTGCCTTTCCCACCCCTTCCTCCCGATACCGTGATCGCGCCGCCCCCGCCTCACGTCGGCAGCTTGCACGCAAAGTTGCGCCCGCACAGTCGCCCTCTGGGCCGCGTGGGGGCAAAAGGGCAGCAGCGTACCCTGAAATCCGCCATATCGGCAAATTATTCTGTTGAGAGCCTACAGTTACCCTTGTTCTACTTGATCTAGCGCTTAAGTCTGATGATGCTAAGTTGGAAATATATCCGAAACACCGACCGATATCCGAGACGGATTTAGACGGAATATCACGGATTGGGACAAGTTGACGACTGATCCCGAAGCGCTCGGGATCGTTCGGTTGCGACGCTCGCCGTCAGCGAGAGGAGGGAGGCTGAAAGATGTTGGAGGGACGCGTCACGACTTCGTGAACGGCGTGGGGCCTAGGAGGGAGGCAAGCGACTTGCCTTGTTGAGGATCGGGGGTCGCGTGGGATGCGCCACCGGCCACGTGGAGGGCCTGCTGCTGGTTATCTCGCCATTGCCAGACCTTTCCGTTCCGGCGTTTGAACGGCGTGAAACCATCGACGACGACTCCTTTGCGGGCGTACGTGTTCAGGGTATCCGTCCGTAACCCAGTCAGCCCCGCAACTTCCGCCGTCGTGTAGTAACCGCGTGCCGCCGGCGTCGTTAGCACTGGCGGATGCCCGCGTGGTTTCCGCTGCCTGGTGCTCAACTTTGTTTCAGCGACTGCACCGGTGGCTGCTAAGCCACCCTTTTTACGGCTGGTCGACAATTCGATAACGGGCTGACTGGTTAATCGATCACGCAATGCATTGAGTAAATCAAAGGGAATAAGAGCTGGCACCGGCAAGCCCACCGCGTTTCCGATAATGAAAAGCCACTGGAGCTCCCTAAGCGAGTCGATAGTCAGCAACCTCAGTGACGGGAACCCAATGCCCTCGCCGCCTCGATTCATCTCTCTCGTTTCCGAAGTTATTGCTGGGAGAAGCAAAACCACCATGTCACGCGGACTGGCCTCTCCTTTTCCCGTTAGCAAATGAAGATAGGCACAGTAAAGCTCGTAATCTGGTTGGAGGTACCCGTCTATATCGATCGGCGTGCGACCATCAATTTGTTGGAGATCATGCGCGGCTTTGCTTTCGCCGCTTGTTCGGAAATTCGGAACGAAGCCCGCGCACAGCATCGCAGTCTCTTCAGCCGTCCATGTCGGCTTGACGAGCCATTTTGATAGGACGGGATTTACGCGATCGTAAAACCCCAGGAGATCCTGGGCGATGTTAGATTGCGACAACTGCGTCATGAGCTCGTCGATTTATACCAGACAAAGCGACCCCCGAAGAGTCGCTCAAATATGAATGATGTCCAATTGCCAATTTTAATTGCGCTGGTAATACAGGGCGCTCTCTGAACTTGCGGGACGTTTCTCGTGGCACTCTATTGACGGCTACTCAACATTTGACTCTCCAAAATCACGACGACTGCCGCTCAGAAGTTTCTTGACTTCTACTACCGGCCACAGCAACCGACGATTTGGAAGCTTCGTAGGTCTGATACCGAGGTAGCTGCCATCCATGGAATGGCGCTTGCGGATCGATTGAGGATCGATGGCCAGAATAGCCGCCAATTCTTCCGTGGATACGTGATCCCGATTTGCCGGAATCGGCATCGGAACACGAGGGGCACTTTTTTCCACCTTTTTCGGTACCGGAGTGCTCACTGATGAATCGCTGGACAACTGCCCTGAAAGGGAATGGATTGCGCTGATCGTCTCCGCCGACTGGGCGGCGTATTCAGCAACAGCAACGGGAATGAAATCCAGTTGATCCGTCTGCACCTTGCCGCCGCTAATGACATCAAAAATGAGGCGCATCCAGTCCGTCTCAACATCCAGATCCTGACACCATGAGATAAATTCGTGCGGCGCGAGCTGAGTGGGCGTAACGATGCCATTTTCCTCGTCGTCCTGGCAGCGCCATTCCCATAGCCTCATGATTTCGCGGGCTTTGATCCAACGGTCAATGACGCCCCCCTTGAACGGCCTGCCATCGAGGCCCGTCCCCTCACGAGGGAATTCCGTGCATCCAGTCGGTGCGTGCACACCCGACAGAATGAGCGCCCCTTCGATCGGCGTCCAGGTTGGCCGATCGAGATAGTCCTTCAATACGGCATAAAGCTGCCTCGCGGCAGCAACACGTTCTTGGGGTGATTTTCCTTCGCTCATGGCCTGATCGTTTCGTTCGAATGGTCGACGGCGATCATCGTCGCCGTCGACCAATTCTAGCCTACGACCGGTTGCCGATAGATGCTCCAGCTCGAAGACACCTGCCATTCATCCGAATGATTAAGCCGCGTCGACCTGAAATCGAATTCCAGCTTGATCGAGCATCCATGACTCAATCTTGTCGTGCCACATGCGCAGCAAGTCGAGGGGCCGGCGTCGATAGTGTTTCTCGGCGATCGCGGACGGTTTATGCCCCTGAATCTGCGCGACAACGCCAACTGGCACTTCGACCCACTCCGATAACGTGCCAAACGACCGACGAAGCCCGTGCAGCGTCACATGGGGCAGGCCCGCGGAAACCAAAGCCTTTCGGTGTGCATCACCGGGGTCTGCAATCTTGCCGTCGGCCGCCTTGGCACTTGGGAAAACCCACGTTGACGGACTCCACTGCTGGCCTTTAGCCGCCATCCGGGCGATTTTCTGACTACTTGGCGGTGTCTCATTCCATCTTTTCAGGTTCAACAGCAAACTCGCCAGATACGGAGTCAGGGGTATTGTTCTCCCCCCAGAACCCTCCATCTTGTCGTCAAGAACAAGACTCCGCCACTGAAAATCGACATCTTCCCAGCGAAGTGACGCCCACTCCTCACGCCGCGCACCAGTTACCAAAAGGCCTTGAAGATACGCACTGATGACCGGATTCTCGACGTTCCTTACCGCACGGAACCAAGCCATGAGTTGTTCGCGCTGGAGAGAATCGCCCTCCTTAGCTTTGACGCGCGGCACGACTTCCTTCACCGCTCGCGACGAATAGGCATCTGCTGGAATGATTCCAGCGTAAGCCGGTGTGTCAGCCGCCCACCTGATAAACCCTCGCAGCAAGCGAAAAGAGAGTGCGGATACGGTCGGACGTTCCGATGACTGCAGGCGCAGCCACTCGCTAACGCACTTTCCCGTAATGTCAGAAAGCTTAACTGGGCGCAATGACGCCAGCGGTCCAGCCTTCCTCGTACCCGGACCACTCTTGCGAGGTTGACCACCGACGCTACCGTGTTGGAGATGATCGCGATAATGCAACTCGCCCCAAAACGACTTACGCGTCTCGACGTAATCGTCCCATGCCTCACCAAAAGTCACATCCTTCCGCCGAGCCTCAGCTCGCCGGGCTTCGTGAGCTGCCCGCTGATCGGCCTTCACTTCTCTCGGGTCTTTGCCCTCATCAACCAGCGTTTTCAACTTGCTGGCTTCAATACGAGCCTTGCCAAGGTCCCAAACTCGGGCATCACCGATCGTCACCCTGACGGTTTTGCCAAACAACCTTGACTCAAAGACATAGGCTCGCGTGCCAGCCGCAGTCACGCGCAACCCCAAGCCCGGGGTCTTCGCGTCCCAATGAATAGTCTGCTGCTTGCCTGGCTCACACACGAAACCTTCAACCCGTGCCGCAGTAAAACTTTGCTTTGCCATCTTTGCCCCTAGTAGGCACCATGTAGGCAAATTGTGCGAACACAAAGGTATCTAAGTCAACATGAAAGTTGACGAACCAACCCTCAAGCCATTGTTTTTTATAGATTTATGCATCTTGATGGATGTCGATCCAGACGCATCCATCTCTAGACTTCAGGACTCGACGTCCTCGAGACTGAAAATCTCGGTCTGGTCGTTATACGAGAAGATCTCGCCGTAACGGCCCCAGTCGATCACCGCGTCGAGCGTCTCCTCCGCGGCGCCGTCGGACAGGAAATCCTCCAGCTCCTGCTCGAAGCGCACCCGCGGCGCGCGATGGCCCGGCCGCTCGTTGAGCACTTTCTTGATCCGCGCGGCGAGCGGCACGTGCTTCAGCAGATGATCCGCGAACATCAGCTTGCGCTCCTGCGTGCCGAACTCGGCGAACACGCGCCCCGGCGGCGTCAGGAACACGTCCCCTTCCCGCACGTCGGCGAAGCCGAGGTACTGCAGCACTTCGGCGATCGGGAACAGGTCGTCGACCTCCAGATGCAGCGTGCGCGCGATTTCCGGCATGTCCGCGCGGCCGTGGTACGGCGGCGCGGCGAGCGTCTCGATCAGGCCGGCCATCAGGTTGGTCGACACCTGCGGCAGCCAGCTGCCGAGCTCGAGCCCCTTCTTCGTCGCCTCGCCGATCTGGCGGGCCGTCATCTTCGCGTAGATGTCGTCGACCAGCCGGCGGAACGCCGGGTCGAGGCGGTTGCGCGGATGCTTGAACGGCACCTTGATCTCGGCGATCACGCGGCCCGGGTTCGACGACAGCACGAGGATCCGGTCGCACATGAACACCGCTTCCTCGATGTTGTGCGTGACGATCAGCACCGACTTGATCGGCATGCGGCCCTGCGTCCACAGGTCGAGCAGGTCGGTACGCAGCGTCTCGGCGGTCAGCACGTCGAGCGCCGAGAACGGCTCGTCCATCAGCAGGATCGTCGGATCGACGACGAGCGCGCGCGCGAAGCCGACGCGCTGGCGCATGCCGCCCGACAGCTCGCGCGGATACGCGTTCTCGAAGCCGTCGAGACCGATCAGGTCGATCGCCGCGAGCGCGCGCTCGCGCCGCTCGCGCGCGCCGACGCCGAGCGCCTCGAGGCCCGCTTCCACGTTCTGCAGCACGGTGAGCCATGGGAACAGCGCGAAGGTCTGGAACACCATCGCGACGCCTTCGGCCGGGCCGAGCAGCGGCTTGCCGAGGTAGCTGACCTCGCCGCCCGTCGGCTCGATCAGGCCGGCGATGATGCGCAGCAGCGTCGACTTGCCCGAGCCGGAGCGGCCGAGCAGCCCGACGATCTCGCCTTCGCGCAGCGACAGGTTCGCGCCGTCGAGCACGAGCAGCTCGCCCTGGGTCTTGTTGAAGCCGCGGCTGACGTCGGCGACGCGCAGGATCTCGTCACCGAGCTTCGGCGGCGCCGGCTGCGTCTGAACGGGGGCGTTTACAGCATTCGGATTGTGCATCGCGTTTCGCTCTCAATCAGTTTCAGTCAAGTCGCAGCTTCGATTCGGCATAGGCATACAGCGGACGCCACAGCAGGCGGTTGAACAGGGTCACGAACAGGGACATCACCGTGATGCCCAGGATGATCTTCGGGAAATCGCCGGCGGCCGTCGTCTGGGCGATATACGCGCCGAGGCCGTGCGCCTCGATCTTGGTATTGCCCCACTGCACCGCTTCCGACACGATGCTCGCGTTCCATGCGCCGCCCGACGCGGTGATCGCGCCCGTCACGTAATACGGGAAGATGCCCGGCAGGATCGCCTGGCGCCACCACTGCCAGCCGCGGATGCGGAAGTTCGTCGCCGCCTCGCGGTAGTCGTTCGGATAGGACGTCGCGCCGGCAATCACGTTGAACAGGATATACCACTGGGTGCCGAGCACGATCAGCGGCGACAGCCAGATGTCGGGGTTCAGGTGGAAGTGCGCGATCACGATCACGAACGCCGGGAACAGCAGGTTCGCCGGGAACGCGGCCAGGAACTGCGCGAGCGGCTGCATCTTTTCGGCGAGCGCCGGGCGCAGCCCGATCCACACGCCGATCGGCACCCAGATCACCGACGCGATCGCGATCAGCACGATCACGCGCAGCAGCGTGACGAGCCCCAGCGTGATGACGTGGCCGACTTCGGCCATCGTCACGCCGGTCGCCACGAAGCTGACGACGCGCCAGACGACGTAGGCCGTGCCGGCCAGCACGAGGAGCGCCCACGCGATGTCGGCGGCGAACGACGCCTTCTTCTCGACGCGCGGCAGCGTAAAGCGCACCGCGCCCGACAGCGGCAGGCGCAGCGGGATCCGCGCGGCCTTAGCGAAGAGCCAGCCGGCCGGCACCAGCAGCTGGTGGATCAGGCGCGTGCGGCGCACGAGGTCGAGCAGCCACGATTCGGGCGCGTTGCCGGAACTCGTGGTTTCCATCCGGAACTTGTCGGCCCACGCGACGAGCGGGCGGAACAGCAGCTGGTCGTACGCGAGGATCACGACGGTCATCGCGAGGATCACCCAGCCGATCGCGCCGAGGTTCTTGTCGCTGATCGCCTGCGCGAGATACGCGCCGATGCCCGGCAGCGTGATCGAGTGATTGCCGACCGTGATCGCCTCCGACGCGACGACGAAGAACCAGCCGCCCGACATCGACATCATCATGTTCCAGATCAGGCCCGGCATCGAGAACGGCACCTCGAGCTTCCAGAAGCGCTGCCACGACGTCAGGTGGAAGCCGCGCGACACTTCGTCCAGATCGCGCGGCACGGTGCGCAGCGACTGGTAGAAGCTGAACGTCATGTTCCACGCCTGGCTCGTGAAGATCGCGAAGATCGCGGCCAGCTCGGCGCCGAGCACGCGGCTCGGGAACAGCGCGAGGAAGAACGTCACCGTAAACGAGATGTAGCCGAGCACCGGCACCGACTGCAGGATGTCGAGGATCGGCACGAGCACCATGCCGGCGCGGCGGCTCTTCGCGGCGAGCGTGCCGTACACGAGCGTGAACGCGAGCGACGCGACCATCGCCGCGAGCATCCGCAGCGTCGTGCGCAGCGCATATTCGGGCAGGTTCGACGGATCCAGCGAGATCTTCTGCGTATTGAGGGTCGTGATCGGCGCCATCGTTTCATGGAACCCGACCACCGCCATCGCGATCAGGCAGATGATCAGCGGAAAGGCAATGAAATCCCAGCGGTTCGGCAGGACGCGCCATGCCGATGCATTGGCGATCCGGTTCGGATCGAATCCGATCTCCATCAGGCGCTCTCCCCGGTAAGGCCGATCGGATCGAAGGATATGACCGGCAGACGATGTTGATTCATGGCAAAGCGCGCGGGCGCGGTAATTCGTTTTGACTCACGATGCAAGGCAGGCGCAATGCGCCGCATCCGTGCCGACAGCATCACCGCGCGCGGGTCCCGGTCGAGTCGTTCCGCAAACGGCACGACACTACTACAACCTGTATTTCAGGCACAACCTTCCGGATCGAGACGGTGGAATCCGCCGCAGCGCGGGCGAATCGGGCCCGGAACGGGCCGACGGCTGACGGATCGGCGCGGGACGCAGCGGCGCGCAACGCGCCGGCCGGCATGCAGGCCCGAATTATGCCGTGATCCGGCCCGCCCGTGAACCCGCCCGCCGCGTACGGCGGGCAAAACCGTGCGTCCCGTCAGGAGCCGGACACGGCGAAGCAGGTATGATCGGGGCTGGCCCCCACGGGGATCGATCGACGAGCGGGAGGAAAGGAATGGCAGGAAACTTGGTGATCGTCTGCCGCGATCAGGATGCCGATGCGTTCTACGAGCTGATGCAGGAGTACGGTTCGTTCCAGACGCGGCTGTCGTCGACGGCCTGGTACCTGAACATGAACATCGTGCCGGAATCGCTGCAGGACGAGATTCTCGAGCGCCTCGGCCGGTACACGACCGTGTACATCTTCGAGGCCACCAGCGTGACGTACAACACGATCGACAGCAACGCCGCCGAGACGCTCGGTTCGCTGTTCGGCGAATGACGCAGCGCGCGGCGTCCGGCCAGGCCGGCGCCGCGCGCTGCGCTCACGCGGCCTGCGCGTGCGGTTCGGGCTTCGGCACCGCGTCGAACGGGAACTGCATCGCGACACGCAGGCCGCCTTCCGGCCGGTTGCCGATCTCGCACGTCCCGCCCAGCCGCAGCACCAGCCGCTCGACGATCGCGAGCCCGAGGCCGCTGTGCCCGTTGCCGCCGCGCGCCGGGTCGAGCCGGACGAACGGCCGCGTCGCGGCCGCGAGATCGCGCGGCGCGATGCCGCCGCCGTGGTCGCTCACCGCCAGCAGGTAGCCGGTCGCGGTGCGCTCGGTTTCGACGACGACGGGCGGCGCGCCGTACGCATGCGCATTGTCGAGCAGGTTCGACAGGATCCGGTCGAGCGTCGCGGTCGGCAGGCGGAAGCCCGGATCAGCGGCGAGGCGGGTCTGGACCGTCGGCGCGTTGGGCGCGACCGCGCGGTAGGTGCGCGCGATCCGCTCGCAGGCCTGGTCGACCGCCACCGGCTCGCTGCGGTCGTTGCCGCCGTGCGCGAACACGAGGAACTGGTCGACGATGTGCGACATCGAGTCCACGTCGCGCACGACGCCGTCGCGCAGGCGCGCGTCGTCCATCATCTCGGCGCGCAGGCGCATTCGCGCGAGCGGCGTGCGCAGGTCGTGCGCGACGCCCGCCAGCATCACCGCGCGGTCGTTCTCCGCGCGCGACACCTGTTCCACCATCTGGTTGAAGCCGTGCGTGAGCTGGCGCAGCTCGCGCGGGCCGCGCTCGCGCAGCGGCGGCACCGGCTGGCCGCGCCCGAAGCGGGCGACCGCGCGCGCGAGCGAGCGCAGCGGCTGCTGCAGCTGCCAGGCCGCGAACAGTGCGGCGACCACGCCGGCGGAAAAGATCGTCCCGAGCCAGATCAGCATCCGGTCCAGCGAGCGCGGCGGCCGCAGCGGCTGCACCGGCACGACGATCCAGTTGCGGTCGGCCGGCTCCTTGACCCACAGCACGGGCGGATGGCCGGGCGTGCCGATCTCGACGCGCGTGCCGGCCGGCATGCGCTCGCTCACGTCGTCGCGGAAACGCCTGAGCGCCGGCGGCAGGCCCGCGTGCCCCTGCGGCACGTCGGGGCTGTCGGGTGGGACGAGCCGCACGCGCGACGGCAGCGGCTGGTCCGGCGTGCGGGCGACGTGCTGGCGCACCGCATCGACGAGAAACGACGCTTCCTCGACCGCATAGCGCGTCTGCATCTGGTTGCGCTCG
The DNA here is from genome assembly GCF_000833595.1 of Burkholderia sp. MSHR3999. NCBI lineage: Bacteria > Pseudomonadati > Pseudomonadota > Betaproteobacteria > Burkholderiales > Burkholderiaceae > Burkholderia > Burkholderia sp. MSHR3999. Next base: position 237,386 of record NZ_JRFO01000006.1, read on the forward strand.
AGCCGCATCGCGAAATACCACGCGAAGTGCGACAGCAGCAGCACGCCGATGACGAGCAGCGCCAGCCGGCCGAACAGCGAATCAATGGGCTTGCGCATGGGCCTCGCCGTCGGGCACGAACACGTAGCCGCGCCCCCGCACCGTCTGGATGAAGCGCGGCGACGACGGATCCGACTCGAGAATGCGGCGCAGGCGCCACACCTGGACGTCGATGCCGCGGTCGGTGCCGTCGTATTCCGGCCCGTGCAGCAGCTCGAGCAGCCGTTCGCGCGTGAGCGTGCGCAGCGCGTGGTTGACGAAGATCTTCAGCAGCGCGAATTCGCTGCTCGACAGCGCGGCCGGCTTGCCGTCGACCGACAGCGTGCGGGCCTGGAAATCGAGCAGAAAGCGGCCGAACGCGTAAGGCTCGCGCTGTTCGGGCGCCGCGGCCGACGGCGTCGCGCGGCGCCGCCGCAGCACCGCCTGCACGCGCGCGAGCAGCTCGCGCGGGTTGAACGGCTTGCCGAGGTAGTCGTCCGCGCCGAGCTCGAGCCCGACGATGCGGTCGACGTCGTCGGCGCGCGCGGTCAGCATGATCACGGGGATGTCGTCGCCGGCCGCACGCAGCTGCCGCAGCGCGGTGAGGCCGTCCACGCCCGGCATCATCAGGTCCAGCACGATCAGGTCGGGGCGCTCGCGCTCGAGGCGCTTCTCGAGCGTCGCCGCGTCGTGCAGCACGGACACTTCCATGCCCTGGCGTACGAGGTAGTCGCGCAGCAGGTCGCGCAGTTCTTGGTCGTCGTCGACGATGAGGATCTGGGTAGTCATGGCTCGAAGTTTACCGCGCGAGGGCGGCCGCAAAGAACGATACAAAGGGACGAAAGGGTTACTGCGGATTACCGCGCAAGCGAACTGTAATGCGCGGTAACCCGGCCGCCGGACGCCGTAACACCGGCCGCCGCACGCGCCGCTAACCTGCGTCTTACCGGATGCGGCCCCGCGGTTTCGCCCGCCGCCGCGTCGCCGGACCTTTCGAACAGGAGTTTCTGAAATGTATAAGAAGACGTCCCGGGTGGCCATTGCGGCCGCCACCATGCTCGCTCTCGCCTTCGGCGCCGCGCATGCCGCGCCGCCGGCCGACGCGCCGCCGCCGGGCGGCCCGGGCATGCACCAGATGCACGGCCACGAGGGCGGCCCGTTCGGCGCGATCCTGCGCCTGCACGACCAGCTGAAGCTCACCGCCGCGCAGGAGCAGCAGTGGCAGACCGCGGTCAATACGATGAAGCAGAACCGCGACGCGATGCGCAAGAGCCACGAGCAGATGCGCGAGCAATTCAACGCGCAGCAGAACCAGCCGATCCTCGACCTGAACGCGATGCACGCCGCGCGCCAGCAGGCCGAGCAGCAGAACGCGCAGCTGCGCGAGCAGACGTCGGCCGCATGGCTCGCGTTCTACAACGGGCTGAACGACCAGCAGAAGACGACGGTCAGCACGGCGATCAAGCAGCAGTACGCGCGGATGGAGCAGCGCCGCGAGAAGATGAAGGAACGCTGGGAACAGCACCGCCAGGCGGGCAAGGCCGCATCGGCGCCGGCGCAGTAAGCCGGCCTGAGCCGGCCGCACCGCCCTCCCCGGCGCGGTGGAGACGGGGACGCGGGCGCCCGGCCCGCGCCACCGTCTCCACCTCGTCCTGCCCGTTCAGGCGAGATCGAACAGCAGCACCTCGGCATCCCGGCCGCTCGCCAGCGTGACCGACGCCACCCCGCCGATCCGCACCCCGTCGCCGCTCTCCAGCGGCTCGCCATTGACCTCCAGCGCACCGCGCGCGACGTGCACGTATACGCGTCGCCCGGCCGGCACGTCGAACACCGCCGCTTCGCCGCCATCGAACAGCCCCGCATGGATGCTCGCATCCGCGCGCATCGACACCGAGCCGTCGCGCCCGTCCGGCGACGCGACGAGCCGCAGCCGGCCGCGCTTCTCGTCCTCGCCGAAGCGCCGCTCCTCGTAGCCCGGCCGGCCGCCCCGCTCCGTCGGCAGCAACCAGATCTGCAGCAGATGCAGCGGCCGGTCGCGCGACGCGTTGTACTCGCTGTGCACGATCCCCGTGCCGGCGCTCATCCGCTGCACGTCCCCGGGCCGGATGATCGACCCGTTGCCCATGCTGTCGCGGTGCGCGAGCGCGCCCTCCAGCACGTAGGTGACGATCTCCATGTCGCGGTGCGGATGCATGCCGAAGCCGCGCGTCGGCGCGATCCGGTCGTCGTTCAGCACGCACAGCGCGCCGAACGGCGGATGTGCGTCGTCGCCAGCGCCATCGATCGGGAAGCTGTGACGAGACACGAGCCAGCCGTGGTTGGCATGGCCTCGGTCGGCGGCGCGGAGGATCTGGAACATGAGCGGTCCGTGGGGCGGTGTGTCGGGATGCCGCCAATGTAGGGACTCGCCGAGCCCGCAACAATCCATGCGCGCGCACCGGATCGTTGCATGCACGAACGCAATTCATGCAATGTTCGATGAGACTGCATCGAATGCCGCAACAGCGGCGCCGATCGGGGCCGCCGGCGTCGCTCGCCGCCAACGGATCCCGCCGGAAGCGTGCTTGTGCGCTGCCCGGGTAGCGCGTTCGGGTAAAATACCGCGCTTTTGGCGCCCGCCCGTGCGGCGGTTGCCGCCGCCAGGCCGCCGAACACGAATTTTGGCTATCTAGAATACGGCGCGGCGCACGGCCCGACAGGCCCGGCGCGCCGCCACGGAATCTCAGTATTAAAGGATGGAAATGAAGAAGGCCGCCCTGTGCGCCGCCCTCGCCCTCGTGGCGGGCAGCGCCTTCGCGAAGGAGTGGAAGACCGTGCGGATCGGCGTCGACGCCAGCTACCCGCCGTTCGAGTCGACCGCGCCGAGCGGCGAGATCGTCGGTTTCGACGTCGATCTCACCAAGGAAATCTGCAAGCGGATCAACGTCAAATGCGTGTGGGTGGCGCAGGATCTCGACGGGATCATCCCGGCGCTGAAGGCGAAGAAATACGACGTGATCGTGTCGTCGCTGACCGTGACGGACAAGCGCCGCGAACAGATCGACTTCTCCGACAAGGTGTACGACGCGCCGGCGCGGATGATCGCGAAGACCGGCTCGCCGCTCTTGCCGACGGTCGCGTCGCTGAAGGGCAAGCGTGTCGGCGTCGAGCAGGGTTCGACCCAGGAGACCTATGCGAAGGCGTACTGGGAGCCGCAGGGCGTGACCGTCATTCCGTACCAGAACCAGGACCAGGTCTACGCCGACCTCGGCTCGGGCCGCCTCGACGCGACGCTGCAGGACGAGCTGCAGGCCGACTACGGCTTCCTGCGCACGCCGCGCGGCAAGGGCTTCGCGTTCGCGGGGCCGGAAGTGAAGGATCCGAAGACGATCGGCGACGGCACCGCGATCGGCCTGCGCAAGGAGGACGCCGACCTGAAGCTGAAGATCAACCAGGCGCTGGCCGACATGCACAAGGACGGCACGTACGACCGCCTGTCGCACAAGTACTTCGCGTTCAGCGTCTACTCGGCCCGTTGAGCGCCGGGTGCGAATGCGGGGCGCGCCCCGCATTCGCGCAGTACAGGCAGTCAAACCACGCGCCGCCCGCCCCCTCGCCCGCCGCCCACCGCGGCAGGCAGGTCCGGCGCCCTCGCCGGGCGGGCGGTCATGATACGCACGGGGCGTTCCGCGCAACATGCGGAGCGCGTCTTTCGCGGCGCACCCGGTGCGCCGTCAAGGACCACATATGTTTCTTCAAGGTTACGGCCCGCTGATCTTCGCAGGCACCTGGCAAACCGTCAAACTGGCGGTGCTCTCGCTCGCGCTGTCGTTCCTGCTGGGGCTCCTCGGCGCGGCCGCGAAGCTGTCCCGCAACCGCGTCACGAACGGCATCGGCACCGTCTACACGACGCTGATCCGCGGCGTGCCCGACCTCGTGCTGATGCTGCTGCTGTTCTACAGCCTGCAGATCTGGCTGAACCAGCTGACCGACCTCGCGGGCTGGGACCAGATCGACATCGATCCGTTCCTCGCCGGCGTGCTCGTGCTCGGCTTCATCTACGGCGCGTACTTCACCGAGACGTTCCGCGGCGCGTTCCTGTCGGTGCCGCGCGGGCAGCTCGAGGCCGGCAGCGCGTACGGGATGACGAGCTGGCAGGTGTTCTCGCGCATCATGTTCCCGCAGATGATGCGCTTCGCGCTGCCGGGCATCGGCAACAACTGGCAGGTGCTCGTGAAATCGACCGCGCTCGTGTCGATCATCGGCCTCGCCGACGTCGTGAAGGCGTCGCAGGACGCCGGCAAGGGCACGCTGCGGTTCTTCTTCTTCACGCTGATCGCGGGAGCGATCTACCTGGCCATCACGACGATTTCGAACTTCGTGCTGATGTGGCTTGAAAAGCGCTATTCGACCGGCGTCCGCAAGGCAGACCTATGATCGACCTCATCCAAGAATACTGGCGCAACTATCTCTACACCGACGGCTACCGCCTCACCGGCGTCGCGATCACGCTGTGGCTGCTCGTCGTGTCGATCGGGCTCGGCTTCTGCCTGTCGGTGCCGCTCGCGGTCGCGCGGGTGTCGAAGAAGAAATGGCTGTCGGGCGCGGTGTGGCTCTACACGTACGTGTTCCGCGGCACGCCGCTCTACGTGCAATTGCTGCTCTGCTACACGGGCCTCTACAGCCTGCAGGCCGTGCGCGGCACGCCGATGCTCGACGCGTTCTTCCGCGAAGGGATGAACTGCACGCTGCTCGCGTTCACGCTGAACACCTGCGCGTACACGACCGAGATCTTCGCGGGCGCGATCAAGGCGACCTCCTACGGCGAGATCGAGGCCGCGCGCGCGTACGGGATGTCGACCTTCACGATGTACCGCCGCGTGATCCTGCCGTCGGCGCTGCGCCGCGCGCTGCCGCTGTACAGCAACGAGGTGATCCTGATGCTGCACGCGACGACGGTCGCGTTCACGGCGACGGTGCCGGACATCCTGAAGATCGCCCGCGACGTCAACTCGGCGACCTACATGTCGTTCCACGCGTTCGGCATCGCCGCGCTGCTCTATCTCGTGATCTCGTTCACGCTCGTCTGGCTGTTCCGCCAGGCCGAGCGCCGCTGGCTCGCGTATCTGCGCCCGCAGGGCAAGTAAGTTTCCGCAGGACTATTGATGAACTCCCAGACTCAGAAGCTTTTCGTCGACGATCTCCACAAGCGGTACGGCAGCAACGAAGTGCTCAAGGGCGTGTCGCTGAAGGCGAACGCGGGCGACGTGATCAGCGTGATCGGCTCGTCCGGCTCCGGCAAGAGCACGATGCTCCGCTGCATCAACTTCCTCGAGCAGCCGAACGCGGGCCGCATCTTCGTCGACGGCGAGGAAGTGCGCACCGCGCTCGACAAGACGGGCGCGCTGCGCGCCGCCGAGCCGAAGCAGCTGCAGCGCGTGCGCACCAAGCTCGCGATGGTGTTCCAGCACTTCAACCTGTGGTCGCACATGAACGTGCTCGAGAACGTGATCGAAGCGCCGGTCAACGTGCTGAAGCTCGGCAAGCGCGAAGCCGAGGAGCGCGCGCGCGAGTACCTGGAGAAGGTCGGGCTGGCGCCGCGGGTCGAGAAGCAGTATCCGTCGCACCTGTCGGGCGGCCAGCAGCAGCGCGTCGCGATCGCGCGGGCGCTGGCGATGCATCCGGACGTGATGCTGTTCGACGAGCCGACCTCCGCGCTCGATCCCGAACTCGTCGGCGAAGTGCTGAAGGTGATGCAGAAGCTGGCCGAGGAAGGCCGGACGATGGTCGTCGTCACGCACGAGATGGGCTTCGCGCGCAACGTGTCGAACCACGTGATGTTCCTGCACCAGGGGCGCGTCGAGGAAGAAGGCGTGCCCGCCGAAGTGTTCGCGAATCCGAAGAGCGAGCGCCTGCGCGGGTTCCTGTCGGGCAGCCTCAAGTAAGCCCGAATCCGCTTCGATGCCCCGACGCCGGGCGCCCCGCGGCGCCCGGCTGCGTTTACGTACGCTTACTTGCGTTTATGCGCGGCCCGACGGCGCGGCGTCCACGGGCGCCGCATCGGCGAATGTGCGCAGCGCATCGCCCGCGAGCCGGTAGCGCACCCATTCGCTCTGCGGCTCGGCGCCGACGCTCTCGTAGAAGCGGATCGCCGGTTCGTTCCAGTCGAGCACGCTCCACTCGAAACGCCCGCAGCCGGCATCGACCGCGATCCGCGCGAGCGCCTTCAGCAGGCGCAGGCCGGCCCCCGCGCCGCGAAAGCGCGGCGACACGTACAGGTCCTCGAGATACAGCCCCTGCCGGCCGAGCCACGTCGAATACGAAAGGAAATACACGGCGAAGCCCGCCGGCTCGCCGTCGACCTCGCAGATCAGCGCGCGCGCCGGCGACGCGTCGCCGAACAGGCTGCGCTCGAGCGACGCGACGGTCGCGACCACCTGGTCCTCGGCTTTCTCGTAGATCGCCAGCTCGGTGATGAAGCGCAGGATCAGCGGCGCGTCGGCAACGGTGGCGGAACGGATGTCGATTTGCACGGTAAAGGCCCTCCCCGGCCGGCATGCAGCAAACGGCGGCGCCGCGCACGCGCGCTGGCGCCGATGAAGACGTCATGCTACGTTCGTCGAGCCACTGCAGGAAGTGCAGTTTCTTCATCCACACCTGAACATCATGCATCCCGATCTGCGCCGCCTCGACCTGAACCTGCTGCTCGTGTTCGACGCGCTGTACCGCCACCGGTCGGTCGCCGCGGCGGCGAACGAGCTGGCGATGAGCCCGTCCGCGCTGAGCCACGCGCTCGCGCGGCTGCGCACGGCGATCGGCGACGCGCTGTTCGTGCGGCTCGGCAACGAGATGCAGCCGACCGTGCGCGCCGACGACATCGCGACCTGGGCCGGCGACGCGCTCGACGCGATGTCGAAGGGGCTCGCGCGCGCCCGCCGCTTCGACCCGGCGCAGAGCGAGCGCACCTTCGTGTTCGCGGCAACCGACTACACCGCGTTCGCCGTGCTGCCCGCGTTCATCGCGCGGATCCAGCACGTCGCGCCGCAATTGCGCTTCCGGGTCGTCCACTCGGACCGCAAGATCTCGACTGACGAGCTCGCGGCGGGCCGCATCGACTTCGCGCTCGGCTACCACGAGGAAGCAGCGGCCGACGCGCCGGGGATCGAGGAATTCGACTGGTTCTCCGACGACTACGTCGTGATCGCGAGCGAGCGCCATCCGCAAGTCCGGCGCCGCCTCACGCTCGAGCAGTACCTCGCGGCGCGGCACGTCGTCGTCACGCCGTGGAACGAGACGCGCGGCGTCGTCGACCACGTGCTCGACCGGCTCGGCCTCGCGCGGCAGGTCGCGGTGCAGTTGCCGAGCGTGCTCGCCGCGCCGTTCATCATCGCGGAATCAGGGCTCCTGATGACCGTGCCGAACCGCGCCGCGCAGGCGCTGCGGCATGCGGCGCCGATCCGGATCTTTCCGGCGCCGTTCGAGATTCCGCGCTACACGCTGAAGGTCTACTCGCACGCGAAGCATGCGCGCACCGACGCGCACCGCTGGATTCGCGCCCGGCTGCTCGACGCGCGGCCGGACAGCGCGGGCGTCGCAGGCATCGGATAAGCGCGCCGATCATTACGAAATACTTACCAATTTGGTGCATCGCGCGCTTACGTCTCCGTTTCTCCTGCGTCAATAGTGGCAATCCTTGACGCAACTTCCCGAAAACCGTGTCTCCCTTGCCACACAAGGCGTTGCCGGCGATTCGCCGGCGCGCGCCACGGTGTCGCGTGCCGTGTTGCATGGCAATTTCGACACACGTGTTAGTCAAACAACGATTTCCGTCGCCACAAAAGTGTATTTTTGCTAAATTAGTAACCAAAGTAGCAAAACGAAGTTCATGAAATGTAGTTTAGCTTCATGACGACAAGGAGACCCCGCCAGGCCGACCCGGCCATGCGGGCCCGCTCAACGGCCGCCCGTCTGTTCGCCCGCGTGCTGCGCCCGCCCGGCTTCGCACGAGGTCTCCGTAGTTGCCCGCTTTTGCCCGGCGCTCGCGGCGTCGCGCATCTCGTGCAGTTCTGGGTTGACTTTTTGACAGGGTATGGAGGAGATATGAAGAAAGCTTTGGTCGCCGCAGCGCTGATGGCTGCTGGAGTCGCAGCTCACGCACAAAGCAGCGTCACGCTGTACGGCCGTCTGGATGCCGGCATCGAGTACTTGAACGGGATGCAGAACGGCTCCCGCTGGCGCGCGGAAAGCGGCGACTGGGGCACGAGCCTGTGGGGCATCAAGGGTGCCGAGGACATCGGCGGCGGCAACAAGGTGGTCTTCCAACTGGAAGGCAGCTTCGACACGATGAGCGGCGCGGGCCCGGGCGACAACGGCCTGTGGAATCGCTGGGCAACCATCGGTATCGCGAACAATACGTACGGTACGCTGCTGTTCGGCCGCGAACTCGCGATTGCAAACGGCGTGTGGGACTTCGACCCGTTCGGCCAGTCAGCCTGGTCGACGGCGTCACTGGTGCGCGGCCGCAACTGGGGCAAGACCAGCAACAACGTGTCGTATCAGTCGCCGAAGTACAACGGCTTCGATTTCTACGGCCAATTCTCGTTCTCGAATTCGACGAGCTTCAACGGCAACACCGCCTCGACGCCGGACAATCCGAAGGACGGTCGTGCCGCAGGCGCACAGATCACCTATACGAACGCGCTGTTCCAGTTGCGCGGTATCTATGATGAAGTGCGCGACGGGAACGGCGGATTCTCCGACGTTTACAGAAATTCGCGCGAATACTTCTTCGGTGCGAACGTGTTCCTCGGCCCGTTCAAGGTGCAGGCGGCCTATCAGGCGTCGCGCGCCGGCAGCGCGGGCACGCCCCTGCGCAATGCCGGCGTGACGGCCACCGATCAGGTCTGGGGCGGCGTGACGTGGCAAGCCACGCCGGCTGCTGCGCTGATCGCTGCCGTGTATCACGTGAACGCGAACCACGGCGGCGGCAACGCGAACATCTACACGCTCGGCGGCACGTACAACCTGTCGAAGCGCACGCTGCTCGACTTCCAGGTCGCGACGGTCCGCAACAGCAAGACCGCGAACTTCGGCCTGAACGCCAACGACGCGGGCACCGACGTGAAGACCGGCAACCCGAAACTGGGCGGCAGCCAGACCGGCTTCTACGCCGGCATCCAGCACCTGTTCTGATCAGGGCACGACTCAAGGAATCGATTCGACGACGTTTTCCACGCTGCTGCGAGAGGCGCGTATCGGTGCGGTACCCGACAGGGTATCGCACCGTTTTTTATTGGCGCGGGCGATTGACGCCGGCGGCGTCAGACGGCCGCTTCGTTCTCCTCGCCGGTGCGGATGCGGATCACGCGCTCGACGTCCGACACGAAGATCTTGCCGTCGCCGATCTTGCCGGTGCGCGCGGCGCCGATCACCGCGTCGATCACCTGGTCGACCTGCCCTTCCGCGACGACCACCTCGATCTTCATCTTCGGCAGGAAGTCGACCACGTACTCGGCGCCGCGGTACAGCTCGGTGTGCCCCTTCTGGCGGCCGAAGCCCTTCACCTCGGTCACGGTCAGGCCCGTCAGGCCGACCTCGGCGAGCGCCTCGCGGACTTCGTCCAGCTTGAACGGCTTGATGATGGCGGTGATGCGTTTCATGATGGTTGTCCCTCAATGCTCGTTTGGATGAAAAGACGTGAGCCCGATTCTACGCCGCGCGCGGCTCAATCGAGGCGCTCGGCGAAGCGCGACGTGATCGGGTAGCGCCAGTCGCGGCCGAACGCGCGATGCGTGACGCGGATGCCGATCGGCGCCTGGCGCCGCTTGTATTCGTTGATCTTGATGAGCCGCGTGACGCGCTGCACGTCCGCCTCGGCGTAGCCCGCCGCGACGATCTCGGCGAGCGGGCGGTCTTCCTCCATGTACATCCGCATGATCGCGTCGAGCACGTCGTACGGCGGCAGGCTGTCCTGGTCGGTCTGGTTCTCGCGCAGCTCCGCGGACGGCGCGCGTGTCAGGATCCGCTCCGGAATGATGTCGCGCGTCGCGTATTCAGCCGCCGCGTTGCGGTAATGGCAGAGCCGGTAGACGAGCGTCTTCGCGATGTCCTTGATCACCGCGAAGCCGCCCGCCATGTCGCCGTACAGCGTGCAGTAGCCGACCGCCATCTCGCTCTTGTTGCCGGTCGTCAGCACGATCGAGCCGAACTTGTTCGACAGCGCCATCAGCAGCGTGCCGCGGATGCGCGCCTGGATGTTCTCCTCGGTCGCGTCCTCCGCGCGGCCCGCGAATTCGCCCGCGAGCGACGCGCGGAACGCATCGAACATCGGCGCGATCGCGATCTCGTCGTAGCGCACGCCGACGCGCCGCGCCATGTCGGCCGCGTCGGTCGTCGAAATGTCGGCGGTGTAGCGCGACGGCATCATCACCGCGCGCACGCGCTCGGGCCCGAGCGCGTCGCATGCGATCGCGAGCACCAGCGCGGAATCGACGCCGCCCGACAGGCCGATGATCGCGCCCGGGAAGCCGTTCTTGCCGATGTAGTCGCGCACGCCCAGCACGAGCGCGCGGTACACCTGCGCCTCCAGCGACAGCTCCGGCGCGATCGCGCCGGGCAGCGGCCGCGCGCCGTCGAATTCGACGATCGCATGCCCTTCGTCGAACTGCGGCATCTTCGCGACCAGCGCGCCGGCCGCGTCGAGCACGAACGAGCCGCCGTCGAACACCAGCTCGTCCTGCGCGCCGACGAGGTTCACGTACACCATCGGCAGCCCGGTCTCGCGGATCCGCGCGCGCAGGATGTCCATGCGCACCGCTTCCTTGTTCATGTGATACGGGGAGCCATTCGGGATCAGCAGCACCTGCGCGCCGGCCGCCTTCGCGATCTGCGCGGCCGACGCGTGCCACGCGTCCTCGCAGATGATCACGCCGAACTTCACGCCGTTCAGGTCGAACACGAGCGGCTCGGCGTCGGTCGCGAAGTAGCGCTTCTCGTCGAACACCTCGGCGTTCGGCAGGTCCTGCTTGCGATAGGTGCCGACGATCTCGCCGCCGACGATCAGCGACGCCGCGTTGTAGGTGTCCGACGGCGGCACGCCGCGCTCGATCGGGCGGTTTGCATTACCATCGACGCCTGGCACCCGCAGCGGATGGCCGACCAGCACCGCGAGCCCGTCGAACGCCTTCAGCTCGGCCGCGAGCGCGTCGAGCGCCGCCGCCGACGCCGCGTAGTACGCGGGCCGCAGCAGCAGGTCTTCTGGCGGATAGCCGGACAGCGCGAGTTCGGGCGCGATCATCAGTTGCGCACCATCGTTGTGCGCGGCGCGCGCGGCCGCGACGATCCGCGCGACGTTGCCGGCGAAATCGCCGACGGTGACGTTGATTTGAGCGAGAGCGATACGGGTCTTCATGACGGGATCGGCGCTGCCCGGCGGCGCGCCATGAACGGCTGACGAAATCGTCCCGGGGGCGTGCCGCGGCAGGCGGCGCGCCCCCGGAGACATCCAACGGTACGCATTCAAACGGTTGACACGGTTGAAACACGAACGCATCGATTATCGCACGGGCATCCTGTCGTCCCCGGCCGAAGTGCCGGCCGCCGAATGGAACGCGCTCGTCGCCCGCGACGCGCGCCCGACGCCGTTCCTGCGCCACGAATTCCTCGACGCGCTGCACGTCGCGCGCTGCGCGGTGGACGCGACCGGCTGGTCGCCGCGCTTCGTGACGCTGACCGACGAGCGCACCGGCCGGCTCGCGGCCGCCGCGCCCGTCTACCTGAAGACCCATTCGTACGGCGAATACGTGTTCGACTGGGCGTGGGCGGACGCGTACCAGCGCAACGGCGTGCCGTATTACCCGAAGCTGCTGTGCGCGGTGCCGTTCACGCCCGTGCAGGGCACGCGCGTGCTCGCGGCCGACGACGACGCGCGCCGCCGCCTCGCGGCCACGCTGCTCGCGCTCGCCGAGCAGAGCGACGTGTCGTCGTTGCACGTGCTGTTCCCGACCGAAGCCGAAGCGCAGCTGTTCGACTCGATGGGGATGATGCTGCGCCAGGGCGTGCAGTTCCACTGGATCAACGACGGCTATCGCCACTTCGACGATTTCCTCGGCACGCTCGAGCAGAAGAAGCGCAAGAACATCCGCGCCGAGCGGCGCAAGGTGCACGACGCGGGCGTGACGTTCCGGCGCCTGACGGGCGACGCGATCCGCGACGCCGACTGGCGCTTCTTCTCGCGCTGCTACCGGCAGACCTATCGCGACCACTATTCGAGCCCGTACCTGAACCTCGAGTTCTTCCGCACGATCGGCCAGACGATGCCGGACAACCTGCTGCTCGTGATCGCCGAAGCCGACGGCAAGCCGATCGCGAGCGCGCTCGCCGTCTACCAGCGCGACCCCGGCGGCGGCGGCACGCTGTACGGCCGCTACTGGGGCGCGGTCGAGCACGTGCCCTGCCTGCATTTCGAGACTGCGTACTACCAGCTGCTCGAGTTCTGCATCGAGGCCGGGCTCGATACGTTCGAAGGCGGCGCGCAGGGCGAGCACAAGCTCGCGCGCGGCTTCCTGCCGACCGTCACGCATTCCGCGCACTGGCTCGCGCATCCGGCGTTCTCGGACGCGGTGTCGCGCTTCCTGGAACGCGAGACGAACCACATCCACGCGTACGTCGACGAATTGCACGACCACAACCCGTTCAAGCGCGGCGCGGATTAGCGCGCCTTTTCTGAGACACTGGCGGCTTCGCCGAATTTCGCCGCCTCCTGCCGCCCTGTCATGTCCTGGTTCCTGTATCTGATCGAATGCGCCGACGGCAGCGTCTACACCGGCATCACGACCGACGTCGCGGCGCGCTTCGACGAGCATGCGGCCGGCAAGGGCGCGCGCTATACGCGCTCGCGCAAGCCGCGCGCGGTGCTCGCGTCGTTCCCGCTCGCCGACCGGTCGAGCGCGTTGCGCGCGGAGTACTGGGTCAAGCGGCTGAGTCCGAAGCAAAAACGCGAGCTGGCTGCGGGGATGAGGACGCTCGAATCGGTGCTGCCGGTGGTGGCAGCAGTCGCAGATGACGCCGACGGCGATGGCGAAGAAAAGGCCGCACCGGCCCGCGCATCGCGCAAGCGCGCACCGAAGGGCGACGTGACGGCAGCGGACGCCGCCGTCGCAGCCGATACGGCCGCCCCGAACGGCGACGCGCCGAAACGTGGTCGCGCCGCGGCCAAGCAATCGCCAACCCGCACGGGCCCGGCCGCAAGGGCAGCTACGCCGAAGGCTCGCACGCGCCCTGCCGCGAAGCCCCGGCCCGCGAGCGGCCCTCCCCCCGCGCCCGCGCCCGCGCCCACGCCCGCGCCGAAGAAAACCGCCCGCGCAAAACAAAACCGCGCGGCCTCGTAACGAGGCTCGCGCGGTTTTTTTGCATCGAACGATGCCGGCCGTCGCGGCCGGCGCGCCGCTTACTTCTTGTAGTTCGCGGCGCCGTCGGTGATTTCCTTGTGCGCGGCGTCGATGCCCGCCCAGCCTTCGACCTTCACCCACTTGCCCTTCTCGAGCGCCTTGTACTGCTCGAAGAAGTGCTTGATCTGGTCCTTCAGGTACTCGGGCACGTCGTCGATCGACTTCAGGTTCGCCGTCATCGGGCAGACCTTGTCGTGCGGGACCGCGACGAGCTTCGCGTCGACGCCCGACTCGTCGGTCATCTGCAGCATGCCGAGCGCGCGCGAACGCACGATCGAGCCGGCCAGCAGCGGGAACGGCGTGATCACCAGCACGTCGACCGGATCGCCGTCGCCCGACAGCGTCTGCGGGATGTAGCCGTAGTTCACCGGGTAGCGCATGCCCGTGCCGATGAAGCGGTCGACGACGAGGAGGCCGAGCTCCTTGTCCGCTTCGTACTTCACCGGATCGCTTTGCGCGGGAATCTCGATGATGACGTTGAAATCTTGCGGCAGGTCCTTGCCGGCCGGAACATGGTTGAAGCTCATGTGCGTTCTCTGTTGGTCGAAGGGAATTCGGGACAGGGCACGCCGCGGTCGAGGCACGCGCCGCCGGCATGTCCGGAAAGAATGCGCCATTATAGCCAATCGACCGGTGGCGTCCGGATGACGAACGGCGCGATAATCGCGCTGATCGTCCGGCCGTCGAACAATATGCAGCGCTGCATGGAATTGGAGCAAGCATGGAAGAGGCAAGGCACTTCATCGCGGGCGAATGGACATCGCCCGCGCAACCGGAATCGATTCCCGTCCTCGATCCGTCCGACGGCCAGCCGTTCGCGTCGATCGCACGCGGCACCGCCGCCGACGTCGACCGCGCGGTCGCGGCGGCCCGCGACGCGTTCGCGGGCGCGTGGGGCGCGGCCAGCGCCGCCGAACGCGGCCGCGTGCTGTTCCGGCTGTCGATGCTCGTCGCCGCCCATCACGACGAGCTCGCCGCGCTCGAGGCGCGCGACACCGGCAAGCCGCTCAGGCAGGCGCACGCCGACGCGGCCGCGCTCGCGCGCTACTTCGAGTTCTACGCGGGCGCCGCCGACAAGCTGCACGGCGAGACCCTCCCCTACCAGGCCGGCTACATGGTGCTCACCGTGCGCGAGCCGCACGGCGTCACCGGCCACATCGTGCCGTGGAACTACCCGATGCAGATCTTCGGGCGCAGCGTCGGCGCGGCGCTCGCGGCCGGCAACGCATGCGTCGTCAAGCCGGCCGAGGACGCGTGCCTGTCGGTGCTGCGCGTCGCCGAGCTGGCCGCCGAAGCCGGGCTGCCGGCCGGCGCGCTGAACGTCGTCACCGGCTACGGCCACGAGGCCGGCGCGGCGCTCGCCCGCCATCCGGGCATCGACCACATCTCGTTTACCGGCTCGCCCGCGACCGGCAAGCTCGTCGCGCAGATGGCCGCGGAAAATCACGTGCCCGTCACGCTCGAACTCGGCGGCAAGTCGCCGCAGCTCGTGTTCGCGGACGCCGACCTCGACGCGGCGCTGCCGGTGCTCGTCAACGCGATCGTGCAGAACGGCGGCCAGACCTGCTCGGCAGGCAGCCGCGTGCTGATCGATCGAGCCGTCTACGAGCCGCTCGTCGAGCGGCTCGCGACCGCGTTTAACGGGCTCAGGGTCGGCCCGAGCCGCGCGGATCTCGACTGCGGCCCGCTGATCAACGCGAAGCAGCAGCAGCGCGTATGGGATTTCCTGTCCGACGCGCAGCACGACGGCATTCCGATGGCCGCGCACGGCCAGGTGGTGCCGGACGCGCCCGAAAGCGGCTTCTACCAGGCGCCCGCGCTGCTGCGCGACGTGCCGTCCACGCACCGGCTCGCGCAGGAGGAAGTGTTCGGCCCGGTGCTCGCGGCGATGCGCTTTGCCGACGAGGACGAAGCGGTCGCGCTCGCGAACGGCACGCCGTACGGCCTCGTCGCGGGCGTCTGGACGCGCGACGGCGCGCGCCAGCTGCGCGTCGCGCGGCGCATCCGCGCGGGCCAGGTGTTCGTCAACAACTACGGCGCGGGCGGCGGCGTCGAGCTGCCGTTCGGCGGCGTCGGCCATTCGGGCCACGGCCGCGAGAAGGGCTTCGAGGCGCTGTACGGCTTTACCGTACTGAAGACGATCGCGATCCGGCACGGCTGAAGGTTCGGCGCCGGGACGGCGCACGACGATGCGGTGAACGGCAACCCGGCAGCACATCACACACACATCCAATCAGGAGACACACCATGCGGCTGAGCGGCAAGACGGCAATCGTCACGGGCGGCGGCTCGGGCTTCGGCGAAGGCATCGCGAAGACGTACGCGCGCGAAGGCGCGAACGTCGTCGTCAATGACCTGAACGGCGCGGCGGCCGAGCGCGTCGCGAGCGAGATCGCGCTCGCGGGCGGCAAGGCGATCGCGGTCGCGGGCGACGTGTCGCGCCGCGACGACTGGCAGGCGCTGCTCGTCGCCGCGCTCGACGACTTCCACGCGGTGCAGATCGTCGTCAACAACGCGGGCACCACGCACCGCAACAAGCCGGTGCTCGACGTGACCGAAGCGGAGTTCGACCGCGTCTACGCGGTCAACATGAAGAGCCTCTACTGGTGCGTGCAGACCTTCGTGCCGTATTTCCGCGAGCAAGGCGGCGGCGTGTTCGTGAACGTCGCGTCGACGGCCGGCGTGCGGCCGCGCCCCGGCCTCGTCTGGTACAACAGCACGAAGGGCGCGATGATCACCGCGAGCAAGTCGCTCGCCGCCGAGCTCGGCGCGGACCGCATCCGCGTGAACTGCATCAACCCGGTGCTCGGCGAGACCGGCCTGATGACCGAGTTCATGGGCTGCGAGGACACCCCGGAAAACCGCCAGCGCTTTCTCGCGACGATTCCGCTCGGCCGCTTCTCGACGCCGCAGGACGTCGCGAACGCGGCGCTCTATCTCGCGTCGGACGAGGCGGAGTTCATCACCGGCGTTTGCCTCGAGGTGGACGGCGGGCGCTGCATCTAGCCGCACGGGGCCCACGAGCCCGGCATCATACAAACAACGACAGGAGACACCATGGCATCACCGACGCATTCGCTGCCGGGCGCGTCCGGCGCGTTCGAGGAAGCGACCTACCGCAAGGTCTCGTGGCGGCTCACGCCGCTCCTGCTGCTGTGCTACGTGGTCGCATACCTCGACCGCGTCAACGTCGGCTTCGCGAAGCTGCAGATGGCGAGCGACCTGAACCTCAGCGACACCGTCTACGGCTTCGGCGCCGGGATCTTCTTCTTCGGCTATTTCCTGTTCGAAGTGCCGAGCAACCTCATCCTGCACAAGGTCGGCGCGCGTCTGTGGATCGCGCGCATCATGGCGACGTGGGGCGTGATCTCGATCCTGACGATGTTCGTCACGACGCCCACGATGTTCTACGTGATGCGCTTTTTGCTCGGCGTTGCCGAAGCGGGCTTCTTTCCCGGCGTGATCCTGTACCTGACCTACTGGTATCCCGCGCACCGGCGCGGCCGGATGACGACGTTCTTCATGACGGCGGTCGCGTTGTCCGGCGTGATCGGCGGGCCGATCTCGGGCTTCATCCTGAAGACGTTCGACGGGCTGAGCGGCTGGCACGGCTGGCAGTGGCTGTTCCTGCTCGAAGGCACGCCGTCGGTGCTGGTCGGCGTGCTGGTGTTCTTCGCGCTCGACGACCGGATCGCGAAGGCGAACTGGCTGACCGACGAGGAAAAGGCGCTGCTCGCCCGCAACATCGACGCGGAGGAGGCGCGCAAGGAAGACCCGTCGCTCGGCGCCGTGATGTCGAGCCCGCGCGTGTGGCTGATGGCGCTGATCTACTTCTCGTTCGTGATGGGGCTGTACGGCGTCGGCTTCTGGCTGCCGACGATCATCAAGGCGACCGGCGTCGCCGATTCGTTCGCGATCGGCCTGCTGTCGGCGGTGCCGTATGCGGCCGCGGTGGTCGCGATGATCCTGATCGCGCGCAGCGCGGACAAGCACCGCGAGCGCCGCTGGCACCTCGCGATCCCCGCCGCGCTCGGCGCGCTCGGGCTCGTGCTGTCGGTGGTCTGGGCGCACGAGACCGCGCTCGCGATGCTCGGCCTCACGCTCGCGACGATGGGCATCCTGACCACGCTGCCGCTGTTCTGGAGCCTGCCGACCGCGTTCCTCGGCGGCACGGCGGCCGCGGCGGGCATCGCGATGATCAACTCGATCGGCAACCTCGCGGGCTTCCTGAGCCCTTACCTGATGGGCTGGCTCAAGCAGGCGACGGGCGCGAACGACTCGGGCATGTACATGCTCGCCGGCTTCCTCGTGCTCGGCGGCCTGCTCGCGCTGTTGGTGCCGAAGCGGCTGGTCGACAAGTGACGCGCCCCCATGAAAAACCCCCGAACGCCGGCCGGTGTTCGGGGTTTTTCGTGCGCGCGGCGCGCCGCCGCGTCAGACCACGGTGATCGCGAGCGCGCTTTCGCGGTAGTGCTTCGCCGCCTTGTCGGTTTCGCCGAGATGCTCGAACAGGCGCGCGAGCGCGCGATGCGCACGCACCCTGAGCGCCTCGTTGTCGGCGAGCTTGAGCGCCGATTCGAGGAACGACTGCGCCTTGCCCCACAGCTGCTGCTGCTGGCAAAGGCGGCCGAGCGCGAACAGCAGGTCCGCGTCGTCCGGGTGATCCTTCTTCCACCCTTCCGCCTTCTGGATCAGCGGCAGCGCGTCCGCGCCGGCGGTATCCGGGTAGCGGCGCAGCAGGCGCGCATCCCAGTTGTGCGCGAGCGCGTCCTCGACGATGCGGCGCGCCTCCGGCCGGCGTTCGAGCGACACGAGCAGGTCCGCCGCGAGATCGGCGAGACGCGGCGACTGCCGCTCCGCCGTCGACAGCGACTGCCACACCTCGAGCAGCGCATCGGGATCGTGACGGCGCTCGCGCAGAAGGTTCTCGGCCGCCTGCTGGCGCAGCCGCACCGCCGCGGCCGGATGCAGTGCCTCGCGCTTCTCCAGCGCCTTCGCGAGCTTCAGCACCTCGGCCCAGTTCTTCAACTGCTGCTGCGCGCGCAGCGCGACCTGCTGCGCGTGGATGCGCTTGCCGCCCGCCTGCATCTCGGCGAGCGCGGCGAGCGCGCCGTCGGCGTCGCGCGCGTCGGCACGCATGTCGGCCGCGGCGAGCAGGCGCGCGTCCTGCCACTCCGGCGCGCCGACCTTCGACAGCCAGTCGTCGCGGCGCGCGTATTCATGCATCCGGTGCGCGGCGGTGGCCGCGACGAGGCTCGCCGCGCCCTGGTTCGCGTCGATCGACAGCGCGTCGCGCGCGGCCTTCTCGGCGCGCGAGAAGCGGCCCGCATACAGGTTCGCGATCGCGTCGCGCAGCGACGCCTGCGCCTTCTCGTTGCGCGCACGGGCGCGATACGCGGCGACCCGCTGCGGCATGCGCCAGATATTGCGCACGATGCGCATCAGCGCGTAGACGACGATGAACAGCACGACGATGCCGACCACGAACAGGTTCAGCGACAGGTCGACCCGGTACGGCGGATAGACGAGCAGCACCTGGCCGGTATCGAAGCGGCCGACGGTGGCGAGCGCCGCGGCGATCGCGAACAGGACCGCGAGCCAAACGATTCCTCGAAGCGTCATCGTTACCCCCGGCTCTTGAACTGCTGAACGGCGTTCAGGCTCGTGTTCAGGTTCGGCACCGCGACCGCCAGCGACGCGCCGTCGACCTGCTTGAGCAGATCCTCGACGGTCTGCGTGTCCTTCGCCGCCTGGTCGAAGTACTTCGCGAGCGACGCCTGCGCCGCGTGCAGGTCCGCCTTCATCGCCGCGTCGTTGCGCGCGAGCAGCGACAGCCGGGCAGTCAGCAGGCGCAGCTTCACGTTCTCGCGCACGAAGTAGCCCTGGTCGGGCGACGCGAGCATCGCGTCGGCATTGTCGATCCGGCGCACCTGCACGAGGCCCTTGAGCTGCTCGCCGATGCCGGCCGAGAAGCCGTGCCACCAGACCTTCCAGCGCGGCTCGCCGGTCGCGGCGGCCGTCTTCGCGACGTCGGCCGCCGTATTCGCCTTCGGCGCCGCATGCGGCACGATCGCCTCGCCGGCGAGCGGCAGCGCGTCGATCTTCGCGATCGCGTCGTCGAGCTTGATCGCGAGGCCCGTGAGATCCGCCGACGGCGCGGCCTTCAGCTTCTCGATGTCCTGCGCGAGCGCCTTGCGCACCGTGACGGCCTGCGCGCTCTGCGAGCTCGCGAGGCGCGCGTCGGCGTTCTGCAGCGCGATCAGCGCGAGCTGCGTGTTGCCCGTCAGCTGCAGTTGCTGGCTCGCGCTCGACAGCATCTGGTCGACTTCCTCGAACATCCACGCGTCGCGATTGCGCGCGAGATCCTGGTATTGCTGCTGCAGCGCCTGCTGCGCGTTCTGCGCATCGGCGAGCTTGCCGTCGAGCTGCGCGAGCTGCGTATCGACCTGGTGCGCGCTCGCGAGCGCCTGCTCGGTCTTCGTGCGCGTCTCGGCGGCCTGCGCGTCGAGCGTCTTCTGGCGCGCCGCCAGCGTGGTGTCGAGCCGGTCGACCTTGCGGTTCAGCGCATAGCCGCCGACGCCCGCCGCGCAGCCGAGCACGACGACCACGAGCCACAGGAACGCGCTGCCGCCCCGCCGCGCGGGCGGCGCGGGCGACACGTAAGGCGGACTGGACTGCGCGGCGGATGCAGCGGCCGGCTGGGAAGCGACGCTTTTGGAATCGTTGGTATCTGTCATGCGTTTAGTCACCGGTGCGGCTGTCGCCGGTTGGACGGCCTCGTCGGCCATCGATCGAAACGCGCGGACGATGCGCTCATCGCCCGCGCCGGTCAGCGTAATCCTATCAAAACCCAATGCCCGCGCGGTCTGCTCGATCCGCGGGTGCGGCGTCACGAGCGGCGCGTGCTTCAGCGCGTCGATCTCGGCCTCGGTGAGATGCGCCTGCGCGAGCTCGTGCAGGTTGCGCACGCCTTCCGAGCTCGTGACGAGCCACGCGTGCGGCTCGCCGCCGAGCAGCGCGTGCACGCGCTCCCACGCGCCGATGCGCGGCTCCGGCACGACGCGCCGGTATGCGGCGACGAGGTGAACGTCCGCGCCGGCGTCGCGCAGCCGGTCGGCGAGCCATTCGCGGCCGCCGTCGCCGCGCACGATCAGCACGCGCCGGCCGGCGAGCGCGGCCGCGCCGCCGAACGCGGCTTCGATGCACGCGAACAGGCTTTCGGAATCGTAATGCGGCGCGCCGCCGTCGGCGGGCGCCTGAGGCGCGATCACCCGGTGCGCGGGCGCGGCGATGCCGTGACGCTCGAGCGCGGCGACGCTGCCGGGCCCGACCACGCCGACCGGCAGCGCGTTCGGCCAGATCGCGCCGTACTGCGCGAGCGCGCGGTCGATCGCGTTCGGCGACACGAAGATCACGAGCGCGTAATCGGCCAGCGCCGCGAACGCGGCGGCCAGCGGCGCCGGATCGTCGAGCGGCGCGATGTCGATCAGCGGGAAATCGAGGACGTCGCAACCGGCGTCGGCCAGTTGCGCCGCGAGCCCGGCGGACTGGCCGTCCGGGCGCGTCAGGACGGCGGTGAACGTGCGCGCGCCGCCCGCCATCAGGCGTCGCCCTTGCCGGCCTGCGAGCCGGCGAGCAGCGCATGGACGATGTCGAGCGCGCCCTGTGCCTCGAGCGCGTCGGCGACCGCGCGGCCGAGCGCGAGCGCGTCGGCGACGGTCATCACCGAAGCGCATTCCTCGGACGTCAGCACGCGCTTGCCGTCGGTCGTCGACACGCGGCCAGTCAGGTACAGCTCGCCCGCGCGCCACACCGCATGCGCGGCGAGCGGCACCTCGCAACTGCCGCCGAGCGCGCGCGACACCATCCGCTCGGCCTCGACCGCCAGCGCGGTCGCCTGGTCGTGCAGCGGCGCGAGCCACGCGGCGACGTCCGCCCGGTGCGACGCGATCTCGATGCCGAGCGCGCCCTGGCCCGCCGCGGGCGGGCTGTCGTCGACGCCGATCAGCGCGCGGATCCGCGCGTCGAGGCCGAGGCGCTTGAGCCCAGCCGCCGCGAGG
Organism: Burkholderia sp. MSHR3999; assembly: GCF_000833595.1. Lineage (NCBI taxonomy): Bacteria > Pseudomonadati > Pseudomonadota > Betaproteobacteria > Burkholderiales > Burkholderiaceae > Burkholderia > Burkholderia sp. MSHR3999. The sequence goes on from NZ_JRFO01000006.1 coordinate 258,891, forward strand.
ATGATCGCCGCGTAGTCGCCGCGGTCGAGCTTCGCCAGGCGCGTGTCGAGGTTGCCGCGCAGCGGCTGCACCTGCAGGTGCGGGTAGCGCGCGCGCAGCATCGCCTCGCGGCGCAGGCTCGACGTGCCGACCACGGCGCCGGCCGGCAGCGCGTCGAGCGACGCGTAGTCGTTCGACACGAACGCGTCGCGCGGGTCTTCGCGGTTCAGGATCGCGGCAAGCGAGAAGCCGTCGGGCAGCGCCATCGGCACGTCCTTCAGCGAATGCACGGCGAGGTCGGCGCGGCCGTCGGCGAGCGCGTTTTCGAGCTCCTTGACGAACAGGCCCTTGCCGCCGACCTTCGACAGCGTGCGATCGAGAATTTGATCGCCGCGGGTCGTCATCCCGAGGATTTTCACGTCACAAGCTGGATATAATTTGCGCAGCGCATCACGCACATGTTCGGCTTGCCACATCGCCAGGCGGCTCTCGCGCGAAGCAATCGTCAGCGTCGCCGGCGGCTGTGCCGACAGAGTCTCGGAATTCATTGCAGGAACATCGAAGGACGGGATTGAAGATCGAATAATGGTAGCACGCACGCCCGCGCCCACCCGGGCGCGGAGCCGGCCCCGGCGCCGCCTGGCGCGGGCCGCGGCGCGGATGCGCGGAAGTGCCGCAGAAGTCGCAGGTTGCTGGACCGCAGTCCCCGCAGTCCCTTTTCACTCGAGCTTTCCCAAGGAAACCCATCGTGAAGTCTTCCGGATCGGCGCGCGCGGCGCGCCGCAATGCTGCCTTGCCCTCCTCCGACGCCCAGACGGGCTCCATCGCCGCCGCCGCGAACGGTCGTGCGAAATCGGCAACCCAGCCGGCAACGAAACCGAAAGACCCGATACGACAGACGAAACGCGCGGCCAAGGCCGTCGCGAACGGCGCGGCCGCCGTCGCCGCGAAGCCGGGCGCCCGCACCCGCGAGGACAAGGACCGCCCGCTGTTCGAGGACATCCGCTTCCTCGGCCGCCTGCTCGGCGACGTCGTGCGCGAGCAGGAAGGCGACGCGGTGTTCGACGTCGTCGAGACGATCCGCCAGACCGCGGTGAAATTCCGCCGCGAGGACGACCGCGAGGCCGCGCAGACGCTCGAGAAGAAACTGCGCAAGCTGACGCCCGAGCAGACGGTGAGCGTCGTGCGCGCGTTCAGCTATTTCTCGCACCTCGCGAACATCGCCGAGGACCGCCACCACAACCGCCGTCGCCGCATCCACGCGCTCGCCGGCTCCGCGCCGCAGCCGGGCACCGTCGCGTTCGCGCTCGACCAGCTGAAGCAGGCGGGCGGCGCGTCGAAGGGCGTGCTGCAGCGCTTCTTCGACGACGCGCTGATCGTGCCCGTGCTCACCGCGCACCCGACCGAGGTGCAGCGCAAGAGCATCCTCGACGCGCAGCACGACATCGCGCGGCTGCTCGCCGAGCGCGACCAGGAGCTGACCGCGCGCGAGCGCCAGCACAACGAGGCGATGCTGCGCGCGCGCGTGACCGCGCTGTGGCAGACGCGGATGCTGCGCGATGCGCGCCTGACCGTCGGCGACGAGATCGAGAACGCGCTGTCGTACTACCGCGCGACGTTCCTCGACGAGCTGCCCGCGCTGTACGGCGACATCGAGGCCGCGCTCGCCGAGCACGGCCTGCCCGCCCGCGTGCCGGCGTTCTTCCAGATGGGCAGCTGGATCGGCGGCGACCGCGACGGCAACCCGAACGTGACCGCGACGACGCTCGACGAGGCGATCCACCGCCAGTCCGCGGTGATCCTCGAGCACTACCTGGAACAGGTGCACAAGCTCGGCGCCGAGCTGTCGGTGTCGAACCTGCTGGTCGGCGCGAGCGACGCGGTGAAGGCGCTCGCCGCCGCATCGCCCGACCAGTCGCCGCACCGCGTCGACGAGCCGTACCGCCGCGCGCTGATCGGCATCTACACGCGGCTCGCGGCGAGCGCGCGCGTGCGCCTCGGCGAAGGCACGGTGCCGGTGCGCAGCGCCGGGCGGGGCGCCGCGCCCGTGCGCGCGACGCCGTACGCCGATTCCGAGGAATTCGTGCGCGACCTGAAGGTGCTGATGGAATCGCTCGACGAGCATCACGGCGCGTCGCTCGCCGCGCCGCGCCTCGCGCCGCTCGCGCGCGCGGCCGAGGTGTTCGGCTTTCACCTCGCGAGCATCGACCTGCGGCAGAGCTCCGACATCCACGAGGCGGTCGTGGCCGAGCTGCTCGCACGCGCGGGCGTCGAGGCCGACTACGCGGCGCTCGCCGAGGAAGACAAGCTGCGCGTGCTGCTCGCCGCGCTCGCCGATCCCCGCCCGCTGCGCTCGCCGTACTTCGAATACTCGGCGCTCGCGCAAAGCGAGCTCGGCGTGTTCGAGAAGGCGCGCGCGGTGCGCGCGCAGTTCGGCCCGCGCGCGGTGCGCAACTACATCATTTCGCATACCGAGACGGTCAGCGACCTCGTCGAGGTGCTGCTGCTGCAGAAGGAAACCGGCCTGCTCGACGGCGCGTTCGGTGCGAAGCACGGCGGCGCGAAGAACGGCCTGATGGTGATCCCGCTGTTCGAGACGATCCCCGACCTGCGCGACGCGTCGCGGATCATGCGCGAGTACTTCGCGCTGCCGGGCGTCGACGCGCTGGTCGCGCACCAGGGCGGCGAGCAGGAAGTGATGCTCGGCTACTCGGACAGCAACAAGGACGGCGGCTTCCTCACGTCGAACTGGGAGCTGTACCGCGCGGAGCTCGCGCTCGTCGACCTGTTCCACGAGCGCGGCATCACGCTGCGCCTGTTCCACGGCCGCGGCGGCACGGTCGGCCGCGGCGGCGGCCCGACCTACCAGGCGATCCTGTCGCAGCCGCCCGGCACCGTGAACGGCCAGATCCGCCTGACCGAGCAGGGCGAGGTGATCGCCAGCAAGTTCGCGAACCCGGAAATCGGCCGCCGCAACCTGGAGACGGTCGTCGCCGCGACGCTCGAGGCGTCGCTGCTGCCGCAGTCGAACGCGCCCGCGCAGCTTCCCGCGTTCGAGACGGCGATGCAGACGCTGTCCGACACCGCGATGGCCGCGTACCGCGCGCTCGTCTACGAGACGCCCGGCTTCACCGACTACTTCTTCTCGTCGACGCCGATCACCGAGATCGCCGAGCTGAACATCGGCAGCCGTCCCGCGTCGCGCAAGCTGCAGGACCCGAAGCACCGCCGCATCGAGGACCTGCGCGCGATTCCGTGGGGCTTCTCGTGGGGCCAGTGCCGGCTGCTGCTGACCGGCTGGTACGGCTTCGGCAGCGCGGTCGCCGCGTATCTCGACGGCACGAAGGACGCGGCCGAGCGCAGCAAGCGGCTCGCGCTGCTGAAGAAGATGAACAAGACCTGGCCGTTCTTCTCGAACCTGCTGTCGAACATGGACATGGTGCTCGCGAAGACCGATCTCGCGGTCGCGTCGCGCTACGCGCAGCTCGTCGCCGACAAGAAGCTGCGCAAGCACGTGTTCGAACGGATCGTCGCCGAATGGGAGCGCACGTCGCAGGCGCTGGCCGAGATCACCGGCCAGGACACGCGGCTCGCGACGAACCCGCTGCTCGCGCGTTCGATCAAGAACCGCTTCCCGTATCTCGATCCGCTCAACCACCTGCAGGTCGAGCTGATCAAGCGGCACCGCGCGGGCGACACCAACGCGCGGCTGCGGCGCGGGATTCACCTGACCATCAACGGGATCGCGGCGGGCCTGCGCAACACGGGCTGATCCGCGCGAGCGCGTGCGACGCGCGCGCTACGCAACCCGCACAGCGGCCGCGACGCGCCTTGCCGGGCGTCGCGGCCGTTTCGTTTCAGCGCGCGTCGATCAGCAGCGCATCGTGCTCGAACGAGCCGTCCGGCTGCACCGCGTAATGGCTGCGCACCTCGTCCGGCGCGTGCGCCCACAGCGCGCGGATTCCGGTCACGCTGCCGGCCGGCGTGCGCATCCGCGCGACCCACGAATCGAACTCGATCGGCAGGCGCCAGCGGCTCGCCACCTGCGCGTCGAAGCCCGCGCCGCGGAACATCGCGAGCCATTCGTCGGCCCGGTAGTTGCGCACGTGCGACGCGTCGCGCAGCACTTCCAGCGCCTGCAGATAGGTGTCGAGCAGCGGATGGTCGGGGCCGGCGATGTCGATCATCAGCACGCGGCCGCCCGGCTTCAGCACCCGGCGCGCCTCAGCGAGCGCCGCGGGCACGTCGTGCCAGTGATGCGCGCTCATCCGGCTCACGACCCAGTCGAACGTCGCCGCGTCGAACGGCAGCCGCTCGGCCGGCCCGTGGCAGGTGCGGATGTTCGCGAAGCCGCGCTCGCGCGCCGCCGCGTCGACGGTCGCGAGCATCTGCGGCGCGAGGTCGTACGCGACCACTTCGCGCGCGTGCGGCGCGACCGCGAAGCTCGCGTGGCCCGCGCCGCAGCCCAGGTCGAGCACCGTGGCGTCCGGCGTCGCGCGCACCGCATCGGCGAGCGCCTGCAGGTCGGCGCCGGTCGCATGGACCGTGCTCGTGAGATAGGCGGCGGCAGTCGAGCCGAACGCGTCGGCAACCTGGTCGTGATGTTTCATCGCATTCTTCTCCTTGGTGGGGACCGTCCGCGCCGATGCGGGCAGACGCGTGAGCCGCTACAATAGGCCCGCCCATGTACCAGTACAAGTTAAGCAGTTATTCTGGTATTCGATCCACCCGCCTGACGATTTCGCATGAACCTTCCGCCCGCCGCCCCCACCCCGCCGCTCGACGCGACGCCCGCCCGCGCGCTCGGCGACTTCATCCGCGCGCACCGCGAGCGCCTGTCGCCGCAGGCGGTCGGCCTGCCGCCCGGCCCGCGCCGCCGCACGCCGGGGCTGCGGCGCGAGGAGGTCGCGCAGCTGTGCGGCGTCAGCCCGACCTGGTACACGTGGATCGAACAGGGCCGCCCGGTGTCCGCATCGGCCGACGCGCTCGCGCGGATCGCGGTCGCGCTGCAGCTGTCGCGCGCCGAGCGCGCGTACCTGTTCGAGCTGGCCGCGCAGCGCGACCCGGCCGAGCCGGACGTCGCCGCTGGCGACCTGCCGCCGACGCTCGCCGCGACCGTCGCGGCGATCGCGACGCCCGCGTACGTGCTCGACCGCCAATGGAACGCGCTCGCGTGGAACCCGCCCGCCGCCGCGCTGTTCACTGGCTGGCTCGACGGCGATCACGACCGCAACCTGCTGCGCTTCACGTTCATGTCGCCGGCGGCGCGCGCGCTGATCGTCGACTGGGAGACGCGTGCGCGCCGGCTCGCCGCCGAATTCCGCGCCGACTCGATCCGCCACCTGAACGATGCGCCGACGCGCGCGCTGATCGACGCGCTGACGGCCGGCAGCGACGCGTTCGCGCAGTACTGGGCGTCGCAGGACGTGTTCGAGCGCGAAGGCGGCGAGCGCGAATTCGACCACCCGGCCGACGGGCGGCTCGTCTACCAGCAGATCACGCTGAAGCCCGCGCATCGCGAGGACCTGAAGCTCGTCGTGCTGGTGCGCGAGTGACGGCAGTGCCCGCCCCACGACGTCGTGAAGCCGGCATCCTGGCAGAGTGGATAGTCGACCGTCCCCAGCCGCCCTGGCGCTGCATCGTGCGCGCGGCGACGGACGCCGCTGCAGCGTCGAGTTCGCGTACCAGCGCCCGGACGACGGCACGCTGCCGCGCATCGGCCCGCTGACCTGCGCGCTGCGCTGACGCCCGCCCGGTCGCGCGGCGGCGAATGCTAAAATCCTCCGATTCCCTCGCGGCGCACGCCGCCCAACACCCTTCGAAGATTCGCCATGACGTCCCAACTGCACAAAAAGGGCGAGGCCTGGTCGGCCCGCTTCTCGGAACCGATGTCCGAGCTGGTCAAGCGCTACACGTCGTCGGTGTTTTTCGACAAGCGCCTCGCGCTCGTCGACATCGCCGGCTCGCTCGCGCACGCGAAGATGCTCGCCGCGCAGAAGATCATCAGCGCCGACGACCTGGCCGCGATCGAACGCGGGATGGCGCAGATCCAGGGCGAGATCGAGCGCGGCGAATTCGAATGGCAACTCGACCTCGAGGACGTCCACCTGAACATCGAGGCGCGCCTGACCGCGCTGATCGGCGACGCCGGCAAGCGTCTGCACACGGGCCGCTCGCGCAACGACCAGGTCGCGACCGACATCCGCCTGTGGCTGCGCGGCGAGATCGACCGCATCGGCGGCCTGCTGGGCGACCTGCGCGGCGCGCTGATCGACCTCGCGGAACAAAACGCCGACACGATCATGCCCGGCTTCACGCACCTGCAGGTCGCGCAACCGGTCACGTTCGGCCACCACCTGCTCGCGTACGTCGAGATGTTCACGCGCGACGCCGAGCGCATGCGCGACTGCCGCGCCCGCGTGAACCGCCTGCCGCTCGGCGCGGCCGCGCTCGCGGGCACGAGCTACCCGATCGACCGTCACGCGGTCGCGAACACGCTCGGCTTCGACGGCATCTGCGCGAACTCGCTCGACGCGGTGTCGGATCGCGACTTCGCGATCGAATTCACGGCCGCGGCCGCGCTCGTGATGACGCACGTGTCGCGCTTCTCGGAAGAGCTCGTGCTGTGGATGAGCCCGCGCGTCGGCTTCATCGACATCGCCGACCGCTTCTGCACCGGCAGCTCGATCATGCCGCAGAAGAAGAACCCGGACGTGCCCGAGCTCGCGCGCGGCAAGACCGGCCGCGTGAACGGCCACCTGATGGCGCTCCTCACGCTGATGAAGGGCCAGCCGCTCGCATACAACAAGGACAACCAGGAAGACAAGGAGCCGCTGTTCGACACGGTCGACACCGTCGCCGACACGCTGCGGATCTTCGCCGAGATGGTCGCGGGCATCACCGTGAAGCCGGACGCGATGCGCGCGGCCGCGCTGCAGGGCTTCTCGACCGCGACCGACCTCGCCGACTACCTCGTGAAACGCGGGCTGCCGTTCCGCGACGCGCACGAGGCGGTCGCGCACGCGGTGCGGATCTGCGACGATCGCGGCATCGACCTCGCCGACCTGACGCTCGACGAGATGAAGCAGGAGCTGCCGAACGTCGCGCACCTGATCGGCGACGACGTGTTCGGCTACCTGACGCTCGAAGGCTCGGTTGCGAGCCGCAACCACCCGGGCGGCACCGCGCCGGACCAGGTGCGCGCCGCCGTGAAGGCCGCGCGCGCGGCGCTCGGCAAGTAAGCGTCGCCGCGAACGGACGCCCCGCGGCGTCCGTTTCTTGTTGGCGCGGGCCGCGCCCGTTGCGTGCGCCGCCCGCCCTCTCCCTCGACTTCCGGACCTCAGCAATGATGTTTTCCGCCGCGATCTTCGACATGGACGGCCTGCTCATCGATTCCGAGCGGACGATCATGAACACGTGGATCGACGTCGCCCGCGCGCACGGCGTCGGGCTGTCCGTCGCCGACTACCTGCAGATCGTCGGCCGCTCGTTCGCGGAAGGCCAGACGATTCTCTCGCGCATCATCGGCGACGCCGGCACGTTCGACGCGGTACGCACGCGCGTGCGCGAACAGCTCGCCGCACCCGAACCCCATCCGAAATTCCCGCTGAAGCCCGGCGCGCACGCGCTCCTGAGCGCGCTCGCGCAGGCCGGCATCCCGTGCGCGGTCGCGTCGTCGTCCGCGCGCGACGTGATCCGCGCGCGGCTCGACGCGGTCGGCGCACTGCCGTTCTTCCACGCGCTCGCGGGCGGCGACGAAGTCGCGCGCGGCAAGCCCGACCCGGCCGTCTACCGGCTCGCCGCCGAACGGCTCGGCGTGCCGGCCCATGCGTGCATCGCGTTCGAGGACAGCGATTTCGGCGCGCAGGCCGCGGCCGGATCGGGCGCGTCGGTCGTCACCGTGCCGGACCTGAAGGCGCCCACGCCGGAGATCGTCACGCTGAGCCTGCACGTGCTCGCGTCGCTCGACGACGCGCTCGCCCTCGTGCCGGCGTGGTTCGGGCTGCACGGCGCGCCGCGCGCGTAGGCAACCCGCCTCCCCAAATGCAGACGGGCACCTTCCGGTGCCCGCCTTTGGTTGCCGCAAAGCGTCGCCTAGCCGTCAATTGTTGCCGGCCGTCTCCGACAGGCGCTTCATCGTCGCGATGCGCGCGCCGATGATGTCGATGCGCCCGTCCTCGCCGACGAGCGGCGCGGTCGCGTCGCGGTACGCGACCCACGCGCGCTGCGCATGCACGAGCGTCGCGGCCGAATGCGCGGGCATCTTGCGCCGCAGCTTCTGGTAATAGCGGTTCAGGTCGAACAGCGCGTGCTCGCACGCGGCGTCCTGCTCGCACGGCCGGATGCGGCGCAACGGATCGCGCGCGTCGTTCCTGGGCGCGTTCGCCGGGCCGCCCGCCGCCGCATTCGCCGCGCCGTTGTCCGCCGCCTTCTGCGCCGCCCCGCCGGCCGGCGCCGCATAACGATCGGCCGCCGCCCGCAGCGCGAGCGCGCGCTCGCGCACCGGCTGCAGCTGCATGTCGGCGCTCGCCATCGCATACATCGTGCCGCGCGTCGTGTCATACACGGCCTTCAGCAGGTGCGCCTCGTCCTTGCGCCACATCAGCCAGCGCCGCTGGCTCTCCTGCCAGCCGCGCTTCGCGTCGGCGGGCGCGTCGTTCAGCAGGCGCTTGTACGCGGCGTCCATCACCGTCTGCCACTGCTGCTGCGCTTCGCCCATGCACTGGATCTGCCCGGCCGTCGACGAGCGGTCGCGCTGCGCGAGGCACTGCCGCATCGCGACGTCGACCGGATCGGCCGCCGCGACTTCCGCATGCGCCGCGCCCAATCCCGCCGACCAGGCCGACCAGGCGACGAGTGCGGCCACGGCCGCGCGCATCGTCCCGATTCGATTCCGTTCCATCGTCAATCGCGCACGCAGTCGACGAAGTACTCGACGCGCCCGTTCACCTCTTCCGCGACGAGGCCGTGGATGTCGGTGTGGAAGCCCGGGAAGCGCTCGTTGAAGTCGCGCGCGAACCGCAGGTAGTTGACGATCGTCTTGTTGAAGCGCTCGCCCGGGATCAGCAGCGGAATGCCCGGCGGGTACGGCGTCAGCAGGATGCTCGTCACGCGGCCTTCGAGCTCGTCGAGCGGCACGCGGTCGATCTTGCGGTGCGCGAGCTTCGCGAACGCGTCCGACGGCTTCATCGCGGGCTCCATGTCCGACAGGTACATCTCGGTCGTCAGGCGCGCGATGTCGTTCGCGCGGTACACGTCGTGGATCTGCGTGCACAGGTCACGCAGGCCGACGCGCTCGTAGCGCGGATGCTGCGCGACGAATTCCGGCAGCACGCGCCACAGCGGCTGGTTGTTGTCGTAGTCGTCCTTGAACTGCTGCAGCTCGGTCACCATCGAGTTCCAGCGGCCCTTCGTGATGCCGATCGTGAACATGATGAAGAACGAGTACAGGCCCGTCTTCTCGACGATGATCCCGTGCTCGGCGAGGTACTTCGTGACGATCGCGGCCGGGATGCCGGTCTCGCCGAATTCGCCGTCCACGTCGAGCCCCGGCGTGATGATCGTCGCCTTGATCGGGTCGAGCATGTTGAAGCCTTCCGCGAGCGGGCCGAAGCCGTGCCAGCGGTCGTTCGGCTTCAGCATCCAGTCCTCGCGCGAGCCGATGCCTTCCTGCGCGAGGTCTTCCGGGCCCCACACGCTGAAGAACCAGTCGTCGCCGTACTCGGCGTCGACCTTGCGCATCGCGCGGCGGAAGTCGATCGCCTCGGCGATCGACTCCTCGACGAGCGCGGTGCCGCCCGGCGGCTCCATCATCGCGGCCGCGACGTCGCACGACGCGATGATCGCGTACTGCGGGCTCGTCGACGTGTGCATCAGGTACGCCTCGTTGAAGCGGTGCTTGTCGAACGTGCGGTTCTCCGAATCCTGCACGACGATCTGCGACGCCTGCGAGATGCCGGCGAGCAGCTTGTGGGTCGAGTGCGTCGCGAACACGAGCGCGCCGGTGCGCGGCCGGCCGTCGCCGATCGCGTGCATGTCGCGGTAGAACTCGTGGAACGTCGCGTGCGGCAGCCACGCTTCGTCGAAGTGCAGCGTGTCGAGCAGGTCGCCGAGCAGGTCCTTGATCATCTCGACGTTGTAGACGACGCCGTCGTACGTGCTCTGCGTGATCGTCAGGATGCGCGGCTTCATGTCCGGATTCTGGCGCATCGCCTCGCGCGCGAACGGGTTCGCCTCGATCTTCTTGCGGATGTTCTCCGGCTTGAACTCGTCGCGCGGGATCGGGCCGATGATGCCGAAGTGGTTGCGCGTCGGCGTGAGGAACACCGGAATCGCGCCCGTCATCGTGATCGCGTGCAGGATCGACTTGTGGCAGTTGCGGTCGACGAGCACGATGTCGCCGGGCGCGACCGTCGCGTGCCAGACGATCTTGTTCGACGTCGACGTGCCGTTGGTCACGAAGAACAGGTGATCGGCGCTGAAGATGCGCGCCGCGTTGCGCTCGGACGCGGCCACCGGGCCCGTGTGGTCGAGCAGCTGGCCGAGCTCGTCGACCGCGTTGCAGACGTCCGCGCGCAGCATGTTCTCGCCGAAGAACTGGTGGAACATCTGGCCGAGCGGGTTCTTCAGGAACGCGACGCCGCCCGAGTGGCCCGGGCAGTGCCACGAGTACGAGCCCTCGTCCGCGTACTTGACCAGTTCCTTGAAGAACGGCGGCGCGAGCGAGTCGAGATAGACCTTCGCCTCGCGGATGATGTGGCGCGCGACGAACTCCGGCGTGTCCTCGAACATGTGGATGAAGCCGTGCAGCTCGCGCAGGATGTCGTTCGGCAGGTGGCGCGACGTGCGCGTCTCGCCGTACAGGAAGATCGGGATGTCCGCGTTGCGGCGGCGCACTTCGCTGACGAACGCGCGCAGCTCGATGATCGCGGTGGCCAGTTCGGGCAGCTCGCCGTCCGGGCCGGTTTCGCCGAGCATGAGTTCGTCGTCGTCGATCGACAGGATGAAGCACGACGCGCGGCTCGACTGCTGCGCGAACGACGTCAGATCGCCGTAGCTCGTGAGACCGAGGACTTCGACGCCCTCCTTCTCGATCGCTTCGGCCAGTGCCCGGATGCCGGAGCCCGAGATGTTCTCGGAGCGGAAATCTTCGTCGATGATCACGACGGGGAAACGAAACTTCATGGGCGAATCTCCAAAAAGAACGACCGCGGCGCTTCACGCGCAGCGGTCACCTGATAACCGGTCGGTGTATGGCTGATATGCAACCAGATCAGGTTTTCGGCAGCGTGACACCCCGTTGCCCTTGATACTTGCCGCCGCGATCCGCGTACGACACGTCGCACACCTCGTCGCTCTCGAAGAAGAGCACCTGGGCGACGCCTTCGTTCGCGTAGATCTTCGCGGGCAACGGCGTGGTGTTCGAGAATTCCAGCGTGACGTAGCCTTCCCATTCGGGCTCGAACGGCGTCACGTTGACGATGATCCCGCAGCGCGCGTAGGTCGACTTGCCGAGGCAGACCGTCAGCACGGTGCGTGGAATGCGGAAATATTCGACGGTGCGGGCCAGCGCGAACGAGTTCGGCGGGATGATGCACACGTCGCCCTTGAAATCGACAAACGAACCTTCGTCGAAGTTCTTCGGATCGACGATCGTCGAGTTGATGTTCGTGAAGATCTTGAATTCGTCGGCGCAGCGGATGTCGTAGCCGTAGCTCGACGTGCCGTAGCTGACGATCCTGCGGCCGTCCTCGGACGCACGGACCTGATCGGGCACGAACGGCTCGATCATCTTGTGCTCTTCGGCCATGCGCCGGATCCACTTGTCGGACTTGATGCTCATGTCAGCCTCCGCCGGGCCGCCCCAAGGAGGCTGACCGCCCCCTCGGGGGGCAGCGAACGAAGTGAGCGTGTGGGTCGTTTCATATCTGGGCGCCAGAAAACGCTGCGTGACTGTCAGGGAGGGCCGACCGCACGGGACGGCGGCCGGGAAAGGCGCACATTTTACGCGATCGCGACGGCGCGCATGCGGCCCTCGTCATCAACGGATCACGCCGCACGCGAGCGCGGGCCCCGCGCCGTGCTGCGGGAACGCCGGATCGCTCGGGTCGCGATGCACGAGCGCCGAGCGGCCGAACGCCGAGCGCACGCCGTCGAGCGCCAGGTCGGGCGCGACGATGAAACCCGCCGCGACGCCGTTCGCGTCCGCGTGGATATTGCCGAGGTCGCCAGCGACGCGCGCGCCCGCGCGCAGCCGGTCGGCGGCCGGCGCGAACACCTGGCCGGCGCTCGAGCCGTCGCCCGCATTGCAGTCGCCGCGTTCGTGCACCTGCAGCGCGTGGTCGCTGTTCGGCGGCAGGCCCACCAGGTTGTAGGTGACCTGCACGCCGTCGGGGCGCTCGACGAGCGTCACCATGCCGCGCGCCTGCGACCCGACCGTCGGTTGCAGTTGCGCATCGGCGCGCTTTTCGTGCGTCGATGAAAAAGAGGTACAGCCGGCCAACAGGCCCAGCGCGGCGGCGGCCAGCAGCGCGTGCCGCACGCTGCCGGCGCGCACGCCGTGATGTCGTTCGTTCATGCGTTCCTCATGCCGGCGGGCGCCGCGTGTGACGCGGCGCCCGCCGGACGGGTAAAGGGACCCTGGAAAAGTCGCCATGATACCGCGCATCGCGGCGGCGTAAACAGCGTCCGGCCCCGCCCCGCAAGGGTTTTACGTATTTTGAACAACGATGCTCGGAAACTTCGACGTCATGTCGCGCGCGCGCTCGGCAATCGCGAGCGCCACGCCGCGCGCAATTTCCCGGTAACGCTGCGCAAGCTTGCCGTCCGGATCCGCCGCGACCGTCGGCGCGCCGCCGTCGGCCTGCTCGCGGATCGCGATGTCGAGCGGCAGGCTGCCGAGCACGTTCACGCCGTAGTCCTGCGACATCCGCTGCGCACCGCCGGCGCCGAAAATGTGCTCCTCGTGGCCGCAGTTCGAGCACACATGGATGCTCATGTTCTCGACGATGCCGAGGATCGGGATGCCGACCTTCTCGAACATCTTCAGGCCCTTCTTCGCGTCGAGCAGCGCGATGTCCTGCGGGGTCGTGACGATCACCGCGCCCGTCACCGGCACGCGCTGCGCGAGCGTCAGCTGGATGTCGCCGGTGCCCGGCGGCATGTCGACGATCAGGTAGTCGAGCTCGCGCCAGTTGGTCTGGCGCAGCAGCTGCTCCAGCGCCGACGTCGCCATCGGGCCGCGCCACACCATCGGGTTGTCCTCCTCGATCAGGAAGCCGATCGAGTTGGCCTGCAGCCCGTGGCCGACGAGCGGGTTCATCGACTGGTTGTCCGGCGACTCGGGCCGCTGGCCATGGATGCCGAGCATCGTCGGCAGCGACGGGCCGTAGATGTCGGCATCGAGGATGCCGACCGACGCGCCTTCCGCGGCCAGCGCGAGCGCGAGGTTGACGGCCGTCGTGCTCTTGCCGACGCCGCCCTTGCCGGACGCGACCGCGACGATGTTCTTCACGTTCGGCAATAGTTTGACGCCGCGCTGCACGGTATGCGCGACGATGTCCTGCGAAACGGCGACGCGCGCGTCGCGCACGCCCGGCACGGCCTCGAGCGCAGCGCTCACGCGCGCGCGCACGTCGTCGTGAAGGCTCTTCGCCGGATAGCCGAGCACGACGTCGACGCTCACGACGTCGCCGTCGATCGCGACGTTGCGCACGCCCTTGCTGGCCGCATACGGGCGGCCGGTGTTGGGATCAACGACAGCCGCGAGCGCGGCGTCGACGAGTGCCCGGTCAATGCTCATCGAAACTCCGTGAAAACGTTCTTTCCGCCGTCAAACGTCAAGAATTATCAAATAACGCGGCGAAAATCGGGAAAAGTGAAAGAATCTGTTGCATGCCATTGCGCGAACGCGCCGGCCGGCGCAATCTTCGCGTGCGGCACGCCATGGGGCCAAATCGACCCCGTACTGCCTATATTGTAGAGGCTGACGCGTCGCGCTGCCCGAACAGCCACGCTGCCGGGCAGGGCATGCGGTCGCCGCGGCGGCCGCCGCGCGTGCAGGATCGCCCCCTCTTTTTCCGGGCGGGCCTGCCCGGGAAGCCGTACCTGTTGTTGTCGTTGTCGACTCGTTCAACCAAGAGAGGAATCCAACATGAACATGAAAATCGCGACTCGCCTGTCGGTCTTCGTATTGGCCGGTGCGGTTCTCGCCGGCTGCGCGACGTCGCCGCAAGGCACCAACACGGCCGTCGGCACCGGCGCGGGCGCCGCACTGGGCGCCGGCATCGGCGCGCTGGCGGGCGGCGGCAAGGGCGCGGCGATCGGCGCAGGCGTCGGCGCGCTGGTCGGCGGCGTGACGGGTTACAACTGGCAGGCGATCAAGAACAAGCTCGCGCCGTCGGCGGCCCAGACCGGCACGCAGGTGACCGAGCAGCCGGACGGCTCGCTGAAGCTGAACGTGCCGAGCTCGGTGACGTTCGCGACGAACCAGTACGCGATCACGCCGGCGTTCACGCCGCTGCTGAACGACCTCGCGACGACGCTGAACCAGAACCCGCAGGTCACCGCGTCGGTCGTCGGCTACACCGACAGCACCGGCTCGGCGGGGTTGAACCAGACGCTGTCGCAGAACCGCGCGCAGAGCGTCGTCAACGCGCTGACGCAGCGCGGCGTCGCCGGCGGCCGCCTGTCGGCGCAAGGCATGGGCGCGTCGAACCCGATCGCCGACAACGCGACCGAAGCCGGCCGCGCGCAGAACCGCCGCGTCGAGATCTACCTGCGCGCTGCGCAGCACTAAGCGCGCAGGCGGGGAATGCACGGCTCGCGTCGCCCGCACTGCCCCGCCGGACAAGGCTTCCGGCGGGGCATGTAACAAATCGAAAAAAATTTCGAACTTCTGTCGCGTTCCGTGGTCTTTCTTTACGGTACGTGGCTGGTGTTGCCGGCGCGTCACCATTCTCCTCTTGTCGTTGTTGCTCCGGGGCCGTATCCGCCCCGGTTTTTTTTGCCTGCACAATTTGTGCTGCATCGCAACATCCGACACCCGGGCACGCCGCTTGCGGCCCGCTGCGTCCCGCCCGCGCGGCCTGCGCCGGCCACCCGCCTGTCCGGCCCGCGCCCCTGCTAGAATCGCTGTTTCCAGTGGTTTCCCGCCGTTCCTCTACAGACCCTATGTCCGCATCCGACCTCACTTTCGTGCAGGCCGCGCCGCAAGGCCGCCGCCAGATTCTCGTCACGTCCGCTCTGCCGTATGCCAACGGCCAGATCCACATCGGCCACCTGGTCGAGTACATCCAGACCGACATCTGGGTGCGGACGCTGCGAATGCACGGCCATGAGGTCTACTACATCGGCGCCGACGATACGCACGGCACGCCGGTCATGCTGCGCGCCGAGAAGGAAGGGCTGACGCCGAAGCAGCTGATCGACCGCGTGTGGACCGAGCACAAGCGCGACTTCGACAGCTTCGGCGTGTCGTTCGACAACTTCTACTCGACCGATTCGGACGAGAACCGCGTGCTGAGCGAGCAGATCTACGTCGCGCTGAAGGAAAACGGCCTGATCGCCGAGCGCGAGATCGAGCAGGCGTACGATCCCGTCAAGGAAATGTTCCTGCCGGACCGCTTCATCAAGGGCGAGTGCCCGAAGTGCCATGCGAAGGACCAGTACGGCGACAGCTGCGAAGTGTGCGGCTCGACCTACCTGCCGACCGAGCTGCTGAACCCGTATTCGGTGGTGTCGGGCGCGACGCCGGTGCGCAAGACGTCGAAGCACTACTTCTTCCGCCTGTCCGATCCGCGCTGCGAAGCGTTCCTGCGCGACTGGGTGAGCGGCCTCGCGCAGCCGGAAGCAACCAACAAGATGCGCGAATGGCTCGGCGACGCCGGCGAAGCGAAGCTCGCCGACTGGGACATCTCGCGCGACGCGCCCTACTTCGGCTTCGAGATCCCGGGCGCGCCCGGCAAGTATTTCTACGTGTGGCTCGACGCGCCGGTCGGCTACTACGCGAGCTTCAAGAACCTGTGCGACCAGCGCGGGATCGATTTCGACGCGTGGATCCGCAAGGGCTCGACCGCCGAGCAGTACCACTTCATCGGCAAGGACATTCTGTACTTCCACACGCTGTTCTGGCCCGCGATGCTCGAGTTCTCCGGCCACCGCACGCCGACCAACGTGTTCGCGCACGGCTTCCTGACGGTCGACGGCGCGAAGATGTCGAAGTCGCGCGGCACGTTCATCACCGCGCAAAGCTACATCGACACGGGCCTGAACCCCGAGTGGCTGCGCTACTACTTCGCCGCGAAGCTGAACGCGACGATGGAAGACCTCGACCTGAACCTCGACGACTTCCAGGCGCGCGTGAACAGCGACCTCGTCGGCAAGTACGTGAACATCGCGAGCCGCGCGGCGGGCTTCCTGCTCAAGCGCTTCGACGGCCGCGTGCAGGACAGCGCGATGAACCACCCGCTCGTCGCGAAGCTGCGCGACGCGATTCCCGGCATCGCCGCGCACTACGAGGCCCGCGAATACGGCCGCGCGCTGCGCCACACGATGGAGCTCGCCGACGAAGTCAACGCCTACGTCGACGGCGCGAAGCCGTGGGAGCTCGCGAAGGATCCGGCCAACGCCGTCGCGCTGCACGAGACCTGCAGCGTCAGCCTCGAGGCGTTCCGCCTGCTGTCGCTCGCGCTGAAGCCGGTGATGCCGCGCGTGGCGGTTGCGGTCGAGGCGTTCTTCGGCATCGCGCCGCTCGCATGGGCCGACGCCGCGAAGCCGCTGTCGTCGGAACAGCCGATCAAGGCGTACCAGCACCTGATGACCCGCGTCGACGCGAAGCAGATCGACGCGCTGCTCGCCGCGAATCGCGATTCGCTGGCCGGCGCGGGCGCCTCGACGGATGCGGCCGGCAGTGCGAAGGCTGCGAAAGCCGCGACGGCCGACGCCAAGGCCGCGAAGGCGAACGCGAAGCCCGCAGCGGCCGCGAACGGCGCGGACGGCACCGACGCGCCCATCTCGATCGACGATTTCGCGAAGATCGACCTGCGCATCGCGAAGATCGTCGCGTGCCAGGCGGTCGAAGGCTCGGACAAGCTGCTGCAGCTCACGCTCGACGTCGGCGAGGAGAAGACCCGCAACGTGTTCTCCGGGATCAAGTCCGCGTACCAGCCGGAGCAGCTCGTCGGCAAGCTGACCGTGATGGTCGCGAACCTCGCGCCGCGCAAGATGAAGTTCGGCCTGTCCGAAGGGATGGTGCTCGCGGCGTCGGCAACCGACGAGAAGGCCGAGCCGGGCCTCTACATCCTCGAGCCGCACAGCGGCGCGAAGCCCGGCATGCGCGTGAAGTAAGCGGCGCGCGCCGCCGCTTTTGCGCGACAGCCCCGCACGAAGCGTGCGGGGCTTTTTTTATGTTTGAGCCGCGCGGTGCGTACCGCGGACGGATTCCGCTACCATGTCGGCTTGCGCGGCAGCCGCTCGCGCATGCTGACGCAATATGCAGCACCGGAACCCGCCGGATTCCGAAGACCGCCGCGAGCGGTCGGCCACGGGCCGTGGCGGCGGGCTCCGCCCACAGAACAACGAAATGAAAACGCACCCGACACCTTCCCGGCCGGCCGGACGCGCGCGTCGTCCCGCATGAGCCGCACCCGTTCCCCGATGACGATCCCGCTCGTGCCGGTCGCCGACGCGAACGGCGTCGCGCCGCTCGTCGCGCACAGCCGTGCGTTCGGCGCGCTCGCCGAACGCTTCGCGTGGCTCGCGCTGCGCGAGCCGCCCGCCGACGACAATGCCCGCTGGCACACGCACATGCTCGGCAAACGCGCGATCCGCTTCGCGCAGCCGCTGACGTTCACGCCCTACGCCGCCGCGCAGCCCTGCTCCGCGCGCTGCCGGTTCTGCTCGGAAACGCTCGTCGACGAGACTGCGTCCGGCCCGATGGCCGCGAGCCTGCGCCCGGGCGCGAACTATTTCGACCGGCTCGGCCGCGCGCTGCGGGCGCTGCGCGGCGTGCCGCTGTCGTATTCGCTGTCCGGACTAGAGAACACCGACGATCCGGGCTGGCTGCTGTCGCTCGTCGCGACCCTCGGCGCGGCCGGCGACGACGGCCCCGACGTCGGCGGCAGCGTGCTGTACACGAACGGCGCGGGCCTCGTCGAGCACGGCGGCGCGCTGCTGCCCGCGCTCGCGAGCTTCGGGCTGTCGTGGCTCGAATGGTCGCGCCATCACGATCGCGACGACGTGAACCAGTCGATCATGCGCTTTCGCCCCGGCCAGCCCGTGATGCGCGACGCCGCGTTCGAGACGGCGTTCGCCGCCGCGCGCGAGCGCTTCCCGGTCAAGCTCGTCTGCATCGTGCAGCGCGGCGGCGTCGAGACGCCGGCCGACGTGCTCCGTTATCTGGACCGCGCACGCGTGCTCGGCGCGAGCGCCGTGATCTTCCGCGAGTTCTCCGCGCTGCCCGACACGTACCGGCACAACGCGACGCGGCGCTACGTCGACCACGCGCGGATCGCGATCGACGCGCTGCTGCTCGCGTGCGTCGCCGACCCCGCGTTCGCGTCCCGGTGCGAGCCGATCGCGCTGACGGGCGGCTACTACTTCTGGAACGCGCGCTGGGCGCACCGCGACGGGTTCGAGGTCGTGTTCGAGGCGTCCGACTACGGCGCGATGCGCGAGCATGAACTGCGCGACGCCGTGTACAAGCTCGTATTTCATCCGAACGGCAACCTGTGCGCGGGCTGGCAACCGACGCGCGACATCCTGTGGAGCGACGATGACCACCGTGACTAGCTGGCTGCGCCTGACCGAAGAGGCCGCCGACACCACCCTGCCCGCCGACCTGCGCGCGCGGGATTCATTCGCCGCGCGTGATTGCGGCTGGGTCGAGCAGATGGTGCCGTTCATCGGCAGCCACGCGACGCCGGGCGGCTGGATCGTCGATCCGTTCTGCGGCTTCGGCACGACGCTCGTCGCCGCCGCGCAATGCGGCGCGCCGGCGCTCGGCGTCGAGGTCGATCCGGAGCGCGCGGCGTTCGCGCGCGAACGGCTCGCGCGGGCGGGCGCCGCGGCCGGCCGCCATCCGGTGCTCGCGGGCGACCTGTCGACCGCCGCGACGCAAGCCGCCGCGCGCGACGCCGGCGGCCCGTTCACGCTGTGCCTGACGAGCGTGCCGTATTTCGGCTGCGACGAGCTGCCCGGCAAGGCGGCCGACGGGCAGCTGTACGGCGTCGCGCACTACGCGCCGTATCTGGAACGGATGCGCAACGTATTCGCGGGCGTGCACGCGCTGCTCGAACCGGGTGGCTGGTGCATCGCGATGGCGCAGAACCTGCGCCTCGGCGGCCGGTTCGTGCCGCTCGCGTGGGATGTCGCGCGGCTGCTCGGCGAACGCTTCGTGCTGCACGAGGAACGCGTGCTGATCTACGAACGCGCGGGCGGCCCCGCGCCGCACGGCGACGGCGCGACCGATCGCACGCACGAGTACGCGCTCGTGTGCCGCAAGGCGCCGCTTGCGAGCGACGCCGACGCCGCCCGTGCGCTCGTCGCCGCGCTGACGCGCGACGGCTTCGCGTTCGCCGTGATCGGCGGCTTCGCGCGCCGGCTCGCGGCCGAAGCGGGCCATGGCGATGGCGACGCCGACGACGACACCGATACGCCGCTGAACGACGTCGACCTCGTGGTGCCGCCCGACGACGCGGGCGTGTCGCGGCTGCTGCAATGGCTGGAAGCCGACGGCTTTTCGCTGGAATCGTGGAATGCGCGGATCACGCCGCCTGTCGCGGCCGCCGCGCTGCGCTACCGTCACTACTTCCGCGCGCGGCGGATCGATGCGCGCGGTCGGCTGTTGCAGGTCGACGTCACGGTCGCCGACTCGCAGGAAGGATACGCCGCGTGCGCGGCGGCAGGCGCGAACGACCGTTGAGCCGGTTGCGCGCGCGCCGCCGTCACCGCTGGCCGAACCACCGGTCGAAGCGCCGCGTGTAGTTCAGGTCGACGCCCTGGAACGTGCCGCCGTACGCGGACACCGACCAGAAGCGCGTCAGGTTGATCGTCGCCTTGAACGCGTTGGCCGCCGATTGCAGCCCCTGCTCGTAGCCGAGCACGAAGCGCTCGTTGATCGCCTTCGAGATCTGCACGACCTGCGGATCGGTCAGGCCGACGTCGCTGCGGCCGATCGAGAATTCATCGAGGCCGATGCTCTGCGCGACGCGCTTGCCGGTCGCGCTGCCGAGCAGCGCGAGCGCGGCGGTCATCGCGTTCTGCTGGCCGACGTTGTTGCCCTGGTCGGTGCCGTGGCCGAACAGCAGCCACGACAGCTTCTCGTTGTCGGTCACGTTCGGCTCCGACACGAGCTTCACCGTCGGCGCCTGGATCGTGCCCGTCACCTGCACGCCCGCCTCGACTTCCTGGTTGCGCCGCATCGCGAGGATGTTGATGCCCGGGTTCGACACCGGGCCGTTGAACGTGAAGAAGCCGTTCTCGACCGCGAGCTTGCGGCCGAACGACGTGTACGTCGAGCCTTCCGTCACGCGCACGTTGCCGACCGCGCGCAGCGGCACGCCGGGCGCGCTCATCACGGTGATCGTGCCGCGCAGCCCGAGATCCGCGCCGTGGCCCTTGAAGCGGAAGTCGTTGCCGAGGCCGATGTCGATGTTCGCGCGCGGCGCGAGCGACGGCGCAGGCTTGTCGGTCGCCTGCTGCGGCTTCGCGACCGCGGTGCCGGTCTGCGTCTCGCCGCGCACCGTGCTGTCCTGACGCACGATCACCACGTCGTCGGACAGGTGCGGCGCCGCCTGTTCCGGCAGGTCGAACAGCGCATGGTCGACGACGAACTTGCCGTCGATCGCGAGCCCGCCGTGCGCCCCCTCGTTCGCGACCGTCGCCTTGCCCGACAGCGACAGCTTGCGGTCCGGCGCCGCGAACAGCTCGAGCTTGTCGGCGACGATGCTCGCGGTCAGGTCGGGCGCCTCGTTGTCGAGCCGCACGCGGCCGATCGCGCGCAGCGTGCCGTTGCCGCCGTGGAACTCGACCTGCTGGAATTCGACGAGGTTCTCCGCCAGCCGGATGCGCACGATGCCGTCCTTCAGCTGCACGCCCTGGTCGACGAGCGTCGCGGACAGGTCGTCGCCCGTCAGCATCCCGGACACGTTCGGCTTCGCCGGCGTGCCGGCGACCGTCAGCTTCAGCGCCGCGCGCCCGCCGAGCAGGTAGCTCGGCCCGAACAGGTTGCCGGTCGCCCTCAGCGACGGGACGTCGGCCTCGATGCGGCCCGACAGCGGGCCGTCGTCGGCGACCGCGAGCATGCCGTCGCGCGGCGCGAACGGCACCGCGACGCTCGCGTCGAGCGTGCCGACCCGGTTCGCCTTGCCCTGCACGGTCACGTTCAGCCGGTTGCCCGCGCCGAACACGGCGCGCGCCTGCAGGTCGGTGAGCCCGAGCGACGCGATCCCGCGCGCGGTCTCGACGGTCACGTCGCCGCTGCGCCGTCTGACCTGCAGATGGCCGGTCGCGCTCGCGCCGAGCGCGAAATCCCAGTCGGCGTCGAGCACCACGTCGGTCCGCACCGGCGCTCGCTCGCCCGTCAGTTCCTGGCGGACCTCGAGGAAGCGCGCGACCGACGCGCCGCTCACCGTGCCCACCGAGCGCAGCAAGCCGTGGTCGAACACGAAGGTCTTCAGGTCGATCGCCGCGCCTTCGAGCGTGAGCTTCGCCGCGCCGAGCGTCACGCGCCCGGCGCCCGCCGATACGGCGAGCGGCGACTGCAGCGCGAAGGCCGGCGTGCCGCGGTTCGCAAGGCGCGTCACGGTGCCGTCCCAGCGCATCCCGTCGCGGCTTTCGACGACGCCGCCGTTCGCCGCGACCGTCAGGTCGATCACGCGCCCGCCCGCCATCCCGAGCGCCGACGCGTCGAGCGTGTGCTTCGCGCGCGTGCCGTCGAGGTTCGCGCGCAGCGTCTTCAGCTGCAGCGAGCCGAGCGCCACGTTGCTCGCGTCGGCCGTGAACACCAGCGCGCCGTGCGCGCCGTCGCGAATGTCGGCACGGCCCTGCGCGGCGCCGATCCGGTTCGCGCCGAACACGACGCCCTGCGCCTTGTAGGTCGCGGTCACGTTCGGGTGCGCGAAGCTGCCGGTCAGGTCGCCCTGCGCCTCGACGAGCCCCGCGACGCCGAAGCCGAGCCGGTCGAGCTGCGGCGCATCGACGACGAAGCGCAGCCGGTCGCCGGGCGCGCCGAAGCTGCCGCGCAGGTCGACGCGGTTGCCCGCGATCGACAGGTTCGCGTTGCTCGGCAGGATCCGCGCGCCCGCGAGCTGCACGATGCCCGCGCCGGTCAGCGGCAAGCCGTCGTACAGGCTGTCGCCGAGCTTGAAGGTCGCCTTCGTCGACACTTGCGGCGCGAACGCGCCCGACGCGGTCAGCGTGCCGTTCACGCGTGTCTCGCCGCGCTTCGCGGGCGCAGCCTTGGGCACATTCCCGGCCGCCTTGCCGGCGGCTGCCGGCGGCGCGCGCATCGCGGCGAGCAGCAGCGGATCGAAGTCGGCGAGCGTCGCCTTCGCGTCGTAGCTCGAATGCGCGTCGTGGCGGAACACGCCGCTCAGGTCGATGCGCCCCTTGGCCGCCGTCACGCGCGCATCGGTCAGCACCGTCTGCTGCGGCGTCAGCGCGACCTTCGCGCGCGCGCCGAGCGCGAGCTTCGGATCGTTCAGGTCGAACTCGACGGTTTGCACGCCGCGCGCGAGCGTCACGCCGACCGGCCCGCCGAGCCGCATCGGGCGCAGTTCAGCCACGAACGCATTGAGGTCGAGATTCGCGACCTTCAGGTCGAAACGGCCCTTGCCGCCCGCGAGCGCGCCACCACCCGTCACGCTGCCGTCGCGGACCAGCTTCAGCGCGAGGCCGTCGATCCGCTGCGCGTGCGCGTCGAGATTGACGGTCGCATGTGCGTCGACGACGGGCAGCAGGTACTCGCCGAGCGTGCCGGGCTTCGCGTTGACGATCGACACCGGGCCGGTCACCGCGAACCCCTTCGCCGGCGCGGTCACGGGCGCCAGCTCCGCGCGCACCGCGAGATCGGCGGCCGGCGCGCCCGGCGCGATCGCCTGCGGGTTCACGTGATCGAACGCGAGCGACGCGCGCGTGAGCGGCACCGCGCCGAACGGCGCGGCCTCGACATGCGCGCGCCCGTTGAGCTTCATCCCGCTCGCAGTGACGTCGGCGACGAGCGCTTCGAGCGAACCCGATACGTTCGCGCTCGCGTTGACCGGTTCGTCCGCAAGCTTGCCCGCGTAGGTCGCGTCGCCCGTCAGCGCGAACGGCCGCACGCCGTCGAGCTTCGCGCGCGCACTCAGCGCGCCGTACTCCGTATCGAGCCGCTCGAGCGCAAGCTCATGGTGGCGGCCGTCGCTGCGGCCGCTCAGCGCGAGATGGTCGAGCTGCGTCGTCGAGCCGCCTTCGTGGATCGCGAGACGGTCGAAGCGCAGGTCGACGATCCGCAGCTGCAGCGGCAGGCGCAGGTCCTGCGGCATCACGGTCGGCGTCGGCGGCCCCGGCACGATCCGCACGTCGATCGTGCCCGCGCGCAGCGCGTCGATCGTCAGGCGCAGCGGCGCGCGGGTCAACGCCCAACGGCCGTCGAGACGGTCGATCCGCACCTCCGTGCCCGTGCCGTCCGGGCTCGTCCACGCGAACGCGCGCAGGCGCACGCCGGTGGCCAGCGCGCCGCCTTCGAGCGTGCCCGCGAGCCGCCCGCCGAGCACGTGCACCGCCGTCTGCCACGCGAGCCGGGTGCCGCGCTCGGTCGTGACCGCGGCGAGCGCGAGCCCCGCCACCAGCACGACGAGCAGCACGACGCCGGCCAGCGTCCACGCGACGCCGCGCACGAGCCGCGACCGGCGCGGCGCATCCTCGGGCGCGCGCTCGGGCGAGTCCGGATCGTGGGGCGGCGGCGTGTCGTGGGCGTCCTTCGTCATGCGGTGCGTGATGGATGAATCGGTTGGGTCAGAATGCGACGCCGAGCGTCAGGTACGGGCGCACGCTGTGGTTGCGCAGCCCGTAGGCGAGGTCGACATTGATCGGGCCGACCGGGCTGCGCCAGCGCGCGCCGACGCCGACGCCCTTGTAGAACACCTTCTCGCCCCACGCGTCGGTCGCGGTGCCGACGTCGAAGAACGTCGCGGCGCCCCAGTCGCGGTTGAACCAGTGCTGGTATTCGGCGGTGCCGGTCGTCAGGTACTTGGTCGGCAGCACCGAGCCGGCGACGCTGTTGCCGATGCTCTGGTAGCCGTAGCCGCGCACCGAGTTCGAGCCGCCCGCGCGGAACAGCAGCGACGCCGGCACGCCGGTCGAGCTGCCGCTCGTGAACACGCCGCCCAGCTCCGCGCGGAACACGAACAGGTCGCGCTTGCCGATCGGCACATACTGCTGGCCGCGCGCATAGCCGCGGATGAAGGTCTGGTCGGTGAGCACGTTCTTGATCGCGAAGCCGGCCTCCGCATGAATCAGGTTGCCCGAGCGCGGGAACAGCGGATCGTCGACGTTGCGGCGCGTCCATGCCCACTGCGGCACGAGCGCGCGGCTCATGGTCGGTCCCGCGCCGTTCTGCTTGAGCCGGTCCTGATAGAACATCAGCGAATACGCGTAGTCGATGTACTGCCCGGTGCGGGTGCGCTGCACGCCGACCCGTGCGCTGTAGATGCGCGTGTCCGACACGTCGGTGTTCGTATACGACGCGAGCACGCTGTTGGTCCACGCGCGCGGCCCCGGCGGCATCGACAGCTGCACCTGGCCGTACTGCTGGATCTGGTCGAGCCGGCCCGACACCGTCAGTGGCCAGGCCGCGCCGAACGTGTCGAGGTACGTGTACGCGCCCTGGATGTGCGGGCCGGTGTCGGTCGCGTAGCCGACTCCGCCGCGCACGCTGTTGTAAGGGTACTCGCTGACCTTCACGTGCACGGGCGTCTGGTCCGGCTTCTCGGTGTCGTTGCCGACGTCGATCGCGACGCTCGCGTAATACGGCGTGTTCTGCAGTTGCCGCTGCAGCTCGGTGATCCGCTGCACGTCGTAGATCTCGCCTTCGGACAGCGGATTGACGTTGGTGACGATCTTCTCCGGATAGCGGCGCACGCCTTCGACGTCGACCTTGCCGATCGTAAACGTCGGGCCGCTGTCGAACGTGACCGCGAGCGTCGCGCGCTGCGTGCGCGGATCGATGCGCGCCTCGGACGCGGTGATCTTCGCGCCGAGGTAGCGGCGCGACTGCAGCTGCCTGAGCGCGGCGCCCTTCGCGGCGTCCCAGCCCGCCTGCGTGAACGGCTCGCCCGTCTTCAGCGAGAACGCGAAGCGCGTCGCGGCCTCCTGCTTCGGGTCTTCCGAGCCGACCGGCCCGTTGAACGTCAGGTCCACCGACGACACGACGGTCTGCGGCCCCGGATCGACCGCGATCTGCACGCTGCGCTTGCCGTCGCGCGTGCGCACGTCGGTGCGCACGACCGGCGAGAAATAGCCTTCGGTCGCGGTCAGGTCGCGCACCTGCTGCGGCGTGGCGGTGACGAGGAAGTCGAACTGGTCGTCGCTGACGTCGTCGCGCTTGCCGAAGCGCGCGATGTCGAGGTGCGACTTGAGCAGCTTGCGGACCGCGCGCGGCGCGTCGATCTCGACGTCGTATTTCGCCCAGGCGGGCAGTGCGGCGAGCGCGGCCAGGCAGCCGGCGAGGATGCGCGCGGCCCGGGCCGCGCCGGCGTCGCCGCGTCGGGCGCCCCGCGCGGCGTCATGCGCCGTGTTTCGTTGAAGGTGTGCCTGCCCCGCCAAATATGACCTCGCCCTCAATGATGTGAATTGTTCGAAAACCCGTATTTGACCACACGGACGTCGCCGCCCCCGCCCGCGCGCCGCTTTGATGCTTGCGCGCAACGGCGCGACGCCCGCGCGTTCGACGCGCGTTTCGCGCCGGCCGTTCCCCGCGATGCGGTAAAATCCCGCCATCGCACAATCCGGCGCGTTGCGCGCCGCCCTGAAACGGAAAGCCAAGCCATGCCGTACCAGTCCGACGTCACGCAATTCCTGAACCAGCTCAAGCAGCAGAAGCCGACGCTCGAGGAAGAGCAGCGCAAGGGCCGCGCACTGCTGTGGGACAAGCAGCCGATCGACCTCGACGAGCGCGCCGCGCAGCAGGAATCGCGCGTGAAGCAGACGTCCTACGTCTACTACCAGAACTTCTGACGACGTGAGCGCCGCCGACGAGGCCAGCGCCGCCCGGCCTGACGCGGCCCGGCCTAATGCGGCCCAGCCTGACGTGGCCCGGCCTGAAGACGCGGTCGCCGCGCCCGCGGGTGCCGATTCGACGCCCGACACGGTCGACGGCGTCGCGGCGTTCGCTCGCCTGTACGGCGAGCCGCTCTTCAAGCTGCCGCAGGACCTGTACATCCCGCCCGACGCGCTCGAGGTGTTCCTCGAAACGTTCGAAGGCCCGCTCGACCTGCTGCTCTACCTGATCCGCAAGCAGAACTTCAACGTGCTCGACATCCCGATGGCGCAGGTCACCGCGCAGTATCTGGGCTATGTCGACCAGATCCGCGCGTCGAACCTCGAGCTCGCGGCCGAGTACCTGCTGATGGCCGCGATGCTCATCGAGATCAAGTCGCGGATGCTGCTGCCGGTCAAGAAGGCCGACACCGGCGAGGAGGCGGAAGATCCGCGCGCCGAGCTGGTGCGCCGCCTGCTCGAATACGAGCAGATGAAGCTCGCCGCGCAGCGCCTCGACCAGCTGCCGCAGCTCGGCCGCGACTTCCTGCGCGCCGAGGTGTACATCGAGCAGAGCATCACGCCGCGCTTCCCCGACGTGAATTCCGACGACCTGCGCGCCGCGTGGGCCGACGTGCTCAAGCGCGCGAAGCTCGTCCAGCATCACAAGATCTCCCGCGAGGAGCTGTCGGTGCGCGAGCACATGAGCCTGATCCTGCGCAAGCTGCAGAACGCGCGCTTCATGGAGTTCGCCGAGCTGTTCGACACGTCGCGCGGCGTGCCGGTCGTCGTCGTGAACTTCATCGCGATGCTCGAGCTGGCGCGCGAATCGCTCGTCGAGATCACCCAGCCCGAACCGTTCGCGCCGATCTACGTGCGCCTCGCGTACCTGCCCGCCTGAACCGCACCGCCGGGCGGCGCGCCGGACCCGGCCCGCCCGCGCGGCTGCATTCCCGATAAAAGTGAACGATCGTCCTTTTATCGATGCGCCCGGCGACCAAATCCTCTACAATCCGCCGACGCCCGACGCGCCGCCCGCGCGCGGATGCCGCGGATACTACTTTTTGCCGCTTCGACCCCGACGCCGCCTACCAAGGCGTCAACGCGCGCCAGCGCGAGGAACCCGCTACCCGATCATGAAAGTCATCAGCTCGATCCAGGAACTGCGCGACCAGTTGCGCGGCCAGAACCGCACCGCCTTCGTGCCGACGATGGGCAATCTGCACGAAGGGCACCTGTCGCTGATGCGCCTCGCGCGCCAGCACGGCGACCCGGTCGTGGCGAGCATCTTCGTCAACCGCCTGCAGTTCGGCCCGAACGAGGATTTCGACAAGTATCCGCGCACGCTGCAGGACGACATCGAGAAGCTGCAGAAGGAAAACGTCTACGTGCTGTTCGCGCCGACCGAGCGCGACATGTATCCGGAGCCGCAGGAATACCGCGTGCAGCCGCCGGACGACCTCGGCGGGATCCTCGAGGGCGAGTTCCGGCCCGGCTTCTTCACCGGCGTGTGCACGGTCGTCGCGAAGCTGATGGCCTGTGTGCAGCCGCGCGTCGCCGTGTTCGGCAAGAAGGACTATCAGCAGCTGATGATCGTGCGCCGCATGTGCCAGCAGCTCGCGCTGCCGGTCGACATCATCGCGGCCGAGACCGTGCGCGACACCGACGGCCTCGCGCTGTCGTCGCGCAACCGCTATCTCGCGCCGGCCGAGCGCCAGGAGGCGCCGGAGCTCGCGAAGACGCTGCAGCGCGTGCGCGAAAGCGTGCTCGGCGGCGAGCGCGACCTCGTCAAGCTCGAGCAGCACGCGCAGGCGCACCTCGCCGGCCGCGGCTGGGCGCCCGACTACATCTCGATCCGCCGGCGCGCGAACCTGATCGCGCCGAGCGCCGCCGAGCTCGAGGCCGGCGAGCCGCTCGTCGTGCTCGCGGCCGCGAAGCTCGGCGCGACGCGCCTCATCGACAACCTGGAAATCTGACGGCTTTCGTCCGCCAGCGCATCACGACGCATCAAGGAGGCCCCATGCAGCGCCACATGCTCAAATCGAAGATCCACCGCGTGGCCGTCACGCACTGCGAATTGCACTACGAAGGCTCGTGCGCGATCGACGAGGATCTGCTCGAGGCCGCGAACATCGCGGAAAACGAGCGGATCGACATCTGGAACATCAACAACGGCGAACGCTTCTCGACCTACGCGATCAAGGGCGAACGCGGCAGCGGGATGATCTCGCTGAACGGCTCGGCCGCGCGGCGCGCGCAGCTCGGCGATCTCGTGATCATCGCGGCGTTCGCGATGGTCGACGAAGCCGAACTGCAGGCCGGCTGGAAGCCGAACCTCGTGTTCGTCGACGACGGCAACAAGATCAAGGGCAGCCGCGATCACGTGCCGACCCAGAGCTGGTCCTGAGCCGGAGCGCCGCGTCAGGCGGCGCCGCCCAATGCAAAGGGCCGGATTCCGTCCAGCACGGAATCCGGCCCTTGTCACGTGCGCGCGGTGTGCGGGCGGTTGCCGCCGGCGGCCGAGCCGCGCCGTGCCGTCATGCGCCCTTCGACGCCTTGCGCTCCGCCCACGCGACGATCGGGCCCCACTGTTCGAGATCCTTGTCGACGCGGCTCTTCGCGACGTCCCACAGCGTGAGCCCGTGCGCGGCGAGTTGCACGTAGTTCTGCGTGTCGCGCACGTAGCCGAGCACCGGCAGCTCGAGCCCCTCGACGAAACGATGCAGCTGCTCGGACGAGCGCGTGCGCGCATCGACCCGCATCCCGACGATGCCGACTTCGACGCTGCCCCTGCGCACCGCCTTTTCGTTCGCGAGCCGTTCGAGAAAGTGCTGGGTCGCGAGGATGTCGAACATCGACGGCTGCAGCGGCACGATCACCTTGTCCGCGAGTTGCAGCGCGACGTTCAGCCGGTTGCCGTGCAGGCCGGCCGGCGTGTCGATCACCGCGTATTCGAGGCCGCGCGGCGGCTTCGACGGCGCATCCGGGTCGAGCCCCCACGCCTCGATGGCGGGCAGCCCGGCCGGGCGCAGGTCGAGCCACGCATGCGCGGACTGCTGCCGGTCGAGATCGGCCAGCGCGACCCATGCGCCCTGCGCCGCGAAATAACCAGCGAGATTGGTGGACAGCGTGCTCTTGCCGACGCCGCCCTTCGGATTCGCCACCACGATCACCGTCATGAATTCCCCCGAAGAAGCCGTGCGGCGCCGGCCGGCAGGCGGGCGTCGCACAATTGCGGATACAGGGAGCGATGATATCGGCAAATGGGGCATCACCGGAACCGGCGGCATCGATGCCGCCCGGTGCCGGACCGGGTCACGCCGCGCGCTGCGCCGCGGCCCGCGGCGCGCCGAGCGCGAATGCGCCGCCGCCCAGGAGCGCCTGCACGGCGAGCGTCACGGCCCAGAACGCCGGATATTCCCAGCCGCCGTGCGGCGCTCCGAAGCTCCAGCCGTTCGGCAGGTGCGCGGCCGTCGCGCCGAGCATGAACGGCAGCAGCGCCAGCGCGGCGACGCGCACACGGAAGCCGGCGAGGAGCGCGATGCCGCCCGCCAGCTCGACGGCCGTCGTGACGTACGCAAGCCACGCGGGCAGGCCGATCGACGCGAAGAACTGCGCGGTGCCGGGCAGCGTGAAGACGAACACCTTCTGCGCGACGTGCGCGAGGACAGCACGCCGAGCGCGACGCGCAGCAGCGTGGCGGCGAAATCGTTGAGGCGGTTCGGGTTCATGTCGGGGTTCCTTCGTGAGTGGATTGGAATGAACCGCACTCTATTCGAACCTTTTCCACCAATAAACACGCAACACCGCTTAAATTATCTCTCCGCGAGAACGAATCAGAATAAAAAAGGGCATGATCCATCATGCCCCGATTCGTGCGTCAGTAGCCGCCGCCCTTGCCCTGCGATCCGCTGTAGCCGGACGAGCTGCCGCCGCCCGATCCGTAATCGCAGGCCTGCGCCCACGTCGGGACCGTCAGCAACGCCAGCAGCAATACCGCCCACCACCGTCGAGCTTTCATCGTCGCGCTCCTCCGGACGGACATCCGCCCTCCTTTGGTTGTACGCCACGCGACGGAAAAAGCGAGGACGAATCGCTCAGCGGAATTCGGCGTACAGCGCCGGCAGGTCGAGATGCGCGGCGAACGTGTCGGCGAGGCGCTCGAGCGACGCCTCGCGCAGCGCCGGGTAGTCGATCCGCTCGGCCGCGTCGAGGCCCGCCCACGCGAGCAGCGCCGCGCACGCGTCCGGTGTGTCGAACAGCCCGTGCACGTAGGTGGCGAGGATCTGGCCGTCGTCGGACCGCGCGCCGTCCGCGTGCGCGGCGGCCGCGCCGTCGGCCGTCAGCTCGAGCGCCGGCGCCGCGAGCGCGGGGCCGCGCGTCTCGCCCATGTGGATCTCGTAGCCGCGCACGGCCGCGCCGCCCGGCAGGGCCAGGCGGCCCGTCACGTTCTTCAGCGTCTTGTCCGGCTGCAGCGTCGTGTCGAACTCGAGCAGGCCGAGCCCCGGCACGCTGCCGGGCGCCCCTTCGAGGCCCAGCGGATCGTCGAGCGAGCGGCCGAGCATCTGCATGCCGCCGCAGATGCCGATCACCTTGCCGCCATAGCGCAGGTGCCGCCGGATCGCCGCGTCCCAGCCGGCGTCGCGCAGCCACGCGAGATCGCGCTGCACGCTCTTCGAGCCGGGCAGGATCAGCAGGTCGGCGGCCGGCACGGGCCCGCTCTTCCAGTACGTGAACTCGACCTGCGGATGCGCGCGCAGCGGATCGAAATCGGTGTGGTTGCTGATCCGCGGCAGCGCCGGCACGACGACGCGCAGCACGCGGCCGCCGGCGTGCGCGGCGGCGCCGCTGCGCGCCTGCGCGGGCAGCATGTCCTCCGCGTCCAGCGTGAGGCCGTGCAGGTACGGCAGCACGCCGAACACCGGCTTGCCGGTCTGCGCGCGCAGCCAGTCGAGGCCCGGTTCGAGCAGCTTGAAGTCGCCGCGGAAGCGGTTGATCACGAAGCCGCGCACCCGCGCGCGCTCGCTGTCCGACAGGCACGCGAGCGTGCCGACCAGATGCGCGAACACGCCGCCGCGGTCGATGTCGGCGACCAGCACGACCGGGCAGTCGACGCGCTCGGCGAAGCCCATGTTCGCGATGTCGCCTTCGCGCAGGTTGATCTCGGCCGGGCTGCCCGCGCCCTCGACGATCACCGTGTCGTAGCCGGCGCGCAGCCGCGCATACGAATCGAGCACCGCGTCGAACGCGACCGGCTTGTAGTCGTGGTACGCCCGCGCGTTCAGGTTCGCGCGCGCCTTGCCGTGGATGATCACTTGCGCGCCGCGGTCGCTGGTCGGCTTGAGCAGCACGGGGTTGAAATCGGTATGCGGCGCGACGCCCGCGGCGAGCGCCTGCAGCGCCTGCGCGCGGCCGATCTCGCCGCCGTCGGCCGTCACCGCGCTGTTGAGCGCCATGTTCTGCGGCTTGAACGGCGCGACGCGCGCGCCGGCGCGGCGCGCCAGGCGGCACAGGCCCGCGACGAGCGTGCTCTTGCCGGCGTCCGACGTCGTGCCCTGGATCATCAGCGTGCCGCGCGGCCGCAACTCGGGTGCATTCATCGTGTGAAAGGCGTGGCGAATCGAAGGCCGCATTATCGCCCGCGCCGTTACAATCACGCGATGATTCCGCACGATCTCACCTTCGTCCTCGGCGGCGCACGCTCGGGCAAGAGCGCGCATGCCGAGCGGCTCGCGGCCGACTGCGGCCGCCCCGTCACCTATATCGCGACCGCACAGGCTGCCGACGCCGAATTCGCGCAGCGCATCGCGCATCATCGCGCGCGCCGGCCCGCGAGCTGGGGATTCGCCGACGCGCCCGTCGAGCTCGCCGAAACCCTCGCGCGACTCGACGATCCCGGTGCGTGCCTGCTCGTCGACTGCCTGACGCTGTGGCTCACGAACCTGCTGTGCCCGGCCGAAGGCGAACCGCACGACGACGCGCACTACGAAGCGCGCGTCGCCGCGCTCGAAGCCGCGCTGCGCGACGCCCGCGCGAAGGTGATCGTCGTCAGCAACGAGATCGGGCTCGGCGTCGTGCCGCTCGGCGCGGTGACGCGCCGCTACGTCGACGAGCTCGGCCGCCTGAACCAGCGCGTCGCCGCGCTCGCGACGCGCGTCACGCTGCTCGTCGCCGGGGTGCCGGTCGCGATCAAGACGGAGCCCGCGTCATGCTGATGCTGTCGTTGCCCACGGTCGCGATGCTCGCGGTCATCGCGGTCATCGTCGACCGCGTGGTCGGCGAGCCGTCGGCCGCGCATCCGCTCGTCGCGTTCGGGCGGCTCGCCGCGCGCATCGAAGCGGCGCTGAACACGGGCCGGCGCGGCCGCCTGACGGGCATCGCCGCGTGGCTCGCGGCCGTCGCGCCGCCGGTCTTGATCGCCGCGTGGCTGGCCGCCGCGCTGCCCGCGCCGCTCGCGGCCGCGCTGCACGTCGCGCTGCTCTGGTTCGCGCTCGGCGCGAAGAGTCTCGCCGACCATCTCGCGCCGATCGCCGCCGCGCTGTTCCGGCACGACCTGCCGGGCGCGCGGGCGCTGACCGCGCGCATCGTGTCGCGCGACACCAGCGCCGCCGACGAGGGCGCGCTGTCGCGCGCGGCCGTCGAATCGGCGCTCGAGAACGGCAACGACGCGATCTTCGGCGCGCTCTTCTGGTTCGTCATCGCCGGCGGCCCCGGCGCGCTGATGTTCCGGCTCGCGAACACGCTCGACGCGATGTGGGGCTACCGCACGCCGCGCTTCCTGACCTTCGGCTGGGCCGCCGCACGGATCGACGACCTGCTGAACTGGGCGCCCGCGCGCCTCACGGCCGCGAGCTACGCACTGCTTGGCGACACCGCGTCGGCGTGGCGCTGCTGGCGCACGCAAGCCCGCCACTGGGACAGCCCGAACGCGGGCCCGGTGATGGCCGCCGGCGCCGGCAGCCTGAACGTGCAGCTCGGCGGCCCGGCCGTCTATCACGGCGAGCTCGAGCACCGCCCGGTGCTCGGCGCGGGTTCGCCCGCGAGCGCCGCGCACATCGTCGCCGCGCTGTCGCTCGTCACGCGCACGCTCGCGCTCTGGCTCGCGCTGCTGGTCGCGAGCGCCATCCTCGTCATGGGCACCCAACATGTCTGACACCCGCATCGCGCACGGCGGCAACCTGCATGACGCCGCGCGCCGCCACGGCATTCCGTACGACGCGTGGCTCGACCTGTCGACCGGCATCAACCCGGTCGGCTATCCGGTGCCGCCCGTGCCCGCCGACGCGTGGCGCCGCCTGCCCGACGACGGCGACGGGCTCGCCGCGTGCGCGGCCGATTACTACGGCGCGCCGGACCCGGCGCACGTGCTGCCGGTCGCCGGCAGCCAGGCCGCGATCCGCGCGCTGCCCGCGCTGCTGCCCGACGGCGACGTGGGCGTCGCACCGCTCGCGTACGGCGAATACGGGCCCGCGTTCGCGCGGCGCGGCCATCGCGTCGCACCGCTCGACATCGCCGTCGACACGCTGCCCGCGACGCTGCGCCACGTGATTGTCGGGAGTCCGAACAACCCGACCGCCGAGCGCGTCGCCGCCGAGCGCCTGCTCGGCTGGCATGCGCAGCTGGCGGCGCGCGGCGGCACGCTGATCGTCGACGAGGCGTTCGCCGATACGGGCGCGGCTGGCTCGCTCGCCGCTTGCGTGAACCGCCCGGGTCTCGTCGTCCTGCGCTCGGTCGGCAAGTTCTTCGGCCTCGCCGGCATCCGCGCCGGTTTCGTGCTGGCCCATCCCGAGCTGATCGTCTCGCTGCGCGACACGCTGGGCGCATGGACGGTCGGCGGCCCCGCGCGTCACGCGGTGGCCGCCGCGTTCGCCGACCGTGCGTGGCAGGCGGCCGCCCGCGAACGGCTCGCCGCGGACGGCGCGCGGCTCGCGGCGCTGCTGCGCGGACACGGCTACGTCGTGCATTCGACGCCGCTGTTCAGTTGGACCGCCGATCCGAACGCGGCGGGCTTGCATGCGGCGCTGGCGCGGCACGGCATCTGGACGCGCCATTTCGCGCAGCCGTCGAGCGTGCGCCTCGGCCTGCCGGGCAACGACGACGAATGGCGGCGTCTCGAGCGCGCGCTTGCACAGTGCGTGCCGGCATTGCGCGCGCAGCCGCGATGACGAACGACGCGCGCCGCGCCCTGCCGGCGCTTGCGGCATTGATCGCGCTCGGCGCCGCCCCGTTCGCGCATGCGGACGTCAGCGCAAGCGACGACGCCGGCAATACGGTCACGCTTCCCGCGCCCGCGCAGCGCGTGGTCAGCCTCGCGCCGCACGCGACCGAGCTGATCTATGCGGCAGGCGGCGGCGCGAAGCTCGTCGGCACGGTCACGTACAGCGACTACCCGAGCGCCGCGAAATCGGTGCCGCGCGTCGGCGACAACAAGTCGCTCGATCTCGAACGCATCGCCGCGCTGAAGCCCGACCTGATCGTCGTCTGGCGTCACGGCAACGCCGAGCGGCAGACCGATGCGCTGCGCGCATTGCACATCCCGCTGTTCTACAGCGAGCCGAAACATCTCGACGACATCGCAACGTCACTGCGCCAGCTCGGCGCGCTGCTCGGCACGCAGCCCGCGGCCGACGCGGCGGCGGCATCGTTCACGCGCGACGTCGCCGCGCTGCGCACGCGCTATGCGGCGCGCCCGAGCGTCACGGTGTTCTTCCAGGTGTGGGACCGGCCGCTGGTGACGCTCAACGGCGCGCATCTGATCAGCGACGTGATTGCGCTGTGCGGCGGCCGCAACGTGTTCGCGTCGCTCAAGCCGCTCGTGCCGACGGTGACCGACGAGGCCGTGCTCGCGGCCAATCCCGAAGCGATCGTGACGACGAGCGCCGGTGCGACGCCGTCGAACGACGCGCTGCCGAGCCTCGCGCGCTGGCGTGCATGGCCGGCGCTGACGGCCGTCGCGCGCGGCAACCTGTTCGCGATCGACGGCGACCTGCTGACCCGCGCGTCGCCGCGCGTCGCGCAGGGCGCGGCCGCGCTGTGCGAGGACCTCGACGCCGCGCGCACGCGGCGGCCCGCACGCTGACGGACGCGCGACGCTCATGCGTCCCAGTGCACGATCTCCCACGCGCCGGCCGCATCGCGCATGCGCAGCCACACGATGCCGCCGAACGGCACCGTCCGCGACAACAGCGCGTCGAGCGGCACGCGCAGCACCTGCGACGCAAACGCGCGGATCACGCCGGCATGCGTGACTGCCCATTGCGGCGCGTCGGCCTGCACGGTCGCGTCGACGCCTTGCGCGACCCGCGCGGCGAAGCGCGCGACGCTTTCGCCGCCGTGCGCACAGGCATGCATCAGATCGGCGGCCCACGCATCGAGCGCCGCGCGGTCGATGTCGTCCCAGCGCCGCATCTCCCACGCGCCGAAGTCCATCTCCTGCCAGCATCCGTCGTACTGCAACGGCACGCCGAGCGCCTGCGCGAGCCGTTCGCCGACCGACGCGCAACGCGCGAGCGGGCTCGACCAGATGCACTGCGGCAATGGCGCGCGCAACGCGTCGAGCCGCTCGCGCACACCCTGCGCGCCGGCCTGCGCCGACGCGGCGAGCGGCACGTCGCTGCGCCCGTAGCACACGCCCGGATCGACGGCGACTGCCGGATGGCGAATCAGGACGACGTCCATCCGAGCACGACCAGATAGATCGTCAATTCGCCCAGTTGCTGCGCGAAGCCCAGGCAATCGCCGGTATAGCCGCCGATCCGCCGGACCAGATAGCGTGCGAGCCACGCGCGCAGCAGCACGAGCGCGCCGAGCGCGGTGACGCCCATGCGCCAGTCCGGCCAGAACAGCCACGGCAGCCCGAACGCCGCCGCGACGAGCGCGGCGCGCGGCCCCATGCGCCGCGCGACCGGCTTCGCCTTGCCTTCCGCCCGCACATAGTCGAGCGACGTCAGGAGGCTCACCGCCGCCACGCGGCTCGCCGCGTGCGCGGCGATCATCGTCCACGCGGCGCGCAGCGGCGGCAGCGCGACGAGCGCCTGCCACTTCAGGCCGAGCGCGATCACGAGCGCGGCGGCGCCGAACGTGCCGATCCGCGAGTCGTGCATGATGCGCAGCACATCGTCGCGCGTGTAGCCACCGCCGAACGCGTCGCAGCTGTCGGCAAGCCCGTCCTCGTGGAATGCGCCGGTCGCGAGCAGTGTCGCGGCGATCGACAGTCCGACCGCGATCGATGCCGGGAACACGCGCAGCGCGGCCAGGTAGACGAGCGCGCCCCACGCGCCGACGCATGCGCCGACCAGCGGGAAGTAGCGCGCGGCCTGATCGAGATCGCCCGCCGCATGGCCGATCGCGCGCGGCACCGGCACGCGCGTGAAATAGCCGAGCGCGACGAAGAAGTAACGCAGCTCGGCGCGCAGGCCGGCCGGCCGGTCAGGCGTCACGATCGTCGACGCCCGCGGATTCGAAGCTCGCCATCTCGCTCATGAACGCCGCCGCCGCGCGCACGAGCGGCAGCGCGAGCGCCGCGCCGGTGCCCTCGCCGAGCCGCAGGTCCAGCGCGAGCAACGGCTTCGCGCCGAAATGCTCGAGCATCCGGCGGTGCCCCGCCTCGTGCGACGTGTGCGAGAACACGCAATATTCGCGCACAGCCGGCGCGAGCCGCTCGGCGACCAGCAGCGCGGACGTCGCGATGAAGCCGTCGACGAGGATCGTCATCCGCTCGCTCGCCGCCGCGAGAAACGCGCCCGTCATCATCGCGATCTCGAAGCCGCCGAACGTCGCGAGCACGTCGAGCGGCGTGATCGCATGCGAATGCCGCGCGAGCGCGCGCCCGAGCACCGTGCGCTTGTGCGCGAGCCCTTGGTCGTCGAGGCCGGTGCCGCGCCCGACGCAGGCGTCGATCGGCACGTCGAGCAGGCGGCTCATCAGGCACGCGGCGGACGACGTGTTCGCGATGCCCATTTCGCCGAAGCCGATCACGTTGGTGCCGAGCGCCGCATGATGACGCACGCGCGCCGCGCCGGCCGCGAGCGCGGCGACGGCCTCGTCGCGCGTCATCGCGCTCTCTTGCGCGAAGTTGCGCGTGCCGCGCGCGATCGGCAGCGCGATCAGCCGGTCGGATGCGGGCAGCGGTGACGCGACGCCCGCGTCGACGATCTCGAGCGTGCTCTGCGCGACGCCCGAGAACGCGTTGATCGCCGCGCCGCCGGCGAGGAAGTTCGCGACCATCTGCGCGGTCACGGCCTGCGGATACGGACTCACGCCTTCGGCCGCGATTCCGTGGTCGGCGGCGAACACGATCGTCACCGGACGCTGCACGAGCGGCCGCTCGGTGCGCTGGATCATGCCGAGCTGCAGCGCCAGCGCTTCGAGCTGGCCCAGGCTGCCGGGCGGCTTGGTCTTGTGGTCGATCACATGTTGCAGGCGCGCGCGCAGCGCGGCATCGAGCGGCGCGATCTCGGGCAGGAAGTCGATCGGTGTCATCGTGAGTTCACCTCATGGGCGCGGCAACCGCCGCGCATCGAAAGAAAGGCATTCATCGCCGCTCCGGCCACGCGGGCAGCAGCGCATCGCGGCCGTCCTGGCGGATCAGCACGAGCGGATAGCCGAACGCGTCGCTCGCGCGTTCGGGCGTCAGCACGTCATGCACGGGCCCCGCCGATGCGCGGCCGCGTCCATCGAGCAGCAGCGCATGCGTCGCGAAGCGCCGCGCGAGATTCAGATCGTGGCACGAAAACAGCACGGTGCGCTGGCCGGCTGCGAGCCACGCGGCCAGCGCGGTCAGGCAGTCGATCTGGTGATGCAGGTCGAGATGCGCGAGCGGCTCGTCGAGCAGCAGCAGCGGCGCGCCCTGGCACAGCGTCGCGGCCAGCGCGACGCGCTGCCGCTCGCCGCCGGACAGCGACAGCACGTCGCGCCCGGCGAACGCCGCGAGGCCGAAGGTCGCCAGCGCATCGCGCGCGGCCGCGCGATCGCCGTCGCGCTCCCAGCCCCAGCCGCCGAGATACGGGAAGCGGCTCAGCAGCACCGTGTCGAACACGGTCGCGCTGAACGCGTCGTGCAGTTGCTGCGGCATCAGCGCGCGCCGCTGCGCGAGCTGCGCGGCCGGCCACGCGGCGAGCGGCCGGCCGTCGGCTTCGACGTGGCCGCCCGACGGCGCAGAAAGGCCCGCGAGCGTCGCGAGCAGCGTCGTCTTGCCGGCGCCGTTCGGCCCCGCGACGCACCAGATCTCGCCGGGCCGGAACGTCTGCGTGAATCCGCTCAGCAGCGTGCGCGCGCCGGCTCGCAGCGTCAAGTCAACGGCCGCGTATACGGCATCGCCGGAACGACGGGATTCGGTCACGCTCATCGCATCGGTCTCCTCAGCAACATCCACAGGAACACCGGCACGCCGATCAGCGCGGTCATCACGCCGACCGGCAGTTGCGCGGGCGCGATCACGGTGCGCGCGAGCAGGTCGGCCGCCATCACGCCGCCGCCGCCCGCGAGCATCACGGCGGGCAACAGCATGCGCTGGTCGTTGCCGAACGCGAGGCGCAGCGCGTGCGGGACGACGAGCCCGACGAAGCCGATCGTGCCGGCGGTCGTCACCGCGGCCGCGGCGGCCAGCGACGCGACGAGATAGATCCGCACGCGCAGCCGCGCGACCGGCACGCCGAGCGCGAGCGCGGTCGCGTCGCCGCGCAGCAGCACGTTCAGTTGCGGCGCGGCCGGCAGCGCGACACCCGCGGCGAGCGCGAGCGCGGCCCATGCGAACCACGGCGTCGCGACGCCGTTCAGGTCGCCCGTCAGCCAGAAGATGATGCCGCGCAGCCGCGCATCGGGCGCGAGCGACAGCAGCAGCGTGACGAGCGCGCCCCAGCCGGCCGCGATCACGACGCCAGTGAGCAGCAGCCGCGGCGACGCGTCGCGCGCGTCGCCGCGCCACAGCTCGCGGCGCGCGAGGCCGAGCACGAGCAGCATCGACACGAGCGCGCCGGCGAACGCCGACGCATCGACGAGCCACCACGCGCCGCCCGCGATCATCGCGACCAGCGCGAAACCGGCCGCGCCGCCCGACACGCCGAGCACGTACGGCTCGGCGAGCGGATTGCGCAGCAGCACCTGCAGCAGCGCGCCCGCGAGCGCGAGCAGCGCGCCGCACGCGAAGCCGGCGAGCGCGCGCGGCACGCGCAGCGTGCGGACGATGTCGCCGAACAGCGCCGTGCCGCCCGACGCGTCGCCGCCGTGCGGCACGAGCGACGCGAGCGCCTGCAGCGGCGAGATCGGCACGCTGCCGATCGTCAGCGACGCGACGAACAGCGCGGCGACCGCGGCCGCGAGCGCGGCCCAGATCGCGGCGGCGCGCGCGGGGCTCATGCGGCGTCCCGTCCCGCGCGCGCGGGCGCGCCGCCCGGCCGCTTACTGCTGCTGCCAGCCGAGCGTGACATAGGCGCCGCGGCGCGGCGTGTTGTAGGCATAGGCAAGCTCGTAGTCCTTGTCGAAGAGGTTGTCGATGCGCGCGCTGACGTACCACGCCTTCGTGATGTTGTAGCGCGCGGACAGGTTGACGAGCCCGTAGCCGCCGAGACGTCCGCCATACTGATCGTTGCGCGCGCCACTGACGAGCCATTCGCCGCCGACCCGCACGGGGCCGAACGCACGGCTCACCGCGGTCGACGCGAAACGCCGCGCGCGTCGGTCCAGGTCCCGATTCTGCGATTCGTCGACCGGGTTCTGCAAGGTGGCGGCGACCCGCACGTCGGTCGCGCCGACATGCCCCTGCCACGATGCTTCGAGCCCCTGCACCTTCGCGCGGCCGACGTTCTGCGCGACGGGCTGGTAGTCGATGAGGTTCGTGTAACGCGTCTGAAACGCGGTCAGGCGCGCGACGCCCACCGCATCGGACGCATACTGCACCGCGGCCTCGACCGAATGGCTGCGCTCGGGCCGGATCGACGGATTGCCGTAAATCGGGTAGTAGAGGTCGTTGAAGGTCGGTGCGCGAAACGCGCTCGAATAGCTCGCGGTGACTTTCCAACGGTCGGTGAGATCGAGACCGTAGCCGAGATAGTACGAGTTCGCGCCGCCGAAATCCGAATACTGGTCGCGCCGCACGTTCGCCTGGAACTGCTGGCGGCCGATGCGTGCCGTGTAACCGAGCCAGCCGGAATTCACGTGACGCTGCGGCACCGCATAGACGTTCGACGTGAACTGCTGGTCGAGCCGCTCGTAGCCGGCCTGGATCACGTGGTCCGGCGCGATCCGGAAATCGTTCTGCCACGTGTACTGGCGGCTGTCGGTATCGAAGTGGTCGGTGTAAGCGCCGTTCAGTTCCGACTGGCCGCGGTCGTTGCCGATCGCGACGCTCGCGTGCGTCGTCCACCAGTCGAACAGCTTGCCGTTCGCGAACGCGCGCGCCTGCTGCACGCGCGAATACAGGTTGTTCAGGTCGGTCGGCGCGCCGAACGCGCTGTCGTAGCTGCTGTTGCCGTTCGACTGAAAGTAGCTGACGCCTGCGTCCCAGCGGTCGTCGAAGCGGTGCCGCAGCGACGCGGTGACGCTCTCGTCCAGATAGCCGTTCGCGTTCGGGTTCGCCTTCGGCCGCTTCGCCGGATCGAGCGCGGAGAATCCATTGTCCTTTTCGCGCGCGACCGACACGCTGAAGGTCGTCCTGCCTTCGCCGTCGAGCCGGCCCGACACGCCCGCCTGCTGGGTCTGCGTGCCGTAGCTGCCGAGGCCGACCGCGAAATTGAAGCGCGGCGGATGATTGCCGCCATGCTTCGTGAACACCTGCACGACGCCGCCGATCGCGCCGGAGCCATACAGCGACGACACGTTGCCGTTCACCACCTCGACGCGCTCGATCTGGTCGAGCGGCAACTGACTCAGTTGCGCTGTGCCGAGACTCGCGGAATCGACCCGCACGCCGTCGATCAGCACGAGCGACTGCGTCGCCTGCGCGCCGCGCAGGAACAGCGTCGCGGTCGCGCCCGGGCCGCCGTTGCGCACAATCTGCGCGCCCGGCGCAAGCGCGAGCAGCGTCGGCAGGTCGGCGCCGGGATGCGCGGCGATGTCCTGCGCGTCGAACACGGTGGTTTGCGGGATCGCGTCGGCGAGCGCCTGCGGCGCACGCTGCGCGGTGACGACGACCGGCGCGAGCAGCGCGGCGTCGACGGCATGGCCGGCGGATGCGGCCGTGGGTGCGGCGGGGCCATTGCCGTCGGCGGCCGTCGTCTGCGCAACGGCGGCAAGCGGCAGCCCGCAAAGCGCGCCGAGCGCCGTGCGAGCGATTGGGGTCAGCATCGAAGAAAGTCCTGTGAACCGCAGCGCGCCCCGCTTCCCCGCAGGCCGCGCGTCACGAAGCCCGCGCACGGGCTCCCCGCCTCGGCCGGTATCCGGGCTGGCGGCGTTCCGGCTCGCCTTCCCGCGCAAGACACGCGCAGTGGCCTGCGCCCGCGTGCGAACCGCACACGCCGAGCGCACCCGAGCCGGCCTGCATCGTCCGATGCGGCCGCTTACCGTTGCGGGGGCAGCGCAGGTTGGCGGCTCCTGGCGGAGCCCGCGCCCTGCTTCCCGTTTAACCGCGCGTCGCACGCGCGAGCACCGAGGCGGCGCCAAGTTTAGGAGCGGGCCGCGAGAGCGTCAAGAAAACGGTCCGCGCGATGCGCAACCCGCATATTCGCGGCAAGAAGCGGGGGTGTTACGACTGGAAACGTTACATATGTCGGAATGTGCGTTATTCCGCGCTAAAATGCTGGGTCTTTAGAGGACGCAGCAGATGCTCAACGAACTCGAAACCTTATCTCAAAATATTGGCCGACTGATTGCGCTGAACCAGCGCTATCACTCGGAACGGCTCGCGCTCGAGGAGCAGGTCGCGCAACTGCGCGCGGAAGCGGACACGGTGCGCAGCGAGCTCGCGCAACTGCGCGAGGAACGCAACGCGCTCGCGGAGGAACGCGACACGCTGTCGGCGAAGATCGACGACGCGCAGGTCAAGCTGAACGCGATTCTCGAGAAGCTGCCGCGCACGAAGAGCGCGGCGGAAGCCGACAACCAGCTCGACCTGCTGGATGCGCAGTCGCGCACCGATAGCGACGACGCAGCCAGCCACGGAGAACATGCATGAGCACCAAGCAGATCGAAGTCTCGATTCTCGGCCAGGCCTACCGGCTCGCCTGCTCGGCCGAAACCGAAGCGGCGCTGCTGGAAGCCGTCGCGCGCGTCGACGCGGAAATGACGAAGATCCGCTCGAACAGCTCGGTGCGCGGCACCGACCGCATCGCCGTGATGGCGGCGCTGTCGCTCGCGTCGGAACTGCTGCGGCTGCAGCAGAGCGTGCGTCACGGTGAAGCATTTCCCGCGGAAGAAATCCGGCGTACAATGCGCCAGATGAATG
Organism: Burkholderia sp. MSHR3999; assembly: GCF_000833595.1. Lineage (NCBI taxonomy): Bacteria > Pseudomonadati > Pseudomonadota > Betaproteobacteria > Burkholderiales > Burkholderiaceae > Burkholderia > Burkholderia sp. MSHR3999. Next base: position 301,483 of record NZ_JRFO01000006.1, read on the forward strand.
AACAGCTCGGTGCGGTGCTCGCACAGCACGAGACGCAGTAACCCGAATCGATGCGTCGATTTCCCTTGATCTCCACGATCAACGGTGGTCAAATTGGACACATAGATTCACAGTTTAGTCAGCTTCCCTGCCTGGTTCGCCAAGGTCATATATTCCTTGAACCAATGCCATGTGCACGGTTGCGGAAATTTGTAGCACGGGCGCGCGCGCGTCACTCTGTCTGATGTACCCGAAGTGCTGCTAACTGCGACCAATTCTGAACCCCAGGTTCAGGATGCCGGCCTAGCGGCTAAGGCGGGGGCCTATTCAACGGCATCGGGTACCTATCCCGATGCCGTTTCCTTTTGTAGCAGCCCATTCTGCGTCGATCACGATCCATGCAATACTGGCTGATGAAGTCCGAACCGGACGAAGCGAGCATCGACGATCTCGCGGATGCGCCGCAGCGCACGCTGCCGTGGACCGGCGTGCGCAACTATCAGGCGCGCAATTTCATGCGCGACACGATGCAGATCGGCGACGGCGTGCTGTTCTATCACTCGAGCTGCCCCGAGCCCGGCATCGCGGGCCTCGCCGAAGTGTCGTCGCTCCCCTACCCCGATCCCACGCAGTTCGATCCGAAGAGCCCCTATTACGATCCGAAGTCGACGCAGGAATCGCCGCGCTGGCTGCTCGTCGACGTGCGCTTCGTGAAGAAGGCGGCGCTCGTGCCGCTCGCCGCGCTGCGCGAATACGACGAGCTCGCCGACATGCGCGTGCTCGCGAAAGGCAACCGGCTGTCGATCACGCCCGTCACGCGCGCCGAATGGCGCTTCATCACCGAACGGCTGATGAAGTGAACGCAAAGGGCAAACATTAAATTTGGTCAACGCACGACCGCCCGTCCGGAACTCGCGACGCGGTCGCGCAGCCTAAGCAACCGCTGCCGGCCAGTCGGGCCGGCCGTCGTTTTTTCGTCGCGCGGCCCGCCCGCGTCGCGCACGCGTGATCCGCGTGCGCGCCCTCGCACAAGGAGTCCAACAATGACCAAGAAATCCGCACTCGCGCTGTCGCTCGTTCTCGCCGCCGCCGTTCCCGTCGCGCTGACGCTCGCGTCGCCCGCCGCGCACGCGCAGGCCGTCAACCCGCACTTTCCGGAGCCGTCGGGCGTGCTGTCGCTGTCGTCGCAGGCCAGCGCCGAGGTGCCGCAGGACATCATCCACATCACGCTGTTCTACGAGCAGCAGGCGAAGGACCCGGGCAGCCTGACGTCCGCGCTGAACCAGCGCGCCGACGCCGCGCTCGCGCAGGCGAAGAGCGTGTCGGGCGTCACTGCGCACACGGGCGCGTTCTCCGTCTATCCGAGCACCGATCGCGACGGCAGGATCTCCGCATGGCGCGGCCGCACCGAGGTCGTGCTCGAATCGCGCGATTTCGCCGCGGCGTCGAAGCTCGCGGGCCAGTTGTCGAACCTGATGCAGGTCGCGAACGTCGAGTTCTCGCTGTCGCCGGAAGCGCAGCGCGCGGCCGAGCAGAAGCTCACGACCGAAGCGATCAAGTCGTTCCGCGTGCGCGCGGACGAAGCCGCGAAGGCGTTCGGCTACAACAACTATTCGATTCGCGACGTGAACGTCGGCAGCGGCCGCAACGTGCAGCCGTATCCGCGCATGATGGCGATGGCCGCACCCGCGATGGACAGCGCGAAGATGAGTGCGCCGATCGCGGTCGAAGGCGGCAAGGCGACCGTGTCGGTCACGGTCAACGGCTCGGTGCAGATGAAATAACGCACGACGCTCGAGCACTTCGGATGCGAAAACGCCGGCCCGGTGGCCGGCGTTTTTCGTTGGTGCGTCAGTTGCGCGATCGCATCACGCAGCCGAGGCCGCCGCACGGCGGCGATATGCCCAGACCATCAGCGCGACGCCCGCGAGGATCATCGGCAGCGACAGCCACTGCCCCATCGACAGGCCGAGCGCAAGCAGCCCGAGGAAGTCGTCCGGTTCGCGCGCGAACTCGACCGTGAAGCGCGCGAGACCGTAGCCGATCAGGAACAGCGCGGACACCGCGCCCATCGGCCGCGGCTTGCGCGAGAAGAAGAACAGCGCGAAGAACAGCACGATGCCTTCGAGCGCGATTTCATAGAGCTGCGAAGGATGGCGCGGCAGCATCTGGTACTGCATGAACACGTCGGCCAGATGCCACTTCGCGACGAGCGCCGGATGCGCGGGCAGCCAGGCTGCATCGTCGCGCATCGCGCCCGGGAACAGCATCGCCCACGGCGCATTCGGATCGGTCACACGGCCCCACAGCTCGCCGTTGATGAAGTTGCCGAGCCGGCCCGCCGCCAGCCCCGTCGGCACCATCGGCGCGACGAAGTCGGTGACCTGCAGCCAGTGGCGCTTGCGCTGCCATGCGAACAGCATCATTGCGAGCGTCACGCCGAGAAAGCCACCGTGAAACGACATCCCGCCTTCCCATACCTTGAAGACGTCGAGCGGATGCGCGAAGTAGTAGCCCGCCTTGTAGAACAGCACGTAGCCGAGCCGGCCGCCGAGCACCGTGCCGAGCACGCCGTAGAACATCATGTCGTCGATGTCCTTCACGGTCCAGCCCTGCGCGGCCACATGCGGCAGCTTCAGACGCAGCCGGCCGACGACGATCGCCGCGATGAACGCGACGAGATACATGAGCCCGTACCAGCGCACGGCCAGCGGCCCGAGATGGATCGCAACGGGGTCGAAATTCGGGTGAATGATCATGGGTTAGCGGTGAAGTTTTCGAATTCGGCGCGGCGCGCGCACCTGCGTCGCGTCGCACATAGGACGGCACCGGCGCGCCATCGTTCGCGTCATGCGCGCACGAACGCCTGCGCGCGCACGATGTCGATGAAGCCGGCCAGCACGGGGCTGACGTCGCCGGTGCGCCACACGAGGCCCGTCTCGACGACGGGCGCGCCGTCCGCGAGCGGCCGGTAGACCACGCCGGTGCGCCGCAGGTTGCGCAGCGATTGCGGCACCAGTGCGACGCCCATGCCGGCCGACACGAGGCTCACGATCGTCTGCATCTGGATCGCTTCCTGGCCGATGCGCGGGGTCGCCCCCGCCGCGCCGTAGCAGCCCGTAATGATGTCATAAAAGCCGGGCGCCAAACGGCGCGGAAAGATCACGAGCGGCAGCGCGGCAACGTCGGCGAGCCGCACCGGCGCATCCTCGGGCGCGTCGGCCGGCGCCGCGGCGGCCGGCATCGCCAGCACGAGCGGCTCGCGCACGACCGGCAGGTACGACAGCTCGGCCGCGTGACGCGGCGGCACCGGCGGAATGATCAGCCCGGCGTCGATCCGGCCGGCGGCAAGCTCCTCGATCTGCACGTCGCTGGTCGCCTCCTCGAGTTGCAGCCGCACCTGCGGATAGCGCGCGCCGAACGCGCGCAGCAGCGACGGCAAGAGCCCGTAGTCGGCGGTCGACACGAACGCGAGCGCGAGCGAGCCGGTCTCGCCGCGCGCGAGGCTCTGCGCGCGCGGCGGCAGCGCATCGGCCGCCTCCAGCAGCTTGCGCACGTCCGGCAGCAGCGCCGCGCCGACCGCGGTCAGCGCGACCGAGCGCTTGGTGCGGACGAACAGCGCGACGCCGAGCAGGTCCTCGAGCGCGCGGATCGCCTGCGACAGCGGCGGCTGCGTCATCGACAGGCGCGTCGCCGCGCGGCCGAAGTGGCGCTCCTCGGCGACGGTCACGAAATAGCGCCACTGGCGCAGATCGGGGGTCAGGTCAGGCATCCGTCAGTGATATGAAAATCGACCTAATAAGCGATGAATAATATATTGGACACGCGCAAACGGACATTGCATGCTTGCCTCAGCCGAGTCGATGCGTCGCCGCCGAACGCACCCGCCGACGTCCCCGCCAACAAGGATGGAGTCCCCCATGTCATACAACCGCCGCTCGAAGAACATCACGCAGGGCGTGGCCCGTTCGCCGAACCGCTCGATGTATTACGCGCTCGGCTACCGGAAGGAAGATTTCGACAAGCCGATGATCGGCATCGCCAACGGCCATTCGACGATCACGCCGTGCAACGCGGGCCTGCAGCGCCTGTCGGACGCGGCGGTCGCGGCCGTGAAGGACGCCGGCGCGAATCCGCAGATCTTCGGCACGCCGACCATTTCGGACGGCATGTCGATGGGCACGGAGGGGATGAAGTACTCGCTCGTGTCGCGCGAAGTGATCGCCGACTGCATCGAGACCTGCGCGCAGGGCCAGTGGATGGACGGCGTGGTCGTCGTCGGCGGCTGCGACAAGAACATGCCGGGCGGGATGATCGCGCTCGCGCGCCTGAACGTGCCGGGCATCTACGTGTACGGCGGCACGATCCGCCCGGGCCACTGGAAGGGCCGCGACCTGACGATCGTGTCGTCGTTCGAGGCGGTCGGCGAGTTCACCGCGGGCCGGATGTCGCAGGAGGATTTCGAAGGGGTCGAGCAGAACGCGTGCCCGACGACGGGCTCGTGCGGCGGCATGTACACCGCGAACACGATGAGTTCGTCGTTCGAGGCGCTCGGCATGTCGCTGCTGTATTCGTCGACGATGGCGAACCCGGACCAGGAAAAGGTCGACTCCGCGGCCGAATCGGCGCGCGTGCTGGTCGAGGCGGTCAAGCGGGATCTGAAGCCGCGCGACATCATCACGAGGCAGTCGATCGAGAACGCGGTGTCGCTGATCATGGCGACCGGCGGCTCGACCAACGCGGTGCTGCACTATCTGGCGATCGCGCACGCGGCCGAGGTCGACTGGACGATCGACGATTTCGAGCGCATCCGCAAGCGCGTGCCGGTGATCTGCGACCTGAAGCCGTCGGGTCAGTACGTCGCCACCGACCTGCACCAGGCCGGCGGCATTCCGCAGGTGCTGAAGATCCTGCTCGACGCCGGCCTGCTGCACGGCGACTGCGTGACGATCACGGGCCGCACGCTCGCCGACGAGCTGAAGAACGTGTCGAGCGCGCCGCGCGCGGACCAGAAGGTGATCTTCCCGATCGAGCAGGCGCTGTACAAGGAAGGCCACCTCGCGATCCTGAAGGGCAACCTCGCGGAAGACGGCGCGGTCGCGAAGATCTCCGGCCTGAAGAACCCGGTCATCACGGGCCCGGCGCGCGTGTTCGACGACGAGCAGAGCGCGCTGGAAGCGATCCTCGGCGACCGGATCCACGCGGGCGACATCCTCGTGCTGCGCTACCTCGGCCCGCAGGGCGGCCCGGGGATGCCGGAGATGCTCGCGCCGACCTCGGCGATCATCGGCAAGGGCCTCGGCGAATCGGTCGGCTTCATCACCGACGGCCGGTTCTCCGGCGGCACCTGGGGGATGGTGGTCGGCCACGTCGCGCCGGAAGCGTTCGTCGGCGGCACGATCGCGCTCGTGCAGGAAGGCGATTCGATCACGATCGACGCACACCAGCTGCTGCTGCAGCTGAATGTCGACGACGCCGAACTGGCGCGCCGTCGCGCCGCGTGGAAGCAGCCGGCGCCGCGCTACACGCGCGGCGTGCTCGCGAAGTTCGCCGCGCTCGCCCGCCCGGCGAACCAGGGCGCCGTGACCGGCTGACGCCCGGCCGGGCCGGAATGCGGCCCTGATTGACCGCACGCAAAGGGAGCGCGAAAAACTCGCGCTCCCTTTGCTTTTATAATGCCCGGGAGTCAAGCCGGCGGTGCCTGCCGGCGGAGAACGGCATGAAACAGATGATATTGCGCGCGACGCTCCTGACCCTGCTGCTCGGCGGCACGGCCGCGCACGCCGCCGAGGCGGACGGCCTCGCGCTCGCGCAGCGCAAGAACTGCATGGCCTGCCATGCGGTCAGCAAGCCGCTGATGGGCCCGTCATTCCACGACATCGCGGGCAAATACGCGCCGCGCGGCGACGCGAGCGACTACCTCGCACAGACGATCGTGAAGGGCAGCGTCGGCGTGTGGGGCAGCGTACCGATGCCCGCCAATACCCAGCTGACGGGCGCCGAAGCGCACGCCCTCGCGAACTGGGTGATGTCGCTCAGATAAGGCCGGCCCGGTCAGCCCGAATGTCCGATGCGGCGGCGTGCAATCTCGTCGTCGACCGCGTCCCGCACCCAATCCATCACCTCGGTCTCGAGCGCCAGCGCCACTTCGCGCGTGATCTGGCTGACGAGCCATGCCGTATGGCCGTGCAGCGCGTCGCGGCAGCGCGCCTCGATCGCCTCCCGCCCTTCCCCGGTCAGGTAATTCGTCAGACGATCGCGCAGCCGCTCGGCGATGTGCTGTGTGTCTTCCGGCGTCAACGCTGCCGCCGTCTCGGCAGCCTGCGTGGCTATCTCGGGCGCTTCCGCCTCCCGCTGGACCGGCGCCAGCTCGACGACCGGCACCTCCGGCGTCGGCACCGGCTGGACCACGACCGTCGCGGGGCCGGCTTCGATGTCGGCAGGCGCAGCCGTTTCGGGCGCTGGCACCGCCTGCGCCGCAGCCTCCGGCGCCACCGCGGCCGGATTGCCCGGCGCGATCACGTCGGTGAGCACCGGAATCGCCGCGTCGTCCTGCGGCAATCCGGCCTCGGGCCGGCGCGCGGGCGCCGGATGGCCCGGCACCAGCACGTCCGTCAGCATCGGGATGGAGGAGGTTTCGGCTTGTCCCACGGTGATACTCCGTCGACTGGCTAGCTGCCCTGCTTGTAGTTGTTCAGTGCATAACCGCGATCGCGATAGAAGCGGTAGCGCTCGCGGCCCGCGTTCAGTTCGGCCGGCTCGTTGCCGACCACCTCGAGCAGCCGCTCGAAGCGCGCGAACTGCGCGGGCACCGCCGCGCCGAGATTCAGCAGCACCTGGTGATGCGGCGCCTTGTCGAGCTCGGCGGTCAGCACGATCGGCGTGTCGGCCGCGTGCCGGCTGTCGATCCCGCAATGCGGGATGAAATCGAGCGGCGAGAACGTCCAGAGCCGCTCGTCGAGCGCGCGCAGGCGCGCGGGCTCCGCGAGCACGACGACCGGCTGCCCGGCCTGGTAGGCCTTGCGCAGCAGCCGGCACGCGTAAGCGAGCGAATCGCCGACGTTCGTGTGGAAATCGATCCGCGTCATCGCCCGCCTGCCCGCATTGTCGACCACTCTGCCATCACTGGCCGGCGCGGTCGATCAGGAATTGCGCGAGCAGCGGCACCGGACGGCCGGTCGCGCCCTTCGCAGCGCCGCTCTTCCACGCGGTGCCCGCGATGTCGAGGTGCGCCCACGGGTAGCTGTCGGTGAAGCGCGACAGGAAGCACGCGGCCGTCACGGCGCCGGCCGGACGCCCGCCGATGTTCGCGAGATCCGCGAAGTTCGACTTCAGCTGGTCCTGGTATTCGTCGTCGAGCGGCATGCGCCATGCCGGATCGTTCGCCTCGCGCGACGCGTCGAGCAGTTCGCCCGCGAGCGCGTCGTCCTTGGAGAACAGGCCGCTGTTGTGGCCGCCGAGCGCGATCACGCAGGCGCCCGTCAGCGTCGCGACGTCGATCACCGCGGCCGGCTTGAAGCGCTCCGCGTAGGTCAGCGCGTCGCACAGGATCAGGCGGCCCTCGGCGTCGGTGTTCAGCACCTCGATCGTCAGCCCCTTCATGCTGGTGACGATGTCGCCCGGCTTCGTCGCGTTGCCGCCCGGCATGTTCTCGCAGGTCGGGACGATCGCGACGACGTTGATCTTCAGGCCCATCTCCGCGACCGCGCGGATCGTGCCGAGCACCGAGCCCGCGCCGCACATGTCGTACTTCATCTCGTCCATGCCCTCGCCCGGCTTCAGCGAGATGCCGCCCGTGTCGAACGTGATGCCCTTGCCGACCAGCACGACCGGCTTGGCCTTCGCGGCGGCGCCCTGGTAGTGCAGCACGATGAACTGCGGCGGCTCGACCGATGCGCGCGCGACCGACAGGAACGAGCCCATCTTGAGCGCCTGGACCTGCTTGAGCCCGAGCACCTCGGCCTTCAGGCCCCAGTCCTTCGCGAGCTGCTTCGCGGTGTTCGCGAGATAGGTCGGCGTGCAGACGTTGCCCGGCAGGTTGCCGAGATCGCGGGTCAGATCCATCCCGTTCGCGAGCGCGACGGCCTGCTTGACCGCGACCTTCGCGGCCTTCTCGTCGGCCGGATCGACGCTGAACACGATGCGCTTGAGCGCATGCGACGCCGGTTCCGGCTTGCTCTTGAGCTGCGTGAAGCGATACGTTTCGTTGCGCAGCGCGAGAATCGCGGCACGCACGCCCCAGTCGGAGCCGCGCTCGTCGACCGGCAACTGGGCCAGCGTGAAGGTAACCTGAACGACCTTGGTCGCGAGCAGCGCGCGCCATGCGGCGGTGACCGCGTCGTTATAGGCTTTCTGATTGAAAGCATCCTGCTTGCCGAGGCCGACCAGCAGCACGCGCGATGCGCCGATGCCCTGCACTTCGTGCAGGAACAGCGTCTTGCCGCGCTTGCCGTCCATGTCGCCGGCCTTCACGACGCGCGAGATCAGCCCCTTGGTGGCCGTATCGATGTCGAGCGCGGCGCCCGACAGCGTCTGCGCCTCGAAGATGCCGAGCACGATGCAGTCCGACTTGCCGGTCAGGAACCCCTTCGACTCACCTTTGCTCCAATCACAGCCTTTTATGCTAAAGTCCATCGCGCTTGTCCTCGGATAAAATCTGGGCTAAGGATGAAAGCCGCAATTATCCGCTATTTTTCCCGTGGCGGCGCGAGCGCCTGCCCACGCGTGCGCAGCTTCCCGCCCTCTTCTCTTCAAGAATGATCTTCGAACGCTCCCTCCAGCGCGAGCTTGCGTATACGGCTGGCGCCGTGTTCATGGTGCTGCTCACGATCATGCTCACGACGATGATGATCCGCATCGTCGGCTACGCCGCGTCCGGCGAAATCGACCCGAAGGACGTGCTCGTGCTGATCGGCCTCACCGTGATCGGCTACCTCGCCGTGATGCTCGTCGTCACGCTGTTCGTGTCGATCCTGTTCGTGCTGACCCGGTGGTACCGGGACTCCGAAATGGTCGTCTGGCTCGCGTCCGGCGTGAGCCTGACCCGCCTCATCAAGCCGATCGGCGTGTTCGCGACGCCGATCATCCTGCTGATCGCGTTCTTCGCGTTCGTCGGCTGGCCGTGGTCGAACCAGCAGAGCAAGATGATCAAGGCGCGCTTCCAGCAGCGCGACGAGATCTCGCTGCTCGCGCCCGGCCAGTTCCGCGAATCGGCGGCGAGCCGCCGCGTGTTCTTCATCGAGAAGATGGCGCCGGACCAGAGCAAGGTGCAGAACGTGTTCGTCACGTCGACCGAGAACGGCAAGGTCAACGTCGTCGTATCGCAGACGGGCCACACCGAGACCACGAAGGACGGCGACCGCTTCGTCGTGCTCGAGGACGGCCGCCGCTACGACGGCTCGCCCGGCCAGCCGAACTTCAAGATCATGGAATTCGAGCGCTACGGCGTGAAGATCACGAGCAAGCCGGTCGTCAACGTGCAGACGACCAGCAGCACGCCGACGCCCGAACTGCTGCGCGACCCGACGCGCGAAAAGCTCGCGGAATTCGCCTGGCGCGCGGGGCTGCCGCTGATCGCGATCAACCTGATGGTGCTCGGCATCCCGCTGGCGTACCAGAACCCGCGCCGCAGCCGCACGATCAACCTCGTGATGGCCGTGCTGATCTACCTGACCTACTCGAACCTGCTGAACGTCGTGCAGGCGCAGATCGAGCAGGGCAAGCTGCCGTTCGGCGTCGGCCTCGTCGGCCTGCACGTGATCGTCGCGGCGATCGTCGGCTTCATCTTCTGGCTGCGGGTGCGCAACCGCCCGCTGTTCACGCGCGCGCTGTTCAGCCGCTCGACGGGAGCATGATCGATGCGGCTCTTTGAAAAGTACTTCGCGCGGCAGATCTACGTCACGTTCGTCTTCATCCTGTTCGCGTTCTCGGGCCTGTTCTTCTTCTTCGACCTGATCAACGAGCTGAACTCGGTCGGGCACGGCAACTACAAGTTCGGCTACGCGGTGCTGCGCGTCGCGCTGCAGACGCCGTCGCGCTTCTACGAGATCATCCCGGTCGCCGCGCTGATCAGCGCGATCTACGTGTTCGCGCAGATGGCCGCGAACTCGGAATTCACGATCTTCCGCGTGTCGGGCCTCGCGACCAACCAGGCGCTGCGCTCGCTGCTGAAGATCGGCATCCCGCTCGTGATCGTCACCTACCTGATCGGCGAATTCGTCGGCCCCTACGCCGACCAGCTGTCCGAGCGCGTGCGGCTGCAGGCGCTCGGCGCGTCGGTGTCGTCGAACTTCCAGTCCGGCGTGTGGGTGAAGGACACGCTCGCCGCGCGCGACAACGGCGAGCAGGTCACGCGCTTCGTGAACGTCGGCAGCCTGTCGCCGGATTCGACGATCAGCAACGTGCGGATCTACGAATTCGATTCGAAATTCCAGCTGCAGAACGTGCGCATCGCGCAGACCGGCCGCTACGAGGCGCCCGGCCACTGGCTGCTGACGGGCGTCACCGAGACCGAGCTCACGCCGATCAAACCGATCGGCGGCCAGCCCGCCGACGCGCTGAACCCCGTGTACCGGTCGCAGCAGGTCACGCTGCCCGAGTTCCGGCTGCGCTCGGACCTGACGCCGCAGATCCTGTCGGTGCTGCTCGTATCGCCGGAACGGATGTCGCTGATCAACCTGTTCCGCTACATCCAGCACCTGAAGGAGAACCAGCAGGACACGCAGCGCTACGACATCGCGCTGTGGCGCAAGCTGCTGTATCCGTTCGCGGTGTTCGTGATGCTGGTGCTGTCGCTGCCGTTCGCATACCTGCATACGCGCGCGGGCGTGGTCGGCGTGAAGGTGTTCGGCGGCATCATGCTCGGCATGAGCTTCCAGCTGCTCAATACGCTGTTCTCGCACATGGGCACGCTGAACACATGGCCCGCGCCGCTGACGGCGGCGCTCCCCGGCCTGCTCTACCTGGGGCTCGGCCTGTTCGCGCTCAAATGGGTCGACCGGCACTGAGCGCCGGCCTCGCGACGGAGTTCGACATGGGTTCGCACGGCATCGTCCTGTTCGCTCACGGCGCCCGTGATCCGCGCTGGGCAGAGCCGTTCGAGCGGCTCGCCGCGCGGCTGCGCGCCGCGCGCGGCGAACCCGCTTCGTCCGTGTCGCTCGCGTTCCTCGAGCTGATGACGCCGTCGCTCGACACCGCGGTCGCCGCGCAGGTCGCGGCCGGCTGCACGCGCGTCACCGTGGTGCCGGTGTTCTTCGGCCAGGGCGGCCACATCCGGCGCGACCTGCCGCAGCTCGTCGATGCGTGCCGCGCCGCGCATCCGGGCGTCGAGATCCGCTGCGCGACCGCGGTCGGCGAGGACGACGGCGTGCTCGATGCGATCGCGCGCTATTGCCTCGATCAGCTGGACGACGGCGCGTAAGCGCTGCACCTGCCCCGCCTGCCGCACAAGAAAAAAGCGCCGGCCTTCACAAGCCGGCGCTTTCTTATTTCGGACGCCCTGCGCCGCTCAGGCCGCGTCGCGCATCCCGCCGGCCCGTTTCGCGTGCTCGCCACGTTCGGCAAACGCATCGCCGATCATCAGCAGGCTCGGCTGCGCCGGATCGAGCCACGCCTGCGCCGCGCCCGCCGCCATCTCGCCGAGCGTCAGCGTCAGCGTGCGCTCGCGCGTGGTGCTGCACGCCTCGACGATCGCGACCGGCGTCGCGCTCGCTCGGCCCGCGTCGATCAGTTCCTGCGCGATGCCCGGCGCGCTGTCGCGGCCCATGTAGTAGACGATCGAATCGGCGCGCGCCGCTTCGCGAATCTCGTCGCTGCCCGGCGCGCGGCTGTGCGTCGCGAACGCGACGCTGCGCGCGACGCCGCGCAGCGTCAGCGAGCGCTTCAGCGTCGCCGCGCCGGCCAGCGCCGCGGTGATGCCCGGCACGATCTCGTAGTCGATGCCGGCCGCTTCGAGCGCACGCATCTCTTCGTCCGCGCGGCCGAACAGCATCGGGTCGCCGCCCTTCAGCCGCACGACGCACGCATGCTCGCGCGCCGCGTCGACGATCTGCTTGTTGATGAACTGCTGCGCGGTCGAGCGCTGCCCGCAGCGCTTGCCGACCGCGATCCTGCGCGCGTTCGGCGCGTAGTCGAGCATCGCGGGCTCGACGAGCGCGTCGTGCAGCACAACGTCGGCCTGCGCGAGCAGCCGTGCGCCGCGCACCGTGATGAGGTCCGCCGCGCCCGGCCCGGCTCCGATCAGATATACCTTGCCCATATTCATCGCTTCACTTGTCCGGAGGCGCCGGCATCGGCCCGCGCCGCCCGAAAGGCGGCGCGGTTCGCCGCTTATGCCGAGAACGCCCGGATCATGCCTGCGGCGACCGTGTGATGCGTCGCCTCGTCGATCAGCACGAACGCGCCCGTGCCCGGATGCGCGTCGTACGTGTCGCACACGATCGGCTTCTGCAGCGTCAGCGCGACGCGGCCGATGTCGTTCATCTTCAGCTCGTGACGGTCGGTCGCGTGCGACAGCGTGTGCACGTCGAGCACCTCCTTGACCGCGCCGATCTTCGCGAACACCGTGCTCGTGGTCTGCTTCAGCAGGTACTTGCGCTGCGGCGACAGCGGCGCTTCGTCGAACCAGCACAGATCCGCCTCGAGCTTCTTCGCCGGCGCGACCGTCTGCGCGACCGCGACGAACATGTCGCCGCGCGACACGTCGACGTCCTGCGCGAGGCGGATCGTCACCGTCTGGCCCGCGAACGCCTGTTCGACGGCTGCGGTGCCGCCCGGCGCCGGCGCGATGATCTCGGCGACCGTCGCGGTGCGGTTCGACGGCAGCACGACGATCTCGTCGCCGACCTTCACTTCGCCCGACTCGATGCGGCCCATGTAGCCGCGGAAATCGTCGGCCGAGCTGCCGTCCTGGCGCGCGACCCACTGCACCGGGAAGCGCAGCGCGTCATGCGCCTGCGTCTCGACGGGCAGCGACTCGAGCACGTCGAGCAGCGGCTCGCCCGCGTACCACGGCATGCGCTCGCTCGCGCCGACGATGTTGTCGCCCTTGAGCGCCGACACCGGCACGAAGCGCACGTCGGCGAGGCCGAGCTGCTGCGCGAGCGCGACGTACGCGTCGCGGATCTCGTTGAAGCGCGCTTCGCTGTAGTCGACGAGGTCCATCTTGTTGATCGCGACGATCACGTGCTGCAGCGCGAGCAGCTTGACGATCGCGCTGTGGCGCTTGGTCTGCGGCAGCAGCTCGGCGACGCCGTTCTCGACCGTCACGCGCGTCGCGTCGATCAGGATGATCGCCGCGTGCGCGGTCGATGCGCCCGTCACCATGTTGCGCGTGTACTGCTCGTGGCCCGGCGTGTCGGCGATGATGAACTTGCGCTTCGCGGTCGCGAAGTAGCGGTACGCGACGTCGATCGTGATGCCCTGCTCGCGCTCGGCCTCCAGCCCGTCGGTCAGCAGCGCGAGGTCGAGCTCGTCGCCGACGGTGCGCTTGTTCTTCGCGCGCGACAGCGCGGACAGCTGGTCGGACAGCACGGCCTTGCTGTCGTACAGCAGGCGGCCGATCAGCGTGCTCTTGCCGTCGTCGACGCTGCCCGCGGTGATGAAGCGCAGCACGCCGAGGTCTTCGTTGTTCTCGATGATGCTCATGATGTGAATGTCCTCGTGTGCTTCAGAAATAACCTTGCTTCTTGCGCTGCTCCATCGCGGCTTCGGAGGTCTGGTCGTCCATCCGGGTCGCGCCGCGCTCGGTGATCTCGGTCACCGCCGTCTCGGCGATGATCTTCTCGACGTCGTCCGCGTCGCTCTCGACCGGGCACGTGCAGCTGATGTCGCCGACCGTGCGGAAGCGCACCTGCGCGCGCTCGCTCGTCTCGCCTTCGCGCATCGGCGTGAGCGGCGTGACCGGCACGAGCAGCCCGTTGCGGCGCACGATCTCGCGCTCGTGCGCGTAGTAGATCGACGGCAGCTCGAGGTTCTCGCGGGCGATGTACTGCCACACGTCGAGCTCGGTCCAGTTCGAGATCGGGAACACGCGCAGGTGCTCGCCGTTGTGCAGGCGCGCGTTGTACAGGCTCCACAGCTCCGGGCGCTGCGCCTTCGGGTCCCACTGGCCGAATTCGTCGCGGAACGAGAAGATGCGCTCCTTCGCGCGCGCCTTCTCCTCGTCGCGGCGCGCGCCGCCGATCATCGCGGTGAAGCCGTGCTGCTCGATCGTCTCGAGCAGCGTGACGGCCTGCGCGGCGTTGCGCGAATCGGTCTCGCGGCGCAGCACGACGGTGCCGCGCTTGATCGAATCCTCGACGTGGCCGACGATCAGCTCCGCGCCGATCTCCTGCGCGCGGCGGTCGCGGAAGTCGATCACTTCGTCGTAGTTGTGGCCCGTGTCGATGTGCACGAGCGGGAACGGCAGCGACGTCTTGCGATTCGCGCCAAGGCCGAACGCCTTCAGCGCGAGATGCAGCACGACGACCGAATCCTTGCCGCCCGAGAACAGCAGCGCCGGCTTGCTGCACTCGGCGACCAGCTCGCGCAGGATGTAGATCGACTCGGCCTCGAGCCAGTCGAGGTGGCCCATGCGGCTGCTGTCGCCGGTGGGCGGGGCAAAGGCGGATTGCTCGAGCGTCGTGCTCATGATTTCAGTCCTTCTCTTCCGGGTTCGTGCCGCCCGCTTTCGCGAGCGGCGCAATATTCAGTGTCTTGTAGGGCGCTCAGTGCGCGGCGCTCGCATCGGACGTCGCGGGAATCGGCGTGATCGTGATGTGCAGCCCGCATTCCTTCGTGTCGCGCGACTCCCACCACCAGCGGCCGGCGCGGCTGTCCTCGCCAGGGCGGATCGCCCGCGTGCAGGGCTCGCAGCCGATGCTCGGATAGCCGCGCGCATGCAGCGGATTGACCGGCACGTCGAACGCCTTCAGGTACGCCCACACTTCGCTCTCCGTCCAGTCGGCGAGCGGATTGTACTTCGCGATCCCGCGCGCTTCGTCCTGCTCTTCCTCGTGCAGCTCCGCGCGCGTGACCGACTGCTCGCGGCGCTGGCCGGTGACCCACGCGTCGACGTCGGAGAGCGCGCGGTTCAGCGGCTCGACCTTGCGGACGTGGCAGCACGACTTGCGCAGCTCGACGCTCTCGTAGAACGCGTTCAGGCCGTGGTCGGCGACGTACTGGTCGACCGCGTCCTGCTGCGGATGGAACTGTTCGATCTCGTAGCCGTAGCGTTCGCGCACGCGGTCGATCATGCCGAGCGTCTCCGCATGCAGGCGGCCCGTGTTCAGCGAGAAGATGCCGATCGACACGCCCTTCGACAGGATCGCGTGCGTGACGAGCATGTCTTCCGCCGCAAGGCTGCTCGCGAACTTCACCTTCGGATGGCGCGCGGCGATCTGCGCGAGCAGCGCGTCGAGCCGTTCGACCTTCGCGGCGAGTTCCGGCGTCAGCGCGGTGGCGATGGCGTCGCTCATGCGTCCACCTTCGCGTCGGACGCCGCTGCGTCAGCGGCCGCACCGCGACGGCGGAACAGCGGCGCGGGCTCGTCGAACGCGCCCTGGTAGCGCTGCGAGAATTCGCCGAACGCGTTCAGCGCGTCGTGGATGTCCTTGTCCGCGCGCACCGCGAACGCGTCGAAGCCGCAGCGCGACATGTACAGCAGCTGGTCGCGCAGCACGTCGCCGATCGCGCGCAGCTCGCCCGTCCAGCCGTGGCGCTCGCGCAGCAGGCGCGCGATGCTGTAGCCGCGGCCGTCCGCGAAGCGCGGGAACTCGACGCCGATCAGCGAGATCGCGTCGAAGTCGGCGGCGAGATCGGCCGGCTCGCTGTCCGGCGCGAGCCACACGCCGAGCTCGTCCTTCGTCTTCGCGGCGACGAGCGCCGCGCGCTCGGCCTGCCACAGCGCGAACGGCACCAGCACCTTGCCGGCCGGCAACGCGTCGACCGCGGGCAGCGCGCCGTCTTCCGCCGCGCGCACGACCTGCCATGCATCGTCGATCACTGCGCGGTTCTTGATAATCGAAGCCATCTGCAAATTCCTTCTACCCGGTTGGTTACGCGTTCACCGTCTGGCGCGCCGCGTAGACGCGCTCCTTGAACGGCGCGAGGCCGATGCGATCATACGTGTCGATGAAGCGCTCGCCGTCGGCGCGCGACTCGACGAACGTGTCGATCAGCTTGGCGATCACGTCCGGCACTTCCTCGGCCGAGAACGACGGGCCGATCACGCGGCCGAGGCGCGCGCCGTTGTGGCCCGTGCCCTGCTCGCCGCCGAGCGACACCTGGTACCACTCTGCACCGTCCTTGTCGACGCCGAGGATGCCGATGTTGCCGACGTGGTGATGGCCGCACGAGTTCATGCAACCGGAAATGTTCAGCGACAGGTCGCCGAGGTCGTACACGTAGTCGAGATCGTCGAAGCGCTGCTGGATCGCGAGCGCGATCGGGATCGACTTCGCGTTCGCGAGCGAGCAGAAGTCGCCGCCCGGGCACGCGATGATGTCGGTCAGCAGGCCGACGTTCGGCGTCGCGAAACCGGCCGCCTTCGCCTTCTCCCACACGGCGAACAGGTCGCGCTTCTTCACGTTCGCGAGGATCAGGTTCTGCTCGTGCGACACGCGCAGCTCGCCGAACGAATAGGCATCCGCCCAGTCGGCAACCTGCTCCATCTGCGCGTCGGTCGCGTCGCCCGGGGCGATGCGATGATTCTTCAGCGACAGCGTGACGGCCGCATAGCCGGGCACCTTGTGCGGCGCGACGTTGCGCTCGACCCAGCGCGCGAACGCCTTGTTCTCGAGCAGGTGCTGCTCGAACGACGCGTCGGTGTCGGCGAGCTTTTCATAGACGGGCGGCAGGAAGTACTGCGACACGCGGTCGAGCTCCGCCTGCGTGAGCGTCGACGGGCCGTCCTTCAGGTGCTGCCACTCTTCCTCGACCTGCTGCGCGAACTTCGCCGGCGACAGCGCCTTCACGAGGATCTTGATGCGGGCCTTGTACAGGTTGTCGCGGCGGCCGTAGCGGTTGTACACGCGCAGCACGGCTTCGCAGTAGGTCAGCAGGTGCTGCCACGGCAGGTCTTCCTTGATCACCGCGCCGACGATCGGCGTGCGGCCGAGGCCGCCGCCCGCGAGGATGCTCGCGACCACCTCGCCCTGCGCGTTCTTCTTCAGGTACACGCCGAGGTCGTGGATCTGCACGGCCGCGCGGTCGACCTTCGAGCCCGATACCGCGATCTTGAACTTGCGCGGCAGCCATGCGAATTCGGGATGGAACGTCGACCACTGGCGGAGGATTTCCGACCACGGGCGCGGATCGATCTCCTCGTCTTGAGCGACGCCGGCGAACTGGTCGGCCGTGATGTTGCGGATGCAGTTCCCCGACGTCTGGATGCCGTGCATCTGCACCGACGCGAGCTTCGCGAGGATCTCGGGCGTCTCCTCGAGCTTGATCCAGTTGAACTGGATGTTCGAGCGGGTCGAGAAGTGGCCGTAGCCGCGGTCGTGCTCGCGCGCGATGCGGGCCAGCATCCGCAACTGGTCGCTGCGCAGGTTGCCGTACGGAATCGCGATGCGGTGCATGTATGCGTGACGCTGCATGTACAGGCCGTTCTGCAGGCGCAGCGGACGGAACTCGTCTTCGCTCAACTCGCCCGACAAGCGGCGGCGCACCTGATCGCGGTACTGCGCGACACGCTCGTCGACGATCGTCTGGTCGTACTGGTCGTACTGATACATTCGGGGACCCCAGGGTTTTCGTGTTGACCGCGCGACGTCCTAGCCACGTCGCGCCCGAATCTCCGTTTCGCCGCCGCGCCCGGCCATCCGCGGGCCGGTGGATTGCTAATGACGAAAACAGATATCCATATTTGAAAAACTCCGGTGAATCGTAATAAACTCCCCTTATATTTCAAACGACTAAAAAATTCTGTTGATATGCAGAAGGGTTATAAATGAACCTGCACCAATTTCGCTTCGTGCGCGAGGCCGTCCGGCAGAATTTCAACCTCACCGAGGCCGCCAAGGCGCTGTACACGTCGCAGCCGGGCGTATCGAAGGCGATCATCGAGCTCGAAGACGAGCTCGGCGTGGAGATCTTCACGCGGCACGGCAAGCGCGTGCGTTCGCTCACCGAACCGGGGCGGATCATTCTCGCGTCGGTCGAGCGGATCCTCCAGGAGGTCGAAAGCCTGAAAAGGGTCGGAAAGGATTACGCCGCGCAGGATCAGGGCAACCTGACGATCGCGGCCACCCACACACAGGCCCGCTACTCGCTGCCGGCCGCGATCGCCGAATTCAAGAAGCGCTTCCCGAAGGTGCACCTGTCGATCCTGCAGGGCAGCCCGACGCAGGTCGCCGAGATGGTGATCCACGACCAGGCCGACCTCGCGATCGCGACCGAGGCGATCGCCGACTACAAGGAGCTCGTGTCGCTGCCCTGCTTCCAGTGGCATCACGCGGTGGTGGTGCCGGCCGACCATCCGCTGCTTGAACGCAAGGCGCCGCTCACGCTCGACGACCTCGCGCAATACCCGCTGATCACCTACGACGACGCGTTCGCCGGCCGCAGGAAGATCAATCATGCGTTCGCGCTGCGCGGGCTGTCGCCGGACATCGTGCTCGAGGCGATCGACGCCGACGTGATCAAGACCTACGTCGAGCTCGGCCTCGGCGTCGGGATCATGGCCGACATCGCATTCAACCCGGAGCGCGACCGCAACCTGCGGCTGATTCCGGTCGGCCACCTGTTCGGCAGCAACGTCACGCGCGTCGCGCTCAAGCAGGGTGCGTACCTGCGCAGCTATGTGTATACGCTCGTCGAGCTGCTGTCGCCGACGCTGAACCGCAAGCTGATCGAGCAGGCGCTCAAGGGCGAAGCCGAGTCGTACGAGCTTTGACCGGCGCGCATGATGACAGGGGGTGCACATTGCCCCTTTTTTCGGGCACGGCGCGTTCGTCCATCTCGGCCAGTCACGCGCCATCGACTTTCCGAGCTTGCCCGGCCCCGCGTTTTCAGGGATAATCCGCGTTTTCGCCGCGCGCAACCGCATGCGCGGCCAGGATCAGCCCAGGTGGTGAAATTGGTAGACGCAGGGGACTCAAAATCCCCCGCCGCAAGGCGTGCCGGTTCGATTCCGGCCCTGGGCACCAGACACGCCGCGCATCATGCGTGGCCTGCCATCGAAACCCGCGAAAGCCAGACGCTTCGCGGGTTTTTTCTTTTCGGCGCGCTCGCCAAGTGCATTCGCCGTCGCAACGCACCTGCCCGTGCGACTGTCCAACCGACAGCACCAAGACGCAACCGGAGGCACCCCATGTTCCTGCGAGCGATTTCACGATGGCTCGGCGGCGGCATGCTCGCGTCGACCCTATGGCTCACGCTGTCCGGGTGCGACGTGCTGCGCGAACCGCCCGTGCCGGATTGGCCCGGGCCGCACGCCCCTTACCCGTTTCCGGACAACGTCCCGCATCGCACCGAATGACCGATGCGGCCCTCCGAGGCGCCACAAGCCGCTCTCCCGGCCAATCCGCCATCGCGCCGCTCAGCCGGCGCGCCCAGTCTCGCGCAGCGCATCGCCCATCAGCTCCGCGAACCACTCGATGAACGCATTGAGCCGGCGCGACCGGTGCCGGCGATGCGGATACACGGCCGACACGTCCATCGGCGCGGCGCGATGCCCCGGCATCACCTCGACGAGCGCGCCGCCGGCGAGCAGATCCGCGACGTCGAAGCGCGGAATCTGGATCAGCCCCATCCCCGCGATGCAGCTCGCGATGTAGGTCTCCGCGTTGTTGACGATCACGCGGCTCGGCAGCGCGAACTGGCGCGTCGTGCCGTGCTCGCACACTTCCCACGGCAGCTCGCGCCCCGTCGTCGGCGCTGCGTAGCCGACCGCGTAGTGCCCGTGCGCGAGCACATCGGGATGCTCGGGCACGCCGCATTCGCGCAGATAGGCGGGGCTCGCGCAGTTGATCAGCACGAATTGCCCGAGCGGCCGCACGACGAGACTGCTGTCCGCGAGCCGGCCGACCCGGATCGCGCAGTCGACACCCTCCTGCACGAGGTCGATCGAGCGGTCGGTGGAGCCGAGCGACAGCTGCAGCTTCGGATGACGCCGGAACAGCGACGGCAGCGCGGGCGCGATCACGCGGCGCGCGATTCGGCTCGGCACGTCGACGTTGAGCCGCCCGACCACGTCCCGGTCACGGCCATGAAACAGGCGGTCGAGCTCGTCGGCCTCGGCGAGCAGGCGCCGGCCGCGCTCGAGCAGCAGCGCGCCGTCGGCGGTCAGCTGCACCTGCCGCGTCGTGCGATGCAGGAGGCGCGTGCCGAAGCCCGCCTCGAGCTGCTGGACGGCCGCCGACACGGTCGCGCGCGGCACGTCGAGCGCGTGCGCCGCCTTGATGAAGCTGCCCATCTCGGCAACCTGAAGAAAGATCCTGACCTGGTCCAGCTTGTCCATCGGCAAGAAGCGTGGGTTCGGGCGCGCGCCGTCGTCCGGCGCGCCGGATGTGAAAAAGGCGCGCGGCCGTGATGCCCGCGCGCCCGTCCATTGTCCACGCAAACCGGCCATTGCGGTGCGCGGACCCGCCCGGCCGGTTACTTGGTCGATTACTTGGTCGTATAGCCGCCGTTGATCAGGATCGTCTGGCCGGTGATCCACCAGCCGTCGGTCACGAGGTGGCGGATGAACGGCACGACGTCCTCGATGTCGGTCAGGCCGGTCTTGCTGAACGGCGACAGCGCGGCCGCCGTCTTGTGGTACGCGACCGCGTCGGCGCCTTCGGCCGGATAGAAGAACGGCGTGTCCATCGGGCCCGGCCCGACGGCCGTCACCGAGATCCCGCGCGCGCCGTACTCCTTCGCCGCCGCGCGCGTGAAGTGCTCGACCGGCGCCTTCGCGCCCTCGTAAGCGGCATAGAACGGCGTGAACGCGCCGAGCAGCGACGTCACGAGCGTGACGAGCTTGCCGTGATCCTCGAGATGCCGCCCCGCTTCCTTGATGAAGAAGAACGCCGACTTGCTGTTGACCGCGAACATCTCGTCGTACTCGGCTTCGGTGATCTCGGTGATCGGCTTCTTCAGCACCTTGCCGACGGTGTTGATCGCGATGTCGATCCTGCCGAAGCGCTGCTTCACCAAGTCGAACAGCCGCTCGACCGCGCCGGCCGTCGTCAGGTCGGCCTGGAACGTCGCGGCGTCGGCGCCCGCCGCCCGCACCGCGGCGGCCGTTTCCTCGGCCTGCGGCTGCGTCGCCGCGCTGTTGTAATGGATCGCCACCGCCTTCGCGCCGTGGCCCGCCAGGTCCCGCGCGATCAATCCACCGAGGTTCTTGGCGCCGCCTGCGATCAGGACGACCTTGCCTGCGAGCGTATGAGTGGCCACGGTTGACTCCTTTCTCGTTGAACGAAGCTCCGAGTGTAGGCAGGTCCGCGCCGCAGGTCAGCCGGCCGAGGCTGGATGGATTATCCAGAAATTCGAGCCAATCCGGCGCCGCATGCGCCTTATGCGCACGCTCAGCGCGCGTGCTGCTCGGCGTCGATCCTGCCGAGCAGCCACTGCATTCCGGCCAGGTGCTGCTGATCGTGGCTGCACAGGTAATGGACGAGCCCGCGCACCGTCAGCGCGCCGTAGCCGTCGAATTCGCCGATGCGCGCCAGCTGGGCCGGTGTGAGGCGCGACACGATGTCGACCGTCCGGCGCCGGGCGTCGCGAAACGCGGCGAGCACGTCGGATGCGCGGGCGTCGTCGTAGCGCCGCTCGAGCGCGAGCGCATCGCTGTCGAGCGACACGAGCCGCGGCCGATCCTCTTCGAGCATCCGGCGCAAGCGCACGTGATACCCGTCGATCTCGATGTCCCGCACATGGCAAAGCTGCCCGAGCGGCGAAAACCGTTCGCTCGGCATGCCCTCCCAGTCGCCGGGCGTCCAGCGCGCGTACCCGTCGGGCACCGCCGCGTAGTGGGCTTCGAGCAGCCGGGGAAAATCGGCGAGTGCGTCAAGCGTCGTCGGGTTCATGCGAGCGTCTCCGTGTCGAATGCGGGGCAGCGGACGCGCCCCGCCACCGCGGTCATTTCACGCCGAAGCGGTACGTGCCTTGCGTGCGGTGTCCGTCCGTCGCGACGGCCACCCATTTGACGGTATAGCCGCCCGCCGCGAGCGCGGACAGCGGCACCGTCATCCGCTTGCGGTTCGCGGCCTCGATGCTCGCCTTGCCGTCCGACACCGTCTTGCCGGCGCCGTCGACGACGATGATCGAGCTGAAGGCCGGCTCGAGCGGCTCGGTGAAGTCGAGCGTGACGGCGGCCGGTGCGACGTCCAAGGCGGCGTTGGCCGCCGGATCGGTTTTCGCCGGCCGCGCATGCGCGAATGCGGCCGTCGACACGGTCGCGGCGAGCGCGACGGCGGCCGCCTTGCGGCCGAGGGAGAGCAGATCGAAGGTCATGTTCTTGTTCGTGATGAAGAATCGGATGCCGCGCGCGCGAACCGCCCGCGGCGCTCCGGCAGCTTACCAGTGCACGCGCCGTCGTGCCGGGGAGCGGGCGCCGCTTGATAGAATGCGCGCGCTATGGATCTCGAAAGCATTCTCTTCACCCAGGGCTTCGGCTCGCGCCGCCAGTGCCGCGGCCTCGTCGAGGCGGCACGCGTCGCGGTCGCCGGCGCGCCCTGCACCGACCCCGACGCCGAATTCGACACCGACGGCCTGGTCGTTTCGGTCGACGGCGTCGCATGGCCGTTCCATGCGCGCGCGTATCTCGCGCTGAACAAGCCGGCCGGCTACGAGTGCTCGCGCGATCCGCAGCATCATGCGAGCGTGTTCAGCCTGTTGCCGCCGCCGCTCGTCGCGCGCGGCGTGCAGTGCGTCGGCCGCCTCGACCAGGACACGACCGGCCTGCTGCTGCTGTCCGACGACGGCCAGTTCGTTCACGCTTACACGTCGCCGAAGCGCAAGGTGCCGAAGACCTACGTCGCGACCGTGCGCCACCCGCTCGACGACGCGCAGCTGCACGCGCTGCGCACGGGCGTCCAGCTGCACGGCGAGCCGAAGCCGATCGCCGCGGTCGCGGCCGACGCGCGCGACGCGCACGTGCTCGCGCTGACCGTGCTCGAAGGCAAATATCATCAGGTGAAACGGATGGTCGCGGCGGCGAGCAATCGCGTGGAGGCGCTGCACCGCGAAAGCATCGGCGGATTCGCGCTGCCGGCCGACCTCGAGCCAGGCACCTGGCGCTGGTTGAGCGAGGCCGATCTGGCGTCGCTGCGCAATACCGTCAAAACCCTGTAAGGGAAAATCCGCACGACCGTTCGGCGATCGGCCGCGCAGCGGCCGCCCGATCCCCCGCTATACTCGAATTACAAGCTGTTACGAGCAGCGATGCTGGGGAGACATCATGCACATCACCGATTCGATCTACCTGTCCTACGTGATGATCGCGTTCGCCGTGGTCGGCTCGCTTGCGATCGGCGGGCTGCTGGCCTTCATGCGCGCGACGCACAAATACCATCCGAACCTGATCGGGGCGCTGATCGGCGCGTTGCTCTGCTTCCTGCTGATCGAGGCGTTACCCGCGCTGACCTGACGCGCCGCCGGGCGCGAGCGTTTGAAGGAAATCGTCTACGGTCGGATAGCGCAACGTCACGCACAATTCGCGCTTGAGCCGTGCGTTGGACAGCCGCCGCGACTCGCGCATGAACGACAGCAGCGTCGGCTCGAGCAGGCGCTCGGCGTCGGCGCGGCTCACGCGCGGCGGCGGCGGCAGGCCGAACGCCTGCGCGACCCGGTCGAAATACTCCCCCATCCGCAGTTCGCTGTCGTCCGACGCGTGCACGGCGCGCGACGGCCTGCCGCGCGCGGCCGCGCGCAGCAGGATCGTCGCGAGGTCGTCGGCATGGATGTGGTTCGTGTAGACGTCGTCGGCCGGCGCGAGCGCCGGCGTGCCGCGTTCGAGGCGCGCGAGCGGCAGCCGGTTCGCCGCGTAGATGCCGGGGATCCGGACGATGCGCGCCGACAGCCCGCCGCGCACGGTCGCGGCGCGCAGTTGCCGCTCCGCCGACACCCGGCGCAACGCGCGCGGATTGGCGGGATGGAGCGGCTGCGTTTCGTCGATGCGCGCGCCGCCGCAGTCGCCGTACACGCCGGTCGTGCTCGCGTAGACGAGCGTGGGCGCGCGAAGACCGTCGGGTACAATACGCGTTTCCCGCGAGGACGCACCGGCCTGCCGGAGCGCCGCGCGCGCGGCCCGCAGCCTGCCGGATGCCGGCGCGGGCTGCGCGAGCCGCCGCCCGGGCATGGTCAATGCGGCAACGAGCGCACGCGTGCGCCGGTCGTCGCGGCCGTCGGGCTGCGGCGGCGCGAGATGCAGGATCGTGCGCGGCGCAAGCCCCGCGAGGCGGGCCAGCGTCGACGGACGGTCGAGGTCGCCGACGATCGGCGTCGCGCCCGCGGCGCGCAGTTCGTCACGCCGGGCCGCATGGCTCGTCAGCGCGACGATCCGCAGCTCGCCGCGCCGCGCGCGCCATTGCGCGATGCAGCGCAGGCCGACGTCGCCGCAGCCGACGATCAGCACGCGCGGACGGCGCAGGATTCGTGTCGCGATCATGATGTTTGCGAATTCAGTAGCCACCGTTGCGCAGCGCGCAACGGCTTGCATTGTAGCTGCCGTGCGCAACATGCACGGTCCCCACATTTTGTTCTAGTTGGTTCTATGGCATTTAACGTCACTCTCAAGCAAAGCGGCCGGCAATTCCAGGTCGAGTCGGACGAAACCGTGCTGGCGGCCGCGCTGCGCCAGAACGTCCATCTGCCGTACGGCTGCAAGAACGGCGCGTGCGGCTCCTGCAAGGGGCAGATCGTGTCGGGCCAGATCGAGCAGGGCCCGCACGCCGCGTCGGCGCTGTCCAACGACGAGCGCACCCGCGGCCTCGCGCTGCTGTGCTGCTCGAAGGCGCAATGCGATCTCGAGATCGACGTGCGCGAGATCGCCGGCGTCGACGGCGTGCAGGTCAAGAAGCTGCCGTGCCGCATCGCCGCGCTCGAGCGCAAGGCCGACGACGTGATGGTGCTGAAGCTGCAGCTGCCGGCCAACGAGCGCCTGCAGTACCTCGCGGGCCAGTACATCGAATTCATCCTGAAGGACGGCTCGCGCCGCAGCTACTCGATGGCGAACGCGCCGCACGAAGAAGGCCCGATCGAGCTGCACATCCGCCACATGCCGGGCGGCAAGTTCACCGACCACGTGTTCGGCGCGATGAAGGAGCGCGACATCCTGCGCTTCGAGGGCCCGCTCGGCACGTTCTTCCTGCGCGAGGATTCGGACAAGCCGATCGTGCTGCTCGCGTCGGGCACCGGCTTCGCGCCGATCAAGGCGATCATCGAGCACGTGAAGCACCGGGGCATCACGCGTCCGATGACGCTCTACTGGGGCGCGCGCCGCAAGAAGGACATCTACCTCGCCGAGCTCGCCGAGCAATGGGCGAACGAGATTCCGAACTTCCGGTTCGTGCCGGTGCTGTCCGAGCCGGACGACGCCGACCAGTGGACCGGCCGCACCGGCTTCGTCCATCGCGCGGTGATCGAAGACCTGCCCGACCTGTCGGCGCACCAGGTCTACGCGTGCGGCGCGCCGGTGATGGTCGAGTCCGCGCAGCGCGACTTCACGCAGCATCACGGGCTGCCCGCGGACGAGTTCTACGCGGACTCGTTCACGAGCGCCGCCGATCTCGCGCATCCGGTCTGAGCCCCGGCCGGCTCCCGCGCCCCAAGACTGCTGCGACATATTTGTTGCATCGCGGCGGTTTACAGTGGGACGCGGGATGCCGTATGCTTGCGCACATGAACCGCTTCCTGTCCACTCTCCGACGTCGCCGCTCGCCGCTCCGCCCGGATGCCGCCGGCTCGTCACGGACTCGCGCGTAACCCCTACCCCGTTACGCACAAGCTGTTCGAACCACCCAGCCACGGCATCACCCGTGGCTTTTTTCTTGCCTGTTTCCCTTTCAACCTCCGCTGGAGTCTGCTGCCATGCCGCTGAACGATTTTCCGATCGACTCGCTGATGTACATCACGAACCGCCCCGACATCGTGTTCACGCACGGCAAGGGGTCGTGGCTTTACGATCACACCGGCAAGCGCTATCTGGACTTCATTCAGGGTTGGGCGGTCAACAGCCTCGGGCATTGCAACGACGGCGTGGTCGAAGCGCTGAAGACGCAGGCCGAAAAGCTGCTGAACCCGTCGCCGGCGTTCTACAACGAGCCGATGGCGAAGCTCGCGGGCCTGCTCACGCAGCACAGCGCGTTCGACAAGGTGTTCTTCACGAACAGCGGCGCCGAAGCGAACGAAGGCGCGATCAAGCTCGCGCGCAAGTGGGGCCGCAAGTTCAAGGACGGCGCGTACGAGATCATCACGTTCGACCACGGCTTCCACGGCCGCACGCTCGCGACGATGTCGGCAAGCGGCAAGCCGGGCTGGGACACGCTGTACGCGCCGCAGGTGCCGGGCTTCCCGAAGGCCGAGCTGAACAACATCGAGTCGGTCGAGAAGCTGATCAACGGGAAGACCGTCGCGGTGATGCTCGAACCGATCCAGGGCGAAGGCGGCGTGATCCCCGCGACGCGCGAATTCATGCGCGCGCTGCGGGCGCTGACGAAGCAGCACAACCTGCTCCTGATCGTCGACGAAGTGCAGAGCGGCTGCGGCCGCGCGGGCACGCTGTTCGCGTACGAGCTCGCGGACATCGAGCCGGACATCATGACGCTCGGCAAGGGCATCGGCAGCGGCGTGCCGCTCGCGGCGCTGCTGTCGAAGGCCGATGTCGCGGTGTTCGAGGCCGGCGACCAGGGCGGCACCTACAACGGCAACCCGCTGATGACGGCGGCCGGCTACTCGGTGATCTCGCAGCTCGTCGCGCCCGGCTTCCTCGAAGGCGTGCGCGCGCGCGGCGAATACCTGAAGCGCAAGCTGCTCGAGCTGTCGGAGGAGCGCGGCTTCGAGGGCGAGCGCGGCGAGGGCCTGCTGCGCGCGCTGCTGCTCGGCAAGGACATCGGTCCGCAGATCGTCGAGAAGGCGCGCGAGATGCAGCCGGACGGCCTGCTGCTCAACGCGGCGCGCCCGAACCTGCTGCGCTTCATGCCCGCGCTGAACGTGACGACCGACGAAATCGACCAGATGATGGCGATGCTGCGCTCGATTCTCGACACGCTCTGAGGCGATCCGCGCGATGGATGCCGCCGCCGATGACGTTGCGATTCGTCCGTTCGATCGCGCCGATACCGACGCCGTGCTCGCGGTCTGGCGCGATGCGTTCCCTCAGTACAGCGAGACGGATGCGCCGCCGCACCGCGACCCGCTGCGCTCGATCGAGCTGAAGCTCGCGACGCAGCCGGAGCTGTTCTTCGTCGCGGTCAGCGGCGCGCGCGTCGTGGGCACGCTGATGGCCGGCTTCGACGGGCATCGCGGCTGGCTGTATTCGTTCGGCGTCGCGCATGACGCGCGCCGGCTCGGCGTCGGCCGCGCGCTGATCGCCCACGCGGAGGCCGCGCTCGCCGCGCGCGGCTGCCTGAAGGTCAACCTGCAGGTGCTGCCCGGCAACGACGACGCGTGCCGTTTCTATGCGGCGCTCGGCTACCGCATCGAGGAACGCATTTCGTTCGGCAAGACGCTGCCGGCGGCGTGACGCGCGCGCCGGCGCCGGCGTCAGCCGGCCTCAATGCGTGATCGGCTCCGCGCCCGGCAGCGGATTGCCGAGCGCGTCGGTCGGCACCGTCTGCTGTTCGAACGCGGCGAAATACGCGGCCCACTGCGTGTCGCTCACGCGCACGATCAGCGCGCCGTCCTGCCAGATGTCGTTGTGGTCGTTGTGGTCGTCGCCCGCGCGATGCAGGAAGTGCGGGCCCGACGAGCCCTGGTTCATGTGCGTGTCGTGGATGCCGTTGCCTTCGACGTACGTGCGGCCGAACACGACCACGTCGAGCCCCTGCGACTGCGCGGCCTCGACGAGGCGCAGCAGCGACGGAATCGGCTCCGGATGCGCGCTGCCGTCCATCACGTCGCTCGCGCGCCACGCGCCGGTCTCGTTCAGGATGTCGCTGCGCAGATAGTCGAGCGCGGGCAGCGCGGCCTGCCCCGTCAGATCGGCATAGCCCTCCCCTGCGTCGGCGAGCGTCTGCGTGATCGGGTGATGGAAGTCGTAGACGAGCTTGTAGTTCAACAGGTCGTCCGCGTCGTTGGTGCCGACGTTGATCGCGACGTCCCAGTCGCCATCCGGCAGCGCGAGCGTCAGGTGGATGTGGTACTGGATCTCGCTGCCGTGCGGCAACGCCTTCAGCCCCGCCACTGCCTTGACCTTCGCCTTCACGAAACCGTAATCCAGGCTCATGCGTGTTCTCCGTGTGCCGATGGACTTCCCATCCTACGCCGCGCGCATGTCGATTTGCAGACGGCCGGTTGCAGACGGGGCTCATCATGAAAAAAGGCCGTCACGGCGAACCGTGACAGCCTTTCGAAAGCCCTTGCGCGCCGCCTGCGGCGACGCGCGGAGCCCGCTCATTCGCCCAGATACGCGGCCCGCACCTTCGGGTCGTCGAGCATCTGCTTCGCGTCGCCTTCCATCGTGACCGTGCCCGAATCCATCACGTAGCCGCGGTCGGCCGCCTGCAGCGCGAGGCGCGCGTTCTGCTCGACGAGCAGCACCGTGATGCCCTCATTCGAGATCGTGCGCACCACTTCGAAGATCTTCTCGACCATGATCGGCGACAGGCCCATCGACGGCTCGTCGAGCAGCAGCAGCTTCGGCTTCGACAGGATCGCGCGCGACATCGCGAGCATCTGCTGCTCGCCGCCCGACAGCGTGCCGGCGAGCTGCGTCGCGCGCTCCTTCAGGCGCGGGAAGAAGCCGAACATCCGGTCGACGTCCTTCTTGATCCCGTCCGCGTCGTTGCGCAGATACGCGCCCATCTGCATATTCTCGATGATCGACATCCGCGCGAAGATCCCGCGGCCTTCCGGCACCATCGCGAGGCCGCGCTTGAGCAGTTCGTGCGTCGGCACGCCCTTGATCGACTTGCCGTCGTACTCGATGTCGCCCGCCGAGTACGGCTTGAGACCCGTGATCGCCTTCATCGTCGTGGTCTTGCCTGCGCCGTTCGCGCCGATCAGCGTCACGAGCTCGCCCTGGCGGACTTCCATGTCAACGCCCTTGACGGCCTGGATGCCGCCGTAGTTGACCTGCAAGCCCTTGATTTTCAACATTGCCGCTGCCATCAGTGCACCCCTGCGCCGAGATATGCCTCAATCACCTTCGGGTCCTTCTGCACGTCCTGCGGCAGACCCTGGGCGATCACCTTGCCGTAATCGAGCACCGTCATCCGGTTGCACAATCCCATCACGAGCTTCACGTCGTGCTCGATCAGCAGGATCGTGCGGCCGTCCGAGCGGATCTTGTCGAGCAGGCGCGTCAGTTCCACCTTCTCCGTCGCGTTCATCCCGGCCGCCGGCTCGTCGAGCGCGAGCAGCTTCGGATCGGTCGCGAGCGCGCGCGCGATTTCCAGGCGGCGCTGGTGGCCGTACGACAGGTTGCGCGACGTGTAGTCCGCGTACTGCAGCACGCCGACGTATTCGAGCAGCTCGATTGCGCGCTCCTTGATCTCGCGCTCCTCCTGGCGTTCCGCCGGCGTCTGGAACACCGCGCCCAGCAGCCCGTGCTTGGTCCGCACGTGGCGGCCCACCATCACGTTCTCGAGCGCCGTCATCCCGCCGAACAGGCGGATGTTCTGGAACGTCCGCGCAATGCCCGTCTTCGCGACCTGATGCACCGCGGTCGGCTTGTATTCCGCGCCGTCCAGCCTGAATTCGCCGGAGTCCGGCGTGTACAGGCCCGTGATCACGTTGAAGAACGTCGTCTTGCCGGCGCCGTTCGGGCCGATCAGGCCGTAGATCTCGCCTTCCTTGATCTCGAGGCCGACGTCGGACAGCGCCTGCAGGCCGCCGAAGCGCTTGTTCACGCCTTTCACGGACAGTCGGATTTGCTTGTCGCTCATGTGTGTTTCTCCTTCCGCTGTCAGTCCGTTATGCGCGCGCCGACTTGGCGCTGCGCTTCGCCAGTTTCGCGATCTTGTCCTCATGCTTCGGCGCCGGCCACAGGCCTTCCGAGCGATACAGCATGATGATCACCATCGCGAGGCCGTACAGCGCCTGGCGGATCACTTCGGTATCCACGACGTCGTGGCCGAAGATCGCATGCTGCAGCGGGCTCATCGTCGAACGCAGGAATTCCGGGAAGATCGCGAGCAGCACCGCGCCGAGGATCACGCCCGGGATATGGCCCATGCCGCCGAGCACCACGCAGGCCAGCACGACGATCGACTCCCAGAACGTGAACGATTCCGGCGACACGAAGCCCTGGAACGAACCGAACATCGCGCCCGACAGGCCGCCGAACGACGCGCCCATCGCGAACGCGAGCAGCTTCACGTTGCGGGTGTTGATGCCCATCGCCTTCGCCGCGATCTCGTCCTCGCGGATCGCCGCCCATGCGCGGCCGATGCGCGAGTGCTGCAGGCGCGTACACGTCCAGATCACCAGCAGTGCGCACAGCACGAACAGGTAGTAGTACATGTAGACCGACGGCAGCTGGATGCCGAACAGCGAGTGCGTCTGCGCGAGGCTGAAATCGCCGGCGTGCACCGGATCGATCCCCGTGATCCCCTTCGGGCCGTTCGTGATGTTCACCGGACGGTCGAGGTTGTTCATGAAGATCCGCACGATCTCACCGAAGCCCAGCGTGACGATCGCGAGGTAGTCGCCGCGCAGCCGCAGCGTCGGCGCGCCGAGCAGGATCCCGAAGATCGCGGCGATCGCCATCGCGATCGGCACGATGATCAGGAACGGCACGTGCAGCCCGCCGGGCGCGAGCTGCGCGATCCACTCGAACTGCGAGGTCAGGTGCGGCGAGCTCAGCAACGCCGCCGTGTATGCGCCCACCGCGTAGAACGCGATGTAGCCCAGGTCCAGCAGGCCGGCGAAGCCGACCACCACGTTCAGCCCCAGCGCCAGCATCACGTACAGCATCGCGAAGTCCAGCACGCGGACCCAGTAGTTGCCGCCCGCTGCGCCGATGATGATCGGCGCGGCGATCACGAACGCCGCGGTGAGGATCCCGATGGTGACGGTCTTCGCGGTGTTGCGTTCTTCGACGAGCGTCGTCGAGGTTTCGATCGGTTGAATGGATGTCATGTTGTTGCTCCCCTTCCGTTACGCGCGGTCCGCGACACGTTCGCCCAGCAGGCCGGACGGACGGAACACGAGCACGATGATCAGCACGATGAACGCGAACACGTCCTGGTAGTTGCTGCCGAACACGCCCCCCGTCAGATTGCCGATATAGCCGGCGCCCAGCTGCTCGATGAGACCGAGCACCACCCCGCCGACCATCGCGCCCGCGAGGTTGCCGATGCCGCCCAGCACGGCTGCCGTGAACGCTTTCATGCCCGGGATGAAGCCCATGTAGAAGTGCACGTTGCCGTACTCCGACGCGATCATCACGCCGGCGAGCGCGGCGAGCGCCGAGCCGATCATGAAGGTCGCCGAGATCACGAAGTTCGGGTTCACGCCCATCAGGCTGGCGGTGTTCGGGCTTTCCGCGATCGCGCGCATCGCGCGGCCGAGCTTGGTCTTGTGCACCAGCAGCAGCAGGCCGCCCATCACGAGGAACGCGACAGCGATGATCACGATTTCGGTCATCGAGATCACGGCGCCGGGCGTCGTGTCGGTGGCCTTGATCACGTTGATCGGATCAGTCGGCAGCAGCTGCGGGAACGGCAGCGGGT
Organism: Burkholderia sp. MSHR3999; assembly: GCF_000833595.1. Classification (NCBI taxonomy): domain Bacteria; kingdom Pseudomonadati; phylum Pseudomonadota; class Betaproteobacteria; order Burkholderiales; family Burkholderiaceae; genus Burkholderia; species Burkholderia sp. MSHR3999. The sequence continues at coordinate 333,264 of NZ_JRFO01000006.1, forward strand.
TGCGCGACCAGATGATCATCGCGGCGGTCTGCAGCAGGATCGACACGCCGATCGCGGTGATCAGCGGCGCGAGACGCGGCGCGCGGCGCAGCGGCCGGTACGCGACCCGCTCGATCGTGTAGCCGACGACGGCGCACACGATCGCGGCGATGCCCAAGCCGATCGTCAGTGTCGCGACGTTGCCGAGCTGCGGGAAATGGTTCTGCAGCACGGTGATCGCGGAGAGCGCGACCATCGCGCCGATCATCAGCACATCGCCGTGCGCGAAGTTGATGATGCCGAGAATGCCGTACACCATCGTGTAGCCCAACGCGATGATGGCGTAGACACTGCCGAGCACCAGCCCGTTGAGGATCTGCTGGACGAAAATATCCATTTAAAGCTCCTTGGCCCGTGCTGCCGGATGAGGCTGCGCCCCGCGGGTAAGCGGAGAATCACGTCGTCTCGGCGGCACTGCGGGTACTAGAAAAGACCGGTAAGGGTGGATCGTCCCGGCGCGCGCCGCCCGGCCTGTACGGCCGGACCTGCCGCCGGAGCGGATACAGAAACGGCACCGCACTGTTCCGGTGCCGTCACGAGTCCCGTCGCTACATCGTCACGACATCGAGGACGGTTTTCTTTGCCTCCTTGAAGTCGTAGAGCGTAATCGCCCCCTCTTTCAGATCGCCGTTCGGCGCGAATGCGATGTGACCGATCACCCCGCGGTAGTCGGTCGACGGCATCGCAGCCAGCACCTTGGACGCCTCGATCGAGTTGGCGCGCTTCATTGCATCGACGATCACGTAGACCGCGTCATACGTGAACGGCGCGTAGATCTGCACCGGCGTGTGGAAACGGTCTTCATACTTCTTCTCGAAGTCCGCCCCTTTCTCCATCCGCGACAGGGCGAGCCCCGCCTGCGAACAGACCAGGTTCTGCACCGCGTTGCCCGCGAGCTCGACCACCTTGTCGGTACACACGCCGTCGCCGCCAAGGATTTTTGCTCCGATACCGAGCGCCATCGCCTGCTTCGCAAACGGGCCGCCCGTCGCGTCCATGCCGCCGTACATGATGACGTCGGGATGGTCACGCTTGATCTTCGTCAGGATCGCCTTGAAGTCCGTCGCGCGGTCGTTGGCCGATTCGCGCGCGACGATCTGCGCGCCCGCTGCCTTGACGGTCTTCTCGAATTCGTCGGCAAGCCCCTTGCCGTAGGCGGTCGCGTCGTCGACGACCGCGAAGCGCTTCGCGTGAAGCGCATGCAGCGCGTAGCTGGCGAGCGCAGGGCCTTGCTGCGCGTCCGTCGCCACGACGCGATAGGTGGTCTTGAACCCCTGCTTCGTATAAGCGGGGTTGGTCGAGGATGGTGAAATCTGCACGATGCCTGCGTCGCTGTAAATTTTCGACGCCGGGATCGACACCCCCGAATTGAGGTGCCCCACCACGGCCACGACCCGGTCGTCGACCAGCTTCTGTGCAACTTGCGTGCCAACCTTCGGATCGGCTGCGTCGTCCTCGGCGACCAGTTCCAGCCGCACCGGGTGCGCGTCGATCGTCAGGCCATGCGCATTGATTTCCTCGATCGCCAAACGTGCCCCGTTTTCATTATCCTTGCCGAGATGCGCGATGCTGCCCGTCAACGGGGCGGCATGACCGATCTTGACGACGCGCACGTCGCTGGCCGGCGGTGCCGCGGACGCCGCAGCCTCCTTGCCCGCCCCGTCGTCGCTCTTTTTGCTGCAGGCGGCGAACATTGCAACCGCTGCGGCGACGGACACGGCGTAAGCCAACTTCACATGCATTAAATAGGTCTCCTGCGCCTTGCCAAAACCGGGTTCCAAGACCATTCCGGCCTGAAAACGGGCGAATTGTAACTCCATTTATAGAACGCCAATATTCCTGATTTGATGGGGTTTTCCTGCATTGCAACCAATTTTGAGACAAGGGCCGGGCGGAGAATAGCAACCCGGTTGCACCATCTGCGGGAATGTTGGTTGCGATTGCGGTTTCGAGGTGAAAAAAAAGCGCGCCGTGGGGCGCGCTTCGGTGTACCGCAGTGTTGTAGGGCGGGTCAGGCGGCGGGCGGAAGGTTCAGGCCGCGCGGCAGCGGGAACGACACGCTCTCCTCGATCCCGTCGAGCGCGCGGACATTGCGCACGCCGAGTTCGCGCAGACGCGCGATCACTGCCTGGGCGAGCACCTCGGGCGCCGACGCGCCGGCCGTCACGCCGATGCGGCGCTTGCCGGCGACCCACGCCGGATCGATCTGGTCGGGCGCATCCACCATGTATGCCGCGACGCCGCGCTTCTCGGCCACCTCGCGCAGCCGGCTCGAATTCGAGCTGTTCGGGCTGCCGACGACGATCACGACGTCGCACTGCGGCGCCATGAACTTCACCGCGTCCTGGCGGTTCTGCGTCGCATAGCAGATGTCCTGCTTCTTCGGCTCGCGGATCTTCGGATACTTCGCCTTCAGCGCGGCGATGATCTCGGCCGCGTCGTCGACTGACAGCGTCGTCTGCGTGACGAGCGCGATGCGCTCCGGATCGGCCAGCTCGAGCTTCTGCACGTCCTCGACGCTCTCGACGAGATGCATACCGCGCTCGACCTGCCCCATCGTGCCCTCGACCTCCGGGTGCCCCTTGTGCCCGATCATCACGATGTCGACACCATCCTGGCGCATCTTCGCCACTTCGACGTGCACCTTGGTGACGAGCGGACACGTCGCGTCGTAGACGCGCAGCCCGCGCACGCCGGCCTCGTCGCGCACCGCCTTCGAGACGCCGTGCGCGCTGAAGATCACGGTATTGCCGGACGGCACTTCCTCGAGTTCCTCGACGAAAATCGCGCCCTTCTTCTTCAGGTCCTCGACCACGTACTTGTTGTGGACGATCTCGTGGCGCACGTAGATCGGCGCGCCGTACATCGCGATCGCGCGCTCGACGATCTCGATCGCGCGGTCGACCCCCGCGCAAAAGCCGCGCGGCTGGGCCAGCAGGATTTCGGCGTCGGCGGCGACGGTCTGTCCGGACAGCGTATCGGTGGTGCTCATGATTACAGGATCCCGATGATTTTCACTTCGAAACTGAGCGCTTGGCCCGCGAGCGGATGATTGAAGTCGAACAGCGCGGAGGTTTCGCCGACTTCCTTCAGCACCCCTGCATATCGGCCGCCGTCCGGTGCGTTGAATTCGATCAGGTCGCCCGGCGTGAAGTCCTCGCCGATCATCCCGTTCTCGCGCAGCGTCTTCAGCGTCACGCGCTGGAGCATGTCCGGATTTCGGGGCCCGAATGCCTGTTCGGGCGCTAGCTGATAAGTCGAATGGTCGCCCACCCTGAGCCCGACGAGAATCTGTTCCAGCGAGGGCGCCAGCTGCCCTGCGCCGAGCAGCAGCGTCGCGGGCTTGTCGGAAAAGGTGTTGACGATGTCGGCGCCGTCGGCCAGTGCCAGCCGGTAGTGCAGCGTGACGTGCGAACCGGGCTTCACTTCGGAAAGATCGATGAGGCTCATGAATTACTCGTTCAGTCGGCGCCCGATGCGGCCGCGAGGCCCGGCGCAAAACCGATATTGTAAGTCACCTGAGCGCGCAAGGCGGAAAGTGCGACGACGTTGCACAGGCCTGCCTGCCCGCCACAATGGAGAATCAACCATGCCGCAATCATTGTCGCCCCTCCCCGAATGCCGCGCCGCCGCCGATGCCGCGCCGCGCGCGCCCGGGCAGCCCAAGCGCGGCGCGGCGCGCGCGAAACGGCCCGACCTGCCGCGCGAGCGGCTGCTCGAGCGCGGGCCGGCCGCGCTGTCCGACGACGAGCTGATCGTGCTGCTGCTCGGCACCGGCGTGCCCGGCCACAACGTGTTCGACAGCGCGCGTGCGCTGCTCGAACACTTCGGCAAGTCGCTGCGCGGGCTGCTCGACGCGACTCCGGACGATTTCCGCGGCCGCCCCGGCATCGGCGAAGCCCGGATCGCCCGGCTGTCCGCGGTCGCCGAGCTCGCGCGGCGCGCGCTCGCGGAGAAGGCGCGCGAGCATCTGCTGATCGATTCCCCCGGCGCGGTCGAGGATTACCTGCGCCTCGTGATCGGCACGCGCCCGTACGAAGTGTTCATGACCCTGTACCTGGACGCGCGCAACAGGCTCGTCGACAGCGAGGAAAGCGCGCGCGGCTCGCTGACGCGGATGGCCGTCTACCCGCGCGAGATCGTGCGCCGCGCGCTGTCGGTGAACGCCGCCGCGATGGTCGTCGCGCACAACCACCCGTCCGGCGCGGTGCAGCCGAGCGCGGAGGACCGGCGCCTGACCCGCGTGCTGCGCGATGCGCTCGCGCTCTTCGACGTGCGCCTGCTGGATCATGTCGTCGTCGGCGCGACCGAAACGTTCTCGTTCGCGCGCGCCGGCTTGCTGTAAACTGCGCCGTGCCGCGCAGGCCGGCCCGCCGGAGCCCGCCACCAGACGGACTCCGGCGGACGACTCACGCGCGCCACGACGGCACGATGAAATTGCGTTTGATTTTCCTGAACTTTTTCTGCTAGAATCGCCGTCTGTCTTTTTTCCAACCAGTTCTAGCCATCGAAGGGCCTTGTCTGTTAAGGGCTTGGGCGTTCTGAGTGCAGCTATGGATCACGTGGCTGCTCGATGAGAACCTTCACCGGCGATCGAACCCCGAATTTAGCGTATTAGGAGTGCTCTCATGGCACGCGTATGCCAAGTAACTGGGAAAGCGCCGATGAGCGGCAACAACGTTTCCCACGCAAACAACAAGACGAAGCGCCGCTTCCTGCCGAACCTGCAAAACCGCCGGTTCTGGGTGGAGAGCGAAAACCGCTGGGTGCGCCTGCGCGTTTCGAACGCCGGCCTGCGCCTGATCGACAAGAACGGCATCGATTCCGTGCTCGCTGACCTGCGCGCACGCGGCGAAGCCTAAGCCCAAGGAGCACAATCATGGCAAAAGGCGCACGCGACAAGATCAAGCTCGAGTCGACCGCTGGCACGGGTCACTTCTACACGACCACGAAGAACAAGCGCAACATGCCGGAAAAGATGGCGATCAAGAAGTTCGATCCCGTCGTCCGCAAGCATGTGGAATACAAAGAAACCAAGATCAAGTAATCTCCGGTTTCTGCCAGCCTGACGGTGACCAAAAAGCCCCGCAATCGCGGGGCTTTTTGTTTTGCGCGCACGCTTTCGCCCGACGCGGTATGCTCTCCCCTTTCCGCGGCGGCGCCGCCGGAAGACACAAGATCAAGCGTGAAATGATGGAGATGCAGCAATGAAATTCGATGTGGCGATCGTCGGCAGCGGCCTGGCAGGGCTGTCGGTCGCGCTCAATCTGGCCGGCACGCGGCGGGTCGCGTTGATCGCGAAGCGTTCGATGATGGAAGGCGCGAGCGACAACGCGCAAGGCGGCATCGCCGCCGTGCTCGATTCCGCGGACAGCATCGAGAACCACGTCGACGACACGCTGGTCGCCGGCGGCGGCCTGTGCGACGAGAGCGCGACGCGCTACATCGTCGAGCACGGCCGCGAAGCGATCGAATGGCTGATTTCGCAGGGCGTGCCGTTCACGAAGGACGATGCCGCCGAACTCGGCTTTCACCTGACCCGCGAAGGCGGCCACAGCCACCGCCGCATCATCCACGCCGCCGACGCGACCGGGCACGCGGTGCTCGCGACGCTGTCCGAGCGCGCGCGCCGGCATCCGAACATCACGTTCCTCGAAAATCACCATGCGGTCGACCTGATCACGTCGGAGCGGCTCGGCCTGCCCGGCCGCCGCTGCCACGGCCTGTACGCGCTCGACGTCGACAGCGGCCGCACCGTCACGATCGAAGCGCCGCACACGGTGCTCGCCACCGGCGGCGCAGGCAAGGTTTACCTGTACACGACCAACCCGGACACCGCGACCGGCGACGGCATCGCGATGGCGTGGCGCGCGGGCTGCCGCGTCGCGAACATGGAATTCATCCAGTTCCACCCGACCTGCCTGTTCCACCCGTACGCGAAGTCGTTCCTGATCTCCGAGGCCGTGCGCGGCGAAGGCGGCCTGCTGAAGCTGCCGGACGGCACCCGCTTCATGCCCGCGCACGACCCGCGCGAGGAACTGGCGCCGCGCGACATCGTCGCGCGCGCGATCGACTTCGAGATCAAGAAGCGCGGGATCGACTGCGTGTACCTCGACATCAGCCACCAGCCGGAAGCGTTCCTGCGCGAACATTTCCCGACGATCCACGCGCGCTGCCTCGAGTTCGGCATCGACATCGCGAAACAGCCGATTCCGGTCGTGCCGGCCGCGCACTACACGTGCGGCGGCGTCGTCACCGATCTCGCGGGCCGTACCGACCTCGCCGGCCTGTATGCGGTCGGCGAAACGTCGTACACGGGGCTGCACGGCGCGAACCGGCTCGCCAGCAACTCGCTGCTCGAATGCCTCGTCATCGGCCGCGCGGCTGCCGGAGCGATCGAGACGGCCGGCTTCGAAGTCGACTCGCCGGGCGCGCTGCCCGCGTGGGACGAGAGCCGCGTGTCGGATCCCGACGAGGAAGTCGTCGTCGCGCACAACTGGGACGAATTGCGGCGCCTGATGTGGAACTACGTCGGCATCGTGCGCACCGACAAGCGCCTCGAACGCGCGAAGCACCGGCTGTCGCTGTTGCGCGACGAAATCCACGAGTATTACGCGAACTTCCGCGTGAGCCGCGACCTGCTGGAGCTGCGCAACCTCGTCGACGTCGCGATGCTGATCGTCAAGAGCGCCCAGTCGCGACGCGAAAGCCGCGGGCTGCATTTCAGCCGCGACTGGCCGCACACGCTGCCGAAGGCGCTGCCGAGCGTGCTGACGCCGAAAGCGCGCCGCTGAGCCGCGCGCCGCATCAGCAAAAAAGCCGTTGGCAAAACGCCAACGGCTTATTCGTCTGCGGATTGCGCCGCGCGGTCAGTCGACGATGCGCATCGAATAATCGGTCGCGCGCACGTCCTTCGTCAGCGCGCCGATCGAGATGCGGTCGACGCCCGTCTCGGCGAACGTGCGCACCGTATCGAAATTGACGCCGCCCGACACTTCGAGCACGGCCTTGCCAGCCGCCACGCGCACCGCCTCGCGCATCATGTCGAGCGTGAAGTTGTCGAGCAGCACCGACTGCGCGCCGTGCGCGAGCGCCGTGTCGAGCTGCGCGAGCGTCTCGACCTCGATCTGCACCGGCACGCCGGCATTCAGCGCGAACGCCGCGTCGAGCGCTTCGCCGACGCCGCCCGCGGCGGCAATGTGGTTCTCCTTGATCAGGATTCCGTCGTACAGCGCGAGCCGCTGGTTCGCGCCGCCGCCGACCCGCACCGCGTACTTCTGCGCGAGCCGCAGGCCCGGCAGCGTCTTGCGCGTATCGAGGATCTGCGCGCGCGTGCCTTCGACCCGGTCGACGTAGCGGCGCGTCGCCGTCGCGACGCCCGACAGCAATTGCAGGAAGTTCAGCCCGTTGCGCTCGGCGGTCAGCAGCGCGCGCGCCGGGCCTTCGAGTTCGCAGACGGTCGAATCGGCCTTCATCCGGTCGCCTTCGCGATACTGCCAGCGCACGTCGATCGTCGGATCGATCCGGCGCATCACCGCGTCGAACCAGGGCACGCCGCACAGCACGGCTTCTTCGCGCACGATGATGCGCGCACGGCGGCGCTCGCCGGCCGGCACGAGCCGCCCGGTCTGGTCGCCCATGCCGACGTCCTCGGCAATCGCATCGGCGACGTTGCGCGCGAGCGCCTCGTCGAACGCGGCGCCGTATTGCGCACGGATCGCTTCGTAAAGCGGGGAAACGGCACTGGTCGTCATGCCGCCCCCACGTTCGCGAACAGTTGCTGGTCGCGCTGCAGGTCGCCGCTCGCCTGCACGCGCTTCTTGTGAGCGGCCGCGAAATCGAGCATCCGGTCGATCGGCAGGCGCGCGCGCGCGCCGACCGCCGGATCGACGAAGATCTCGTTGTGGCCGCGCTCGAGCACGTCCGCGAGGTTCGCGAGGCCGTTCATCGCCATCCACGGGCAGTGCGCGCAGCTCTTGCAGGTCGCGCTGTTGCCGGCCGTCGGCGCCGCGATGAAGGTCTTGCCCGGTGCCGCGAGCTGCATCTTGTGCAGGATGCCGAGATCGGTCGCGACGATGAAATGCGTCGCGTCCAGCTTCACCGCCGCGTCGATCAACTGCGTCGTCGAGCCGACGACGTCGGCCAGCGCGACGACGTTCTCCGGCGATTCCGGATGGACGAGCACCTTCGCGTCCGGGTATTCGGCGCGCAGCAGGTCGAGCTCGATGCCCTTGAATTCGTCGTGCACGAGGCACGAGCCCTGCCACAGCAGCATGTCCGCGCCGGTTTTCTTCTGGATGTAGCTGCCGAGATGGCGATCCGGCGCCCAGATGATCTTCTCGCCGCGGGCGTGGAGATCCGCGACGATCTCAAGGCCGATCGACGACGTGACCATCCAGTCCGCGCGCGCCTTCACGGCGGCGCTGGTGTTTGCGTAGACGACGACGGTGCGGTCCGGATGCGCATCGCAGAACGCGGAGAATTCGTCGGCCGGGCAGCCGAGGTCGAGCGAACAGGTGGCGTCGAGGTCCGGCATCAGGATTCGCTTGGCCGGGCTCAGGATCTTCGCGGTTTCGCCCATGAAGCGCACGCCCGCGACGACGAGCGTCTGCGCGTCGTGGTCGCGGCCGAAGCGGGCCATTTCGAGCGAATCGGCGACGCAGCCGCCGGTTTCGTCGGCGAGTTCCTGCAATTCGGCGTCCACGTAATAGTGCGCGACCAGGACTGCCTTCTCGCGGGCCAGCAGCGCCTTGATGCGCGCCTTCAGTGCGGCGCGCTCCTCGGCGGACGGCGTCTCGGGCACCTTTGCCCAAGCTTGCCCGACGCCGCAGACTGCGCCTGCCGCGACCGGCCGGTCGTACTCGACGGGTTTGATCGTCGATTGCATCTCCATATCTCCTGTCGGCCAGAGTTAGCGCTTCAGCGCTTACTCTGGCCCCATGCTTCGCGGTCGGCGGGAGTTAGCGCTTCAGCACCTACTCCCGCCCCATGCTTTACGGTCGCCCAAAAGAAAAAACCCCGCCAGCGCGGGGTTTGTGACGTCTTGAGATTCTAATCGATTTCGAATCAGGCGTAGCGGCGCAGGCGCATCGCAAATTCCTGCAACGCCTTGATGCCGCTTTGTTCGGCGCGATGGCACCAATCCTGCAATTGGGCCAGCAGCTGTTCGCGCGACGCGGTCGAACGATCCCAGATCGCGGCGAGATCCTGGCGCAGCTGGAAGTACGTCTGCAGCTTCTGGCTGTTCGCGAAGATTTCCGGCAGCAGCTTCTTCTGCGGCTCGTCGAGGCCGTCCGCGTCCTTGTGGAACCACTTGCGCGCGCCGCGCATCAGTTGGTACTTCTCGCCCGAGCCGAGCTCCTTCAGGCGCACGAGCTCCTGCCGGTACGCCCGCTTGACGGCCTTGCCGTAGCGCGCCATCACCTCGTAGCGGTTCGACAGCACGGCCTGCAGCGTTTCCTGGTCGAGCACCGTCTTCGGCTTGTTCAGGCGCGGCGTCGGCGCGACCTTCTTCACCTTCGCGAGACCGAACGCGGACATGATGCGGATGTACATCCAGCCGATGTCGAACTCGTACCACTTGTTCGACAGCTTCGCGGACGTCGCGAACGTGTGATGGTTGTTGTGCAGTTCCTCGCCGCCGATCACGATGCCCCACGGGAACAGGTTCGTGCTCGCATCGGCCGAGTTGAAGTTGCGGTAGCCCCAGTAGTGGCCGAAACCGTTGACGACGCCCGCCGCCCAGAACGGGATCCAGACCATCTGCACGGCCCACACGGTCAGGCCGACCACGCCGAACAGCGCGACGTCGATCACCATCATCAGGCTGACGCCGAGAATCGGGTACTTCGAGTAGATATTGCGCTCGATCCAGTCGTTCGGCGTGCCGTGGCCGAACTTGCGCATCGTCTCTTCGTTCTTCGCTTCCGCACGGTACAGCTCGGCGCCTTCGAGGAACACCTTCCAGATGCCGCGGGTCTGCGGGCTGTGCGGATCTTCCTCGGTCTCGCACTTCGCATGGTGCTTGCGATGAATCGCGGCCCACTGGCCGGTCAGCATGCCGGTCGTCATCCACAGCCAGAGGCGGAAGAAATGGCTGGCGATCGGATGCAGCTCCAGCGCGCGGTGCGCCTGGCAGCGGTGCAGGTAGACCGTCACCCCGATGATCGTCACATGCGTGACCGCGAGCGCGAACAGCACGATCTGCCACCACGAGAAGCGCAGAAGCCCGTGAGAAAGAAAGTCGAGCAGGGAATTCAACAAGGCAGTTACCTGTGGAGTGAACGACGCCGGCACGCGCCGGCGTCAGAAAAATGAAAGCATACCGCTGAATAGACCAGAATTTTACTTCAACCGTTCCAAGTCTTTGTAAAAAATGAATATTTCTTGCCTTGACGCAACGCCGGCAGTCCAGCGGCGGACTCCGCCGGCCCGGCGCTCCGCGTCTGGCCGGCTTACACGACCGCGCGGGCGGCCGTGCCGTCGCCGTCCTCGGCGCGCGTCGCCGCGAAGCCGTCCGGCAGGCCGACGACGCGCACCTCGCGCTGCGGGAACGGGATCGAGATCCCGTGCTCGCTGAAGAGCCGCCAGATGTTGCGGTTCACCGTCGAGCGCACGCCCGACGTGCCTTTCGCGGAATCCTCGATCCAGAAGCCGAGCTCGAGATCGATGCCGTCCGCGCCGAAGCTCACCAGATACGGCGTCGGCGCCGGCTCGTCGAGCACGCGCGGCACGCCCTTCGCGGCTTCGGCGAGCAGCGTCAGCGCGTGCTCGACGTCGCTCGTGTACGCGACCTGCACCGCGACCTTCGCGTAGCCGCGCGTCAGGTACGACGACTGGTTCTGCACGACGTCGGTGATCAGCTTCTCGTTCGGGATCAGCGTCTCGTTGCCGTCGAGGCCGCGCACGACCGTGTAGCGCGTGCGGATCTGCGTGACGATGCCCTGCAGGCCGCCCACGCTGATCGCGTCGCCGAGCCGCAGCGACCGGTCGAGCAGGATGATGAAGCCCGACACGTAGTTGCTCGCGATCTTCTGCAGGCCGAAGCCGAGCCCGACGCCGACCGCGCCGCCGAACACGCCGAGCACGGTGACGTCGATGCCGACGAGCGACAGCCCGATCAGCACCGCCGCGAACACGAGCAGCGCGCGCCCGACCCGCGACAGCACGACCTTCAGGTTCGCGTCGAGCGTGCTCGCGCGCGTCAGGCGATCCTCGAGCACCGAGCCGAGCCACATCGCGACCAGCAGCGTCACGCAGATCCACAGCGCGCCGGAGATCAGCGACAGCAGCGTGAGGTGCGCATTCGCGACGCGGAACTGCACGCTGTCGAGCCACGCGATCACGTCGCGCTGGATGCCGAGCACGGTCAGCACCATCGCGGCCCACACGACGGTCGACACGATCTTCTCGACGATCGACAGCCACGCATGGGCGCTGCCGTCGCGCGCGAACACGCGCCGCGCGAAGAAGAACAGCACGTAGATGAGCCCGATGCCGATGAGCGGCACGAGCGCGAGCGACAGCAGCGCCGTCGACATGAACGGGTCGAACGCGAGCTGCGCGATCCACACGAACACGCCGCCGAACAGCGGGAACAGCGCGCGCTTCAGGCTCTGCGCGCCGGCGCCGGGCCCGCGCCCGGCCGAGCGGCGGCGCGCGTCGATGCGGCCGTGCACGAAGCGCGCGGCGAGCCACGCGAAGCACAGCGCGCCGACCAGGATCGCCGCCTGCCAGAGCATCACCGGCTGGTTGAAGTCCCGGATCACCGACGCGAGGCGGCGCGACAGCAGGCGGCTCTGCAGGTTCTGCATCATCCGTGCGGCCCGCCGTTACGCCTGCGCGGCCTGCCCGCGCCGCTCGAGCACGGCGGCGAAGAAGCCGTCGGTCGCATGGCGGTGCGGCCACAGCGACAGGTAGTCGCCGGTATCGAGCGCGATGCGCTGGTCGGCCAGCACCTTCTGCGCCGGCACCAGCACGAACTCCGGATGATCGGCGAGGAACTGCGCGACGATCGCCTCGTTCTCCGCGTCGAGCACGCTGCAGGTCGCGTAGACGAGCCGCCCGCCCTTCTTCACGAGACGCGCCGCGCTCGCCAGGATCGACGCCTGCTTCGGCGTGAGCTCGTCGATCGACGCGCGCGACTGGCGCCATTTCAGGTCCGGGTTGCGGCGCAGCGTGCCGAGGCCGCTGCACGGCGCATCGACCAGCACGCGGTCGATCTTGCCGGCGAGCCGCTTGATCTTCGCGTCGTGCTCGCTGTCGATCAGCACCGGGTTCACGTTCGACAGCCCGCTGCGCGCAAGGCGCGGCTTCAGCTTCGCGAGCCGCTTCTCGGACACGTCGAACGCATACAGGCGGCCGGTCGAGCGCATCATCGCGCCGAGCGCGAGCGTCTTGCCGCCCGCGCCCGCGCAGAAGTCGACGACCATCTCGCCGCGGCGCGGCGCGACGAGCGAGCACAGCAGCTGGCTGCCCTCGTCCTGCACCTCGATCATGCCTTCCTCGAACACCTTGAGCTTGGTGAGCGCCGGCTTGCCGGCGACCCGCACGCCGAACGGCGCGAACGGCGTCGCGCCGGCGTCGATGCCGTTCGCGCGCAGCGCGTCGATCACCTGGTCGCGCGTCGCCTTCTGCGCGTTCGCGCGCAGGTCGAGCGGCGCCGGGTAGTTCATCGCGGCGGCGAGCTGCGCGAGTTCCTCGGCGTCGAAGCGCGACGACAGCGCCTGCTGGATCCAGTCCGGAAGGTTCGCGCGCACGCGCACCGGCAGGCTCGCCGGATCGATCTTCGACACATGCTCGAGCCACGCGGCCTCGGCGTCGGACACGAACGGCTTCAGCGCGTTGCGGCCGGCCGTCTGCATCAGGCCGAGCAGCGTGAGCCGCCGCGCCGGGCTGCCGGTGCCGCTCTCGGCGAGGTGCGCATACTCCATCTTCCGGCGCAGCACCGCGAACACGGCCTCGGCGATCACGCCGCGCTCCGCGTGCCCGAGCTTCGGATGGGCCCGGAAGAACCGGCTCGTCGTCGCGTCGGCGGGGCCGGCGAACTTCAGCACCTCGGCCAGCAAAGTCTCGGTCTGGCCGATCAGGAATCCGTGCAGCTTCATACGCCCTCGCTCGTCATGGGTTGCGGTTGATCCGCGAAAATCCAGCGCGCCTCCTCCGGCGCGACCACTGCACGGCCGTTCTCGAGGCGCAGGCGCCCGTCGACGAACCAGCGCACCGCGCGCGGATACAGCACGTGCTCGACCGCGAGCACGCGCTGCGCGAGCGCCGCCGCGTCGTCGCCGGCGCGCACCGGCACCGCGCCCTGCGCGACGATCGCGCCGCTGTCGAGTTCGGGAATGACGAAGTGCACGGTCGCGCCGTGCAGCGCGCAGCCCGCGTCGAGCGCCGCCTGGTGCGTGTGGATGCCCTTGAAGCTCGGCAGCAGCGACGGGTGGATGTTCAGCATCCGGCCCTCGTATCGTCTGACGAATGCCGGCGTCAGGATGCGCATGAAGCCGGCGAGGATCACGAGATCCGGCGCAAAGCGGTCGATTTCGTCGGCCAGCGCCGCATCGAAGCTGTCGCGGCCGTCGAACGACCGGTGGTCGACCACGGCGGTCGCGATCCCGTGCGACGCCGCGAAGGCAAGGCCGGCCGCGTCGGGCCGGTTGGCGATCACGGCGGCAATCTCGGCGGGCCAACGCTCCTGCGCGCACGCGCGGACGATGGCTTCCATGTTGCTGCCGCGACCGGAAATCAAGATGACGAGTTTTTTCATCCGCGAATTTTACCATTCGGCCTCGCGTTTCCCGCCTCCTGAGCCGCCGGCCCGCCCGAGCGTTTATAATCTTCTGCTTTGCGGCCTCGATCCGCTCATTCCCCGACGCTGCACCCGCTATCGTGAAAGTCTTCCGCGGCCTGCCCAACGCCGAAAGCCGCGCCCCGTGCGCGCTGACGATCGGCAACTTCGACGGTGTCCATCGCGGCCACCAGGCCCTGCTCGCGCGCGTGCGCGCGGCAGCGGACGCGCGCGGCCTGCCCGTCTGCGTGATGACCTTCGAGCCGCATCCGCGCGAATTCTTCAATCCGGCCGGCGCGCCGCCGCGCATCGCGATGCTGCGCGACAAGCTGGAGGCGCTGCGCGAGCACGGCGTCGACCGGGTCGTCGTCGAGCACTTCAACCATACGTTCGCCAGCCAGTCGCCGCAGGCGTTCGTCGAGCACACGCTCGTGGGCGGGCTGCACACGCGCTGGATGATGGTCGGCGACGATTTCTGCTACGGCGCGAAGCGCGCGGGCACGTTCGACACGCTGAAGGCGGCCGGCGAGCAGTACGGCTTCGAGGTCGAGCAGATGGGCACGGTCGCCGGCAGCGACGGCGCGCGCATCTCCAGCTCGGGCGTGCGCGCCGCGCTCGCGGCGGGCAATCTCGCCGCGGCCGCGCAGGCGCTCGGCCACGGCTACGCGATCAGCGGCCACGTCACGCACGGCCTGAAGCTCGGCCGCGACCTCGGCTTCCCGACGCTGAACCTGCCGATCGCGCACAAGCGGCCGGCGCTGATGGGCATCTTCGTCGTCCAGGTCCACGGCCTCGCCGACACCCCGCTGCCCGGCGTCGCGAGCCTGGGTTTGCGCCCGACCGTCGTCGATTCGGGCCGCGTGCTGCTCGAAGTCCACCTGCTCGACTGGCACGGCGACGCCTACGGCAAGCTCGTGCGCGTCGAATTCCTGCAGAAGCTGCGCGACGAGGCGAAGTTCGACGATCTCGAAGCGCTGTCGCGCGCGATCGCGCAGGACGTCGCGAACGCCCGCGCGTACTTCGCGGCGCGCGACCACGCGCCCGGCAGCCGCACGACCGGCTTCTCGACGTCGGCCACCGACCGAATTAGCTGACCCCGGCTGGCGGCGCCGTGCGCCGCATCCCGGCGCCGCGCGACGCGCGCGCTCACCCGATTCACGACGCTCGAGCGTCCCCCGATTTGATAGCGATCTCATCATGAGCAACAAGAAAGCCGATTCGAAACCGCAGGCGAAGTATCCGGTCAACCTGCTCGACACGCCGTTCCCGATGCGCGGCGACCTGCCCAAGCGCGAGCCGCAGTGGGTCAAGGAATGGGAAGAACGCGGCATCTACGAGAAGATCCGCGCAGCCAGCCAGGGCCGGCCGAAGTTCATCCTGCACGACGGCCCGCCGTACGCGAACGGCGACATCCACCTCGGCCACGCGGTGAACAAGATCCTGAAGGACATCGTCGTCAAGTCGCGCAACATGGCGGGCTTCGATGCGCCGTACGTGCCGGGCTGGGATTGCCACGGGATGCCGATCGAGATCCAGATCGAGAAGCAGTTCGGCAAGTCGCTGCCGGCGGCCGAAGTGATGACCAAGGCGCGCGCGTACGCGACCGAGCAGATCGAGAAGCAGAAGGGCGGCTTCAAGCGGCTCGGCGTGCTCGGCGACTGGGGCAACCCGTACAAGACGATGAATTTCGTCAACGAGGCGGAAGAGATCCGCGCGCTCGGCAAGATCATCGAGAAGGGCTACGTGTATCGCGGCCTGAAGCCGGTGAACTGGTGCTTCGACTGCGGCTCGGCGCTCGCCGAGGCGGAAGTCGAGTACAAGGACCGCACCGACCCGACGATCGACGTGATGTTCACGTTCGCGGAACCGGAAAAGACCGCGCAGGCGTTCGGCCTGGACGCGCTGCCGCGCCCCGACGGCGGCATCGTGATCTGGACCACCACGCCGTGGACGATCCCGGCGAACCAGGCGCTGAACCTGCATCCGGAGATCGTCTACGCGCTCGTCGACACCGAGCGCGGCCTGCTGATCATCGCGGAAGAGCGCGTCGCCGCGTGCATGGAAGAGTTCAAGCTGACCGGCCGCGTCGTCGCGACGACGCCCGGCGAGAAGCTCGTCAACCTGCGCTTCAACCACCCGCTCGCCGCGGCCCACCCCGGCTACAAGCGCACGTCGCCCGTCTATCTCGGCGACTACGTGACGACCGACACCGGCACCGGCGTCGTGCACTCGTCGCCCGCTTACGGCGTCGAGGACTTCGTGTCCTGCAAGGCGCACGGGATGACCGATTCGGACATCATCAACCCGGTGATGGGCGACGGCCGCTACATCGAATCGCTGCCGCTGTTCGGCGGCCTGTCGATCTGGGACGCGAACCCGAAGATCGTCGACGCGCTGAACGCCGCCGGCACGCTGCTGCGCAACGAGAAGTACACGCACAGCTACATGCACTGCTGGCGCCACAAGACGCCGATCATCTACCGCGCGACGTCGCAGTGGTTCGCCGGCATGGACGTGACGCCGCACGACGGCGGCGCGACGCTGCGCGAAACCGCGCTCGCGGGCGTGGACGCGACCGCGTTCTACCCGTCGTGGGGCAAGCAGCGCCTGCACAGCATGATCGAGAACCGCCCGGACTGGACGCTGTCGCGCCAGCGCCAGTGGGGCGTGCCGATGGCGTTCTTCGTGCACAAGGAAACCGGCGAGCTGCATCCGCGCACGCTCGAATTGCTGGAGGAAGTCGCGAAGCGCGTCGAGCAGTCGGGCATCGAGGCGTGGCAGTCGCTCGACCCGCGCGAGCTGATCGGCGACGACGCGAACATGTACGAGAAGAACCGCGACACGCTCGACGTGTGGTTCGACTCGGGCACGACGCACTGGCACGTGCTGCGCGGCTCGCACAAGGACGCGCTGCAGTTCCCGGCCGACCTGTACCTCGAAGGCTCGGACCAGCACCGCGGCTGGTTCCACTCGTCGCTCTTGACCGCGTCGATGCTCGACGGCCGCGCGCCGTACAAGGGCCTGCTCACGCACGGCTTCACCGTCGACGGCGAAGGCCGCAAGATGAGCAAGTCGCTCGGCAACGGCATCGATCCGCATGAAGTCGCGAACCGCCTCGGCGCGGAGATCATCCGGCTGTGGATCGCGTCGACCGACTATTCGGGCGAGCTCGCGATCTCCGAGGAAATCCTGAAGCGCGTGACGGAAGGCTATCGCCGCATCCGCAACACGCTGCGCTTCCTGCTCGCGAACCTGTCCGATTTCGACTACGCGCAGCATGCGCTGCCGGTCGGCGAGTGGCTCGAGATCGACCGCTACGCGGTCGCGTTCTCCGCACAGCTGCAGGCGGAGCTGCTCGCGCACTACGAGAAATACGAGTTCCACCCGGTCGTCGCGAAGCTGCAGACGTACTGCTCGGAAGACCTCGGCGGCTTCTACCTCGACGTGCTGAAGGATCGCCTGTACACGAGCGCGGCCGATTCGACCGCACGCCGCTCCGCGCAGACGGCGCTCTATCACCTGACGCAGGGCCTGCTGCGCGTGCTCGCGCCGTTCCTGTCGTTCACCGCCGAGGAAGCGTGGAAGGTATTCCAGCCGGCCAGCGACACGATCTTCACGGAAACGTACTACGCGTATCCGGAAGTCGGCAACGCCGACGCGCTGATCGCGAAGTGGACGCTGCTGCGCGACGTGCGCGGCAACGTCACGAAGGCGCTCGAGGAAGCGCGCACCGCGAACCGCATCGGCTCGTCGCTGCAGGCGGAAGTCACGGTGCACGCGAGCGGCGAGCGCTACGACGCGCTGACGAGCCTCGCCGACGACCTGAAGTTCGTGCTGATCACGTCGGCCGCGACGGTCGTCAAGGTCGACGACGAAGCGCACGAGAGCGTCGACGTGGCCGCGTCGACGTACCAGAAGTGCGAGCGCTGCTGGCACTACCGCGAGGACGTCGGCGCGCACGCCGATCACCCGACGCTGTGCGGCCGCTGCTTCTCGAACCTGTTTGAAAACGGCGAAATCCGGAGCGCAGCATAAATGGCGAAAACCCTGTCGAAATCGGCAAGTGGCGCGCTCGCGCCGTGGCTCGGCATTTCGCTGATCGTCATCCTGTTCGACCAGCTGACGAAGATCGCGATCCTGAAGACCTTCGCATACGGCGCGCAGCATGCGCTGACGTCGTTCTTCAACCTCGTGCTCGTCTACAACCGCGGCGCCGCGTTCGGCTTTCTCGCGGCGGCAGGCGGCTGGCAGCGCTGGGCGTTCACCGTGCTCGGCATCGGCGCGACGCTCGTGATCTGCTACCTGCTGAAGCGCCACGGCCACCAGCGCCTGTTCAGCCTGTCGCTCGCGCTGATCCTCGGCGGCGCGCTCGGCAACGTGATCGACCGGCTCGTCTATGGTCACGTGATCGACTTCCTCGACTTCCACGTCGGCGCCTGGCATTTCCCGGCGTTCAACCTCGCCGATTCCGCGATCACGGTCGGCGCGGTGCTGCTGATCTACGACGAGCTGCGTCGCGTGCGCGGCGCACGCTAAGCGCGCATACTCTGCGTCGACGGCCGGCCTCGCGCCGGCCGTCTTGATCGACCCCTTCGGAGGCCCGAGTTGGCACACGCAGAACTCGCAGGAAAACACCTCGTCCTCGGCCTGACGGGCGGCATCGCCTGCTACAAGATCGCCGAGCTGACTCGCCTGCTCACCAAGGCGGGCGCGACCGTGCAGGTCGCGATGACGGAAGCCGCGACCCAGTTCATCACGCCCGTCACGATGCAGGCGCTGTCCGGCCGGCCCGTCTACACGAGCCAGTGGGACCCGCGCGTCGACAACAACATGGCGCACATCGACCTGTCGCGCGACGCCGACGCGATCGTCATCGCGCCCGCGTCGACCGACTTCCTCGCGAAGCTCGCGCACGGGTTCGCGGACGACCTGCTGTCGACGCTGTGCGTCGCGCGCGATTGTCCGCTGCTCGTCGTGCCCGCGATGAACCGCCAGATGTGGCAGAACCCGGCCACCCAGCGCAACGTCGCGCAGCTGCGCGCGGACGGCGTGTCGGTGCTCGGTCCCGATTCCGGCGCGCAGGCGTGCGGCGAGGTCGGCGACGGCCGCATGCTCGAGCCGGAGGCGATCTACGAGGCGATCGTCGCGCATTTCCAGCCGAAGCGGCTCGCGCACCGGCGCGTGCTGATCACGGCCGGCCCGACCTTCGAACCGCTCGACCCGGTGCGCGGGCTCACCAACCGCTCGAGCGGCAAGATGGGCTTCGCGCTCGCGCGCGCGGCGCAGCAGGCCGGCGCGGAAGTGCATCTGGTCGCCGGCCCCGTCGCGCTGGCAACGCCGTGGGGCGTGTACCGGGAAGACGTGCAGACCGCGCAGCAGATGTACGACGCGGTGATGAACGCGGTGCCCGACGCCGACATCTTCATCGCGGTGGCCGCGGTGGCCGACTGGCGCGTGGCGCACCCGGCCGAACACAAGATGAAGAAGACCGCCGACCGCAAGATGCCCGCGCTGACGTTCGTCGAGAACCCGGACATCCTCGCGTCGGTCGCGGCGCTCCCCGATCCGCCGTTCTGCGTCGGCTTCGCGGCGGAAAGCGGCGACCTCGACGTGCACGGCGACGAGAAGCGCAAGCGCAAGAACGTGCCGCTGCTCGTCGGCAATCTCGGCCCGCAGACGTTCGGCCGCGACGACAACGAAGTCGCGCTGTTCGATGCGGCCGGCATCACGCGCCTGCCGCGCGCGCCGAAGGACGAACTCGCGCACGTGCTCGTCGACGAAATCGCGAAGCGCCTGCCCGACAACCGACTGATCTGACCACCTCATCCGACCCGCGCGCGGCGGCGCAACGGCCGCCGCCGCGTCTCTTCCCCGAATCGACGACCGAATGAAACTCGACCTGAAGATCCTCGACGCGCGCATGCGCGACTACCTGCCCGCCTATGCGACGACCGGCAGCGCCGGCCTCGACCTGCGCGCGTGCCTCGACGCGCCGCTGACGCTGAAGCCGGGCGAGACCGCGCTCGTGCCGACCGGCCTCGCGATCCATCTCGCCGACCCCGGCTACGCGGCGCTGATCCTGCCGCGCTCGGGCCTCGGCCACAAGCACGGCATCGTGCTCGGCAACCTGGTCGGCCTGATCGACTCCGACTACCAGGGCGAGCTGATGATCTCGACGTGGAACCGCGGCCAGACCGAATTCGTGCTGAACCCGTTCGAACGCCTCGCGCAGCTCGTGATCGTGCCGGTCGTACAGGCGCAGTTCAACATCGTCAGCGATTTCGCCGCGAGCGATCGCGGCGCGGGCGGCTTCGGCAGCACCGGCCGTCACTGATCGGCAACCGGGGCGGCGCCTGCGCCGCCCCGCTCCCTTCCCCGCTTACTCTTGCGCCGGCCGGCCGATTCGCGCCATGCCCGGCGCCGGCCGACGCGCCGCCGCGAACGTCGCGTATGCGACCATCGCCACCAGCACGCCCAGCAGCACCGCCGACGAGCCGACCGTACCGAGCGCGAGCCCGCCCTTCGCGACCGGCTTCGTCAGCAGGTCGCCGACCGTCGCGCCGAACGGGCGCGTCAGCACGAACGCCGCCCAGAACAGGAAGACGCCGGAGATCCGCGTGAAATAGTGCGCCAGCACGATCGCCGCGAGCAGGCCGCCGATCAGCAGCGCGCCGCCGGCAAAGCCGAGGCCCGAGCTGTCCGCGAGAAAATCGCCGAGCGCGGTGCCGAGCGTGTTCGAGAACAGGATCGCCACCCAGTACAGCAACTCGACCTTGCGCGTGCGGATCGTGTCGACCGACAGCGACTCGCCCGTCAGGCGCCACACCGCGAAGATCGCCAGCAGGATCGCGACGAGAATCGACGAGCCGGCCGCATAGCCGAGGCCGAGCGTGCGGTCCATGAAATCGGACATCGTCGTGCCGGCGGTGCTGGTCGCGACGATCACCGCCCAGTAGATCGCCGGACGATAGCGCGTCGTCTTCAGCTGCGCGCCGAGCGTGACGAGGAAGAAACCGAACAGCAGGATCGAGCTCACCGCGTAGCCGACGTTCAGCGTCATCGACAGCAGGTCGCCGCCGGTTTCGCCGAGCGTGGTCGCGCAGATCTTCATGATCCAGAATGCGAGGGTGATTTCGGGCAGTTTTTTCATTCGAACCTCATGCGGGAAACGCGAGGCGGCGCAAGCCGCCTCCGTGCGGATGGGTCGAATGTAATCGGTGCACGCTTAACGCAGCCTTAGCATCCGTGCATCCCGGGCACGGGCCGTGCGCGGTTGCCGGAGCGCTCAGCGTGCGTGCCGGTGCCGGTAATGCAGCGCGTAAGCGAGCGTCAGCAGCACGACGAACGCGATGCCGACCACCATCGTCATCCGGAACTCGTGCGTGAACGCGGTCGTCAGGAGGATCGCGGCGAGCAGGCCCGCGCCGAGCAGGCTGCCGAACGGATGCCACCACATCCGGAACGCGAGCGCCGGGCCGCGATAATGCCGGCGAAAGCGCAGATGCGTAACGAAGATCATCAGCCACGTGAACAGCGCGCCGAACATCGCGATCGCCATCATCACGGTGAACGCGGTGTCCGGCGACAGCGCGACCAGCACGGCCGCGACCGCGACGCCGCTCGTCGACACCCACAGCGCCGCGCGCGGCACGCCGTTCGCGCCGAGCCGGCCGAACACCGCCGGCGCGAGGCGGGCGCGCGACAGGCTGAACATCATCCGCGTCGTCACGTAGAGCTGGCTGTTCATCGCCGACAGCGCGGCGACCAGCACGACGAAATTGATCACGCCGGCCGCATACGGCACGCGCGTCGCGGCCATCACCTTCACGAACGGGCTTTCGTCGGTGCCGGCCTGCGTCCACGGCACGATCGCGAGCATCAGCGCGAGCGTCAGCAGATAGAACAGCACGAGCCGGAACACGGTCGAGCGGAACGCGCGCGTGACCGCATGCTCCGGGTCGCACGCCTCGCCCGCCGCGATCGCGACGGCTTCGATGCTCATGTAGCTGAAGATCGCGACGATCACCGCGACCCAGGTGCCCCACGGCCCCTTCGGCAGGAAGCCGCCGTGCGCGGTGTAGTTCGCGAAGCCGATGCCGGACGCGGCCGGCGCGGACCAGACCAGATACGCGCCGAGCACGACGAACACGACGATCGCCGCGATCTTCAGCAGCGAGAACGCGTACTCGACTGCCCCGTACAGCGTGACGCTCGCCATGTTCACGGCGATCAGCAGCATCGAGAAGCCGACCACCCAGTACCACCCGGGCACCGTCGGGAACCAGTACTTCATGAACACCGCGATCGCGCTGATCTCGGTGCCGATCGCGAACACGACCGCGAACCAGTACGCGTAGCGCACGAGAAAGCCCGCGAGCGGGCCGACGTAATGCTCCGCATACGCGCCGAACGAACCGGCGGTCGGATGCGCGACGGTCATTTCCGCGAGCGCGCCCATCAGCAGCAGTGCGATCAGCGCGCCTATCGCATACGAAACCATCACGCTCGGGCCGGCGAGCCCGATCGCGAAGCCGCTGCCGAGAAACAGCCCGGTGCCGATCGCGCCGCCGATCGCGATCATCGCCATCTGCCCCGACGACAATGCGTGGCGCAGCCCTTGTTCGCGTTCGACGATGCTGTCGAACGTCCGTTGTTGTTGCGACACTTCTCTCACTCCCCTGCACCCGCGCTGGCGCCGCCGGCGCCAGACAAAACGAAACGGCGCGGAAGACTTCCCGCGCCGTTGGCTGAAACTAACGAACCGTGGCTTATTCGACTTCGACCGCTTCCTCGTTCGGCTTGTGCGGCGGATTCGCCAGCTTGTCGAACGACAACTGCACCTTGTCGCTTTCGTCGACGTCGACCGTCACGTGACCGCCGTTCACCAGCTTGCCGAACAGCAGCTCGTCGGCGAGCGCGCGACGGATCGTGTCCTGGATCAGCCGCTGCATCGGCCGCGCGCCCATCAGCGGGTCGAAGCCGTGCTTCGCGAGATGCTTGCGCAGCGCGTCGGTGAACAGCGCGTCGACCTTCTTCTCGTGCAGCTGCTCCTCGAGCTGGATCAGGAACTTGTCGACCACGCGCATGATGATTTCCTCATCGAGCGAGCGGAAGCTGATGATCGCGTCGAGACGGTTGCGGAACTCCGGCGTGAACAGACGCTTGATGTCGGCCATCTCGTCGCCGGTTTCGCGGCGCGTCGTGAAGCCGATCGTCGCCTTCTGCATCGACTCGGCGCCCGCGTTCGTCGTCATGATGATGATGACGTTGCGGAAATCCGCCTTGCGACCGTTGTTGTCCGTCAGCGTGCCGTGGTCCATCACCTGCAGCAGCACGTTGAAGATGTCCGGATGCGCCTTCTCGATCTCGTCGAGCAGCAGCACGCAGTGCGGCTTCTTCGTGACGGCTTCGGTCAGGAGGCCGCCCTGGTCGAACCCGACGTAGCCCGGCGGCGCGCCGATCAGGCGGCTCACCGCGTGGCGCTCCATGTATTCCGACATGTCGAAGCGGATCAGCTCGATGCCGAGCGTGAACGCGAGCTGGCGCGCCACCTCGGTCTTGCCGACGCCCGTCGGGCCGGAGAACAGGAATGCGCCGATCGGCTTGTCCATCTTGCCGAGGCCCGCGCGCGCCATCTTGATCGATGCCGCGAGCGCGTCGATCGCCGGGTCCTGGCCGAACACGACGCTCTTCAGGTCGCGGTCGAGCGTCTGCAGCTTGCTGCGGTCGTCCTGCGACACGCTCTGCGCCGGCACGCGCGCGATCTTCGCGATGATTTCCTCGATCTCGCTCTTGCCGATCGTCTTCTTCTGCTTCGACTTCGGCAGGATGCGCTGCGCGGCGCCCGCCTCGTCGATCACGTCGATCGCCTTGTCGGGCAGGTGACGGTCGGTGATGAAGCGCGCCGACAGCTCGGCCGCCGCCGACAGCGCGCCCGACGAATACTTGACGCCGTGGTGCTCCTCGAAGCGCGACTTCAGCCCGCGCAGGATCGCGACCGTCTGCTCGACGGTCGGCTCGGTAACGTCGACCTTCTGGAAGCGCCGCGACAGCGCCGCATCCTTCTCGAAGATGCCGCGATATTCGGTGAACGTCGTGGCTCCAATGCACTTGAGCGTGCCCGACGACAGCGCGGGCTTCAGCAGGTTCGACGCATCGAGCGTGCCGCCCGACGCGGCGCCCGCGCCGATCAGCGTATGGATCTCGTCGATGAACAGGATCGCGTGCGGACGCTCCTTCAGTTCCTTCAGCACCGTCTTCAGGCGCTGCTCGAAATCGCCGCGATACTTGGTGCCCGCGAGCAGCGCGCCCATGTCGAGCGAGTAGACCTGCGCGTTCGCGAGGATGTCCGGCACTTCGCCGCGCGTGATGCGGTACGCGAGCCCTTCCGCGATCGCGGTCTTGCCGACGCCGGCCTCGCCGACGAGCAGCGGATTGTTCTTGCGGCGGCGGCACAGCACCTGCACGACGCGCTCGACTTCGGACTCGCGCCCGATCAGCGGATCGA
Organism: Burkholderia sp. MSHR3999; assembly: GCF_000833595.1. Lineage (NCBI taxonomy): Bacteria > Pseudomonadati > Pseudomonadota > Betaproteobacteria > Burkholderiales > Burkholderiaceae > Burkholderia > Burkholderia sp. MSHR3999. Next base: position 357,596 of record NZ_JRFO01000006.1, read on the forward strand.
TGCGGCCGTCCTTCGCCATCTGGTTCAGGTTCTGCGTGAACTGCGCGAGCGGGGTTTCCTTCTGCGCGTTCGCGTCCTCGCTCTCCGCATTCGCGTCGCTCGCCTTCGCGGCCTCGCCGCTGTTCGTCTTCGCGATGCCGTGCGAGATGAAGTTGACGACGTCGAGGCGGGTGACGCCCTGCTGCTGCAGGTAGTACACCGCGTGGGAGTCCTTCTCGCCGAAGATCGCGACGAGCACGTTCGCGCCGGTGACTTCCTTCTTGCCGTTGGAAGTCGACTGGACATGCATGATCGCGCGCTGGATCACGCGCTGGAAACCGAGCGTCGGTTGCGTATCGACGTCGTCGGTGCCCGGGACCGTGGGCGTATTGTCGTGGATGAAATTGCGCAGGTTCTGACGCAGGTCCTCGATGTTCGCCGCACACGCGCGCAACACCTCGGCCGCCGTCGGATTATCCAGCAGGGCCAGCAGCAGATGCTCGACCGTTATGAACTCATGGCGCGCCTGACGTGCTTCCATGAACGCCATGTGCAGGCTGACTTCCAATTCCTGGGCAATCATGCTTCCTCCATCACGCACTGCAGCGGATGCCCTGCCTGCCGCGCATGGGTAACGACTTGCTCAACCTTGGTCGACGCGATGTCCCGCGTATAGACCCCACAAACCCCTCGCCCTTCGCGATGGACCTTCAGCATGATCTGCGTGGCCGTCTCGCGATCCTTCTTGAAATACTCCTGCACGACCATCACGACGAACTCCATCGGCGTGAAGTCGTCGTTGAGCAGCACCACCTTGTACATCGAAGGCGGCTTCAGCTTCTGCTGCTTGCGTTCCAGGACGGTGCTGTCCTGCTTGTCCGGGATAATCGCCATACACCCATTCTAAACAACTCGGACAGGCCCGCAATCCTGCCATTACCCGACCGACCGGCCGGCGCCCTCCCCGGAAGCCCGGAATCACGCGCTTGCGCTCGCGCCATGCGAAAGCCGGCTGCGGTGCCGGCTTTCACAGGTGGCGCGGGACACGCACCGTCACGGGGATTCGCACCGCGACGTCGCGTCCGCATCCAGTATCCCACAAGCAAGGGAAGCTCGAACGCGTGTCACTCGAGCCTGGTATGTGAGCCGATTATGCGACTTTTCAAGTCCGCGCGCTTGCGACGATGCCGACGGGCAAAGCCGGAAAAACCCTGAAAATGGGTTCTTTACAACGGCCCCCTATACGTCTAAAAATTTTCTTGACACTCCAATAAAGAGCGCCAACAATCAAGCTGGCACTTTTTTCAATTTGTCTGAACGGCAAACGAGAAAGGCCGAGGTGAGCTGTGAGGGGGGAACGGCTGTATTTTCCGGTCGTTTAGCTTTTCGAGCGTGCTCGTGGTAGGTAGCGACTGTGTGACAGGGGAAGTAGGTATGGCAACTGGTATTGTCAAATGGTTCAATGACGCGAAGGGCTTCGGTTTCATCACTCCCGACGAGGGCGGTGAGGATCTGTTCGCACACTTCTCGGCCATCAACATGCAGGGTTTCAAGACCCTGAAGGAAGGCCAGAAGGTGAGCTTCGAGGTCGTCCAAGGACCGAAAGGCAAGCAGGCTTCGAATATCCAGGCTGCCTGAGGGCAACGGATTTCGGACGAGGAAACCCGGCGAAACGCCGGGTTTCTTTTTTTGCAGTCGGCAGGTGTCTTTTTGATTGGCCGAGCTTTTCGTCTAATTGCGATGAGTCGCAGTTGATTATCTTGCCGTGCGTGCAGATCGCACACGGTGCGCCATTTTGTGAAACAACGGCGGCGCGTGTCATGACGACGTCAACCGAACGCCATGCTCCACGCCTGAGCGGACAACGCCCGCCCCGCGCCAGCGGGCAGGGCGGAATCGTCGACCGTCGTCGACGGCGCGTCATACGACCTTCAGCGTCCCCATCATGCCGAGATCCTCGTGCTCGAGGATGTGGCAATGGAACATGCGCTCGCCGCGCAAGTCCTGCGTCGTGAGCAACGTCACGGTTTCGCCGCTGCGCACGTTCACCGTATCGCGCCATGCTCGGAACGGCTCCGGCGTGCGGGCGCCACCCGACGCGCGCTCGATCACCTGGAACTGCGTTCCGTGCAGATGGAACGGGTGATCCATGTCGGTTTCGTTGCGGATCGTCCAGCGTTCGACGTCGCCCGCACGGCTCGTCAGCGTCGCCCGGTGCGGTGCGTACACATCACCGTTGATCGTGAAGCGCATGCCGGACGGACGGCCGTGCGCGGGCCCAGCCATCATCGCGTCCATGTCCATTTCCTCGCCGAACGCCACCGTCTTGTCCGCGACCGGCTTCCCGAGTTCGGGCACCGCGCGCAGCGTCGCGGGCAGCGATCGCGCGGCGGCCGGCGCGAATGCGACGTCGGCGAGCGGCAGCGCCGGATCCGGCGGCAGGCTGCCGTGCCCGTCGTCCGACATCGCCATCTTGCGCCGGTCGTATTCGGCCGCGACCAGCACCGCGCGCGACGCGCGGTCGCCGGCACGCACCAGCAACTCCGCGCGCTCGCCCGGCGTGAGCAGTAGCGACGTGACGCGGCGCGGCGTCTCCAGCAGCCCGCCGTCGGTGCCCGCCTGCTCGAACGCGCGGCCGTCGTCGAACGCGAGCCGCAGATAGCGCGCGCTGCACGCGTTCCACACGCGCCAGCGCTCGTCGCCCGCGACCTCGATGCGCGGCCGCCGCGCGCCGTTGACCAGCACGAACTGGCCTTCACGGCCGTTCATCCAGTCCATCATGTCGTTCGACGCGATCGTGCCGTCGCGAGCGAGCTTCAGATCGGACACGAACAGGTTGCGTTCCGGCCAGCCGGCGAGCGGATCGTCCGCCGCGCGCACGACGAACGGCCCCGCCAGCCCGCGAAACACCTGCTCGGCCGTCATCATGTGCGGATGCGGGTGATACCAGTACGTGCCCGCGCTCCCCTTCGGCAGCGTGAAGCGATAGACGTGCGACGCGCCCGGCGCGACCGGCGCGGACGGATTGCCGTCCTGGTCGGGCGGCACCGGCAGCCCGTGCCAGTGTATCGTCGACGGCTGCGGCAACCGGTTCACGAAACGAATCTCGACCGTCTCGCCTTCGCGCACGTCGATCAGCGGGCCAACGACCGGCCCCTGGGCGCCGTCGCCGAATTGCCAGAACGTCGTCGGTCGCGCGCCGCGCAGCATCGGGCGCGTGACCGGCTGCGCGACGAGCGTCGCGCGAAACGTCCCGGGCTCGCGGCTCTCGTTCGCGAGCGTGCGCAGCGACGCCAGCGGCGCGCCGGCCGGCAACGCATCGGCGGCGGCGAGCGGGGCCGGTCGCGCCGCCGGCGCATGCTTGCCGTGCTGCCCGTGCGACGCCGTGCCCGGCATCCCGGGCATGTCGCCCATCTCCATGTCGGCCATGCCGGCGTGACCCGCGTGCTGCGCCCACGCGCTGCGCGCGACCAGCGACGCGACGGCGACGCCGACGGCGCGCGACAGGAAGGTTCTCCGTATCATCAATCGTTCCTCGTTCTCGACGGTATGGTTCGGGAAGTGGCGGCTGTCCGGGCTGCCCGCGTCATCATAACCGGGTACCCGCCCTGTCAAGTGACCGCGTGCCTCTCCCATCGCTCCACCTCCTCGTGATTGCGTGCGCGACGCTCACTCCGCGGCCATGCCGCGTCCGTCACGCGCTTCGCTCGTCCAGGTTGACCAAAATTTCACGATGCGGAACACGCCATTGCCTTATAAAAATTCGTGGTGCAGAGCACAAATATCCTGTTTCGCGATGCCGAAAACCGTTCCGCAATACAAAACAAAATATGTAATTCATTGTTTTTTAACATGAATTTTTGTTTTGATCAGTGCTTCTACACGCACCATCCGAGCGGCCCCCGGACGTAGACTTCCTCACATGCACTGGCGTTACGCAACGACGTTCGGCACGCACGATCGACAAGCCCGACGCAACCGCCAGTCGAGCCAGCATCTGCTGGACACCGGCAGGCGGCGCAAACGAATCGCATGTGATCAGAAAGGGAGAACGGAAATGAAGGGATTTCGCTTTGGCTCAGCGCTCGGGTCGTTCTACATCCTGCCGGGCAACGGCGGCTGGGAAGCGACGTTCGGCAATGCATTGCTCGGCGCGTTCTCGTGCCCCGAGCAAGCCGCAGACCACATCTCCCGCGGCGACTGCCCGCAACTGCCCGATCTGGATACGGCGACACTCGAAGTTCCGCACGAAATCGCGGAATGGGAAATCGTCCACGTGTAAGTAATAGTCCTGCAACGAAAAACGCCCCGCGCGTGCGGGGCGTTTCTCTTTCCGGCCGGCCTCGATGCCAGGCCGCGCGCGTCGTCAAGCGACCGCGTCGACGATGCCGTTCAGCGTCGCGCTCGGACGCATCGCCTGGCTCGTCAGGTCGACGTTCGGGCGATAGTAGCCGCCGATGCTCACCGGCTTGCCCTGCGCCGCGCCCAGCTCCTCGAGGATGCGCGCCTCGTTGTCGGCGAGCGCTTTCGCGACGCCGGCGAACTGCGCCTGCAGCGCCGCGTCGTCGGTTTGCGCGGCAAGCGCCTGCGCCCAGTACAGGCACAGGTAGAAGTGGCTGCCGCGGTTGTCGAGGCCGCCGACCTTGCGCGCCGGAGACTTGTTCTCGTCGAGGAACTTGCCGGTCGCCTGGTCGAGCGTCTTCGCGAGCACGAGCGCCTTCGGGTTGCCGTAAGCCTGGCCGAGGTGCTCGAGCGACGCCGCGAGCGCGAGGAATTCGCCGAGCGAATCCCAGCGCAGGAAGCCCTCTTCGACGAACTGCTGGACGTGCTTCGGCGCGGAGCCGCCCGCACCCGTTTCGAACATGCCGCCACCTGCCATCAGCGGGACGATCGACAGCATCTTCGCGCTGGTGCCGAGTTCCATGATCGGGAACAGGTCGGTCAGGTAGTCGCGCAGCACGTTGCCCGTCACCGAGATCGTGTCCTTGCCCGCGCGGATGCGCTCGAGCGAGAAGCGGGTCGCGTCGACCGGCGTCATGATGCGGATGTCGAGGCCGTTCGTGTCGTGATCCTTCAGGTAGCGCTCGACCTTCGCGATGACCTGCGCGTCGTGCGCGCGCGCCGGATCGAGCCAGAACACGGCCGGCGCGCCGGTCGCGCGGGCGCGGTTCACCGCGAGCTTCACCCAGTCCTGGATCGGCGCATCCTTGGCCTGGCACATGCGCCACACGTCGCCCGCTTCGACCGCGTGCTCGAGCAGCACGTTGCCCGCTTCGTCGGTGACGCGCACGACGCCGTCCGCCGGAATCTGGAACGTCTTGTCGTGCGAACCGTATTCTTCGGCCGCCTGCGCCATCAGGCCGACGTTCGGCACGCTGCCCATCGTGACCGGGTCGAACGCGCCGTGCCGCTTGCAGTCTTCGATGACGGCCTGGTAGACGCCCGCGTAGCAGCGGTCCGGAATCACGGCCTTCGCGTCGTACAGCTCGCCGTCCGGGCCCCACATGCGGCCCGACTCGCGGATCATCGCCGGCATCGACGCGTCGACGATCACGTCGCTCGGCACGTGCAGGTTCGTGATGCCCTTGTCGGAGTTGACCATCGCGAGGCGCGGACGCGCCGCGTACACGGCCTTGATGTCGGCCTCGATCGCTTCACGCGTGTCGGCCGGCATGTCCCTCAGGCGCGCGTACAGGTCGCCGATGCCGTTGTTCGGGTTGAAGCCGGCCCGCGCGAGCACGTCGGCGTGCTTCGCGAGCGCATCCTGGTAGTACACCGACACGGCGTGGCCGAACAGGATCGGGTCCGAGACCTTCATCATGGTCGCCTTCAGGTGCACCGAGAACAGCACGCCCTGCGCCTTCGCGTCGGCGATCTGCGCTTCGAGGAAGCTGCGCAGTGCCTTCTTGCTCATCACCGACGCGTCGATGATCTCGCCGGCCTTGACGGCCGTCTTTTCCTTCAGGACCTGCTTCGTGCCGTCGGCCTTCGTCAGTTCGATCTTCACGCTGCCGGCGTCGGCGATCAGCGCCGACTTCTCGCTGCCGTAGAAGTCGCCTTCGCTCATGTGCGCGACGTGCGCCTTCGAGTCGGCCTGCCACGCGCCCATCTTGTGCGGATGCTTGCGGGCGTAGTTCTTGACCGACAGCGGCGCGCGGCGGTCGGAGTTGCCTTCGCGCAGCACCGGGTTCACCGCGCTGCCCTTGATCTTGTCGTAACGGGCCTTGACGGCCTTCTCTTCATCGGTCGACGGCTCTTCCGGATAGGCCGGCAGCGCGTAGCCCTGTGCCTGCAGCTCGGCGATCGCGGCCTTCAGCTGCGGCACCGACGCGCTGATGTTCGGCAGCTTGATGATGTTCGCTTCCGGCTTAAGCGTGAGCTGGCCCAGTTCGGCCAGATCGTCCGAACCCTTCTGCCCGGGCGGCAGGACGTCCGCGAATGCGGCGATGATGCGGCCGGCGAGCGAGATGTCGCGCGTCTCGACGGCGACGCCGGACGAGCGCGTGAAGGCCTTGACGATCGGCAGCAGCGAGTAGGTCGCGAGCGCGGGCGCTTCGTCGGTGAGGGTGTAGATGATCTTGGGCGAAGTGGACATGGTCGATGCGTTGCTACGTGAGAATTGGGACTGAAGATCGCCGGCGGTAACCGGCGGGAGGGCGACCGGGTCGGTCGCGTAAGAGAAAGCGCGCGGTCAACCGGGCGCGGGTATTGCGAGGGCCGTCATGTTCTACCTTGCAGGGCACGCGGGCCGCGACGCGGCGTCGCGTTTCCGGGCACCGGAGCGCCCTGCCAAACCTGCCATCCACGAAACGCCCCGGCGCCGGCAGTGGGCGCCGGGGCGGCCGGCCATGCGCCGGCACACCCCGGAGGGACTTACATGTTCTCGATCAGCACTTCACCGAAGCCCGAGCACGACACCTGCGTCGCGCCTTCCATCAGGCGCGCGAAGTCGTACGTGACGCGCTTCTGCTGAATCGACTTTTCCATCGCGGCGATGATGGTGTCGGCCGCCTCGGTCCAGCCGAGATGGCGCAGCATCATTTCGGCCGACAGGATCTCGGAACCGGGGTTCACGTAATCCTTGCCCGCGTACTTCGGCGCGGTGCCGTGGGTCGCCTCGAACATCGCGACCGAATCCGACAGGTTCGCGCCCGGCGCGATGCCGATGCCGCCGACCTGCGCGGCCAGCGCGTCGGAGATGTAGTCGCCGTTCAGGTTCAGCGTCGCGATCACGTCGTATTCGGCCGGGCGCAGCAGGATCTGCTGCAGGAACGCGTCGGCGATCGAGTCCTTGATGACGATCTCGCCGCCCGTCTTCGGGTTCTTCACGCGCATCCACGGGCCGCCGTCGATCAGCTCGCCGCCGAACTCCTTCTGCGCGAGCGCGTAGCCGGCGTCACGGAACAGGCCTTCCGTGAACTTCATGATGTTGCCCTTGTGCACCAGCGTGACCGACTTGCGGTCGTTGTCGATCGCGTACTGGATCGCCTTGCGCACGAGCCGCTCGGTGCCTTCCGTCGACACGGGCTTGACGCCGATCCCCGAGGTTTCCGGGAAGCGGATCTTCTTCACGCCCATCTCGTCCTGCAGGAACTGGATGACCTTCTTCGCCTGCTCCGAGCCGGCCGCCCATTCGATGCCCGCGTAGATGTCTTCCGAGTTCTCGCGGAAGATCACCATGTCGATCTTTTGCGGCTCGCGCACCGGCGACGGCACGCCCTTGAAGTACTGGACCGGGCGCAGGCACACGTACAGGTCGAGCTCCTGGCGCAGCGCGACGTTCAGCGAGCGGATGCCGCCGCCGACCGGGGTCGTCAGCGGCCCCTTGATCGACACCACGTATTCCTTCAGCACCTGCAGCGTCTCGTCCGGCAGCCACACGTCCGGGCCGTAGACCTTCGTCGCCTTCTCGCCCGCGTAGATCTCCATCCAGTGGATCTTGCGCTTGCCCTTGTACGCCCGTTCGACCGCGGCGTCGACGACCTTGATCATGACCGGCGTGATGTCGAAGCCCGTGCCGTCGCCTTCGATGTACGGAATGATCGGCTGGTCGGAAACGTTGAGCGTGTAATCCTGGTTGACGGTGATCTTGTCACCGCCGTCCGGAACCTTGATGTGCTGATACGGCATGATCGACTCCAGTGACGTGGCTGAGCAGGTGATTCTGGTCGAAGCTGCGTGCGCCGGGGCGCGCATCAAGGGCACCCCCGTGACTGCCGCAGCGAGCCGCTATTCTAGCGCCCGATTCGGGCGCGGCGGCGCGATGCGCGGCGCTGCGTATCAAGTCTCCCCTTATGTCTTATATAAGACAGATGACTTGGCGTTCCGTATTATGCATTAAGATTCCGCCATTTGCCATAGACCGCCCGGCGCGCACCGTCGCGCCGGGCGCGCGTCCCTGCCATGACCTTGATCGCCCTCAACAAGCCGTTCGGTACGATTTGCCAGTTTTCCGCGCACGAAACGCGACCGTCGCTCGGCGACTGGGTCAAGACGCCCGGCGTCTACGCGGCCGGCCGGCTCGACGCGGACAGCGAAGGCCTGCTGCTGCTCACCGACGACGGCGCGCTGCAGGCCCGCATCGCCGAGCCGCGCCACAAGCTCGTCAAGCGCTACTGGGCGCAGGTCGAAGGCGCGCCGGGGCCGGCCGACCTGAAGGCGCTCGCGCGCGGCGTCGATCTCGGCGACTACGTGACGCGCGCGTGCCGCGCCGAATTCATCGAGCCGCCCGACGCGCTGTGGCCGCGCAATCCGCCGATCCGTTACCGCGCCGCGATCCCGACCACCTGGATCGAGCTCGCGATCACCGAAGGCAAGAACCGCCAGGTGCGCCGGATGACGGCGGCGGTCGGCTTTCCGACGCTGCGCCTCGTGCGGGTCGGCATCGGTTCACTGGATATATTTGCGCTCGGCATTGCGCCGAGAGAAACAATCACCCTGCCGCCGCGTGCGCCGTGGGACGGTTACGCGCGCACCGAATGACATTTGCGTGACGCGTGATTTTTTTCGTCAACCACCTGCGAAGATCGTGCGTTAAACGACGCAGATGCCACCCAGAGCTATCCGGCATTGGCGTCCGAGCCGCTTTGCGTCGTGCAAACGACGTTTTTTCGAATGCGATTCGGCGCCCGCAGCGCAAAGAGAAATTTCTTGGAGCGTCTGTCAACCGAAAGGTGGATGGCACCGTTAGACGACATGACTCCTATGCCGGGTCATTTGGTTAATTAACTAAAGCTGAGGAACACAACATGAACAAACTGATCGCCGCTCTGGTCGCTGGCCTCTTCGCAACGGCAGCTTTCGCACAAGCTTCGGCACCGGCAGCTGCTCCGGCAGCTCCGGCAGCAGAAAAGGCAGAAGCTGCTTCGGCACCGGCGAAGAAGGCTGCAAAGAAGCACCACGCAAAGAAGCACCACGCTTCGAAGAAGGCTGCTGCTAGCGCCGCTGAAGCCCCGGCTGCTGCTTCGAACTAAGTAAGCAAGCTGTAAAAATAACGCAGTCAAGAACCAGCAGTTGCCGTTCTTACGGCGTTGAAAGGCAGGTCACCGCAAGGCGATCTGCCTTTTTCTTTTGTGTGCCCGCGTGTGCGCTTCGCGTACCATGCGGGTCTCGTTTTCCCGAAAGGAGCCCTGCTGTGCGATTCTCCCTGCGCTCGTCGCTCGGCCGCCTTGCGCGCGCCGCCATGTTTCCCGTCGCGTTCGGCGTCGCCGCGCTCGGCATGCAAACCGCCGTCGCGCAGATGCCGCCCGGCGCCAAGCAGCCGAGCGAGTTTCCGCGCGCGAAGCTGCGCGCCGGCATGTACGTGATCGACGCGGCCGTCGCGGCCAACGACGCCGACCGCGAACAGGGGCTGATGTACCGCTCGCAGCTCGCGCCGAACGAAGGGATGCTGTTCGTGTTCAACGAGAACGCGGTGCACTGCTTCTGGATGAAGAACACGCTGATCCCGCTGTCGATCGCCTTCATCCGCGCGGACGGCACGATTACCGACATCGACGAGATGCAGGCCGAGACGACCAGCAACCACTGCCCGCGCAACAACGGCGTCTATGCGCTCGAGATGAGCAAGGGCTGGTTCGCGGCGAAGGGCATCAAGCCCGGCATGAAGCTCGACGGGCTGCCGAAGCCGCAGTGACGCGCGCGGCGCGACCCCATGCATGCCGGCCGGCCGCCTCGCGCGCGCCGGCTTTTTTTTCGCGCGGCGCCCGCTTGATTCCGGCCATGCGGCCCGCATCTGCAAAAGCCACACGCAAGCGCTATGCTTTAAATTTCAATCGATTCCCCCGGTCCGGCGCCGCCGGCCGGCTTACGACCCGAACCACTGGAGGTTCACGTGCCCCGCAAAACCCCCATCGAGCGCTATCGCAACATCGGGATCAGCGCTCACATCGATGCCGGCAAAACCACGACTACCGAACGCATCCTGTTCTATACCGGCGTGAGCCACAAGATCGGCGAAGTGCACGACGGCGCGGCCACGATGGACTGGATGGAGCAGGAGCAGGAACGCGGCATCACGATCACGTCGGCCGCGACGACCGCGTTCTGGAAGGGCATGGCCGGCAATTATCCGGAACACCGGATCAACATCATCGACACCCCCGGGCACGTCGACTTCACGATCGAAGTGGAGCGTTCGATGCGCGTGCTCGACGGCGCGTGCATGGTCTACGACTCCGTCGGCGGCGTGCAGCCGCAGTCGGAAACCGTGTGGCGCCAGGCGAACAAGTACAAGGTGCCGCGCATCGCGTTCGTCAACAAGATGGACCGCGTCGGCGCCGACTTCTTCCGCGTGCAGCGGCAGATCGGCGAGCGCCTGAAGGGCGTTGCCGTGCCGATCCAGATTCCGATCGGCGCGGAGGACCATTTCCAGGGCGTCGTCGATCTCGTCAAGATGAAGGCGATCGTCTGGGACGACGACAGCCAGGGCGTGAAGTTCGCCTACGAGGACATCCCGGCGAACCTCGTCGACATCGCGCACGAGTGGCGCGAGAAGATGGTCGAGGCCGCCGCCGAAGCCAGCGAGGAACTGCTCGAGAAGTACCTGACCGACCACAACTCGCTGACCGAGGACGAGATCAAGGCCGCGCTGCGCAAGCGCACGATCGCCAACGAGATCGTGCCGATGCTGTGCGGCAGCGCGTTCAAGAACAAGGGCGTGCAGGCGATGCTCGACGCGGTGATCGACTACCTGCCGTCGCCGGTCGACGTGCCCGCGATCCTCGGCCATACGCTCGACGACAAGGAAGCGGAACGTCATCCGAGCGACGACGAGCCGTTCTCCGCGCTCGCGTTCAAGATCATGACGGACCCGTTCGTGGGCCAGCTGATCTTCTTCCGCGTGTATTCGGGCGTCGTCGAGTCGGGCGACACGGTGCTGAACCCGACCAAGGACAAGAAGGAACGGCTCGGCCGGATCCTGCAGATGCACGCGAACGAGCGCAAGGAAATCAAGGAAGTGCGCGCGGGCGACATCGCGGCCGCGGTCGGCCTGAAGGAAGCGACGACGGGCGACACGCTGTGCGACCCGGGCAAGCCGATCATCCTCGAGAAGATGGAATTCCCGGAGCCGGTGATCTCGCAGGCGGTCGAGCCGAAGACCAAGGCCGACCAGGAAAAGATGGGCCTCGCGCTGAACCGCCTCGCGCAGGAAGACCCGTCGTTCCGCGTGCAGACCGACGAAGAGTCGGGCCAGACGATCATCTCCGGGATGGGCGAGCTCCACCTCGAGATCATCGTCGACCGGATGAAGCGCGAGTTCGGCGTCGAGGCGACGGTCGGCAAGCCGCAGGTCGCGTATCGCGAGACGGTGCGCACCACCGCCGACGACGTCGAGGGCAAGTTCGTCAAGCAGTCGGGCGGCCGCGGCCAGTACGGCCACGCGGTGATCAAGCTCGAGCCGAACCCCGGCAAGGGCTATGAATTCCTCGACGAGATCAAGGGCGGCGTGATTCCGCGCGAGTTCATCCCGGCGGTCAACAAGGGCATCGAGGAGACGCTGAAGAGCGGCGTGCTCGCGGGCTACCCGGTCGTCGACGTGAAGGTGCACCTGACGTTCGGCTCGTACCACGACGTCGACTCGAACGAAAACGCGTTCCGCATGGCCGGCTCGATGGCGTTCAAGGAAGCGATGCGTCGCGCGAAGCCGGTGCTGCTCGAGCCGATGATGGCGGTCGAGGTCGAGACGCCCGAGGACTTCATGGGCAACGTGATGGGCGACCTGTCGAGCCGGCGCGGCATCGTGCAGGGCATGGAGGACATCGCGGGCGGCGGCGGCAAGCTTGTGCGCGCCGAGGTGCCGCTCGCCGAGATGTTCGGCTACTCGACGTCGCTGCGTTCAGCGACCCAGGGTCGCGCCACGTACACGATGGAGTTCAAGCACTATGCGGAGACGCCGGCGAACGTGTCGGATGCGGTGATCAACGCGAAGCGCACCGACACGCGGTAACGTCGGCCAAGGCTGCACCTGAAGTCCATCCGGCCCGTCCGTTCGCGGACGGGCTTTTTTTGTGTTCATCGAAGATGACCGGAGAACGCGGCGCAGGATTTTTGACCGGGCCGCAGCGCTTTTTTGCCCGTGCCACAATCCGCTGCAATCCATCCGACGAATCGACGCCGATGCCGCCCACCCCTGCCCTGCGCCGCCTGCTGATGCTCTATGCGGGCTTGCTCGCCGCCAATGCGGCCGTCTGGCTATGGGCGCTCGCGGCGCTGCGCGAGCGGCCGCTGCTGCTCGGCACGGCCGCGATCGCGTACGGGCTCGGGTTGCGCCACGCGGTCGACGCCGATCACATCGCCGCGATCGACGTCGCGACGCGCAAGCTGATGCAGGAAGGCCGGCGTCCGCTGACGGTCGGCCTGTTCTTCTCGCTCGGCCACTCGACGATCGTGGTCGCCGCGACGCTCGGCGTCGCGCTGACCGCGTTCGCGCTGCGCGAGCGCTTCGATGCGTTGCGCGACATCGGCGGCACGATCGGCACCGCGGTGTCCGCGACGTTCCTGCTCGTGCTCGCGTGCGTGAACCTCGCGATCCTGTGCGACGTGTGGCGGCGCTATCGCGACGGCGGATCGGGCGGCGCCGACGCCGCGCACACGCATCGCAGGGCCGGCGTCATCGCGCGCCTGCTGCGTCCGCTGTTCCGGTTCGTCACGAAGAGCTGGCACATGTATCCGGTCGGCGTGCTGTTCGGACTCGGTTTCGATACTGCAACTGAAATCGGCCTGCTCGCGATCGCCGCCGCGCAGGCGAGCCAGGGCCTGCCCCTCTACGCGATCCTGCTGTTTCCCGCGCTGTTCATGGCCGGCATGACGCTGATCGACTCGACCGACAACGTGCTGATGATCCACGCGTACGGCTGGGCGATGGACGATCCGCAGCGCAAGCTCCTGTACAACGCGAGCATCACGTTCGTCTCGGCGGCCGTCGCGCTTGCGATCGGCGGCATCGAGGCCGCGGGGCTGCTCGCGGACAAGCTCGCGCTGACGGGCCCCGTGCGCGATGCGCTCGACGCGGTCGGCGAGCGGTTCGGCGCGCTCGGATACGGGATCGTCGCGCTGTTCCTGATCTGCTGGATTGCGTCGATCCTGTTCCACCGCTGGCAGCGCGCGGCCGACGCGCCGGCGCGCTGACCTTCCTCCAGACGTTTCATTCCGGAAACAAAACCTCCTCCCCGACCTTTCAGGCTCCGTCTTGCACAACGCGCGCGCCTTGCGGCACGGGCGTGACCGGCCAATGGCACGAATCTCGCAGATAGGGCTGCGCACGGCGGGCCCGCGTGCCGATCGATGTTCCAGACCGACGCCACGCGCCGGCCCGGACCGAATCGGCCGCTGAAACCACAACGCATCTCCGGCTCCCGGGCACTACACGCACACAGTCGCGCGGCGACGAGGCATCGCGCGCTTTGGGAGACCAATGATGCACAAGACCAAACAGCCGTTCCGCGCCGCGGGACGGTGCTACCGCGCGACCTTGCTGGCCGCGGCCGCGTTCGCTTGCTGCTGCGGCTCATATGCCGTCGCGCAGGACGCAACTTCCATCGGACCCGTCGCCGGACAGTCGGGCGACGACGCCCCACCCTTCACCGCGCCATCGCCGGTCGCGCAGAATGCGATGCCCGACGCCGCGCCCATGGCAATCGGCGGCGAGGACGTCACGGTGCCCGTTGCCGGGCACGCGGCCGGATGCGCCGTCGATCCGGCTGCATGCGCGCCAGGCAAGTACGCCAGCGGCGGTGTCGGCGGCAATGGTGGCGCCGGCAGTGGTGCCGGTGCCGGCCCGGGCAGCGGAAGCGGCAGCAGCGGGAGTAACGGAAACGGCACCGTCGGGCCCGCAAGTGTCGGCGGAACGACAGGCTCGACTGCGGGTGGCGCGACCGGTAACGGTCGCAGCGGCGGCAACTCTACGGGCAATGCATCTAACAGCGGCGGATCCGGTGGCGGTGGTTCGGGTGGCGGTACTTCGGGTGGCGGCACTTCGGGCGGCGGCACTTCGGGCGGCGGTACCTCGGGTGGCGGCACTTCGGGCGGCGGTGGTCATGGTGGTCACGGTGGCGGTGGCGGCGGTGGCGGCGGTCACGGTGGCGGCGGTGGCGGTGGCGGCGGCGGCGGCGGTGGCGGTGGCGGTGGCGGTGGCGGTGGCGGTGGCGGTGGCGGTGGCGGTGGCGGTGGCGGTGGCGGTGGCGGCGGCGGCGGCAACGGCGGCGGCAACGGCGGCGGCAACGGTGGCGGCAACGGCGGCGGCAACGGCGGCGGCAACGGCGGCGGCAACGGCGGCGGTCATGGTGGCGCCGGCGGCGGCGTTGGCGGTCATGGCAACGGCGGCCACGGCAACGGTGGCGGCAACGGCAATGGCAACGGCAGTGGCGGCGGCGGCAACGGTGGCGCCAACGGCGTCGGTAATGGCAACGGCGGTCACGGCAACGGCGGCGGCCATGGCAATGGCGGGTCGGGCAGCCACGGCCACTGATCGGCGGTGCCGTCCGGCGCCATCGTGGTCAGAGCATTTCGAGCGCGCGCTTGCTGCGCGGCGGACGAAAGTACGCGTCCAGCTGTGCGCGCTCGTCATCGCTCAACACGAGATCGAGCGCGGCGCGGTTGTCTCGCACGTGCTCGATCCGCGCCGCCTTCGGGATCGCGAACACGCCGGGCTGCGCGAGCACCCAGGCCAGCGCGACACGCGTCACCGACACGCCGCGCACGCGGGCGATTTCGTCGAGCGGCGAGTGTTTCGGCAGACGCGCATGATCGACCGGGCTGTACGCCATCGCCGGGATCCGGCGCGCCGCGAGCCACGGCAGCAGATCGAACTCCGGCCCGCGCCGCGCGATGTTGTAAAGGATCTGATTGGTCGCGCACGCCGCGCCGCCCGCCTCGTCGACGAGCGCCTGCATGTCGGCCGTATCGAAGTTGCTCACGCCCCAGTGGCGAATCTTGCCGGCGCGGCGTAGCGCGTCGAAGCCCTCGACCGTCTCCTCGAGCGGCACCGAGCCGCGCCAGTGCAGCAGATAGAGATCGATGCGATCGGTGCGCAGGCGCTTGAGGCTCGCTTCGCACGCGGCCACGACGCCCCGGCGGCTCGCATGATGCGGATACGCCTTGCTGACGAGAAACACGTCGTCGCGCAAGCCGTCCAGCGCGTCGCCGACGAGCTCCTCGGTCGCGCCGTCGCCGTACATCTCGGCGGTGTCGATCAACGCCATGCCGAGCGCGATACCCTCGCGCAGCGCGGCGATCTCGCCCGCGCGCCGGGACGCGCGCTCGCCCATCTCCCACGTCCCCTGCCCCAGCTTCGGGATCGTCTCGCCGTCGGGCAGGACGACCGTGGCAATCGTGTCCGTCATGCGTTACTCCGTGCAAATTCGTGGCCGCGCGCGGCGTCGGTGGTACGGAATGCGACGCATCAGTGTAGCCATTCGGCGCGGCGCGCGAGCGCCGTGCGGCAAAAACCGGCTATAACGCCGCCGCATGATGACTTAGAATGGCCGCAACCTGATCGATACCCATTCCATGAAGTCAACGACGGACGACCGCTGGCAGGACCTGCGCCCGGACCCCGACAACGATACCCCGCTCTATCTGCAGCTCGCCCGCAAGCTCGGCGACGCGATTCACGACAACCGCTGGAGAGCCGGCGAGGCGCTGCCGTCCGAACGCGTGCTGTCGGATGCGCTCGGCGTGTCGCGCATCACCGCGCGCAAGGCGATCGCGCTGCTCGTCGAACAGGGGCTGATCCGGCGCACGCAAGGCGCGGGCAATTTCATCCAGTTGCGCTACGAGGATCCGCTGTCGCGCCTGTCGAGCTTCAGCGAAATGCTCGAACGGCGCGGCTTCAAGCCGAGTTCGCAGTGGCTCTCACGCGAGATCCAGCCCGCGAGCCGCGACGAAGTGATCCAGCTCGGGCTGTCGCCGGCCGCGTCGGTTACACGGTTGAAACGTCTGCGCCTCGCCGACGGCATCGTGATGGCCGTCGAGAACTCGACGTTTCCCGCGACGCTGATCCCCGATCCGCAGGCGATCGGCGATTCGCTGTACAGCTACCTCGAAGCGCGCGGCACGCCGATCGTGCGCGCGCTGCAGCACTTCCGCGCGGTCAACGCGACCGACGAGATCGCGCGGCAGATGGGCATCGCGCCGCACGACGCGCTGCTGCTGATCACGCGGATCGGCTACACGGCCGACCAGCGCGCAATCGAGCTGACCGACACCTACTGCCGCAACGACTACTACGACTTCGTCGTCGAGCTGCGCAAGTAATCCGCAACGTCACACGAGCGGCCCCTATTCGATCCAGCGCGCTTCGTCCGCGCCGAGCGGCACGGGCGGCAATGCGAAGAACGGCGGCGTCGCCGACAGCCGTTCCGCCGGGCGCACCGCATCGACGACGCCGAACGGCGACACGATCCGGTCGAGCCGGTCGCCTACGTCGTCGGGCGTGATCTCGGGCGCATGCGCGCCGTCCGGCACGAGGCCGAACGACTGCAGCCAGCGGCCCGTCTGCGCGAGCGACAGCCGCACCTGCCAGCTGCCGCCTTCGCGCGCGCGGCGCGCCAGCGCGATCATCGCGCCGAACGCCGCGAGATAGCCGGTCGCATGATCGAGCGCCTGGCACGGCAGGTGACGCGGCGCGTCCGCGTGGGCCGCCTGCCGCTCGCGCCATGCGATCCCGCTCGCGGACTGCACGAGGCTGTCGAAGCCGCGCCGCCGCGACCATGGCCCCGCGTGCCCGTACGCGGAAATCGACACGCACACGATGCCCGGCCGCAGCGCCGCCAGCGCGTCCGGCGAAAAGCCGCGCAACGCAAGCGCGCCGGGACGGTACGCGTCGATGAACACGTCCGCCTGCCGCGCGAGCCGCTGCAGCGCGTCGACGCCCGCGGTGTCGCGCAGATCGAGCCACGCGGACCGCTTGCCACGCCCGTTGTCGATCACGAGCGGCGCGATGTTCGGCAGATGCGGGCCATTGACGAGCAGCACCTGCGCGCCATGCGACGCGAGCGTGCGGCCGGCGACCGGGCCCGCAATGATGCGCGTGAGATCGAGCACGCGCACGCCCGCGAGCGGCCGGCTCGCGTCGGCGCCGCCGAGCGCCTGCACCGGCGCGTCGCCGATGCGTTCGATCTCGAACAGTGGCAGCGCCGCGAGCGCGCGCGCCTGCTCGTGCGCCGCCCATTCGTCAGGTGTTCTGATCAGCGCCGCGCACAGGCCCGCGTCCGCGAGTGCGGCGTCGAGCGGCGCGCCGTCCCGCGTGCGGATCGCCGCCGCGACTTCCGCCCGGCGCTCGCCGCAGCCGAGCACGCCGAGTATCCCGCGCAGGTGATGCGGGAAGTTCGCGTGCAGCTGGATCCAGCGCGCATCGCGCGTCTCGTAGAAACCCGTCACCGGATGGCGCAGCTCGGGCGGCGGCCCGTCGTCGACGCGCAGGTAGCGTTCGCTGCGAAACGCGACGAGCGCGTCGCGCACCGACACGTCGACGCGCTGCGCGACGCCCGTGCGAAGCCGATGGCACTCGGCGGCCGCCAGCCCGGCCGCCGCGATCGACGCCGCGGCCAGCGTGCCGACATGGAACGCCGACGGCAGCGCCGGATCCTGCCCGTCGATCGCCACGCGCGCGAGCGCGCCGGGCTCGCCGTGCGCGAGCTGCCAGAGATGCGTCAACGCGAGCCTGGGCGTCATGATCGGTCGCCTCGCGGAAGGGAATGTCGAATTGAGTCTAGAATTCGCCGCAGGCACGATCAACCTTGATCGCGCCTCCCGCCATCACGATCGACCAGGAGCGATCCGCGTGACGTCTCTCAGCGCCCCCGAAGCCGCCGACGTACTGGGTGTCAGCGTGAGCACCCTCTATGCGTACGTGAGCCGCGGCCTGCTGCGCTCGCTGCCCGACGGCGACAGCAAGCGCCGCCGCTACGACGCGAACGAAGTACGCCTGCTCGCGCGCCGCCGCGCCGATGCGAAGCGCGCGGGCGGCGTCGCCGAACGCTCGCTCGACTGGGGCGTGCCGGTGCTCGAATCGCGCATCACGCAGATCGCCGACGGCCGCCTGTTCTATCGCGGCGCCGACGCGACCGTGCTCGCCGCCGATGCGACGCTCGAAGCCACTGCCGCGCTGCTCTGGGACTGCCCGCCCGCGCGGCTTGCCGCAGCACCCGCCGCGACCGGCGGCTTCGACGCCGCGCAGTGGCAGGACTGGGCGCGCCCGTGGGCGCATCTCGCGCCGCTCGAGCGCACGCTCGTGCTGCTGCCGGCCGCGGCCGCGTCGATCCCGCGCATCCTGGCGCAGGGGCGCGACGCGCAGCTCGATACCGCCGCCCTGCTGCTGCGCGTCGCGACCGCCGCGCTCGCGGGCATCGCGCCCGGCGACGCGCCGCTGCATCGCCAGCTCGCCGACGCGTGGCAGGTGCGCGGACGCGGCGAGGCCGACCTGCTGCGCCGGGCGCTCGTGCTGTGCGCGGATCACGAACTGAACCCGTCGACGTTCGCGGTGCGCTGCATCGCGTCGACCGGCAGCCACCTGTTCGGCGCGATCGCGGGCGGACTCGCGGCGCTGGCCGGCCCGCGCCACGGCGGCGAGACGTTCCGGGCCGGCACGCTGCTCGACGAAGCGGCTCGCGCCGCCGACCCGGACCGCTATCTGGCGTTCCGCCTCGCGCACGACGAACGCGCGGCCGGCGGCCGCGCGGCGCTGTCCGGCTTCGGCCATCCGCTCTATCCGGCCGGCGACCCGCGCGCGCAGGCGCTGCTCGGCGCACTGCAGGCCGCGGTGCCGGACCGCCCCGCGCTGCGCGCGGCGCTCGCGCTCGCCGCGCGCGTCGAAGCGGCAACCGGGCAGCGCCCGACGATCGACTACGCGCTCGCGGCGCTGGAACGCGCGCTCGCGCTGCCCGACGGCGCCGCGTTCACGCTGTTCGCGGCCGGCCGCACGGCCGGCTGGATCGCGCACGCACTCGAACAGTACGCGGACGGCAAGCTGATCCGGCCGCGCGCACGCTACGTCGGCAGCGACGCGCCGGCCTGACGGCGGCGCCCGCGCCACGCGGCCAGACGCTGCCGCAGCGCCGCGGCGAACGGCGCCGCCCGCTCATCCGCGCGGCTCAGCGTGAAGCGCGCCCCGCGCGATCCGGCGCTGACCCAGATTTGCGCGCCGGGCCCGAGCGCAAGCCTGTCGCCGGGCCGCAGCCAGTGGTCGGCGGGCTCGCCCTCGATCGTCAGCCACACTTCGCCCGCCGTGGCGCGCAGCACGCTGCGGCGGACCAGCCGCCAACACACGGCAGGCTCGTCGGCATCCAGTTCGTAGAGTCGCAGTTCACGCATGGCCCGCTCCCGGTCGTGGTCGATCGCACCCGTCCAGTATCCGGACAGCAGCAGCACGCTCACAGATACGCCCGCAGACACTTTCGGCTGAACTGTACCGGTCCATCGGGCGGCCCGCTGGCACGGGGTCGAAACTGCGCGGCGCAGCGGCTTTCCCTACAATGTCGGCTGTCCTGCGTTCACGCGGCGCCGCCCGCGTGCCCACGTTTCAACGTTCGCCCGCCGCCCATGTTTCAACGCCCGACCGCCGCCGCCGCCGGCGAAAAGAACCTCACCGTGATGCTCTGGCTCGTCGCGACGGGCTTCTTCATGCAGACGCTCGACGCGACGATCGTCAACACCGCGCTGCCGTCGATGGCGGCGAGCCTCGGCGAATCGCCGCTGCGGATGCAGTCGGTCGTGATCGCGTATTCGCTGACGATGGCGGTGATGATCCCGGTGTCCGGCTGGCTCGCCGATACGCTGGGCACGCGGCGGGTGTTCTTCAGCGCGATCCTGGTCTTTTCGCTGGGCTCGCTGCTGTGCGCGAACGCGCATACGCTGCCGCAGCTCGTCGCGTTCCGCGTCGTGCAGGGGATCGGCGGCGCGATGCTGCTGCCGGTCGGACGGCTCGCGGTGCTGCGCACGTTCCCGGCCGAGCGCTACCTGCCGGCGCTGTCGTTCGTCGCGATTCCGGGCCTGATCGGCCCGCTGATCGGCCCGACGCTCGGCGGCTGGCTCGTGAAGGTCGCGTCGTGGCACTGGATCTTCCTGATCAACGTGCCGGTGGGCGTCGCGGGCTGCATCGCGACTTGGTATTCGATGCCCGACGCGCGCAATCCGGCCGTCGGCCGCTTCGACCTGAAGGGTTATCTGCTGCTGACGATCGGCATGGTCGCGATCTCGCTGTCGCTCGACGGGCTCGCCGACCTCGGCATGCAGCATGCGGCCGTGCTCGTGCTGCTGATCCTGAGCCTCGCGTGCTTCGTCGCCTACGGGCTGTACGCGGTGCGCGCCCCGCAGCCGATCTTCTCGCTCGAGCTGTTCCGGATCCACACGTTCAGCGTCGGCCTGCTCGGCAACCTGTTCGCGCGGATCGGCAGCGGCGCGATGCCGTACCTGATCCCGCTGCTGCTGCAGGTGAGCCTCGGCTACACCGCGTTCGAGGCGGGCCTGATGATGCTGCCGGTCGCGGCGGCCGGGATGTCCTCGAAGCGCCTCATCACGCGCCTCATCATGAAGCACGGCTACCGCAACGTGCTGCTCGCGAACACGGTCATGGTCGGCGCGATGATGGCAAGCTTCGCGCTGATGCACGATTCGATGCCCGTGTGGCTCAAGGTCGCGCAGCTCGCGCTGTTCGGCGGCTTCAACTCGATGCAGTTCACCGCGATGAACACGCTGACGCTGAAGGATCTCGGCACCGGCGGCGCGAGCAGCGGCAACAGCCTGTTCTCGCTCGTGCAGATGCTGTCGATGAGCCTCGGCGTGACGGTTGCGGGCGCGCTGCTCGCGACCTTCACCGGGATGCTGCGCACCGTGACGCCGAGCAACACGCTGCCCGCGTTCCACGCGACCTTCATCTGCGTCGGCGTGATCACCGCGGGGTCGGCGTGGATCTTCGCGCAGCTCGCGCCGGAGATCCGCGGCGCCGCACGCAAGACCGATCCGTCCGAGCGCGCATGACGCGGGCCGGCGCGCCCCGGTTCGGACGGCGCACCGGCATGCGGCGCACCACAACGGTGCAACCGGCCCGGCCGATGCCCGCGTTCGCACCGCGTCAGCGGGCCGCACCGGCCGCGCGATTGCGCACGCTTCTTGCTCGCCTATTCTGTAGGTAAACTGGCAGCCTCCCCCGGCCGACATCATGATGAGCATGATCGACATCGATCCCCCCGGCTTTCAGCCGCCCCGCCCCGTCGCCGGCGACGACGGCAACCGGCGCACCGTGCTGTACGGCGGCTATACCGTCTTCAGCGTGTTCCAGCCGGTGTTTTCCGTGTCGCACCGGCGCGCGATCGGCTATCACGCGTCGCTGCGCGCGCACGACGAGGAAAGCCGCCAGGTCGCGTCGCACGAGGTCTTCACGCAGGCCGCGCGGCGCGGCGACCTGCTCGAGCTCGGCCGGCTCGCCGAATCGCTGCACCTCGGCAACTTCCATGCGTTCGACAGCCACGACGAATGGCTCTTCCTGAGCCTGCATCCCGCTGCGCTGATGGACACCGTCTACGGCGACGCGCTGCTCGCGAACCTGAAGGCGCTCGGCCTGCCGCCGCACCGCGTGGTGCTCGAGGTGCCCGAGCAGGCGGGCGGCGAGACGCCGCGCTATGCGGCGATCGTCGACGGCCTGCGCAAGGCCGGCTTCCTGATCGCGCTCGGCGGCTTCGGCGCGAAGCATTCGAACATCGACCGCGTCTGGCACCTGCATCCCGACATCGTCACGCTCGACCGCGGCATCCTCGCGCAGGCGAGCGAGCATTCGCATCTCGAACGGGTGCTGCCGGGGCTCGTGTCGCTGCTGCACGAATCCGGCCAGCTCGTGCTGATGGGCGGCCTCGCGACCGAGCGCGACGCGCTGATCGCGCTCGAATGCGACGTCGATTTCGTGCAGGGCCAGTATTTCGCGGGCCCGAGCGTCGAGCCGGTGCAGCCGCAGGCCGCGGCGGGCTGCATGGATACGCTGTCGGCCGCGCTGCGCCTGCGCGTCGCGGAACGCGAGCGCTCGCAGGCGACGCGGCTCGCGCCGTACGTCGCCGCGCTCGAGGAGGCCGGCACGAAGCTCGGCGCGGGCGACACGCTCGTCGACGCGGCCGCCACGGTGCTCGGCCTGCCCGAGACCGCGCGCTGCTTCCTGCTCGACGCGTCCGGGCGGCAGATCGGCGACAACGTGCTCGCGCGCGGCAGCGTGTCGCAACGCGCGAAGCGCTTTCGCCCGCTGCTGCACTCCGAAGGCGCGAGCTGGGAGCGCCGCCCGTACTTCATCCACGCGATGCGCACGCCGGGCCGCGTGCACCTGACGCCGCCCTACCTGTCGATCAACGAGGCGCACCTGTGCGTAACCGCGTCGATCGCCGCGCCCGTCGCTGGCGGGATGCAGGTGCTCTGCGTCGACATCAACTGGGAAGCGGCCGCGCACCGCGACTGACGCCCGCAACGCCGCGCGCGCGTCACGCGAACCTGCGTCAGGCCGCCCCGTCCGCCCTGCGGACGATCAGCCGGTGCACGCGCTTGCCCGACGACGCGCTGACGACTTCATGCTCGTCGATCACCTGCACGCCGCCGCCGAGCGCCGCGCGCATCCGGGCGCCGTCGAGCGCCGTGTACAGGCGCCCGCGCTCGTCGCGCAGCGACCCGCTGCCGGCCACCCGCCAGCTCATGTACAGCGTGCCGCCCGGCGCGAGCAGCTCGACGAGCCGCGCGGCCGCCGCCGCCGCCTCGACATGATCGAGGTGCATCACCACGGTCTCGCACAGCACGTTGCGGAACGCGCCGGACGGCACGCCGGGAAGCGCCGGCAGCGCCGCCTGCTCGAAGCGCAGGCCGGGATGGCGGCGGCGCGCCTCGTCGAGCAGCGCCGCGCTCGCGTCGTAGCCGCGCACGTCGAAGCCGCGGGATTCAAGCCAGGCCGTATCGCGTCCCGCGCCGCAGCCGACGTCCGCGGTCGGTCCCGGCGCGAAATGCTGTTCGAGGAGCGCATACATGTCGTCGGGCGGCCCCTCGTCGAGCCAGAGCTGTGCATAGTCGGCGGCGTAGGTGTCGTACGCGTCGAGTGTCGGGCGATCCACCATGGCGATTGCGCTCCGCAATGACGTCACATGACGCCAATCCCATCTTAGTCATTGCACGGCGTCACATCGGCACGCAATCGTTTGGCGTCCTGCGCTCACTTCGCCAGCGCGGCCCACAGCGCGTCGCCGCGCCACACGGGCCGCTGCGCGGCGGCCTCCGGCGCAGCCGCCGACTTCACCGTGACGAGCACGAGCGCCGCGTCGGCCGCCGCGGCCATGTCCGTGTCGAACGCGACGTCCCCCGGCGCGCGCTGCGCGCGATACCCGCGATGATCCGACAGCGTGAGCCCATGGTTCCGGATCGCGTCGCCGATCCGCGCGCGGCCGATCAGCGTGACGGGCTGCCCTGCCGCCGCGAGCCGGCCGCCGACGTAGCAGCCGAGCGCGCCGGCGCCGACCACGCAGATGGCGCCATCGGCCGTTCAGACATGCGCGTCGTGCGCGCCGCCGTGCACGGGCCCGGCCCGCTCCTCGACCGCGCGCCGCACGTCGCCGCGCAGCCCCGCGAAGAACGCGACCTCGGCGACGACGAACAGCGGCCCGACCATCAGCCCGACGAGATCGTCGACGAACGCGGGCTTGCGCCCTTCGAACCAGTGCCCGACGAACTGCACGATCCAGCCGACGACGAACGCGCCGATCCCGATGCCGAGCCATTGCGCGGTCGGCAGCGCGGCGAGCGTCTGCCCGGCCCACAGGCCGAGCGCGAACAGTGCAGTCATCACGGCGCCGAAGCGCAGGTCGATGCGCAGGTAGAACACGACGAACGCGATCGTGAGCAGCAGCGCCGGCGACAGCGCGATGCCCGCCGGCGCGCCGAACGCGGGCCGCGACAGCAGCACCTCGACCGCGAACACGATCATCGGGATGCCGACCAGATGCGTCGCGATGTTGCGTGCGTCGCGGTGATAGGCCGCGTACTGGGAGAGATGGTCTTCAAGGGTCTTCATGGCGTCTCCTCGTCGTTCGATGCGCGCTATGATGCCCGTCACGCCCGAGAACCTCTGTCGGCTACCCGACATCGCGCCGCCCATGCCCGAGTCCTTCGACCCCGAGCCTTTCGACCCCAAGTCTTTCGACCGATACCTGCCGCAACTCGACGCGCACCCGTGGTTCGCCGCGCTGCCGCCGGCACTGCGCGCGGCGTTGCTCGCGCGCGCCGTGCTGCGCCGCCTGCCGGCAGGCCACGCGCTGTTCCGCCGCGGCGACCCGCCGTGCGGGCTGTACGCGGTGCTGGGCGGCTCCCTCACGATAGGCGCGGTCGATCCGCAGGGCAAGGAGGCGCTGCTGACGGTCGCCGAGCCGGTCACGTGGTTCGGCGAGATCGCGCTGTTCGACGGCCTGCCGCGCACGCACGACGCGATCGCGCTCGACGACACGCTGCTGCTGCACGTACCGCAGGCGGCGCTGCTCGCGATCCTCGACGCGACGCCGCAATACTGGCGGCAATTCGCGCTGCTGATGGCGCAGAAGCTGCGGCTCAGCTTCCTGAGCGTCGAGTCGATGAGCGTGATGCCGGCCGCGCAGCGGCTCGCCGCGCGCCTCTTGATGATCGCCGACGGCTACGGCGGGATCAGCGCCGGCCGCACGCGCATCCGGCTGTCGCAGGAAAAGCTCGCGGCGATGCTGTCGCTGACGCGGCAGACCACGAATCAGCTGCTGAAATCGCTGGAGACGGACGGCGTGGTGCGGCTGCACGTCGGCGAGATCGAACTCGTCGACGTCGACGCGCTGCGGCGCGCAAGCGGGCTGCCAGGCTGAGAAGCCACCGGCGCGCCGCGCCCGTCACGACCGCCCCGGCTCCCCGCGCCACGCGACGCCGTCGCCGCGCCGGCCCGCCCTCATCAACAGCACCGCGCCGACGCAACCGAACAGCGCGAGCGTCAGCATGCCGGCCTGCGGATGCCCGGCGACGCGCTCCGCGACGCTCTTCAGGTTCGGCGCGACGAAGCCGCCGAGATTGCCGACCGAATTGATGAACGCGATCCCGCCCGCCGCGGCCGCGCCGCCCAGGTAGCCGGTCGGCAAGGTCCAGAACAGCGGCTGCACCGCGACGAACCCGGTCGCGGCCACGCAGAACGCCACCAGCACGACCGGCAGCGACGTGCCAAGCGCCGACGCGGCGATGCCCGCCGCCGCGAACGCCAGCATCGCGGCCGCCCACGCACGGTGGCGGCCCGAGCGGTCCGCGCGCCGCGTGACGACGAACGTGCCGGCGATCGCCGCGCACCACGGGATCGCGGTCAGGAAACCCACCGCCGTGCCGACGTGGCCGCCCGTCAGCCCGGCGATGCGCGTCGGCAGGTAGAACACGACGCCGTACACGCTGACCTGGATCGCGAAATAGATTGCGCTGAAGAACAGCACGCGCGGGTCGCGCAGCGCCGCCGCCACCGACGCCGGGCCATGCGCGCGCTTGTGCGCGTCCTCGTCGCCGAGCGTCGCCGCGAGCGCCGCGCGCTCGTCGGCCGACAGCCAGCGTGCGTCGGCGGGCCGGTCGGTCAGGTAGAAGAACGCGATCGCGCCGACCATCGATGCCGCGAGCCCCTCGACCGCGAACATGCCCTGCCACGGATGCAGGCCGAACGGCATCGGCAGGTCGAGCAGCCAGCCGGACACCGGGCTGCCGAGCACGAGCGCGAGCGGCAGCCCGAAGTAGAACAGGCCCATCGCCTGCGCGCGGATTCGCGCCGGAAACCAGTTCGACAGGAACAGGATGATGCCGGGAAAGAAGCCCGCTTCCGCGATGCCGAGCAGCACGCGCAGCAGGTAGAAGCTCGCCGCGTCGTGCACGAACGCCGTGCATGCGGACACGAGGCCCCAGGTGAGCATGATGCGGCTCATCCACACACGCGCGCCGAAGCGATGCATCAGCAGGTTGCTCGGGACTTCGAACAATGCGTAGCCGACGAAGAAGATGCCGGCGCCGAACGCGAACGCCGCGTCGCTCAGGCCGGTGTCGGCCTGCAGCACGCTCTTCGCGAACCCGACGTTCGCGCGATCGACGAACGCGAGCACGTACATCAGCACGAGGAACGGCAGCAGGCGGGCGCGGGCCTTGCGGGTGGCGGCATCCAGTGCCGGCGATGCGTCGACGGTCGGCAGGTTCATCGATGTCGTCTCCCCGTTCAGTGTCCTGACGGACCGGCCATCTCGAAAGCCGCATCGTCCGCGTGCGCACGTGCATCGTCGCGCAGCGGCAGGTCGGGCCGCATGAAGAAGGTCATCACGATGCCGAGCCCGAGCAGCGCGATCGAGCCGGCGAACGGCAGCGTCCAGCTGCCGGTGCGGTCGACGACGAAGCCGAACACGATCGGCGTGAAGATGCCCGCGATCGCCGAACCCGCGTTCACGAGGCCGCTCGCGACGCCGACGTGCCGCGGCGTGATGTCCATCGGCACTGCCCAGATCGGCCCGATCGTCATCTCGAGGAAGAAGAACGACAGGCTCATCGACGCGGCCGTCACGGTCAGCGACTTCGCGAACATCACCGGCGCGAGGAACACGAGCGCGCCGGCGAACGCGACGATGATCACGTTGCGGCGCGCGGCGACGACGTTGCCGGTGCGCTTCAGCACGCGATCGCTGAGCACGCCGCCCGCCGTGTTGCCGACCACGCCCGACAGGAACACGCCGGCCGAGAACAGCGCGGATTGCTTCAGGTCGAGGCCGCGCCCGTGCATGAAGAAGGTCGGCAGCCACGTGAAGAACAGCCAGCCGGTCCAGCCGTAGCAGAAATAGACGACCATCGTCGGCGCGATGCGGGCGAGCAGCCGCCGCCACGGCGTGCGTGCATGCGCCTGCGAGTCGGCCGCGGCGCGGGCTGGCGGCAGGTCGGCCGCTTCGGCCGCGCACATGTGGCGGTGCCGGCGCGGATCGTCGGCGAAGTACCACGCGTAGACGATCACCCACACGGCGGTGAGCGCGCCCGCCGCGACGAACGACGCGCGCCACGATGCGATCGCGACGACGAACGCGACGAGCGGCGGCGTCACCGCGTTGCCGAGCCGCGAGAAGGAATGCGTGAGCCCCTGCACGAAACCGCGCCGGCCGGCCGGGAACCAGTTGGTCAGCGCGCGGGCCTGCGCGGGCAGCGCCGCGCCCTCGCCGATGCCGAGCAGCATGCGCGCGCAGAACAGCGACACGAGGCCGCCGGCGAGCCCGGTGGCGACGGTCGCGACGATCCAGATCGTCGCGCAGGCGATCAGCGTGCGCTTCGCGCCGTAGCGGTCGCTCGCCCAGCCGCCGAGCACCTGGCAGATCGCATACGTGTACGCGAATGCCGCGAACACGAGGCCGATGCCGGTATTGGACAGATACAGGTCGTCGCGGATCACGCCGGCGGACGCCGACAGGTTCACGCGATCGAGGTACATGATGAACGACATCGCGCACATCAGCGCGAGGACCGACCGACTGACGCGGGGGCGTCGAAACATGGTGTCTCCTCCAGGAGCGGCGCGCGGCCCCGTGGCCGGGGTCTCGATGCGCGCGGTCATTCGTGTCACGAATTGCTGGAGAACGAGTGTCGGAGCCGGGCCGTCGAGCGTCTATTGAATTTATGGCATCGACTGATTGCCTCCGGTTATAAGGCCCGGCCGGCCTTCGGCCATGCGGCGGCCGAAAAGCAAAAAGCCCTCGTCCGTGAACGAGGGCTTTTTGCGGGATGCCGCGCGCCCGGTGCGGGGGCGCGGCGAAGGTGCCGGTGACTTACGCGAAGTTCTTCGCGGCGAAGTCCCAGTTCACGATGTTCCAGAACGCTTCGACGAACTTCGGACGCGCGTTGCGGTAGTCGATGTAGTACGCGTGCTCCCACACGTCGATCGTCAGCAGCGGCTTGTCGGCCGTCGTCAGCGGCGTTGCCGCGTTGCTCGTAGACACGATGTCGAGCGAACCGTCCGCCTTCTTCACGAGCCATGCCCAGCCCGAGCCGAACGTGCCGACTGCCGCCTTCGTGAAGGCTTCCTTGAACGCGTCGTACGAACCCCACTTCGCATTGATCGCGTCGCCCAGCGCGCCCGTCGGAGCGCCGCCGCCGTTCGGCGACAGGCTGTTCCAGAAGAACGTGTGGTTCCAGATTTGCGCGGCGTTGTTGAAAATACCGCCCGACGACTTCTTCACGATCTCTTCCAGCGACAGGTTTTCGAATTCCGTGCCGGGGATCAGGTTGTTCAGGTTCGTCACATAAGCCTGGTGATGCTTGCCGTAGTGGTACTGAATCGTCTCTTGCGAGATGGTCGGCGCGAGCGCGTCTTCAGCGTACGGGAGCGGCGGGAGCGTATGAGCCATGGCGATTCCTTCGTTGAGTATGTAGGGAGGCTGTGTTGAATGCTGCCGAGCGTCCGATTGTAGGCGAGGACGAATAACCCCGCAAACTCGCGGGCCATTTATCCGCGGTATGCGGAAAAGCGGCGTTCGCGCAGCACGTCGAGGCAGCGAGCAGGTTGCGTTCCCGATGCCGGACGCCGCGTCAGAACGTATCCGACAGCCGCGGCTGCACGTCGGCGAGCGACACGTCCGCCGAGCCTTCGGCGAGATGCACGGTCAGCCGCCGCTGCGGCTTCAGCGCACTCGGCGCGCGCACCGCGCGGCCCGTCTGCGCATCGATGAGCGCCGCATAGCCGCGCTCGAGCGTGCGTTGCGGGCTCAGCACCTCGAGCCGCGCCGCACAGGCTGCCACGCGCGCCGTATCGCGTTCGTGGCGGCGCTGCAGCGCGACCGAAAGACGCTGCTCCAGCCCGGCGAGCGCGTGACGCGCCTGCGTCACGTCGGGCCGCGCGCGCTGCCAGCGCAATTGCGCAAGCGCGAAGCGGGCGCGCGCGTCGCGCACCGGCCGCGCCGCCGCGGACGCGAGGCGCACCGCGAGCTGCTCGACATGCGTGCGCTGCCGCTGCAGCCGTTCGGCCGGGCTGACGAGCCGGCGCGCGAGCCAGTCGAGCTGCTGCGCACGCTGTTCGAGCACGCGGCGCATTCCGCGCGCGAGCGCGCCCTGCCGGTCGCTCACCTCGCGCAGCAGCAGCGCGCGCTGCGGGCTCGCCAGTTCGGCCGCGCCGGTCGGCGTCGGCGCACGCACGTCGGCGGCGAAATCGGCAATCGTGAAATCGGTTTCGTGCCCGACGCCGCTGACGACGGGCAGCGCGCTCGCGGCGATCGCGCGCGCGAGCGCCTCGTCGTTGAACGACCACAGATCCTCGATCGAGCCGCCGCCGCGGCATACGAGCAGCACGTCGACCTCGCCCCGCGCGTTGGCGGTCTCGACCGCCGCGACGAGCTTCTCGGCCGAACCCGCGCCCTGCACGGGCGCCGGATAGACGATCACCGGCACGTGCGGCGCGCGGCGCGCGAGCGTGGTCAGCACGTCGCGCAACGCGGCGGCCTGCAGCGACGTGACGATGCCGATCGCGCGCGGATGCGCGGGCAGCGGCCGCTTGCGCTCGGGCGCGAACAGGCCCTCCGCCTCGAGCTGCGCCTTGAGCCGCAGGAACGCCTCGTACAGACGCCCCTGCCCGGTGCGCCGCACGGCCTCGACGTTGAGCTGCACCTCGCCGCGCGGCTCGTACATCGTGACGACCGCGCGCACCTCGATCCGGTCGCCTTCGCGCGGCGTGAACTCCGCGTATTGCGCGCGGCCGCGGAACATCACGCAGCGCATCTGCGCCTGCTGGTCCTTGATCGAGAAATACCAGTGGCCGCTCGCGGCGCGCGTGAAGTTCGACACTTCGCCCGCGACCCACAGCAGCGGAAACGAGCGCTCGAGCATCGTCGAAATCGCGCGGTTGAGGACCGAGACGGGGATCACTTCGTCGCCGCCGCGCGTCGCGCCCGGCGCGGTAAATGAGGAGTCGGAAAGCATGGACGATCGGTTGAATGCTGGCGGCGACACGATAGTCCGACATCCGCCCGGCGTCTAGGGCCTGTTCACGCTAATAACGGGCTTGCGAACGTGCCTTGCCGGTCGTAGTGCAAGGAGCAAGGAGCGCCGTTTGGCCGCGCCAAACAAGCGACGCGCGACGCCACAATACGGCCGGCAAGGCACGTTCCCGTAACTAAAAAATCTCTCTTGGGGCTGGCCGCCAGAAGGGCCGAGCGCAAGGAATGGGACGCAGCGAATACTGGACGTATTCGCAAGGAGCATGACGCGGCGATCGGCCCTTCTGGCGGCCAGCGCATGCCCGTTATTAGCGTGAACAGGCCCTAACGGCGATGCGTGCATTGCACAACGCGGAAAGTGTCCACACCCCGGCAATCGACTGCAAAAAACCCCGCAAAACTCCCCAAAACCCCTGACAATTTGTGACAACACGTTGATTTTTAAAAAGTTTTAAATCTTTAGAAATGGTTCTCATCCGATTCGAAGTCCGCCGGACGGGCATGTGCGGCGATCGCCCGCCGGGTTCTTCACAGAGTTATCCACAGGCCCGGGCGATCCGGCCCCGCCTGCGTCGTGACGGCGCGGCGCTTGCCGGGCCGGCGCGGCGCGCGCTAGAGTGCCGCCTTCCGCAGAACCTGCGGCATGCGCCGCCATCCGGAGAATTCGCCTTGACGACCCCGTCCCACGCCACGCGGCGCCACACGCCGCGCGCTGACCGATGAGCACGCCCGGCGGCCCGCTTGCCCGGCTCGAGACGCGCCTCACGCGCGAATGGCAACGCCGCGGCGCACTCGCGTGGGCACTCACGCCGTTCGCCTGCGTATTCGGGCTGTGCGCGGCGCTGCGCCGCGCGGCCTACGCGCAAGGCTGGAAGAAGCCGGTCGACGTCGGCGTGCCGGTCGTCGTGGTCGGCAACGTGACCGTCGGCGGCACCGGCAAGACGCCGACCGTGATCGCGCTCGTCGATGCGCTGCGCGCCGCCGGCTTCACGCCCGGCGTCGTGTCGCGCGGCTACGGCGCGAACGTGCGCACGCCGACCGCGGTGACGCCGGGCTCGCGCGCGAGCGAGGCCGGCGACGAGCCGCTGCTGATCGCCCGCCGCACCGACGCGCCAGTGTGGGTCTGCCCGGATCGCGTCGCGGCCGCGCAGGCGCTGCGCGCCGCGCACCCGGACGTCGACGTGATCGTCAGCGACGACGGCCTGCAGCACTACCGCCTTGCGCGCACGGTCGAGCTCGTCGTATTCGACCACCGGCTCGGCGGCAACGGCTTCCTGCTGCCGGCCGGGCCGCTGCGCGAGCCGCTGTCGCGGCGCCGCGACGCGACCCTCGTCAACGATCCGTACAGCGGCGCGCTGCCGCCGTGGCCCGACACCTACGCGCTCGCGCTCGCGCCCGGCGCCGCGTGGCATCTCGACCAGCCGGCGCTGCGCCGCCCGCTGTCGCAGTTTGCCGGCGAGCGCGTGCTCGCGGCGGCCGGCATCGGCGCGCCCGAGCGCTTCTTCGCGACGCTGCGCGCGGCCGGCCTCGCGCCGGCGACCCGCGCGCTGCCCGACCACTACGCGTTCGCGCACAATCCGTTCGACGGCGATCAGGTCGACACGATCCTGATCACCGAGAAGGATGCAGTAAAATTGGGCGCTTCCTGGCGCGACGCTCGAATCTGGGTCGTCCCTGTCGAAGCCGCGCTCGATCCTCGCCTCATTGCCCTCGTTGTGGAGAAACTCCGTGGACGCTCGCCTGCTTGAAATTCTCGTGTGCCCTATCTGCAAAGGCCCGCTCCACTATGACCGCGCCGCGCAGGAGCTGATCTGCAACGCGGACAAGCTCGCCTATCCGATCCGCGACGGCATTCCCGTGATGCTGGTCGACGAGGCGCGCCAGACCGTCGAAGGCACGCCGGTCGACCCGGCCGGCCGCTGAATCCAGCCGCTGAACCCGGCCGCTCATCCCGGCCCCGGCGCGCCTTGCCGCCCCGCGGGCGCCGCGCACGCGCCGCCCGCCGCTTCCGTCACCCGCTTCCGATCCGTCCGATGACCCATCCGCAGCCCTTCATCGCCGTCATTCCCGCCCGGCTCGCGTCGACCCGGCTTCCGAACAAGCCGCTCGCCGATCTCGGCGGCAAGCCGATGGTCGTGCGCGTCGCCGAACGGGCGCGCGAAGCAGGCGCGCAGCAGGTGCTCGTCGCGTCCGACGCGCAGAGCGTGCTCGACGCCGCGCGCGAGCACGGCTTCGAAGCGGTGCTCACACGCGCCGACCATCCGTCCGGCACCGACCGCCTCGCCGAAGTCGCGGCCGCGTTCGGGTGGAGCGACGACACGGTCGTCGTCAACGTGCAGGGCGACGAGCCGCTGATTGATCCGGCGCTGGTCCGCGACGTAGCGTCGCACCTGGCCGCGCATCCGGCCTGCGCGATCGCGACCGCCGCGCACCCGATCCACACGGCGGCCGACGTGTTCAATCCGAACATCGTGAAGGTCGCGCTCGACGCACAGAGCGTCGCGCTCTACTTCTCGCGCGCGCCGATCCCGTGGAGCCGCGACGCGTACCAGCCGCACTGGCCCGACGTCGCGGCGATGCCTGCGCCGGCGTTTCCGGTGTACCGGCACATCGGCCTCTACGCGTACCGCGCGCGTTTCCTGCGCACGTATCCGTCGCTCGCGCAGGCGCCGATCGAGCAGGCGGAACAGCTCGAACAGCTGCGCGCGATGTGGCACGGCGAGCGGATCGCCGTGATGATCACCGCGCACGCGCCCGAAGCCGGCATCGATACGCCGGCCGATCTCGAACGCGTGCAGGCCCTTTTTCGGCCGGATTCAAAATAACCCGTGGCATAATCGGACGGTTGTGCGAGCCGTCCGCGACCTGCGCGTCCTCGCTTGACCCCGCCCGCGGCCCTGCCGGCAGCCGCGCGTCGCCAAGCCGACGCGCCGCGTCAGACCGGTCCCGCCGCGCGCGCCAGGCAAGCCCCGCGCACGCTGTTGCCGGCGCCTTTGAGCCTCGCCATACGAATCTACATACTTGGAGATATTCACCATGCGTTTGATCCTGTTGGGCGCGCCCGGCGCGGGAAAGGGCACCCAGGCAAACTTCATCAAGGAAAAATTCGGCATCCCGCAGATTTCGACGGGCGACATGCTGCGCGCGGCCGTGAAGGCCGGCACCCCGCTCGGCATCGAGGCGAAGCGCTTCATGGATGAAGGCAAGCTCGTCACGGACGATCTGATCATCGGCCTCGTGAAGGAGCGCCTGAAGGAAGCGGACTGCGCGAACGGCTACCTGTTCGACGGTTTCCCGCGCACGATCGCGCAGGCCGACGCGATGAAGGAAGCCGGCGTCGCGATCGACTACGTGCTGGAAATCGACGTGCCGTTCTCGGAAATCATCGAGCGCATGAGCGGTCGCCGCACGCACCCGGCGTCGGGCCGCACCTATCACGTCAAGTTCAACCCGCCGAAGGTCGAAGGCCTCGACGACGTCACCGGCGAGCCGCTGATCCAGCGCGACGACGACAAGGAAGAGACGGTCAAGAAGCGTCTCGAAGTGTACGAAGCACAGACCAAGCCGCTCATCACCTACTACGGCGACTGGGCCGCGCGCGGCGAGGAGAACGGCCTGAAGGCGCCGCAGTACCGGAAGATCTCCGGTCTCGGCACCGTCGACGAGATCCGCGACCGTGCGTTCGACGCGCTGAAGTAAGCACCGCGTCCCGCATCTCGAAGCCGCCTGACCCAGGCGGCTTTTTTTTCGCGCCGGCGTTACCCGCACGATCGTGCGCTTTTCTCCGGCCGACGGCGGCGCCCCGTACAATCGGCCGGATCGATCGTATCCGGCCGCCCGCATGCAGGCGGGCCGGCCGGCGCTTACACTAGGGTCTGTTTACATACGGAACGCGCATGCGTTGCCACGAGAACGGCCGCTCGCGAGGCGTGCGACGCCGCGAATACTGGACGTATTCGCAAGGAGCACAACGCGGCGAGCGGCCGTTCTCGTGGCAACCCCAAATTGAAAAACCATGCCAGGGGAATGCCCGAAATCGCCCGTATGGCGGCGTCGCGCGTCGCTTGTTTGGCTCGGCCAAACGGCGCTCCTTGCTTCTTGCCCTACGAGCGATTTCGGGCATTCGCATGCGCGTTCCGTATGTAAACAGACCCTAGCAAGGAGACAGTCATGGAGATTCGCGGGAACGTCTTTCTGATCACCGGCGGCGCATCGGGCCTCGGCGCGGGCACCGCCCGGATGCTCGTGCAGGAAGGCGGCAAGGTCGTGCTCGCCGACCTCAACCAGGACGCGGGCGAGGCGCTCGCGCACGAGCTGGGCGGCGTGTTCGTCCGGTGCGACGTGTCGCGCGAGGAAGACGCGCAGGCCGCGGTCGACGCCGCGACGCGCGCCGGCACGCTGCGCGGCCTCGTGAACTGCGCGGGCATCGCCCCCGCCGCGAAGACCGTCGGCAAGGACGGCGCGCATCCGCTCGACGCGTTCGCGAAGACGATCAACGTGAACCTCGTCGGCACGTTCAACATGATCCGCCTCGCCGCGGTCGCGATGTCGGCGAACGAGCCGAACGCGCTCGGCGAGCGCGGCGTGATCGTCAGCACCGCGTCGGTCGCCGCGTTCGACGGCCAGATCGGCCAGGCCGCGTATGCGGCGTCGAAGGCGGGCGTCGCCGGCATGACGCTGCCGATCGCGCGCGACCTGTCGCGCAACGCGATCCGCGTGATGACGATCGCGCCCGGCCTCTTCGAGACGCCGATGCTGCTCGGCATGCCGAAGGAGGTGCAGGATGCGCTCGGCGCGATGGTGCCGTTCCCGCCGCGGCTCGGCAAGCCGGCCGAATACGCGATGCTGGTCCGGCAGATCGTCGAGAATCCGATGCTCAACGGCGAGGTGATCCGCCTCGACGGCGCGATCCGGATGCAGCCGAAATAACGCGCGGCCCGCGCGCCAGAAAAAAACGCCCGCCGCGCGCAATGCGCATGGCGGGCGTTTCGCATCCGGCGCGGCGCGCGCTCAGTCTTCGTCGCCGCGCTGCATCCGTTGCCGCAGCTCGGTCAGCTGCGACTCGACGACGGTCGCGTCGTCGGCGTCCGGGCGCTCGTCGAGATAATGCTCGAGGTCCTCGAGCGCCGGCCGCAGGTAGTCGAGGCGCGCATACGCGAAGCCGCGGTCGCGCACTTCGTCGGGCTGCCCCGGCAGCAGGATCACGAGGCGCTGCTGCACCGCGAGCAGCCGCTGCCAGCGTTCCGTCTGCAGATAGATCGTCTTCAAATTGCGCAGCATCCGCGCGATGATCTCGCGGCTCGTCGCCGGCTGCAGCAGCGCGCGCAATGCGCTGTCGACCGCGCCCGCCGCGCGCGCGACGTACGGCTCCAGCATCTCGACCATCTCGGCCTCGGACAGCGAATGGCCGTTGGTCGGATCGATGATCAGGTCGCCGTCAGACAGCGTCACGCGCAGCAGGAAGTGGCCCGGGAACGACACGCCCCGCGCCGGCACGCCGAGCTGCTCCGCGAGTTCGAGGTACAGCACCGACAGCGAGATCGGGATGCCGCGCCGCCGCTTCAGCACGATGTTCAGGTGGCTGTTGTCAGGGTCGTAGTAGTCGTTGTGATTGCACGCGAAGCCCAGTTCGCCGAAGAAGAACGTGTTCAGTGCAGCGATGCGGTCCTTCAGGCTCGCATCGTCGGGCAGCCGCCTGCGCAGGCGCGCCGCGAGCATGTCGAGCTCGGCGAGCGTGCCCTGCAGGTCGAGGTCGGGGTAAGCGTCCTGCGCGAGCGACAGCGCCGCCTCGGTGACGGGCAGGCTTTCGTCCTCCGCCACGAGCGTGCTGAAATAATCGAGGACGCGGGTCATTGCGGTCGTCACTTGGCGCGCCTTCTGAAGTAAGCGTATTTGAAGCCCATCACCCACAACATACCGAAATATAGTGCAGCGAACAGCACGAGGCATGCGGCCATCAGCGCGATGCGCTCGAGCGGCTGCGCGCGCAGCCCGGTCCAGTCGAAGCTGATCGCGAACCAGTGCATCGTGCCCGCGAGCACGAGCGATGCGCCGGCGAGCTGCGCGAAGAAGCGCAGCCAGCCCGCCGACGGCTGGTAGATGCCGCGCCGCCGCAGGCCGATGAACAGCAGCAGCGAGTTCAGGCACGCGCCGACGCCGATGCTCAGCGTGAGGCCCGCGTGGCCGATCAGCGGCACGAACACGTAGTTCGACAGCTGCGTGACCACCAGCACGCCGACCGCGATCTTCACCGGCGTCTTGATGTCCTGCTTCGCGTAGAAGCCCGGCGCGAGGATCTTGATCAGGATGATGCCGACGAGACCGATCCCGTAGGTCGCGAGCGCGCGCGCGACCATCGTCACGGTGAACGCGTCGAACTTGCCGTAGTTGAACAGCGTCGCGGTGAGCGGCGCCGCGAAGAAGAACAGCGCGAGCGCGCTCGGCGCGGCGAGCAGGAACGTGACGCGCAGCCCCCAGTCGAGCAGCGCCGAATACTCGGTCGCGTCCGCGTCGACGTGCGCCTTCGACAGGCTCGGCAGCAGGATCGTGCCGAGCGCGACGCCGAGCAGCGCGGTCGGGAACTCCATCAGGCGGTCCGCGTAGTTGATCCACGACACCGCACCCTGCCCGAGCCGCGACGCGATGTTGGTGTTGATGATGAGGGACAGCTGCGCGACCGATACCGCGAAGGTGGCCGGCACCATCTTCGCGAGCACGCGCTTCACGCCGCGATGCCGCAGCGCGCGCAGCGGGTTGAGCGCGACCAGCGGCACCATGTCGATCTTCTTCAGGCCGGGCAGCTGGACCAGGAACTGCAGCACGCCGCCCGCGATGACCGCCCACGCGAGCGCATAGACCGGCACCTTCAGGTGCGGCGCGACGAACACCGCCGCGACGATGAACGCGACGTTGAGCAGCACCGGCGCGAACGCGGGCAGCGAGAAGCTCTTGTACGTGTTCAGCACGCCGGACGCGAGCGTCGTCAGCGAGATGAACACGATGTACGGGAACATGATGCGCGTCATCGTGACGGCAAGCGGGAACGCCTGCCCGTCGGTGCGCAGCCCGGACGCGACCGCGTACACGACCCACGATGCGCCGGCGATGCCGGCCAGCGACAGCACGGCGAGCGCCCATGCGAGCACGGTGGACATCGCGTCGACGAGCGCCTTCGTCGCATCGTGCCCCTGCTGGTTCTTGAACTCGGCAAGGATCGGCACGAACGCCTGCGAGAACGCGCCCTCGGCGGACAGGCGGCGCAGCAGGTTCGGGATGCGGAACGCGACGTAGAACGCGTCGGTATATTGACTGGCGCCGAACGCACGGGCGATCAGCGTCTCACGGGCCAGTCCGGTCACGCGCGACAGCAGCGTGAAGCCGCTGACCGTCAGCAGGGCTCGGAATAGATTCATGGGGCGCTTATTATACGGACGTTGCGCGGCCCGGCGACGGCGCAGGCCGAAAAGGACATCCGTTGCGCCCCCGCCCCGCGGCAGCCGACGCCAAACTTGCCACGCGCTTGATTTTGTTGCTATAATCTGCCGTTTCTGAGCCTGTTGCATGCGCGGCACCTGCCGTTTTCGTGTCTCGGCCTCGGATAAAACCAACGTTTTTTATGCGCCCCTGGGCAATCGCTCTCAGGGGACGGATCGAAAAGCAGCGCTTGGCCGTCAGGCTCCAAGCTCTGGAAACAGGACAGGATAAGGAACCGTCATGGCTAACTCCGCACAAGCACGCAAGCGCGCCCGCCAGGCAGCGAAGGCAAACTCGCACAACTCGGCGCTGCGCTCGAAATTCCGTACCGCGATCAAGGCTGTTCGCAAGGCTGTCGACGCCGGCGACCAGGCAAAGGCTGCCGAGCTGTTCAAGGCTGCCGTGAAGACGATCGACACGATCGCCGACAAGAAGATCGTTCACAAGAACAAGGCCGCTCGCAGCAAGAGCCGCCTCGCCGCAGCCATCAAGGGCCTGCAGGCAGCAGCGTAAGTCCGGTGTGCCCGCCTTGCGCGGGCGCCCTGTTTCCTGCGATCGACGAAAAAGCCCGCATGCGCGGGCTTTTTTGTTTGGTTCGACCCGCCGATGCGCGACGCGCGCGGAGGGTCACACGACCGGCCGGGCGCAGCATGCGCCCGCGCGCGGCATTTACTTCTTCTCGCTGTAGTCGGGCAACTCGCACGCCTCGGTGACGACGAGGTTGTTGTCCTTCGCGAAGTTCAGCACGAAATCGAAGGCCATCGGCTCGACGTCGCGCAGGCGGGAATCGAGAATCACGCATTTCGTGCCGCCCAGCAACGTCGGGCGCACGTACAGCGAATACTTCAGCCGCGCATTCGGACCGCTTGCACCGGGCCCGAAACATGCCATCACGCCAGCGAGGCGCTCCGACCAATCGCTCGGGCGAAACGTTTTCCCATCTTTCGTGATGCCCTGAATGAAGTACTCGGTCGGAGGGGTTTCAGCCATGTTGTTACCCAGGTGACGGCCCGGCGATGCGCAGGCGACGGCCTGGACACGCAAACACGAAGCAGGAAAAAGCCGGGATGCCCGCGCCGCATGCCCGAAGACAGGCCGTCGACGCGATCCGCCCGGCACGCCGCACCGGATTTGTGCAGCGCACGGCTTGTGTCCGGCAGAGCGGGGGAATGCTTGCCTGCCGGGCTTGAGAAAACTTTTGGATTATACCGCAGCGCGCCATCGCGCGTCGTTTCGTGCACCCTCAGCGGCACCCCGATACGGTGAGCAACCATCGCGCCCCGGTTTTCGGCGCGGCTCGTCAAAGCACAGAAAATCCTTTATGCTGCTTTGAAGTTATCCACATCCGACGGCGGCGCCGTCCGGCCCTGGCGGCCGGGTCGAACCCGCCGCATTTCGTTTCATGACCGCCAAGACCATTCGTCACTACCTGCAGTTCAAGGATTTCTCGCTGGAAGACTACGAGTACGTGCTCGAACGCACGGGAATCCTGAAGCGCAAGTTCAAGAACTACGAGACCTATCACCCGCTGCACGACCGCACGCTCGCGATGATCTTCGAGAAGAGCTCGACGCGCACGCGCCTGTCGTTCGAGGCAGGCATCTTCCAGCTCGGCGGCCATGCCGTCTTCATGAGCACCCGCGACACGCAGCTCGGCCGCGGCGAGCCCGTCGAGGATTCCGCGCAGGTGATCTCGCGGATGGTCGACATCATCATGATCCGCACGTTCGAGCAGGAGATCATCCAGCGCTTCGCCGAAAATTCGCGCGTGCCGGTGATCAACGGCCTGACCAACGAATTCCACCCGTGCCAGGTGCTCGCCGACATCTTCACGTACTACGAGCACCGCGGCCCGATCGCCGGCAAGACGGTCGCGTGGGTCGGCGACGCGAACAACATGCTGTACACGTGGATCCAGGCCGCGCAGATCCTCGGCTTCAAGCTGCGCCTGTCGACGCCGCCGGGCTACGCGCTCGACATGAAGCTGGTCGCGCCGGAAAGCGCGCCGTTCTACGAAGTCTTCGACGATCCGAACGAAGCGTGCAAGGGCGCCGATCTCGTGACGACCGACGTGTGGACGAGCATGGGCTTCGAGGCCGAGAACGAAGCACGCAAGCAGGCGTTCGCCGACTGGTGCGTCGACGAGGAAATGATGGGGCACGCGAACCCCGACGCCCTCTTCATGCACTGCCTGCCCGCGCACCGTGGCGAGGAAGTGACGGCCGGCGTGATCGACGGCCCGCAGAGCGTGGTCTGGGACGAGGCGGAGAACCGCCTGCACGTGCAGAAGGCGCTGATGGAATTCCTGCTGCTCGGCCAGCTCAAGCACTGACCACGGGCACTGCCTGACGAAGAGAAGCGCCGATCGACGATCGGCGCTTTTTCATTTGCCCGCCGACTTCGGCACGACGATCGTGCGCACGAACCTGCCGCTCGCGTCGTGCGGCCTTGCTTCAGCCCGTCACGGGCTGCGTGGCGGCGAAGCTCGGCCGCGCCCGCATCGCCGCCTGCGCGCGCTCGATGTTCCGATACTTCTTCAACAGCTCGGCGCCCTCGGGGAACATGCCGACGTAAGCGAGAATCGGCGCGAGGAACAGGTCCGCCATCGAAAGCTCCGTACCAACCAGATAGTCGCGAGCGCCGTACGCCGCATCGAGCACCTGCAGATGCTTGTCGATGTCGGGCAGCGCCGCGTCGATCACCGCGTGATCGGGCTGGCCGTTCTCACCTTTCGGGAAGATGTACTGCAGCACGTAGCGGCGCACCATCGCGTCGTACGCGTGGCAGTTGATCAGGCTGATCCACTGCTCGCCGCGCGCATGTGCGGTCACGCCCCATTGCGGCAGCAGGCTCGGGCCGTCGAACGCCTCGTCGATGTAGCCGAGGATCGCCCGGGTTTCGTAGAATTCGATCGGACCGTCGCTGAATGCCGGGATGCGGCCGAACGGGTTGTGTGCGAGCACTTCCGGCGAATGCGGCGGCAGCGATTCGAGCGTGTATGCGACGCCCTTCTCCGCGAGCGCCATCCGCACCGTGCGGACATACGTGCTGCGCGGATCGCCGAATACATGCACCGTTCCCGCGCTGCCTTCCGGGTCCAGCAGGTCGCTGAGCCGGTTGAACACCGATTGCCACCCTCCCATGTGCGAATCGCGCGCCTGCTCGCTCGGAAAGCCGCTGTGACGCATGTGCAGATGCGTGCCGCCGTCCTGGTCGGTGAACGTGACCTCGATCAGCGTCTTCAGGTCGGCCGGCATCGCCCCGGCCTCCCACGCCCACGTGTACGCCAGAAAGTCGACACGATCGACCTTCTGGTACTCGCCGCCCGCGATGTGCCGCGAACCGTCGCGCCCGCCTATCACGATGCGGTACTTGCCGCCGACCCGCGCGTCCGCGCTCGCTTCGACCACGCTCATCCCGCGCGGACAATGCCAGGCAGCCAGCGCGGTTTCGCTGGTGAACGCGTCGAACACGCGTTCGCGCGGCGCGCGGATGAAGCGGTCCATTTCCAGGTGAAACGTCGCTGCTTGACTCATGGCTTCTCCTCAGGGGGCGGAGCGGGTGGGCAAGCGTCGCCGGCGTCGCGCTCCGCGCTCGACTGTTCGACGAACATCTTCAGGCGATCAAGGCTGTCTTCCCAGAACTGGCGATAGGTTTCGAGCCAGCCGTGCGCATCGCGCATCCCGTCGGCGCGCAGCCGGCAGATCCGCCAGCGCGCGTCGACTTCCCGTTCGATCAGCCCCGCGTCGGACAGCACGCGCAGGTGCTTCGACACCGCCGGCGCGGAGATGTCGAACGGCCGGGCCAGTTCGCTGACGGGCGCCGCGCCCTCGGCCAGCCGCAGCAGGATCGCGCGGCGGGTCGGGTCGGCCAGTGCGGCGAACACCGCGGACAGGGAATCGGATGGGGAACGCATGATCTCATTTAACTTCAAGGTTAAATGAGAGTCAAGGAAAGGATGCGCGGGGTGAGCGCGACGACATCGATGGGGATGGACAGGCGGCGCAACGGTGCGACATCCGCACGCTACGCGGGCGTGGCTGCCCGCCTTACAGGCACACCGGCTCCGGCTCCAGCTCGACGCCGAATTTCGCGCGCACGTCGTCCTGGATCGCCCGCGCGAGCGCGAGCACCTCGGCGCCCGTCGCGCCGCCGCGGTTGACGAGCACGAGCGCCTGCCGGTCGTGCACGGCCGCGGCGCCGAGCGCGCGCCCCTTCCAGCCGCTGCGGTCGATCAGCCAGCCGGCCGCGAGCTTCACCTGCCCGTCCGGCTGCGGATACGACACGATATCGGGCGCCTGCGCGCGCAGCGCGTCGAACTGCGCCGCGCCGATCACCGGATTCTTGAAGAAGCTGCCCGCATTGCCGAGCACGAGCGGATCGGGCAGCTTCACACGGCGGATCGCGACCACCGCGTCGAACACGTCGCGCGCCGTGACCGCATCCGGCGCAACGCCGCGCGCATCGAGTTCGCGCGACACGTCCGCGTAGCCGAGCCGCGGCGCCCAGCGCTTCGGTAGCCGGAACGTCACCGACACGATCGCGAAGCGAGCGCGGCCTTCCCGCTTGAAGAAGCTGTCGCGATAGCCGAACGCACAGCGCGCGGCGTCGAAGCGCTCGCTGCGGCCGGTCGCGAGCTCGACGGCGACGAGCGAATCGAAATACGTCTTCATCTCGAGCCCGTACGCGCCGATGTTCTGGATCGGCGCGGCGCCCACCGTGCCGGGAATCAGCGCGAGGTTCTCGAGGCCGGCCATGCCCTGCTCGAGCGTCCACGCGACGAACGCGTGCCAGTTCTCGCCGCCGCCCGCCTCGACGATCCACGCGTCGTCGTCCTCGCGCACGACGCGGCGGCCGGCGATCTCGTCCAGCAGCACGAGGCCGTCGAAGTCGCGCGTGAACACGACGTTGCTGCCGCCGCCGAGCACCAGCCGCGGCAGGTTCGCGACGCGCGCGTCGCGATGCAGCGCCGCGAACTGGGCGGCGTGCGTCACGCGCGCGGCCAGCCGCGCGGTCACGTCGAACCCGAACGTGTTGTGCGCGGCGAGCGGATGGTCGGGAAGCAGCGACAGGGTGGAATCGGCTGGAAGCATCGGCAATCGCGGTCGGACGGCCCGGACTTGCCCGGACGGCAGGCGGCCGGCCTTGGGCAAACGAAGGGGCATCGGTAGAATGGCAAACAGTCCGCAATTATAGCGAGTGCCCGCGCGCAAGCCGGGCCCACGCGTTTTACAGGGAGAATGCCATGCCATCGTTCGACGTCGTCAGCGAAGCGAACATGATCGAAGTGAAGAACGCCATCGAGCAGTCGAACAAGGAAATTTCGACGCGCTTCGATTTCAAGGGCTCCGACGCACGTGTCGAGCAGAAGGAACGCGAGCTGACGCTGTTCGCCGACGACGATTTCAAGCTCGGCCAGGTCAAGGACGTGCTGATCGGCAAGCTGGCCAAGCGCAACGTCGACGTGCGCTTCCTCGACTACGGCAAGGTCGAGAAGATCGGCGGCGACAAGGTCAAGCAGGTCGTGACGGTCAAGAAAGGCGTGACGGGCGATCTCGCGAAGAAGATCGTGCGGCTCGTCAAGGACAGCAAGATCAAGGTGCAGGCGAGCATCCAGGGCGACGCGGTGCGCGTGTCGGGCACGAAGCGCGACGACCTGCAGAGCGTGATCGCGATGCTGCGCAAGGACGTGACCGACACCCCGCTCGACTTCAACAACTTCCGCGACTGACCGGTCTCGTCATGCCGCCCATGCCGCCGGGCTGCGCAATGCGCCCGGCGCGCGCCTCCGGCCGGCCTTCTCAGGCCTTCCCGCCGTCCTGCGCGTTGCCGTTCCCGGCCGCCTTCTTCTTTTCGCCGATCCGGCTTTCCTGCCCCGCCAGCAGCTTCGAGATGTTGCTGCGGTGACGCCACACGAGCAGCACGCTCATCGCGAGCACGGCCCACGCGACCGGGTTGTGGCGCGTGCC
Organism: Burkholderia sp. MSHR3999; assembly: GCF_000833595.1. Lineage (NCBI taxonomy): Bacteria > Pseudomonadati > Pseudomonadota > Betaproteobacteria > Burkholderiales > Burkholderiaceae > Burkholderia > Burkholderia sp. MSHR3999. The sequence continues at coordinate 401,466 of NZ_JRFO01000006.1, forward strand.
GAACAGGAACACGTCGAACACCGGCGCGAACACCGCCGCGACGAGCGCCGCGAGCGACGAGTAGCGGAAGAAGAACGCGATGATGAGCCAGGTCAGCGCGGTCGCGAGCCCGAGCACCGGGTGCACGGCGAGCAGCACGCCGGCCGCGGTCGCGACGCCCTTGCCGCCCTGGAAGCGGAAGAAAATCGGGTACAGGTGGCCGATGAACACGGCGATCGCCACGCACGCGATTGCGACGTCGGGCAGGCCGAAGCGCCGCGCGAGCCAGACGGCGACCCAGCCCTTGAACGCGTCGCCGACGAGCGTCAGGATCGCGGCCTTCTTGTTGCCGCTGCGCAGCACGTTGGTGGCGCCGGGGTTCTTCGAACCGTACGAACGGGGGTCGGCCAGGCCCATCGCGGCGCTGACGACGACGGCGAACGACACCGAGCCGATCAGGTAGGCAACAACGGCGGCGAGCAGGATCTGCATGCGGATGACTCTTCTTTCAACGTATCGATGGACGGACGGCCGCGACGGCGGGCCGCAGCGGCGCTCATTCTACCGAAGCGGCGAGGGCGGGGCCTGTTCCCGCCAATAACGGGCTTGCGAACGTGCGTTGCCGGTCGTAGTGCAAGGAGCAAGGAGCGCCGTTTGGCCGCGCCAAACAAGCGACGCGCGACGCCGCAATACGGCCGGCAACGCACGTTCCCGTAACTAAAAAATCTCTCTTGGGGCTGGCCGCCAGAAGGGCCCGTTATTGGCGGGAACAGGCCCCATGAAGGTGAAACCCTCGGTTCTCAGTCGACGCTCGCGCACTGCACGGGCTTAGCGTCGAGCAGCGTCGTCAGCACGGACGGCGCGAGGCTGACCAGATAGCCGCGACGGCCGCCGTTCAGGTAGATCGCCGGCAATTCGAGGATCGTCGACTCCACGTAGACCGGCATCGCCTTGCGGGTGCCGAACGGCGACGTGCCGCCGACCAGGTAGCCCGAATGGCGGTTCGCGATTTCGGGCTTGCACGGCTCGACGCGCTTCGCGCCGATCTGCCGCGCCAGGTTCTTGGTCGACACCGTGCGGTCGCCGTGCATCAGCACGATCAGCGGCTTCGCGTGCTCGTCTTCCATCACGAGCGTCTTCACCACGACGTGCTCGTCGACGCCGAGCTGGCGCGCGGACTCGCCGGTGCCGCCGTGCTCGACGTAATCGTAGGGATGCTCGCCGAACACGACGCCGTGGCGGCGCAGCAGCTGGGTCGCGGGCGTTTCGGACACGTGTCTGGATTTGCTCATGGCGGCATTTTAAAGGGGAACGGCGGCCGGGGCGTGCCGCGCTTCTCGTCGGCGGCACCGTCGGCGGTATACTCGCGGCCCGCTTTTCCGTCACCCGGGCGGCAGCGGCGAACTCGACGCGACACCGTCCATCATCATTGCGCGCATCGCGAAGCGCTATTGACCGAATGGCCGATTGTGGCGCGCCCGCCGACATGGCACGATCGTTCGCGACCCTCGCCTGCCACGCCCGCCCCTCTCCAGGAGACGCAATGATCTCGTCCATCCCCCCCTCCGCGCCGCTCGACGTCGACGCGCTGCTGGCCGCCCTGCCCGGCCGCATCGCCGACGTCCCCGCGCACTGGGCCGCCCGTGCGCCCGATCGCCCGGCGCTGATCGAGGACGCGCGCCGCCTGTCGTACCGCGAGCTGTCGGAGGCGATCGATGCGGCGGCCGCGCAGCTCGCCGGCCGCGGCGTGCGCGGCGGCGACCGCGTGATGATCGTCGCGGAGAACTGCGTCGCGCAGATCGTGCTGCTGTTCGCGGCGGCCCGCCTCGACGCGTGGGCGCTCATGTCGAACGCACGGCTGTCGGCCGTCGAGCTCGACGCGATCGCCGCGCATGCGCGCCCGAAGCTGATCGCGTTCGCCGAAGCCGCGTCGCCGGACGCGCGCGCGCATGCCGCGCGACACCACGCAACACCCGCCCCCGCGCCCGCGATCGACATCGGCGCATGGTCGACCCGCGTCGACGCGGACGCGCCCGGTGAACCGGTGGCCGCGGACGGCGCCGCGCAATGCGCGGCGCTGATCTACACGACCGGCACCACCGGCACGCCGAAGGGCGTGATGCTGTCGCACCGCAACCTGCTGTACGTCGCGGCGACGTCGAGCGCGCTGCGGCGCGTGTCGCCCGAGGACATTGTCTATACGGTGCTGCCCGTGTCGCACGTATACGGCCTCGCGTCGGTGTGCCTCGGCAGCCTGTACGCGGGCGCGACGCTGCGGCTCGCGCCGCGCTTTTCGCCCGAGGCCGTGCGCGTCGCGCTGGCCGACGAAGGGGTCACGATCTTCCAGGGCGTGCCCGCGATGCACGCGAAGCTGCTCGAGCACCTGAACACGCACGGCCATGCGTGGCGCGCGCCACGCCTGCGTTTCGCGTATTCGGGCGGCTCGCCGCTCGACACCGGCCTGAAGGCGCGCGTCGAGCGCGTGTACGGCGTGCCGCTGCACAACGGCTACGGGATGACCGAAAGCAGCCCCACGATCGCGCAGACGCCGCTCGATGCGCCGCGCGCCGACGGCTCGGTCGGCGTGCCGATTCCGGGCGTCGAGATGCGCATCGTCGCGCCGGACGGCCGCGACGTGCCGCAGGGCGAGGTCGGCGAGATCCACGTACGCGGGCCGAACGTGATGCTCGGCTATTACCGCAATCCGGACGCGACCCGCGCGGCAGTCACACCGGACGGCTGGCTGAAGACCGGCGATCTCGCGCGGCAGGACGCCGGCGGCGCGGTGACGATCGCCGGCCGCAGCAAGGAGCTGATCATCCGCTCGGGCTTCAACGTGTATCCGGTCGAGGTCGAGCAGGTGCTGAACGCGCACCCGGACGTCGTGCAGGCGGCCGTGGTCGGCCGCCCGGTCGAGGGCAACGAGGAAGTGCTCGCGTTCGTCGAGCTCGCGCCGGGCGCCGCGGCGACCGAGGCCGCGCTGCACGACTGGTGCGCGGCGCGGCTCGCGCCGTACAAGCGGCCCGCGCACATCCGCGTGCTCGCCGCGCTGCCGGCCGCGTCGACCGGCAAGGTGCTGAAGCACAAGCTGCGCGACATGATCTGACACCGGCAGCCGCGCCGCCCCGCGCTATCCGCGCGGGTGGTGCTGCGCGTGTAGCGTCCTCAGGCGCTCGCGCGCGACGTGTGTATAGATCTGCGTCGTCGAGATGTCGCTGTGGCCGAGCAGCATCTGCACGACGCGCAGGTCCGCGCCGTGATTCAGCAGGTGCGTCGCGAACGCGTGCCGCAGCGTGTGCGGCGACAGGTGCGCGCGCACGTCCGCCTGCCGCGCATGGCGCTTGATGATGTTCCAGAATTGCTGGCGCGTCATGCCGTCGCCGCGCGCGGTCACGAACAGCGCGTCGGCCGCGCGCGCGCCGAGCAGCGCCGGCCGCGCGTGGCGCAGGTAACGCTCGATCCAGCCGTGCGCGATTTCGCCGAACGGCACGAGCCGCTCTTTCGAGCCCTTGCCCATCACGCGCACGACACCTTCGTTCAGCCCGACCTCGACGGTCTTCAGCGTCACGAGCTCGCTCACGCGCAGCCCGCTCGCATACATCAGCTCGAGCATCGTGCGGTCGCGCAAACCGAGCGGCGTGTCGACATCGGGCGCGCCGAGCAGCGCCTCGACCTGCGCTTCGGACAGCGTCGACGGAAACCGCGCGGCCTGCTTCGCGGACGTGATCCGCAGCGTCGGGTCCGCGCTCGCGCGATGCTCGCGCACGGCCCAGCCGTAATAGCGGCGAAACACCGACAGGCGCCGGTTCGACGACGTCGCCTTGCCGTCGCTGCGCGCGGCGATGTAGCCCGTCACCATCATCTCGTCGGCGACGTCGAGCGACGCGTCGTGCGTCGCCGCGAGCCACTGCGCAAACAGCGCCAGATCGCGACGGTATGCGTCGAGCGTATTGCGCGCGAGGCCGTGCTCGAGCCACAGCGCGTCGCAGAACACGTCGATCGACGCGCGGCTCGCGAGCAGCGCGGGCGATGCGGCCGCGTCGTCGGCGGCCTCCGGGGAAAGCAGCGGTTCGCTCATCGGTACGGCACGCCCTCGTGCGCGAGCAGCCAGCGCTTCACCCGCAGGTAGTAGCCGTCGTCGTCGTGGTTCGCGAAGCCGCCGATGCCGCTCGACGCGACGACGCGATGGCACGGGATCACGAGCGGGAAATAATTCGCGCCGCACGCCTGGCCGACCGCGCGCGGCGCGCTGCCGATCTGTTTCGCAACCTGTCCGTACGTGAGCACGACGCCCGGCGGAATCTCGCAAATCGCGTCCCACACACGGTGCTGGAACGCGGTGCCGACGTCGGCGAGCGGCAGGTCGAAGGTCGCCGACGCGCGCTCGAAATAGCGTTCGATCTGCTCGACCGCACGCTTCGCGAGCGGCGTATCCGGATCGACGGATTTCACCGATTCGGGCAGATAGACGATCTCGCGCACCACGCCCGCATCCGTGCGGATGCCGACCTTGCCGAACGGTGCGTCGATTACTGCGTTGAACATTGCTGTCTCCGGTCCCATGCTTCGCACGCCCTTCCCGTGCCAAGCCGAAAGAATTGCAGGCGGCGTGCCGCCCGTCCCGCCGGCGCGCTTCGCCGGCAAGCGCGGCCGCGGCCCGTCACCTGTCGAACCGCCACTGTACGCCGCCTTCACGCCGCCCGCAGCGCCCACTCGACGTGCTCGCGCACGAGCGGCGACGGATCGTCGGCACGCGCGCGCAGCGCGGCGACGATCGCGTCGCGCGCGGCCGGCGCGAGCCGCTCCGGCGGTGCGCGCAACGCATTGCCGAGCCCGACCGCGAGATTGCGCAGCCAGCACTCGTGGCCGATGCGCCGGATCGCGCTGCCCTGCATCCGCGCGTCGAATTCGTCTGCACTCCAGCCGAACAGCTCGACGAGCGTCGCGCGGTCGAGCCCGTGACGCACGTCGAAATCAGCGACCGGCGCGGCCTGCGCGAACTTGTTCCACGGGCACACGAGCTGGCAGTCGTCGCAGCCGTACACGCGATTGCCGATCAGCGGCCGCAGCGGCTCGGGGATGCTGCCTTTCAGCTCGATCGTCAGGTACGAGATGCAGCGCCGCGCATCGACGCGGTACGGCGCGACGATCGCACCGGTCGGACACGCGTCGATGCAGCGCGTGCAGCTGCCGCAATGCGCGCCCGGCGTCTCGGGCGCCGCGTCGGGCGCGGTCTGCGCATCGGTCGGCAGCGGAATGTCGACGTAGATCTCGCCGAGGAAGAACAGCGACCCCGCGTCGCGCTGCAGCAGCAGCGTGTGCTTGCCGCGCCAGCCGACGCCCGCCTTCTGCGCGAGCTCGACCTCGAGCACCGGCGCGGAATCGGTGAACACGCGGTAGCCGAACGCGCCGATCTCGCGCTCGATGCGCTCGGCGAGCGTCTGCAGGCGGTTGCGCAATACCTTGTGATAGTCGCGGCCGCGCGCGTAGATCGACACGACGGCGGCCTGCGGATCGTCGAGCCGGGCCTGCTCGCGCGCGCGCCAGTCGCCCGGCGCGGGCGCGCCGGGCGCATCGTCCGCTGCGTCGGCCGCGAGCGTCTGCGCCGGCAGATAGGCGAGCCGGGCCGAAATCACGCGTCGCGTACCGGCCACAAGTTCGGCCGGCCGCGCGCGTTTCATCCCATGTTTCGCCATATAATCCATCTCGCCGTGGCAACCGGCTTCCAGCCAGGCGGCGAGCCCCGCTTCGGCATCCGAGAGATCGGTATCGCTGATGCCGATCGCCCCGAAACCCAATTCGCGCCCCCACGCCCTGATGCGCGCGGCGAGCGCGGTCAACGCCGCATCGTCGAGGACGCACGGCGCCGCGCGCTCGGCCTGAGTCGGGCGCGGATCGGATGCGGCGAGTTCCGGTAATCGGTTCATCGCACTATTTTACGAGAATGCCAGCCACGCACAGCCACCCGCCCCATGTCTCGACGCTGCCCCCCCCGCTCGCGGAGCGCGTGTTCGCGCTCGCCGACGAGGCGGCGACCGAGGCCTTTGGCGCACGCTTCGCGCAGGTGCTCGACGCGACGCGCGCCGAACTGGCCCGCACGCATGCGTTCGACGGCCTGCAGATCCAGTTGGTCGGCGATCTCGGCGCAGGCAAGACCTCCGTCGTGCGCGCGATCCTGCGCGGCCTCGGCCATCGCGGCCGCGTGCGCAGCCCGACCTACACGCTCGTCGAGCCGTACGCGCTCGAACGCGACGATGGGGAACTCGAGGTCTATCACTTCGATCTGTACCGTTTCAACGACCCGGCCGAATGGTCCGACGCCGGCTTTCGCGAGTATTTCAATTCCAGCGCGATCTGCCTCGTCGAATGGCCGCAACAGGCGGGCACGCTGCTCGGCGTGCCCGATCTGGTCTTCTCGCTCGACGTGGACGGCGACGGCCGCGCCCTCACCGTCCGGGCGTACAGCGCTTCAGGAAACGCATGTCTCGAAAGATGTTGATCAAACCGTTCCGCTCGATCGAATCGGCGGCCACCGCGACGCATAACTGGCGGCGCCGCCAGATCCTGTGCGCGGGCGCGTCGACGCTGGTGCTCGGCCTCGCGGTGCCGCGGCTCGCGCACGCGACGTCGGTGCTCGGCGTGCGGGTGTGGCCCGCGCGCGACTACACGCGCGTGACGATCGAATCCGACCAGCCGCTGCAGAATACCCAGCAGCTGCTGCAGGGCCCCGACCGCCTCGTCGTCGACCTGAACGGGCTCGATCTCGACCAGGCGCTGCGCGACCTCGTGTCGAAGATCGCGCCGAACGATCCGCAGATCCACTCGGTGCGCGTCGGCCAGTACCAGCCGCACGTCGTGCGGATGGTGTTCGATCTGAAGGGCTCGGTGAAGCCGCAGGTGTTCACGCTGCCGCCCGTCGGCACCTACAAGTACCGCCTGGTGTTCGACCTGTATCCGGCCGTCGCGCCCGATCCGCTGACCGACCTGATCGCGCAGACGGAGCGCAAGGAACAGCAGTTGAACGAAGCGGCGCGCGCGCAGCAGGTGCAGCCGCCGACCGCGCTGAGCGGACCGACGCAGCCGCCGGTCGCCGGCAACGACAACAGCGATGCGTTCTTCCAGCGCTTCGCGCAGAACACGCCGGGCACGCCCGCGCCGCGCACGCCGCCTGCCGCGAGCGCGAAGCCCGCGGTCAAGCCGCCGCCCGTCATCGCGCGCAAGGACGACGAGGACGAAGGCGACGACACCTACAAATTCATCGCACCGAATACTGGCAAAGGCGCCGGCAAGGGCGGCACCGTGCGCCTCCTGACGGTCGCGATCGATCCGGGCCACGGCGGCGAGGACCCGGGCGCGATCGGCGGCAACGGCACCTACGAGAAGCACGTCGCGCTCGACATCGCGAAGAAGCTGCGCGCGAAGATCGACGCGGCGCCGAACATGCGCGCGATGATGACGCGCGACGCCGACTTCTTCGTGCCGCTCAACGTGCGCGTGCAGAAGGCGCGCCGCGTCGGCGCGGACCTGTTCGTGTCGATCCACGCGGATGCGTTCACGACGCCGTCCGCGCGCGGCTCGTCGGTGTTCGCGCTGTCGGACCACGGCGCGTCGAGCGCGGCGGCCCGCTGGCTCGCGAACAAGGAAAACGCGTCGGACCTGATCGGCGGGATCAACATCAAGACCCAGGACGCCGCGGTGAGCCGCGCGCTGTTCGACATGTCGACCACCGCGCAGATCCGCGATTCGCTGCGCTATGGCAGCTACGTGCTGAAGGAAGTCGGCGGCATCAACAAGCTGCACAAGGGCTCCGTCGAGCAGGCCGGGTTCGCCGTGCTGAAGGCGCCCGACATCCCGTCGATCCTCGTCGAGACCGCGTTCATCAGCAACCCGGACGAGGAGCGCAGGCTCAACGACGACAGCTATCGCGACGAGATGGCCGATGCGATCTTCCGCGGCATCAAGCGCTATTTCGCGGCGAACCCGCCGCTCGCGAAGAACCGGATGACCTGACGCCCTCTTCCCGCGCTTCCCCCTGGCCGCCGGCCGCACGCGCTGCGTGCCGGCGCGCGCTTCAAGACGTCACGACGCCGCGAGCCGGCGCACCAGCTTCCCGCCGAACACGTTGACCGCGAGGCCGCCCATCACCAGCGCCGCGCCCGTGAGCTGCGCGCGCGTCAGGTGCTCGTCGAGCAGCAGCGCCGCCGACGCGAGGCCGATGACCGGCACCAGCAGCGAGAACTGCGCGACCTGCGCGGCCGGATAGCGCGACAGCAGCCGGCTCCACAATCCGTAGCCGAGCAGCGTCGCGACGAACGCGAGATAGACGACCGCGAAGATCGACGCCCCCGTCAGCGCGCCGAGCGCGGCCGCGATCCGCTGCGGCCCTTCGAACCACAGCGACAGCAGGAAGAACGGCACCGGCGGCACGAGGCTCGCCCACACGACGAGCGACACGAGGTTGGCCTGCCCGACCTTCTTCGTCACGATGTTGCCGAACGCCCACATCGCGGCCGAACAGAGCGTGAGCAGGAAGCCGGCCAGCGTCATCGCGCGACCGCCCTGCGCGGCGATCACGACGAGGCCCGTCGCGGCGATCGCGAGGCCGATCAGGTTCTGCACGCGCAGCCGCTCGCCGAGGAACGCCATCGCGAACACCAGCGTGAAGAACGCCTGCGACTGCAGCACGAGCGATGCGAGCCCGGCGGGCATCCCGACGTACATCGCGGTGAACAGGAACACGAACTGGCCGAGCTGGATCGTCGCGCCGTACAGCACGAGCAGCCGCCACGAAATCTGCGGACGGCGCACGAAGAACACCGCCGGCACCGCCGCGAGCGTGAAGCGCAGCGCGCCGAGCAGCATCGGCGGCATCCCGTCCAGCCCGACCCGGATCACGACGAAATTCACTCCCCACGCGAGGATCACGACCAGCGCCAGCAGCAGATCCTTCGGGGTCATCATCCGGGTCTCCTTGATTTGTCGTATGGAAGGCCGCCAGTTTACCGGCGATCGGGAGCCGCCCGGAATCCCGCACGCGCATTGTGGATAACGCGCCGACGCCGTGCGGTGAGCACACTGCCCGCGAGCAGGAACCGTACCGCGCCGCGCGGCCCGCGACGCGTCACGCGCGTGCTGCCGGGCGCCAGTACAATGACCCGCATCCCCGCAGTCGACAGGACCCGCCATGCCCGATTCCATCCAAGCCCTGCTGAAGCCGCACGTGCGCGACATCGGCAACCTGCAGGTGCGCCGCACGCTGCCCGCGCTCGCCGCGCGCCTCGTCGGCCCGTTCATCTTCTTCGATCACATGGGCGCTGCGACGCTGCCGCCCGGCACGGGCCTCGACGTGCGCCCGCATCCGCACATCGGGCTCGCAACCGTCACCTATCTGTTCGAGGGTGCGATCCTGCACCGCGACAGCCTTGGCTCGCTGCAGGAGATCGTGCCCGGCGACGTCAACTGGATGACCGCGGGACGCGGGATCGTCCATTCCGAGCGCACGCCCGACGCGCTACGCGAGCGTGGCCACACCGTGCACGGGATCCAGACCTGGGTCGCGCTGCCGCTCGCGCACGAGACCGACGCGCCGTCGTTCGAGCACCACGAGGCCGCGGCGCTGCCGAAGCTGAACGACGACGGCGTGTCGCTGACGGTGATCGCCGGCGACGCGTTCGGGCTGCGCTCGCCCGTCACGACGTTTTCGCGCACGCTCTACGTCGCCGCGGAATTCGCGGACGGCGGCCGCCTCGTGCTCGACGCGTCGCACGAGGAGCGCGCGATCTATCTGGTCGACGGCGACCTCGCGATCGACGGCACGCCGCTCGACCCCGCGCAGATGGCCGTGCTCGCACCGGGCGCGACCGTCACGCTGACGAGCGGCGCCGGCGCGCGCGCGATGCTGCTCGGCGGCGACCGGCTCGAAGGCGAGCGCTTCATCGACTGGAATTTCGTCGCGAGCAGCCGCGACGCGATCGAGCGCGCGAAGGAGGCCTGGACGCGGCAGGAAATGGGCAAGGTGCCCGGCGAGACCGAATGGATCCCGTTGCCGGAGCGCAAGCCGCGTTGAAAAACGCGTGTGCCGCCCCCACCCTGACGACATTCGAACCCAAGAGGACGACATGGACACCACGCTTGCCACTTTCGAAAAAGACGTCATCGAGGCGTCGCTGGACACGCCCGTGCTGGTCGATTTCTGGGCGCCGTGGTGCGGCCCCTGCAAGACGCTCGGCCCGCTGCTGGAAAAGCTCGAAAGCGACTACGAGGGCCGCTGGAAGCTCGTGAAGGTCAACGTCGACGAGAACCAGGAACTCGCCGCGCATTTCCAGACGCGCAGCATTCCGCACGTGATCGCGTTCGCCGACGGGCGCCCGGTCGACCAGTTCGTCGGCGTGCTGCCCGAAGGGCAGCTGCGCGCGTTCCTCGACCGGCTGCTGCCGGCGCCCGAGGAAGCCGAGCGCCGCGCCGCGCAGCTCGCGGCGGCGGAAGCGCGCTTCGACGATGCGCGCGCCCACCTCGAAGCGGCGCTCGCGCTGAACCCCGGCTTCGACGACGCGCGGCTCGACCTGATCGAGCTGCTGCTCGCGGGCAACCACGTCGATGCGGCGCGCGCGGAAACCGAGCGCCTGTCGCCGCAGACCGTGCAGAGCGGCGATCCGCGCCTGCAGGCGATCCAGACCCGTTTCGACGCACTCGCCGCGACCGCCGACCTCCCGCCAACCGACGCGCTCGAAGCGCGCATCGCCGGGAATCCGGCCGACCTCGACGCGCGTTTCGATCTCGCGCAGAGCCTGATCGCGCGTCGCGCATACGAAGGCGCGCTGGAGCAGCTGCTGGAAATCGTCGTGCGCGACCGCGCGTACGGCGACGACCTCGGCCGCAAGACGATGATCTCGGTGTTCGAGCTGGCGGGCGACCGCCCGGACCTCGTCGCCGTGTGGCGGCGCAAGCTGAGCATGGCGCTCAACTGAACCGGCGCGGCGGGCGGCAGGCGCGCCCGCCGCCTCCCCCCTCCATTCAGGCCGCGACGGCCCGCGCGGCGATCGCCCGCAGCGCATGCGCGGCCGCCGCGAAGCCGAAGCTCGCGGTCACGCACACGCTCGAGCCGAAGCCCGCGCAGTTGAGCCCCGCGACGTGCGCGGCCGTGGACGGCTCCGCGCCGTCCTCGAGGTCGCAGGCGGCGGCTTCCGGATAGATCAGCGGCTCGTCCGAATACACGGCGCTGACCTTGAAGCGCGCCTTCGGCCCGCGCGGAAAGCCGTGCTGCTTGCGCAGTTGCGCGCGCACCTTCGACAGCAGCGGATCCTGGATCGTCAGCGCGAGATCGTCGATGCGGATGCGGGTCGGGTCGAGCTGCCCGCCCGCGCCGCCGACCGTGACGAGCGGCTGCCCTTTCGCGACGCACCACGCGATCAGCGCGACCTTCGTGCGCACGCTGTCGATCGCGTCGATCACGTAGTCGAAGCCGCCGCCGAGCAGCGCGTCGAAATTGTCAGGCTCGGCGAAATCCTCGATCCGGTGCACGCGGCACGCGGGATCGATCAGCGCGATCCGCTCGGCCATCGCGTCGACCTTCGGCTTGCCGTAATTGCCGTCGAGCGCGTGGATCTGCCGGTTCGTATTGCTTTCGGCGACGTTGTCGAGATCGACGAGCGTCAACGTGCCGACCGCGCTGCGCGCGAGCGCCTCGGCCGTCCACGAGCCGACCCCGCCGATGCCGATCACCGCGACGTGCGCGCGCTCGAACGCGGCGAGCGCAGGCGCGCCGTACAGCCGCGCGATGCCGCCGAAGCGCCGTGCGCGATCCACGTCAAGCTGACTTGACGGGCTCGGGGTAAGATCAGAAGTTATCGGGGCGGCGTCGTGGGATGACATGGCGGGAAGGAAAACGTAAATCGTGCAGCCCCGTATTTTGCCTGAACCGCTCGCCGACACGCGCCCCTGTGCACGCACGTTTCTCCCGCCTTCGCTATACTGGCCCCAGATTGAAGCGTTTGCATAACATGACGACACTCGCCGATCTCCGCATCAATTACTCGCGTGCTTCGCTCGACGAAGCCGACGCCGCCCCGAACCCCTTCGCGCAGTTCGATCGCTGGTTCAAGGAGGCGCTCGACGCCAAGCTCCCCGAGCCGAACACGATGACGCTCGCCACCGTCGGCGAAAACGGCCGGCCGTCCGCGCGGATCGTGCTGATCAAGGGCGTCGACGAACGCGGGTTCGTCTTCTTCACCAATTACGAAAGCCGCAAGGGCCGCGATCTCGCCGCGCATCCGTATGCCGCGCTGCTGTTCTACTGGATCGAGCTCGAGCGCCAGGTGCGCGTCGAAGGCCGCGTCGAGAAGACCAGCGCCGAGGACAGCGACCGCTATTTCGCGTCGCGCCCGCTCGGCTCGCGCATCGGCGCGTGGGCGTCCGACCAGAGCGCCGTGATCGACAGCCGCGCGACGCTCGAAGCGCGCGAAAAGGCCGTCAGCGAACGCTACGGCGACGACCCGCCGCGGCCGCCGCACTGGGGAGGCTACCGCCTCGTGCCCGACTCGCTCGAATTCTGGCAGGGCCGCCCGTCGCGGCTGCACGACCGGCTGCTGTATACGCGCGACGACGCCGCGCCGCACGGCTGGACGATTTCGCGCCTGTCGCCGTAAGCCGGCGCGCACCACCGATCGCGTTTCGTATTTTTCGTATGGCATGCGGGCGCCCGCCGGGTCGGCGGGCGCCGTCAAGAAACTTGGCTGTATTCGATTCAACGAACAACGGAGATTCCAAATGTTCTGGGAAAAGAAGCTGGCACAGTGGGCGGACGATGTACGGGCGAAGGCGAACATTCCGGCGCGCCTCGTGTTGTGGAACGGCGATCAGCTCGATTTCGGCACGTTCGCCGCGCCGCAGGTCACGCTGAAGGTCAACAGCGCATCGGCGCTGCCGCTCCTGCTCGACCCGAGCCTCGACAACCTCGGCGAGGCGTACGTGAAGGGCAAGATCGACATCGAGGGCAAGCTCTCCGACATCATCAACATCAGCTACTCGCTCGCGCGCAGCACCGTGACGCATGCGAGCAAGCTCGCGCGCGTGAAGCGCTACTTCAATCACACGAAGAGCACCGACAAGAAGGCGGTTCAGTATCACTACGACGTCTCGAACGAGTTCTACCAGCTGTGGCTCGACGAGAACATGGTCTACTCGTGCGCGTACTTCGAGAACGGCGACGAGGATCTCGCCACCGCGCAGATCAAGAAGATCGACCACATCCTCACGAAGATCCGGCTGCAGCCGGGCCAGCGGCTGCTCGACATCGGCTGCGGCTGGGGCGCGCTGGTGCTGCGGGCCGCGAGCAAGTTCGGCGCGCAGTGCCTCGGCGTGACGCTGTCGCAGAACCAGTTCGACCTCGCGACCGCGCGCGTGAAGGCCGCGGGGCTGCAGGACAAAATCGAGATCCGCCTGCAGGACTATCGCGAGATCGACGGCCAGTTCGACCGCATCACGAGCGTCGGGATGTTCGAGCACGTCGGCCGCAAGAACCTGCCGCTCTACTTCTCGCGCATTCACGACCTGCTCGCCGACGACGGCATCGCGATGAACCACGGCATCACGTCGACCGATGCGGAAAGCGGCGAGACGGCGCTCGGCGGCGGCGAGTTCATCGACCGCTACGTGTTCCCGGACGGCGAGCTGCCGCACATCAGCCTCGCGCTCGAAGCGGCGCAGCGCGGCGGGCTCGAGGCGATTGACGTCGAAAGCCTGCGGCGGCACTATGCGCGCACGCTCGACATCTGGACCGAGAACTTCGAGGCGAAGGCCGAGGAAGCCAGGAAGCTCGTCGACGACGAAAAATTCCGCATCTGGCGCGTGTATCTCGCCGGCTGCGCGTATGCGTTCGAGCACGACGACGTGTCGATCTTTCAAATCGTGTGCCGCAAGGCCGGGCAGAGCGCGAAGACGCTGCCGTGGTCGCGGCGCTACATGTACGAACACGCGCTGCCGCGCTAGGCGGCGCTTCACGCACGGCATGCATGGGTGACGGCAGCATGCGGCGCAAGGCGCCGCCGGGAAAGCGGCAACACGACGATTCGGACGGGACGCCCGCCGACGGACAGTTCGACCTGTTCGGCGCGGCGCCCGATGACGCACGCGCTGCGGACGACGACGCCCGTGCGAACGCCGGCGATGACGTCGATGTGACGCCGCCGGACGACGGCGGCAGCGTGCCGCCGACGCCATCGCCATCGCCCCGCGGCGCACCCGACGAAGTAGCCCCTCCCTCCACCGGCCTGCTGTGGGACGAACCCGCGCCGCCGCCCGCGCCGAAGCAAGGCAAGCGCCGGCGCGGCGTGCCGCCCGCGCCGATCGCGCCCGACGTGGCGGACGCCGCGGCCGGGTTGCCGCCGAACGTGCGGCTCGGCACGTCGTCGTGGTATTTCCCCGGCTGGAACGGCATCGTCTACGACGGCGACTTCGCGCAGACCAAGCTGTCGCGCGAAGGGCTCGAAGCGTACGGCGCGCATCCGCTGCTCAGGAGCGTGAGCCTCGACCGGTCGTTCTACGGGCCGCTGTCCGTCGCCGACTACCTGCGCTACGCGCAGCAGGTGCCGGACGACTTCCGCTTCGTCGTCAAGGCGCCCGCATCGGTCACCGACGCGGTCGTGCGCGGCCGGCGCGGCGAGCCGTCGGGACCGAATCCGAGCTTCCTCGACGCGACGCTCGCGACGAACGAATTCGTGCGGCCGTGCGTCGACGGGCTCGGCAAGAAGGCCGGCGTGCTAGTGTTCCAGTTCTCGCCGCTGCCGGATCGCCTGCTTGCCGACCCCGCCGCGCTGATCGACCGGCTGAGCGCGTTCTTCGCGGCGCTGCCGCCGCTGCCGCCCGAGCCGGACGGCCCGCGCTACGCGATCGAGATCCGCGACGCGAGCCTGCTCACGCCGCGCTTCATCCGCGCGCTCGCGGCGCTCGGCGTGCGCTACTGCGTCGGCCTGCACGCGCGGATGCCCGACCCGCTTCGGCAGGCGGCCGCGCTCGCGCTGCTCGACGGCGACGCGCCGGGCCCGCTGATCGTGCGCTGGAGCCTGCACGGCGGGTTCAAGTACGAGCAGGCGAAAGCGAAATACGAGCCGTTCGACCGGCTCGTCGACGAGGATCCGCACACGCGCTCGGCGCTCGCCGAGCTGGCCGCGCGCTATGCGTTGGCCGGGCAACCCGTGATCATCACGATCAACAACAAGGCCGAAGGCTCCGCGCCGCTGTCGTGCATCGCGCTCGCGCGCGAGATCGCCGCCGCGTGCGCGCACTTGCGCAGCGAGGCAGCCTAGGGCCCGTTCACGCGCCGCGCGACGACTTCAGCCGGTGCGCGAACTTCTGGCGGAACTTCGCGAGCTTCGGCCCGATCACGACCGCGCAATACCCCTGGCCGGGATTCTGCGCATAGTAGTTCTGGTGATAGTCCTCGGCCGGCCAGTAATTGCCGTCGAGCGGCACGACCTGCGTGACGATCGGCTGCGCGAACACCTGCTCGCGCTCGAGCTCGCGGATCACGTCGAGCGCGGTGTCGCGCTGCGCGTCCGAATGCGTGAACACGGCCGACCGGTATTGCGTGCCGACGTCGTTGCCTTGCCGGTTCAGTTGCGTCGGATCGTGCGTCGCGAAGAAGATCTCGAGGATCTCGCGATAGCCGATGCGCGCCGGGTCGAACGTCACGTTGACGACCTCCGCGTGCCCGGTGTCGCCGTCGCATACGTCGCGGTAGCCCGGATTGCGGGTGTGGCCGCCCGCGTAGCCGGACTCGACCGCCGTCACGCCGTCGACGTCGAGAAACACCGCTTCCGTGCACCAGAAGCATCCCCCTCCTAAAGTCGCGGTTTCAAGCATTCCGTTCCCCCTGAAATCAAATGGCCGTCGAGAACGAGCAGTATCGCATCCGAACCCATCGCGCTGCACGATCACGGAATGCGCAATGCGCGGCCGCCCGCGCATCGCGGCGAACACGTCGCCGCCGATTCTCGACTACACTAGCCCACACCCGGCCGTGAAGACTGATCATCCCTTCCGCCGTGATCGCCCCATGCTCCACCCTGATGCATCATCGTCCGTTGCAGCAGCGTTCCGGATGCTTCAGCGAACACCCCTCGCATCACCGGCTCGATCGAGCCCCGGCCGGTCGGCGGCAACGTTGCGCCGCAACCGGCCAAGCGTCGACGCTTCACCCGATACACGTCATCTGTTTTCGCTTCTGGATGGAAGGCGCCGCCCGTCGTCGCGGCTGCCGGCAGCTCCGTTCGGCCGCGGCGGCAATCCCGTCCGGCCGTTTCGCATGACCACCGCGTCCGACGCCGGCCATCCCGCGCCGGGCGCTCCAATACGATAACGAGGGCACTACCATGACCATGCGGCCTGACCCGACGTTTCATGCGTCGCCGGAACTCGCGATGCGCGCGCCGGCCGAATCCTTCGCGTACACCCTGCTGCTCAGCCCCGACTTTTCGCAGCCCGACGCGCTCGCCGTGATCGACGTGAAGCCCGGCTCGGAAACCTACGGGCAGGTCGTGCATACGGTGACGATGCCGACCACCGGCGACGAATTCCATCACTTCGGCTGGAATGCGTGCTCGTCGGCGCTGTCGCCGCTCACCGGCCACGCGTTTCTGCAGCGCCGCTACCTGATCATTCCTGGCCTGCGCTCGTCGCGCATCTACGTCGTGGACACGCATCCGCACCCGACCCAGGCGCGCATCCACAAGATCATCGAACCCGACGAAGTGTTCAGCAAGACCGGCTACTCGCGGCCGCACACGGTCCATTGCGGCCCCGAGGGCATCTACGTCAGCACGCTGGGCGGCGCCGGCAAGGACGGCATGGACGGACAGCCGGGCATCTTCATCATGGACTGCGAGACCTTCGACGTCGTCGGCCGCTGGGAAATCGACCGGGGCACGCAGGACAAGCATTACGACTTCTGGTGGAACCTGCCGCGCGACTACATGGTGTCGAGCGAATGGGCGCTGCCGCCGCAATTCGAGAACGGCATCGTCCCCGAGGAACTGCTGGCGAACCGGTACGGGCACCGGCTGCATTTCTGGGACCTGCGCGCGCGGCGCAACGTGCAGACCATCGACCTCGGCGCGCAGCACCAGATGGCGCTGGAAGTGCGGCCCGCGCACGACCCCGCGCGCGAATACGGCTTCCTCGGCGTCGTGATCGACACGACGAACCTCGAAGGCTCGATCTGGACCTGGTGGCGCGAAGACGGCCGGTTCCACATCGAGAAGACCGCGACGATCCCGGCCGAGCCCGCGCCCGCGGACCAGCTGCCGCCGCTGCTGAAACCGTTCGGCGCGGTGCCGCCGCTCGTGACCGACATCGACCTGTCGCTCGACGACCGCTTCCTCTACGTGTCCTGCTGGGGCACCGGCGAGATGCGCCAGTACGACGTCACCGACCCGCGCAAGCCGAAGCTCGCGGGATCGGTGCATATCGGCGGCATCGTGCGGCGCACGCCGCATCCGAACGGCAAGACGTTCGCGGGCGGCCCGCAGATGGTCGAGATAAGCCGCGACGGCAAGCGGGTCTACTGGACCAACTCGCTCTATTCGACGTGGGACGACCAGTTCTACCCCGACGGCGTGCCCGGCGCGCAAGTGATGGCGCACGCCGGCCCCGACGGCGGCCTGACGCTCGCCGACGACTACTGGGTGGCGTTCCCGGACGGCTACCGCGCGCACCAGATCCGGCTCGAAGGCGGCGACTGCTCGACCGATTCGTTTTGCTATCCGTCGGTCCGATCTTGAGCGGCCACGTCACGGCCCAGGTCGGTCTCTGGTCCGCGGTGCTGGCAAGCGGCCTCTATCACGGGTTCAATCCCGCGATGGGATGGCCGCTGGCCGTGTCGAACGGACTGATGGCGCGCAGCGGCCGCGCGCTGGTCGCGGCGCTCGGCTATCTCGCGCTCGGGCACGCGCTGTCGGTGTTCGCGATGATGCTGCCGTTCGCGGCGCTCGCCGCGCTCGTCGCGTGGCAGGCGCCGATCCGGATCGGCGCGAGCGTGCTCGTGATCGCCTGCGGGGCCTTCCTGCTGCTGCGGCCGCGCCACCCGCGGATCCTCGCGCGCATTCCGCCGTCGCGGCTCGGGCTCTGGTCGTTCGCGGTGGCGATCGCGCACGGCGCGGGGCTGATGCTGGTGCCGATCTATCTCGGGCTCTGCGGGATCGACATGGACCCGGGGCATCGGGCGGCGACGGCGCTCGTGAATGCGAACCTCGGGATGGCGCTCGTCGTCGCAACCGCCCACGCGGCCGCGATGCTCGCCGCCGGCGGGCTGCTCGCGTGGCTCGTCTATCGCTACCTCGGGCTGAAGTTCGTGTCGCGGAGCTGGTTCAACCTCGATGCGCTGTGGGCGTCGAGCCTGATCCTGATCGGCGCACTGTCGCTCGGGCTCGGCGCGGCGGGCTGAAGCCCGTTCACGCCGATGACGGGCTTGCGCCACCGGCCGCCGCGCGTCGCGCCATCCTTCGCCGGCAAGTTCGTTGCGCCACCATACCGACCGGAGGCGCGAGGCGCCGCGTCCCGCCACGGTCGATTCCGCTAAAATCGCGCCATGCGTCCCATTTCCAGACTGACCGCCTTGTCGCCCTTCGCCCGCTTCACCCGCCGCGCGCCGTGCGCGCGCGCCCCGTTCCGGATGGCCGCCCGATGAGCCGCGCTACGCCGCCGAATTTCGACGCCGCCGCGTTCCGGCAGGCGCTCGGCCAGTTTGCGACCGGCGTGACCGTGATCACGACGCGCGCGCCGTCCGGGCAACTGATCGGCATCACCGCGAGCTCGTTCAACTCGGTGTCGCTCGACCCGCCGCTCGTGCTGTGGAGCCTCGCGCACAAGTCGGCGTCGACGCCGGTGTTCCGCAGCAACAGCCACTACGTCGTCAACGTGCTCGCGGCGTCGCAGCTCGACCTGTGCAAGCGCTTCTCGACCTACAAGGGCGACCGCTTCGAGGGCATCGCGCACGCGGCCGGCAATTCGGGGATGCCGGTGCTCGACGGCGCGATCGCGTGGTTCGAGTGCCACAACCGCAGCCGCTACGACGAAGGCGACCACGTGATCTTCGTCGGCGAGGTCGAGCGCTGCGGCGTGAATCCGGATGCCGGCGCCACCGCGCCGCTCGTGTTCCACGGCGGCGGCTTCCACGGCCTCACACAGCTTTGATCGCCCCGGTGCGCGCCAGCACGACCGGCGCGCCCGCCTCGTCCTTCAGCGTCTGCAGCACGATGTTGGAACGGATGTCCATCACGCCCGGCGCCTTGTACAGCCGGTTCAGCACGAAATCCGAATAGTGCTTGAGGTTGTGCGCGAGCACCCGCAGCAGGTAGTGGCTCTCGCCCGTCACGACAAACGCGCCGACCACCTCGGGCCATTCGCGCAGCTCCTCGGCGAACCGTTCGTGCCACTGCGTCTGCTCGTTGCGCATCGACACCTGCACGAATGCCTCCAGCTCGAAGCCGAGCTTCTCCCGGCTCAGGCACGCGCGGTAATGCTCGATCACGCCCTGGTCCTCCAGCAGGCGCATGCGCCGCAGGCAGGCCGATGGCGACAATGAAATCCGTTCGGCAAGATCCAGGTTGCTGATTCTGCCTTCCTCTTGCAGGACCGCGAGAATCCGGCAGTCGGTGGCGTCGAGCGTGATCGCGTGCATTTTTGGTCTCCGTTTTCTCTCTGATTCGAATTATCTGCCAATCTGGCGGTTTGTCCATGTCTATTTCGCAAGCACTTTTTGCGAGCGTCCGCCTATCATGCGAAGCATCATTTCGCTGCTTCGTCATGCCATGGACACACTCTGGGACATCTCGCCGCCGGTCGACCCCGCCACCCCCGTATGGCCGGGCGACACGCCGGTCACCGTCGAACGCGTCTGGCGGATGGAGGCGGGCTCGCCCGTCAACGTCGCGCGCCTGACGCTGTCGCCGCATACCGGCGCGCACACCGACGCGCCGCTTCACTACGACGCCGACGGCGCGCCGATCGGCGCGGTGCCGCTCGACGTGTATCTCGGCCCGTGCCGCGTGATCCACTGCATCGGCGCATCCCCCGTCGTCACGCCGGCCGATATCGTGGCCAGTCATGCGGCCGCGCTCGACGGCGTGCCGCCGCGCGTGCTGCTGCGCACCTATGCGCACGCGCCCGCCGCGCAGTGGGACCCGGATTTCTGCGCGGTCGCGCCCGACACCATCGACCTGCTCGCCGCACGCGGCGTGAAGCTGATCGGCATCGACACGCCGTCGCTCGATCCGCAGGAATCGAAGACGATGGACGCGCATCGCCGCATCCGCGCGCACCGGATGGCGATCCTGGAAGGCATCGTGCTCGACGCCGTGCCGGCCGGCGACTATGAACTGATCGCGCTGCCGCTCAAGCTCGCGACGCTCGACGCGAGCCCCGTGCGCGCCGTGCTGCGCGCGCTGCCCGGCCGCGCCGACTGAACCTTCGAACCAACCCCGACCATCATGATCAAGACCCGTGAAGATGCGCTCGCGCTCGACCGCGACGACCCGCTCGCCCCGCTGCGCGACCAGTTCGCGCTGCCCGACGGCGTGATTTACCTCGACGGCAACTCGCTCGGCGCGCAGCCGCGCGCGTCGGCCGCCCGCGCGCAGCAGGTGATCGGCGCCGAATGGGGCGACGGCCTGATCCGCAGCTGGAACACCGCCGGCTGGTTCGCGCTGCCGCGCCGCCTCGGCGACAAGCTCGCGACGCTGATCGGCGGCGCGCCGGACGAGACCGTCGTCACCGATACGATCTCGATCAACCTGTTCAAGCTGCTGTCCGCGATGCTGCGCTACCAGGCCGAACGCGCGCCCGAGCGCCGCGTGATCGTGTCGGAGCGCTCGAACTTCCCGACCGACCTGTACATCGCGCAGGGGCTGATCGCGCAGTTGGGCGGCGACTACGAACTGCGCCTGATCGACGATCCGGCCGACCTGCCCGACGCGCTCGGCGACGACACCGCGGTCGCGATGATCACGCACGTGAACTATCGCACCGGCTACATGCACGACATGCCGGCCGTCACGCAGCTCGTGCACGACGCGGGCGCGCTGATGCTGTGGGATCTCGCGCATTCGGCGGGCGCGGTGCCGGTCGACCTGAACGGCGCGCGCGCGGACGGCGCGGTCGGCTGCACGTACAAGTACCTGAACGGCGGCCCCGGCTCGCCCGCGTTCGTGTGGGTGCCGAAGCGCCATCACGCGCATTTCTCGCAGCCGCTGTCCGGCTGGTGGGGCCACCGCGCGCCGTTCGCGATGCAGCCCGAGTTCGCGCCCGATCCCGGCATCGCGCGCTTCCTGTGCGGCACGCAGCCGATCGTGTCGATGTCGATGGTCGAATGCGGGCTCGACGTGTTCCTGCAGACCGACATGCACGCGATCCGCCGCAAGTCGCTCGCGCTGACCGACGCGTTCGTCGCGCTCGTCGAGGCGCGCTGCGAGGGCCATTCGCTGAAGCTCGTCACGCCGCGCAGCCATCACCAGCGCGGCTCGCAGGCGAGCTTCGAGCATCCGCACGGCTACGAGGTGATGCAGGCGCTGATCGCGCGCGGCGTGATCGGCGACTACCGCGAGCCGCACGTGCTGCGCTTCGGCTTCACGCCGCTCTATACGCGCTTCGTCGACGTGTGGGACGCCGTCGAGACGCTGCGCGACATCCTCGACACCGGCGCATGGAAAGCGCCCGAGTTCGCCACGCGCGGCGCGGTGACCTGATCGGCCGCCGCGAGCCCCCGGCCAGGCGCCCCCAGCTGGGCGCCCCCAGCGATACACATTCAAATCTGGAGATGGAAGTCGTGAATTCTGGTCATATGCAACCGCCCGGCAGCGACGCGCCGGCAGGCTGCCCGTTCTCGGGCGCACGTACCCCAGCCCCTGTACACCCGGCGCACGAAGCGCCGCACGTGCCGGGCGACGCCGGCGAGCAAGCCGGCTGGCACAACGCGCAGCTCGATTTCTCGAAGTCGATGAGCTACGGCGACTACCTGTCGCTCAACCAGATCCTCGACGCGCAGCATCCGCTGTCGCCGGATCACAACGAGATGCTGTTCATCATCCAGCATCAGACGAGCGAGCTGTGGATGAAGCTCGCGCTGTTCGAGCTGCGCGCGGCGCTCGACGCGGTCCATCGCGACGCGCTGCCGCCCGCGTTCAAGATGCTCGCGCGCGTGTCGCGCATTTTCGAGCAGCTCGTGCAGGCGTGGAACGTGCTCGCGACGATGACGCCGTCCGAGTATTCGGCGATGCGGCCGTATCTCGGCCAGTCGTCGGGCTTCCAGTCGTACCAGTACCGCCAGCTCGAATTCATGCTCGGCAACAAGAACCCGCAGATGCTGCAGCCGCATGCGCACCGCCCGGACATCCTCGAGCAGGTGCGCGCGACGCTCGAGGCGCCGTCGTTCTACGACGAGGTCGTGCACCTGCTCGCGCGGCGCGGCTTCCCGATCGCGCCAGAGCGGCTCGCGCGCGACTGGACGCAGCCGACGCAGCACGACGAAACGGTCGAAGCCGCGTGGCTCGAGGTGTACCGGCATCCGCAGCAGCACTGGGAGCTGTACGAGATGGCCGAGGAGCTGGTCGATCTCGAGGACGCATTCCGCCAGTGGCGCTTCCGCCACGTGACGACCGTCGAGCGCATCATCGGCTTCAAGCAGGGCACGGGCGGCACGAGCGGCGCGCCGTATCTGCGCAAGATGCTCGACGTCGTGCTGTTCCCCGAGCTCTGGCACGTGCGCACGACGCTGTAATCCGCTGCCGGCCGTCGCGCCGCAGCGCACCATCGAAAAGCCGCGCGCACGCCTTGACTTTCGCTCGCCCGAATACGATCATTCGCTCACACAACGAGCAAATGATCCGGCATCGCCATGCTCGGCCGCCGGAAGGAGACAACGGATGAGCGAGTCGTCGCCCGCCCGCGCGCCCGTGCTGCTGCACATCGGCGCCGGATCGTTCCACCGCGCGCACCAGGCGTGGTACCTGCATCGCGTGAACGCGGCCGTGCCGGCCGCCGAGCGCTGGTCGCTGGTCGTCGGCAACATCCGCGACGACATGCGCGCGACCATGGATGCGCTTGCCGCGCAGCACGGCGCGTACACGCTCGAGACGGTTACGCCGCAAGGCGAGCGCGCGTACGAGACGATCCGCGCGATCACGCGCGTGCTGCCGTGGTCGATCGATCTCGCCGCGCTGATCGACGCCGGCGCGGACCCCGCATGCCGGATCGTGTCGTTCACCGTCACCGAAGGCGGCTACTACCTCGACGAGCACAACCGGCTCGACCTTGCGAACCCCGATCTCGC
Source organism: Burkholderia sp. MSHR3999 (assembly GCF_000833595.1). Lineage (NCBI taxonomy): Bacteria > Pseudomonadati > Pseudomonadota > Betaproteobacteria > Burkholderiales > Burkholderiaceae > Burkholderia > Burkholderia sp. MSHR3999. The sequence continues at coordinate 424,762 of NZ_JRFO01000006.1, forward strand.
GGCCGACCTGCAGGGCGCCCGCACGACGCTGTACGGCGCGCTCGCCGCGCTGCTCGCCGAGCGGATGAAGCGCGGCGCGGGCCCGCTCACGCTGCAAAGCTGCGACAACCTGCGCAGCAACGGCGCGCGCTTTCGCGCGGGGATGCGCGAATTCCTCGAACGGCGCGGCGCGCGCGACCTGCTCGACTGGTTCGATGCGCACGTCGCAACCCCAGGCGCGATGGTCGACCGGATCACGCCGCGCCCGACCGCCGACGTGCGCGAGCGCGTGCGCGCGGCGACCGGCGTCGACGACGCGTGCCCGGTGATGGGCGAATCGTTCATCCAATGGGTGATCGAGGACCGCTTCGCGGCCGGCCGGCCGCAATGGGAGCGGGCGGGCGCCGAACTCGTCGACGACGTGCATCCGTACGAGGAAGCGAAGATCCGCCTGCTCAACGCGACGCATAGCTGCATCGCGTGGGCCGGCACGCTGGCGGGCCATACGTACATCCACGAAGGCACGCACGACGCGGCGATCCGCCGCTTCGCGCACGACTACGCGACGCAGGACGTGATCCCGTGCCTTACTCCGAGCCCGCTCGATCTCGCGCGCTATCGGGACGTCGTGCTCGAGCGCTTCGGCAATCCTTATGTACTCGACACCAACCAGCGCGTCGCCGCGGACGGCTTCTCGAAGCTGCCCGGCTTCATCGCACCGACGCTCGCCGAATGCGTCGCGCGCGGCGCGGCGCCGGTCGCGACCGCGGTGCTGCCCGCGCTGTTCCTGCGCTTCCTCGAGCGCTGGGCCCGCGGCGCGCTGCCGTATGAATACCAGGACGGCGTGATGGACGAAGGCGCCGCGCGCGCGATCGTGGCGGCCGGCGACCCGGTCGCCGCGCTGTGCGCGCAGCGGCAGCTTTGGGGGTCGCTCGCCGGCAACGCCGCGCTCGTCGACGCGGTGCGCGCCGGCCTCGCGCGCGTCGACGCGTGGCTCGCGCAGCGCTGAGCGCGCCGCCCGGCCGCGCGTCGGGTCTGCCGGCATTGGCACGCCCGCGCCCGCGCGGCTAAAGTAGCGGCTCCTCCCTGACGGAACGGATCGCACATGTATCTCGGCATCGACCTCGGCACCTCGGAAGTGAAGGTGCTGCTGCTCGCCCCGGACGGCACGGTCGTCGGCACCGCGGGCGCGCCGTTCACCGTGTCGCGGCCGCGCCCGCGCTGGGCCGAGCAGCATCCGGACGACTGGTGGCGGGGCACGCTCGGCGCGCTCGCCGCGCTGCGCGAGCGCCATCCGCACGCGTTCGCGCAGGTGCGCGGCATCGGGCTGTCGGGCCAGATGCACGGCGCGGTGCTGCTCGACCGCGCCGATCGCGTGCTGCGTCCCGCGATCCTGTGGAACGACATGCGCAGCGCCGACGAATGCGCGCTGCTCACCGAACGCGCGCCGGACCTGCATGCGCTCACCGGCAATCTCGCGATGCCCGGCTTCACCGCGCCGAAGCTGCTGTGGGTCGCGACGCACGAACCCGACCTGTTCGCGGCGACGGCCTGCGTGCTGATGCCGAAGGACTACCTGCGGTTCATGCTGACGGGCGCGAAGGTGTCCGATCCGTCCGACGCCGCGGGCACGCTGTGGCTCGACGTCGCGCGCCGCGACTGGTCCGACGCGCTGCTCGCCGCATGCGGGATGACGCGCGCGCAGATGCCGCGGATCGTCGAAGGCAACGCGCCGTCCGGCACCCTGCGCGCCGACGTCGCGCGCGAGCTCGGGCTGTCGGAAGCGGTCGTCGTCGCGGGCGGCGGCGGCGACAACGCGACGAGCGCGCTCGGCATCGGCGCGATCCACGCGGGCGACGGCTTCGTGTCGCTCGGCACGTCGGGCGTGCTGAGCGTCGTCGGCGACCGCTTCATGCCGAACCCGGCGTCCGCGGTGCACGCGTTCTGCCACGCGATTCCCGACCGCTGGCAGCTGATGAGCGTCGTGCTGTCGGCGGCGAGCTGCCTGCGCTGGGTCTGCAAGCTGACCGGCACCGACGAGCCGACGCTGCTCGCGGAAGTCGAGGCGCTCGACGCCGGCGCGCTCGCCGCCGCGCCGCTGTTCCTGCCCTACCTGTCGGGCGAGCGCACGCCGCACAACGATCCGTATGCGCAGGGCGTGTTCTTCGGGATGACCCATGCGACCGAACGCGCGCATCTCGGCTATGCGGTGCTCGAAGGCGTGACGCTCGGCCTCGCCGACGGCTTCGACGCGCTGCATGCGGCCGGCGTCGAGGCCGACGCGCTGTCGCTGATCGGCGGCGGCGCGCGCAGCGCGTACTGGGCGCAGTTGATCGCCGATGCGCTGAACGTGCGCACCCGCCAGCACGGCGGCGGCGAGACGGGTGCCGCGCTCGGCGCGGCGCGGCTCGGCTGGCTCGCGGTCGGCGGCGATCCGCACACGGTGCTGGGCAAGCCGCCGGTGCGCGCCGAATACGCGCCCGACGCCGCGCGCCATGCGGCGCTGCGCGAGCGCCTCGCCGCGTTCCGCGCGCTGTACCGGCACGTGCGCCCGCTCTACGAGCCGTCGCGCGCGCGGCTCGCCTGACTGACCGATGCGCGGGCCGGCCGCGGCGGCGAGTGCGGTACAGTGCGTACCCATGCGCCGCCGGCCGGCCCGCCAGGATTCGAATTCAATCGCTATCGTGCCCAAGTCCTCCGAAAAACTCGATCTCGCCACCCGCGCCGCGTGGCTCTACTACGTCGCGGGCGACACGCAGAACGAAATCGCCGAGAAGCTCCAGGTTTCGCGCCCGGTCGCGCAGCGCCTCGTCGCGTTCGCGGTCGAGAAGAACCTGATCCGCGTGCGCGTCGATCACCAGCTCGCCGACTGTCTCGACCTCGGCACGCAACTGTCGAAACGCTACGGCCTGTCGATGTGCGAAGTCGTGCCGGTCGACGACGACGCGCCCGAGGCGATCGACCGCAAGCTCGCGGTCGCCGGCGCACAGGTGATGGAGCGCTACCTGAACGAGACGCGGCCGATGGTGATCGCGGTCAGCAGCGGCCGCACGCTGAAGGCCGCGGTCGCGCAGATCGCGCAGATCGACCGGCCGCAGCACCGGCTCGTGTCGATGGTCGGCGCGATCGCCGCCGACGGCTCGTCGAACCGCTACGACGTCGCGCAGGACATCTCCGAGAAGACGGGCGGCAAGCACTTCCTGCTGCCCGCGCCGCTGTTCGCGGACAGCGGCGCCGAACGCGCGCAGTGGTGCAATCACCGGCTGTACCGGATCGTCGAGGCGCTGTCGGGCGAAGCCGACGTCGCGCTGGTCGGCATCGGCAACATCGGCACGCACTGCCCGCTTTACGAGGACGGCTTCATCACCGAGCAGGAGCGCGACGAGATGATCGCGCTCGGCGCGGTCGCCGAACTGCTCGGCGTGCCGATCGACGCGCAGGGCCGCCGGATCGCCGCGTCGACGAGCGCGCGCGTGACGAGCGTGCCGCTCGACACGCCGCCGAAGCGCCCGACGATCGCGTTCGCGGGCGGGCCGAAAAAGCGCGACGCGGTGATCGCCGCGCTGCGCGGCGGCTGGCTGTCGGGGCTCGTCACCGACGAGACCTGCGCGCGGGCGGCGCTGGAAGCCCCCGCGTCCTGACACTGCGGCGCGGCCCCGCGCCGAACCCACCGCCGAACCTACGCCGGCCGCGCCGCCGGAAAACCGTGGCGACGCGCGCGCCACGCGCCGATCCATGCGGCCATCAGCAGCGCGACGAGCACCAACGGCATCGCGCCGGCACCGGGCCCGTCAAGCAGCAGCCCGCCGACGACGCCCCCGCCCGCGATGGCGAGGTTCCACACGGTCACGAGCATCGATTGCGCGACGTCGGCGGCCTCCCCCGCCGCGTGCGCCAGCGCCGTCTGGAACAGCGTCGCCGCACCGCCGAACGCGAGCCCCCAAAGCGCGACGGCCGCATAGACGAGCGGGTGAGCGCCGCTCGCGCCGAGCATCAGCGCCGCCAGCGCGAACAGCGCGACGCTCGCGAGCGTCAGGCGCCGCAGCGCATGGACGATCCACGCGCCCGTCAGCGCAATGCCGATCAGCGACGCGACGCCGAACACGAACAGCACCGCATCGACTCGCGCGCCCATGCGCACGCCGGCGAGAAACGGCGCGATGTACGTGTACAGGATGTTGTGTGCGATCACGTACGCGAACATCACGGCGAGCACCGTCCGCACGCCGGGCAGCCGCAGCACGTCGAGCACCGGCCGGTGCGTGCCGGCGGGCTGCCCCGGATAGTCGGGCAGCCGCGCGCGCACCCACGCCGCCAGCGCGAGCGCGGCCAGCGTGATGCCGCCGAACGCGACGCGCCAGCCGAACAGGGACCCGAGCGCGGTGCCGGCCGGGATGCCGATCGACATCGCGACGGGCGCGCCGAGCATCGCGACCGCGATCGCGCGGCCGCGCAGCCGCTCGCCGGCCATCCGGCTCGCGTAGCCGGCCAGCAGCGCCCACAGCAGGCCGGCCGACATGCCCGCGACGAAGCGCGCGACGAGCGTGAGCGCGTAGTACGGCGACGCGGCCGTCAACGCATTCGACGCGACGAAGCCGCCGAGCGCCGCGAGCAGCAGCCGGCGCCGGCGCATCCCGCGCGTCGCGGCGACGAGCGGAATCGCCGCGACGATCGAGCCGAGCGCATAGACGGTCACGAGCTGCCCGACGAGCGCCTCGGTCACGCGCAGGTCGCCGCTCATCAGCGGCAGCAGGCCGGCGGGCAGCGCTTCGGTGAGGATCGTGATGAATCCGGCCGTCGCGAGCGCGAGCAGGTTCGCAACCGGCAGGCGCTCGCCCGCATGCGCGAGCCGGGCCGGCGTGGACGTCGTGTCGCTCATGCCGTCCCCCGTTCGCCGACGCCGTAGACCGCATCGCGCACGTCGGTCACGAAGCGTCCGTGCATCCCTTCGTACAGTGTGTTGGTCAACGCGACGACCGTCAGCCCGGCCGTCCTGTCGACGAACCACGCATGCCCGTATGCGCCGCCCCAGCGCCACGTGCCGGCCGGCTCCGGCGACTGCGCGGCCGCCGGATCGCGCAGCACCGAGAACCCGAGCCCGAAGCCGAATCCCGGCGCGGCGGGCAAGTCGTGCGCGCCCGGCTGCACGCGCCCCATCTCGTCGGTCCACACGGCCTCCAGCCAGCCCGGGCGGCCGGTGCGCAACGCGTCGAGCAGCGCGAGACAGTCGCGCGCGGTGCCGACCATGCCCGCGCCGCCCGATGCAAAGGCCTGGGCATCGAGCGCGCGGGCCGGCTCGTAGCGAATGCCGACCGTGCCCTCGTATACCGGCGCGATATCGAACGCCGCCATCCTGCGCGGCGCGCCATCCGTGCTCACGTAAGGCGTCGCGAGCCGTGCGGCGTCGCGCGCGACGAACGCGGTGTCGATCATGCCGAGCGGCGTCGTGACGAGCGCCGCGACCGCCTCGTCGAGCGGACGCCCGTCGACCGCCTCGATCAGCGCGCCGACCACGTCCGTCGCCAGCGAATACGCCCACGACGTCCCCGGCGCGAACTGCAGCGGCACGCCGGCGATGCGCCGCAGGTTTTCGGCAAGCGTGATGCCCGCGCGATCCATCCCGTCGGAGACGCCGGCGCGCGCATACGGGCCGTCGCCGTCGGCTTCGAGGAAGCGGTAGCCGAGGCCGGCCGTGTGCGACAGCAGATGGCGCAGCGTGATGCGCGCGGGCCGGCCGTCGGGCAATGCCGGCGCGAATTCCGGCAGCCAGCGCGTGACCGGCTCGTCGAGCCCGATGCGGCCCGCCGCGACGAGCCGCATCGCCGCGGCCGTCACGATCGGCTTCGAGACCGATGCGAGCCGGAACAGCGCGTCCTCGCGCATCGGCGTGCCCGCCTCCCGGTCGGCGAGCCCGGCGGCGCGCGCATAGCGCAGTTCGCCGTGACGGGCGACCAGCACGACCGCGCCGACCACGCGTTGGTCGGCGAGCGCGCGCTCGAGCGTCGCGTCGAGCCGTGCGCGCAACGCGACGGCCGGTTCGTGTTCGTGCACGACGGCAGGCAGGGATGACATGGCGTGACCTCGAAAGAAGAAGGAGCGCCCATCGTAGGGAGCCTGCGAAAGAAGAAAAACCGGGTTAGAGTTCCGGACAATCCGGACGCCGACGTCCGCAATCGGGAACCCTGCATGGAAAGTCTGGGCGGCTTCGTCGTCTTCGTTCAGGTCGCGGAAACGCGCAGCTTCGTCGCGGCCGGCCGCGCGCTCGGGCTGTCGGCGTCGGCGGTCGGCAAGCGGATCGCGCGGCTCGAGGCGCGCCTGAACGTGCGGCTCTTTCACCGCAGCACGCGCAGCATCACGTTGACCGCGGAAGGCACGCGCTTTCTCGAGCGCTGCCGGCGCGTGCTCGCCGAGATCGACGCGGCCGAGCAGGAGCTGACGCAGACGGCCGAAGCGCCGCGCGGCCGGCTGCGGCTCAGCATGCCGCTGCTCAGCTCGCTGATGCTGCCGGTGCTCGCCGATTTCATGGCCGCGTATCCGGAGATCGAACTCGACCTCGACTTCAGCGACCGGCTCGTCGACGTCGTCGACGAAGGCTTCGACGCGGTGCTGCGCACCGGCCGGCCGTCGGACTCGCGGCTGTCGTCGCGGTTGCTCGGCCACTTCCGCCAGCACCTCGTCGCGTCGCCCGGCTACCTCGAGCGGCACGGCACGCCGCGCACGCCGGCCGACCTCGCGGCGCACCGCTGCCTGCACTATCGCTTCCCGAGCAGCGGCAAGCTCGAGATCTGGCCGCTGCGCGCGCCGCGCACGGGCACGCCGCCCGTCGTCCCCGTGTCGATGGTCAGCAACAACGCGGAAGCGCGCCTGTGCTTCGCGCTGCGCGGGCGCGGCATCGCCTGCCTGCCCGAGTTCTTCGTGCGCGACGCGCTCGACGACGGCACGCTGCGCACGGTGCTCGACGACCACGTCGAATGCCGCATCGCGTTCTACGTGCTGTGGCCGTCAGGCCGGCATCCGACGCCGAAATTGCGCGCGTTCGTCGATCACGTTGTCGCGCGGCTGCGCCTCTGATCGATCCAGGCCGCTTCAGGCCGCATCAGGCCGCTTCAGGCCATCAAGCGGCCTTCGCGTGCGCGCTCAGGCGCCGGAACGCGCGCCCCTCGCCGTCGAACAGATGGCAGTGGTCGGCTTCCGCCTGCACGCGCAGCGCCTCGCCGGTGCGATACGTGTCGAGCGGCGGAATCCGCGCGATCAGCCCGTCCGGCGCGAGCGCCGATTCCGCGTACAGGTACGCGGAATCGCCGAGCGATTCGACGGCCATCGTCCGCGCGGCGACGCCGTCGGCCCCTGCCCCGACCTTCAGGTGCTCGGGCCGGATGCCGACCGTCACCGCCGCGCCGCGCTGCAGCCCGGCCGCGTCGACCGACACGCGCTGCGTCTCGCCGCTGTCGAAGCGCACCAGCACGCCGAGCGCATCGACCGCCTCGACCGTGCCGCGCAGGAAATTCATCTTCGGCGAGCCGATGAAGCCCGCGACGAACTGGTTCGCCGGCGCGTGATAAAGCGCGTTCGGCGTGCCGACCTGCTGCACGCTGCCGGCCGACAGCACGACGATCTTGTCCGCAAGCGTCATCGCCTCGACCTGGTCGTGCGTCACGTAGATCATCGTCGTCTTCAGCTCGTCGTGCAGCCGCGCGAATTCCAGCCGCATCTTCACGCGCAGCGCCGCGTCGAGGTTCGACAGCGGCTCGTCGAACAGGAACACCTTGGGCTTCCTCGTGATCGCGCGGCCGATCGCGACGCGCTGCCGCTGGCCGCCCGACAACTGCTTCGGCTTGCGGTCGAGCAGGTGGTCGATGTGCAGGATCTTCGCGGCCTGCTTCACCGCCTGGTCGATCTCGGGCTTCTTCGCGCCGGCAAGCTTCAGGCCGAACGCCATGTTGTCGTACAGCGTCATGTGCGGATACAGCGCATACGACTGGAACACCATCGCGATGCCGCGCTTCGCGCTCGGCACGTCGTTGACCTTCGCGCCGTCGATCAGCAGATCGCCGCTCGAGATGTCCTCGAGCCCCGCGATCATCCGCATCAGCGTGGATTTGCCGCAGCCGCTCGGCCCGACGAACACGACGAACTCGCCGTCGGCGATGTCGAGGTTCACGTCGCGCAGCACTTCGTTGTCTTCGTAGCGCTTCGCGATGTTGCGCAGGAGCACGCTTGCCATGATTTGTCTCCGTTCGAGGTTCGATTCGTGATGCGCCGCCCGCGGGCGGCGCGTTGCTCAATTCGGCAGCACCGCGCCGGTCGCCTGCCAGCGCGCGACGTAGCCGGGCAGCTCGTGCATGTCGTCGAATACGTGGCGCGCGCCGATGCCGCGCAGCGCATCGACCTGCGCTGGCGACGCATGCCCGGCGCCGACGAAGCCGAGCACGGTCATGCCGGCCGCGGCCGCCGCGGTGATGCCGGTCGCGCTGTCCTCGACGACGAGGCATTGCGCGGGCGCGACGCCAAGCGCATGCGCGGCGGCGAGATACACGTCGGGCGCGGGCTTCGGGCGCGCGACGGCGTCCGCGCAGAACAGCCGCTCGCCGAAGAAGCGCTCGAGGCCCGTGCGCGCGAGCGCGGCCTCGACGTACGCGCGGTAGCTGTTGCTCGCGCACGCGATCGGCAGCGTAATCGCGTCGAGGGCAGCCGCGATGCCGTCGACGGCCGGCGCGTTCACCGCCGCGGCTTCGACCGCGCGCCGGATCGCGCCGACGTCCGCATCGCCCAGCGTGCGGCCGAGCGCGTCGCTCGCGCCGGCGAGCACGCGCTCGATCCGCAGCCCGAGCAGCGGCATCACCGCGGGCCGCGCGTCGACGCCGGGCCAGCGCGCTTCGAGCTCGCGCACCAGCATGTCGGCGGCCACCGCCTCGCTGTCGATCAGCACGCCGTCGCAATCGCAGATCAGCGCGCCTTCGTTGCGCATTTCGTTCATTTGACCGCCCCGAACGTGAGCCCGCGCACGAGCTGCTTCTGCGACAGCCAGCCGACGATCAGGATCGGCGCGACCGCGAGCAGGGACGCCGCGGACAGCTTCGCCCAGAACAGCCCCTCCGGGCTCGAGTACGACGCGATGAACACCGTCAGCGGCGCCGCGTTCGAGCTCGACAGGTTGATGCTCCAGAACGCCTCGTTCCACGACAGGATCACGAGCAGCAGCGCGGTCGACGCGAGCCCCGGCAGCGCCATCGGCAGCAGCAGGTAGACGATCTCCTGCCACGTCGACGCGCCGTCGATGCGCCCCGCCTCGAGGATGTCCTTCGGAATCTCGTTGAAGTAGGTGAAGGTCATCCACACCGCGATCGGCAGGTTGATCAGCGTGTAGACGATCACGAGCCCCGACACGCTGTCGAGCAGGCCCGCGTTCTTCCACAGCAGATAGATCGGCACCAGCACGCCGACCGACGGCATCATCTTCGTCGACAGCATCCACAGCAGCACCTTCTGCGTGCGGCGGTTCGGGAAGAACGCCATCGCGTAGGCGGCCGGCACCGCGAACAGCAGGCAGATCGCCGTCACGCCGGCCGAGATCAGCACCGAATTCCACGCGAACGAGAAGTAGTTGCTGCGCGCGAACACCTCGCGGAAGCTGTCGAGCGTCGGGATGAAGAACAGCGTCGACGCATACGCCTGCTGCTCGGTCTTGAACGCGGTGAGCGCCATCCAGAAGATCGGGAAGAACAGCGCGAGCGCGATCAGCCACGCCAGCAGGCCCGGCGCCGCGCGGCGCGCCCGGCCGAGCGCGGCGGATACGGCGGACGTGCGGCGGCCGGCATCGAAAGTCAGGTCGCTCATTGTTCGTACTCCCCTTTCAGGTTGCGTGCGAGCATCCGCACGAGGAAGAACGACACGACGTTCGCGACCACGACGGCGATGATCCCGCCTGCGGACGCGAGGCCGACGTCGAACTGCTGCAGGCCGAGCGCGTAGATCAGGTACGACAGGTTGGTCGTCGCGTTGCCGGGGCCGCCGCCCGTCGTCGTGTAGATCTCCGCGAAGATCGACAGCAGGAAGATCGTCTCCATCATCACGACCACCGCGATCGCGCGCTTCAGGTGCGGCAGCGTGATGTAGAAGAACATCGCGACCGGGCCGGCGCCGTCGATGCGCGCCGCTTCCTTCTGCTCCTGGTCGAGCGACTGGATCGCGGTGAACAGGATCAGGAATGCGAACGGCAGCCACTGCCACGCGACGATGATGATCACCGCGGTCAGCGGATAGTCGGCGAACCAGTCGACCGGCGTCATGCCGAGCGCGCGCATCGCGTTCGCGACGAGCCCGTACACCGGATGCAGGATCATGTTCTTCCAGATCAGCGCGGACACCGTCGGCATCACGAAGAACGGCGCGATCGCGAACAGGCGCGCGACGCCCTGCCCGTAGAACTTGCGGTCGAACAGCACCGCCATCAGCACGCCGCCGACCACGGTGATCGCGAGCACCGCGCCGATCAGCACGAGCGTGTGCCAGATCGCCGGCAGGAACGCCGGATCGGTCGCGAGGAAACGGTAGTTGTCGAATCCGGCGAAGCCCTTCACGTCCGGATTGAGCAGGTTGTAGCGCGAGAACGAGTACCAGACCGTCATCGCGAGCGGGATCGACATCCACAGCACCAGCACCGCGACGGACGGCGACACGAGCCAGCTCGCGCCGCGCCGCGGCCGGTCCGGCGCGGGCGGCCGCGGCGCGGCGTCGAGCGGGTGCGCGTGGGTCAGGGGAAGACGTAAGTGACGCATGATCGGGACCACCTCCGATTGAGACGCGGGCGCGCAGCGCTCGCCCGCCTTGCCGCTTCACGACGGCCGTGCGTGCGCGGACGCACGGCGCGCCGCGTGACTTCGCCGTGCTACTTCTGGTAGCCGGCCTGGCGCACCGCGCGGTCGGCCGCGGCCTGCCCGGCCGCGAGCGCCTGGTCGACCGTCAGCTGCCCGGCCACCGCGCCCGCGATGCTCTGCCCGACCACGGTGCCGAACGACTGGAACTCGGGAATGCCGACGTACTGCACACCCGTGTACGGCACCTTCCGCGCGGACGGATCGTTCGGGTCGGCCGTCTCGATCGCCTTCAGCACGAAGTCGGAGAACGGCGCGGCGGCCTTGTATTCGGCGCGCTGATACGTCGACGTGCGCGTGCCCGGCGGCACCGACGCCCACCCTTCGTCCTTCGCGACCAGCTCCACGTACTGCTTCGACGTCGCCCACGCGATGAACTTCTTCGCGGCGTCCTGCTGCTTCGACGTCTTCGGGATCGCGAGCGCCCACGCCCACAGCCAGTGCGAACCCTTCGGCGTCGCCTCGACCGGCGCCGCCGCATAGCCGATCTTGTCCGCGACCTGCGACTGCTGCTTGTTGTACAGAATCCCGGCCGCGACGGTCGCGTCGATCCACATCGCGCACTTGCCGGACGCGGTCAGCGTCAGGTTCTCGTTGAAGCCGTTCGAGCTCGCGCCCGGCGGGCCGTTCTTCTTCAGCAGGTTCACGTAGAAATTGACGGCCTTCTTCCACTCGGCAGAGGTGAGCTGCGCATTCCACTTGTCGTCGAACCAGCGGCCGCCGAACGTGTTCACGACCGTCGACAGGTACGCCATGTTCTCGCCCCAGCCGGCCTTGCCGCGCAGGCAGATGCCGTAGATGCCCTTCGACTTGTCGGTCAGCTTGTCCGCGAACCCGGCGATCTGGTCGTAGGTCGGCTGGTCGGGCATCTTGAGGCCCTTCGCCGCGAACAGGTCCTTGCGGTAGAACGTCATCGAGCTCTCGACGTAGAACGGCAGCGCGTAGAGCTGGCCGTTGTACGACAGGCTGTCGCGCGCGGTCTTCACGACGTCGTTCAGGTCGTAGTCGGCCGGCAGGCCGGCCACCGGCGCGAGCCAGCCGCGCTTGCCCCACTGCGGCGTCTCGTAGGTGCCGATCATCACAACGTCGAACTGGCCGCTGCCGGTCGTGATGTCGGTCGTCGCGCGCTGGCGCAGCACGTTTTCCTCGAGGATCACCCAGTTCAGCTTGATGTCGGGGTTGGCCTTCTCGAACGCCGGCGCGAGCTTCTTCAGCTCGATCATGTCGGGGTTGTTCAGCGTCGCGATCGTCAGCGTTCCCGCGAGCGCGGCGCCGGCGGCCGTCGCGAGCGCCGCGCCGGCGAGCACGCGGGCGGCAAGCGTCTTTCGTTGCATGGCATGTCTCCAGTGTCTTCTGTGTTGTGTTGTCGATGTCGATGAAACGGCGCGCAACCGGCCGGTCGGGCCGCTGCGCGCAGGTCGGGCCGCGTCAGCTCATCCCGCGTCAGCTCATCCAGTTACCGCCGTCGACGTTCAGCGTCTGCGCGGTGATGTAGTCCGCGTCCGCCGACGCAAGGAACAGCGCGGCGCCGGTCAGGTCGGCGGGCAGGCCCATCCGGCCGAGCGGCACCGCCTCGCCGACGAGCCGCTTCTTCTCGCCGAGCGGCCGGTTCTCGTAACGCGCGAAGAGCGCGTCGACCTGCTCCCACATCGGCGTGTCGACGACGCCCGGCGCGATGCCATTCACGTTGATCCGGTGCGGCGCGAGCGCGAGCGCGGCCGACTGCGTATAGCTGATCACTGCCGCCTTGGTCGCGCAATAGTGTGATACGAGCGCCTCGCCGCGCCGCCCGGCCTGCGACGACATGTTGATGATCTTGCCGCCGCGCCCCTGCTCGACCATCCGCTGCGCGACGGCCTGCATCAGGAAGAACAGCCCCTTCACGTTGACGGCGAACAGGCGGTCGAACACGTCCCACGATTCGTCGAGGAGCGGGCGCATGTCGAACAGCGCGGCGTTGTTGAACAGGATGTCGACGCCGCCGAACCGCTCGACCGCGGTGGCGACGATGCGCGCGATGTCGTCGCGACGGGTGACGTCCGCGGCCACGGCGACCGCGCGGCCCGGGCTCGCCTCGATGAGCCGCGCGAGCGACCCGCCGGCCGGTTTCACGTCGACGAGCACGCAGCGCGCGCCCTCTTCCAGATAGCGTTGCGCGACCGCTTCGCCGATGCCGCTCGCGGCACCGGTCAGGATCGCGACCTTGTCCTGCAATCTCACTGGCTGTCTCCGTTTCGTTCTGCTTGTGCGATGGGCCGCGAGATGAGCAAACGCTCGCAGCACGAATAATTGCTCTGATTGCGATCAAATGATCGGATACGAAACCGGGGCTGTCAAGGCGGATCGGGCCGTTTTCGATGATGCGGTGCGGCAGAACGGCGCCGCGCCGACGGCCTCGGGCGCAGGCGAGACAACGGCGAGCGGGACAGGTTGCGGCGCGGGCGGACGCGCCGCGGGGCGGGCGACGGGGCCGGCTGCGGCGCGGGCGGGAAGAAACGGGACGGATGGCCGCATGCGCGGGAAGGCGATACGTTATATCATCGCGATATTCCCGTTCCATTGCCCGCATTGCGCCATGGCTACTTCATCGTCAACGGCGTCCATCGCCGACCGGCTGTCCCGCGCCGACGCGTTCGCCGCCGACCACGGGCTCGCGTGGACGCCGCTGCGCCGGCAGGTCTACGAGCGCGTGCTCGCCGCGCAGCGCCCGATCGGCGCGTACGACCTGCTCGCCGAGCTCGAGCCGCAGCGCGGCCGGGTGCCGCCCACGACCGTGTATCGCGCGCTGGATTTCCTCGTCGAGCACGGCTTCATCCACCGGATCGAATCCAAGAACGCGTTCTTCGCATGCTGCGAGATCGGCGTGCCGCACGAAGGCCAGTTCCTGATCTGCGAATCGTGCGGCGACACCACCGAGATTCCGGGCGGCGACCTCGCGAAGCAACTTTCCGCGAGCCCGCCCGCGCACGGTTTCGAGGTTCATCACCAGGTCGTCGAGCTGAGCGGCCTGTGCGGACACTGCAAGACCAAGCCGGCGCAACGCTGACGCCGAACGCGCGGCCTCGCGCCGCCCCTTCCCGACGAGGAGTTTCATGACCATTGCCCTGACGCGCGCGTCGCTGCGCGCCCCGCTGCCCGCGTTTTCACGCCCCGCCCGCTGGCTCGCCGCCGGCCTCGCCGCGCTGTCGCTCGCCGTGCCCGCGCTCGCGCAGGCCGCGGCCGTCAACGTGGTCGCCGCCGAGAATTTCTACGGCGACGTCGCGTCGCAGATCGGCGGCCGCCACGTCGCGGTGACGAGCATCCTCAGCAATCCCGAGCAGGACCCGCACCTGTTCGAGGCGAGCCCGAAGACCGCGCGCGCACTCCAGCAGGCGCAGCTCGTGATCTACAACGGCGCCGACTACGACCCGTGGATGGGCAAGCTGCTCGCGGCGTCGAAGCAGGCGAAGCGCGCGACGATCGTCGTCGCCGATCTCGTCGGCAAGAAGGCCGGCGACAACCCGCACCTGTGGTACGACCCGGCGACGATGCCGGTCGCCGCGCGCGCGATCGCGGCCGAGCTCGGCCGCGCGGACCCGGCGCACAAGGCCGACTACGACGCGAACCTGCAGAAGTTCATCGCGTCGCTGAAGCCCGTCGACGACAAGGTCGCCGCGCTGCGCGCGCAGTACAAGGGCGTGCCCGTGACGGCCACCGAGCCCGTGTTCGGCTACATGTCCGACGCGATCGGCCTCGACATGCGCAACCAGCGCTTCCAGCTCGCGACGATGAACAACACCGAGGCGAGCGCGCAGGACGTCGCCGCGTTCGAGAGCGACCTGCGCAAGCGGCAGGTGCGCGTGCTCGTCTACAACAGCCAGGCCGAGGAGCCGATCACGAAGCGGATGCTGAAGATCGCGCGCGACGGCGGCGTGCCGACCGTCAGCGTGACCGAGACGCAGCCGGCCGGCAAGACCTTCCAGCAATGGATGGCCGGCCAGCTCGACGCGCTCGGCAAGGCCCTTTCCACCGCCAAGAAATGACCCCGAACCCTCACGCACTCGAACTCGATCGCGTCACGCTCGAACTGGGCGGACGCACGGTCCTGCGCGACGTCAGCTTCTCGATCGAGCCCGGCGAATTCGTCGGCGTGCTCGGGCCGAACGGCGCCGGCAAGACGACGCTGATGCGCGCGGTGCTCGGCCTCGTGCCGGTCGCGGGCGGTGCGCTCCGCGTCGGCGGCGAGCCGGTCGCGCGCGGCAATCCGTCGATCGGCTACATGCCGCAGATCAGGAGCGGCCTCGCGAGCCGCCGGATGCGCGGCTACGATTTCGTCGCGATGGCGGCCGACGGGCACCGCTGGGGCCTGCCGCACGCGAGCGCCGCGACGCGGCGCGACGTCGACCGCGTGCTCGACCTGGTCGGCGGCCGCGCGCTCGCGCGCCGCCCGCTGTCGGAGCTGTCCGGCGGCGAGCGGCAGCGCCTGCTGCTCGCGCAGTGCCTGCTCGACAGCCCGAAGCTGCTGCTGCTCGACGAGCCGCTGATCAGCCTCGACCCGAACCACCAGCGCGGCGTCGTCGAGCTCGTGCGCCGCTTGCAGCGCGAGCTCGGCATCACGGTGCTGTTCTCCGCGCACGAACTGAACCCGCTCCTCAACGCGCTCGACCGCGTGCTGTATCTCGGCAACGGCGTCGCGGCGCTCGGCACCGTCGACGAGGTGATCACGAAGCCCGTGCTGTCGCGGCTGTACGGATCGCCGATCGACGTGATGCGCGTGAACGGCAAGATCTTCGTGATGTCCGGCGACGTGGAAGTCGAGAAGCACGACCACGAGCACGAAGGCGACGACGACGGCCATGCGCACGGCGGCCACGGCCATTCCCACCACGGACACGCGCACCCTCACGCGAGCGGGCAATCACACGATGTTTGAATACGACTTCATGATCAACGCCTTCGCGGCGTCGGGAATCGTCGCGGTGCTCGCGGGCATCGTCGGCTACTTCCTGGTGCTGCGCGGGCAGACCTTCGCCGGCCACGCGCTGTCGCACGTCGGCTTCACCGGCGCGACGGGCGCGGTGCTGCTCGGCATCTCGCCGATCTGGGGGATGGTCGGCTTCACGCTCGCGGCCGGCATCGGCATGGGCGCGCTCGGCGAGCGGCTCGCGGGGCGCGACGTCGCGATCGGCGTGATCCTGTCGGGCGCGCTCGGCTTCGGCCTGCTGTTCCTGCATTTCTATACGTCGTTCGCGACGCAGGTGACGGCGCTGCTGTTCGGCAACGTGCTCGCGGTCAGCCACGACACGCTCGCGGTGCTCGCGGGCATCGGCGCGGTGAGCCTCGCCGCGCTCGCGCTGATCGCGCGGCCGCTGCTGTTCGCGTCGCTGCAGCCCGAACTCGCCGAAGCGAAGGGCGTGTCGCTGCGCGCGGTGTCGGTGCTGTTCCTCGCGGTGTGCGCGCTCGCGGTCGCCGCGGCGACGCAGATCGTCGGCGTGCTGCTCGTGTTCACGCTGCTGGTCGGCCCGGCCGCCGCCGCGCAGAACGTGTCGACGCGGCTGTCGACGGGCGTCGTGCTCGCCGCGCTGTTCG
Organism: Burkholderia sp. MSHR3999; assembly: GCF_000833595.1. Lineage (NCBI taxonomy): Bacteria > Pseudomonadati > Pseudomonadota > Betaproteobacteria > Burkholderiales > Burkholderiaceae > Burkholderia > Burkholderia sp. MSHR3999. The sequence goes on from NZ_JRFO01000006.1 coordinate 441,183, forward strand.
CGCTGTTCGAGGCGTGGCTGGGTATCGTGCTCGCGTATTACACCGACTGGCCGACGAGCTTCTGGATTACGGCGCTGTCGGCGATGGTGTATGGGGCGAGCCTGTTGCGGCGGCACGCGTGACGCACGCGGCGGCGTGACTGCACGCATCATGAAAAACGCCGGCGTGCCTTCGAGGGCACGCCGGCGTTCTTGATTGCGCGACCCGCGCGACGCCGGTCACACGGTCATCGCCCGAGCACCCGCGCATGATGCGCAATGTGATCGGCGATGAACGTCGAGATGAAGTAATACCCGTGGTCGTAGCCCGCATGCCGCCGCAGCGTCAGCGGCTGTCCTGCCGCCGCGCACGCCGCTTCGAACACGTCGGGATTCAGCTGGTTCGCGAGGAATTGGTCGGCGAGCCCCTGATCGACGAGGATGCCGTCCGCGAACTTCGGCGCATCCGCGCGCGCGACGAGCTCGCTCGCGTCGTGTGCCTTCCACGCTTCGCGAGCGTCGCCCAGATAGCCCGAGAACGCCTTCTCGCCCCACGGGCAGCGCGACGGCGCGGCGATCGGCGCGAACGCCGACACCGAGCGGTACAGGTCCGGGTGACGCAGCGCGAGCGTCAGCGCGCCATGCCCGCCCATCGAATGGCCGAAGATCCCGAGCCGCGCGCCGTCGATCGGCAACTCGGCCGTGACGATCTCGCGCAGCTCGCCCGTCACGTACGACTCCATCCGGTAATGCGTCGACCACGGCGCTTCGGTCGCATCGACATAGAAGCCCGCGCCGACGCCGAAGTCCCACGCGTCGGTCTCGCCCGGAACGCCCGCGCCGCGCGGGCTCGTGTCGGGCGCGACGAGCGCGAGGCCGTGCTGCGCCGCGTACTGCTGCGCGCCGGCCTTGATCGCGAACGTCTCCTCGGTGCAGGTGAGCCCCGCGAGATAGAACAGCGCCGGCACGCGGCCGTGCGCGGCCTGCGGCGGCAGGTACACCGAGAACTTCATCGGCAGGCCGATCGCCGTCGAGTCATGGCGATAGAAGCGCTGCTCGCCGCCATGGCACGCGTGTGACGAAACGAGTTCGAGCATCGTCGTCTCCTGTGGTGAACAGCGCGCGATCAGTACAGCACGACCGAGCGGATCGACTCGCCCTTCTTCATCAGGTCGAAGCCGTCGTTGATCTTCTCGAGCGGCAGCGTGTGCGTGATCAGGTCGTCGATGTTGATCTTCCCTTCCATGTACCAGTCGACGATCTTCGGCACGTCGGTGCGCCCGCGCGCGCCGCCGAACGCCGAGCCCTTCCACTCGCGGCCCGTCACCAGCTGGAACGGCCGCGTGCTGATTTCCTCGCCGGCTGCCGCAACGCCGATGATGAACGACTGGCCCCAGCCCTTGTGCGTGCATTCCAGCGCCTGGCGCATCAGCTTCACGTTGCCCACGCACTCGAACGAGTAGTCCGCGCCGCCGTCGGTGAGCTGCACGATATGGTCGACCACGTTCTCGACCTCGTTCGGGTTGATGAAGTGCGTCATCCCGAACTTCTTCGCGAGCTCGACGCGCTTCGGGTTGATGTCGACGCCGATGATCTTGTCCGCGCCGACCATCTTCGCGCCCTGGATCACGTTCAGGCCGATCCCGCCGAGGCCGAACACCACTACGTTCGCGCCCGCCTCGACCTTCGCCGAGTACACGACCGCGCCGACGCCCGTCGTCACGCCGCAGCCGATGTAGCAGATCTTGTCGAACGGCGCGTCCTCGCGCACCTTCGCGACCGCGATCTCCGGCACCACGATGTAGTTCGAGAACGTCGACGTGCCCATGTAGTGGAACAGCGGCTTGCCGTCGAGCGAGAAGCGCGACGTCGCGTCGGGCATCAGCCCCTTGCCCTGCGTCGCGCGGATCTTCTGGCACAGGTTCGTCTTGCGCGACAGGCAGAACTTGCACTCGCGGCATTCCGGCGTGTAGAGCGGAATCACGTGATCGCCCTTCCTCACCGTGCCGACGCCGGGGCCGACGTCGACCACCACGCCCGCGCCTTCATGGCCGAGGATCGCCGGGAAGAGCCCTTCAGGATCCGCGCCCGACAGCGTGTAGTAGTCGGTGTGGCAGATCCCCGTCGCCTTCACCTCGATCAGCACCTCGCCCGCGCGCGGCCCTTCCAGGTCGACTTCCTCGATCGTCAGCGGCGCACCCGCCTTCCATGCAATCGCGGCTTTCGTCTTCATCGTGTGACTCCTATCTGTAGACGTGGACATGCCGCGCGGCGTCGCGCGGCATGTCGAGTGAAATCGTGCTCCCCATGATGGCCGATCGACGCACGCGCCGCGTGCGGGAAACGGCCGTCGTATTGCCCGAATGCGTCATCGTTGACGCAAAACGACAAGTGCCCGAGTTTAAACGTCCAGCGTGAACCATGCAGCGGTTCGCGCATACAGGTCGACGAAGCGCGCGTGCCGCGTCGCGAGCGCGCGGTCGCCGCACGGCGCCGCCACCGGCGACGCGGCGGGCGCGAGCGCACGCAATGCGTCCTCGCTCCAGTGGCCGATCGCCACGCCGGCCAGCAGCGCGGCGCCGCGCGTCGCGGCATTCGGGCAATCGACCGCGTCGAGCGACGCGCCGAGCGCGTCGGCCAGCAGCTGGCGCCAGCGCGGATCGACCGAGCCGCCGCCGGCCAGGCGCAGCGATGCGACCGCGCGGCGCTCCGCGCCCTCCGCACCTTCCGCGCCTTCCGCACGAATGGCATCGAGCCCCGCGCGCAGCGCGAACGCGACGCCTTCGAATGCCGCCCTCATCATCGCGCCGCGCGTATCGCCGAGCCCGAGGCCGAGCCAGCCGCCGCGCGCGTCCGGATTCATCCACGGCGAGCGCTCGCCGCTCAGGTACGGCAGGAAGGAAAGCCGTTCGGACGCCGGCTGGGCGAACGCGTCGTCGTAGGCGGCCGGCCAGCTCGCGTAGCCGAGCCAGCCGCGCACCGCTTCGAGCGCGAGCCCGACGTTCTGCATCGCCGCCATCGTGTAGTAGCCGCCGCCCGCGGCCGCGCGATAGCGATGCAGCCCGCGTCGCGCGGCGGGCAGCCGGTCCGCGAGCACGACGATCTGCCCGCCGCTGCCGGTCGTCAGCAGTGCGTCGCCGTCCGCGACGAGGCCGCTGCCCAGCGCCGCGCACGCGGTATCGGCCGCGCCGGTCGCGAGCGGCACGCCGGCCGGCAAGCCGAGCGCCGCGGCCGCCTGCGCGGCGAGCCCGCCGCACGGCGCCGTCGACGCGCGCACCGGCGCAAACAGCGCGCGCGGCAGGCCGAGCGCGTCGAGCCGCGCGGCATCCCATGCGCCGTCGGGCGTCGCGAGCGCGGTCGCGCACGCATCGCTCGGATCGGCCGCGACGTCGCCGCCGAGCGCGATGCGCAGCCAGTCCTTCGGCTGCACGGCCCAGCGCGCGGCGCGCAGCGCCGCCGGCTCGCTTGCGGCCACCCAGCGCAGCAGCGGGCCCGCCATCCCCGGCGCAACCGGGTTCGGCGCGTCCGGCCAGTCCGCCGCGGCGGCGAGGCGCGCGGCGCGCGTATCGGGCCACAGCAGCGCGGGCCGCACCGCTCGGCCGGCCGCATCGATCAGCACGACGCCGTGCATCTGCCCCGAAAAACCGATCGCGGCGACCTGCGCCCGCTCGTCGGCGGGCAGCCGCGCGGCCGCGCGCACGAGCGCATCCCACCACGCCTGCGGCGCGATTTCCGCCCAGCCGGGCTGCGGCGACGACAGCGCATACGGTTCGCTCGCGACCGCGCGTTCGACGCCGTCCGGGTCGAGCGTAACGAGTTTCACCGAGCCGGTGCCGAGATCGATTCCGAGCAAGCGCATGACGAAGCGACGATTTGAATGGACAAGCTTCGATGATAGCGGGATCGCAATATGCGCCCCATTTTTTCGCGATCGTGAATTGCGAATGCGATCGAACTCGCCACGTGCTTTAAAACACCCGTTCGCGGGTTAACCCGGCGCATTTTTTCACACCCTGAAATGACCACTATTCCCGAATTGCGATACACACCATAAAGCGCCCCATATTTGACATGGGAGTCCGCATTATTTTGGACGGCTATAAAACCGGGAAACCTCACTCCTGCGGCAGATTCCCGATGCGCGACGCCCCGCTTCATGCCGAATCGGCATATCGAACCAGCAAAGAACGGAATAGAACCCAGCGCTCTTGTTGCGCATGGCCGTTCCGCATAACTTCGTACCACCCCGAATACAAGATCATGGAGTGAGACAGATGCAATCGAACACGGTCCATCCGTGCGATGAAGTGTTGCCGACCGGCAAGCTCGTAACGCTCGGACTGCAGCACGTTCTCGTCATGTACGCCGGCGCGGTCGCCGTGCCGTTGATCGTCGGCGGCGCGCTCAAGCTGCCGAAAGACCAGATCGCGTTCCTGATCAGCGCCGATCTGTTTTCGTGCGGCATCGCGACGCTGATCCAGACGCTGGGCCTGTGGCTCTTCGGCATCCGCCTGCCCGTGATCATGGGGTGCACGTTCGCGGCGGTCGGCCCGATGATCGCGATCGGCACGAACCCCGGCCTCGGCATCCTCGACATCTTCGGCTCGACGATCGCGGCCGGCGTCATCGGCATCGTGCTCGCGCCGACGATCGGCAAGCTGCTGCGGTTCTTCCCGCCGGTCGTCGTCGGCACGGTGATCTCGGTGATCGGCCTGTCGCTGATGGAAGTCGGCATCAACTGGGCCGCAGGCGGCGTCGGCAATCCGGAGTACGGCAGCCCCGTCTACCTCGGCCTGTCGCTGCTCGTGCTCACGCTGATCCTGCTGATCAACAAGTATGGCCGCGGCTTCATCGCGAACATCTCGGTGCTGCTCGGCATCGTCGCGGGCTTCGCGATCGCGTTCGCGCTCGGCCGCGTGAACACCGACGGCGTGTCGATCGCGCCGTGGGTCGGCTTCGTGATGCCGTTCCACTTCGGCTGGCCGCACTTCGACCCGCTGTCGATCGCGACGATGGTCACGGTGATGTTCGTCACGTTCATCGAATCGACCGGGATGTTCCTCGCGGTCGGCGACATGGTCGATCGTCCGGTCGACCAGGATCGCCTCGTGCGCGGCCTGCGCGTCGACGGCCTCGGCACGCTGATCGGCGGCATCTTCAACTCGTTCCCGCATACGTCGTTCTCGCAGAACGTCGGCCTGATCGGCGTGACGGGCGTGAAGAGCCGCTTCGTGTGCGCGACGGGCGGCGTGATCCTGGTGCTGCTCGGCCTGTTCCCGAAGATGGCGCAGGTGGTCGCGTCGGTGCCGCCGTTCGTGCTCGGCGGCGCGGGAATCGTGATGTTCGGGATGGTCGCCGCGAACGGCGTGAAGGTGCTGTCGAAGGTCGACTTCGTGGAGAACCACCACAACCTGTTCATCGTCGCGGTCAGCATCGGCCTCGGCCTCGTGCCGGTCGTGTCGCCGCACTTCTTCTCGAAGCTGCCGGGCGCGCTCGCGCCGATCCTGCACAGTGGCATCCTGCTCGCGTCGGTTTCCGCAGTCATCCTGAACATCGTGTTCAACGGCGTGAAGGGCGAGAAGGAAGCGAAGTGCGACATCCGCCGCGCCGGTCACGATTTCGACGGGCGGCCGGCCGACCTGCACTGACCGCCCGATCGCGCCGCGATGCGGCGCTGCGTCCGGACCGGAACACGCCACGGCATTGTCGTGGCGTTTTTGTTTGCGTCCGGCACGCGCGCCAACTTTGCACGTGCAAAGCCCCCGCCCAAAACACAACGCCACGGATTCTCATCCGTGGCGTTTTTGTGTGCGGGGCGTTGCGTGAGTAACCCGGGTTGCGTCACGCATGCAACGCCCGCCGGCTCGATGCTGGCGGTTGCCCGCCATGCATCGCGATGACCGGCGGCGCTCAGCCCTTCGCCGCAACGGCCGACGCCGGTGCAGGCGCAGCCGCCTTGCCGTAGTCGACCGGCTGGTCGGCCGGACGCGGCGTCTCGCCGGCCCGCTGGATCCAGCCGCCGCCCAGCGAGCGATACAGGTCGACGAGGTTGGTCCACCGTGCCAGCCGTGCGTTGATCAGCGTCTGCTGCGCCGCGTACAGGTCGGTCTGCGCGGTCAGCACCGACAGGTAGCTGTCGACGCCGTTCTTGTAGCGCAGGTCCGACAGGTCGTAGCGACGCTGCTGCGCGTGCTCGTTGCGCTGCAGCGCGGCGATCTGCTGGTCGTACGTGCCGCGTGCGGCCAGCCCGTCCGCCACCTCGCGGAACGCCGACTGGATCGCCTTCTCGTAGTTCGCGATCTCGATGCGCTTTTGCACGTTCGCGAGATCGAGATTGGCGAGGTTCGCGCCGCCCTCGAAGATCGGCATCGTGATCTGCGGCGCGAACGACCACGCCGCCGTGCCGGCCTTGAACAGCCCGCCGAGCGTCGGGCTCGCGGTGCCGAACGCACCCGTCAGCGAGATGCGCGGGAAGAACGCCGCGCGCGCCGCGCCGATGTTCGCGTTCGCCGCGAGCAGGCTCTGCTCGGCTTCCATGATGTCCGGACGGCGCGTGAGCAGGTCCGACGGCAACCCGGCCGGGATGTCGGTCAGGAAGTTCTGCGCGTCGAGCGGCAGGCCCGGCGGCAGGTCGTCCGGCAGCGGCTGGCCGATCAGCAGCACCAGCGCGTTCACCGCCTGCGCGCGGGCGCGCGCCTGCGCCTGCTGGTTCGCGAGCGCCGTTTCGACCACGGTCTGCGCCTGGCGCAGGTCGAGCTCCGAGCCCGTGCCGTTGTCGAACTTCAGTTTCGTCAGGTCGTACGACGCCTGGGCGGATTTCAGCGTGTTTTCCGTCACCTTCAGCAGGTCGTCGGTCGACAGCACCGTCAGGTACTGGTCCGCGACCTGCGCGACCAGCGCGATCTCCGACGCCTTGCGGGCCTGCGCGGTCGCGAGGTATTTCGCGAGCGCCTGGTCCTTCAGGCTCTGGATCCGGCCGAACAGGTCGAGTTCCCACGACGCCTGCAGCCCGACGTTGTAGGTCGTCGTGATGTTGCGTCCCGGAACCGCCGTGAGCGCGTTCGGCAGCCGCTGGCGATTGCCGGTGCCCACCGCGTCGAGCGTCGGGAACAGGTCCGCACGCGTGATCTGGTACTGCGCACGCGCGGCCGCGATGTTCAGCACCGCGACCCGCAGGTCGCGGTTGTTGTTCAGCGCGATCTCGATCAGCCGCTGCAGGCGCGGATCGACGAAGAACTCGCGCCAGCCGATGTCGGTCGCCGCCTGGCCGTTCGCGCTGCGCGCGCCGGCCGCCGCGGCCGGCTGCGTCGCGTACACGCCGCCGGACGGGAACGCCTGCGAAACGGGCGCATCGGGCCGCGTGTAATGCGGCGCCATCGTGCAGCCCGTGGCGAAGAGCGCGACCGCGATTGCAGTCAAAGCATGTTTTTGCATCATCACTGCCCCTTCTTCTCGTCGTCGCCGTGGTCGCCCTTCTCCGCCTGGTGCATGTGATCCTGCGCAAGACGCAGCGCCTCGTCGACGTCTTCCTTCTCGCCGCTGAAGATCGCGCGGATCTTCACGAAGAACATCGGGATCATGAAGATCGCGAGGAACGTCGCGGTGATCATCCCGCCGATCACGCCGGTGCCGATCGCGTGCTGGCTCGCCGAGCCCGCGCCGTTGCTGATCGCGAGCGGCATCACGCCGAGAATGAACGCGAGCGACGTCATCAGGATCGGACGCAGCCGCAGGCGCGCCGCTTCCAGCGCGGCCTCGATCGGCCCCATCTTCTCCGTTACCTGCAGCTCGCGCGCGAACTCGACGATCAGGATCGCGTTCTTCGCGGACAGGCCCACCGTGGTCAGCAGGCCGACCTGGAAGAACACGTCGTTCTCGAGGCCGCGCAGCGTCGCCGCGAGCAGTGCGCCGATCACGCCGAGCGGCACGACCATGATCACCGAGAACGGGATCGACCAGCTTTCATACAGCGCCGCGAGACACAGGAACACGACGAGGATCGAGATCGCATAGAGGATCGGCGCCTGCGAACCCGACTGGATTTCCTGGTACGACAGCCCCGTCCACGAATAGCCGACGCCTTCCGGCAGCTTCTTCGCGAGCGCTTCCATCGCCGCCATCGCCTGGCCGGTCGACTTGCCCGGTGCGGCCTGGCCCTGGATTTCCATCGCCGAGATGCCGTTGTAGCGCTCGAGCTTCGGCGAACCGTAGGTCCAGTGGCCGGTCGCGAACGCGCTGAACGGCACCATCCCGCCCGTGCCGTTGCGCACGTACCAGATGTTCAGGTCTTCCGGCGTCATCCGGAACGGCGCGTCGGACTGCACGTAGACCTTCTTGATCCGGCCGTCGGTGTCGAGGAAGTTGTTCACGTACTGCGACGCCCATGCGATCGAGAACGTCTGGTCGATCGCCTGCGCGGTGACGCCGAGCGCGTTCGCCTTCTCGCGGTCGATGTTCACCTTGTACTGCGGCGTATCGTTCAGGCCGTTCGGACGCACGCCCTGCAGCGTCGGATCCTTCGAAGCCATCATCAGCAGCTGGTTGCGCGCGGCCATCAGCGCGTCGTGGCCGACGCCCGCGTTGTCCGTCAGCTCGAAGTCGAAGCCGGCGGCGGTGCCGAGTTCCGGAATCGACGGCGGGTTGAACGGAATCACCAGCGCGTCCTTGTACTTCGAGTAACGCCCGAACATCCGGCCGATCAGCGCCTGCACCTTCTGGTTCGCGTGCTGACGCTGCGAGTAATCCTTCAGCCTGACGAACACGAGACCCGAGTTCTGGCCGCGGCCCGCGAAGCTGAAGCCGTTGACCGTGAACGCGGATTCGACGATTTCCTTCTCGTCGTTCAACAGGTAGTCGGAAATGTTCGCGAGCGTCTTCGCGGTGGTTTCCTGCGTCGAGCCGGACGGCGTCTGCACGATCACGAACATCAGGCCCTGGTCCTCATCCGGCAGGAACGACTTGGGCAGGCGCACGAACAGCAGGCCGACCGCGACGATCACGACCAGGTAGATGATGAGCCAGCGGCCCGAGCGCTTGATCACGTGGTGCACGCCGACGTGGTACTTGTCGCGGCTCTGGTTGAACGTGCGGTTGAACCAGCCGAAGAAGCCCTTCTTCTCTTCGTGGTGACCCTGCGGAATCGGCTTGAGGATCGTCGCGCACAGCGCCGGCGTCAGGATCAGCGCGACGAGCACCGACAGCACCATCGCCGACACGATCGTCAGCGAGAACTGACGATAGATCGCGCCCACCGAGCCGCCCGAGAACGCCACCGGCACGAACACCGCCGACAGCACGAGCGCGACGCCGACCAGCGCGCCGGTGATCTGGCCCATCGCCTTCCTGGTCGCCTCCTTCGGCGACAAGCCCTCCTCCGCCATCACCCGCTCGACGTTCTCCACCACCACGATCGCATCGTCGACCAAGAGACCGATCGCGAGCACGAGGCCGAACATCGACAGCGTGTTGATCGAGAAGCCCACCAGCGACATGATCGCGAACGTGCCGAGCAGCACGACCGGCACCGCGATCGTCGGGATGATCGTCGCCCGCAGGTTCTGCAGGAACAGATACATCACGAGGAACACCAGCACGATGCCTTCGAGCAGCGTCTTGACCACTTCCTCGATCGACAGCTTCACGAACGGCGTCGTGTCATACGGATACGACACCGACAGGCCGTGCGGGAAGTACTTCGACAGCGTGTCCACCTGCTGGCGCACCGCCTTCGCGGTCGCGAGCGCGTTCGCGTTGGTCGCGAGCTGGATGCCCAGCGCCGCGCTCGGCTTGCCGTTGTACTTGGTGTCGAAGTTGTAGTTTTCCGCGCCGAGCGCGACGTTCCCGACATCCTTCAGGCGAACCTGCGAACCGTCCGGGTTGACCTTCAGCAGGATGTTGCCGAACTCCTCCGGCGTGCGCAGCAGCGTCGCCTCGGTGATCGTCGCCTGCAGCATCGTGCCCGGCTTCGCCGGCGTGCCGCCGAGCTGGCCGCCCGCGACCTGCACGTTCTGCGCGCTGATCGCGCTGGTCACGTCGACCGGCGTGAGGCCGTAGTTGGTCAGGCGGGTCGGATCGAGCCAGATCCGCATCGCGTACTGCGAGCCGAACAGCGTGACGGTGCCGACGCCGTTGAGCCGGCTGATCGGGTCCTTCACGTGCGACGCGACGTAGTTCGCGAGGTCGTAGCGGCTCATGCTGCCGTCTTCGGACGTGAAGGCGAGCACCAGCAGGAAGCTGCTGCTCGACTTCGTCACCGACAGGCCGAGCTGCTGCACGACCTGCGGCAGGATCGGCGTCGCGAGCGACAGCTTGTTCTGCACCTGGACCTGCGCGATGTCGGCGTTGGTGCCCGGCGCGAACGTCAGCGTGATCGTCGCCGTGCCCGAGTCGTCACTCGTCGACGACATGTACAGGAAGTTGTCGAGACCGCTCATCTGCTGCTCGATCACCTGCGTCACCGTGTCTTCCACCGTCTTCGCGGAAGCGCCCGGGTAGTTCGCGGAGATCTGGATCGATGGCGGCGCGATCGTCGGATACTGCGCGATCGGCAGCGTGAAGATCGCCGCGACCCCGGCCAGCATCAGGATGATGGCGATCACCCATGCAAAGATCGGGCGATCGATAAAAAACTTTGCCATGAAACAGGCTCCCTGTTAATGAGCACTCGACGCGGCGGCAGCGCTCGCCGGGGCGGCGCCCGACGCTGCAGCCGACGAGGCGGCAGGCGACGCGGCGGGCGACGAGCCCGACGACGGCGCGGCGGCCGGCGCTGCAGCCCCTGCGGCGGCGCCCTGCGCCTGCGCGAGCTGGGCCGCAACCGTCTTCACGGTCGCGCCCGGACGCACCTTGTCGATGCCCTGCACGATCACCCGGTCGCCCGCCTGCAGCCCGCCTTCGACGATCCAGTTCTGCCCCTGCATGCCCGTCGTCGTCAGCGGACGCGGCGCAACCTTGTTGTCCGCCCCCACCACCAGCGCGACCGCCTGCCCCTTCTGGTCATGCGTGACGCCGATCTGCGGCACCAGGAACGCGTGCTCGTTCACGCCTTCCTCGATCCGCGCGCGCACGAACATCCCCGGCAGCAGCACCCTGTTCGGGTTCGGGAAGATCGCGCGGATCGTCACCGAGCCCGTCGCCTGATCCACCGTCACGTCCGAGAACTGCAGCTTGCCCGGCTCCGAGTACGTCTTGCCGTCCTCCAGGATCAGCGACACCTTCGCCGCCCCCGGGCCGCTCGTCTTGATCCGCCCGCTCTGCACGTCCTGGCGCAGCTTCAGCCCGTCGAGGCTCGACTGCGTCAGGTCCACGTACACCGGATCGAGCTGCTGCACCGTCGACATCAGCGTCGCCTGGCTCGCCTGCACGTACGCGCCCGGCGTGACCTGCGAGATGCCGACGCGGCCGGTGATCGGCGACACCACGTCCGTATAGCCGAGGTTGATCTGCGCGGTGTCCACCGCCGCCTTGCCCGCCGCGACGTCCGCCGCCGCCTGCCCTTGCGCGGCGACCGCGTTGTCGTAGTCCTGCTTGCTGATCGCGTTCGCGCCCACCAGCACCTTGTAGCGCGCGACCAGTGCGTTCTGCGTCGCGAGGTTCGCCTGCGCCTTCGCGAGCGACGCCTTCGCACTGTTCAGTTGCGCGAGGTACGGCGCCGGGTCGATCTTGTAGAGGCGCTGGCCCGCCTTGACGTCGGTGCCCTCGGTGAATTCACGGCGCAGCACGATGCCGTCGACCCGCGCGCGCACCTGCGCGACCAGGAACGCGTTGGTGCGGCCCGGCAGTTCGGTGAAGACCGGCACGGTTTCCGGCTGGACGGTGACGACGCCGACTTCCGGCGTTTGCGGCGGCGGTGCCGATTCTTTTTTCCCGCACGCGGCCAGGAAAACGGCGGCCGTCGCGACAGTGATTAAGCGGTATGGAACCCGTTCGACGCGCATGGAGCGACCTCTGTGTGTAACCAATGGAATGAGTGTCGCGCCCGGCCCGGACGCAACACGGATGCGCCTTGCGGCGCTGATCGAACACCTGAATTACTGGACTGCTAGATACAGCAAGCGGCACGGAACCACTGTGCCGACGAAGACGCCCCGAACTGCGGGCTGGTAGTGCTTTGGCGGGAATCAGCAGTGTGGGATATTAACTGATTGCCCCTTTGGCCATTCGATCGTAGGGTGGTATTGTATATACATTCACGAATGTATGTAAAAAGACCCTGCGCCGCCGCGACCGCTGGTATTACGAAACGTTACGAGTCGCTAGGATAGCCCGTTTGCACGGGTACGGCGAGGGATGCGAACCTTATTGTTTCGCCCACCGATCGATCTCCCCCAGGCCTGAATATGGTCAGACGCACCAAGGAGGAAGCCCTTGCCACGCGCAACGGCATCCTCGACGCCGCCGAACACGTGTTCTTCGAGAAGGGCGTGTCGCACACGTCGCTCGCGGACATCGCGCACCACGCCGGCGTGACGCGCGGCGCCATCTACTGGCATTTCGCGAACAAGAGCGAGCTGTTCGACGCGATGTTCGATCGCGTGCTGCTGCCGATCGACGAACTGAAGAAATTGCCGGCCGACGCGCCCGGCAGCAATCCGCTCGACAAGGTCCGCAAGATCCTGATCTGGTGCCTGCTCGGCGTCCAGCGCGATTCGCAGCTGCGCCGGGTGTTCAGCATCCTGTTCATGAAGTGCGAGTACGTGGCGGACCTGGAGCCGCTGCTGCAGCGCAATCGTGCCGGCATGAGCGACGCGCTGCACGCGATCGACGCCGATCTCGCGATGGCCGTGCAACTGAAGTTGCTGCCGGAACGGCTCGACACGTGGCGCGCGACCCTGATGCTGCACGCGCTCGTCAGCGGCTTCGTGCGCGACATGCTGATGCTCCCCGACGAGATCGACGCGGAGCAGCATGCGGAAAAGCTCGTCGACGGCTGCTTCGACATGCTGCGCTACAGCCCGGCGATGCTGAAGGACGACTGACGCGCCGCGCGCGCCGGCGCACGCGGCGGCACGTCAGGCGGCCTGCGCGCGGCGCGCGCGGGCCCGCCGGTTCGACGCGGACACCGACTCGCGCGCCGGCATCGCGCCGCCCGCCAGCCCGGCGATCCATGCGTCGGTCGACATCACCGCCGCGAAGTTCGACTGGAACACCACCGTGTACGCGCGGTGGATCTCCTCTGCGCTTGCCGCGCCGGCCGCGTTCTCGTACGGCACCGCGCCCGTCGCATCCTCCAGATACTCGACGTTCAGCCCCGCATGCGCCGCGTGATACACGGTCGACGCATTGCAGTTGTGCGTCATGTAGCCGGCCACCGCGAGCGTGTCGATGCCGTGCGCGTCGAGCCATGCGGCGAGATCGGTGCCCGCGAACGCGCTCGCGAGCGACTTCTCGATCCGGTGCGCGTACGGCCGCGACGCAACCACCGGATGCAGTTCGACGCCGTCGCTGCCGGGCGCGAAGATCGGCGCGCCGGCCGGCGCGACGTGCTGGACGACGATCACCGGCACGCCGGCCGCATGCGCGGCATCGATCGCGCGGCCGAGGTTCGCGAGCGACGTGTCGACGGGCGGGTATTCGATCGGCAGATCGCCCGTCACGTATTCGTTCTGCACGTCGATCACGATGAGGGCGCGGCGGCCGGTGGGCGTTGAAGCGGGCTTCGACATGTTGTTCTCCTGGTTCGGACGCGCCGCCCCGCCCCGCAACGGGCGCAGTCGGCAGCGCGATGCGACGCATTGTCGAACTGCGGCGCCGGCCCCGACAGCGGCCCGATTGCCATTCTTCGATAGAATCGGGCCATCCGCATTCCGGAGCCCGTCATGCCCGCCGTCCCCGCCATCTCTTCTCCCACCGTCGTCGCCGCGATCGCGTTCGACGGCATCAGTCCGTTCCACCTGTCGGTCCCGTCCGTCGTGTTCGGCAAGGAGCGCGACGCGGCCGACACGCCCGCGTTCGACTTCCGCGTGTGCTCGGCGGACCGGGGCCCGCTCGCGACGACCGGCGGCTTCACGATCTCGGCCCCGCTCGGGCTCGATGCGCTCGACGACGCGCAGATCGTCATCGTGCCGAGCTGGCGCGACCCGGACGAAACGCCGCCGGCGGTGCTGCTCGACGCGGTGCGCGCCGCCGCCGAGCGCGGCGCGCTGCTGGTCGGGCTGTGCCTCGGCGCGTACGTGCTCGCGGCAGCCGGCCTGCTCGACGATCGCCCGGCGACCACGCACTGGGCGTGGGCGGACGACTTCGCGCGGCGCTTTCCGCGCGTGCGGCTCGACCCCGACGTGCTGTACGTCGACGACGGCAACCTGATGACGTCGGCCGGCACCGCCGCGGGGCTCGACTGCTGCCTGCACGTGGTGCGCCGCCGCTTCGGCGCCGACGCGGCGAACCGGATCGCGCGGCGCCTCGTGATTCCGCCGCACCGCCAGGGCGGGCAGGCGCAATACGTGCCGCAGCCCGTCGCCGCGCACCCGCGCGACGCGCGGCTCGCCGGCCTGCTCGACTGGGTGCGCACGCATCTCGACGCGCCGCACGGCGTCGACTCGCTCGCGGCGCGCGTGCTGATGAGCCGCCGCACGTTCACCCGGCACTTCCGCCAGGCGACCGGCACGACCGTGATCGCGTGGCTGCAGGCCGAACGGCTCGCGCGCGCGCAGCATCTGCTGGAAACCACCGGACAATCGATCGACGCGATCGCGCAGGCGGCCGGCTACGGGTCGAGCGTGTCGCTGCGCCAGCATTTCGCGAGCGCGCTCGGCACGTCGCCGTCGGCTTATCGGCGGGAATTTCGGGGAACGGCGGCGGACGCGCCGAGGTAACGGCCGCCGCATGCGCGGCGGCCTGCGGGATGCGGCCTGCGCGGGGTTGGGCTCAGCCGTTGAACCAGCGCGCCGCGTAGAGCAGCAGCGCGACGATCACGATCATCGCCGCCCACGCCCAGACCGGCACCGGAGAGGATTCGCGTTGATGGACCGCGCTGGCCGCCCGGCCGGTCAGCGCGCCGCCGAGGTGCTGCAGCGGCGGACGTTTCGCCGTCCCCGCGAGCGACGCCGGCCGCAGGAACACATGCTGGCGCCGATGCGCAGTGGTGCGCGCGCGGTTCGGCGCAAGCCCGTGCTTCGCCTGCACCACCGCGCAGAATTCGCCGAAGAAGTCGTCGGCCCATTCGTGCAGCGCGTTCTCGATCTGCCGCGTCGGCAGCTCGGCGAGCGGCCCGGTCGCGGTCGCCCACAGCACGTATTCGACGCGGGTCGCGTTCGCGTCGTGCGACTCCGGCAACAGCACGATTTCGATCTGGCCGCGCAGCGCGCCGATACCGTCGGCGCGCGCCTTGAAGTTCAGGGTCCGGCGCGGCTGCCCCTCCGCATCGCCCTGCTCGCTCGCGACATGCGCGCGCACGTCGTAGCGCGCCCGCAGCGGGCCGAGCGGCACGGTCAGCGTCAGCGCGTACTCGCCGCGCGTCAGCTCGACGAACGATTCACAATGATCAAAACTCGCGCGCAGCAGCGCGATGTCCTCCAGTGCGTCCCGGACGACCGACGGCGCAAGCGGCACGCGTAATGCGTCGTTCAGTTCCATGATGCCTCCCCGATGAACACTTGCCGCTCAGGACGTCTCGACGAGACTGTCGACCCGCGCGGCATCGAAGGCGACATAGCGCGCAAGCGCCAGCGCCGCCGACTTCGGTTCCTCGTAACTCCATGCGGCGTTTTCGATCACGCCGTCTTCCGTCTGCAAATCGAAATAGATCGCTTGCCCCTTCAGCCCGCAGACGGTCGTCTGGCGCGACCGCACGAGCCGGCTCATGTTGACGTCGGCGCGGGGCAGGTAGTAAACGTCCGGCAGGCCCGACTCGCGCACGGTCAGCGCGCCGAGCGTGTCCGCGTACGTAATCCCCCGATGAATCACGCGCACGCGATGGCGATTCGGCACGATTTCGAGGCGAGGGTCGGCTGCAGCGGTCATCGATCTCCTCCTACGGACGGCCCGGCAGGCGGGCCGGGGTACGCACCAAGAAGCACAAAAGCCACGGCGCGGGCGCCGTGGCTTTCATTATCGGCGAAAGTCGCACGAATTGCGCGACTGTCGCCACCAACCGGGCATTGCCGGCTCATTGCCGTCTCTCATTGCCGTCTATTTCGCGGACCAGGTGAACGCCTGCCTCGCGCCGCCCTTCGCGGTCACCGTGACGCTGCGCGTCTCGTCCTTGCCCTGGTACGACGCCTGCACCGTGTAGCGGCCCGGCGGCAGCTTCACGAGCATGTACGGCCCGTGCGCGTCGGTCTTCAGCACTTCGGCGCCTTTCGCGTCGGTAATCCGCACGTGGACGTCGGCCAGGAACTCGCCGCCCGCCCCCGTGAAGCGCAGCGCGAGCGGCCACGCGGCTTCGTTGCGCTGGAACGCCGTCGATTCGTCCTGCCCGACGCCGCCGGACACGAAGCTGACGTCGCCCTGTTGACGCGCGGCGGGCAGGCCGTCCGACTGCGCGTATGCGCCGGTTGCGCCGGCCGCAACGCCGACGGCCAGCGCCGCGGCGATCGCGAATCGGGACATGCTGCGTGGATGTTGCATGGCACTCTCCTTTGGATCGGAACCGAGGCCTGTTCGCGCCGCCGGCGGCGGGCCGGCGGCGCGTGCCGGTCAGCTCAGGTCGACCGGCACGAAGATCTGCGCATTGTCGCGCTGGATCAGCAGCGCGAGGCTGTTGCCGGCGCCCTTCACCGCGTCGCGCAGCTGTTCGGGGCTCGTCACCGGCCGGCCGTTCACCGCGAGGATCACGTCGCCCGGCTGGATGCCCGCGCTCGCGGCAGGGCCGCCCGCCTGCTGGACCAGCAGCCCGTGCGACAGCTGCGTCGCGCTGCGCTCCTGCGGCGACAGCGGCCGCACCGCGACGCCGAGCCGGCCCTGCTCGACCGGACCGCCGTCGTTCGACGCGACCTTGGCGTCGGCCATCGAGCCGAGCGTCACGCTGACCGTCTTCTTCGACTTGTCGCGCCAGATCTGCAGGTCGGCCT
Source organism: Burkholderia sp. MSHR3999 (assembly GCF_000833595.1). Classification (NCBI taxonomy): domain Bacteria; kingdom Pseudomonadati; phylum Pseudomonadota; class Betaproteobacteria; order Burkholderiales; family Burkholderiaceae; genus Burkholderia; species Burkholderia sp. MSHR3999. The sequence continues at coordinate 458,170 of NZ_JRFO01000006.1, forward strand.
TGGAGCCGGGCTTGAAGCTCGCGATCTGCGACGGCAGCGTCGTCGAATCGGCCACCGGCACGCCGTTGACCGCCAGGATCACGTCGCCCGGCTGCAGGCCCGCCTTCGCGGCCGGGCCGTTCGGGTCGACCGAGCTGACGAGCGCGCCGTCCGGCTTCGGCAGCCCGAACGAGCTGGCCAGCGTCTGGTTCAGCCCCTGCACCGCGACGCCGAGGCGGCCGCGGCTCACGTGGCCCGTCTTCACCAGCTCGTCCTTCACCTTGATCGCCTCGTTGATCGGGATCGCGAACGACAGGCCCTGGAAGCCGCCCGTCTGCGAATAGATCATCGAGTTGATGCCGATCACCTCGCCCTTCAGGTTGAACAGCGGGCCGCCCGAGTTGCCGGGGTTGACCGGCACGTCGGTCTGGATGAACGGCGTGTAGTTCTCGTCGGGCAGCGCGCGCGACTTCGCGCTGATGATGCCGGAGGTCACCGTGTTGTCGAAGCCGTACGGCGAGCCGATCGCGACCACCCACTGGCCGACCTTGCTCTGCGCCGGATCGCCGATCTTCACGATCGGCAGCCCGCTCGCGTCGATCTTCAGCACCGCGACGTCGGACTGCTTGTCCGCGCCGACGACCTTCGCCTTGTACTCGCGCTTGTCGGTCAGCTTCACGGTGACGACGTTCGCGCCGTCGATCACGTGCGCATTCGTCAGGATATAGCCGTCCGCGCTGACGATGAACCCGGAGCCGAGGCTCGCGCTCGGCTGCTCGTCCGGCTGCGCGTCGCCGCCCATGCCGGGCATCTGGCCGTAGAAGTGCTTGAAGAACTGGTAGAACGGGTCGCTCGGGTCGATCGGCAGCTGCGGCTGCTGCATGCGCCGCGCGGTCTGCTTCACCACGTGCTTCGCGCTGATGTTCACGACCGCCGGGCCGTAGGTCTCGACGAGCCCGGAGAAATCGGGAATGCCCGTCTTCGCGGCCGCTTCGGCCGGCATCAGCGCGGCCGCCTGCGCGGGCGTGATGATCTGCGGATCGGCACGCCGGGTGCCCGCCACGTAGCCGGCGGACAGCGCGGCCGCCACCGCGACGGCAACGGCGCCGCGCGCAAGGAATCGGGTGTTCATCGTAGGACCTCCTCTTTTGTTACAACGCAGCGTAACGACCCTGACTTAAAGGAGGCTTAATCAGCCTTAAACGGGGCTTAAACCACCGCCGGAAGGCGTGCGGACGGCCTTCTGCGCCGATCCTGCCCAATCCGCCTCCTTCACACCGGCTCGGACTGGCGCGGCGTCTCGGCCGGCATCTCGGCGTTGCGGAACACGACGCTGACGAGCAGGCCGCCCGCCGCCGCGTCGCCGAGCGTCACCGTCGCGCCCTGCTGCGCCGCAACGCGCTTGACGATCGCGAGGCCGAGCCCGCTGCCCGACACGTCGGTGCGGGCCCGCGCGGAGCTGTCGCGGTAGAAGCGGTCGAACACGCGCTCGCGCTCCTCGGCCGGGATGCCCGGGCCGCTGTCGCCGATCTGCACGCACGCGCGGCCGGCCGCGTCGCGCATCAGCGACACGTCGATGCGGCCGCCGTCGGGCGTGTACTTGACCGCGTTGTCGAGCAGGTTGCCGAACATCACGCGCAGCGCGGCAACATCGGCGACGACCCGCGCGGGCTGCGACTCCTCGAAGCCGAGGTCGATGCCGCGCCGCTGCGCGAGCGGCGCGTGCGCGGCCGCGCATTCGGCGAGCAGCGCCTGCAGGTCGACCGCCTCGCGCACCGTCCCGCCGTCCGGTTCCGAGCGGGCGAGCGCGAGCAGCTGTTCCGCGAGGCGCGTCGCGCGCGTGACGCCGTCCTGCAGGTCGGCGAGCGCCTCGCGGCGCGACGCGTCGTCCTTCGCGCGCCCGACGAGCTGCGCCTGGATCTGCACGGCCGCGAGCGGCGTGCGCAGCTCGTGCGCGGCGTCGGCCACGAACGCCTTCTGCGTGTCGAGCGCCGCCGACAGCCGCGCGAGCAGCCCGTTGAGCGCATGCACGAGCGGCTGCACCTCGAGCGGCAGCGGCGCATCGGGCAGCGGATCGAGCGCCTCGGGCCGGCGCGCCTCGACTGCGCGCGTCACGCGGCGCAGCGGCGCGAGCCCGCGCCCGACGATCATCCACACGGCCGCGCCGAGGAACGGCAGCAGCACGATCAGCGGCCACAGCGTGCGCAGCGCGACGTTCGCCGCGAGCCGGTTGCGCACCGACACCGGCTGCGCGAGCTGCACGACGTTGTCGCCGACGATCGCGCCGTACACGCGCCATTCGCCGCGGTCGGTGCGCTCGGTCGAGAAGCCGAGCTCGGCGCGCGGCGCGATCGGCGCGCGCGGATGCGAGAAGTACATCAGCACGCCGTTGCGGTTCCAGATCTGGATCACGATGCCTTCGTCGCCGTTGGTGCGCGAGCCGAACACCTGCGAGAACGGCTCGGACGGCAGCGCCGCGGCGATCTCCTGCAGCTGGTAGTCGAACAGCTCGTTCGCCTCCGCGAGCGCCTGCCGGTAGATCAGCCAGCCGGCGAGGCCCACGCCGGCGACGACGATCGCCAGCAGCCAGATCAGCAATTGATGACGGATCGACCTCACGCGTCAGCTTTCCTTGACGACCATGTAGCCGAGCCCGCGCACGTTGCGGATCAGGTCCGAGCCGAGCTTCTTGCGCAGCGCGTGGATGTAGACCTCGACGGTGTTGCTGCCGATCTCCTCGCCCCAGCCGTACATCTTCTCCTCGAGCTGGCTCTTCGACAGCACCGCGCCGGGCCGCGCGAGCAGCGCCTCGAGCAGCGCGAACTCGCGCGCCGACAGCGCGACGGGCGAGCCGTCGAGCGTCACCTGATGCGAAGCGGGATCGAGCGTCAGCGCGCCGTGGCGGATCAGCGACTCGCTGCGCCCCGCCTGGCGGCGGATCAGCGCGCGCATCCGCGCGCCCAGCTCGTCGAGATCGAACGGCTTGATCAGGTAGTCGTCGGCGCCCGCGTCGAGCCCCTTCACGCGATCGGCGATCGCGTCGCGCGCGGTGACGATCAGCACCGGCAGCGCCAGCCCGCGCGCGCGCAGCGTGCGCAGCACGTCGATGCCGTCGCGCTTCGGCAGGCCCAGATCGAGCAGCAACAGGTCGTACGTCTCGCCGCCGAGCGCGGTGAGCGCCGCGTCGCCGTCCTGCACCCAGTCGACCGCGAAGCCGTCCGAGCGCAGCGCCTTGCGCACGCCCTCGGCGATCATCCGGTCGTCTTCGACAAGCAATATCCGCATCTGGGTCGGCATCCGTGGGACGAGTGAATCATGCCGAGCATTGTAGCGCCGCGGATTGCGTGCGCGGCATCGCGCGCCACACCCCGGCGGTTTCATCGGATCCGACCCAACTTGTCTCTACAATGTGCGCTTCGGCGCCGCGCGCGCCTCGCTCACGCACCCGCTTTCCCGTATTCGTCCATGCCGATTTCCGTCCTCGCCGCCCGGTTCGCGCCCCGCGCCCGCCTCTGCCTGCGCGCCGCCGCCGTCCTCGCCGCCTGTACCGCCCTGTCGTTCGCGCCGCCCGCGCAAGCCCGCAAGAAGCCGCACAAGCCGCCCGTCGTGTCCGCCGCCGCGCGCGCGGCCGGCCTGCCGCCGTCCGTGCTGGTCGCGCTGCAGCGCGCGAAGGTGCCCGCGTCGGCGATGAGCGTCGTCGTCGAGCGGGTAGGCGATCCGGAGCCGCTCGTCGCGTGGAACGCGAGCCGCCCGATGCTGCCGGCATCGACGATGAAGCTCGTCACGACCTTCTCGGGCCTGTCGATCCTCGGCCCCGACTTCCGCTGGCGCACGTCCGCCTATGCGGACGGCACGCTCGACCCGGACGGCACGCTGCAGGGCAACCTGTACATCAAGGGCACCGGCGATCCGAAGCTCGTGCCGGAGGAGCTGATCGACCTCGTCGACAAGATCCGCAAGGCCGGCATCAAGCGCGTGAGCGGCGGCCTCGTGCTCGACAAGACCTATTTCGCGGCATCGACGCGCGACCTGCCGGCGTTCGACGACGACGCGAGCGCGCCGTACAACGTCGGCCCCGACCCGCTGCTGTACGCGTTCAAGGCCGTCTCGTTCACGCTGACGCCGGGCGACGACGGCAAGGTCGCGATCGACGTGCTGCCGCCGCTCGCGAACCTGTCGATCGACAACCAGCTCCATGAAGGCAACGGCTCGTGCGGCGCGGCGTCGGCCGCGGCGCGCCCGACGCTGACGGCCGGCGACGGCATGCTGACCGCGTCGTTCGCGGGCGACTATCCGCTGCGCTGCGGCGCGCGCACGACCAACCTCGCGATCCTCGACCACTCGACGTTCTTCGCGCGCGGCTTCCTCGCGCTGTGGCAGCAGGACGGCGGCACCATCGCGGGCCCCGTGAGCGAGGGCAAGGTGCCGACGAGCGCGCGGCCCGTCGCCGTGCACCACAGCCCGGTGCTCGGCAGCGTCGTCTACGACATCAACAAGTTCAGCAACAACGTGATGGCGCGCAACCTGTTCCTGACGATCGGCGCGGAACGCGGCAAGCCGCCCGCGACGCCCGAGCAGTCGAGCCGCGTGATCCGCGCGTTCCTGCAGAAAGGCGGCATCGCGATGCCGGAGCTCGTGCTCGACAACGGCTCGGGCCTGTCGCGCGACGAGCACGTGAGCGCGCAGTCGCTCGCCGCGCTGCTGCAGGCCGCGAACGCGAGCCCGGTCGCGCAGGCGTTCATCGATTCGCTGCCGATCGCCGGCATCGACGGCACGATGAAGAACCGGCTCACGAGCGCGGGCGTGCTCGGCAACGCGCACATCAAGACCGGCACGCTGCGCGACGTGCGCGCGATCGCCGGCTACGTCGCGGGCGCGGACGGCCAGAGCTACGTCGTCGTCAGCTTCATCAACGACGATCACGCGGAAGCCGCGCGCGCCGCGCACGACAGCCTGCTCGAATGGATCTACGCGGGCGCGCGCTGACGGCCGCGCCGGCAAAACGGGGCCGCACCGCGCAGCCCCGCACGGCGCGGCTTCGGTAGAAACCCTGTCCTCTGAGGGAACCCTCTACGCTCCCCCCTCGCCTAGCGCGACCCGATTGCGTAGGCTGTCGCCTGACCCATATTCACAATCGGGCGACTGCCCGGCCACGAGACTTGCAGGGGAAAGAAGGAGGAGACACGCCCATGCGATTCGACGTCGAATTGCTTCTGCTCGCGCTGGCGCCCGTCTTCCTGCTCTGCATCGGCTGGGAGGCCCGGCACTTCGCCCGCACCCGTCCGCAGGCCGCCGTCTACGCCTGGCGGGACACGCTGTGCAACGCCGCGCTCGCGCTGATGCACCAGGGCGCGGACAAGGTCGCGTGGCTGTTCGTGATTCCCGTGTACGCGTACTGCTACCGGTACTACCGCCTCTTCACGTGGCAGGACGGCTGGCTGTCGTTCGCCGTGCTGTTCGTCGCACAGGACCTCCTCTACTACGTGTTCCATCGCGCAAGCCACCGCGTGCGCTGGCTGTGGGCCGCGCACGTCGTGCACCACTCGTCCGAGCGGATGAATTTCTCGACCGCGATGCGCCAGAGCCTGATGTATCCGGTCGCCGGCATGTGGGCGTTCTGGCTGCCGCTCGCGCTGCTCGGCTTTCCGCCGCAGCAGATCGTCGGCATCGTGCTGATCAACCTCGCGTTCCAGTTCTTCGTGCATACGCAGGCGTTCGGCAAGCTCGGCTGGATCGAATACGTCTTCAACACGCCGTCGATCCATCGCGCGCACCATGCGCGCAACCCGCGCTACATCGACCGCAACTATGCGGGCGTGCTCGTGATCTGGGATCGGCTGTTCGGCAGCTTCGTCGAGGAGACGCCGGCCGACCCGCCCCAATACGGGATCGTCGAGCGGCTCGGCTCGAACAACCCGCTCGTCGCGACGTTCCACGAGTGGGGCTCGATGGCCGCCGATGCGTGGCGCGTGCCCGGATGGCGCAACAAGCTGCGCGCGGTTTTCGGGCCGCCCGAATGGGCGAGCGCTTATCATGCACGAATCGCTGGCGCCGCCGCTGACGATCCGCGCACGGCGCCGCCCGCAGGCGCGAACCGGTCAAGCTAGAACAACTTTCAGCCAACGGCCGCCGCGACCCGGACCTGAGCGGGCATGCGGCAGATGCGAAACATCAGGCCATATCAACGAGGAGATCGATCGATGCAACCACAACGAACCGCACCGTCCCGCGCACGGCACCGCCTGCTGCGCACCGCCCAGGTTGCGATCGCAGGCGCCGCGTTCGCGCTGCTCGCCGCATGCGGCGGCGGCGACGACAACAACGCGCCCGCCGCGCCGCCGTCCGGCGTGAAGATGCAGATCGTGTCGTTCGGCGACAGCCTGTCCGACGTCGGCACCTATTCGCAGATCCTGCTCGGCTTCGGCGGCGGGCGCTTCACGACCAACCCGGGGCAGGTCTGGACGCAGAACGTCGCGAATTACTACGGCGACACGCTGCAGCCCGCCAACCAGGGCGGCTTCGGCATCCCGCTGCAGGCGACGGGCGGCCTCGGCTATGCACAGGGCGGCTCGCGCGTCACGCTGCAGCCGGGCATCGGCCACGCGGACGCGAGCGTGCCGAATTCCGACTTCGCGCAGGCGACGACGACGCCGATCGCCGACCAGGTCAAGCAGTACCTGTCGCAGCACGGCAACTTCAACGCCGGCCAGATCGTGCTGATCAACGGCGGCGCGAACGACATCTTCTACCAGGCGCAGGTCGCGCAGGCGCAGGGCAACACGCCGGCCGCGCAACTCGCGGCCGCGCAGGCGATCGGCCTGGCCGCGCAGCAGCTCGGGGGGCTCGTCCAGCAGATCGTCGCCGCAGGCGGCACGCACGTGTTCGTGTCGAACATCCCGGACATCGGCGGCACGCCGCTCGCGCTGCAAGGCGGCACGCAGGCAACCTTCACGCAGCTGTCGGGGCTGTTCAACCAGACGCTCGCCGGCACGCTGGCCGCGCTGAAGGTCGATCCGACGAAGTACAAGCTGGTCGACGTGTTCACGTGGCAGGACGGCATCGCAGCCAACTATCAGGCGAACGGCTTCGCCGTGTCGAACACCGACACCGCGTGCAACCTGAAGGCAATGGTGGCCGCAGCAACGAAGTTCGGCGCGCCGGTGCCGACGGCCTTCGGCTCGTCGCTGTTCTGCTCGCCGCAGACCTACACGACGGCGAACGCGGACCAGACCTACATGTTCGCCGACACGGTCCACCCGACGACGCGCCTGCACGCGCTGTTCGCGCAGTTCGTCGAGCAGCAGATCGCATCGACCGGCGTCGGCAAGTAAGCGCGACGCACGCAACGAAAAACGCCCGACCGGTTCTCGCCGGTCGGGCGTTTTCTTTTCATCTCGTCCGCGAATGCCGCCGCGGCAACCGCCCGCGCCCTTACCCCTGCGCTTCGAACGCGGCCGCCGCGCGGCCGAGCCGGTCGTTGACCGCGATCCATTCGACGGTGTCGGGCAGCTTCTCGACGAGGATCCGCGCGACGTCCGCCCGGTCGAGCGCGCGCAGCATCCCGTAGAGCGCGTGCGCATACGCCTGCGGATCTTCCGGCGCGGCGATGAAATGCACGTCGGCGGCCTGCGCCCAGCGGCCCGCGCGCGATGCGCGCGCGACCAGCGCGACCCGTTCGCCGGCCGCGTGCGCGGCGGCGAGCAGCGGCTCCAGTTGATCGAACGGCAGCAGCGCGAGCGGCGTGCGCGGCGCGTAATGCGCCTTCAGCGTGCCGGACGCGCGCGGCGCGGTCGCGTCGCTGCCGTCCGGCAGCCGCGGCGCGCGGCCGAGCACGTCCGCGATCTGCTGCGGCGTCACATGACCCGGGCGCAGCAGCGCCGGGAAGCCGCGCGACAGGTCGAGGATCGTCGATTCGATGCCGACTTCCGACGGCCCGCCGTCGAGCACGTGCACCGTGTCGCCGAACTCGTCGCGCACGTGCTGCGCGGTCGTCGGGCTCACGTGCCCAAAGCGGTTCGCGGACGGCGCCGCCACCCCGCCGTGCCCGCCGCGCCGCGCGCTGAACGCGTCCAGCAGCGCCTGCGCGACCGGGTGCGACGGGCAGCGCAGGCCGACCGAGTCCTGCCCGCCGCTCACGGCGTCCGGAATGCGCGGATGGCGCTTCAGGATCAGCGTCAGCGGGCCGGGCCAGAACGCGTCGATCAGCTTGCGCGCATCGTCGGGCAAGGCTTCGACCCAGTAGCCCGGATCGCCGCCCGGCGGCAGGTGCACGATCACCGGATGATTCGCCGGCCGGCCCTTCGCCGCATAGATGCGCGCGACGGCCTCGGGATTGGCCGCGTCGCCGCCGAGCCCGTAGACGGTTTCGGTCGGAAACGCGACGAGCTGGCCCGCATCGAGCAGCGCGGCGGCGGCGTCGATCTGCGCGCGCGTCACGGACTTCGGGAGATCGCTGGACATCGGCACAGCGCTCAGTCGAGCGGCACGCGCAGCAGCTGCGCGCACGCGGTGGCCGCGCCGAGCGCGTCGTCGCGCGTCGCGGCCGTGAAGTTCACGTGGCCCATCTTGCGGCCGACGCGCGCCTCTTCCTTGCCGTACAGGTGCAGATGCGCGGCCGGCATCGCGGCGACCTGGTCCCACGGCGGCGTGACGCACACGCCCGCGGCGCCGTCCGGGAACCACACGTCGCCGAGGATGTTCAGCATCGCGGCCGGCGAATGCTGGCGCGGGTTGCCGAGCGGCATGCGCGTCATCGCGCGCACCTGCTGCTCGAACTGGCTCGTCGCGCACGCATCGACCGTGTAGTGGCCGGAATTGTGCGGACGCGGCGCCATCTCGTTCGCGACGAACGAGCCGTCCTCGAGCACGAAGAATTCGACGCACAGCACGCCGACGTAGCCGAGCGTGTCGGCGATCCGCACCGCGGCCTGCTGCGCCTTCTCGACGAGCGCGGCATCGGCGGCCGGCGCCGGCACGACCGTCAGCGACAGGATGCCCGCGTGGTGCGTGTTCTGCGCGAGCGGGAACGCGGCCGAGCGGCCGTCGGCGCCGCGCGCGATCAGCGCCGACACCTCGTACTTCAGCGGCAGGCGCTTCTCCAGCACGCACGGCACGCCGCCGAGCGCCGCGTGCGCGTCGCGCGCTTCCCGCGCGCTGCTCACCCGCACCTGCCCCTTGCCGTCGTAGCCGAGCCGCGCGGTCTTCAGGATGCCCGGCAGCACCGCGTCGAGCGCCGCATCGTCGAGCGCGGCGAGCGCCGCGGCCGATTCGATCACGACATGCGGCGCGACCGGGACGCCGGACGCCTCGATGAACCGCTTCTCCGCGATCCGGTCCTGCGCGACCGCGACGCAGCGGCCGGCCGGCGCGACGAACGTCGTGCGCGCGAGGAAATCGAGGCTCGCGGCCGGGACGTTCTCGAACTCGGTCGACACCGCGTCGCACAGCGCCGCCAGTTCGGCGAGCGCGGCTTCATCGTCGTACGCCGCGCGCAGGTGGCGGTCGGCGACCGCGCCGGCGGGGCTCGTCGGATCGGGATCGAGTACGGCGACGCGGTAGCCCATCGCTTGCGCGGCGAAGCAGAACATGCGGCCGAGCTGGCCGCCGCCGACCATGCCCAGCCAGGCGCCGGGCAGGATCGGGGAAGTGGATTGAGAAGTGGTCATGTCAGTGGTCGGTCACGGCGGGCAGCGCGCCCGCCGCAGTGAGGACAATCCGGGTTCGACTGCCCGGTTGCCGGGCAGCCCTGATCCGGGCGGCCCGTTGCATTCATTCCAGCGGCGGCAGCACCATCGCGTGCGCGGCCTCGTTCTGGCGCACGCGGAACGCGGCGAGCCGGTTCGCGTAGTCGGCCGACGTGCCGGACAGGATCGACACCGCGAACAGCGCCGCGTTCGCCGCGCCGGCCTCGCCGATCGCGAAGGTCGCGACCGGCACGCCCTTCGGCATCTGCACGATCGAGTGCAGCGAATCGACGCCCTTCAGGTACTTGCTCGCGACCGGCACGCCGAGCACCGGCACCGTCGTCTTCGCGGCGAGCATGCCCGGCAGGTGCGCCGCGCCGCCCGCGCCGGCGATGATCGCGCGCAGGCCGCGCTCGCGCGCCTTCTCCGCATAGTCGAACATCTCGTCGGGCATCCGGTGCGCGGACACGACCTTCGCCTCGTACGGCACGCCGAACTCCTGCAGGATGGCCACCGCGTGCTTCATCACGTCCCAGTCGGAACTCGAACCCATCAGCACGCCGACGAGCGGCGCGCTGTGCGTGTGGGCAGTCTGGACTTCACTCATTTCGTGTTCCCGTCGATGCTCAGGCGAGCGGCTGGCCGGTGATGCGCTCGAGCGCTTCCTGATATTTCGCGGCCGTCTTCTCGACGACGTCGGCCGGCAGCGCCGGCGCCGGCGCCGTCTTGCCCCACGGCTGCGCCTCGAGCCAGTCGCGCACGAACTGCTTGTCGAACGACGGCGGGTTGGTGCCGACCTGGTACTGGTCGGCCGGCCAGAAGCGCGACGAATCGGCCGTCAGCACTTCGTCCATCAGGTACAGCTTGCCGTGGTTGTCGAGGCCGAATTCGAACTTCGTGTCGGCGATGATGATGCCGCGCGTCGCCGCGTAGTCGGCCGCTTCCTTGTACAGCTTGATCGAGATGTCGCGGATCGTCGCGGCCAGCTCGGTGCCGATGCGGCGCTCGGTTTCCTCGAACGTGATGTTCTCGTCGTGCTCGCCCATCTCGGCCTTCGCGGCCGGCGTGAAGATCGGCTCGGGCAGCTTCTGCGCGTTCTGCAGGCCTTCCGGCAGCTTGACGCCGCACACGGCGCCGCTTTCCTGGTATTCCTTCCAGCCGCTGCCGGCCAGGTAGCCGCGCACGACGGCTTCGATGAGGATCGGCTCGAGGCGCTTGACGACCACGCCACGGCCCTTGACCTGCTCGACCTCGTCGGCCGCGACGACCGCTTCCGGCGCGTCGCCCGTCAGGTGGTTCGGGACGATATGCGCGAGCTTGTCGAACCAGAAGTTCGCCATCTGGTTCAGCACGCGGCCCTTGTTCGGAATCGGCTCGCCCATGATCACGTCGAATGCCGACAGGCGGTCGGTCGTGACGATCAGGAGCTTGTCGTTGCCGACCGCGTAGTTGTCGCGGACCTTGCCGCGACCGAGGAGCGGCAGCGAGCGGAGCGTGGATTCGTAGAGGGTAGACATCGTCTTTTCGCAGATAAGGAGCCAAACAAAAAGGGAAACGCCGTTCCCCGCGGCTGGCGGGAACGGCGGCCTTGCGATACTTCGGCGTGCGGCCGGGCGGCAAGGCCCGGGCGGCGCCGGCCGGCCCTTTTTCGGCCGGCGGGACGGTCACGGCCGGCGGACATCCGCCGGCCGGCAGCCCCGGATCGTACTACAGTCTCAGCGCACGACCTGCGCGAGCTCGCCTGCCTTGTACTTCTCGGCGATCTTGTCGAGCGACACCGGCTTGATCTTGCCGGCCTGGCCTTCGCAGCCGAACGCGAGATAGCGGTCGACGCAGACCTTCTTCGCCGCTTCGCGCGCCGGCTTCAGGTAGTCGCGCGGATCGAACTTGCCCGGGTTCTCGAACAGGTAGCGGCGGATCGCGCCGGTGATCGCGAGACGCAGGTCGGTGTCGATGTTGATCTTGCGCACGCCGTGCTTGATGCCTTCCTGGATTTCCTCGACCGGCACGCCGTAGGTTTCCTTCATGTCGCCGCCGAACTGGCGGATCTCTTCCAGCAGCTCCTGCGGCACCGACGACGAACCGTGCATCACGAGGTGCGTGTTCGGGATGCGCGCGTGGATTTCCTTGATGCGCTGGATCGACAGGATGTCGCCCGTCGGCTTCTTCGAGAACTTGTACGCGCCGTGCGACGTGCCGATCGCGATCGCGAGCGCATCGCACTGCGTGAGCTTCACGAAGTCGGCAGCCTGCTCCGGATCGGTCAGCAGCTGCTCGCGGGTCATCGTGCCCTCGGCGCCGTGGCCGTCTTCCTTGTCGCCCTTCATCGTCTCGAGCGAGCCGAGCACGCCGAGTTCCGCCTCGACCGTCACGCCGATCGAGTGCGCCATCTCGACGACCTTGCGCGACACGTCGACGTTGTACTCGTACGATGCGACCGTCTTGCCGTCCGCCTCGAGCGAACCGTCCATCATCACGCTGGTGAAGCCGCTGCGGATCGCCGCCATGCAGACCGCCGGCGACTGGCCGTGGTCCTGGTGCATCACGACCGGGATGTGCGGATACGACTCGACCGCCGCTTCGATCAGGTGGCGCAGGAACGGCTCGCCCGCATACTTACGCGCGCCTGCCGATGCCTGCATGATCACGGGTGCGCCCACCTGGTCCGCCGCCGCCATGATCGCCTGCACCTGCTCCAGGTTGTTCACGTTGAAGGCCGGCAGGCCGTAGCCGTGCTCTGCCGCGTGGTCCAGCAATTGACGCATTGATACGAGAGGCATTGTGGAACTCCTTGAATGAAAACCGGTGCGCCCTGAGCGCCGGCGCGGCCTGGCCGGGGTGGCCCCGGGCGGACGGGCGCGGCTGAGCGTCGAATAGCCGCATTTTATCGCGAAGCGCCTCCGAATCCGACCGGTTGGCGGCCTCCGCTCGCAATTTGTTACCTTCGCACGGCACAATGCGGGCAAAAATCAGAAAAAAAGCCGCGCGGGGCATCGGACCCCGCGCGGCTTTCGGCAATAAAACGGTGCCCGATCGAATCGGGCCGCCGGGTCAGTAATGCTCGCCGACCCGGACGATCTTCAGCGTGTTGGTGCCGCCCGCCTGCCCCATCGGCTCGCCGACGGTCAGCACGACCATGTCGCCGAGCGCGACCAGCCCGCGCTGGACGATCAGCTCGATCGCCTGCTGGAGCGCCGCGTCGCGATCGCTGTTGAAGTCGACGTGCAGCGGCGTGACGTTGCGGTACAGCGCCATTGTGCGCTCGCTGCCGACCCGCGGCGTCAGCGCGAAGATCGGCACGTGCGTGTAGTGGCGCGACATCCACAGCGCGGTCGCGCCCGATTCCGTCAGCGCGACGATCGCCTTCGCGCCCAGGTGGTAAGCGGTGAACAGCGCGCCCATCGCGATCGACTGGTCGATCCGCGTGAACGTGCGGTCGAGGAAATCCTTGTCCAGCTCGACGTGCTCGGACTTCTCGGCCTCGACGCAGACGGCCGCCATCGTCTCGATCGTCACGACCGGGAACTTGCCCGCAGCCGTCTCGGCCGACAGCATCACCGCGTCGGTGCCGTCGAGCACCGCGTTCGCGACGTCCGACACCTCTGCGCGGGTCGGCACCGGCGCGTGGATCATCGATTCCATCATCTGCGTCGCGGTGATCACGAGCTTGTTCGACTCGCGCGCCATCCGGATCATGCGCTTCTGCAGCGCCGGCACGGCCGCGTTGCCGACCTCGACGGCCAGGTCGCCGCGCGCGACCATGATGCCGTCGGACGCGTCGAGGATGCTCTGCAGCGCCGGAATCGCCTCCGCGCGCTCGATCTTCGCGATCATCTTCGGCTTGATGCCGTACGGCGCGCCCGCGATGTTCGCGAGCTGGCGCGCCATTTCCATGTCGGTCGCGTTCTTCGGGAACGACACCGCGACCAAGTCCGCGCCGAGCGACATCGCGGTGCGGATGTCCTCCATGTCCTTCGCGGTCAGCGCCGGCGCGGACAGCCCGCCGCCCTGCCGGTTGATCCCCTTGTTGTTCGACAGCTCGCCGCCCACCTTGACGATCGTGTGGATCTCGTCGCCGAGCACGCGCTCGACGGTCAGCACGATCAGGCCGTCGTTCAGCAGCAGCACGTCGCCCGGCTTCAGGTCGCGCGGCAGCTCCTTGTAGTCAAGGCCGACGCGCTCGTCGTTGCCCAGCTCGCAGCCCGCGTCGAGGATGAACGGCTGGCCCGGCTCGAGCGTCGTCTTGCCGCTCTCGAACTTGCCGACGCGGATCTTCGGCCCCTGGAGGTCCGCCATGATCGCGATCTCGCGGCCGACCTTGCGGGCGGCCTCGCGCACCATCTCGGCGCGCTGGCGGTGATCATCGGCGGTGCCGTGCGAAAAATTGAGCCGCACGACGTCGAGGCCCGCCTGCATCATCTGCAGCAGAATCTCCGGCGAACTGGAAGCCGGGCCGATCGTGGCGACTATCTTGGTGGCGCGCTGCATGAAACTCCTCATCTGGATCAAGGTGGATGCGCTGGGTGAAACGCTGCGAGAGCCGGACGCGGCAGGCCCAGCGGCCGCCGCTCCGGGGGGCGCGCCGGTGCTGGCGCCCGGCGTCGCTTTGTTCTGAATCTCGTGGTGCTGCATGGCCGCGTCGCCGGCGGCCGCCGGTGCGCGCGGGGCGGAGTTCGCCCGCGCGGGCGCGCGTTTGCGCTTGCCCGCGCCGGCCGTCGGCTCCGCCTTCGCGGAGCGCGCGGCCTTCGTCACCCCTGCGCGCGCCGCCACGCTCAGGCCGCCCGCGTTTCGAGCACTTCCACCGCCGGCAGCTTCTTCCCTTCGAGGAACTCGAGGAAGGCGCCGCCGCCCGTCGAGATGTAGCTGACCTGGTCGTGGATGCCGTACTTCGCGATGGCCGCGAGCGTGTCGCCGCCGCCCGCGATCGAGAACGCGGACGATTTGGCGATGGCGTCGGCAAGCGTCTTCGTGCCGTTGCCGAACTGGTCGAACTCGAACACGCCGACCGGGCCGTTCCAGACGATCGTGCCGGCCTTCTCGAGCTGGCTCGCGAGCGCCTTGGCCGTTTCCGGCCCGATGTCGAGGATCATGTCGTCCGCTTCGATGTCGGCGACCTTCTTCACGGTCGCGGCGGCCGTCGGCGCGAATTCCTTCGCGGTGACGACGTCGGTCGGGATCGGCACCGATGCGCCGCGCTTGCGCGCTTCGTCGATGATCGCCTTCGCCTCGCCGACGAGGTCGGCTTCCGCGAGCGACTTGCCGATCGACAGGCCGGCCGCGAGCATGAACGTGTTCGCGATGCCGCCGCCGACGATCAGCTGGTCGACCTTCTCCGCGAGCGACTTGAGGATCGTCAGCTTGGTCGACACCTTCGAGCCCGCGACGATCGCCACCAGCGGGCGCGCCGGGTTGCCGAGCGCCTTGCCGAGCGCGTCGAGCTCAGCGGCGAGCAGCGGGCCCGCGCAGGCAACCGGCGCGTACTTCGCGATGCCGTGGGTTGTCGCTTCCGCGCGGTGCGCGGTGCCGAACGCATCGTTCACGTACACGTCGCAGAGCTTCGCCATCTTCTGCGCGAGCTCGTCCGAGTTCTTCTTCTCGCCCTTGTTCACGCGGCAGTTCTCGAGCAGCACGACCTGGCCCGGCGCGACGTTCACGCCGTTCTCGACCCAGTTCGCGACGAGCGGCACGTCGCGGCCGAGCAGCTCGGCGAGGCGCTTCGCGACCGGCGCGAGCGAGTCTTCCGGCTTGAACTCGCCTTCGGTCGGGCGGCCGAGGTGCGACGTGACCATCACGGCCGCGCCGGCGTCGAGCGCGGCCTTGATGGCCGGCACCGACGCGCGCACGCGGGTGTCTTCGGTGATGTTGCCGTGGTCGTCCTGCGGGACGTTCAGGTCGGCGCGGATGAACACGCGCTTGCCGGCGAGCTGGCCGGCGGCGATCAGGTCGGTAAGACGCTTGACTTGGCTCATGTTGGACATATCGAAGTGGTGGATGGGGAAAAAAGGGGCTGACGCAACACGTGCGCGGGCTGCCGCTGGGGCGCCGGATGCGGCCGTGGCTGGCGGATCCGCATGACGCGCACGGGTAGAAAATCTGGAACGGGCATTCTAGCCGATCCGTTCGGACGGCTGCCCGCATGGCGGCGAATTCCGCCTATTTGGGACAACGCGGAATGCTGCGACGCGGCCAGGCTGATGCGCGCGCATCAGGCGACCAGGCGCAGGCCGGTGAACACGAGCATCCCGACGACGATCGTGCCGAGCATGCTGCGCCGCCACAGGTACCAGCCGAAGCCGGCGAGCGCCGCATAGAACTGATGATTGGCGAGTGCGAACGACAGCCCGGCCGGGGTTTCGAGCACGTCGGGCAGCACGACGGCCGCGAGCGCCGCCGCGGGCGCGTAGCGCAGCGCGCGCTGCACGCGCTCGGGCAGCACCGTGCGCTCGCCGCCGATCAGGAACAGCGCGCGGGTGACGGCCGTGACGAGCGTCATGCCGATGATGACGAGCCAGATCTGCGCGGCGCTCATTCGACCTCCTTCTGCTGCACGGTTTCGGTGCGGATGCGGCGCCAGTCGGCCCGCTCGACGAAGAAGTCGGCCGTGCAGCCGGCCGCGAGCGCGGCCAGCACCGCGAGCGGCAGCGCGAGCCGGTACGGCAGGTCGAACGCCACCAGCGACACGACGCCGGCGACCGCGACGGCGGCCAGCGTCGAGCGGTTCGCGACCGCCGACACCATGATCGGGATCAGCGCGAGCGTGCCCGCGAGCTCGAGCCCCCAGCTCGCGGGAAAGAAGCTCGCGAGCAGGATCCCGGCGATCGACGACACCTGCCACGACAGCCAGCTCGACAGCGCCATCCCCCAGAAATACGCTTCCTTGCCCGGCACGCGGCCGGGCGCGAAGCCCTGTTTCTGGAACAGCAGGTAGATCACGTCGCCGTTGAAATAGCCGATCGCGAGACGCCGCCACAGCGGCAGGTAGGAAAAATGGGGGGCAAGCCCGGCGCTGAAGATCACGAAGCGCGTGTTGACCATCGCGGCGGTGAGCAGCACGGTCCAGAGCGGCAGCTTCGCGAGGAGGAGCGGCAGCACCGCGAGCTGCGACGAGCCCGCGTAGACGAGCAGCGACATCGCGGTCGCCTGCCCGAGCGTCATCACCGACTTGCTCATCGCGATGCCCGTGACGAGCCCCCAGGACAGGATGGCCATCAGCGTGGGCGAATAGTCGCGCGCGCCCTGGATCAGCGCGAAGCGGTCGGTGGCGGACAATCGAGCAGGCATGGGAAAGGCGCCGCGGCGGGCGGTTTGCGGGGGGCGCCGGCGTCTCCTGCCGGCGCAGCCCGTCGTCGTTGGAATCGGTACCGGGCGATTATAGCCTCGCCCTCGCGCCGACCGCCCGGGTCGACGCCAAAAGACGCTAAAATGTGCGCCTTTCCCGCTCAACGCTGCACACAACCGCTTCCGACAGGAGAATCCTATGTCAATGGCCGACCGCGACGGCAAGATCTGGATGGACGGCAAGCTGATCGACTGGCGTGACGCCAAGATCCACGTCCTGACCCATACGCTGCACTACGGCATGGGCGTCTTCGAAGGCGTGCGCGCGTACAAGACGGCCGACGGCAGCACCGCGATCTTCCGCCTGCACGAGCACACGAAGCGCCTGCTGAACTCCGCGAAGATCTTCCAGATGGACGTGCCGTTCGACCAGGAAACCCTCGAAGGCGCGCAGCGCGACGTCGTGCGCGAGAACAAGCTGGAGTCGTGCTACCTGCGCCCGATCATCTGGGTCGGCTCGGAAAAGCTCGGCGTATCCGCGAAGGGCAACACGATCCACGTCGCGATCGCCGCGTGGCCGTGGGGCGCGTACCTCGGCGAGGAAGGCCTCGCGAAGGGCATCCGCGTGAAGACGTCGTCGTTCACCCGCCACCACGTCAACGTGTCGATGGTGCGCGCGAAGGCGTCGGGCTGGTACGTGAACTCGATCCTCGCGAACCAGGAAGCGACCGCCGACGGCTACGACGAGGCGCTGCTGCTCGACGTCGACGGCTACGTGTCGGAAGGCTCTGGCGAGAACTTCTTCCTCGTGAACCGCGGCAAGCTGTTCACGCCGGACCTGTCGTCGTGCCTCGACGGCATCACGCGCGACACGATCATCACGCTCGCGAAGGATGCCGGCATCGAGGTGATCGAGAAGCGCATCACGCGCGACGAGGTCTACACGGCCGACGAGGCGTTCTTCACCGGCACCGCCGCCGAAGTCACGCCGATCCGCGAGCTGGACAACCGCACGATCGGCAGCGGCGCGCGCGGCCCGATCACGGAAAAGCTGCAATCGGCATTTTTCGATATCGTGTCGGGCAAGAACGCGAAGTACGCGCACTGGCTGACGAAGATCTGAGCGCGCCGCACGCGAATGCCCCACAAGAAAGTGAACTAGAGAAAGACCCATGAGTGAAATCAAGGAAATGCCGCTGGTCGAGCTGACGGCCAAGGATCTTCCCGCCTACTGCCCGAACCCCGCGATGGCCCGCTGGAGCGCGCACCCGCGCGTCTTCATCGACGTGTCGCACGGCGAGGCGCGCTGCCCGTACTGCGGCACGCGCTACAAGCTGCGCGACGGCGAGGTCGTCAAGGGCCACTGAGCCCGGACGACCTGCCCCCGCGGCCCGGCCTGCGCGGCCGGACGACTCGCACGGCGGCGCGACCGGATGACGGGCGCGCCGCCCTTTCCCATTCTGGCAACCCGAACGCGGCGCCCACGCGCCGTGTTTCATTACGACATCGGAAGTCGACCTGATGCGTCGAGCGCTGGTTATCGCACCGAACTGGATCGGTGACGCATTGATGGCGCAGCCGCTCTTTGCGCTGCTGAAGAAACTCCATCCCCGCATCGCGATCGATGCCGTCGCGCCCACCTGGGTCGCGCCGGTGCTGGAGCGCATGCCGGAGATCCACGATGTCTACGCGACCGATCTCGCGCACGGCAAGCTGCAGCTGCTGCGCCGCTGGCAGCTCGCGAGCGACCTGCGCGACAACGGCTACGACGCGGCCTACGTGCTGCCGAACTCGCTGAAGTCCGCGGTGATCCCGTGGCTCGCGAACATCCCGCTGCGGATCGGCTACACGGGCGAGCACCGCTATGGCCTCTTGAACGTGCGGCACGCGAACCCGAACAAGGCGCACGGCGAGCGGCCGCCGATGACGGGCCACTACGCGGCGCTCGCGTACGCGCCGGGCGCGAGGCTGCCCGAGTCGATGAAAACCCTGCCGCCGCCGCGCCTCGAAGCCGACCTGAATGAAACGGCGCGCGTGTCCGCACGTTTCAATCTCGATACACGGATGCCGCTCGTCGTGTTCTGCCCCGGCGCGGAATACGGCCCGGCCAAGCGCTGGCCACCCGAGCACTTCGCATCGCTCGCGAAGATCGTCCACCAGTCGTTCCCGTACACGCAGATCATCGCGCTCGGCTCGCAGAAGGACGCCGCGGCCGCGCAGGCGATCGCCGAGCACGCGCCGCACGTGCGCAACCTGTGCGGGCAGACGTCGCTGTCCGAGGCGTGCGCGCTGATCGCCCGCGCGAACGCGGTCGTCACCAACGATTCCGGGCTGATGCACGTCGCCGCGGCGCTGCGCCGGCCGCTCGTCGCGCTGTACGGCTCGACGGATCCGCGTCATACCCCTCCGCTGTCCGAGCTGGCGAAGGTACAATGGCTGCATCTCGAATGCAGTCCCTGCTTCGAGCGCGAGTGTCCGCTCGGCCACCTGAAGTGCCTGCGCGAACTCGGCCCGGAGCAGGTATTCGGCGATCTGCGCGGCATGCTCGTCGGGCAACGCTGACCTCCACCGGCAGCGTCGCGAGGCGCGCGCCGGGCAATCCGATTCACCGGTGCGCGGCGGCCTCCTGGCCGCCGTGCTGAATACGGCGCGCGATGCGCGCGAGAGAACAACCCGATGCCACGTTTTGCCCGCCTCTTCGAAGCCGCCGCCGATACGCTCAACGCCTACTACCAAGCCATCGCCGATGCCAATCTCGACGCGCTGATGGCCCTGTGGATCGACGAGGATTTCGCCAGCTGCATCTGGGCGGACGGCGCGCATCTGCACGGCCTCGACCAGATCCGCAGCGGGCTCGGCGCCCGGCTGTCCACGCAGCCGGTGACGATCGAGCCGCTCGACATCCGCGTGTACGACAGCCTCGGCACCGTCGTCTACACGATCGCCGAAGCGCATCAGCAGGCCGACCTCACGGCCGAGCCCGACATGGTGTTCGCGACCTACGTGATGATTCACGAGCGCGGCGAATGGCGCATCGCGCACATCCATGCGAGCCCGATTCCCGACCAGGCGGCCGGGCAGTTCGCCGCCAAGATCCGCCACGGGCAAGGCCCGCTGCATTGACGAATTGACCAAGACGCGGGGCGATCATGAGTACGGCTTCTCCGCCCACATCGCTTGACGGGGGCAACACCCCGGATGACGACACACTGCGCTATCGCGCGCCACGCTGGCTGCCGAACAGCCATGCGCAAACCATCGTGCCGGCGCTGTTCGCGCGCCGGCCGGCCGTCGCCTACCGGCGGGAACGATGGGAAACACCCGATCACGACTTCATCGATCTCGACTGGATCGCCCATCTCGACAGCGCGGCGCCGGCGCCCGACGCGCCGCTGTTCGTGCTGTTCCACGGCCTCGAAGGCAGCTCCGGCTCGCACTACGCGCTCGCGCTGATGGCCGCCGCGCGCGCGAAGGGCTGGCACGGCGTCGTTCCGCACTTTCGCAGCTGCAGCGGCGAGATGAACCGCCGGCCGCGCTTCTACCACCTCGCGGACAGCGCCGAGGTCGACTGGATCCTCAAGCGCCTCGCCGCGCAGCATCGCGGGCCGATCGTCGCCGCCGGCGTGTCGCTCGGCGGCAACGTGCTGCTGCGCTGGCTCGGCGAGCACCGCGGCGACACGTCGATCGTGCGCGCCGCCGCCGCGATCTCGACGCCGCTCGACGTGCATGCGGGCGGCCGTGCGCTGTCGCAGGGTTTCGCGATGCTCTACACGCGCAGCTTCCTGAAGACGCTGAAGCGCAAGGCGCTCGTCAAGCTCGAGCAGTTTCCGGGCCTGTTCGACCGCGAAGCGATGCTGAACGCGGTGACGATGCACGACTTCGACGACGTCGTCACCGCGCCGCTGCACGGTTTCGCCGACGCGAACGACTACTGGACGAAGGCGACCACCCGCCCGCTCCTGCCCGCGATCGACGTGCCGACGCTGCTCCTCAACGCCCGCAACGACCCGTTCCTGCCCGCGTCGGCGCTGCCCGGCCCGGCGGACGTGTCGCCCGCCGTCGAGCTCGACCAGCCCGAAGACGGCGGCCACGCGGGTTTCATGACCGGGCCGTTCCCGGGCCGGCTCGACTGGCTGTCGGTGCGGGTGTTCGGCTATTGCGCCAGGTTCGTCGACCATGGATGACATCGTCAGGCAGGCACTCGCCAAGTGGCCGGACGTGCCGCACTGCACCGGCTGGCTGCTGCTCGACCGGCGCGGCGACTGGCGCCTGCGCGACGACGCCGCGCAGGCGGCCGGTGAGCTCGGCGCCCCGCTGCGCCATGCGGCGCTGGTCGCGTTCATCGCCCGCAACTACGAAGCCGACGAGCACGGCCAGTGGTTCTTCCAGAACGGGCCGCAGCGCGTGTACGTCGAGCTCGCGTATACCCCGTGGATCGTGCGGCTCGCCGAACAGGACGGCCGGCTGACGCTCGCCGATCAGGCCGGCCGGCCGTTCGAGCCGCGGGAAGCATGGCTCGACGACGCAGGCGGCGTGCTGTTTCGCGACGCTGCCGCGCCGCCGCGCGTCGCCGCGCTGCACGATCACGATCTCGGGCTGTTCGCCGACCATGCGGATCTCGACGCGACGCCGCCCGTGCTGCGCTGGCGCGACGACCGCGCACTGCCGCTCGGCGAGATCGCGCGCGCCGACGTGCCGGCGCGCTTCGGCTTCGTCGCAAGTCCCGCCGAACGGGCGCGTGCCGCGCCGCCCGACGAGCACTGACGCCGCCGCGACAGGCTAGCTCCTGCCGTTCTTCTCGTCCTCGCGCTCTTCCTTGTAGCGCGCCTCGAATTCGAGCAGGCGCGCGTTGAGCATCGACTGGTCGTAGAACGACACATCCTTTGCATCGCGCGCGTCCTTCAGCTGGCGGATCGCCGCCGGCCACGCGCCGTCGAGCGCGAGCTTCTCCGCCAGTGCGCGGCGTCGCGCGAGCATGTCGCCCTTGCCGTCGCTCGCCTTTGCGAGGTAGTCCCACCAGTCCGGCTGCTGCGGATCGGCCTGCGCCTGCGCGCGGGCGAGCGCCTGCGCTTCGCCGAAGCGGCGCGCGGCGAGGAGCGCCTGCAGATGCGCGACGATCGCCGCGTGCGACGCCGGCCAGCGCCGCTGTGCGAGCGCCGCGAGCCGCACCGCGTCGTCGGTGCGCCCTGCGCGGCGCGCGAGGTCCGCGGCGAGCACGTCGAGGCTCGGCGAGCTCGTCGCGGGATCGTCGCCGCGCCGCGCGCGCGCATCGAACGCGGCGCGCGACGCCGCCAGCGCCTGGCCCGCCGCGTCGTATTGGCCGAGCAGCGTGTTCGCGAGCGCGACGCCGTATGCGTTCGCAGCGACGTTCGCCGCGGTATGGTCGTCGATCTCGAGCTGCATCCGGCGCGCCTCGGCCGCGATGTCGGTCGGCGCGCGGTTCTGCAGAATACGCAGCCGGGCGCGCACGAACCCGTATTCGGCCGACTGGTGCGGCTGGCGGTACGGCGCGCGCCGCGCGCGATCCTCCATGTCGGCGATCCGCTCGCCCGTCAGCGGGTGGGTGCGCGCGTAGGCCGGCACGCCCGCATCGCCCATCGACGCGTGGTCCAGCCGCTCGAAGAAGCCCGGCATCCCGTACGGGTCGTAGCCCGCGCCCACGAGCAGCTGGAAGCCGACGCGGTCCGCCTCGCGCTCCGCCGAGCGCGAAAAGCGCAGCTGGTTGTCGACCGCATAAGCCTGCCCGCCCATCGCGATCGCGCTGCCGAGATCGCCGCTGCGCGCGAGCACGCCCGCCAGCACGCCGAGCAGCATCGTCGCGAGCGCCGTGTAGCCGGTCTTCTCGCTCGCGTTGATCATCCGCGCGATATGCCGCTGCAGCACGTGGCCCATCTCGTGGCCGACGACCGACGCGAGCTCGGATTCCGTCTGCGTCGTGATGAAGAGCCCGGTGTTGATGCCGATGAAGCCGCCCGGCATCGAGAATGCATTGATCTGCGCGTCGCGCACCGGGAACAGCTCGAAGTCGGGCGCATAGCCGCCGATGAAGCGCGCGGTCGCCGCGGCCGCGAGCCGTGCCGCCATCGTGTTCAGGTAATCGCGCGCGAGCCAGTCGTCGAGATAGTCGGGGTCGCGCCGCACCTCGCGCATCACCCGTTCGCCGAGCTTGCGCTCGGCCTGCGGCGTCAGCGTGCCGCCGGAGCCGTCGCCGAGATCGGGCAGCTGCAGCGCCCGCAGCGGCGCGCGCAGGCCGGCGGCGGAATTCGACACGCCGGTGGCGCCGGAAAACCGGCTCTCGGCGCCGCCGTAGGTGCCGAATACGTCGGGCGCAATGCCGGACGGCACGGTCGAGATCGACGGGAGACCGGCGCCCGCCGCCTCGAGCGGCAAGGCGCCCGTGCGTTGCGCGAAGCCGTCGGGCGGCAGCGCCAGGGCCGCCGACAGCAACGCGACAAGCAACTGTTTGACACGCATGGCAGGATGATCGCGACGCCGTCCCGCGCGCTGCGCGCGCCTCGCGGCGATTGGTATGAATATCGTGGCCATTGTACCGGCGCCGGCCCGGCTGTCCCGCACGGATCGTCCGCGGGTTGTGCGCCGGCGGCGCGAGCGCCCGCTGCTATGATAGGCGCCCTTCAAGCTATGCACGGGACCGAACCGGGCGTCGACGCGCCGGATTCGATCGACAGGAGCACGACATGTCTGGACTCACCCATTTCGACGCCGCCGGCCACGCGCACATGGTCGACGTCGGCGGCAAGCAGGAAACGCAGCGTATCGCCGTCGCGCGCGGCACGATCCGGATGCTGCCGGCGACATTCGAGCTGATCCGCGACGGCAAGGCGAAAAAAGGCGACGTGCTCGGCGTCGCGCGCATCGCGGCGATCCAGGGCGCGAAGCGCACCGCCGACCTGATTCCGCTGTGCCATCCGCTCGCGCTGACCCGCGTCGCGGTCGATTTCGAGCTCGACGACGCGCTGCCGGGCGTGCGCTGCGTCGCGCAGGTCGAGACGTTCGGGCGGACCGGCGTCGAGATGGAGGCGCTCACCGCGGTGCAGGTCGGGCTCCTGACCGTGTACGACATGTGCAAGGCCGTCGATCGCGGGATGGTGATCACCGATGTGAGCGTGCGGGAAAAGCGCGGCGGGAAGTCGGGGGATTGGAAGGCGGAGGCGTAAGAGATTGTTTTATAAAATTTTCTCGATCCCGAACGGACCACTTCGGCCTCGCCATCGTCTTGACCTGCGGCGGAATTTTGTAGCCAGTCAGGCAGTGAGTCTCGCGTCGATATTATCGGAATCCAGCCAGGCTCGACGGACGGTGGCGGGAGGTTAATAGCGATGTGCGCTATGAGGCCGGCGTTCGTTGGAGAACTGCCGCCAGCGTTCCATGAGCACCTTGGCCTCGGCCCGGCTGCGGAACCATTCCCGGTTCAGCATATCATCGCATTTCGGCGCATCTACAAGGATGCGGCGCAATAGTCCCGTCCGCACCGTTGCCTGCTTTGAGGTGACAGTGGGTAACGTCATGAAACAAGTCGTACCGACAATAGCAATTGAACATACGGCGACGGCAACGCCGTATGCCATCGTTGGCCGGCCTGCGTTAGTCGCCCAATTGGAACGCTGGTTTCTGTTGCTAACATGTGCACCGCTAGAACGCAGCAGCAGGCGCAGGAGAGCAATGATAGGTCGGCGGCGGTGCAGCATAAATAGCACCGTCTTGGTATGACCTGTAATCCCCATTCAGACGGTTCAAGGTATGGTGCTGCGACGTAGGCCTGCCAGACGGCGCGGTCGTGCCAGATGCCCAGTTGATCTCGTCTTCCGTGACATTGGCCGCTAGGCCGTTCACCTTCCGTGAATCTAGGTTGATATGAAGGAC
Source organism: Burkholderia sp. MSHR3999 (assembly GCF_000833595.1). Classification (NCBI taxonomy): domain Bacteria; kingdom Pseudomonadati; phylum Pseudomonadota; class Betaproteobacteria; order Burkholderiales; family Burkholderiaceae; genus Burkholderia; species Burkholderia sp. MSHR3999. The sequence continues at coordinate 482,994 of NZ_JRFO01000006.1, forward strand.
GACGGTAAGCCGCTGCCCTTCGACGTCAGTCTGACAAAGTAAATTAAGCCTGCTAGTGTCAGCGGTGCGAGTGGCTGGTGTGCTCACCGGTCCAGCATTGGAATCGGCATGCGATGAAACTTGTAAGCCCGCTGATCTTACGGTGGCGATTGCTTGTTCAAGCGAGACAGGTATAGGGTTACCCTTAACGCACTCTTCGATATGACCAAGGTCACGATTGCATCCCGTGAGTGTCAACAGCGTGAAAAAGCCTACTACTGATTTTTTCATCTTGACGCACCCCAGTCTGATCTCACCTTGTTAGTGATTCGACAGCCGTTCACTTAATGCCGTAATAGCCTCCAAGTGAATCGGCCAGCAACTTCCCACCAGCGGCAATCCCGACGCTCCACGCACCACTGATTGCCTTCTCAGACATTTTCCCCATCCACGCCTTCACCTTCGGTCCGAATTGCCTCGTCTCGACCACGGCATCAGGATCATCAGCAGTGACGGCGGTTCGCAGTTCGTCTACATCAGCTTCGTTGACGCCTGAGTCCTTGAAGGCTTTTTCCAACGCAGCGAAGTCTCCCTTTGAGACACTGTTGGTAACGGTGGTTTGATTGCTGTTACCGATCACGACCGTTGTGTTGTCGCCAAATACCGCCGAAGCGAACATCGCCGGGGCGTCGATATTTTTTGCAGCTTCCTTCATCTCATCCTCCGCTACGTTCCCCAATTCACTTTGCAGGTTGAGTGCAAAGTCCAGTAAGCGAGATCGCACTTCAATCAGCACGGTAACGAGTTGTGTCGGTTCGAACTGCACCCACGCACTGTCAATGCTATAACTGGATTCAATGGCCCCTTTCGCGAGGGTGTGATACCACTCGGGAGCAATTGGGCTGTTGAGGGAACCATCTGACTTCGACAATTGTTCCAGCACTTGGATCGATTGACGCAGTTTTTCGACCGTAAACCTCTCCCGCACCTCCTTCGGCAGATGGGCCGTTGGTAACTGCGTTTTGGAATACCGCCACGCCAAGTTGGATACGTTGCCATACAGCCGCGTTCGAATGGCGCGATAATCGGGCACTGGCCTATCTGCGGTATAGCCATTCAATTCGGCAGTAACCCATTCGGCAAGTTCCCTATGGCCGATTCGGTGCATCAGAACTTTCGTTTTTAGCAATGCATCCGTTAGCGATCCGTCCTTGTCACTCAGCAGAGCGATGATTTCTTGTAGCAGTTGCATTTGGCCCTTGCATTCAAAGAGGGACAGTTAACCAGCTATTTGGACGCCTTCGTTTGCGAAGAATCATTGGCCTGCGTCGGTTGCACTGATGATTGCTGGATTGGTTTAGGATTGATTTTCACTGGTTGCATTGGCGTTCCGGCGAGTGCCTTTCCAGGGTCTTCTCGCTGCGAAGTTATCTTCTGCATTTGCATTCCAGTGAGTGCATCGCTGGTCCTAATTGACGTTATCTTCTTGTCCGACATGTTGCTCCCTCAGGCAGACGACACTCCAACAAATCCAAAGAACTTCAGTGTCACGGCTTTGTTTGAGAAGAGTTACCACCTTGCTGCGGTTGACTTTGTGGCTGTTGCGACGAAGGTGCGGCGGGCTGACTGGATGAAACTGGCTGCATTGGCGTGCCAGTTATTCCTTTTTGCACTGTTGACGCGGGCGGGTTCACCTTCTGCATCTGCATCCCCGAAATTCCATCCTGAGCGATTGTAGGCGAAATTTTCTTATCTGACATATTGGCACCTTTTAAGTTTACCGAGACAAAAAGTATTGTTAACACAATTGCCAAAACAAACGCAGCCGCCGACATCCAATTGTTCATGTGATCGGCAATCGAATCCCACCTTCCACGTTCCGTCAGGGCGTCCTCATTGCTTGACAGGTAGTATCTCTCAGCCCGATCCAGTTGCAATCCGATGACCTTCAGGCTAACAACATACGAAATAACAACCAAAACCATAGCCAAGGTGAAGAATGCCCATGAAGCATATAGCGCCCATGCAATTTTTGCCTTGGCGATTGGGATAAAGTCTTTCAGAAAACCTAGAGATAACGCAAGGCCTGTGCCGGAATACGTCAGTATCGATTTATCAAGATTTTCCGCATTTGAAATCTGACGTTTCGATAGGTCGTCCCGATGGCGTTCATACAGTCGTTTCCTCTCTTCGAATTCTTTCTCTTGTTCCGTGGTCGGATCGGCCATAGTTATCGCCTTCGTTATTTGGAACCGCCGCCCTTTGATCCACCGTTACCGCCACCTTGCGATCCACCACCACGCGTAACAGGTTGTGGTTTGGGACCGGTCACGCCGCCCGTGACCGTGCGCTTAGGTGCCTGCAAGTTGCCTCGGGCCGGAATATTCGGCGTTCCAGTTGTTTTTCTCGTTACCATCTGATGCCCCCCCGTTTATCTGACCAAATACTCTAGCATCCCGCAAACCGAATGTGTGTCCCTCGATGGGTTGCTAACCGTCACTTGCCTCGAAGCGGACAAGTGCCTTGCCGGAACCGGCGTTGTACAACCGTTTTCCTTGCTCCGGGTAGTCCACATGCCGGTGCAGCGCGTCGCCGCGTCTCGGCGCATGTCCAAGGATGCGACGCAGGATCGCATCAGAGATGCTCGGTCATGTCGCGACATGCGCTTCCGTCCAACCGCTTCAATCGCGTAAACTTGCGGCGCAGTGTGATCGCAACTGTTGTCCCAAATCCCCCCCTGCTGTCGCACTTCATCAACTGAGTGGGACAGGATCGAATGAATCGCACCCAGTAAGTCATTGATTTAAAAGACCACCCACCAAGAACACGAACCGCATCCATACATGTGCAAGGCCGTCGATCGCGGGATGGTGATCACCGACGTGAGCGTGCGGGAGAAGCGCGGCGGGAAGTCGGGGGATTGGAAGGCGGAGGCGTAAAGCCCTGGTTCGATGCTGAGCGCTACATAAGGAGCGGGCGGTTGCACGGTGGCCCGCTCAGACATGCGCAAGGCTGCTGGATACGCCACCACCACAAAAACAATTCATGAGAGAACTGCACCTCCGCCCCGGGCCACCGCGCCCGCTGCCGGCCGCGCCGCTGACGTTCCTGCTGGCCGCAACCCTGCTGCATGCGTCGGCGGCCGCGCATGCGGAAGACACCCGCATCGCCGCGCGCGGGCTCCGCGCACTGCTGAATTGCTCGACGACCGCGCGCTGGCTGCCGCCGAAGGAACGCGCGGCGGGCAGGTTCGCATTCGGCTGCCGGATCTTCGGTTCGGAAGCGAGTCCCGTGGAAGGCCTGTAAAGCTGTCGCGGATGCCGCCCGCCCTCTTTCGATCGCATTGCCCGGCCGAGACCGCTACGGTGGCCGGTCGGCAGACACCCCTCGGAGTCCCGGATGAAAACAATTCAGAAAATCGCTGCCCTCGCGTTGTGCATTGCATCCGCCGGCCCGTCCGTCGCCCATGCCGCAAGCACCTGCCCCGCTGCCGACGCCGCCGCACGCGCGGCGCTCGACGCACGGCATCGGCTGCAGCAGATCCCGGGCCAGCAAAGCGACTACGTCAGCGAAACCGTGTTGCCCGCTCAGCGCGACGCGATCCGCGCGTACAAGCAGGCGCTCGTCGGCGCGATCGACGCGCGGCTCGCGTGCACCGACGAACGCGTCGAGCCGGCCGCCTTGCAACGCACGCTCGCCGCGACGCTCCGCGCGTCGGCAAAACCGGCCGGGGCCGACGGCCATTCGTCGTTCGGGGACAATCCCACGGTCCAGGTGGAGCGCGCGGCCACGCCCCGGCCGCTCGTCCTCGTGCGCACCGGCTTCGACGTCGCCTGCGGCGACGACAACCTGCTCACCGGCTATGTATGGGACAACAGCGGGGACAACGGCGGCTGGCGGCGCGTGCTGCGCTGGCAGAGCGACGACTACAAGGACGTGTCCGGCGCGTACGGCCGGGGCTTCGAATTCGCGGCGCTGCCGGGCGGACAGGTGGTGGCCGTGCACGGCACGCCCTGGTGCACGTCGACGTGGACTCACTTCGTCGCCGACGTGATCGTGCCGGCGAACGGCGCGGCGCCGCAGCGCGCGGTGTTCCGGATGAGCAAGGACTATTGGTTCGAAGAAGACAACTTCCGGCTGAAGACGCGCCCCGACAGTTTCGAGCTGCGTGCGGCGGTCCACTCGATCGACTTCGACCTGCTGGTGCGGCCGGGCATCTACCGCTATCGCGTGGACGGCGACTCCGTGCACCGCGTGCAGCCCGCCGCCGCAAACGGCCGGGACTTCGTCGACGAATGGCTGACAGTGGACGACACGCTCGCGCGCGAATGGAGCGACCCCGCATCGGCCGCTGCCGCGTTGAAAGCGCGGCAGGCGCTCAACGAACAACGCAAGGCGCCCGACACGTCGTTCGGGTACGGTGCGGTGCGCGGCTGCTCGACCGCGAAGGATCGCTTCCAGGTCGAGATCGCGCTGACCGGCAAGTCAGGGCAAACCGTCGCGAAGCGCTACGGCCTGATCCGCCAGGAAGCCAACGGTTTCACGATGCTCGGATTGCAGGACGCGCCGGAGCCGACGTGCCGCGGCGCAAACCTGATGCCGCGACTGATCCGTGCAGGCCGCCGCGGCGCACACGTCAACCGCCGCGCCGCGGCTCGAACACGAACGGCTGCGTCAGCGTGAACGGATTCGCCGCAGGCCCCGTCTGCGTGCAGGTCGCGCGCGACATCGCCTCGGCCGCGGCGCGGTCTGCGGCGGCATTGCGGCTGCTGGTCGTGATCGTCACGTTTTCCGCGACCCCGGAGGTCGTCATCAGCGCCCGCACCAGCACCGTCGCGGGACGCGTGAGCGGCTTTGCCGTCTCCGGATAGACGGCGCGCGGGATGCGGCACGTCAGCTTGCTGTCTTGCTGCGAGGACACCGCACAGCCGGCGAGCAGCACGGCGACGACGGGCAGCGCAAGGTAGGTCGGGCAGGTAGCCATGTTCGAATTGGAATCTGTTGCGTTGCTTCAGGACGAGCCGGCCGCGCAGCCTGCGTTCCCCGAGGCTGCGATGACCGGATGCTGCAACCGACGATACCCGACCGGATCGGCGGGCATCGCGACACCAGCGCGCATTGTGCGCGCCCCGCCCGGCCGGCAGCGGCGATTTGACAATACTTGACGCGAATCCGCTGCAGACCGCCGGGAATCCGCGCGATCCGCAGCGTAATCGATGCGACGCCGAACGCGCCCGGAGCGGGGCAATCGGCGGGCTGGCTTACTCGGCGTCTTCGTCGTCCGACTCGTCGAGCGCGTCGGCCGGCACTTCCCCGTACTTCGCGACCAAGGCCGCCCTGAAAGCCTTCAGCGACGGCTGTTCGTCGCACAGCTTGTACAGCGCCGCGAGCTGCTGCGGCCAGTCCTTCAGCTCCTTCGCGAAAACATGCAGGCGCGCGACCGTATCCAGCGCGTCGGCGTCGCGGCCGTCCAGCGCCTGCAGCACCGCATAGCGGCGCAGCACCGTCTCGCCGGGCAGCAGCGCGATCGCGCGTTCGTGCGCCGCCAGCTTGGCCGGCAGGGCGTCGCGCGAAAGCGTGAGCAGCGTCGCCGCGCCGTAGTCGCCCCACGCGCCGAACAGCAGCGACGGCGCGTCGCGATACTGCGCGGCCGGGTCGGTGCCGTAATACAGCACTTCCGCGCGCTGATAGTCGCGCAACACCGGCAGCGCCGCGAGCAGGCCGCCGAACGTCAGCAGCGCGAACAGCGCGAACGCCGCGCGGCCCGGCACGATGCGCAGCGGCTTTGCCTCGAGCAGGCCGATCACGAACATCACCGGCAGCAGGAAGAACATGTACTGCTGCGGATACTCGACCAGTGCGTGCATCAGCAGCACGCCGACCAGCGCGAAACCGAACACGCGCGTGCTCGTCTGCGGCGCGCGCAGCGCGCGCACGAACCACAGCACGAGCGTGACGACGAGCACGCCGAGGCCGAGCAGGCCGGATTTCGCGAGCAGGTCGATGAAGATGTCGTGCGAGTTGTTCGCGATCTCGACGCCGCCGAGCGCACGCGCGAGCGCGAACTGGTGCGACGGGAACTCGCCCCAGCCGACGCCGAGCAGCGGATGCTCGCGGAACATCGCGAGGCCGTACTTCCAGAGCGCGAGGCGCGGCGCGATCTGGCCCGCGTCGCGCATCCGTTCGGCCGCCGACACCGCGAGATTCAGGTGATAGTGCAGGTTCGCCCAGCGCACCGCGCCGTTCACCGCGACGAACACGGCGGCGAGCAGCACGGGCATCAGCCACGCTCGCGCGCGCACGTTGGCCGGCGCGCCCGGCTTGTCGCGCGATTCGACCCGCGCCATCCAGAAGCCGGCGACCACCATCACCGCGACCTGCAGCCACGGCCCGCGCGACACGGTGAGCGCGAGCCCGCCCGACAGCACGACCGACAGCATCAGCCACGCCCACACGGCGAGCCGGCGCGTCTGCACCAGATACAACGCGCCGGCGAGCGCGAACGCGATGTAGGTCGCCAGATGGTTCGCCTGCGCCATGTTGCCGTACGGCCGGCGCTCGACCGCAATGTTGTACACGACGACGAACGGCGACAGCACCGACTCGAGCCGGAACAACTGCACGACCTGGCAGAACACGGCGAACACGCCGCCGATGAGCAAGGCGCCCGCCATGATCCGCGCCGCCGCTTCCGCGAGCTGCTCGCGCGCGAGCACGTAGCCCGCCTGCATCGCGACCAGCGCCGCGCCGAGGTAGCCGACGGCCAGCCAGTTCATCGACGGCACCCGCAGCGGCATCAGCGCGACCTGCGCGACGAGCACGGCCGCGAAGCCGAGCGGCGCGGCGAACGCGGCCGGCGCCGCAAACGGCGTGGCCGGCCGGCTCGTCCGCACGAGCAGGATCACGGACGCGCCCAGCAGCAGATACAGCGCCAGCGCGGAAAACTCGGAATAGAAGGTCGGAATCGGATACGTGTGATTCGTGATCGCGTACGGCACGATCAGGGCGACCGCCAGCGCGACGAGCGGCAACGAGCGGGAAAAGGAAGAGGGCATGAGCAAACCGGATATCAGCAACCGGCGCACTATACAAAACTTTCCCCGCTCTGTGCGGAGCCGTCACGCCGGATGCATGGCCAGCCGCATCGATCCGGCGAACACCGCCCTGCCCGCCCGCTACGCGCGGCACTCGGCCGGCGCATACTTCGCCGGCAGCGTCGCGGCTTCGGCCGGCAGCGGCCCCGCCCCCGGCGCGGGCAGCGACGACGCCTGCTTGCCCGCGGCGAAGCACTCCCACGCGATCGCGCCCGCCTGCATCGCGCCTTTCCTGAGCGCCACGCGCGCGGTCGGCGCCTCCGCCTTGTCGGGCGCGGACGGCACCAGCACCAGCGTGTTCGCGTCGCCTGCCGCGACGCGGGCGGTAAAGACGACCGAGATCTGGCCCGTCTCGTCGTCGATCCGGACCGACTCGACGTTGCGGGTCGCGGCCGGCGGGCTGTAGCCGCCGGCGAGGCCCGCGCCGCTCGCCGCGTTGTCGGCGACCGCAAGCCGCGCGGACGACGCGAGCGCAAGCCCCTCGCCGACCCGCGAACGCGCGAGGTAATCCTGGTAGGCGGGAATCGCATAGGCGGCGACGACGCCGACGATCGCCAGCACGATCATCAGTTCGATCAGCGTGAAACCGGCGGGACGCCGGCGCGCCCGCCGCAGGTCGACGACGAGACGGCGGAACAGGGAAACGGAAAAGGCTTCGAACATGACAGGCTCCGGAAACGAAAAACGCCTGCCGATCCAGGCAGGCGTTTCGATCGTAGCCAGCGGGCCGTGCGGCCGGCAGTCGGCCGCACGGCCAACGCGTCAGTGCGAACCGGGCGCGCCCGACGCGCCACGGCGCTTCCTCAGCGCGTAGCCGGCCACGACGACGATCAGCGCGCCGGCGATGCTCGCGCCGTGGATCGCCGCCGGCGTGTCGAGCAGCGGCCAGCGGTCGCCGGCCGGGTCGTTCACCATCAGCCCGCCGGCGATCCAGCCGAGCAGCCCCGCGCCGAGCGTGACGATGATCGGAAAACGGTCGAGCATCTTCAGCACCAGCGTGCTGCCCCACACGATGATCGGCACGCTGACGACGAGCCCGAAGATCACGAGCGCGAGCCGGTGCGACGGGTCGGCCCGCTCCGCCGCGCCGGCGATCGCGATCACGTTGTCGAGGCTCATCACCGCGTCGGCGATCACGATCGTCTTCACGGCCGCCCACAGCTTGTCGGCCGGCTTGATGTCGTCGTGCGCGTTGGCGGCAGGCGCCATCAGCTTGATGCCGATCCACAGCAGCAGCACGCCGCCGGCGAACTTCAGGAACGGCACGTCGAGCAGCACGACCGCGAACGCGATCAGCACGATCCGCAGCAGGATCGCGCCGGCGGTGCCCCAAACGACGCCGCGCAGGCGCTGGTTCGCCGGCAGGTTGCGGCACGCGAGCGCGATCACGACCGCGTTGTCGCCGCCGAGCAGGATGTCGATGACGACGATCTGGAACACGGCGCCCCAGTGGAGCGTGGACAGGAATTCGAGCATGGACGGACGCGGGGTGGACAGTCTGCCGGGCGCAGGCGCACGCAGGTTCGCCGCCGGCCGCACGATGCGCGCGCAGCCTTACGGGAACATTTTGCGAGCGTAACAAAAAACGCCGGCTGAGCCGGCGTTTTCTGCAGGACGAACCCAGGCGGAATTTACAGCGCCTTCTTCAGCAGGCGACCCATTTCCGACGGGTTGCGCGTGACCGTGATGCCGCACGCTTCCATGATTTCCAGCTTCGCTTCGGCCGTGTCCGCACCGCCCGAGATCAGCGCGCCGGCGTGGCCCATGCGCTTGCCCGGAGGCGCCGTGACGCCCGCGATGAAGCCGACGACCGGCTTCTTCATGTTGTCCTTGATCCACTGCGCGGCGTTGGCTTCGTCCGGACCGCCGATCTCGCCGATCATCACGACCGCATCCGTATCCGGATCGTCGTTGAACATCTTCATGACGTCGATGTGCTTCAGACCGTTGATCGGGTCGCCGCCGATGCCGACTGCCGACGACTGGCCGAGGCCCAGCGCCGTCAGCTGCGCAACGGCTTCATACGTCAGCGTGCCCGAACGCGACACGACGCCGATGCGGCCCTTGCGGTGGATGTGACCCGGCATGATGCCGATCTTCAGTTCGTCCGGCGTGATCGTGCCCGGGCAGTTCGGCCCGAGCAGCAGCGTCTTGCGGCCTTCGCGGCGCATGCGGTCCTTCACTTCGATCATGTCGCGCACCGGGATGCCTTCCGTGATGCAGATCGCGAGATCCAGGTCGGCTTCGACCGCTTCCCAGATCGCAGCGGCAGCGCCTGCCGGCGGAACGTAGATGACCGACACGGTTGCGCCGGTTTCTTCCTTCGCTTCCTTGACGCTTGCGTAGATCGGAATGCCTTCGAAATCTTCGCCGGCCTTCTTCGGGTTCACGCCCGCGACGAATGCTTCGCGGCCGTTTGCATATTCACGGCAGGCGCGCGTGTGGAACTGACCGGTTTTGCCGGTAATGCCCTGCGTGATGACCTTCGTGTCCTTGTTGATCAGAATCGACATGTATTTTGACCTCTGTTCGATTGGCGTCGCGTGTCAGCCGCGCCGCCATGCGTATTCGACGATAGCGTTACTTGCCTTCGGCAGCCGCGACGACCTTCTGTGCGGCTTCTTCCATGCTGTCCGCCGAGATGATCGGCAGGCCCGAATCGGCCAGCATCTTCTTGCCGAGGTCTTCGTTCGTGCCCTTCATGCGCACGACGAGCGGCACGTTCAGGTTCACGGCCTTCGAACCGGCGATCACGCCTTCCGCGATCACGTCGCAGCGCATGATGCCGCCGAAGATGTTGACGAGGATCGCCTTCAGGTCCGGGTTCTTCAGCATCAGCTTGAACGCTTCCGTGACCTTCTCGGTGGTCGCGCCGCCGCCGACGTCCAGGAAGTTCGCCGGCTCGCCGCCGAACAGCTTGATCGTGTCCATCGTCGCCATCGCAAGGCCCGCGCCGTTCACGAGGCAGCCGATGTTGCCGTCGAGCGAGATGTACGCGAGGTCGAACTTCGACGCTTCGATTTCAGCCGGATCTTCTTCGTCCAGGTCGCGGTACGCGACGATTTCCGGGTGGCGGAACAGCGCGTTCGAGTCGAAGTTGAACTTCGCGTCGAGTGCGATGACCTTGCCGTCGCCGGAGACGTTCAGCGGGTTGATTTCAGCCAGCGACGCGTCGGTTTCCCAGAATGCCTTGTACAGGCCTTGCAGGATGGCACGCGCTTGCGGAATCGAGGCAGCCGGCACGCCGATCTTCGCGGCGAGGTCGTCGGCCTGGGCGTCGAGCAGGCCGGTCGACGGCTCGACGATGACCTTGTGGATCAGTTCCGGGTGCTTTTCGGCAACTTCTTCGATGTCCATGCCGCCTTCGCTCGAACCCATCAGAACGATCTTTTGCGAGATGCGATCAACGACGAGGCTGACGTACAGTTCCTGCTTGATGTCGGCGCCTTCCTCGATCATCAGACGATTGACCTTCTGGCCTTCCGGACCGGTCTGGTGCGTGACGAGCTGCATGCCGAGGATCTGGTTCGCGTATTCGCGAACCTGCTCGATCGACTTCGCTACCTTCACGCCGCCGCCCTTGCCGCGGCCGCCCGCGTGGATCTGTGCCTTGACGACCCATACCGGGCCGCCGAGCTCTTCCGCCACCTTGACGGCTTCGTCAACCGAGAACGCCGGCTTGCCGCGCGGTACCGCGACTCCGAATTTCCGCAGGATTTCCTTACCCTGGTACTCGTGAATCTTCATGCGTGATTCCCTTCAGTCTGAGAGTTGGATGAAAAGTCGTTCAGGACGCTTCTTCGAATGATTTCCGTTCATTCCTTCGTGCCGCCTTCCGGCCGGCTCGCGCCATACCAGCGCGGGTAGTACTGCCGCACGACCTCGCCGTCGAACCGCAGCGCACGGCAGCGGCCGAGCTGGAACGGTGCGTCGTCGTGCGCGCCGTCGTGATCCGGCGCTTCGCCGCCCTCCTCGCGCACGTTCCACACGTCACCGGCGAACGCCTGGATCGCCGCCGTCGGCAGCACGGCGCACAGTTCGGTGAGGTGGGAGCAGCCCGCGACGCCGGCCAGCAGCCGGTTCGCATTGCGGCGGAAATTGCGGAAGAGATTGAGCCCGACGAGGGCCCGATAGGCGGGAGCGGCAGATTGACAGTGACCGGGATACGGCACCCATTCCGAAGACGCTTCGGCGTCGACGACATTGAGGTCACGATCGATGGTCACGCGCAGCCAGAGTTCGTGGATCGGCAGGCCCTGGGGCCGGATGCCCGACGCAAGCGCGACGTCGCGCGGCTTGTGATCGGTCAGGCAGGCTTCGATGTCCCACAAGCCGTCGCCGCGCTCGTAGGCTTCCGCTCGGATTGCGCGTCGATGTCGCAACTGACGGGGCACGGGCTCGGATAGCGGCATGCTGGAGGTTGAGGCCGAAGAGGAAAACCGGTGGATTTTACCATATCGGGTATTTGAGACAGGCCGACGTGACGGCGGGTATTCCCGCCTGTCAGGAAGTGGTTGCAACGCAGCAAAATCGCGCGTCGCGCGCGACTTCGGCGATCAGTCGTCGCCGAACATTTCGTCGCCGCACTTCAGCAGCTTCACGATGGTCGCGCTCGAGAAGCCGCGCGCCGCCAGGAAGCGCGCCTGCTTCGCGCGCTCGGCGGGCGTTTGCGGCAGTGCACCGAATTTCTTGCGCCAGACCGCCTGCGCGCGCGCCCATTCCGTCTCTCGAAGCTGCGCGCCCACCTCCTCGACGAGGGTGTCGCCGACCGCATGTCGCTTCAGCTCGTTGACGATCCGCGCGGCGCCGACCCGCGACGCGCGGCGATGCACGAGGCTTTCGGCGAAACGCGCGTCGGACAGCCAGCCTTCCTGCTCCAGCGCATCCAGCACCGGCTCGACGGATTCGTCTTCGCCGGCATAAGGCGCGAGCTTGCGCGCCAGTTCGGCGCGGCTGTACTCACGCCGCGACAGGTAGCCGAGCGCGCGGCCCTTCAGTGACCGAGCGGGTTTCGACGACGAAGGCTTGCGCGCGCCCTCCGCCTCGGCGGCGGCGCCTGACGGCCGGCGCGTGCGACGCGGGTTCTGGCTCGTGCGGGTATAGACGTCTTCCGTGGCCGCGGCGGAAGCAGCGGACGACGCGCTTTCGCGCGGGAAGCCGACGCCGGACACGCGACGGCGCGCGCGGTCGTGCGCATCGAACGATTCGTCGTGCTCGAACGGATCGTCCGGCGCGGTCACCTCAAATGAAACGAGGGCATCGTCGGATGCCCTCGTCGCGGTGCGGTTCGCGGCATGGCTGGCTGAAGCGCCCGTGGACCGCCGGCTGGCGCCCGGGGACGCGACGCGCCGGTCGGAATCGCCCGGCGCGCTGCGCGCGTCGTGCTCCTCTTCCGGCCCGCCTGTTCCGCCCCGGCGCCTGACCATCACTCTTCTTCGTCCATCGCCTCGGCTTCGTTGCCTGCGCCATCGGGCATCGCAGCGACGCCGAGCGATTCGCGAATGCGGTTCTCGATCTCGCGAGCGATTTCCGGATTCTCGCGCAGGAATTCACGCGCGTTGTCCTTGCCCTGACCGATCTTCTCGCCGTTGTAGCTGTACCAGGCGCCCGCCTTGTCGACGATCTTCGCCTGCACGCCGAGGTCGATGATCTCGCCCTGACGCGAGATGCCCTCGCCGTACAGGATGTCGAAGATCGCTTCGCGGAACGGCGGCGACACCTTGTTCTTCACGACCTTCACGCGGGTTTCGTTGCCGATCACCTCGTCGTTCTTCTTGATCGAGCCGATCCGGCGGATGTCGAGACGCACCGACGAGTAGAACTTCAGCGCGTTGCCGCCCGTCGTGGTTTCCGGGTTGCCGAACATCACGCCGATCTTCATCCGGATCTGGTTGATGAAGATCACGAGGCAGTTCGTGCGCTTGATCGTGCCGGTCAGCTTGCGCAGCGCCTGCGACATCAGGCGCGCCTGCAGGCCCGGCAGCGAATCGCCCATCTCGCCTTCGATTTCGGCCTTCGGCACGAGCGCCGCGACCGAGTCGATGACGATCATGTCGATCGAGCCCGAGCGCACCAGCGCGTCGGTGATTTCCAGCGCCTGTTCGCCGGTGTCCGGCTGCGAGATCAGCAGCTCCGGCACGTTCACGCCGAGCTTCGCTGCGTACTGGACGTCGAGCGCGTGTTCGGCATCGATGAACGCCGCGGTGCCGCCGAGCTTCTGCAGCTCCGCGATCACCTGCAGCGTGAGCGTGGTCTTGCCGGACGATTCCGGACCATAGATTTCGACCACCCGGCCGCGCGGCAGGCCGCCGACGCCGAGCGCGATGTCGAGGCCCAGCGAGCCCGTGGACACGACCTGGATGTCCTCGGCGGCTTCACCGTCGCCCATGCGCATGATCGACCCTTTGCCGAACTGCTTCTCGATCTGCGCGAGCGCGGCGGCCAGCGCCTTGCTCTTCTCTGCAGTCAGCCCGGAGCCTTTCTTGCTATCTTCCATGAATCGTCCTTTGCTATGATGAGCAGCGTCTGATTGAGGTGCGCCGGACGAGCCGCTGCGCACGAATGCAGACACTGTATAAAAAAACAGTGTTTTATGCAAGCCCGCAATTGGGCCGCGCAACACACGAACCACTTCGGAGACAGCCGCGCCGGCATGATCGCCCTGCCGGCCACCGGTCACGCACATGCGAATTCTCATCGCCGAAGATGACAGCATACTCGCGGACGGCCTCACCCGGTCACTCCGCCAATCGGGCTATGCCGTCGACCACGTGAAGAACGGCGTCGAGGCCGACACGGCCCTGTCGATGCAGACGTTCGACCTGCTGATCCTCGATCTCGGCCTGCCGAAGCTGTCCGGGCTCGACGTCCTGAAGCGCCTGCGCGCACGCAATTCCAACCTCCCGGTGCTGATCCTGACCGCCGCCGACAGCGTCGACGAGCGCGTGAAGGGCCTCGACCTCGGCGCCGACGACTACATGGCCAAGCCGTTCGCGCTCAACGAGCTCGAGGCGCGCGTGCGCGCGCTGACCCGGCGCGGCGCGGGCGGCGGCCCGACCGTCGTGCGGCACGGCTCGCTCGCGTTCGACCAGGTCGGCCGCATTGCGTACGCGAACGACCGCGTGCTCGACCTGTCCGCGCGCGAGCTCGGCCTGCTCGAAGTGCTGCTGCAGCGGATCGGCCGCCTCGTGTCGAAGGAGCAGCTCGTCGACCATCTGTGCGAATGGGGCGAGGAAGTCAGCAACAACGCGATCGAGGTCTACGTGCACCGGCTGCGCAAGAAGATCGAGCCGAGCGGCGTGCGAATCGCCACCGTGCGCGGGCTCGGCTACTGCCTCGAGAAAGTCGCCGCCGCCCCGCCGGCCGACGCGGCGGAGCCCCGCCCCGCGCCAGCCGGCACGCCGCTGCGCTGACGGCCGGCCGTCGCCGCGATGGCCACGCCGGCCCGTTCCCGCCACCCGACCGGCGAACCCGCTTCCGCCGCCGACGCCGCGCGCGACGCGCGCTATGAGAACCCGTTCGCGCCGCCCGACGAAACCGACGCGCCCGAGGCCGCGCGGCCGCGCTCGCTGTTCGGCGAGATCCTCGACTGGATGCTCGCGCCGCTCCTGCTGCTGTGGCCGATGAGCATCGCCGTCACGTATCTCGTCGCGAAGACGATCGCGAACGGCCCGTTCGACCGCGCGCTCGAGACCAACGCGTACGTGCTCGCGCGGCAGATCCACCCCGTCAACGGCGTCGCCGAGCTGACGCTGCCGCAGGCGACCCGCGACTTCCTGCGCGCGGACAACGTCGACAGCGTCTACTTCCAGGTGCTCGGCACGCGCGGCGAGCTGGTCGCGGGCGAAGCGGACCTGCCGCTGCCGCACGACGAGGACCGCCCGCCGCCGGGCGTCGTCGCGTTCCGCGACGACCTGCTGCGCGGCAACGACGTCCGCGTCGCGTATACAACAGTCGCGCTGCCGCAGCCGAGCGGCCCGCAGCCGGTGCTCGTGCAGGTCGGCGAGACGCTCGACAAGCGCAACGCGCTCGCCAACGACATCATCAAGGGCGTGATCCTGCCGCAGTTCGTGATCCTGCCGCTCGCGATCCTGCTCGTCTGGTTCGGTCTGTCGCGCGGGCTCGCGCCGCTCAATGCGCTGCAGGCCCACATCCGCGCGCGGCGTCCGGACGACCTGTCGCCCGTCGAGGCGCAGCGCGCGCCGCCCGAGATCGAGCCGCTCGTCACGTCGTTCAACGACCTGCTCGCGCGCCTCGAACAGAGCATGGCGCTGCAAAAGCGCTTCATCGCCGACGCCGCGCACCAGATGAAGACGCCGCTCGCCGGGCTGCGCACGCAGGCCGAATTCGCGCTGCGCCACGACGTGTCCGCGGACGTGCAGCGCTCGCTCGAACAGATCGCGACGAGTTCCGAGCAGGCCGCGCGGCTCGTCACGCAGTTGCTCGCGCTCGCGCGTGCCGAGAACCGCGCGAGCGGGCTGATGTTCGAGCCCGTCGAGATCGCCACGCTCGCGCGGCGCGCGGTGCGCGACTGGGTGCAGGCCGCGCTCGCGAAGCGGATGGACCTCGGCTACGAAGGCCCGGACGCCGGCGACGATGGCGCGCCGCTCGACGTCGACGGCAATCCGCTGATGCTGCGCGAGATGCTCGGCAACCTGATCGACAACGCGATCCGCTATACGCCGGAAGGCGGCCGCATCACCGTACGGGTGCGCGAGGATCGCGCCGCGCGGCTCGCGCACCTGGAAGTCGAGGACACGGGCCCCGGCATCCCCGCCGCCGAACGCGAGCGCGTGCTCGAGCGCTTCTACCGCATCCTTGGCCGCGAAGGCGACGGCAGCGGCCTCGGGCTCGCGATCGTGCGCGAGATCGTCGCGCAGCACGGCGGCACGCTGACGCTCGACGATCACGTCTACCAGGCGACGCCGCGCCTCGCGGGCACGCTCGTGCGCGTGACGCTCCCCTTGCACGACCCGGCCCCGGAATAACCCTGACATGCGCCGCAGCATCCTGCCGCAACGCCGCTGATTGCGCGAACTTGCGTGCCGTTTCCCGAGCGAACGACACACGAAGACAGCCGTTCGCCGCGGGTTAACGTGGCATCGTTTTATGCCTGCAAGTCAGTGCGCCGTAAGTTTGCCTGCCAATAATCGTCGACAGGCTCGCCTTCCAGGGCGACCCAACACCAATATCAAGAGACTTGGAGACGATTCATGGCAACGTTAGGCGGGCAAATTGCGCGCGCGCCGATGACCGGCGAAGAGAAGAAGGTAATCTTCGCGTCGTCGCTCGGCACCGTGTTCGAGTGGTACGACTTCTACCTGGCCGGCTCACTCGCGGCCTTCATCAGCAAGAGCTTCTTCTCCGGCGTCAACCCGACCGCCGCCTTCATCTTCACGCTGCTCGGCTTCGCGGCCGGCTTCGCGGTGCGCCCGTTCGGCGCGATCGTGTTCGGACGGCTCGGCGACCTCGTCGGCCGCAAGCACACGTTCCTCGTGACGATCGTGATCATGGGCGTCTCGACGTTCGTGGTCGGCTTCCTGCCCGGCTACGCGTCGATCGGCATCGCCGCGCCGGTGATCTTCATCGCGATGCGGCTGCTGCAGGGCCTCGCGCTCGGCGGCGAGTACGGCGGCGCGGCGACCTACGTCGCGGAGCATGCGCCCTCGCACCGGCGCGGCTTCTACACCGCGTGGATCCAGACGACCGCGACGCTCGGCCTGTTCCTGTCGCTGCTCGTGATCCTCGGCGTGCGCACGATGATCGGCGAGGAAGCGTTCGGCGCGTGGGGCTGGCGCGTGCCGTTCGTCGCGTCGATCCTGCTGCTCGCCGTGTCGGTGTGGATCCGGCTGCAGTTGAACGAGTCGCCGGTGTTCCTGCGTATCAAGGCCGAGGGCAAGACGTCGAAGGCGCCGCTGACCGAGGCGTTCGGCCAGTGGAAGAACCTGAAGATCGTGATCCTCGCGCTCGTCGGCCTGACGGCCGGCCAGGCGGTCGTGTGGTACACGGGCCAGTTCTACGCGCTGTTCTTCCTCACGCAGACGCTGAAGGTCGACGGCGCGAGCGCGAACATCCTGATCGCGATCGCGCTCCTGATCGGCACGCCGTTCTTCGTGTTCTTCGGCTCGCTGTCGGACCGGATCGGCCGCAAGCCGATCATCCTCGCGGGCTGCCTGATCGCGGCGCTGACCTACTTCCCGCTGTTCAAGGCGCTCACGCACTACGCGAACCCGCAGCTCGAGCTCGCGACGATGAAGGCGCCGATCACCGTCGTCGCCGATCCCGCCGCCTGCTCGTTCCAGTTCAACCCGGTCGGCACGTCGAAGTTCACGAACTCGTGCGACATCGCGAAGAGCGCACTCGCGAAGGCGGGCCTGAACTACGAGAACGTCGCGGCGCCGGCCGGCGCGACCGCGCAGATCAAGGTCGGCGACACCGTGATCGACGCGTACGACGGCAAGGCGGCCGACGCGAAGGCGAAGGGCGCGGCGTTCGACAAGACGCTCGCCGCGACGCTGAAGTCCGCAGGCTATCCGGCGAAGGCCGATCCGGCGCAGATCAACTGGCCGATGACGATCGTGATCCTGACGATCCTCGTGATCTACGTGACGGCGGTCTACGGGCCGATCGCCGCGATGCTGGTCGAGATGTTCCCGACGCGGATCCGCTATACGTCGATGTCGCTGCCGTATCACATCGGCAACGGCTGGTTCGGCGGCTTCCTGCCGGCAACCGCGTTCGCGATCGTCGCGGCGCAGGGCAACATCTACTCGGGGCTGTGGTATCCGATCGTGATCGCGCTGGTCACGTTCGTGATCGGGCTGCTGTTCGTCAAGGAGACGAAGGATTCGAATATCTATGCGCAGGATTGACGGTTGAGGCGCGTGCTTCGGCCGCTTGCGGCGGGCCGGAGCGTGGTGCCGGCAACCTTTTTCGAGAAAATATGAAAAAAGGTGTTGACACCCCGGTTGGGCATCAGCATAATTCAAGTCTTCGGCGAATTAGCTCAGTCGGTTAGAGCGACGGAATCATAATCCGCAGGTCCGGGGTTCGAGTCCCTGATTCGCCACCAAATGCGAAAGCCCGGTAGATCTTTGATCTACCGGGCTTTTTCAGTTCTGGCTCTGCGGTTATCCGCGAAACCTGATTCTGTTGCCCGGCCTCCGGCGGCACAAGCGCAGCCAACTCGTCGGGCGCATTCCCCCCAACACCACGATTTCATCCGCCGCACTCGTCGCGCCGGCGCCTCCCGTTCGTCGCTACGCCGCCACCGACCCGCGACTCACATCACTCGCACGCGCCTGCAACCTGCTCCGCCAATCCTCCCCGCCCTCCATCGACGGCGTCGATTCGAACAACTCCTGGATCCAGTCGGCGAACACGCGCACCTTCGTGGACAAGTGCCGGTTGTGCGGATAGACGATCGAAATCGGCTTCGGCTTCGGGTTGAAGCCCGGCAGCACCTCCAGCAGCGAACCGTCGAGAAGATGCGGCAGCACCATGAACAGCGTCGGCTGGATCATCCCGAAACCTTCGAGGCCGCAGGTCACATAGGCATCCGAATCGTTGACCGTGACGGTCGACTTCAGCCTGATCTCCACCGGCTTGCCGTCGATCACGAACACCCACGGTATCGGCCGCGCGCCGTGGCTCGCGCGGAAATTCACCGCGACGTGCTCGGCGAGATCGGCGATCTCGTGCGGATCGCCGTGACGCTTCAGGTAATCGGGCGATGCGCAGGTCACGCGCTTGAGCATCCCGATCCGCCGCGCGACCATCGACGAATCCTCGAGCGGCCCGACGCGGATCATGCAGTCGATGCCCTCCTCGATCGGGTCGACCGGCCGGTCGGAGAGCCCGAGATCGAGCGTGATGTCCGGATAGCGCTGGCGGAACGCCGGCAGCGCGGGAATCACGAGCCGACGCCCGAGCGCGTTCGGCATGTGGACGCGCAGCACCCCGCTCGGCTTGCGGTTGCCGGTCTGGAAGCTCGCGTCGGCTTCCGCAATCTCCGCGATGATCTTCACGCAATGCTCGTAGTACGCGGCGCCTTCCGGCGTCAGCGACAGCCGGCGCGTCGTCCGGTGCAGGAGCCGCACGCCGAGCAGCGCCTCGAGATTCTGGATGATCGTCGTCACCGACGCGCGCGGCATCGTGAGCGTATCCGCCGCGCGCGTGAAGCTGTTCGCATCGACCACGCGGGTGAAGACTTCCATTGCCTGGATACGGTCCATGCTATCCCCCTTCGAATCACCAACAGAACAGGATAGAGCGCGTGGAAGCCCCGACACAAGCCCCGTCCCATTATTCGCACGCACCGAATAGTCGAGCGTTTCGCAGTAGGAAAAGACGCGAATTCAACCGGCCGAACCCGACGCGTGCGCCGACTCTCCAGCCGCACGCGGCGCTCAACCGGCAAACCGCTCCCGATATCCCTGCGGCGTGACGCCCAGCACGCGCACGAAGCTGCGCCGCAACGTCTCCTCGGAGCCGAACCCGCAGCGATCGGCAATCCGCTTGACCGGCCACGACGTGTCGCCGAGCAGGCGCTGCGCGGTCTCGATCCGGATCTGCTCGACCGCGCGGGCAGGCGTGCGCCCGGTCTCGGCGCGGTAGTGCCGCACGAAGCTGCGCTCGCTCATCCGCGCGCGCTCGGCGAGCACCGGCACGGACAGGTCCGCGGCAAGGTGCTCCGCGATCCACGCATGCAGTTCGGCGAACCGGTCGCCGCTCTGCTGCATCGACAGCGTCGCGCTGAATTGGGCCTGCCCGCCCGGACGCTTCAGGAACACGACGAGCTCGCGCGCGACGTCGAGCGCGATCGTGCGCCCGAGATCCTCCTCGACGAGCGCAAGCGCGAGATCGATGCCGGCCGTCACGCCGGCCGACGTCCACAGCGCGCCCTCTCGAATGAAGATCGGATCCGCTTCGACGCGGATGCGCGGATAGCGCGCCGCGAGCTCGTCGCAGCGCGTCCAGTGGGTGACCGCGCGGCGCCCGTCGAGCAGGCCGGCTTCGGCCAGCAGAAACGCCCCCGTGCAGACCGATGCAACCCGTCGCGACCGCTCGGCCTGCCGCCGGACCCAGCGGATCAGCCGTGCGTCCCGCGACGCCGCGTGCACGCCCATGCCGCCCGCGACGATCACCGTATCGGGATGTCCGCCCGCCGAACGCAGCGAATCGGCGATCACGACGAGGCCCGACGACGTCGCGACCGGCCCCGCGTCGGCAGCCACGACGCGCGGCGCGTACGGCGCGGCCTGCCCGCGCTCGAGCGCGAGCTCGTTGACGGACGCGAACACCTGCAGCGGCCCGGTCACGTCGAGCAGTTGCGCGCCGGGGAACGCCAGCACGAAGATCGCGCGCGGAACGGTAGACATGTCGATTGGCGGAAAACGTGGGGGAGATGGCAATTTCGCCAAACACTACCCGCCTAGAATCGATCTGTCCATCACACGTCGACAACGGCGTTCCGCTCAATCCCTCGGGGTATCCACATGACTCTGCATATCGGCTTTCTCGTGTTTCCGGGCGTTCAGCAGCTCGACCTCACCGGCCCGCACGACGTACTCGCGTCGCTGCCGGACACGGCGGCGCACCTGGTATGGAAGACGCGCGAGCCGGTCGCATCGAGCAGCGGGCTCGCGCTGACGCCGGGCCACACGTTCGCCGACTGTCCGCCGCTCGACGTCATCTGCATTCCGGGCGGCACCGGCATCACCGACCTGCTGTCCGATCGGGAGACGATCGACTTCGTGCGCGAACGGTCCGCAGCCGCCCGCTACGTGACGTCGGTCTGCACCGGCGCGCTGCTGCTCGGCGCGGCCGGACTGCTGCGCGGGCGCCGCGCGACCACGCACTGGGCGTTCCATGCGCTACTCGAACCGCTCGGCGCGGTGCCGGTGCGCGAGCGCGTGGTGCGCGACGGCAACCTGTTCACGGGCGGCGGCGTGACCGCCGGCATCGACTTCGCGCTGACGATCGCCGCCGAACTGGCCGGCGACGAGGAGGCGCAGGCGATTCAACTGGAGCTCGAATATGCGCCCGCGCCGCCGTTCGACGCAGGCTCGCCCGATACCGCGCCGGCCGGCGTCGTCACGCGGGTGCGCGAGCGCTCGGCAGCCAACCTCGCCCGACGCCGGCAGGTGATCGAGCAGGCCGCCGCCGCAATGGATCGATGACGGAGCGAATCCCTGCCATGAACGTCTTCCGCAGCACCGCGTTTACCGCGGATCGCGCCTGGGGCGCACTGGACGTCGCCAACCTGCGCGGCATCACGGTCCGCCTGCACTGGACCGACCAGCCCTATCGGTGGCACGTCAACGACGGCGACGAAGTGTTCGCCGTGCTCGACGGTCGCGTCGAGATGCGCTATCGGGAAGCGGGCGTCGAGCGTTCAGTGATGCTCGCGACCGGCGACGTGCTCCATGCGCCGGCCGGCACCGAGCACGTCGCGCACCCGCTCGGCGAAGCCCGCATTCTCGTCGTCGAAACCGAAGGCAGCATCTAGACGCCCGCGCCGCCGCGGCGCGGTATCCCCCGCATCCGGTCGCCGCGATCTTGGTAGACTGTCGCGCTGTCGATCACGCGGAACCCGCACATGAATCTCTACACCAAGGAAGGCAAACCGCTGCAGGTCGGCGGCCAGATCGTATTCAGCCGCTCGGGACAGGTCGTCGGACGCATCAGCGGCCGCAGGGTCTTCGGCAAGAACGGCCGCTACGTCGGCACCATCGCCGGCGACCGGCTCGTCTACCGCTCGACCGACAGCGTGGCGGCCGGCATGCCGTTCTCCGCCGCCAATCGGACGGGCATCGCGAAACTGTACCGCGTCGCGTCCGTCGCATGGGGCAGCGAGCCCGATATTCCGGCCTGACGAAACGCGCCTGCGCCGGGGGCGCTCAACCCGAGATCGTCCCCGTTCCCTGCGACGGGACGAGCTTCGGCAACGGCGAACACTGGCACTGGCACAGGTCATGCTCGAGCGCAACGACCTTGCCCATCACGGTCATCGCGCGCGCGCCGCCGTCGGACACGATCACGCCTTGCGTCTTGCACGCCGCGCAGAATACCGGCGCGCCGAGATAGGCCAGCGGCCGGCCGTCGAACGACGATTCGGCGATGCCGTCGAGCACGACGCCGCCATGGTCGGTGGTGTCGCCCTTCAGAATGAATTTGCGGCTCATGATGTTGGTTCTTCCCTCGGAGGCGCCGCCTGGCGCTCATTGTCCGCCCGTCGGTTGCGGGCGTGCCGTGAGGATATCACCGCGGCGCCCCGAACCTGCACTTGCGCCACGCGCCGATGCGCCCTCTGTCACACGAACAGCCGGATGCACAGCGCCGCGCCGCACAGATACGTGCCGAGCGCGCCGACGAACCGCGCGGGATTCGGCTTCGACATCGTCGGCCACGCGAGCAGGCCGATCACGAGCAGGCATCGGCAGACGGTCGCGGCGACGATCAGCGACAGGATCGCGCCCGACGGCTGGTGCGCGCCGAAGTAGAGAAACAGCACCGCGAGGAACGGCACGTATTCGGCGGTGTTGCCGTGTGCGCGCACAACCTTGTGCAGCGCATTGGTCGGATCCTCCGCGCAACCGGACCCGGTCGTCATGCGAAACCGCATGACGGAGACGGCAAGGCCCAGCCCGAACAGCAGCAGGCCGAGCACGGCGGTACAAGCAACAGCGATCACGTTCATATGGTGAGGACTCCGGTCGGGACAGGAAGCCACGCCGGACGGCCACGTCGGACGACGCCGCCCCGGCGGACACGCGGAGATCATGGACGATGCCCGCAACCGCCACGATACCCGGAGCCGGGGCCGCCGCCTATCCGGCGCCGCGAAGCCGCTCAGCCGCGCTCGCGCCGAATCCGAGCGGGCGTATTGCCGACGATCCGGCGAAAGCACGTGGTCATATGCGCCTGATCCGCGAAGCCGCACGCTTGACGCGCCGCTGCATGACGAAGCGCAGCGGGGTCTCGCCGGTGGACGCACGAAACGCCCGCATAAAAAATACGGCCGCCACAACGGGCGGCCGGACGCGCATCACGCGAGCCTCATGTGCACGTCACGCGCACATCACGCGCGCTCGCGCACTTCGTGTGCCTCGAGCGTCGCGCCTGCATCCGCGGCGCCAGCCACGCTGGTCCCATCGTTCTCGTCGCCGAGCTGCCCTTCCCACTTCGCGATCACGGCTGCGGCGATCGAGTTGCCGACCGCGTTGGTCGCCGAGCGGCCCATGTCGAGGAACGTGTCGACGCCCATGATCAGCAGCAGCCCCGCTTCCGGCAGGTTGAACTGGTTGAGCGTCGCGGCGATCACGACGAGCGACGCGCGCGGCACGCCCGCCATCCCCTTCGACGTCAGCATCAGCAGCAGCAGCATCGTCAGCTGCGTGCCGAGCGGCAGGTGGATGCCGTATGCCTGCGTGATGAACAGCACCGCGAACGTGCAGTACATCATCGAGCCGTCGAGGTTGAACGAATAGCCCATCGGCAGCACGAAGCTAGAGATCTTGCGGTTCACGCCGAAACGGTCGAGCGCGTCGAGCAGCTTCGGATACGCGGCTTCCGAGCTGGCGGTCGCGAACGACAGCAGGAACGGCTCGCGAATCAGGCGGATCAGCGAGAACGTGCGCTTGCCGAGGAACGCGAGACCCGCGAGCGTCAACATGCCCCACAGCAGCGCGAGCGCGATGTAGAAGCTGCCCATGAACTTCGCGAACGTGAGCAGGATGCCGAGGCCCTGCGTCGTGATCGTCGACGCGAGCGCCGCGAACACCGCGATCGGCGCGAACCACATCACCGCGCCGGTGACCTTCAGCATCACCTGCGCGAGATCCTCGATCACGCCGGTCAGGCGCTTGCCCAACTCGCCGAGCGAGGACAGCGCGGTGCCGAAGAAGATCGAGAACACGACGATCTGCAGGATCTCGTTGTTCGCCATCGCCTCGGCGATCGACTTCGGCACCAGGTGCGTGACGAAGTCCTTCAGCGTGAACGCGCCGGTCTTCAGGTTGGTGGCCGCGTCGGTGGCCGGCAGCGGCAGGCTCAGATGGCTGCCCGGCTGCAGCAGCGTGGCGGTCAGCAGGCCGAACAGCAGCGACACGAACGACGCGATGAAGAACCACCCGAGCGCCTTCACGCCGACCCGGCCGACCGAGCTCGTGTCGCCCATGTGCGCGATGCCGACGGTCAGCGTCGCGAACACGAGCGGCGCGATGATCATCTTGATCAGGCGCAGGAACACGTCCGACAGCAGCGAGACGTAGCCGGCGATCTCCTTGGTGACATTCGGGTCGGGAAACGCGCTGTGGCAGCCGTAACCGACCGCGATCCCGAGGACCATCGCAATCACGATATATGAAGTAATGTTGCGTTTCTTTTGCATAACGAATCCCGATGCCCGGGCAAGCTTTGAGGATGTCTGAAAGGCAGGCGCGCGACGGCGTCCTGGGCGGGTCCGGGCGCCCCGCGGCGCGCATCATAACAGA
This sequence comes from Burkholderia sp. MSHR3999, assembly GCF_000833595.1. Classification (NCBI taxonomy): domain Bacteria; kingdom Pseudomonadati; phylum Pseudomonadota; class Betaproteobacteria; order Burkholderiales; family Burkholderiaceae; genus Burkholderia; species Burkholderia sp. MSHR3999. The sequence continues at coordinate 507,562 of NZ_JRFO01000006.1, forward strand.
CCCCATCGGGCCCCATTTGGACGCAGGTCGTGCCGATCGAACTTGCGCGCAGGGTAGTCAGCCAATTTCGGCGCACCAACCGTCATGCATATTTCGAATAGGGGCGGCCGAAAACGCGCATCACGGGTACGGAAGGTGCGCCGCATGCGCTGCGCCGGTGCACCGCGGCGCATGCAGCCCCATCCGCGTGCACCGCGCCGGCACGCGCGTTGCTTCGGCGCATCTGCGGATCGAACCGTCCTTGGCAGCACGCGGTTGAGGACTAAACTAATCCTTAATGGGGTGCGGCCGGAGCCCGCCCCCTGCAGGGAGACGCCGCCATGAATCGGCCGCAGAATCGAATCCTGCCGCGTGTGACCGGCATCGCGTCGGTCTGGACGTGGATCAAATGGTCGCTGGTCGCCGCGATGCTGGTCGCGGTCGCGATCATCGCCCGGCTGGTCATGGTCGAAATCGAGACCTCCCGGCTGCAGGCCCGCTATCTGTCCGAGCTGACCCGCGACGTCGGCTTCGCGGTCGAGGCGGGCGCGAGCGACCACGTGCGGTTTCCCGCCAGCGGCCCGTACGACGAGCGGCTCGGCTATGCAATGATTCCGGCGTTCCAGCAGCGGCTGCTCGCGCGCGGCTTCGTCGTCAGCAAGCAGGCGCGCGATTCCGAGCGGATGCTGGCGCTCGCCGATCGCGGCCTGTTCCTCCCCTATGACGAGAAGGACCAGGCCGGCCTGATGCTGTTCGATTCGACGGGCGCGCCGCTGTTCGCGAGCGCGTTTCCGCAGCGCGTCTATCGCGACTTCGACGCGATCCCGCGCGTCGTCGTCGATTCGCTGCTGTTCATCGAGGACCGCTACCTGCTCGACCCGAGCCAGCCGAACCGCAACCCGGCGATCGACTGGGGCCGCTTCGCCCGCGCAATCGCCGACCAGGGCCTGCACGTCGTCAACCGGCACCAGGCGCGGCCGGGCGGCAGCACGCTCGCGACCCAGATCGAGAAGTTCCGCCACTCGCCGGACGGCCGCACCGCGTCGCCGCCCGAGAAGCTGCGGCAAATCGCGTCCGCGTCGGTGCTCGCGTACCTGAACGGCCCGCAGACGATGCTCGCGCGCCGCACGATCGTGGTCCGCTACCTGAATTCGGTGCCGCTCGCGGCACGGCCGCACATCGGCGAAATCACCGGCATCGGCGACGGCCTCGCCGCGTGGTACGGCCGCGACTTCAATGAACTGAACCGCCTCCTCGCCGCGCCGACGACGGCCGAGAACGTCGACCAGCAAGGCGTCGCGTTCCGCGAGGTGTTGTCGCTGATGATCGCGCAGCGCGCGCCGTCGTACTTCCTGAACGGCGGCTATCCGGCGCTGCAGCGGCTGACCGACAGCTACCTGCGGCTGCTTGCCGCCGGCGGCGTGATCGCGCCCACGCTGCGCGACGCCGCGCTCGCCGCGCACATCGAGCGCGCCCCGCCGCCGCAGCCGGCGCGCGTGCAGTCGTTCATCTCGCGCAAGGCCATCACGTCGGCGCGCGCGTCGCTGCTCGCCGCGCTCGGCATCGACGACGTGTACCAGCTCGACCAGTTCGACCTGGAAGCGACGAGCACGCTCGACAACGGCGTGCAGCAGGCGGTCGCCGAGCGGCTCGCGAAGGCGTCGACGCGCGAAGGCGCGCAGGCCGCCGGCCTGTACGGCTACGAGATGCTCGCGCCGAAGGACGACCCGTCGCACCTCACGTACAGCTTCACGCTGTACGAGCGGCGCAACGGCGCGAACGTGCTGCGCGTGCAGACCGACAGCGTGAACGAGCCGTTCGACATCAACCGCGGCGGACGCATCAACCTCGGCTCGACCGCGAAGCTGCGCACGATCGTCACGTACCTGCAGATCGTCTCCGACCTGCATGCGCGCTACGGAGCGCTGTCGAAGGCCGAACTCGCGCGCGTGAAGCTCGACCCGATGGACGGCCTGTCGCTGTGGGCGCTCGACTACCTGTCCCGCACGCAGGACCGCTCGCTGCAGGCGATGCTCGACGCGGCCGTCGAGCGCAAGTATTCGGCGAGCCCCGACGTGTTCTATACGGGCGGCGGCGCGCAGGTGTTCAGCAACTTCGAGAAGTCCGACAACCACCGCATCCTGACGCTGCACCAGGCGTTCGCGCACTCGGTCAACCTCGTGTTCGTGCGGCTGATGCGCGACATCGTCCACTACGAGATGATCCAGACGTCCGGGCCGTCGTCGTCGTGGCTCGACGATCCCGAGCAGCGCAGGCATTATCTGCAGCAGTTCGTCGACGGCGAAAGCAAGGTCTACGTGAAGCGCTTCTACACGCGCTACGCGGGCAAGCCCGCGGACGACGCGCTCGCGCTGATGCTGAAGGACGTGCGCAAGTCGCCGCCGAAGATCGCGACCGTGCTGCGCAGCGTCGCACCGAACGAATCGCTCGCGTGGTTCGATGCGCAGATGCGTGCGCAACTGAAGGGCACGCCGGCGGCGACGCTGTCCGACGACGATCTCGCGGCACTCTATGCGAAGTACGCGATCGACCGCTTCAACCTGAACGACCGCGGCTACATCGCAAGCGTGCACCCGCTCGCGCTGTGGACGCTCAACTACCTGCGCGCGCATCCGGACGCATCGCTCGGCGACGTCGAGCAGGCGAGCCGCGACGCACGCTTCTACACCTACACGTGGCTGTACAAGACACGCTATCACGGCACGCAGGACCGGCGGATCCGCCGCATGGTGGAACTGCGCGCGTACGCGGCGATCAGCAAGTCGTGGCGCGCGCTCGGCTATCCGTTCGCGGAAGTCACGCCGTCGTACGCGGCCGCGATCGGCGCATCGGGCGACCAGCCGGATGCGCTCGCGAAGCTGATCGGACTGATCGCGAACGGCGGCGACAAGGCGCCGACCGAGACGATCACGCGGCTCGACTTCGCGAAGGGCACGCCGTACGAAACGCGCTTCGTGCGGGCGGCCGCGCAGCCGCAGCCGACGCTGTCGCCGGAGATCGTCGGCGTCGTGCACCAGCTGCTGCGCGACGTCGTGCTCACCGGCACCGGCAGGCGGCTCGCCGGCGGGATGACGCTGCCCAGCGGCAAGACGCTCGAGGTGTACGGCAAGACCGGCACCGGCGACCAGCGCTTCAACGTCTACGCGCGCGGCGCGCGGCTGATCGAGTCGCGCAAGGTGAACCGCAGCGGCACGTTCGTGTTCGTGCTCGGCGACCGTTTCTTCGGCGTGCTGACGGCAACCGCGCACGAGCCCTACGCGGCGCGCTACGACTTCACGAGCGCGATGGCCGTGCAACTGCTGAAATCGATGGCGCCGGCGCTCGCGCCGCTGATCGAGCGGCCGGCCGCGGTCGGCCCGCAAGCCGAGGTGGCCGCGCCGGCTGCGGGCAGCGCGGCGCCGTCATGATCCGGGAGTGCGCCGCCGCGCGCCGTCAGTGCGAGCGTCCGTCGTAATGCGTGACCGGCAACGCGTCGATGTCGACGTCTTCGAGGCAGCGCACGTTGATCGCCGCCATCCGGTTTCCCTTCGGATCGGCGCCCTCGCCGAACGGATGAATCCCGCAGCGCTTGCAGAAGCGATGCTGGATCACGTGCTTGTTGAACGTGTAGCTGGCCAGATTCTCTTCCGGCGTCAGCAGGTACAGGCTCGCGCGCGGCACGAACCACATCAGCGCGCCCTTGCGCCGGCAGATCGAGCAATTGCACGCCATCACGCCCGTCAGCTCGCCGTCCACCTCGAACTGCACGTCGCCGCAATGGCAGCTTCCTCGGTAAAGCATGGTCGTCTCCTGTGGCCCGCTCGCTGCGATGCCGCATCGCCGGGCGTTGGTCAAACTGCATCGATGCACTTACAGTAGCCTTCCGCCTGCGCACCCGCAACGGCCGACGCCCATCCAGCACTCACAATCACCAAGGAGACCGGCATGCTCGAACCGCGCCCCGGCTGCGAATGCTGCGACAAGGGCCTGCCGCCCGTTCAGTCCGCGCGTTCGGGCCGCCCGATCAGCTCGACTCGATCCGCGCGCGCGTGATCGCGAGCAGCGTCGCCATCGCACGGCGCGCGCCTTCCGCGTCGCGCGCAAGGATCGCGTCGCACACGGCCAGATGCTCGGCGAGCGACGCATTGAACACGTCGGCGCGGCGCGCATTCAGCTGCAGCTGCGCCTCGAGCGTGCGGTCGATCAGCGCGCCGAGCGGCACCAGCAGCTCGTTGCCGCCCGCCTCGAGCACGCTCAGGTGGAACCGCAGGTCGGCGCGCACCCATTCGTCGACGTTGCGCGCGCCGGCCATCGCGCGCGCGGCGGCGTCGATCGCTTCGAACGCTTCCGGCGCATACGCGCGCGCGGCGAGCGCCGCCGCATGCGGCTCGACCATCTCGCGCATCTCCTGCAGCTTCAACGCGAACGAAAGTGGCGGCGCGACGCGCGAATACCAGTCGAGCAGGTCGGCATCGAGCAGGTTCCACGCGCGGCGCGGCCGCACCCGCGTGCCGACCTTCGGCCGCGATTCGACGAGCCCCTTCGACGTCAGCGTGCGCAGCGCCTCGCGCAGCACCGTGCGGCTCACGCCGAACCGCTCCATCAGCTCGGGCTCCCTCGGCAGCAGCGATTCGGGCGGATGGTCGCCGCGCAGGATCGCCGTCGCAAGCCGGAACGCCGTTTGTCCATGCAGGTCGCGTTGAATGATGATCGCTCTCCCTATGCGCGGGCAGCCCGCGTCGACGCCGGGCTGCCCACTATCTGCACAATAGTGCTATTAATACTATTTTTTAACGGCCTGCGCTAGGATCGCCGCTGAGCCTACCGTCAGGAGACATCCGCCATGAAGATCACCCGCCTCGAAACCTTCATCGTGCCGCCGCGCTGGCTGTTTCTCAAGATCGAGACCGACGAGGGCATCGTCGGCTGGGGCGAGCCGGTTGTCGAGGGCCGCGCGCACACGGTCGAGGCGGCCGTGCACGAGCTCGCCGACTATCTGGTCGGCAAGGATCCGCGGCTGATCGAGGATCACTGGCAGGTGATGTACCGCGCCGGCTTCTATCGCGGCGGCCCGATCACGATGAGTGCGATCGCGGGCGTCGACCAGGCGTTGTGGGACATCTTGGGCAAGCATCACGGCGCACCGGTGCACGCGCTGCTCGGCGGCCAGGTGCGCGAGCGCATCAAGGTGTATTCGTGGATCGGCGGCGACCGGCCGAGCGACGTCGCGAACAACGCGCGCGCGGTCGTCGAGCGCGGCTTCAAGGCCGTGAAGATGAACGGCTCGGAGGAACTGCAGATCGTCGACACCTACGACAAGGTCGAACAGGTGATCGCGAACGTCGCGGCGGTGCGCGACGCGGTCGGCCCGCACGTCGGCATCGGCGTCGACTTCCACGGCCGCGTGCACAAGCCGATGGCGAAGGTGCTCGCGAAGGCGCTCGACCCGTACAAGCTGATGTTCATCGAGGAGCCGGTGCTGTCGGAGAATGCCGAGGCGCTGCGCGACATCGTCAACCAGACCGACACGCCGATCGCGCTCGGCGAGCGGCTCTACTCGCGCTGGGATTTCAAGCACATCCTCGCGGGCGGCTACGTCGACATCATCCAGCCGGATGCGTCGCATGCGGGCGGCATCACCGAATGCCGGAAGATCGCGACGCTCGCCGAGAGCTACGACGTCGCGCTCGCGCTGCACTGCCCGCTCGGCCCGATCGCGCTCGCCGCGTGCCTGCAGCTCGACGCGGTCAGCTACAACGCGTTCATCCAGGAACAGAGCCTCGGCATCCACTACAACCAGGGCAACGACCTGCTCGACTACCTGCGCAACCCCGAGGTGTTCCGCTACGACGACGGCTTCGTCGCGATCCCGCAAGGCCCGGGGCTCGGCATCGACGTCAACGAGGAGAAGGTGCGCGAGATGGCGCAGACCGGCCACCGCTGGCGCAACCCGGTATGGCGCCACGCGGACGGCAGCGTCGCCGAGTGGTGACGGGGCGGCGCGCCGCGCCCGTTCCCGCCGGCAGCCGGCGCGCGCCGGCCCGGCGGACCGCCGCTTCGACGCGGCGGCGGCGCCGGCGCTAGCCGAGCGCGGCGAAGCCCGGCACGCTCGCGGCCAGCACGGCCGCCGCGATGAACACGCCGATCATCGTCAGCCCTTCGAGATGCAGGATGTTGCGGAACGTGTGCGCATCCTCGGTCGATGCAGTGCGGCGCAGGCGCGGCAGCGCCGAGAAGCGGTTCAGCCCGCCGAGCACCAGCGCGAGCGCGACCAGCAGCAGCTTCAGCAGCAGCACGCGGCCCCACGCGCTGCCGTCGAGCGGCGCGAGCGAGCCGCCGAGCCCGCGCGCCGCGTTGAGCGCGCCGGTGGCGAGCACGAACGCGAGCGCGACGATCGACGTCCGCGACAGCCGCTGCGCGATGCGGATCAGCGCGCCGCGCGCGACCGACGAGCCGAGCGCGGGCAGCACCGCGAGCCCGCCCGCGAGCACGAGCCCGCCCCACGCGGCGGTGACGAGCAGGTGCAGCGTCTGCAAGGCGACGGCCGCCGAGAGCGCGCCGGTATCGGCCGCGTGCCCGAGCGACGCCTTGCCGGCGGCGATCACGATCACCGCCAGCCACAGCACCGCATACGCGAGCGGCCCGTCCGGCCGCGACAGCGCGACGACGGCAAGCACGACCGCGCCGCCGAACGCGACGCTCCACGCAAAGCCCGCGTGGGTCTGCGCGAGCACCGTCGGAATCGCGCCGAGCGCGCCGCCGAGCCCCGCGCCGCTCATCGCCGCCGCCGCGTAGACGAGCCAGCCGAGGTCCGCGAGCAGCAGCGCGGCCGCGGCGGCCATCAGCGAATGTTGCGCGCGCAGCCATGCCGGATGCGACGGCGCGATGACGGGCCGTGCGCCTTCCTTCGCGAGCCAGCCCTTGAGCAGCGCCGAGCCGACTGCCGTCGCGAACGCCGCGTCCATCAGCGCGGCAAGCGCGACCTGGCCGATCCACAAGCTGTCGATCCTCATCGCGCACGCCCTCCATGGCGACCGGCGCGCAACGGCACAACGGCCCGGCGACAGGACGAGTAATGAAAATCAGGCAACGGCACGGTAGAAAACGTCATCGATGAATCCGGAAACTGTGAAATGACACGATCTGCGGCGGAAGCGGCACCGCGCGACCCGCGAGTGTACGGTCTTCGATAGGCAAAACGCACGCCGGTTCACGACGGCCATTTACGATACGCGTCAAATTGTCGCAAGTCGTAAACAGGCAGGAACCGATGACCATTTGTCAAATAGCCGTCATTACCCATCGATGATAGAATGCCGCGTCGCAGCAGCCCGGCTGTCCTGCCGTCATGCCGAGCCGATCGTAGCCCGGTCAGGTCCCCGACGAATAAACATGGAGTCTCGTGTGTCTTCAAGACGCGTCTTCCGTCCGCTGCTCGCCGTTCTGATGATCGGCGGTGCGGGCCTCATGAGCGCTGCCCAAGCGCAGACCAAGCCCACGGAGCAAACCCAGGCCCAGCAGGCGCCGCTCAAGGCGCCCGATACGATGGCCGAGCGCGTGCGCGGCTGTACGGCCTGCCACGGCGTCCACGGCCAGGGCACGGACAACGACTACTTCCCGCGTCTCGCCGGCAAGCCGGCCGAATACTTGTACAACCAGCTCGTCAACTTCCGTGACGGCCGTCGCAAGTACCCGCCGATGAACTATCTGCTGACGTACCTGAACGACGACTACCTGCGCGAGATGGCCGCGCACTTCTCGGCCGAGCGCCCGCCGTATCCGGCGCCGGCGAAGCCGACGCTGCCGGCCGCGACGCTCGCGCGCGGCAAGCAGCTCGTCACGCAAGGCGATCCGTCGCGCAAGCTGCCGGCCTGCGTGGCCTGCCACGGCGCGACGCTGACCGGCATGCAGCCGGCGATCCCGGGTCTCGTCGGCCTGCACGCCGACTACCTGAGCGCGCAGCTCGGCGCATGGCGCTCGGGCAACCGCCACGCGAAGGCGCCCGACTGCATGCACGATATCGCCGCGAAGCTTTCCGACGAAGACGTGACCGCCGTGACCGCATGGCTCGCCGCCCAGCCGGCGCCCGCCAACCCCGTGCCGGCCCCGGCCCGCGCGATGAAGACTCCGCTTGCCTGCGGCAGCGAACCGCAATAAGGCTAGGGAGACAGACACAATGAAACGCAAGTCCCTGTTTGCACTCTCGGCTGTCGCGATCGTCGCGGCAGCGGCTCTCGTGCCGGTCCTGTGGCCGGGCAACGACACGCTGCACGGCGCCGCCGCCGTCGCGGCCACGCCGGCCGACCAGGCCGCGCTGATCAAGAAGGGCGAATACCTCGCGCGCGTCGGCGACTGTATCGCGTGCCACACCGTGCGCGGCGGCAAGCCGTTCGCGGGCGGCCTGCCGATGGCGACGCCGTTCGGCACGATGTACACGCCGAACATCACGCCGGACGACCAGGCCGGCATCGGCAAGTGGACGTCGGACGACTTCTACCGCGCGATGCACACGGGCCGCTCGAAGGACGGCAGCCTGCTGTACCCGGGCTTCCCGTTCGCGAGCTACACGAAGGTCACGCGCGCGGATTCGGACGCGATCTTCGCGTACCTGCGCTCGGTCGCGCCGGTATCGGCGCCGAGCCGTCCGCACGAGCTGAAGTTCCCGTTCAACAACCGCAACCTGCTGATCGGCTGGCGCACGCTGTTCTTCAAGGAAGGCGAATACAAGCCGGATCCGACCAAGTCGGTCGAATGGAACCGCGGCGCGTACCTCGTCGAAGGCCTCGGCCACTGCTCGATGTGCCATACGTCGATCAACATGATGGGCGGCCCGGTGAGCGCGTCGGCCTTCGCGGGCGGCCTGATCCCGCTGCAGAACTGGTATGCGCCGTCGCTGACGAACGACAAGGAACTCGGCCTCGGCGACTGGCACGTGCAGGAGCTGTCCGACCTGCTGCAGGCCGGCGTGTCGCACAAGGGCGCGGTGTTCGGCCCGATGGCGGACGTGGTCCACAACAGCCTGCAATACATGACCGACGAGGATACGCGCGCGATGTCGACGTACCTGAAGTCGATCCCGCAGAAGGCTGAAGCGCCGAAGAACATGCAGTACGAGCCGTCGAAGCAGTTCGGCAACGTGCTGCTCGAGCAAGGCAAGAAGATCTATGCGGACAACTGCGCGACCTGCCACGCCGACAACGGCCAGGGCAAGCCGCCGGCCTATCCGCCGCTCGCGCTGAACCATTCGATCACGATGGAATCGGCCGTGAACCCGATCCGCATGGTGCTGAATGGCGGCTATCCGCCGAGCACGTTCAAGAATCCGCGTCCGTACGGGATGCCGCCGTTCGCGCAGTCGCTGTCGAACCAGGAAGTCGCGGCGGTCGTTTCGTACATCCGGATGTCGTGGGGCAACAACGGTTCGCCGATCTCGCCGCAGCAGGTGAGCGATCTGCGTTCCGCACCGCTCGACTAAGTATCGGGTGACGCAAACGGGGCGCGGCTGCGGGAAACCGCGGCCGCGCCCTTTTGTTTTTGTTTTTCTTGCGACGCTATCCCCGCGCTGGCCGCGCGATGCGTCGCCGATCATAAAACTCCAGAGTCGTATCTATGTCTTTTGAATCTCTTGGCCTGGCCGAACCGCTCGTCAAAGCGGTCAACGAGCTCGGCTACACATCGCCCACGCCGATCCAGTCGCAGGCGATCCCCGCCGTGCTCGGCGGCGGCGACCTGCTCGCCGGCGCGCAAACCGGCACCGGCAAGACCGCAGGCTTCACGCTGCCGATCCTGCAGCGCCTGCACACCTTCTACGCCGAACACCACAACGCGAAGCGCGCGGTGCGCGCGCTGATCCTCACGCCGACGCGCGAACTCGCCGCCCAGGTCGAGGAAAGCGTGCGCGCGTACAGCAAGTACCTGAAGCTGCGCTCGACCGTGATGTTCGGCGGCGTCAGCATCAATCCTCAGATCGACGCGCTCAGGCGCGGCGTCGACATCGTCGTCGCGACGCCGGGGCGCCTGCTCGATCACATGCAGCAGAAGACGATCGACCTGTCGCAGCTCGACATCCTCGTGCTCGACGAAGCCGACCGGATGCTCGACATGGGCTTCATCCACGACATCAAGCGCGTGCTCGCGAAGCTGCCGCCGCGCCGCCAGAACCTGCTGTTCTCGGCCACCTTCTCCGACGAGATCAAGGCGCTCGCCGACAGCCTGCTCGACTCGCCGGCGCTGATCGAGGTCGCGCGCCGCAACACCACCGCCGAGACCGTCGCGCAGAAGATCCACCCGGTCGACCGCGACCGCAAGCGCGAGCTGCTCACGCACCTGATCCGCCAGCACAACTGGTTCCAGGTGCTGGTGTTCACGCGCACGAAGCACGGCGCGAACCGGCTCGCCGAGCAGCTGACGAAGGACGGCATCAGCGCGATGGCGATCCACGGCAACAAGAGCCAGTCGGCGCGCACGCGCGCGCTGACGGAGTTCAAGAACAGCACGCTGCAGGTGCTCGTCGCGACCGACATCGCCGCGCGCGGCATCGACATCGACCAGCTGCCGCACGTCGTCAACTTCGACCTGCCGAACGTGCCGGAAGACTACGTGCACCGGATCGGCCGCACCGGCCGCGCGGGCGCGACCGGCGAAGCGGTGTCGCTCGTGTGCGTCGACGAGAAGCAATTGCTGCGCGACATCGAGCGGCTGATCAAGCGCGAGATTCCGCAGGAAGTGATCCCGGGCTTCGAGCCGGACCCGAACGCGAAACCGGAGCCGATCCAGCAGCGCCGCGGGCAGCAGCCGCGCGGCGGCGGCGGTGGCGGTGGCGGCAATCGCGCGCCGCGTGCGGGCGGCTCAGGCCAGCAGCCGGCCGCGAAGCGCGACGGCGCGCCGAAGTCGTCGCAGCCCAAGGCGGCACAGCAGAAAGCCGCGAAGCCGGGCAACGCGGGCGGCAACGGCCCGCGTCCGGCGAGCGGCGGCGGTAGCGGGCGGGCGGCCAACGGCAACGCCGCGCACGCGAACCGCAATCGTTCGTCGCGCAGCGGCCAGCGCGGCCACTAAAGCCGCGCGGCCGCGCGCCGCAGGTGCTCGACCTGGCGTTGCCAGCGTTCGAGCACCGTGGCGCGCTCCCCTTCCAGTGCAAACGTGACGCCTGTCGCGAGACGCGCATAGCCGACGCGCTGCGCATCGCCGTGCGCGATCGTCGCGACGAAACCCGCGAGCCCGCCGAAGTCGCCTTCGAGCGGCTCGATCTTCAATTGCGCCTGAAAGAACGCGCCGTCGGCGACGAGCGTCAGCGCGGCCGCGCGCCGTTGCGCGAGCGCGCGCGCCGCGCGCGATTGCGGCCACAGCGCGAGCAGCAGCACGCGCGCATCGCGCGCGTAGATCTCGCCGACGCTCAGGAGCGTCGTGCGCAATTGGCCGTCTTCGGTCGCGACGATCAGCGACGCCGCGACGTCGGCCTTGCGCTCGAGCGCCGAGCCGTCGAACAACGACGCGACGGCCGGCGGCCACGCGTCGAACGTCCATTGCTCGAGTGCGCTGCGATGTGAATCGGTCATGATGGAGCGGCCTCGTCGAACGTGAAGGATGCCGCAGCATACCCGCGGCAGGCCGCCCTGCAGGCGGCGATCAGCGGAAGAACACGTGCTGCGTGAGCTTCGTGAGCGGATAGTGGACGCCCGGCTGGATCTTCGCGGGCAGCTCGAGCGGCTTGAGCAGCATCTTCACGCACATGTCCGCCGACAGGTTGCGACGCACGAGCGCATTGATGCGCGCGACCCGCGCGCGGCTGTATTCGCCGTCGCCGATGCGGTCCGGATAGCGGATCGCGAACACGTGGCGCAGCGCGATCTCCGAATCCTCGTTCTTGATTTCCAGCACGCGGCGCATCAGCGCGCCGAGCACCGCGAGCCGGCCGTTGCCTTCGAGCTGGTTGTACTTCTTGAAATATTTGAAGAAGTGCTTGTAGTGGCGCACTTCGTCCGTGCGGATGTTGTCGGTGATTTCCTTCAGCACGGGCTCGTCCGAGCACTCGTTGATCGCGCGATAGAGCGTGGCCGTGCCCGTCTCGACGACGCAGCGCGCGACCATCTCGAGCGCGCGGGTCTTCTCGAATGCTTCGATCGAGCAGGTCTTCGAGTATTCGTCGAAGAAATTCGCGAAGGCGGTATCCCAGTCGAACTCCGGCCAGACGTGCGCGATGTAGGCCTTCAGCGCGCGGCCGTGCTGCAATTCTTCGTGCTCCCATGCATTGTTGAGCCACGCCGACACTTCCGGATCGTCGTTGAAGAATTCACTCAGGTTGCTGGTGTAGAGATCCGAACCGCTCTCGATGAACGACGCCGCGCACAGCAGCAGCAGCAAATCCTCGTTCGCCGCGGCGCGCTGACGATCGATCCGCGTAAGGTCGATGTCCTCGATTCGCCACGGCATGACATGCGTCGTTTCAGTCTGCATGGTGTTGCGCTCCCAGTCGCCCCATCCGGCAATCGCCCGCGCGCACGGCGCGGGCGACAGCCATCCCGGATGCGGCGTATTGCTTGAAGTTATTAGAAGAAATGGGTCCGGCCGACCATTCTTGCATCTTAGCCGTACTTTGATGATCGTGCTTCAGAGCACTGACCATGCCGGCCGCGCGCAGTTCCGCGCCGACCGTTGCGGTTCGTCAGAGGAGGTCTTCGAACGCGCGGCGCACAGACGAAACGGGCGGCCTTGCGGCCGCCCGTCGAGGATGCATGCAGGCGCGTGGAAGCGAACCGTCAGAAACCGGCGGCGAGCCCGTCGCGCCGGCTGTCGCTCGCGGCGACGTAGCCGCGCTCGGGATCGTTCCGGTCGAGCCGCCACACGAACTGGCCCGAGCCGAAATCCATGTAGGGATCGTCGACCGACTTGATCGTGTGGCCGCGCACCGCGAGCGCGCCGACCGTCGCACGATCCATGCTCGACTCGACGTCGAGCGTGAAGTCGCGGTTGACCTTCCAGCGCGGCGCGTCGCACGCCGCCTGCGGCTGCTGGCCGTAGCCGAGCATCCGCACGATGGTCTGCAGATGGCCCTGCGGCTGCATGTCGCCGCCCATCACGCCGAAGCTCATCACCGCGCCGGTGCGGCCGTCGACCTCTTCGGTCACGAACGCCGGAATGATCGTGTGGAACGGCCGCTTGCCGCCCGCGACGACGTTCGGCGATGCAGGGTCCATCGAGAAGCCGTACCCGCGGTTCTGCAGCGCAATCCCCGTACCCGGCACGACGAGGCCCGAGCCGAAGCCCATGTAGTTGGACTGAATGAAGCTCACCATCATCCCGCGCTCGTCGGCCGCCGACAGATAGATCGTGCCGCCCGACGGCGGCCGGCCGTGGCCGAAGTGCGTCGCGCGCGCCGGATCGATCCGCTTCGCCCGTTCGGCGAGGTACGCGTCGTCGAGCATCTGCGCGGGCGTGACCTCCATCGCGCGCGGGTCGGCGACGTAGCGGTAGACGTCCGCGAACGCGAGCTTCATCGCCTCGATCTGCAGGTGCTGCGATTCCGGCGAATCGACCGGCCACTCGGCGACGCCCGCGTGCTCGGCGATGCCGAGCGCGATCAGCGCGGCGATGCCCTGCCCGTTCGGCGGGATCTCGTGAATCGTGTAGCCGCGAAAGCGCTTGCCGATCGGCTCGACCCATTCCGGCCGGTATGCGCGCAGGTCGGCTTCGGTCAGTGCGCCGCCGCCGTCGCGCGCGAACGCGGCGATCCGCTCGGCGAGCGCGCCCTCGTAGAACGCGCGCGCGCCGTCCTTCGCGAGCGTGCGCAGCGTCTGCGCATGGCCGGGCAGGCACACGCGCTCGCCCACTTCGGGCGCGCGGCCGCGCGGCATGAAGGTCTCCGCGAAGCCCGGCAGCCCTTTCAGCTCGGGCACCGCGGCCGCCCACTTGTGCGCGACGATCGGCGGCACCGCATGGCCGCGCTCGGCAATCTCGATCGCCGGCTCGAGCAGGTCCGCGAACGGCAGCGAACCGAACTTCGCATGCAGCGCCTCCCAGCCCGCGACGACACCCGGCACGGTGACCGTGTCCCAGCCGCGCGTCGGCTTGCGCGCGCGGCCGTGCGCGTCCTCGCCGTGACGCCGGCGGAAATAGTCGACGTTCCATGCGGCCGGCGCGACGCCCGACGCATTCAGCCCGTGCAACCGCTGGCCGTCCCACACGAGCGCGAACGCATCGCCGCCCAGCCCGCACGACACCGGCTCGACCACCGTGATCGCGGCCGCGGCGGCGAGCGCCGCGTCGACCGCATTGCCGCCCTTCCACAGCATCCGCAGGCCGGCCTGCGCGGCCAGCGGATGCGACGTCGACACGACATTGCGCGCGAACACCGGGATGCGCGTCGTCGGATAAGGGTTGTGCCAGTTGAAGCCGATCATCGATTCCACCTCGTCGGAAACTGAATGAGCGCGCGAACGCGGACAATCCGCCATTGCAGCGCGATCGGCACGGTCGCGCAAATTCATTTGTCACATGAATCCATGCATTTCGCACATGAATTATCGGCAGCGCACCCGCCGGGCGCCCGGCTTGGCGGCCGAACACCCTTACAATACCCGCTCCGTGTTCACGCCTTCGGCATCGAGCCATGACCCGAGACCCTCGCCTCACCCTCAACGCGCGCCAGCAGGAATTGCTCGAATGGGTGCAGCGCGACGGCTTCGTGACCGTCGACGATCTCGCCGCGCACTTCGCGGTGACGCCGCAGACGATCCGCCGCGACGTCAACTGGCTCGCCGACCTGAACCTGCTGCGCCGCTACCACGGCGGCGCGAGCCTGCCGACGAGCTCGGAGAACGTGTCGTACACCGCGCGCCAGCGGATGTTCCACGACGAGAAGCGGCGCATCGCGGCGCTCGCCGCGTCGCACATCCCCGATCAGGCGTCGCTGTTCATCAACCTCGGCACGACGACCGAGGAGGTCGCGCGCGCGCTGAACCGCCATCACGGCCTGCACGTGATCACCAACAACCTGAACGTCGCGTCGATGATGAGCGGCTACCCGGACTGCGAGGTGCTGATCACGGGCGGCATCGTGCGGCCGTGGGACAAGGGGATCGTCGGCGAGCTGGCGATCGATTTCATCCGCCAGTTCAAGGTCGACTACGCGATCATCGGCACGTCGGCGATCGAGACCGACGGCACGCTGCGCGACTTCGACACCCGCGAGGTGCGGGTCGCCGAGGCGATCATGCAGCATGCGCGCACCGTCTATCTCGTGGCCGACCATTCGAAGATCGGCCGCCCGGCGCTCGTGCGCCAGGGGCACCTGAGCCAGGTGCATGCGCTCTTCACCGACAAGCCGCTGCCGCCGGACATGGCGGAGACGGTCGCGGCCGCCGGCACCCAGGTGTACGTCGCGGAATGACCGTCGCGATGCTGCGCCGCACCCAGAACTTCAAGTGAAATCAAGAAGTTGGCGGCACAGCAAGACCGCTTGCCGCGCATCCGCCTGTCAAACGGAAAATTAATGGGGCGCGATTTGGCGTTGCCCGCGCGCTCGACTAGACTCCAGTTCCCCGGCCTGTTCGTCCGTCCCGCCTGTGCCAAGGCGCGGGCGATCCGTTGGGCCGGCGAAAGCAGCTTTTCCCCCCAAGCCATACCCCCGCTGGGTATCGCGCACCGGCCGCCGAGCCGTGTGCGCGGGCAGTCCGGATGCCATGGAGAGAACGATGCTGAGTCCGCATGAATTCGCCACGCTACTGCTTGTGAAGGACGCTCCCGATCAGGCCGACATGGATCGCGATGAACTCGACGCGCTGCTCGAGCAGCAACTCGTCCGGCTCGAAGGGCTCGGTTCGGGACGCAAATACTGCGTGACCGAAACCGGCGACGCGGCATTGCGATCCATCAAATGCCGCTTTTCCTGACCTGACCGCGGCCGGCTTCCGGCCGCCCCCTCTCCCCCTCTCGCCCAAGCCGGGCGGCGACGCTCAGCCGCCGCGCAGCGTCGGATCGACCGCCGCGCGCCAGCTGATGGCCTTCGCGCGCGCGTCGTTGAAATACGCGACCCAGCCGGCCCGCGCCGACGCGTCCGGCGCCGCATAGCGCGCCGAAAGTTCGTTTACGAACGTGCAGTAGTTCGCCTCCGACAGCCCGCGATACCGCTTCGCGACATACGCATCGTAGATCGCCGAGTAGACCGGCTGCGCATCCGCGCCCCAATCGCGCGCCGTGCCGCCGCACGCCGCCTGCAACGCCACGAACGACGGCGCCCGCCAGCTGCCTTCGAGCGGCGGCGTGCCCGCGCACCCCGCCAGAAGGACGGCGCAAACGCCGGCCCACATCCCAATACGCATGATTCACCTCATGAAACGGACGATTCCACCAGTATCGTCCGGGATCGCCCGGCGCGCCACCCGCCCCTCTTTTTCGAACTTTACTTTTTCGAATTCGTTCGTTAAATTTCGAATTCGAACATTTCTTGTTCGTCAATTTCCATCAGACGATAAGGACAGCAGGTGACCCAACCGAATCGCTACGATCTGCTCGTCGTCGGCGGCGGCATCAACGGCGCAGGGATCGCGCGCGATGCGGCCGGCCGAGGCCTGTCGGTCATGCTCTGCGAGCAGGACGATCTCGCGTCGCACACGTCGTCGGCCAGCACGAAGCTGATCCACGGCGGCCTGCGCTATCTCGAGTACAAGGAATTCGGGCTCGTGCGCAAGGCGCTGCAGGAACGCGAGACGCTGCTGCGCGCGGCGCCGCACATCATGTGGCCGCTGCGCTTCGTGATGCCGCACATGCCGAACCTGCGTCCGGCCTGGCTGATCCGCATCGGCCTGTTCCTCTACGATCACCTCGCGAAGCGCGAGCTGCTGCCCGGCTCGCGCGGCATCGACATGCGCCGCCACGCGGCCGGCGCGCCGCTGATCGATTCGATCAAGCGCGGCTTCGTGTACTCCGACGGCTGGGTCGACGATGCGCGCCTCGTCGTGCTGAACGCGCTCGACGCGAAGGAGCGCGGCGCCGAGATCCTCACGCGCACCAAGCTCGTGTCCGCCGAGCGGGTGGGCGACGAATGGGAAGCGCGACTGCAGCTCGCGGACGGCTCGATCAGCGTCGTGCGCGCCCGGGCGATCGCGAACGCGGCCGGCCCGTGGGTCGGCGACGTGCTGCACGGCGCGCTCGGCCGCGGCGCGCAGCACAGCGTGCGGCTCGTGAAGGGCAGCCACATCATCACGCGCCGCCTGTTCGATCACGATCACGCGTACATCTTCCAGAACCCGGACAAGCGGATCATCTTCGCGATTCCGTACGAGCGCGACTTCACGCTGATCGGCACGACCGACGTCGAATATACGAACGATCCGGCCAAGGTCGCGATCGACGGCAACGAGACGCAATACCTGTGCGAATCGATCAACCGCTACTTCAAGCGCAAGATCTCGCCGGCCGACGTGCACTGGACGTATTCGGGCGTGCGCCCGCTGCTCGAGGACGAGAACGCGGCCAACGCGTCCGCCGTCACGCGCGACTACCGGCTCGAGATGGACGACGGCGCGGGCGCGCCGCTGCTGTCGGTGTTCGGTGGCAAGATCACGACGTTCCGCAAGCTCGCCGAGGAAGCCGGCGACCTGCTGTGCCGCGCGCTCGGCCGTGACGCCGCGCCGTGGACCGCCGGCGCGCCGCTGCCGGGCGGCGACATCGCCAACGCGAAGTTCGACGCGTTCGCCGCGCAGTTCGCGGCGCGTCATCCGTGGCTGCCTGCCGAGCTCGCGCGCCGCTATGCGCGCGCGTACGGCACGCGCGCGGAACGCGTGGTCGGCAATGCGAAGTCGCTCGCCGATCTCGGCGCGGCGATCGCGCCGGGCATCCACGAAGCCGAACTGCGCTACCTGCGCGACGTCGAATGGGCGACGCGCGCACAGGACGTGCTGTGGCGCCGCTCGAAGCTCGGCCTGCACGTCGCGCCGGGCACGCTCGACGCGGTGACGGCCGCGCTCGACGCGTGGTTCGCCGCCGCGCACGCGCAACACGCCTGACCGTTTTCGACTCACCCAAATCGCGCCGCCTCATGCGGCGCGAATCACAACTAAGCCAACTACGGATGGAGATGAGAGACATGCAGGAACAGTACATCCTCGCGCTCGACCAGGGCACGACGAGCTCCCGCGCGATGCTGTTCGATCGCCAGGGCAACATCGTGTCGACCGCGCAGAAAGAATTCGAACAGATCTACCCGCAACCCGGCTGGGTCGAGCACGACCCGCAGGAAATCTGGTCGACGCAGGCGGGCGTCGCGGCCGAGGCCGTGACCCGCACCGGCCTGAACGGCACGTCGATCGCCGCGATCGGCATCACGAACCAGCGCGAGACGACGATCGTCTGGGATCGCGAGACGGGCCAGCCGGTCTACAACGCGATCGTCTGGCAGGACCGCCGCACCGCCGACTTCTGCGACACGCTGAAGGCGCAGGGCCTCGAAGCGAAGGTGCGCGCGAAGACCGGCCTGCCGATCGACGCGTACTTCTCCGCGACCAAGATCCGCTGGATCCTCGACAACGTGCCCGGCGCGCGCGACCGCGCGAACCAGGGCAAGCTCGCGTTCGGCACCGTCGACAGCTGGCTCGTGTGGAACTTCACGAAGCACGAGCTGCACGTGACCGACGTGACGAACGCGTCGCGCACGCTGCTGTTCAACATTCATGCGCGCCAGTGGGACGACGAGCTGCTCGAGCTGTTCGACATCCCGCGCAGCATGCTGCCGGAAGTGAAGGCGTCGTCCGAGATCTACGGCCACACGAAGACCACCGTGTTCGCGTCGAAGATCCCGCTCGCCGGCATCGCGGGCGACCAGCAGGCGGCCCTCTTCGGCCAGATGTGCACGACGTCGGGCATGGTGAAGAACACCTACGGCACCGGCTGCTTCCTGATGATGAACACCGGCGACAAGCCGATCGAGTCGAAGAACAACCTCGTGACGACGATCGCGTGGCAGATCGGCGACGACGTGCAGTACGCGCTCGAAGGCAGCATCTTCATCGCGGGCGCGGTCGTGCAGTGGCTGCGCGACGGCATGGGCATCATCAAGAGCGCGGCCGAGATCGAGGCGCTCGCCGAGAGCGTGCCGCACACCGACGGCGTCTACCTCGTGCCCGCGTTCGCCGGCCTCGGCGCGCCGCACTGGAACGCCCACGCGCGCGGCTCGCTGTTCGGCGTCACGCGCGGCACGACGTCCGCGCACCTGGCGCGCGCGGCGCTCGATGCGATCGCGTACCAGTCGCTCGACGTGCTCGCGGCGATGGAGGCCGATTCGGGCATCAGCGTCGGCGAACTGCGCGTCGACGGCGGCGCGAGCGCGAACAACCTGCTGATGCAGTTCCAGGCGGACCTGCTCGGCGTCGACGCGGTGCGTCCGCAGATCACCGAGACGACCGCGCTCGGCGCGGCCTACCTCGCGGGTCTCGCGATCGGCTACTGGAAGAACCTCGACGAACTGCGCAGCCAGTGGCAGCTCGACCGCCGCTTCTCGCCGTCGATGCCGAAGGAGCAGGTCGAACGGTGCATGGCCGGCTGGCAGCGCGCGGTGCGCGCCGCGAAGGCGTGGGCCGACGACGCGCAGTAACCATTCGTCATCCATAACGCATACAACAACGACCGGCGGACCGCGCAGCGCGCGAGTCCGCCGCGACATACGAGAGACAACATGTCACCTTATTTCGCAGAATTCATCGGCACGGCCATTCTCGTGCTGCTCGGCAACGGCGCGGTCGCGAACGTGCTGCTCGCCAACACCAAGGGCAAGGGCGCCGACCTGATCGTGATCGTGTGGGGCTGGGCGATGGCGGTATTCGTCGCCGTCTACGTGACCGCGTCGTTCAGCGGCGCGCACCTGAACCCGATCGTGACGATCAGCCTCGCGCTCGCGCACAAGTTCGCGTGGTCGAAGGTCGGCGGCTACATCGTCGCGCAGATGCTCGGCGGGATGGCGGGCGCGCTGGTCGTGTGGCTCGCGTATCGCCAGCACTTCGCGAAGGAAGCCGATCCCGACCTGAAGCTCGCGGTGTTCTGCACCGCGCCCGCGATCCGCAGCGTCCGCCACAACGTGCTGACCGAAGCGATCTGCACGTTCGTGCTGATCCTCGGCGTGCTGTACCTCGCGTCGCCGCAGGTCGGCCTCGGCGCGCTCGACGCGCTGCCCGTCGGCCTGCTCGTGCTCGGCATCGGCATCTCGCTCGGCGGCCCGACCGGCTATGCGATGAGCCCCGCGCGCGACCTCGCGCCGCGCCTCATGCACGCGCTGCTGCCGATCCCCGGCAAGCGCGACAGCGACTGGCGCTACGCGTGGATTCCGGTGATCGGCCCGCTGATCGGCGGCTCGCTCGCAGCCGGGCTGTACCTGACGCTGCACGCGCCGCACTGACCGGCGGCCCGCATCGCCGAAGCAACGCAGCCCGCGCGCCGCAAGGCCGCGGGCTGTTTCACTGTGGCGCCTGCCGCGGCCGGATACCGGCGTCGGCACGGGCCGCCGATCGGCCGGCACCGGTGCGCTGTCGCCCGGCAAAGCACGTATCATGGCGGCTGACAGGCGTCGCCGACGCCCCTGCTTCTTCACCATCATGCTCGATCACCTCATCTGCGACTGCGACGGCGTGCTCGTCGACAGCGAAGTCATCGCCGACCGCGTGCTGCTCGACACGCTGTCCGCCACGTTCCCGCACATCGATTTCGAGGCCGCCGCGAAGACCGCGTTCGGCCAGCAGACGTCGCGCTTTCTCACCGGGCTCGAGACGCGCTACGGCATCACGATGCCCGACAACTTCATCGAGACGATCGAGCACAACATCGAGGCCGGTCTCGCGCAATCGCTCGCGCCGATCACCGGCGTGCGCGACGCGCTGCTGAAGGTGAGCCTGCCCGCGGCGGTCGTGTCGAACAGCCGCCTCGCGCGCGTGCGCAGCTCGCTCAAGCGCGCCGCGCTCACCGAGATCTTCGGCGAGCGCGTGTTCAGCGCCGAGCAGGTCGCGCGGCCGAAGCCCTACCCCGACGTCTACCTGCATGCGGCGCGCACGCTCGGCGTCGCGCCCGGGCGCTGCATCGTCGTCGAGGACAGCGTGTCGGGCCTGAACGCCGCACGCGCGGCCGGGATGAAGACGATCGCGTTCGTCGGCGCGAGCCACATCCCCGACAACTACGCGGATGCGCTGCGCGCGATGGGCATCACGCGGATCATGCGGAAGATGGACGAGCTGCCGTCGCTCGTCGCCGCCGGCATGCGCGGCGAGTTCGGCGACGTGCAGTCGTAATGCCCGGCGGCGGCCGTCGGACGGCACGCCGCCGGAAAACCGGCGCGCCGCTCGGCGCAGCCGGATCGCGTTCGCGCTACGCGTCGCTCATGCAGCACTCGCGCGCGGCCGCAAGCGCCTCGCGGAATTCCACCAGCTCCGCGATCGTCAGCATCGGCAGGCCGTGCTGCTGCGCGAAGCGCGCGACGTCGTCGCCGCGCGTCATCGTGCCGTCCGGGTTCATCAGCTCGCACAGCACGCCGGCCGGCTTCAGCCCCGCGAGGATCGCCAGGTCGACCGTGCCCTCGGTGTGGCCGCGGCGCGCGAGCACGCCGCCCGGTTGCGCGCGCAACGGAAACACGTGGCCCGGGCGCACGATGTCGTGCGGCGTCGCGTCGTCGGCGATCGCCGCGCGGATCGTCGTCACGCGGTCGGCCGCCGACACGCCGGTATGCACGCCTTCGCGCGCCTCGATCGACACCGTGAACGCGGTGCCGTTGCGGCTCTCGTTGGTCTGCACCATCGGCGGCAGCGCGAGCGCGCGCACCTTGTCGTCGGTCAGGCACAGGCAGACGATCCCGCTGCACTCGCGGATCAGCAGCGCCATCGTCTCGGGCGTGATCCGCTCGGCCGCGACGATCAGGTCGGCTTCGTTCTCGCGGTCATGATCGTCCTGCAGCACGACCGCGCGGCCCGCGCGCAATGCGTCGAGCGCGGCGGCGATGCGCGGCGGCACCGGTTCGGAATCAAGCAAAGGGAGATCGGCGAAGGCGTCGGCAGGCGCCGGCGAACGGGACGAAACAGCGGAAGTAAAGGACATGTGAAACGCTCCTCGCAATACGAAGTGGGCGAAAAACGTTTCAGGGCATTTGCAAACAGACAGAACGGCAACCCGCTTCGCGCGCACGGCGAAGCGGCCCTGACGGACATGACCATCTGCACATCTTCTCTCATCCGGACTGTGACCGTCGGCTCTGGCATTCGACCAGATCTGCTGACCCCGCGCATGACGCGCGGGCGCTCGCGGGCTCGCCGGCTTGACGCCAGCCTACCGCCGGTGGGGAATTCCACCCCGCCCTGAAGACGCACTGATTGCCGGACGAACCGGCGGGCAAAGCATACAACAGCCGCACGCGCGGCGCAGCGAACGGCACCTAAAACCTTACTGACGACCCCGTCTAATGTGCGCCGGCCACGCCTAGCCGGCCGCGCGCGCCGCATCCGGCACGAGCCAGCGCGGCGGCACCTCCGGGCTCACCGTCACGCGAAACGCGCGCGCCTCGCTGTCGCCCGGATTGCGCAGGCTGTGCGGCTGGTCGGCGTCGAACACGATCGCGTCGCCGGTCGCGAGCAGCTGGCGGCGGTCGTGCACGCTCACCTCCAGCGTGCCTTCGCTGACCACCAGGTTGATCGTCGTGCCCGGCGCGCGGCGCACGCCCGCCTCGGTATGCAGCGGCGCGATCCGCAGCTCGTGGAACTCGGCCGCGGCCGGCTCCCCTTCCGGATGCAGCGCGCGCGCCGAGAAGCGCCCGTTCGCGCTGACGACGCGCGACGCGCGGTCGGCCGCGAGATGCTCGAAGCCGTTCACCGCATGGCGGCGCAGGAACGCCGCGACCGACACCTTCAGCGCGGCGGCGATCTTGCACAGCACCTTGATCGACGGCACGCTGCGCGCCGATTCGATCTGCGCGAGCATCGCGCGCGACACGCCGGACAGCCGCGCGAGCGCATCGAGCGACAGCTGCCGCTCGGCGCGCAGCCGCGCCAGATTGACGCCGACGACCTGCTCGAGCGCGTCGAGCGACGCCTGCGCCCGGACATCGGCGGCGTCGCCGGACTCCACGGAAGACACATCGCGCACCAGCGCCAGGGGTGAATACATAGGGCTTGCCTCCGGGCCGCGACGCGGCCCTGCGAATGGGATAAGCGGGTGGGAATCGGGTTGCGCATCGATCGAAGCGCGTACCGAGACGCTATCACCCGGCTTCGCACCGGCAAACGAAGTTATCTTCACACCGTTATCAGCATCGCGGAGGAATGCGTATCGGCGTGGCCCGTTTCCACGCTATCGCGCCGCCGCCGCGGCGCCCCGCGCCGGGCCGCGCGCGTCGAGCCGCGCCGCGAGCCACGTGACGACGAGCGCCGCGAAGGTCACCGCGGCCGCGACCCACGGCAGCGCGTCGAGCGCGAAGCCGTGGCCGAGCGCGAGGCCGCCGAGCCACGCGCCGCCGGCGTTGCCGACGTTGAACGCGCCGATGTTGAGCGTCGACGCGAGATGCGGCGCGCTCGCCGCCTTCTCGACCACGCGCGCCTGCAGCGGCGGCACCGTCGCGAACGCGGCGATCCCCCACACGAACACGGTGAGCGCGGCCGCGACCGGCAGGTGGCTCGTCTTCGCGAACACGGCCATCACCGCCATCAGCGCGACGAGGATCGCCATCAGCGACGGCATCAGTGCGCGGTCGGCGAGCTTTCCGCCGAGCGTGTTGCCGATCGTGAGGCCGGCGCCGAACAGCACGAGGAT
Source organism: Burkholderia sp. MSHR3999 (assembly GCF_000833595.1). Classification (NCBI taxonomy): domain Bacteria; kingdom Pseudomonadati; phylum Pseudomonadota; class Betaproteobacteria; order Burkholderiales; family Burkholderiaceae; genus Burkholderia; species Burkholderia sp. MSHR3999. The sequence goes on from NZ_JRFO01000006.1 coordinate 531,310, forward strand.
CAGCGCGACCGCGCGCGGCGAGAAGCCGGACACGCTTTCGAGGATCGGCGCGATATAGGTGAACACGACGAACACGCCGCCGAAGCCGAGCACGGTCATCAGCAGCGCGAGCCACACCTGCGGCTCCTTCAGCACGCGCACTTCGCTGCCGAGCCCGATCGGGCCGCCGTCGTGGCGGTTCGGTACCAGCGCGGCGATGCCCGCGAGCGACGCGACGCCGAGCGCCGCGACGATCCAGAACGATGCGCGCCAGCCGAGCAGCTGGCCGACGAGCGTGCCGAACGGCACGCCGAGCACGTTCGACAGCGTGAGGCCCGTGAACATCAGCGCGATCGCGCTCGCGCGCTTGTCGGCCGGCACGAGCGACGCGGCGACCACCGCGCCGATCCCGAAGAACGAGCCGTGCGCGAACGACGTGACGACGCGCGCGACCATCAGCATCGCGTAGCCGGACGCGGTCGCGCACAGCACGTTGCCTGCGATGAAGATCGCCATCAGCAGCTGCAGCGCGGTCTTGCGCGGCATTCGGCTCGTCAGCACCGCGAGCAGCGGCGCGCCGGCCGCGACGCCGAGCGCGTAGCCGGTCACGAGCAGCCCGGCAGACGGCAGCGACACCGCCAGATCGTGCGCGACCTCGGGCAGGAGGCCCATGATGATGAATTCGGTGGTGCCGATGGCGAAGGCGCTGATCGCGAGCGCCAGCAACGGGACGGGCATGGTGTTCTCCGGGAGCGGCAGGCGCGCCGCCGGAACGGTGCCGCACTGCACAAAAGGACAGGATGTGCGCGCATTCTCCCGAATCCGCCGATTTTTGATAATTGGCGTAGCATTTGAATCATTTTCAAAAGTTATTGGAAAATCGGATGGACCGACTGGGCGATATCCGGCTGTTCGTGGAGGCGGCGGAACTGGGCAGCCTGTCCGCCGCCGGGCGCAGGCTGAACCTGACGCCGGCCGCCGCGAGCGCGCGCCTCGCCAAGCTCGAGGCGCAGGTCGCGACCCGCCTGTTCGAGCGCTCGACGCGGCAGTTGCGGCTCACCGACGAGGGCCGCCTGTACCTGAACTGCTGCCGGCAGGCGCTGCAGGCGCTCGACGATGCGGATGCGATGCTGCAGGCGGGCCGCAATGTCGTCGGCGGCAAGGTGCGGCTGTCGTCGACGTCCGATTTCGGCCGCAACCAGCTGCTCGACTGGCTCGACGCATTCACCGCGCAGCATCCGGACGTGACGTTCTCGCTGACGGCGGCCGATTCCTCGTTGAACCTGTGGCAGGACGAGATCGACCTCGCGATCCGCTTCGCCGCGCCGCCCGACGGCGCGCTGATCGCCCGCCGGCTCGCCGCGAACCGGCGCGTGCTGTGCGCGTCCCCGGCGTTCGTCGCGCGGCACGGCACGCCGCGCGATCCGCACGATCTGGCCCGCTTTCCGTGCATCGTGATCACGCTCGCATCCGGGCCGCTGAACGCGTGGCGCTTCACGCGCGGCGGCGAGGTACAGACCTATACCGTGCCGCTCGCGAACGCGTTCGAGACGAACGACGGCGGCCTCGCCCGCGCGTGGGCGCTGCGCGGCCACGGGATCGTGCAGAAGTCGATCTGGGACGTGGCGGACGACGTGCGCGCGGGGCGGCTGCGCGTGCTGCTGCCCGACTGGCGGCAGGACGACGCGCCGCTGCACGCGATCCATCACAGCAGGCGCTACATGGCGCCGCGCGTGCGCGTGCTGCTCGATTTCCTCGCCGAGCGCTTCGCGCGCGAGGAGGCGGCGCTCGACGACCTGCTGAACGCGTGCCGCTGAGCGCCCCCGACGGCCGGCCGGCGGGGTCCGACCCACGGCCGCCGCCGTCGCATGCGCCCGCGCCCCGCCGGCCGTTCGGCGCGGGACGAAAAGCTATAATAGAAAGCTTTCCCGACGGTCTCTTCCCCCAGCGGCGGCGCATGCGCCGCGCGGCGGGCGGCCGTCCCGATTCACCCTAGACGACGCCCCCAGGTCAACCACTGCGAACGGCGAATCCCCATGACGAAAAAAGTTTACGTAAAGACCTTCGGCTGCCAGATGAACGAGTACGACTCGGACAAGATGGTGGACGTGCTCAATGCCGCCGAAGGCCTCGAAAAGACCGACACCCCGGAAGACGCGGACATCATCCTGTTCAACACCTGCTCGGTGCGCGAGAAGGCGCAGGAGAAGGTGTTCTCCGACCTCGGCCGCGTGCGCGAGCTGAAGGAGGCGAAGCCGGACCTGCTGATCGGCGTCGGCGGCTGCGTCGCGAGCCAGGAAGGCGCGTCGATCGTGTCGCGCGCGCCGTACGTCGACCTCGTGTTCGGCCCGCAGACATTGCACCGCCTGCCGCAGATGATCGACCAGCGCCGCGCGAGCGGCCGCGCGCAGGTCGACATCACGTTCCCCGAAATCGAGAAGTTCGACCACCTGCCGCCCGCGCGCGTCGAGGGCCCGAGCGCGTTCGTGTCGATCATGGAAGGCTGCTCGAAGTACTGCAGCTACTGCGTGGTGCCGTACACGCGCGGCGATGAAGTGTCGCGCCCGCTCGACGACGTGCTGACCGAGGTCGCGGGCCTCGCCGACCAGGGCGTGCGCGAAGTCACGCTGCTCGGCCAGAACGTGAACGCCTACCGTGGCGCGCTGACGGCCGGCTCGTCCGAAATCGCCGATTTCGCGACGCTGATCGAATACGTCGCCGACATCCCCGGCATCGAGCGCATTCGCTACACGACGTCGCACCCGAAGGAATTCACGCAGCGCCTGATCGACACGTACGCGAAGGTGCCGAAGCTCGTGAACCACCTGCACCTGCCGGTGCAGCACGGCTCGGACCGGATCCTGATGGCGATGAAGCGCGGCTACACCGTGCTCGAGTACAAGTCGGTGATCCGCAAGCTGCGCGCGATCCGCCCGGACCTGTCGCTGTCGACCGACCTGATCGTCGGCTTCCCCGGCGAGACCGAGGCGGACTTCGACAAGATGATGGCGCTCGTGCACGAGATGAGCTACGACACGAGCTTCTCGTTCATCTACAGCCCGCGCCCCGGCACGCCGGCCGCGAACCTGCACGACGACACGCCGCGCGAGGTCAAGCTCAAACGCCTGCAACATGTGCAGGCGACCATCGAGGAGAACGTCGCACGCATCAGCCAGTCGATGGTCGGCAAGGTCGAGCGCATCCTCGTCGAGGGGCCGTCGCGCAAGGACCCGAACGAGCTCGCGGGCCGCACCGAGAACAACCGGGTCGTGAACTTCCCGGCGCCGCTCGCATCGCACCCGCGCCTGATCGGCCAGATGATCGACGTGAAGATCAATCACGCGTATCCGCACTCGCTGCGCGGCGAGCTCGTGCTCGCGCACGACGACGCGAGCACGGCCACGCACTGACGCCCCACGGGACACAGGAGCACGACGCCACTTTGAAGCCCACCCAAGCACTGGAATTCACCGCGCCGCGCGACGACAACGCGCGCCTCGCGAATCTCTGCGGCCCGCTCGACGAGAACCTGCGGCAGATCGAACAGGCGCTCGACGTCACGCTGCAGCGGCGCGGCCACCGGATCGCGATCCGCGGGCGCGGCGCCAAGCTCGCGCTTACCGCGCTCGAAAACTTCTACAACCGCGCGCGCGACCCGCTGTCGGTCGACGACATCCAGCTCGCGCTCGTCGAGGTGCGTCACACGGGCGGCAACGGCCGCGTCGAAGACACGCTCGACGTGCGCTTCCGCGGCGACCCCGACCATCCGTTCGACGAGCCGGTGACGCGCGTCGACGACGAAGAGCTCGAGGAGCCCGCGCCGAAGCTCTACACGCGCCGCGCCGACCTGCGCGGCCGCACGCCCGCGCAGCGCGAATACCTGAAGCAGATCCTGTCGCACGACGTCACGTTCGGGATCGGCCCGGCCGGCACCGGCAAGACGTATCTCGCGGTCGCGTGCGCGGTCGACGCGCTCGAGCGCGACCAGGTCAAGCGCATCGTGCTGACGCGTCCGGCCGTCGAGGCCGGCGAGCGGCTCGGCTTCCTGCCGGGCGACCTCGCGCAGAAGGTCGATCCGTACCTGCGGCCGCTGTACGACGCGCTGTACGACCTGCTCGGCTTCGACAAGACCGCGAAGATGTTCGAGCGCCAGATGATCGAGATCGCGCCGCTCGCGTACATGCGCGGCCGCACGCTGAACCACGCGTTCATCATCCTCGACGAGGCGCAGAACACGACGCCCGAGCAGATGAAGATGTTCCTCACGCGGATCGGCTTCGGCTCGAAGGCGGTCGTCACCGGCGACACGAGCCAGGTCGACCTGCCGCGCGCGCAGAAAAGCGGCCTGATCGAGGCGCAGCAGGTGCTCGGCGGCGTGCGCGGCATCGCGCTCACGCGCTTCACGAGCGCCGACGTGGTGCGGCACCCGCTCGTCGCGCGCATCGTCGAGGCGTACGACGAGTTCCACGCGCAGCACAAAGACGACTGACGGACGACTGACGCGCCCGCGCGTCACGCCCGGCCCGCCCCACGGCGCGCCGGGCGTTTTTTCGGCTGCGCGGCGCGCGTCTCCCGCGCCGGCCGAATTCGGGCGGGATTGGCCGTTTGGTGTATCCTCATCGCGTTCCAATTGCCCGACGCGTCATGAAATCGTCCCGCTCCCGCAAGTCCGTCCGCGCCGACCAGGCCACGTCCGAAACGCTCCGTCTTTCGCTGTTCGATGCGAAGGGCAAGGTCAAATCCGTCGACGCGCAGGGGCTGCGAATCGATTTTCCCGACGGCCGCAGCCTGATGTTCGACCTGTCGGGCGCGTCCGGCGAAGCCGCCGTCGCGATCGTCGCGCAGCACGCCGATCCGGCGATGCGCGCGAAGCTCGCGCTCCAGCCCGAGCATTACGACAGCATCACGCTGCACGTCGGCGCCGAACCCGCGCCGCCCGACGTCGGCCTCGATGACGAAGCGATCCGCGATCCCGAGCTCGACCTCGCCGTCCAGTACGGCGACGAGATCACCGGCGACGTGCGCAAGGCGTGCCCCAAGCGCAAGCTGATCGCCGAATGGATCGCGCCCGCGCTATTCTCCGACGCGCAACTCACCGTGCGCTTCGTCGGCGAAGAAGAAGGCCGCTCGCTGAACGACAGCTACCGCCACAAGGACTACCCGACCAACGTGCTGACCTTCGCGTACGACGAAGCGCCGGACGGCACCGTGATCGGCGACCTCGTGCTGTGCTGCCCGGTCGTCGAGAAGGAGGCGCGCGAGCAGGGCAAGCCGCTCGACGCCCACTACGCGCATCTGCTCGTGCACGGCGTGCTGCATGCGCAGGGCTACGACCACGAGACGAGCGACGAGGACGCCGCCGAGATGGAAGCGCTCGAAGTCGACATCCTCGCGAAACTGGGCTTCCCGAACCCGTACCGGTAAGCCGCCCCACCCCCGATGCGCAACGCCGCCACGCTCCCGCCCGCGTACCCGCCGTCGATCGGCGAGGGACGGCTGCTGACGGAAGACGAGCTCGCGGCGTCGCTCGCGCACACGATGCGCGACTGGGACGGCCGGCAGGATCTGTGGCTGTTCGGCTATGGATCGCTGATCTGGAATCCCGGGCTGCCGACCGTCGATGCCGTGCGCGGCAAGGTGCACGGCTATCACCGCGGCCTCTATCTGTGGTCGCGCGTGAACCGCGGCACGCCGGAGCGCCCGGGCCTCGTGCTGGCGCTCGACCGCGGCGGCTCGTGCAGCGGCATCGCGTTCCGGCTCGCCGGCGCGACCGCGCAGCCGCACCTCGAAACGCTGTGGAAACGCGAGATGCCGATGGGCTCGTACCGGCCCGCGTGGCTGCCGTGCTCGCTCGGGAACGGCGAACGCGTGATGGCGCTCGCGTTCGTGATGCGGCGCGATGCACCGACCTACACCGGCAAGCTGCCGGACCGCGTCGTGAAGGAAGTGTTCGGCTGCGCGTCCGGGCGCTACGGCACGACGCTCGACTACGTGAGCCGGACCGTCGACGCGCTGCGCGCGAGCGGCATCCCGGATCGCGCGCTGGAAGGACTGCTGGCACGCTGCCGCTGACGCGCCGCCCGGCCGCCCGTCGCCCTCACCGCCCGTTCACCTTCGAAGGACGCCCGCCATGACCTCGCTCCGCTGGCCGCGCTGCAAAACCGTCGCACTGATCGTCGTCGCGAGCGTCGCGCTGTCCGGCTGCGGCATATTCGGCTGCGGCGGCGCCGCGACGAACGGCGCAGCGGGCGGCGGCTGCTCGGCCGGCATGCGGTTCTGAACCCGGCGGCCCGCCGTCGGCGGCAAATCGTCGCGCTCCGCCCCTCACCGAAAAAGACGCCGACCGGCCGGTCCGCCCGGAATTTCGTCCGACGCTGCCCCGCCGCGCTTTTCTGAGATAGGATGGAAACGACAGGACGGCGTGGCGCCGAGCCCGCCTGTCCCCAAGCGGGGCTTGCGCGGCTGCCCGCCCTGGCCGGATGGCCGGGGTGACACGGCCGCGCCTTGCCCTTGGTGTATCCTTGCCAATTCCGTGACAGCGCGCCCCGACGTGAACCGGGCGCACCACCATGAACGATTCGTATCCCAGTCGAAAGTCCAACGACAAACCGCATGAAAAGCGCTCGCTGCTCGAGCGCCTGACCGACTTCATCTCGCCCGAGCCCGAATCCCGCGGCGAGTTGCTCGAAATCCTCCAGGACGCCCACGAACGCAACCTGATCGACGCCGATTCGCTGTCGATGATCGAGGGCGTGTTCCAGGTGTCCGACCTGTGCGCCCGCGACATCATGGTGCCGCGCGCGCAGATGGACGCGATCAACATCGCCGACAAGCCCGAGGATTTCATTCCGTTCGTCCTCGAAAAGGCGCACTCGCGCTACCCCGTCTTCGAGGAGAACCGCGACAACGTGATCGGCGTGCTGCTCGCGAAGGACCTGCTGCGCTTCTACGCGGAAGAGGAATTCGACGTGCGCGGGATGCTGCGTCCGGTCGTGTTCATCCCGGAATCGAAGCGCCTGAACGTGCTGCTGCACGACTTCCGGGTCAACCGCAACCACCTCGCGATCGTCGTCGACGAATACGGCGGCGTCGCGGGCCTGATCACGATCGAGGACGTGCTCGAGCAGATCGTCGGCGACATCGAGGACGAATACGATTTCGACGAGGAAGCCGGCAACATCATCGCCGGCCCGGACGGCCGCTACCGCGTGCGCGCGCTGACGGAGATCGAGCAGTTCAACGAGGCGTTCGGCACCGATTTCCCCGACGAAGAGGTCGATACGATCGGCGGCCTGATCACGCACCATTTCGGGCGCGTCCCGCACCGCGGCGAGAAGCTGCAGCTCGGCAACCTCGTGTTCGAGATCCAGCGCGGCGACGCACGCCAGGTCCACGTGCTGCTGGTGCGCCGCAGCCCGCTCGCGAGCCGCCGTGCCGAAACGTCGCACGAAGACTGACCCATCCTGACCGCCGCGCCCCGCGCGGCGTCTCCACCAACCGCTTCGCCATCCTTCGAATCGCATGGACGATCCGATCCCGTCCCGCCCGGCAGGCGGCCTCCTCGCGCCGGCGCCCGGCCGCACGCTGCCGCGCTGGCACTACCCCGCCGCGCTGCTCGCCGGCGCGGCCAATACCCTGACCTTCGCGCCGACGCCGCACGGCGGATGGCTGCAGCTCGTGGTATTCGTCTGGTTTTTCGCGCAGCTCACGCGCACCGCGAGCTGGAAGAGCGCGGCGCTGACGGGCGGCGCGTTCGGCTTCGGCAACTTCATCTCCGGCATCTGGTGGCTCTTCATCAGCATGCACGTGTACGGCGAGATGGCCGCGCCGCTCGCCGGCGCCGCGCTGTTGCTGTTCTCGCTGTTCCTGTCGCTGTATCCGGCGTTCTCGGCCGGGCTGTGGTCGTTCTGCGCGGGCCACGCGTGGCACCGCCGCGAACCGGACCCGCGGCCGTTCTCGCCGACCTGGCACGGCGCGTTCGCGTTCGCGAGCGCGTGGGCGCTCGGCGAATGGCTGCGCGGCACCCTCTTCACCGGCTTTCCATGGCTCGCGAGCGGTTATCCGCAGGTCGACGGCCCGTTCGCGGGGTTCGCTGCGATCGTCGGCGTGTACGGGATCGGCTGGCTGCTCGCGCTGTTCGCCGCGCTCGTCGTGCAGGCGCTCGCCGCCGCCCGTCGGCCCCCCGCGCGGCAGGCGGGCAACGGCGGCGACCGGCGCGTACGCATCGCGGCGCCGGCCGGCGTCGCGCTCGCGCTCGTCGCGGCCGGCGTCGCGCTGTCGCAGGCGACGTGGACCGTGCCCGCGAACGCGCCGCTCGCGGTCCGGCTGCTGCAGGGCAACGTGAAGCAGGACATCAAGTTCGAGCAGGCCGGCATCGACGCGGCGATCAAGATGTACACGCAGATGATCACCGACAAGCCCGCCGACCTGATCGTCACGCCCGAGACGGCGATCGCGGTGATGATCCAGGAATTGCCCGAGCCGTTCGCGCGCGCGGTGCGCACGTTCAGCGACAGCACGGGCTCCGCGGTGCTGTTCGGCGCGGTCGGCGCGTCGGTCACCGACGACGGGCGCTACGTCGACTACACGAACAGCCTGTACGGCGTGACGCCGAATTCGCGCGACATCTATCACTACGACAAGCACCACCTCGTGCCCTTCGGCGAATTCATCCCGTGGGGCTTCCGCTGGTTCGTCGACCTGATGAAGATGCCGCTCGGCGATTTCGCGCGCGGCGCGCCGGTGCAGAAGCCGTTCCTCGTGCGCAACCAGCCGGTGATGGCCGACATCTGCTACGAGGACATCTTCGGCGAGGAGATCGCCGCCACCATTCGCGACAACCCGCAGCCGCCCGGCGTGCTCGTCAACGTGACGAACCTCGCGTGGTTCGGCGACACGATCGCGCTCGACCAGCACCTGCAGATCGCGCGGATGCGCGCGCTCGAGACCGGCCGGCCGATGCTGCGTGCGACCAACACGGGCATGACGGCCGCGATCGACGCGCGCGGCCGCGTGCTCGGCCAGCTCAAGCCGTTCACGATCGGCTCGCTCGACGTGCGCATCGAAGGCACGAGCGGCTTCACGCCCTACGTGAGGAGCGGCAACGCCGCCGTGCTCGCGGTGTCGTTCGTGCTGCTCGCGTTCGGGTTCACGTTCGGGCCGGGGCTGCGGCGGGGGCGGCGCGGCTGAATCTCTATCGGTTGTGTGGCAGGCAATGCACGGCTGCATGACGCTCGTCGTGCAGCCGGCACGCCGATTTCGCCGACTGATATTGACGAAAGCGGCCGCACCGAATCATCTACAGCAGCGTTTTCCCAGCCCAGAGATTTTGGAAGCGCACCGCAAAGAAGATAACCAGTGCTCCGAATTTCGAATTCGTCTGATTGATTTTCCTTTCTCGTTCGCGCAAATATCGTGCGAAGCGATTCTCGCCCATTTTGTCGAGAAAGGAGATCCGGATGAGTCACGAGCAGAAGGCACCGATCCATCTTGTTGCGACCGTCGGCTCACGCACGTGGCATGGCAGCCAGATAACCAAGGCCGCCAGCAGCGCGGCAGTCATCGGGACTGCTGCTGTCCACGTCGGCCATATCGCGACCTACGAGGCCGATAGCAGGGCAGCATGATTCGCTACTTTCTCGCCAGAGGCGACCGAGCCGGAAAAGCGGTGATCACCGAAGGTCTTGACAATGTGACCTGTTCGAACCCGCCACCAAGGGTGAATATCGCGACGCTCTACATGAAAACCTACTGCACGGCCTGCAAACAGGAAGGGTTCATCGCGCCAAAGGGGCCGCGCCTGCCCGGTACAGGCCCAAATGGCAAGCCGTGGGCGTTGAGCGGCGATATCAATGTCTGTGGATGCAAACCGCCACCCGTTTTCCATGCCGAGCGCGGCATGAAAATGATCGTCACGTCGCAGGAAGCGGCGACGCTGGCGGGAGGAAGCAGCGCCTCGGCAGCAATCATCACGGGGACCGAGGTCGCGATGGCAGTGCAGACGGGTGTTTCAGCTGCGTATCATGAACAGGTGCGCGCCGGCATACGCACCTCGTTACCGCAGAACTATCCATATTTGATCGAACTGAGCGACGGACGGACCTTCGCTGGGCATGTCAACAGTAATGGCCAGTTGCCGCGGATCCATTCCGAGATCGCCGACAGTTACACGATCTATTGGGGCGAAGACGCTCTTGTACACGAGGGCTGGACGTGATGCCAAACAGCCCGACAACGGTAAGAACGAACACGACGCCCGATTCCATCAAGGTTGTGCAATTGCGGGCGGTAACATTCGAGGAGCTGTGGGATGCTTACCCATCCGGCAATCCCTATGACAACCCAGCCTATACCAATCAATGCGCCATTCGCATGAGCGTCGCCCTTCATCGCGTCGGCATTGAAATGAAGTCGTTCTCGTCGAAACTGGTCAAACCGCTTGGTGGTCAACCGAGTATCGGACGAATCCTGCTGAACGGAAAGGCAGCGGCTACGCGCGCCAGCGAGCTTGGGGCATGGCTGAGGTTGCAGCCTTTTGCAGGTCTGGGAAGGACTGAAAACATCAGCGGACCCGATTGGGAGTCGAGGATCAAGGGCCGCACCGGCATCGTCATGTTCGACGGTTACTGGATACGCGAAGGGGAAACTGCGGCAAATGCCAGCGGTGGGCACATTGACTTGTGGAACGGCTCAAGAATGCCAATCAACGGCTTCTGGAGCAGCGTCTCAACAATCGGGCGCTATATCGGAATATCGTCGTTTCGACAAGGCACTAGCGTTCTGCCAGATGTCAGCTATTCAGACCTTAGCAAATCGAAGTTGATTCTATTTTGGGAAATCAGGTGAAGCGATTCGCGGCCTTTCTGCTTGGAACTCTCTATGGCCTACTATTAACCTGGGTTTTCCTTTACACATACAGCAACATTAAATGGCCAGAAATCCAGAGCAATTCGCCACATGGCTGCCGCGAGCTCGACAAATGCGCGATCCCATGGTGGGAAGGGGCACTTCTTCTTTCTTATTTGCTTGCTCCAGCATTACTCTTTGGCCTTCTCAATGCAATTGCCTACAAGCGCTGGTCGCGACAAAAATGGACCATCTCGCTTAGCATCGGAACCATGCTCGCGAGCCTGCTTTATCTTGAAACTTACGTCGCCCGCTTGTTTTAAAAGCATCCATAATGCATTTTGTGCAAAACGGGAGCGGGATCACGTTGCCGTCGGCGCCACAGCCAGACGCCGCAAATCCGTTGCAACCTCTTCCATCACCGGCCCCCACTGCCCGAACGCCGCCTGCCGGTACAGCGTCGCGCTCGGATACCACGGGCTGTCGCGCCGCTCGAGCAGCCACGGCCAGTGCGGATTCACGTCGAGCAGCACCCACGTCGGCGCGCCGAGCGCGCCGGCCAAGTGCGCGACCGACGTGCACACGGTAATGACGAGATCCAGCGCGCCGATGAACGCGGCCGTGTCGTCGAAGCTCTTCAGCTCGGCAGTGTGATCGGCGATCGGCAGACCGGCCGCGCGCGCGGCGGCGACGTCGGCCTCCGCGCCCGGCTGCAGCGAATGGAACGCGACGCCGTCGATCCCGCGGAATGCGTCCACGTAGCGCTCGATTCCGACCCGCCGGAACGGATTGCGCTGGTGCCCCGCGCTGCCCGTCCACACGAGCCCCACCTTCGGCCGTGTTTCACCCGCGAGGCGCGCGCGCCACGCATCGCGCGCGCGCGCGGATCGGCCCGCAGGTACGGCACCGACGACGCCAGCGTCGCGTCGCCCGTGCCGAGCATCAGCGGCAGGCTGATCAGCGGCACTTCGTAGTCGAACGGCGGCAGCGCGTCGACGCCGCCGCCCGCGCCGAACGCGTCCGCATGCGCGCCGAGGCTGCGCTGCATCAGCGCGCCCATCTGCGGAAACGTGTTCCACGCGAGCCGCCCGCCTTCGCGATGCACGCGCTCGGCCAGCGGCGCGATGAAACGGCAGAACTGCAGCACGTCGCCCATCCCCTGCTCGCCCCACACGAGCAGCGTCTTGCCGGCGAGCGGCTCGCCCCGCCAGCGTGGCCCGGGCAGCGCCGGCAGGCGGCCGCGCAACTCGCCGGAGCCGTCCCAGCGCGCTTCGTGCTCGCGCCAGCCCGCCGCGTAATCGCCGCGCACGAGATGGACGATCGCGAGGTTGAAGCGGTGCGACGCGTCGCCCGGCGCGAGCTCGCACGCGCGCGCCGCATAGCGCTCGGCGTCGTCCCAGCGCTGCGCCTCCTTCATTGCCAGCGCGACGTTGTTCATCGCGAGCGCGTTGTCCGGCGCGAGCACGACGAGCCGTTCCGCGCACGCGAGCGCCCCCGTCAGGTCCTGCGCGGCGAGACGCGCGGTGACGAGGTTGATCCACGCCTGCACGTCGCGCGGATCGAAAGTCACCGCCTCCTCGAGCAGCGCGGCCTCCTCCGCGCGGTCGCCGCCCGACAGCCGCAGCGCGATCGCGAGGTTGTTGCGCAGCGACGGCAGGTCGGGCTCGGTCGCGAGCGCCGCGCGGTAAGGCGCGACCGCGTCGGCATGGCGGCCGGCCATCTGCAGCGCGTAGCCGAGATTGAAGCGGGCGGCCGCATTCGGATGCAGACGCACGCCCAGGTCGGCCAGCGCGATCGCGTCCGCCGTGCGCTGCCGCGCGACGAGCGCCGCGGTGAGGCTCGCGAGCGAAGCCGGGTCGGCCCCGTGCAGGTGGGCGGCGGCGGCGAGCCAGAGATCGTGCGCGGCGCGGTCGCCGCGCGCCTGCGCGTCGGCGGCCCGCCCGAGCAGCGCGGTGAACGGCGGCAGCAGCGGAACGAGGAAATCGGTCGAGTCGTCCATGCGATCGGATACGGGGAGCTGCGCGGCCGCCCATCGGCCGCGCGACGCGGAATACGCGCATCTTAACGTCCGCGCGCGGCGCCGGAACGCCAGCCGGCGCATCCGCGCGATCCGGCCGGCGCGACGCGCGCCGGGCCGCGACGCCCCCTTCGTCGCCGTTCCGGCCGCATCGCGTCGCCGATCCGGTAAAATTGCGCGTTTCAGCACACTAACAAGCCGCGCCGCCGCGCGAGCCGCCCTCCGGGTTCCCGCCCGGGACGCCGCCCGCAACGGAGCGCCAGCGCCACGAAGGCTCTTCATGCTTACGTTTCAGCAAATCATCCTGACCCTGCAGTCCTACTGGGACAAGCAGGGTTGCGCTCTGCTCCAGCCCATCGACATGGAAGTCGGCGCGGGCACGTCGCATGTCCACACGTTCCTGCGCGCGGTCGGCCCCGAGCCGTGGCGCGCCGCATACGTGCAGCCGTCGCGCCGCCCGAAGGACGGCCGCTACGGCGAGAACCCGAACCGCCTGCAGCACTACTACCAGTACCAGGTCGTGCTCAAGCCGGCGCCGGAAAACATCCTCGACCTCTACCTCGGCTCGCTGGAAGCGCTCGGCTTCGACCTGAAGCAGAACGACGTGCGCTTCGTCGAGGACGACTGGGAGAACCCGACGCTCGGCGCATGGGGCCTCGGCTGGGAAGTCTGGCTGAACGGGATGGAAGTGACGCAGTTCACGTACTTCCAGCAGGTCGGCGGCCTCGACTGCAAGCCGGTGCTCGGCGAGATCACCTACGGACTCGAGCGTCTCGCGATGTACCTGCAGAAGGTCGAGAACGTGTACGACCTGATCTGGACGGAATGGGAAGAGCAAGGCCCGGACGGCCCCGAGCTGCGCCGCCTGACCTACGGCGACGTCTATCACCAGAACGAGGTCGAGCAGTCGACGTACAACTTCGAGCATGCGAACGTCGACCTGCTGTTCACGTTCTTCAACAGTTACGAAGCGGAAGCGAAGCGGATGATCGACGCGCAGCTCGCGCTGCCCGCGTACGAGCTCGTGCTGAAGGCCGGCCACACATTCAACCTGCTCGATGCGCGCGGCGCGATCTCGGTGACCGAGCGCGCGGCGTACATCGGCCGCATCCGCGCGCTGTCGCGCCTCGTCGCGCAGGCTTACTACGAATCGCGCGAGAAGCTCGGCTTCCCGATGCTCGGCAACCCGCCGGGCGTGCCGGGCCTCACCACCGACGCCCAGGAAGCCGCGCAGCCGGCCTGGGTGCCGCCGCTGAAGGTCGAACGCAAGATCGATCAGGACTGACGAGACGAGATTTCTTCACATCATGACGCACAATCATCCCGCCCCCCTGCTCGTCGAACTGCTGACCGAAGAGCTGCCGCCGAAGGCCCTCGCGCGCCTCGGCGACGCATTCGCCGAAGGCCTCGCGCAACGCCTCGCGGCGCGCGACCTGATCGAAGGCGAGCTCGTCTTCGAACGCTACGCGACGCCGCGCCGCCTCGCGGTCGTCGTGCAGAACGTGCGCGCCGTCGCGCCCGAGAAGCAGGTCCGCGAAAAGGTGCTGCCGGTGTCGGTCGCGCTCGACGCCGCAGGCTTGCCCACCGCGCCGCTCGCGAAGAAGCTCGCGGCGCTCGGCCACCCGAACCTGTCGATCGCCGATCTCGAGCGCGCGCAGGACGGCAAGGCCGAAGCGTTCTTCGTCAACTACGCGGCCGCCGGCGCGACGCTCGCCGACGGCCTGCAGGCCGCGCTCGACGAAACCCTCGCGAAGCTGCCGATCCCGAAGGTCATGACCTACCAGCGCCCGGACGGCACCGACGTGCAGTTCGTGCGCCCCGTGCATCGCCTGACCGTGCTGCACGACGACCGCATCGTGCCCGTCACCGCGTTCGGCATCGATGCCGGCGACACGACGCTCGGCCACCGCTTCCTGTCCGACGGCCTCGTCGCGATCACGCATGCGCGCGCATATGCGGACACGCTGCGCGACAAGGGCCGCGTGATCGCGCACTTCGGCGAGCGCAAGGAAACGATCCGCACGCAGCTCAACGAGCACGCGAACGGCGACACGGTCGTGATGCCCGAGGCGCTGCTCGACGAAGTGACGTCGCTCGTCGAATGGCCGGTCGTCTATCCATGCCGCTTCGAGGACGAATTCCTGCAGGTGCCGCAGGAATGCCTGATCCTCACGATGCAGACCAACCAGAAGTATTTCGCGCTGACCGACGTCGCCGGCAAGCTGCGCTCGCGCTTCCTGATCGTGTCGAACATCGAGACGAAGACGCCGGGCGAGATCATCGAAGGCAACGAGCGCGTCGTGCGCCCGCGCCTCGCGGACGCGAAGTTCTTCTTCGAGCAGGACAAGAAGAAGACGCTCGCCGACCGCGTGCCGCTGCTCGCGAACGTCGTCTATCACAACAAGCTCGGCACGACGCTCGCGCGCGTCGAGCGCCTCGAGGCGCTGGCCGGCGAAATCGCGCCGGCGATCGGCGCCGACGCGGCGCATGCGAAGCGCGCCGCGCGCCTCGCGAAGGCCGACCTGCTGACCGACATGGTCGGCGAGTTCCCCGAGCTGCAGGGCACGATGGGCACGTACTACGCCCGCCACGACGGCGAGCCGGACGACGTCGCTGTCGCGTGCACCGAGCACTACCAGCCGCGCTTCTCCGGCGACGCGTTGCCGACGACGCCCGTGTCGACCGCGGTCGCGCTCGCCGACAAGCTCGAGACGATCGTCGGCATCTGGGGCATCGGCCTCGCGCCGACCGGCGAGAAGGACCCGTTCGCGCTGCGCCGCCACGCGCTCGGCGTGCTGCGCGTGCTGCTCGAGAAGCAGCTGCCGCTCGATCTCGTGTCGCTGCTGCGCCTCGCGCATGCGCGCTTCGCGACCGTGCCGGACGTCGCCGAATCGACCGACGCGATCCTCGCGTTCTTCATGGACCGCCTGCGCGGCCTGCTGCGCGAGCGCGGCTACACGGCCGGCGAAGTCGACGCGGTGCTGAGCCTGAACCCGACCCGCCTCGACGACATCGTCGCGCGCCTCGACGCCGTGCGCGAATTCACGCGCCTCGCGGAAGCCGAAGCGCTGGCCGCCGCGAACAAGCGGATCTCGAACATCCTGAAGAAGTCGGAAAGCGGCGCGAACGGCGCGGTGCAGCCGACGCTGTTCGTCGAAGCGGCCGAGAAGGCGCTGCACGAGCAGCTCGCGGCCGTGACGCCGCGCGTGCAGTCGCAGCTCGAGGCGCGTGCGTACACGGGCGCGCTGTCGGCGCTCGCCGCGCTGCGCGCGCCGGTCGACGCGTTCTTCGACGGCGTGATGGTCAACGCCGACGATCCCGCGCTGCGTGCGAACCGCCTCGCGCTGCTGTCCGCGCTGCACCAGCAGATGAACTGCGTCGCAGACATCTCGAAGCTTGCCGCATAAGGGCTGCACGATGCCGACCAGTCCCACCAGGAAGCTCGTCGTCCTCGACCGGGACGGCGTGATCAACGTCGATTCGGACGCGTTCGTCAAGACGCCCGACGAGTGGATCCCGCTGCCCGGCAGCCTCGAGGCGATCGCGCGGCTCAACCACGCGGGGTATCGCGTGGTCGTCGCGACCAACCAGTCCGGCATCGGCCGCGGCCTGTTCGACATGGCGACGCTCAACGCGATGCATCTGAAGATGCATCGCGCGGCGGCGGCGGTCGGCGCGCGCATCGACGCGGTGTTCTTCTGCCCGCACACGGCGGAAGACCACTGCGACTGCCGCAAGCCGAAGCCCGGCATGATGCAGATGATCGCCGACCGCTTCGAGATCGATCCGGACCATACGCCGGTCGTCGGCGATTCGCTGCGCGACCTGCAGGCCGGCGTCGCGCTCGGCTTCCAGCCGCATCTCGTGCTGACCGGCAAGGGCAAGAAGACGCTTGCCGCGGGCAACCTGCCGCCCGGCACGAAGGTCCACGACGACCTGCGCGCATTCGCGCTCGATTTCCTTTCAGACGAACACGAGTGATGCGGCCGCCGCGCGCATCCTCCCTAACGCCAGACACACGCCGATGCGCTTTGTCCGCTCCCTGCTGCTGCTGATCTACTTCATCCTGTACACGGTGCCGTACGCGACCGCGTGCTTCATCGCGTTCCCGTTCCTGCGCCCCGACGCGCGCTACTGGATGGCGGCCGGCTGGTGCAAGTCCACGCTGTGGGTCGTGCGCTGGCTGAACGGCATCCGCTACCGCATCGAGGGGGCGGAGAACCTGCCGGACGGCCCGGCGGTGCTGCTGTCGAAGCACCAGTCCGCGTGGGAAACGCTCGCGTTTCCGGCGCTGATGCCGAAGCCGCTCTGCTACGTGTTCAAGCGCGAGCTGCTGTACGTGCCGTTCTTCGGCTGGGCGCTCGGCATGCTGCACATGGTTCACATCAACCGCAAGGAAGGCAAGAACGCGTTCGACTCGGTGATCCGCCAGGGCCGGAAGCGGCTCGCGGAAGGCGCGTGGGTGATCATGTTCCCGGAAGGGACCCGCACGCCGGTCGGCAAGCAGGGCAAGTACAAGACGGGCGGCCCGCGTTTCGCGATCGAGACCGGCGCGCCGGTCGTGCCGATCGCGCACAACGCCGGCCGCGTGTGGCCGCGCAATTCCTTCACGAAATACCCGGGCACCGTCACGGTGTCGATCGGCAAGCCGATCGACGTGACCGGTCTCACGCCCGACGTATTGAACTCGCGCGTCGAAGCGTGGATCGAAGCGGAAATGCGCCGCATCGACCCGGACGCCTATCGCGCGCCGGGCAGCGCCGAAAAGCGCGATGCCGCGCAAGTCTGATTCACCCGGGCCGGATCCGTTGTTGCGTACTACAAGACGAAGCGAATTGATGAAGAAGCGTCCGCGGCCACGACCCGCCGTCGTGGCTCTCGATCATCGCCAGCTGGATCTGCCGCTCTTCGACGGGCCGGCCGCCGCGCCGTCCGCGCCCACTGCGCAGCAGACGCCGCCCGAAGCGGCGCCCGTGGCGGCACCCGATCCCGGTCCCGCACCCGACCGTTCGCGCGTGCGCACGTTCGCGCTCGACAGCCGCACGCTCGAATACCGGCTGAAGCGCTCCGCGCGCCGTACGATCGGCTTCACGATCGACGGCAGCGGGCTGACGATCACCGCGCCGCGCTGGGTCACGCTCGCGGACATCGAGGCGGCGATCAGCGAAAAGCAGCGCTGGATCTTCGCGAAGCTCGCGGAATGGAAGACGCGCACCGAGCAGCGCGCGCTGCCGCAGATCGACTGGCGCGACGGCGCGCAGCTTCCGTATCTGGGCAAATCGGTGACGGTCGCGCTCGCGTCCGATGCCGGCGCGGTCGCGTTCGACGGCGATGCGCTGCGGTTGCCGCTGCCCGCGCACGCCGATGCGCAGCAGATCAAGGACCGCGTACAGGGCTGGCTGCAGGGCGAGGCGAAGCGGATCTTCGGCGAACGGCTCGCGTTCTACGCGGACAAGCTCGGCGTCACGTATTCGATGTATGCGCTGTCGTCGGCCGCGACGCGCTGGGGTAGCTGCTCGAGCGACGGCAAGATCCGCCTGAACTGGCGGCTGATCCACTTTCCGATGTCGATCATCGACTACGTCGTCGCGCACGAGCTGTCGCATCTGCGCGAGATGAACCACAGCCCGCGCTTCTGGCAGACCGTCGAGTCGATCTTCCCGGAATTCCGCGAAGCGCGGCACACGCTCAAGCATCATCCGCCGGAGCTGCTGCCGTCGCTGTAAAAAACGAACGGGCGGTGCGGAAATCCCTGCACCGCCCGTTTTGCATCGCGACGCGCATGGCGCGCCGCGAGCCGCTCATCCGGCGCTCAGTGCGCCTTCTTCTGGATGAACTCGATCTTGTAGCCGTCCGGATCCTCGACGAACGCGATCACGGTCGTGCCGTGCTTCATCGGGCCCGCTTCGCGCGTGACCTTGCCGCCTTGCGCCTTGATCTGCTCGCAGGCCTTGTACGCATCGTCGACTTCCAGCGCCAGATGGCCGAAACCCGTGCCGAGATCGTAGGACGCGGTATCCCAGTTGTGGGTCAGTTCGATCACCGTGCCCGTGCTTTCGTCTTCGTAGCCGACGAACGCGAGCGTGAACTTGCCTTCCGGATAATCCTGGCGGCGCAGCACCTTCATGCCGAGCAATTCGGTGTAGAACTTGATCGAGCGGTCGAGATCGCCGACTCGCAGCATCGTGTGCAGTAAACGCATTTCTTGTACTCCGTGGGGACTTGCCTGAACGGCAGACTCTACCAGAGTCGGGGGGATTTCGTTGGGGGCGCCTAGCCGGCCCCCCTCGGCAGCACACGCCACACCGATCGGGTAACATCGTCGCAGCTCGCCCCACGCGGCGCCTGCCGCCGGCGCGCGCTCACCTGCCCACCTCAGCCAACCGCCAGACCGCCGTGCACCACCAACGATTCGAGCGCGCCGCACGCGCCAGCCGCCCGCCCTCCCGCTCCGGCGAGGTCCGCCGATGAGCACGCTCGCCGCCGCCCCGGCGCGCCGCGCGCCCGACGCGCGCGCCGTCGGCCTGATGCTGCTGCTGTGCGCGATCTGGGGTTTCCAGCAGGTCGCGATCAAGAGCACGAACGCCGCGATCCCGCCGATGTTCCAGGCCGGCCTGCGCTCGCTGATCGCCGCGCTGCTGCTGTGGGGCTGGGCGCGCGCACGCGGCACGCCGCTGTTCCGCGCGGATCGCACGTTCGGCCCCGGGCTCGCGGCCGGCGCGCTGTTCGCCGGCGAATTCATCTGTGTGTTCTTCGGCCTGACGCTGACGAGCGCGTCGCACATGGCGATCTTCCTGTACACGGCTCCGTGCTTCACCGCGCTCGGCCTGCACCTGTTCACGCCGGGCGAGCGCCTGCAGCGCACCCAGTGGCTCGGCGTCGGCCTGGCGTTCGCCGGCATCGCGCTCGCGTTCGCCGACGGCTTCCTGAAGCCGCTCGCGCCCGGCTCGTCGGTGCTCGCGGGGCTTGCCGGCGACGCGCTCGGGATTCTCGGCGGCGCGATGTGGGCGGCGACGACGGTCGTCGTGCGCTCGACGTCGCTCGCGCATGCGAGCGCGAGCAAGACGCTGTTCTACCAGCTCACGGTGTCGGCCGCGATGCTGCTCGCGCTCGCGGCGCTGCTCGGCCAGGCCACGTTCGCACACATCACGCCCGTCGCGGTCGCGAGCCTCGCGTACCAGTCGGTGATCGTCGCGTTCGTCAGCTATCTGTCGTGGTTCTGGCTGCTGACCCGCTACATCGCGTCGCGGCTGTCGGTGTTCACGTTCCTGTCGCCGCTGTTCGGCGTCGCGTTCGGGGTGCTGTTGCTCGGCGAATCGGTCGGCTGGCGCTTCATGTCGGCCGCCGCACTGGTGCTGGCCGGCATCGGGCTCGTCAACGCGCCCGCGCGCAATTGAAAAAGGCTGCCCTCGGGGCAGC
This sequence comes from Burkholderia sp. MSHR3999, assembly GCF_000833595.1. Classification (NCBI taxonomy): domain Bacteria; kingdom Pseudomonadati; phylum Pseudomonadota; class Betaproteobacteria; order Burkholderiales; family Burkholderiaceae; genus Burkholderia; species Burkholderia sp. MSHR3999. The sequence continues at coordinate 551,570 of NZ_JRFO01000006.1, forward strand.
CTCGGAGATCGGCGTGCGTTTCCGGCGTCAGCGCCGCGCGCGTCACCCGGCCTTGCGCGCCGCCGCAAGCGCCTGCGCGACGCCGACATACTCGGCCACGCTCACATCTTCCGCGCGGCGCGCGAGATCGAAGCCGAGCGCGTCGAAATCGACCGTCTCGCGATAGTCGCCGAGCGTGTTGCGCAGCATCTTGCGGCGCTGCGAGAACGCCGCCGTCACGACCTCGCCGAGCAGCACCGGATCGACGTCCGGCAACTCATGCGGCTCGTACGGAATCATCCGCACGATCGCCGAATCGACCTTCGGCGGCGGCTGGAACGACTCCGGCGGCACGTCCATCATCTTGTCCATCACGTAGCGGTACTGCAGCATCACGGACAGGCGCGAGAACGCCTTCGTGCCCGGCTCGGCGACCATCCGCTCGACGACCTCGTTCTGCAGCATGAAATGCTGGTCGACGACCACGTCGGCGAACGTCATCAGGTGGAACAGCAGCGGGCTCGAAATGTTGTACGGCAGGTTGCCGACGATGCGCAGCGACGGCTCGTCTCCCGCCGCCGCGAGCGAACGAAAGTCGAACGCGAGCGCGTCGCCCGCGTGCAGTTCGAGCAGCGGGCCGAAGCGCTGCTGCAGCCGGGCGATCAGGTCGCGGTCGAGCTCGACCGCATGCAGCGGCGACTCGGGCGTCGCGAGGCGCGCGATCAGCGGCTCGGTCAGCGCGCCGAGACCCGGGCCGATCTCGACCATCCGCTGGCCGCGCGCCGGACCGATCGTCGAGACGATCGAGTCGATCACGCCGTGATCGACGAGGAAGTTCTGCCCGAAGCGCTTGCGCGCGAAATGGCCCTGGTGCTGTCTGCTGTTCGACATCGACTATAAAAAACGAAAAACGCGAGGAATGGAGTCAGGCTGCGTCAGGCCGGGCTGCGCGGCGGTGACGCGCCATCGTGACGGCGGTATCGAGCGCGGCGATCATGCTGCCCGGATCGGCGCGGCCGGTGCCGGCGAGGTCGAGCGCGGTGCCGTGATCGACCGACGTGCGGACGATCGGCAGGCCGAGCGTGACGTTGATCCCCTCGCCGAACGTCGCGTATTTGAGCACCGGCAGGCCCTGGTCGTGAAACATCGCGAGCACGCAGTCCGCATCGGCGAGGTAACGCGGCTGGAACAGCGTGTCGGCCGGATACGGGCCGCGCGCGTCGATGCCCTGCGCCTTCACGCGCGCGAGCGCGGGCTCGATCACGTCGATCTCCTCGCGGCCGAGATAGCCGTTCTCGCCCGCGTGCGGGTTGAGCCCCGTGACGAGGATGCGCGGCGCGGCGAGACCGAAGTCGCGCCGCAGGTCGTGGTCGACGATCGTCAGCGTCTCGACCAGCCCGTCGATCGTCAGCGCGGCGGACACGTCCTTCAGCGGCAGGTGCGTCGTCGCGAGCGCGACGCGCAGCGGCTTGTCGCCCGTGCCCGCCAGCATCATCACGACGCGCGGCGTGCCGGTGCGCTCCGCCAGGTATTCGGTGTGGCCGGTGAACGGAACGCCGGCATCGTTGATCGTGCTTTTCTGCAGCGGCGCGGTGACGATCGCGTCGTATTCGCGCGCGAGCGCGCCGTCGATCGCCGCGTCGAGCAGCGCGAGCACGTAGCGGCCGTTGGCCGCATCCAGCGCGCCCGCGCGCGCGGGCGCGGCGAGCGGGCGGTGCGCGACGGCAACCTGCCCCGCCGCGACGAGCGCCGCCCAGTCCACGCCGACCGCCGCGGCGCGCGCGGCGACCAGCGCCGCGTCGCCGAGCACCGTGAAGCGCGCGTCGGGCCAGCGCTCGCCGGCGTCGCGCAGCGCCTGCGCGGTCAGCTCCGGACCGACGCCCGCGGGCTCGCCGGTCGTGATCGCGATATGCAGCGCGGGCGTCGTCATCGGCGGCTCGCTCAGTTCGCCGCGCCGAAGTCGCCGAGCTTGAACTGCACGTACGACGAATCGCGCAGCTCGCGCAGCCAGTCGGCATACGCCTGTTCGGCCTTGCGCTGGCCGATCGCCTGGCGCGCGATGTCCATCTGCTGCTGCACCGAGCCTTCCGATTCGCGGCGTTCGAGCACCTGGATCAGGTGGTAGCCGTACTCGGTGCGCACCGGGATGCTGACCTGGCCGTCCTGCAGGTTGTTCATCGCGCGCTCGAACTCGGGCACCGTCTCGCCCGGGCTGATCCAGCCCAGGTCGCCGCCCTGCGACGCCGAGCCGTCCTGCGAATAGGTGCGCGCGAACTTCGCGAAATCGCCGCCGCCCTCGACCTGCTTGCGGATGTCGATCAGTTGCTGGCGCGCCTGGCCTTCGGACTTGCCTTCGCCGACGCGCAGCAGGATATGGCGCACGTGCGTCTGCACGATCTTCGGCGCGGCGGCCGACGCGCCCTGGCTCTGGCGGCGGTCGACGAGACGCACGATCTCGAAGCCGTCCGGCACGCGGATCAGCGTCGGATTGACCTGGCCCGGGCGCAGCTGCGACGCGGCCGCGACGACGTCGGCCGGCAGCGTGCCGGGCGACTTGAAGCCGAGGTCGCCGCCCTTCTTCGCGTCATCCGCTTCCGAATTGTTCTTCGCGAGCCGCTCGAAATCCGCGCCCGACTGCGCCTGCTTCAGCAGCGCGTCGGCCTTCTTCTGCGCGGCCTCGATGTCGGCCTGCGGCGCACTGGTCGGCGCCTTCACGAAGATGTGCTGCAAGCGCAGGTCCTGCTGCTGCGACGCGCTCGGCCCGCGCTGGCTCGCGATGTAGCTCGCGACCTCGGCGTCCGACACGGTGATCTTGCTGTCGACCTCGCGCTCGCGCAGCTTCGACAGCATCAGCTCGGTGCGCGCGTCGCCCGTGAAGACGCTCCACGGCACGCCTTGCGCCTCGATCCGCGCACGATACTGGTCGAGCGTCATGCCGTTCGCCTGCGCGAGCCGCTGCAGCGTCGACTGCACGGCTGCGTCGTCGATCCGGATCCCGTCGTCCTTGGCCTTCTGCACCTGGATGCGTTCGAGCACCATCTGGTTCAGCACCTGCGCGCGCATCTGGTCGAGCGGCGGCACCGGCGCGTTCTGCTGCTTCAGGCGGCGCGAGATCAGGCCGACGCGCTGGTCGAGCTCGCGGCCCGTGATCACGTCGTTGTTGACGACCGCGACGACTTCGTCGGTGAGCTGTGCGCCATGCGAGCCGAGCGCCTGCGCCGCAGCCGGCGCAGCGACGAGCAACGCGGCGGACGCGGCGAGGCTGGAGACGACTGCCGCGAAGCGAAGGGTTTTCTTCATTGCCACTGATACTCCATTGAAATCGTGCTGGTCCGGCGCCGGCGCCTTCGGCCGCCCCGGCGTTAGTCGTAGTTGCTGAAGCGGGACAGCGGCGGCGGCGCGGGCGGCAGCGGCGTATAGCCCTGCACCCCGGCGCGGAACGCGCTCACGAGGCCGTTGTCGATGGTCGACAGCCCCTTGAGCGTGAGCTGCGCCATGATCCGCGACGACGTATTCCGCTGCTGCAACGACGAATCCACGCCGTTCGCGTACCGCTGGATACCGACCCCGAGCGCCCAGCAATCCGCGTCGTATTGTAAGCCGACCACGCTGTCGATCATCCGGTTGCTGGCGAAGTCGTAGTTGAAGCGGCCGACCGCGTACAGGCGGCGGGTCAGCGGCCACTGCCCGGACACCAGGAACTGGTTGATCGGCCGGCCGTCCAGCGTCGCGGTCGCCCGCGTGTAGCGGTAGCCGACGCTGATCACCTTGCGCACCTCGGGGCTGTACGCGAAACCGATGCTCGACTTCGTGAGCTGGTTGTTGTTCTGGTTGTACTGGAACGCCGTTTCCGACGCGAAGCCGGCGCCCAGCTTGATCGCGGCGCCCGCGATCAGGTCCGAGTGACGCGCCTGCACGGCCGCCTGCGTCGGGGTGAGCGTCACGCGCTGGTCGGCGAAATAGTACTGCTGCGCGACCACGAAGCGCGCGCGCTCGTCGCCGGTGCGCGGATCGATGAAGCGCGACGTCAGCCCAGCCGTCAGGCGGTTCGCGTCGGCAACCCGGTCGTTGCCGACGAACGTGTTCGGCTGGTAGATCTCGGCAAGGCCGAAGTCCGATTCCGCGGTGTCGAACAACGGCGCACTCGACTGGTTGCGGTACGGCGTGTACACGTAGTACAGGCGCGGCTCGAGCGTCTGGATGAAATCCTGGCCGAACAGGCGCACCGAGCGGTCGAAGATCAGGCCCGTGTCGAAGCTCACGGTCGGGATCGATTCGGTGAAGCGCTTCGGATTGTTCGGCGTGTTCGTCGACAGGTAGTTCAGGTCGTACGACGCGAAGTGGTACTGGACCTTCGGCACCGCGAAATAGCCGGGGCCGTAAACCCCGTACGCGATGTACGGGTTGAAGACGATCCGGTCGCCCTGCGTCGCGTCGGCCGTCGTGATGCGAAAGCGCGAATAGTCGGCTTCCGCGCCGAAGTCGAAGCCGCCGACGTTGTACTTCGCGTACTTCACGTTCAACTGCGGCTCGCGGCTGTACGGCGCGGTCGACGGCGGCAGCGTCTGCCAGTGCTGGTAGCGGGCGAGCACCGACCACGGGCCGTTGTTGTACGTGAGGCCGGCCTCCTGCTGGTACAGCGTCTGCGTACCGTTGACGAACTGGCTCGACACCGCCCCGAGGTTTTCGGGATACTGGTTGTCCGAGACCTTGTTGTAGTACACGTAGCCGCCGAAGCCGCTGCCGAAGTTCTGCTGGTGCTGCCAGTAGATCGCGTAGCGGTTGCGGTGCGCGAGCCGGTCGTCCGGCAGGAACTCGCCGGTGAACACGCCCGAATAGCTCGTCGACAGGTAGCGGAACGTCGCCTGCGTCTGCACCCCGCGCTTCGCGAGAATCCGCGGCGTGAGCGTCAGGTCGCGGTTCGGCGCGATGTTGAAGTAGTACGGCAGCGACAGCTCGAACCCGTTGTCCGAGCTCGGCACGAACGTCGGCGGCAGCAGGCCGCTGCGCCGGTCGCCCGACAGCGGGAACGTCATCCACGGGGTCGCGAAGATCGGCACCCCCTGGAAGAACAGCACGCTGTTGCGGGCCGTGCCCTCGTCGGCGCCGGTGTCGAAGTCGAACCGGCTGCCCTTGAGGTACCACGCGGGATGCGCCTCGCACTGGCACGCGGTGTAGGTGCCGTTGACGAACACCGAGCGCTCGGCGTCGAGCATGTCGACGCGCTCCGCGCTGCCCGACCCGCCCGTCGCGTTGAAGTGGTACTTCGGCGCCGTCATGAAGCCCTGGTTCGACTCGACCTTCACGTGCGCCTCGGGACCGGCGAACGACGTGCCGCCGTTGACCACCTTGACCCGGCCGTACGCATCGGCCATGTCGGTATCCTGATCGTAGTGGAGCGCGTCGGCCTTCACGACCGCATTGCCGCGGCGGAGCTCGGCCGAGCCTTTCGCGGCGAGGTCCTGGTCGGCCGTGCCGCTCGTGTGGTCGGCGATCACGAAGGCGGCTGGCTTCGCCCCTTCCTTGAGCGGATGATCCTCGAGCTGGGGCGCGAGACGCAGATCCCACGGCGAATCGAGCGGCTGCGGCTGCGCGGCCGCGCCCGTCAGCTGCGCGTGCGACACCGCCGGCACGAGGCCCGGCACGGCCAGGAGCGCGAGCGCGAGCCGCCGTTTGCGCGGCGCCCCGTCACCGGGGGAAACAATCGGGAATAGCGGTTTGGGCGGCATCTATCGTTTGGCGAATCGCCCCTCGTCAACCCGTGCGGCCGCGCATCGCGGCCCGCGCAATCGAACCGTGACTGCGGCTGAGCGCAAACCAGGGGAGGCGATCGGGCGAACGGCGCGACAGGCAGCAGGCCTGCACGGCGAATGCTGACGCGGGGCGCGTCAAAAAAGTCGTGGGGTATTATATGGCAAGACGTTCCCCCCTCCTCCGAGTTTCATGACGCCCCCATCCGACGATTCCCGCCTCGAAGCGCTCACCGCCTGGCTGCACCCGCTCGCCGCGCGCCACGCCCTCGATCTCGCCACCCTTGCGCCCGCGTCCACGGACGCGGGCTTTCGCCGCTACTTCCGCGTCGCGTCGTCCGCGAGCCCCGGCGGCTCGCTGATCGCCGTCGACGCGCCGCCGCCCGAGAAGTGCCGCGAGTTCGTCCAGGTCGCGCAGATGCTCGCCGCCGCGGGCGTTCACGCGCCACAGGTGCTCGAGCACGATTTCGACGACGGCTTCATGCTCGTGACGGACCTCGGCCGGACGTCGTACCTCTCGGTGCTCGACCCGGCCGCGCCGCTCGCCGCGCGGCCGCTGATGCGCGCCGCGCTCGACGCGCTGATCCGCTTCCAGCTGAGCTCCGCGCCCGGCGTGCTGCCGGCGTTCGACGAAGCATTCCTGCGCCGCGAAATGGAGCTGATGCCCGAGTGGTACGTCGGCCGGCACCTCGACAAGACGGTCACCGACGCGATGCGCGGCACGCTCGAGCGCACCTTCGCGCTGCTGATCGCGAGCGCCCGCGCGCAGCCGCAGGGTTTCATGCTGCGCGATTTCATGCCGCGCAACCTGATGGTCTGCGAGCCGAATCCGGGCGTGCTCGACTTCCAGGACGCGGTCGAAGGGCCGCTGACCTACGACGTCGTGTCGCTGCTGCGCGACGCGTTCATCAGCTGGGACGAGGAGTTCGAGCTCGACTGCTTCGCGTATTACTGGGAGAAGGCGAAGAAGGCCGGCCTGCCGGTCGATCCGGACTTCGGCGAGTTCTACCGCCAGCTCGAATGGATCGGCCTGCAGCGGCACATCAAGATCCTCGGCCTGTTCGCGCGCCTCAACTATCGCGACGGCAAGCCGCAGTATCTCGCCGACCTGCCGCGCTTCCTGGCATATGCACGCAAGGTCGCGCTGCGCTACCGCCCGCTCGCGCCGTTCGCGAAGCTGCTCGACGAGCTCGAAGGCGCCACCCCCGACGTCGGCTATACGTTCTGAAGATGAGCCCATCCCTCACCACGGCGATGATCTTCGCCGCCGGGCGCGGCGAACGGATGCGCCCGCTCACCGACACCTGCCCGAAACCGCTGCTCGAGGCGGGCGGCAAGCCGCTGATCGTCTGGCAGATCGAGCGGCTCGCGCAGGCGGGCATCGAATCGATCGTGATCAATCACGCGTGGCTCGGCGCGCAGATCGAAGCCGCGCTCGGCGACGGCTCGCGCTGGGGCGTGCGGCTCGCGTACTCGGCCGAGGGCGACGCGCTCGAAACCGCGGGCGGCATCGCGCAGGCGCTGCCGCTGCTCGAACGTGACGGCCGGCCGACGGTGTTCGTCGCGGTCAGCGGCGACGTGTTCTGCGAATTCGACTACCGCACGCTCGCCGCGCGCGCCGCGCAGATGGCCGCGCTCGACGCGCCCGCGATGCATCTGGTGATGGTGCCGAACCCGCCGTTCCATCCGGCGGGCGATTTCGCGCTCGACGCCGACGGCCGGCTGTCGCTCGACGGCGCCCGGCGTTTCACGTTCGGCAACATCGGCCTGTACGACACGCGGATGTTCGCCGACCTCGCGCCCGGCACGCGGCGCGCGCTGACGCCGTACTACCGCGCGGCGATCGAGGCCGGCCGCGCGAGCGGCGAGCTGTACGAAGGGATCTGGGAAAACGTCGGCACGCCCGCGCAGCTCGGCGAGCTCGACATGCGGCTGCGCGGCGCGCGCTGATCGCGAACGGGCCGGGCGGGGCCTTCGCGCCGCCCAAGCCGCTCAAACCTCCTCGGCCGCCTCCCCGCCCGCCGCCGCGCGCTGCTGCTGCAGCGCCCACATCTGCGCATACAGCCCGTCCGCGCACACCAGTTCGTCGTGCGTGCCGCGCTCGACGATCCGCCCGTGATCCATCACGAGGATCTGCTGCGCGTGCACGACCGTCGACAGCCGGTGCGCGATCACGAGCGTCGTGCGATGCCGCGCGATCTGCTCGAGCTCGTGCTGGATCGCGCGCTCCGACCGCGAGTCGAGCGCCGACGTCGCCTCGTCGAACAGCAGGATCGGCGGATTCTTCAGCAGCGTGCGCGCGATCGCGACGCGCTGCTTCTCGCCGCCCGACAACTTGAGCCCGCGCTCGCCGACCGGCGTGTCATAGCCCTTCGGCAAACTTTCGACGAAGTCGTGGATGTGCGCGGCGCGCGCGGCCGCGATCACCTCGTCGCGGGTCGCGGTCGGTCGGCCGTACGCGATGTTGTAGTAGATCGAATCGTTGAACAGCACGGTGTCCTGCGGCACGATGCCGATCGACGCGCGCAGCGAATCCTGCGTGACGTCGCGGATGTCCTGCCCGTCGATGCGGATCGCGCCGCCCGCCTGCCGGTCGAGATCGTAGAAGCGGAACAGCAGGCGCGACAGCGTCGACTTGCCCGAGCCGCTGTGGCCGACCACCGCGGTCGTCGTGCCGGCGTCGATCGTAAACGTCACGTCGTGCAGGATCGGCCGCGCCGGCTCGTACGCGAAGCTCACGTGCTCGAAGCGCACCTGCGCGCCGGCCACCGCGAGCGGCGCCGCATCGGGCGCGTCCGCGACCTCCTTCGCCGCCGCCAGCAGCCCGAACATCCGGTCCATGTCGGTGAGGCTCTGCTTCAGCTCGCGGTAGACGACGCCGAGGAAGTTCAGCGGAATGTACAGCTGCAGCATGAACGTGTTGATCAGCACGAGATCGCCGAGCGTCAGCTTGCCGGCGAGCACGCCCTGCGTCGCGCGCCACAGGATGAACACGAGCCCGGTGCCGATGATCGCCTGCTGGCCGAAGTTGAGCAGCGACAGCGAGTTCTGCGAACGGATCGCGGCCTTGCGGTAGCGCTTCAGGTTCTCGTCGTAGCGCTGCGCCTCCCATTCCTCGTTGCCGAAATACTTGACCGTCTCGTAGTTGATCAGCGAATCGATCGCGCGCGAATTTGCGCGCGAGTCGAGCTCGTTCATCGTGCGGCGGAAATGCGTGCGCCAGTTGGTGACCTTCACGGTGAACACGATGTACGCGACCAGCGCGGCGAACGTGACGTACGCGTAGTAAGCGTCGTACTTGACGACGAGGAAGCCGAGCACGAGGCCGACCTCGACGAGCGTCGGCAGGATGCTGTACAGCGAGTACGAAATGAGCTGCTGGATGCCGCGCGTGCCGCGTTCGATGTCGCGCGACATGCCGCCCGTCTGGCGTTCGAGGTGAAACCGCAGCGACAGCCCGTGCAGATGCCGGAACACCTGCAGCGCGAGCCGCCGCACCGCGCTTTCGGTCACTTTCGAGAACAGGATTTCGCGCAGCTCGGTGAACAGCGACGTCGACAGCCGCACGAGCGCATACGCGACGACGAGCAGCCCGACGCCGCCCGCGAGCACGATCCCGGCCGACTGCTCGGCGCGGCCGAGCGCGGTCAGCTGCTGCACCGCGGCGAGATGGTCGACGATGCGCTTCATCACGACCGGCACGCCGAGGTTCGCGACCTTCGCGCCGATCAGGCAGCCGAGCGCGAGCGCGACGCGCCACTTGTAGGTCGTCAGGTACGGCAGCAGCGAACGGATGGTCTGCCAGTCGTTGCGGGGCCCGGTGTGAAGCGGCGCGGGCTCGCCGGAAGCGGGAAATCGGCGCATGGGGGACGGGGAGCTCGGCAGTGCGGGCCGTGCTCGACGGCCGCCGGCTCGCCCGCTTTCTCGTACAATTTGCGAACGTTGTATTGTCGCAGAAGCCGGTTCGCGCCGCTGTCGGCGGCCTTGCCGGCCGCGCGCGCGGGCCGGTGCGTTTTATTACAGGATGAAAGCATCGCCATGACCGACTCCCCGCTCGCCCTCCCGCAAAACCAGCCCGCATTGCGCGTCGTTCCGCAGCCGTCGGACGCCAACGTCCACGGCGACGTGTTCGGCGGCTGGATCATGTCGCAGGTCGACATCGCCGGCTCGATCCCCGCGAGCCAGCGCGCGAACGGCCGGGTCGCGACCGTCGCGGTCAATTCGTTCGTGTTCAAGCAGCCGGTGTTCGTCGGCGACCTGCTGAGCTTCTATGCGACCGTCACGCGCACCGGCAACACGTCGGTCACGGTCGACGTCGTGGTCTATGCGCAGCGCATGCGCCTCGCGGGCGAAATCGTGAAGGTGACCGAAGCGACGCTCACCTACGTCGCGACCGGCCCGGACCGCAAGCCGCGCCCGCTGCCGCCGCTCGAATGAGCCAGCCGCGCGCCGGCGCAGCATGACACGCGTCGGCCGCCGCGTCAGTGCGCCGCTGCCAGCCCGAACTCCCGCATCGCCGGCAGAAAATCGTGGTTCAGCTTCGGCTTGCGGGACAGCTTCATCAGCACGTAGCGCTGGAACGGCGCGAGCCGCCGCCATTGCGTGACGTCCGGCGCCGGCAGCCCCGCCAGCGCGCTCTGCTGCACCAGCGCGTCCGGCACCCGCTCGGTGCCGCGCCAGGCCGGCTGCTCGTCCGGCTGGAACCAGCTCGGCTCGAGATCGGCGTGCGTGCGCAGCATCTCGAACAGCGCGTGGTCGAAATTGGGCTCGATCGCGGTGTCGTCGTCCGCCGGGAAGCGGGCGAGCAGCTTGCGGTCCTCGAGCGGCAGCAATTGCCACTGCTCGAGCGAGATCCGCAGGCCGAAGCGGTCGAGATTGAAGCGCACGATCATCGGGATGTACGTGAAATTTTCCGATGAATCGCGTTCGAAATTGAAGAGCAACGGTACGTCGCTAAGTCCCATGGCATTACCCGAAGTGGCGGATGCCGGCGCGGCCGGCCTGCCTGAGGTATTTTAGAACCTCTGCGCACGAACGGCGGACGCGATCGTCGTCCGGCCCCGCGCCAGTCAACCGAACGGGAGTCTCAGTGAATCCGACCGAATCCGCCGAACCGCGCGGCGCGATCGAGCTGTCCGTGCGCCGCACGCGCGGCGGCGCCGCCGAAGCGGCGCGCGACCACGTCGGCCAGGAATGGCCGGTCGCGCTCGTCTTCAACGGCATTTCGCACGCGGTGATGATGTGCACGCCGCGCGACCTTGAGGCGTTCGCGGTCGGCTTCGCGATTTCGGAAGGGATCGTCGCGCGCGGCAGCGACATCAAGGACATCGAGGTGATCCTGCATGCCGACGCGCCGCTGCCGCATGCCGAAGTCCATCTGGAAGTCGTGCAGCAGGCGTTCGCCGCGCTGAAGGACAAGCGCCGCGCGCTCGCCGGGCGCACCGGCTGCGGCGTCTGCGGGATCGAGAGCATCGACCTGCTCGACCTGGCGCCGGAGCGCGTGCCCGATACCGGCTTCCTCGCGCGCCTCGCGCCCGATGCGCTCGCGCGCGCCGCCGGCGAGCTGCCGGCCCATCAGGCGCTGACGCGGCTGACGGGCGGCCTGCACGCTGCCGCATGGTGCGACGCAACAGGCGCGATCCGGATGGCGTTCGAGGACGTCGGCCGCCACAACGCGCTCGACAAGCTGATCGGCTCGCTGGTGCTCGCCCGCGCCGACGCGACCGACGGCTTCGTGTTCCTGTCGAGCCGCGCGAGCTACGAGCTGGTGCGCAAGGCGGCGCGCGTCGGCATTCCGATGGTCGCGACGATCTCCGCGCCGTCGTCGCTCGCGATCGCGATCGCGCGGCAGGCCGGCCTGCGGCTCGTCAGCTTCTGCCGCGAGACCGGCTACGTGGATTACGACACTGCGTGAGGGCGCGCGCCGGCCGCCGCGCTCGCTGTGCCCGCCGGCTCCGGCACGGCGGCCGGCGTCAGCGGCTCCTGCGCCGGCTCGCTCGTCAGGTTGCCGGCGTAGTCGGTCCAGAGCTTGCGATCGGTGTCGTAGAGCTTGCAGCGGCGGGCCGTGTCGAAATACCAGCGCCAGCTGAAGCGCTGCACGACGATGCGCCCGGGCAGCATGTCCTCCAGCTTCGCCTGCGCCGGCTTGAGCCGGTACAGCGGCACGCTCATGTCGACGTGGTGGGCCGTGTGCTCCATGATGTGGTGCAGCAGGCCGCCGATGCCGAACGGGAACGTGAGATGCAGCGTGGTCGACACGAACGGCGCGGCGTTCGACCATTCGGCCCGGTTCGCATGCCACGCGATGCGCGGATCGGTATGGTGGACGTAGACGACGAACCCGATCATCGAGCACCAGAACAGGAACGGCACGAGCACGCCGGTCGCGAGCAGCAGCGCGACGGGCTGCTGCGTCGCCAGCGCGACCCACACGACGGCGGCGATCCACACGGCCGCGAAGCCGGTCACCAGCAGGCAGTCGCGGCTGAACACGGGCCGCGACGCGCCGATATAGCGCTTGGTCGGGAAATACATCCGCAGCCACCAGATCTCGACGAAATAGTAGAGCCCCGGCGCCCAGCCGCTTCGGTAGATGCGGTCCAGCAGCCGGCGCGTCGGCGACAGCGCCGCGTATTCGGCCGGCGTATGCGGCGCCCACACGAAATCGAAGCCCTTCAGGTTCGTGTAGCCGTGGTGCACCACGTTGTGCCCGACTTCCCACAGGCTGTACGGCGTCAGCGACGGCAGGAACGCGATGCGGCCGAGCCAGCGGTTCAGCCGGCGGTTGGGCGTCAGGCTCTGGTGGCACGCATCGTGCCCGATGATGAAGAGCCGCCCGGTGATGAAGCCGGCCGCCATCCCGCAGACGACCTTGCCGACGATCGCCGGGATCAGCAGCGCGCCCGCGAACGCCGCGAACAGCAGCAGGTAGTCGAGCACGAGCAGGAGGATCGGGCGCACGATCTCGCGCGCGGCGAACGGCACGAGCCACGAGCGGATGACCTTGCGATGCGGCATCGGCGCGTCGGCGCGAACGGGTGTCTGGGAATCGTTGTTGACCATGATGCAGAAAGGCGCGCAGACCGCGCGCCCCCGAGAGAAAACCAGCCGTGCAAGGACACGGCGCGAATGCGTGAACGGGATGCCGGTTACCGCGACATCATGTTCATGCTGACGTTGTGCATCACCCACAGCGTCCCGACGATCAGGATCAGCGCGGTGAGCACCGTGTAGCTGAACGCCATCACGTTCCAGCGCTGGCTCGACGACGTGTTCATGTGCAGGAAGCACACGAGGTGCACGAGGATCTGCGCGAACGCGAGCACCGCGAGCGCGATGATCGCCGCTTTCGGCGCCAGCACGCCGCCCATCACGAGGCCGAACGACGCGGCCGTGAGCAGCACCGACAGGACGAAACCGACGATGTAGCCGCCGGCCGTGCCGTGCGCTTCATCGTGGTGAATGAGTTCCGAATGGGCCATTTAGATCACGCTCGCGAGATAGACGAAGGAGAACACGCAGATCCAGACGATGTCGAGGAAGTGCCAGAAGAGGCTCAGGCAGGTGAGGCGCCGGAAGTCGCGTTCCGTCATGCCGGGGCCCCCCGCGATCTGCACGACGAGCACGACCATCCACAACAGGCCGACGGCCACGTGCAGCCCGTGCGTGCCGACCAGCGCGAAGAACGCCGACAGGAACGCGCTGCGCTGCGGCCCCGCGCCTTCCGCGATCAGGTGCGAGAACTCGCGCAGCTCCATCGCGAGGAACGCGACGCCGAGCACGAACGTCACCGCGAGCCAGACGAACACCGCGCCGCGCCGGCGGCGCTGCGCGCCGAGCATCGCGAAGCCGTACGTGATGCTGGAGAGCAGCAGCGCGGCGGTCTCGAGCGCGACGCCCGGGATGTCGAACAGGTCCTTCGCGGTCGGGCCGCCGGCATACTGGTTGCCGAGCACCGCGAAGGTCGCGAACAGCGATGCGAAGATCACGCAGTCGGTCATCAGGTACAGCCAGAAGCCGAACACCGAATGCGACGGCGGATGAGGGTGCGCCGCCGGATGACGGGCGCCGCCCGTGAGAGATTGATACGACATCAGTTCGCCTCCAGTTCGGCTTCCGGCGACGGCGCGCGCATCCGCACGCCCGCGCGTTGTTCCTCGATCTTGCGGACGGTATCCGCCGGAATGTAATAGCCTTCGTTGTCCTGCGCGCTGTACAGCACCACCGTCGCGACGATGCCGACGAGCGACGCGATCGCGAGCCACCAGATGTGCCAGACGAGCGCGAAGCCGAGCAGCAGGCTGAACACGCCGACGAACAGGCCGGCGCTCGTGTTGGACGGCATGTGGATGTCCTGGTACGTGACGTTCTTGCCGAGGCCGAGGCCCTTCGCCTTGCGATACGCGAGCTCGTCGAGTTCGTGCACGTCCGGAATCACCGCGAAGTTGTAGACGGCCGGCGGCGACGACGTCGCCCATTCGAGCGTGCGGCCGTTCCACGGGTCGCCGCTCACGTCGCGATACTGCGCTTGCGCGCGGTTGCGCCAGCCGACCCAAACCGATGCGACCTGGAACACCACGCCGAGCGCGATCAGCACCACGCCGCACGCGGCGACCAGCAGCCACGGATGCCACGCCGGGTTGTCATAGTGGTTCAGGCGGCGCGTCATGCCCATGAAGCCGAGCACGTAGAGCGGCATGAACGCGACGTAGAAGCCGGTGAGCCAGCACCAGAACGCGCGCTTGCCTTGCTTCTCGTCGAGCTTGAAGCCGAACACCTTCGGGAACCAGAAATGGACGCCCGCGAAATAGCCGAACACGACGCCGCCGATGATCGTGTTATGGAAGTGCGCGATCAGGAACAGGCTGTTGTGCAGCACGAAGTCCGCGCCGGGAATCGCCAGCATCACGCCGGTCATCCCGCCGAGCGTGAACGTGACCATGAAGCCGATCGTCCACAGCACCGGCACCGTGAACTCGACGCGGCCGCGGTACATCGTGAACAGCCAGTTGAAGATCTTCACGCCGGTCGGGATCGCGATGATCATCGTCATGATCCCGAAGAACGCGTTGACGTCGGCGCCCGAGCCCATCGTGAAGAAGTGATGCAGCCACACGAGGAACGCCAGCACCATGATCGCGCACGACGCGTACACCATCGTCTTGTAGCCGAACAGCGGCTTCTTCGCGAACGTCGCGATGACTTCCGAATAGATGCCGAACGCGGGCAGCACGAGGATGTACACCTCCGGATGGCCCCACGCCCAGATCAGGTTCAGATACAGCATCGCGTTGCCGCCGGCATCGTTCGTGAAGAAGTGCATGTCGAGGTAGCGATCGAGGCCGAGCAGCGCGAGCGCAACCGCCAGGATCGGGAACGTCGCCATGATCAGCACGTTCGAGCACAGCGCGGTCCACGTGAACACCGGCATCTTCATCAGCGTCATGCCCGGCGCGCGCATCTTGATGATCGTCACGAAGAAGTTGATCGACGTGATCAGCGTGCCGACGCCGGAAATCTGCAGCGCCCACAGGTAGTAGTCGACGCCGACGCCCGGGCTGAACTGCAGCTCGGAGAGCGGCGGATACGCGAGCCAGCCCACCTGCGCGAATTCGCCGATCACGAGCGAAATGTTCATCAGGATCGCGGCGACCGCCGTCATCCAGAACGAGAGCGAGTTCAGGAACGGGAACGCGACGTCGCGCGCGCCGATCTGCAGCGGCACGATCAGGTTGAAGAACGCGACCAGCAGCGCCATCGCCATGAAGAAGATCATGATCACGCCGTGCGCGGTGAAGATCTGGTCATAGTGATGCGGCGGCAGGTAGCCGGGGCCGTTGTACGCGAGCGCGAGCTGCAGGCGCATCATGACCGCGTCCGCGAAGCCGCGCAGCAGCATCAGCACCGCGACGACCAGGTACATCACGCCGATCTTCTTGTGATCGACCGACGTCAGCCATTCGCTCCATAGCCATTTCCACCGGCCGGTGACCGTCAGCGCGACGACGATGCCCAGCACGACGAGCCCCATGAAGGCGCTCGCCCCCATGATGATGGGCTGGTCGAACGGGATCGCCGAAAGTGTCAGTTTGCCGAACATGCGTTACCCCTTCGTCGTACAGGCGGCGTCCTTCAGATCGAGGACGTGGCCGTTGTTGTATTTCGCGATGATGTTGTGGAACAGCTTCGGATCGACCGACGAGAAATAGCGCACCGGCGCCTTCTCGCTCGGCTGCGCGACCGTGCCGTACACGGTCATGTCGAGCCGGTCGGACGACGCCTTGACCTTCTGCACCCACGCGTCGAACTGCTCGCGCGGCTCGGCGAGCGTGCGGAATTTCATGTCGGAGAAGCCGCGGCCGCTGTAGTTGGCGGACACGCCCGCGTAGTCGCCCGCTTCGTCGGCGATCAGGTGCAGGCGCGTCTGCATGCCGGCCATCGCGTAGACCTGGGTGCCGAGCTGCGGGATGAAGAACGAGTTCATCACCGAATCCGACGTGATGCGGAAATTCACCGGCGTGCCGACCGGAATCGCGAGCTGGTTCACCGACGCGATGCCGAACTCCGGATAGATGAACAGCCACTTCCAGTCGAGCGCGACGACTTCGACGTCGATCGGCTTGACCGACGACTGGAGCGGCTTGTACGGGTCGAGCTCATGCGTGGTCTTCCACGTGAGGATGCCGAGATAGAGGATGATCAGCGTCGGCACGGTCCAGATCACGACCTCGATCGCCGTCGAATGCGACCAGTCCGGCGCATAGGTCGCGCTGCGGTTCGACGCGCGGTAGCGCCACGCGAAGAACAGCGTCAGCAGGATCACCGGCACGACGACGATCAGCATCGTCCACGTGGCGGTCGCGATCAGCGATTTCTCCGCGACGCCCACCGCGCCCTTTGGGTCGAGCACGTGAAGGTCGCTGCATCCGGCCAGTCCCGCCAGTATCGCGATGACGGGGGCCGCCCGCGCACCGCCGGTGATTCGTCTGATCATGGTTCGTTTGCCTGAGTGTCGTTGAGAAGGACTGCCGGGCCGCGCGCCGCCGATGCGCGACGCGTGATGACCACGGCAGCCTGCCGCGCGAACTGTACGGAAAATTGCCGCACCGCATCTTGACGACGAACAAACTTCGCCGAATCGAGCGAAACCCGGCCGGGGACGGACGCGATGCCGGCACGCGTGACGGCCGGCAACGGTAGACGGGGAAAGGCCGCGCGCCTTCAGCGCAAGGCGCGCGGATATCGGGGAAATGACCTCAAAGAGGGGAAATGCTGCGACGATGCGCCGCAGCATGGCAGGCGCCGGCGCGTCGAACCGCGCGCCGGCCGCGCGTTACGACAGCGAACGGAAGTCCGGCTTGCGCTTCTCGAAGAACGCCGCCATCGCCTCGCGGGCTTCCGGCCCGCGCAGCATCGCGCCGAACTGCTGCCCCTCTTCCGCCATCCGGTCGGCGATCGACACGCCGCCGGTGTTCTTCAGCAAGGCCTTCGTCACGCGCAGCGACGCGGCCGGCAGCGCGACGAGCTTCGCCGCCTGCTTCGCCGCGAA
Organism: Burkholderia sp. MSHR3999; assembly: GCF_000833595.1. NCBI lineage: Bacteria > Pseudomonadati > Pseudomonadota > Betaproteobacteria > Burkholderiales > Burkholderiaceae > Burkholderia > Burkholderia sp. MSHR3999. The sequence continues at coordinate 568,847 of NZ_JRFO01000006.1, forward strand.
CGCGTCGAGCTCGGCCGCCGGCAGCACGCGGTTGACGATGCCGATCCGGTGCGCCTCGAGCGCGTCGAACGGCTCGCCGAGCAGCAGCTTCTCGGCCGCGACCTGATGCCCCGCGAGACGCGGCAGCAGCAGGCTCGACGCGGCCTCCGGGCACACCCCGAGCTGCACGAACGGCAGCGAGAACGACGCCGTGTCGGCTGCGTAGACGAGGTCGCAATGCAGCAGCATCGTCACGCCGACGCCGACCGCGACGCCCGGCACCGCGGCGACGATCGGTTTCGACGCGCTGCTGATCCGCGCGAGAAACTGGAACACCGGCGCGCTGTCGTCCTTCGGCGGCGCCTTCATGAAATCCTCGAGATCGTTGCCCGCGCTGAAGATGCCGTCGCTGCCGCGCAGCAGGATCGCGCGAACCGCCTTGTCCTCCTGCGCTTCGCCGAGCGCGTCGGCCATCGTCTGGTACATCGCGGCCGTCAGCGCGTTCTTTTTCGCCGGCCGTGCAATGGTTATCGTCATCACGCCGTCGGCGCGTTCCACCTGGATGTCCGTCACAAGCGTCTCCTTGGCTGTATCCATTCCGAATGAAAAAACGGTGCGCGAGCTCGTGGCCCGCGCACCGTCGTGCTGCTGGTTCGCCTCGCTTACAGGCGTTCGATGATGCCCGCGGCGCCCATGCCGGTGCCGACGCACATCGTCACCATCCCGTACTTCAGGTTGCGGCGGCGCAGGCCGTGCACGACGGTCGCGGCGCGGATCGCGCCGGTCGCGCCGAGCGGGTGGCCGAGCGCGATCGCGCCGCCCACCGGGTTGACCTTCGACGGGTCGAGGCCGAGGTCGCGGATCACCGCCAGCGATTGCGCGGCGAACGCTTCGTTCAGCTCGATCCAGTCGAGATCGTCCTGCTTCAGGCCCGCCGCCTTCAGCGCGGCCGGAATCGCTTCCTTCGGGCCGATGCCCATGATTTCCGGCGGCACGCCGCGCACCGCGAAGCTCACGAAGCGCGCGAGCGGCGTCAGGTTGAACTGCTTGAGCACCTTCTCCGACACGACGAGCAGCGCGCCCGCGCCGTCCGACGTCTGCGAGCTGTTGCCGGCCGTGACCGACCCCTTGTTCGCGAACACCGTGCGCAGCTTCGCGAGGCCCTCGAGCGACGTGTCCGCGCGCGGGCCTTCGTCGAGCGCGATCTCGCGCGTCTTCACGTCGATCTCGCCCGTCGCGAGGTTCGGGAAGCGTTCGGTGATCGTGTACGGCGCGATCTCGTCGCCGAACTCGCCGGCCTGCTGCGCGGCGAGCGCCTTCTTGTGCGATTCGACCGAGAACGCGTCCTGGTCCTCGCGGCTCACCTTCCACTGCTCGGCCACGCGCTCGGCGGTCAGGCCCATCCCGTACGCGATGCCGAAGTCCTCGCTGCGATCGAAGATGTGCGGCGACATCGACGGCTTGTTGCCCATCATCGGCACCATGCTCATCGATTCGCAGCCGCCCGCGAGCAGCGCGTCCGATTCGCCGACGCGGATGCGGTCCGCCGCCATCGCCAGCGCGGTGATGCCCGATGCGCAGAAGCGGTTGACCGTCACGCCGCCGACCGTCTGCGGCAGGCCCGCGAGCAGCGCGCCCATCCGCGCGACGTTCAGGCCCTGCTCGGCTTCCGGAATCGCGCAGCCGATGATCGCGTCCTCGATCAGCTTCGTGTCGAAGCCGGGCACCTGCGCGACCGCCGACTTGATCGCGTGAACCAGCAGCTCGTCCGGGCGCGTGTTCTTGAAGACACCGCGCGGTGCCTTGCCGATCGGCGTGCGGCTGGCGGCGACGATGTATGCGTCTTGCAATTGTTTGCTCATTTCAGACTCCTTTTGCGCTCGCTCAGTTACGCACCGGCTTGCCGGTCTGCAACATGCCCATGATCCGTTCCTGCGTCTTCTGCGTGCCGAGCAGCTCGACGAACGCGCGGCGCTCGAGCGCCAGCAGCCATTCCTCGTCGACGAGGCTGCCCGCCTCGACGTCGCCGCCGCACACCGCTTCCGCGATGCGGCTCGCGATCAGGAAGTCGTGGTCGCTGATGAAGCGGCCGTCGCGCATGTTGACGAGCGACGCCTTGATCGTCGCGATCGCCGAGCGGCCCGCGACCGGCACGTCCTTCGCCTTCAGCGGCGCGCGGTAGCCGGTGTCGGCGAGCGCGCGCGCTTCCTTCTTCGCGGTGTCGAGCAGCTCGAACACGTTGAACACGATCGTGTCGGACGGCTTCACGTAGCCCATCGCGCGTGCGTCGTGCGCGGAGGCCGACACTTTCGCCATCGCCGCATTCTCGAACGACTTCGTGACGAACTTCAGGATCTCGGTGGTCGCGTTCGCGGCGGTAGCCGCGTCCGCCGCACGCAGCGCCGCTTCCTTCAGGCCGCCGCCGGCCGGCACGAGGCCGACGCCCACTTCGACGAGGCCGATGTAGCTCTCGACGTGCACGACGCGCTTCGCGCTGTGCAGCATCAGCTCGCATCCGCCGCCGAGCGCGATGCCCGACACGGCCGCGACGACCGGCACGTTCGCGTACTTCACGCGCATCATCCCGTCCTGGAACTTCTTCACGAACGGCTCGATGCCCTTCGCGCCGCCCATCATGAACGCGGGCATCGCCTCTTCGAGGTTCGCGCCCGCCGAGAACGGGCCGCCCGGCGCGCCGAGCTTCAGCGACGTCGGCTGCCAGATCACGACGCCCTTGTAGTCCTTCTCCGCGAGCTCGATCGCCTGCACGAGGCCGTCGATCACGCTCGGTCCGATCGTGTTCATCTTCGACTTGAACGACACGATCACGACGTCGTCCTCGCCCGCGCGGTCATCGACCCACGCGCGCACCGAGTCGGTCTCGAACAGCGTCTTGCCGTAGGTCTTCGGATCGGCGCCGGCTTCGCCCAGCAGCGGCGCGCGGAACACCTGCTTGTTGTAGACGGCGAGGTCCGAACGCGGCACGAAGCGCTTCGACGCCGGCGCCCACGAGCCTTCGGCCGTGTGCACACCGCCCTGCTCGGCAACCGGGCCTTCGAGCACCCACGCCGGCAGCGGCGCGTTCGCGAGCGCCTTGCCCGCGGCGATGTCTTCCTGCACCCACTCGGCGACCTGCTTCCAGCCGGCGGCCTGCCAGCCTTCGAACGGGCCTTCGTTCCAGCCGAAGCCCCAGCGGATCGCGAGATCGACGTCGCGCGCGTTGTCGGCGATCGACTCCAGATGCACGCCGATGTAGTGGAACACGTCGCGGAAGATCGACCACAGGAACTGCGCGTGCGGATGGTCCGTCTCGCGCAGCAGCTTCAGGCGCTCGGCCGGCGGGCGCTTCAGGATGCGCGCGACGGTCTCGTCGGCCTTCGCGCCCGAATCGACGTAGGCGCCGGTCTTCGCGTCGAGCACCTTGATCGCCTTGCCTTCCTTCTTGTAGAAGCCGCCGCCCGTCTTCTGGCCGAGCGCGCCCTGCTTCACCAGCTCGGCGAGCACGGCAGGCGTCTGGTAGACCGGGAAGAACGGATCGTCGGCGAGATTGTCCTGCATCGTCTTGATCACGTGCGCCATCGTGTCGAGGCCGACCACGTCCGCGGTGCGGAACGTCGCCGACTTCGCGCGGCCGAGGCGGCTGCCGGTCAGGTCGTCGACTTCGTCGAAGCGCAGGCCGAACTTCGCGGCCTCGGTGATCACCGCGAGGATCGAGAAGATGCCGACGCGGTTCGCGATGAAGTTCGGCGTGTCCTTCGCGCGCACGACGCCCTTGCCGACGACGCTCGTCAGGAACGTCTCGAGCTGGTCGAGGATTTCCGGGCGCGTATGCGCGGTCGGGATCAGCTCGACGAGGTGCATGTAGCGCGGCGGGTTGAAGAAGTGCACGCCGCAGAAGCGCGCCTTCAGCTCGTCGGAGAAGCCGTCCGACAGCGTCGTGATCGACAGGCCCGACGTGTTGGTCGCGAAGATCGCGTGCGAAGCGAGGTGCGGCGCGACCTTCTTGTACAGGTCGTGCTTCCAGTCCATGCGCTCGGCGATCGCCTCGATCACGACGTCGCACTCGGCGAGCTTCGCGATGTCGTCCTCGTAGTTCGCGGCTTCGAGGTATTTCGCGTCGTCCTTCACGCCGAACGGCGCGGGCGACAGCTTCTTCAGGTTTTCGATCGCCTTCAGCGCGATCGCATTCTTCGGGCCTTCCTTGGCCGGCAGGTCGAACAGCAGCACCGGCACGCGTGCGTTGACGAGGTGCGCGGCGATCTGCGCGCCCATCACGCCGGCGCCCAGCACGGCCACCTTGCGAATGATGAAATTGCTCACGGGATGTCTCCGGATAGTGTCGCGTAGCGCGGGATGGTGAGGGCTACGCAGCGTAGTGAGGTTCTGCAACCGCATCGTCCGGGCGGAGCGCGGCGCGCCCCGCCCGATGCCGCATCAGAACAGCGACTCGTCGACTTCCATCATCGTCTTCGAGCCGGCGCGCGCGGCGCGGATCGTCGCGGCCGTTTCCGGCAGCAGGCGCGCGAAATAGAAGCGCGCCGTCGCGAGTTTCGACTTGTAGAACGGATCGCCCGACGCTTCGTTGTCGAGCGCGAGGCGCGCCATGCGGGCCCAGAAGTACGAGAACACCAGGTGGCCGACGGTGCGCAGGTACGGCACGGCGGCAGCGCCGACTTCGTCCGGGTTCTGCATCGCCTTCATGCCGATTTCCATCGTCAGCTTCTGCACCTTCTCGCCGATGTCCGCGAGCGGGTTGATGAACTCGCCCATCTCCGGCTTCACGCCTTCCGCCTCGACGAAATCCGACACGAGCTTGCCGAACTTCTTCAGCTTCGCGCCCATGTCGCCGAGCACCTTGCGGCCCAGCAGGTCGAGCGACTGGATCGAGTTCGTGCCTTCGTAGATCATGTTGATCCGCGCGTCGCGCACGTACTGCTCCATGCCCCACTCGGAGATGAAGCCGTGGCCGCCGTAGATCTGCATCGCGTGGTTCGTGCACTCGAACGCGTTGTCGGTCAGGAACGCCTTGATGATCGGCGTGAGCAGCGCGACGAGGTCGGCCGCTTCCTTGCGCACCGCCTCATCGGCGTGCGACAGCTCCTTGTCGATCTGCAGCGCCGACCAGTACGTGAACGCGCGCGCGCCTTCCGCGTAGGCCTTCTGCGTGAGCAGCATGCGGCGCACGTCCGGGTGGACGATGATCGGGTCGGCCGGCTTGTCCGGCGCCTTCGGGCCCGTCAGCGAGCGCATCTGCAGGCGCTCCTTCGCGTACGTCAGCGAGTTCTGGTAAGCGACTTCCGTGAGGCCGAGGCCCTGCATGCCGACACCGAGGCGCGCGGCATTCATCATCACGAACATCGCGTTGAGGCCCTTGTTCGGCTCGCCGACCATCCAGCCCTTCGCGTTGTCGAGGTTCATCACGCAGGTCGAGTTGCCGTGGATGCCCATCTTGTGCTCGATCGAGCCGCACTTGACGCCGTTGCGCTCGCCCGGCTCGCCCGCCGCATCGGGGATGAACTTCGGCACGATGAACAGCGAGATCCCCTTCGTGCCTTGCGGCGCGTCCGGCAGGCGCGCGAGCACGAGGTGGACGATGTTCTTCGACATGTCGTGCTCGCCGCTCGAGATGAAGATCTTCGTGCCGCTGATCGAGTACGAGCCGTCGCCGTTCGGTTCGGCCTTGGTGCGCAGGATGCCGAGGTCGGTGCCGCAGTGCGGCTCGGTCAGGCACATCGTGCCCGTCCATTCGCCCGACACGAGCTTCGGCAGATACTGCTTCTGGAGTTCCGGCGCGCCGTGCGCATGCAGGCATTCGTAGGCGCCGTGCGACAGGCCCGGATACATCGTCCACGCCTGGTTCGCCGAGTTCAGCATTTCGTAGAGTGCGTTGTTCACGAACGCGGGCAGCCCCTGGCCGCCGTAGTCGGGATCGCAGCCGAGCGCCGGCCAACCGGCCTCGACGTATTGCTGGTAGGCCTCCTTGAAGCCGGTCGGGGTCTTCACGACGCCGTCACCGACGTACGTGCAGCCTTCGCGGTCGCCGACCTGGTTCAGCGGGAACAGCACCTCGGAGCAGAACTTGCCCGCTTCTTCGAGGACCTGGTTGATCGTGTCGGCATCGAGGTCCGCATGCTTGGGCATTTGCTTGACTTCGGCTTCGACGTTCAGAAGCTCGTGCAACACGAATTGCATGTCGCGCAGCGGCGCGGCGTACTGTCCCATGACTCTCTCCAAAGTAGGGCAATCGGCTCGAGCTTCTGGCGGGCGGATCACGCGCCGCTAACGGCTCTCGCTCTGATACGAAATAATCGTCTTTTCCAGCGCGGCCCACGTGAGGCGCACCGCATCCGGCGAATGCAGGAAGCGTGCGTCGTGATGCAGGCCGAGCGTGAAGCTGTACAGCTCGAAGAGCATCAGGTCCGGATCGCCGTCCGGGCGCAGATGCCCCTCCTCCTTCGCCTGCGAAATGGCGCGCAGCAGCGCGGCACGCCACGCCGTCACGCTCGCGACCAGTTGCTCGCGCACGGGGCTGTCCGGCCGGTCGTCGTACTCGACGGCTCCGCTGATGTAGATGCACCCGGTCGTCACCTCCTGGATGCGCTTCTCGATCCAGCGCGCCAGCATCGCCCGCAGACGCGGCAGACCGCGCGGTTCGCGCAGGCTCGGAAAGAACACCTCGTTCTCGAAACGATGGTGATACTCGCGCACGACTTCCACCTGCAAATCCTCGCGCGATCCGAAGTGCGCGAACACGCCGCTCTTGCTCATCTGCATGCGCTCGGCCAGCAGGCCGATCGTCAACCCCTCCAGCCCGTCACGGCTGGCGAGGTCCAATGCAGCTTCGAGTATCGCGGCACGCGTCTGTTCGCCTTTTCGCATAGCTATTTCTGTAACCGTTCGGGGGTTCAAATAAAATCGAACGGCCGTACTATTATTGAGTGCGACCGCCCGCGAAACAAGGAAATTATTAGAAACCGGTGTCTAACCGAGTCGCTATTTTGCGCGATTCGGGCCGCATTGGAAGCGGTTTTCCGCACGGGCGTGCAGAAATGATTTAAGCGGGCGCTTAGTCGTAGTCGCCGACCGTCAGCACCTTCATCGCGGCGCGGTAGACCGTGTAGGCCAGCCAGTTCAGCACGCGCTCGCCGAGCGGGCGCCGCGCATAGCGCGCCGGGTCGATCTCGCGGCCGTCGGCGAACGCCGCGGCGATCGCGTCGCGCAGCTCGTTCGTGACCGTATCGTGCCGCACCAGCACGACGTTGGCCTCATTGTTCAGCATCAGGCTCAGCGCGTCCAGATTCGACGAGCCGACCGTCGCCCAATTGTCGTCGATCACGGCCACCTTGCCGTGCAGCATCGTCTTGTCATATTCGGCAACGCGCACGCCGGCGCGCAGCAGCGCGTGGTAGAGGAACGGCACCGCGGTGTCGAGCGCCGCGAACTCGTTGCGGCCGAGCAGGATCCGCACGTCGACGCCGCGCCGCGCGGCGCCCGTCAGCGCGCGGCGCAGCTTGCGGCCCGGCATGAAGTACGGATTCGCGAGCAGGATCCGCTGCCGGGCCTGGCCGATCGCGGCCAGGTACGCCTTCTCGATCGCGCGGCGGTTCACGACGTTGTCGCGCGCGACGAACGCGACGCTCGGCTCGGTCACGATCCTGAGCGCCCCGGCCTTGATCCAGCGGTGGCTGCGCATCCAGCGGCGGAACATGTCCGGGAACGCGTCGCCGCCGGCGAGCCCCGCCGCGTATTGCGCATACGGCTTGTGGCCGAAGCGGATGCGGTGCCATTGCAGCTCGAACGCGGCGCGCACGTCGGACACGACGGGCCCCGTCATCTCGACGCTGAAATCCCAGCGCGGGTACGGCAGCGTCGTGCCGTTCTGCGCGTAGTCGTCGACGATGTTGATGCCGCCGCAATACGCATACGCGTGATCGACGACCGCAAGCTTGCGGTGCGTGCGCGAGAAGCCGAAGCGGCCGAACAGGTAGCGGTTGTACACGCAGTGCTCGATGCCCGCCCCGGCCCACGCGTCGAACAGCGGCAGGCGCGCCGTGCCGATGCCGTCCGTGATCACGCGCACGCGCACGCCGCGCCGCACGGCTCGCAGCAGCGCGTCCGACACCGGCCGCCCCGCCGCGTCGTCGCAGAAAATGTAGGTTTCGAGCAGCACCTGCTCGCGTGCGGCGTCGATCCGTTCGATCAGCGCGCTGAAGAAAGCCTCGCCGCCCTGGCACAGCCGCACGGCGTTGCCCGACGTGAAGGCGAGCCGCGATGCGGAGCCCCGCTCCTGCAGGAACATCTGCCGCAGTTGCGCGAATCGCCTGCGGGCCTCCGGAAGGCCGCCTCCCCCGTTCATGCGGATCCGGGGGGCCGGCCTTCCGGGGTCCGGCCTTCCGGGGGGCGGTATTCCGGAGGCCGTACCGCGCGCGCGGACAATTGCAGGATCGCCTCGGCATTCGACGGCGAAAAGCAGCGCGCGGCCGCCTCGCGATACGGCAGCCACGCATGGTCGACGTGCTCGCGCGGCGACAGCGTCACGTCGACGCGACGCGGCACGCACAGGCCGAACCAGTGCTCGGTGTTGCGCGTGACGCCGGGCGCATAGCGGTGCAGGTACTGCGGATAGATCGCGTATTCGATCCGGTGATGCCAGTCGACGAGCGCGCTGGCCGGCACCTCCGGCGTACCGACCACGATGCCGGTTTCCTCGGCCACTTCGCGCGCGGCGGTGACGGCGAGCGGCTCGTCGATCGCATCCTTCGACCCGGTGACCGATTGCCAGAAATCGGGCTGGTCGGCGCGCTTGATCACCAGTACGTCGAGGTCGGGCGTGTAGATCACGACGAGAACGGATTCGGGAATTTTCGGCGGCTTCGTCATGTTCGTTTCATACGGCGCGAGGCCGCGCGCCGGTTGGGCCAGGCTGCGCGGCGGGTGCTGCGACTGTACCGCAAAAAACGAAAAAGGCGCACCGTTGCGCCTTTTTCGTCGTGCGGCGCGCGTGTCGCCATGCGCGCGTTCAGGGTCGAGCGTGCATTACGCCTTCGGCTGCTCCGGCTGACGCAGGCGGATGTGCAGCTCGCGCAGCTGGCGCTCGTCGACCGGGCTCGGCGCCTGCGTGAGCAGACACTGCGCGCGCTGGGTCTTCGGGAACGCGATCACGTCGCGGATCGAATCGGCGCCGGCCATCATCGTGACGATGCGGTCGAGACCGAACGCGATGCCGCCGTGCGGCGGCGCGCCGTACTGGAGCGCGTCCAGCAGGAAGCCGAACTTCAGCTGCGCCTCTTCCGCGCCGATCTTCAGCGCGCGGAACACCTTGCTCTGCACTTCCTCGCGGTGGATACGCACCGAGCCGCCGCCGATTTCCCAGCCGTTCAGCACCATGTCGTACGCCTTCGCGAGGCAGCGGCCCGGGTCGGTCTCGAGGTACTCGAGATGCTCGTCCTTCGGGCTCGTGAACGGATGGTGCGCGGCGACGTAGCGCGCGTCCTCGTCGTCGTATTCGAACATCGGGAAGTCGACGACCCACAGCGGCTTCCAGCCCGCCTCGACGAGGCCGTTCGCCTTGCCGAATTCCGAGTGGCCGATCTTCAGGCGCAGCGCGCCGAGGCTGTCGTTGACGACCTTCGCGCGGTCGGCCGCGAAGAAGATGATGTCGCCGTCTTCGGCGCCGGTGCGCTCGAGGATCGCCGCGATCGACGCGTCGTGCAGGTTCTTGACGATCGGGCTCTGCAGGCCGTCGCGGCCCTTCGCCTTCTCGTTGACCTTGATCCACGCGAGGCCCTTCGCGCCGTAGATGCGCACGAACTCGGTGTAGCCGTCGATGTCGCCGCGCGACAGCTCGCCGCCCTTCGGCACGCGCAGCGCCGCGACACGGCCGTCCTTCGCGTTGGCCGGCGTGCTGAACACCTTGAACTCGACGTCCTTCATCGCGTCGGTCAGCTCGGTGAACTCGAGCTTCACGCGCAGGTCAGGCTTGTCCGAGCCGAAGCGCGCCATCGCTTCCGAGTACGGCATCACCGGGAACGTCGCATCCAGCTCGACGTCGATCGTCGTCTTGAAGATGTGACGGATCATGTTCTCGAACAGGTCGCGGATTTCCTGTTCGCCGAGGAACGACGTCTCGCAGTCGATCTGCGTGAATTCCGGCTGACGGTCGGCGCGCAGGTCCTCGTCGCGGAAGCACTTGGTGATCTGGTAGTAGCGGTCGAAGTTCGCGACCATCAGCAGCTGCTTGAACAGCTGCGGCGACTGCGGCAGCGCGAAGAACTGGCCCGCGTTCACGCGCGACGGCACGAGGTAGTCGCGCGCGCCTTCCGGCGTGCTCTTCGTCAGCATCGGCGTCTCGATGTCGATGAAGCCCTGCTCGTCGAGGTACTTGCGTGCCTCGATCGCGACGCGGTAGCGCAGGCGCAGGTTGTGCTGCATCTGCGGACGGCGCAGGTCGAGCACGCGGTGCGTGAGGCGCGTCGTTTCCGACAGGTTGTCGTCGTCGAGCTGGAACGGCGGCGTGACCGACGCGTTCAGCACGGTCAGCTCGTGGCACAGCACTTCGATCTTGCCGCTCTTCAGGCCCGCGTTGACCGTGCCTTCCGGACGGTTGCGCACGAGGCCCTTCACCTGGACGCAGAACTCGTTGCGCACGCCTTCGGCGGTCGCGAACATCTCCGCGCGGTCCGGGTCGCAGACCACCTGCACGAGGCCTTCACGATCGCGCAGGTCGATGAAGATCACACCGCCGTGATCGCGGCGGCGCTGCACCCAGCCGCACAGCGACACGGTTTGGCCCAGCAGGTGTTCGGTCACGAGACCGCAGTATTCAGTTCGCATCGACATGATGTTTGCTTTCGTTCGGTTTGATCAACGGGCGCCGCAACGCGCGGCCCGGGCAATGATTTACAGCGGCGGCTCGACGGGACGGCGGGCGGGCGCCGGTGCCGGCGCCGGGGGCGCCACCACGCCCATCGAGACGATGTACTTCAGCGCGGCATCGACCGACATGTCGAGTTCGATGACTTCGCTCTTCGGCAGCATCAGGAAGAAGCCCGACGTCGGGTTCGGCGTCGTCGGGATGTACACGCTCACGTATTCTTCCGTCAGATGATTGAGCACGTCGCCGCCGGGCGTGCCGGTCAGAAATGCGATCGTATACGACCCGCGGCGCGGATATTCGATCAGCAGCGCCTTGCGGAACGCATTGCCGCTGCTCGACAGCAGCGTGTCCGACACCTGCTTGACGCTCGTGTAGATCGGCCCGACGACCGGAATGTGGCGCACGACCGCATTCCACCACGTGACGAGCTTCTGGCCGATGAAGTTCTGCGTCGCGAGCCCGACGATGAAGATGAACGCGAGCGTCAGCACCGCGCCGATCCCCGGCACGCGGAAACCGAACATCCGCTCCGGCTGCCACGATTCCGGCAGCAGCAGCAGCGTCTGGTCCATCGTGCCGATGATGAGGCCGAGCACCCACAGCGTGATCGCGAGCGGGACGAGAACCAGCAGGCCGGTCAGAAACACCGATTTCAGGGTCGTCTTTTTCATCATCTGCCGTCAAATAGTCGCACCGGCGGCGCGGAATGGGCGCGGCCCGGCGGGGCCGCGACAGTCAACTGCCGGCCGCAGGCGTCGCAGCCGGCGCGGGCGCCGGCGCGGCGCTCGCCGCACTGTCCGAGCCGGACGCGGGCGCGGCGGCTGCCGGCGCCGCATCGCCCGAACCGGACGCCGCCGCCGGCGCGCTCGTGCCGCCCGAGCCGCCGCGGAAATCGGTGACGTACCAGCCCGAGCCCTTCAGCTGAAAGCCCGCAGCGGTCAACTGCTTGCGAAACGCATCCTTCCCGCATTCGGGACACTGCGACAGCGGCGCGTCGCTCATCTTCTGGAGCACGTCCTTCGCGAAACCGCACGCTTCGCATCGATAGGCGTAGATCGGCATGGTATTTTTTCCCGCAGAAACTGGAAACGGCTTGCAAAACCTTGAATTATAGCCGAAACCCTGGCGCACCCCGGCAACGGCCGGACGCGCCCGGGTAAGCGCCGGCATCAGCGGCGGCGCCACGTGAGCCAGCGCTCGCGCCCTTCGAACACGGGCAGCGAATCGGCGACCGGCAGATCCTCGACCAGCTCGAAGTGCGGGCCGAGCAGCGCGTCGAGTTCCTCCCGGTCGATGCCGAACGGCGGCCCCTTCGGCGTCGCGCCGACAAAGAAGTAGCCGGCCAGCAGCCCGCCGGCCGGCAGCAGCGCGGCCATTCGCGCCGCGTAGGCGGCGCGCCGGTCGCGCGGCAGCGCGCACAGGAATGCGCGCTCGTAGACCCATTGCACGTCGAACGGCGGCGCATACGCAAAGAAGTCCGCCTGCTCGACGACGTCCGCGTGCGCGCCGAGCTGCGCCTTCGCGGCGGCGACCGCCTGCTCGGCGAAATCGATTGCCCTGACGGGCCACCCGGCCTGCGCGAGCCATCCCGCTTCCTGCGCGCTGCCGCAGCCGGGAATCAGCACGGCGCACGGCGCGTGGCGGCTCGCAAACGCGCGAAAGCCGTCGGGCACGCCGCCGAATTCCCACGGCGTCATGCCGCGCGCGAAGCGCTCGTCCCAGAACGACGCGTCGCCCGGGTCGCGCGACGAGAATTCCGCGGCGCGCGGCGCGGCGGGCGGGGTTTCGCGGATCGGGTCGGACATCGGATGGTCTCCAGGCGGGTGTCAGGCGCTGTACGCGAGCGCGAGCAGCACCCGCGCGACGAGCGCGCCGACGCCCACGGCCAGCCCGAAGATCAGCAGCGCCTGCAGCAGCCGGTTGGTGCGCTTCTGCTCGACGAGGATCTGCCGCATCAGGTCTTCGCTCGCGGCGCGCGGCGCGTCGTGGCGCGCGGCGATCGCATGGTGGATCAGGCGCGGCAGTTGCGGCAGCGTCTTGCTCCATTGCGGCGCCTCGACCTTGAAGCGCTCGTACCAGCCGCGCAGGCCGATCTGCTCGGTCATCCAGCGCTCGAGGTACGGCTTCGCGGTTTTCCACAGGTCAAGCTCGGGATCGAGCGAGCGGCCGAGCCCCTCGACGTTCAGCATCGTCTTCTGCAGCAGCACGAGCTGCGGCTGGATCTCGACGTTGAAGCGGCGCGACGTCGAGAACAGGCGCATCAGCACCTGGCCGAGCGAGATGTCCTTCAGTGCGCGGTCGAAATACGGCTCGCACACCGCGCGGATCGCGCTTTCGAGCTCCTCGACGCGCGTGTCCGGCGGCACCCAGCCCGACTCGAGGTGAAGCGTCGCGACGCGGTGGTAGTCGCGCTTGAAGAACGCGAGGAAGTTCTGCGCGAGGTAGTTCTTGTCGAAATCGGACAGCGCGCCGACGATCCCGAAGTCGAGCGCGACATAGCGGCCGAAGGTCTTCGGGTCGAGGCTCACCTGGATGTTGCCGGGGTGCATGTCCGCGTGGAAAAAGCCGTCGCGGAACACCTGCGTGAAGAAGATCTCGACGCCCTCGCGCGCGAGCTTCTTGATGTCGACGCCCGCCGTGCGCAGCGTCTCGACCTGGCTGATCGGCACGCCGGACATGCGCTCCATCACGAGCACGGTCGACGTCGAGAAATCCCAGAACATTTCCGGCACGAGCAGCAGGTCGAGGCCCGCGAAGTTGCGGCGCAGCTGGCTGCCGTTCGCCGCCTCGCGCATCAGGTCCAGTTCGTCGTGCAGGTACTTGTCGAATTCGGCGACGACCTCGCGCGGCTTCAGGCGCCGGCCGTCGGCCCACATGCGCTCGGTCCACGTCGCGATGTCGCGCATCAGCGCGAGGTCGGAATCGATGACGGGCAGCATGTTCGGGCGCAGCACCTTCACCGCGACCGCCTTGCCCGCGTGCACGCCCTGCTTGAGCTTCGCGAAATGCACCTGCGCGATCGACGCGCTCGCGACCGGCTCGCGCTCGAATTCGTCGAACAGCTCGTCGACCGGCGCGCCGAGCGCCTTCTCGATGAGCCCGATCGCGACCGACGAGTCGAACGGCGGCACCTGATCCTGGAGCTTGGCAAGCTCATTCGCGAAATCGACCGACAGCAGGTCGCGGCGCGTCGACAGCACCTGGCCGAATTTCACGAAGATCGGGCCTAGGCTTTCGAGCGCGCGGCGCAGCCGCACCGCCGGCGGATCGGAATAGCGGCGGCCGATCGTCGTGATCCGCAGCAGCAGCTTCACGCGCCGGTCCTCGATCCGGGACAGCATCACCTCGTCGAGGCCGAAGCGGATGACGGTGTAGAGAATCTTGATGAAACGGAAAATGCGCATGCCCGGCGGCCCTCAGTGCGCGCCGCGCGGGCTGCCGCCCGTGCGCGCGCCGATTTTTTGTTCGAGTCGCTCGACCCGCTTCTCGACCCGGGCGAGCGCGTCCCGCGCGCGCGCCAGTTCGGCGTCGAGGTCCGCGAGCGACGCACGCCGGACAACTTGCGGTTTCTCGTCGAGCCAATATTCGACGACAGAATCGAGCACATTGCGGCCGGTGCGGCGCGCGCGCGCGCCGGCGTCGCGCACGACCGTCGCGATCCGGTGCGCCGCCGCGTCGCCGACCAGCTTCGCGAGATCTTCTTCCGGTTCCCAGCGCAGGTGCTCGGCCAGCTTCGCGATCTGCGTCGCGAACTCCGCGTCGCCCTCGATCTTCACGTGCTTCATCACGGCCGCCTGCCCGCCCTGCAGGAACGCGGCCACGGCGTCGCCAGCCAGCGCGATCGACACGTCGACGTGCTGCGCGTCCTGCGCATCGACCGCGGACAGATAGCCGTCGGGCTGCACCAGCAGCGTGAGCGTGACGGGCGGCACGTCGAAGCGGGCGGTCTTGCCCGCGTAGGGAATCAGGCGGTCACGCGCCCAGGATTCGCGCGCGAGCAGGTGATTGACAGCAGCAGCAAAAGGCTTGGCGGCAAAGGTCATCGGGCTGGGAAAGAAAAACCCGCGCGGACCGGACGTCCACGCGGGTTTCTATTGTAACGTCGGATCGGGCAAGACCCGTGTCCGACCGCAAGCCTGAGCGGCAAGCGGTCGCAGCGGCGGGCCGCCCGCCAGCGCTCAGTGCGTGTTGAGCTGCTGGATGCCCGCGAGCAACCAGCCCTGGCTACCCGACTTCGCCAGGTTCCACACTTCGTCGAACGGCGCGGCCGGCGCGTTCGCCGCCTCGCGGATCAGGCCGTGGAAGCGCACGCTCGCCGACTGCTCGATGCCGCGATCCTCGATCGCGACCAGCTCGGCGTCGAGCTGCACGACGTCGGTCTGGTTCGCTTCGTTGCCGCGCGAATCGAGGTCGATCTTGATCTCGGCGAACATCTCGGGCGTCGTGAACTCGCGGATGTCGGCCAGGTTGCCCTGGTCCCACGCGGCCTGCAGGCGCACGAAGTAGACCTTCGCGCTGCGCAGGAACGCTTCGGTGTCGAAGCCGGCCGGAACCTGCAACGGCGCCGCAGCAGCGCCTGCCGCCGCACCAGCCGTGCCGCCGCCGAACACGCCCTGCGCTTCGTTCGCGTAGCTGCTGCCGCTGCCGGCCTGGAACGACGGACCTTGCGAATAGCTGCCCGATGCCGACGCCGAGCCGCCGACCGAGTATGCCGGCTCGTTCGAACGGCGGCGATTCATGAACTTGCGGATCAGCCAGATGCCGATCGCCGCGAGCAGCGCGATCACGATCAGGTTCGACATCATGCTCGCGAATGCGCCGCCGAGGCCGAAGTGCGACAGCAGCGCCGCGATGCCGAGACCGGCCGCGAGGCCGGCGATCGGCCCGAGCCAGCGCGAGCGGTTCGGCTGCGCGGCGGGCGTAGGCGCGGCCGGGTTCGCGCGCTGCGCCTGCGAAGGCGCGGCCTGCTGCATCGGCTGCTGCGCAGGCGGCGTCGCCTGGCGCTGCGTGACGGTGGAGTTCTGGCGGCCGATGCTGCGCCCGCCGCCCATGCGCCTGGCTTCGGCGTCGAGCGATGCGAACGTGCCGGCCGTGAGCAGGCCGACCATCAGCAGCGTGCCGACCCGTCGAGCCCACGGCTTCGACGGCTTGCTACGGTTGAACAACGAACGCGATTGGGACATCAGCATCTCCAGATGTAAGGCAAACGTATGGAAAGAACCCCTTAATACTTGGTTCCAAGGTGTAAAGCTACCACGCCACCTGACAAATTGTAATATTTGACTGCATCGAGGCCCGCTTGCTCCATCATCGTCTTCAGCGTGTCCTGATCGGGATGCATCCGGATAGACTCGGCAAGATACCGGTAACTGTCGGCATCTTTCGCGAACTTGTCGCCAAGCCACGGTAATACTTTGAAAGAATACAGGTCGTACGCCTTTTTCAGCGGCTCCCACACTTTCGAGAATTCGAGCACCATCACGCGGCCGCCCGGCTTCGCGACGCGGCGCATCTCGGCGAGCGCGGCATCCTTGTGCGTCATGTTGCGCAGCCCGAACGCGACCGTGACCACGTCGAAGTAGTTGTCCGGAAAGGGAATCTTTTCGGCGTCGCACAACAGCGATGGCGTCACGATGCCCTTGTCGAGCAGCCGGTCGCGGCCGACCCGCAGCATCGATTCGTTGATGTCCGTGTGCCAGACCTCGCCGGTCGGCCCGGCGGCCTTCGCGAACGCCTTGGTCAGGTCGCCCGTGCCGGCCGCGATGTCGAGCACCTTGTAGCCCGGGCGGACGTTCGCCTGCGCGATCGTGAAGGCCTTCCACGCGCGGTGCATGCCCGCCGACATCAGGTCGTTCATCAGATCGTAGTTGCTCGCGACCGAATGGAACACGCCCGCCACTTTCTTCGCTTTATCGTTTTCCTCGACGCTTTCGAAGCCGAAGTGGGTTTTGCTCATCGCGTTGATCCTCAGTAAATGGCAAGACGGCGCCGAGTGCCGGCGCCGTCGCTCAGTGGCAGTGGCCGTGCGGCGTGCCCGCCGCCGGCATCGGGGCGTCGCGATCGACGCCCGCCGCCTTCAGTTTGTCGAAATAGTCGCGCCAGAGCGCATCCTGCTGCGTCGCAAGCTGATACAGCAAGTCCCACGAATAGATGCCGGTCGAATGACCGTCGGAGAAGGTCGGCTGCAGCGCGTAGTTGCCGACGCCCTCGAGCGCGGTGATCGTCACTTCGCGCTTGCCGGTCTGCAGGGTTTCCTGGCCGGGCCCGTGGCCGCGCACCTCCGCCGACGGCGAATAGACGCGCATCAGCTCGAACGGGATCCGGTAGTTCTCGCCGCTCGGATACTGCAATTCGAGCACGCGCGACACCGCGTGCACGACGACGCCCGACGGAATCGGGGTCGTGGAAGTCAAACCGCTCATGGCTGCCTCGAATCGGTCATTCGTTGAATCTCTTCACGCACCGCATTGTGCAACAGCGTGGCCTGCGCGGCGCGCGAGCGCAGCAGCGCCTCCGACACGCTGCGCTGCCGCGGCGCCCAGACGGGCTGCGGGAAATGCGCGTCGTTCGAGAAGCGCGGAATCACGTGCCAGTGCACGTGCGGCACCATGTTGCCGAGGCTCGCGAGGTTCACCTTGTTCGGCTGCATCACGCGCCGCACCGCGCGCTCGACCGCGCAGACGACGTCCATCACGCGGGCGCGGTCGACGTCGCCGAGATCGGAGAACTCGGCGACGTGCGCGCCCCAGATCACCCGGCAGAAGCCCGGGTAGTCGTGCTCGCCCGTCGCGAGGACGACACGCAGCGTGTCGTCCTGCCA
Organism: Burkholderia sp. MSHR3999; assembly: GCF_000833595.1. Taxonomy (NCBI): domain Bacteria; kingdom Pseudomonadati; phylum Pseudomonadota; class Betaproteobacteria; order Burkholderiales; family Burkholderiaceae; genus Burkholderia; species Burkholderia sp. MSHR3999. The sequence goes on from NZ_JRFO01000006.1 coordinate 586,522, forward strand.
GAGCACCTCGCCGCCGTCTTCACGGCAAAACACGCATTTCATCGTCGCCCCCAGTCGTGCGGTCGTCATGCCCGCATTAGACCAGCACGCGCTCGATCCCGCCATGGTTTGCGCGTGCGACGTAGTCGGCCATCCAGTTCTCGCCGAGCACCTGGCGCGCGATCTCGACGACGATGTAGTCGGCCTCGATGTTCGCGTCCTCGTTGTAGCGCGACAGGCCCTGCAGGCACGACGGGCAGCTCGTCAGGATCTTCACGTCCGCGCCGCCGTTCACGGCCGGGGCCGGCGCGTCGCCGGCCACGACCGGGATGCTGCGCAGCTTCGCCGCACCCTTGCGGATCTCCTCTTCCTTGCGGAAGCGGACCTGCGTCGACACGTCCGGGCGCGTGACCGCGAGCGTGCCCGACTCGCCGCAGCAGCGCTCGTTCTTCTCGATCTTGTAGCCGTCCTTGTCCGAGCCCATCAGCTCGTTGACGAGCTTGACCGGGTCCATCGTCTTGATCGGCGTGTGGCACGGGTCGTGATACATGTAGCGCGTGCCCTTCACGCCGTCGAGCTTCATCCCCTTCTCGAGCAGGAACTCGTGGATGTCGATGATCCGGCAGCCCGGGAAGATCTTGTCGAATTCATAGCCCGCGAGCTGGTCGTAGCAGGTGCCGCACGACACGACCACCGTCTTGATGTCGAGGTAGTTCAGCGTGTTCGCGACCCGGTGGAACAGCACGCGGTTGTCGGTGACGATCTTCTCGGCCTTGTCGTACTGCCCCGCGCCGCGCTGCGGATAGCCGCAGCACAGGTAGCCCGGCGGCAGCACGGTCTGCACGCCCGCTTCCCACAGCATCGCCTGCGTGGCCAGCCCGACCTGCGAGAACAGGCGCTCGGAGCCGCAGCCCGGGAAGTAGAACACCGCTTCCGAATCGACGGTCGTCGATTTCGGGTTGCGGATGATCGGCACGATCTTGTTGTCCTCGATGTCGAGCAGCGCGCGCGCCGTCTTCTTCGGCAGGTTGCCCGGCATCTTCTTGTTGACGAAGTGGATCACCTGCTCGACGACGGGCGGCTTGCCGACGGTCGCCGGCGGGTGCTGCGTCTGCTTCTTCACGACGTTCTTCAACATGTCGTTCGCGAAGCGCTGCACCTTGTAGCCGACGCCCATCATCACGCTGCGCGCGGCGTTGATCGTCTGCGGATTGGTCGCGTTCAGGAAGAACATGCCCGCCGCGCTGCCCGGGTTGAACTTCTTCTTGCCCATCTTGCGCAGCAGGTTGCGCATGTTCATCGTCACGTCGCCGAAGTCGATCTTCACCGGGCACGGCGTCGCGCACTTGTGGCAGACCGTGCAGTGGTCGGCCACGTCGTTGAACTCGTCCCAGTGCTTGATCGACACGCCGCGGCGGGTCTGCTCCTCGTACAGGAACGCCTCGACCAGCAGCGACGTCGCGAGGATCTTGTTGCGCGGGCTGTACAGCAGGTTCGCGCGCGGCACGTGGGTCGCGCACACCGGCTTGCACTTGCCGCAGCGCAGGCAGTCCTTCACCGAATCGGCGATCGCGCCGATGTCGGACTGCTGCATGATCAGCGACTCGTAGCCCATCAGCCCGAAGCTCGGCGTGTACGCGTTGCGAAGATCGGCGCCGTCGAGCAGCTTGCCCTTGTTGAAGCGGCCGTTCGGGTCGACGCGCTGCTTGTACGCGCGGAATTCGGCGATCTCGTCGTCGGTCAGGAACTCGAGCTTCGTGATGCCGATCCCGTGCTCGCCGGAAATCACGCCGTCGAGCGAGCGCGCGAGCGTCATGATGCGCGCGACCGCCGCGTGGGCGTCCTGCAGCATCTCGTAGTTGTCGGAGTTGACCGGGATGTTCGTGTGGACGTTGCCGTCGCCCGCGTGCATGTGCAGCGCGACGAACACGCGGCCGCGCAGCACCTGCTTGTGGATCGCCTGCGCTTCGTCGAGGATCGGCTTGAACGCGCCGCCGTTGAAGATCGCACGCAGTTCCGCGCGGATCTCCTGCTTCCACGAGATCCGCACCGTGCGGTCCTGCGTGATGTGGAACACGTTCACGCCCGGCTGCTGGTCGACGCGGTCCGCGAACTTCTCCGCGAGCGCCTCGTAGCCGAGCTGCACGAGGTAGTGCTGCGCCTCGCGCAGCGGCTGGTCGAGCCGGTCGCGCACGAACTCCCAGCGCGCACGCACGCGCTTGAGCAGCTCCAGCGCCTGCTGCACGCGGTCTTCCAGCAGCTCGGCGCTCGGGATCTCGTTCGCGTCGTCGGTCTTGCCGAGCGGCAGGTTGCCGCTCGTGAAGAACGCCTCCAGCGCATCGACGAGCTGCAGCTTGTTCTTCAGCGACAGCTCGATGTTGATGCGCTCGATGCCGTCGGTGTACTCGCCCATCCGGTTCAGCGGGATGACGACGTCCTCGTTGATCTTGAACGCGTTGGTGTGCTTCGCGATCGCGGCGGTGCGGCTGCGGTCGAGCCAGAAGCGCTTGCGCGCCTCGGCGCTGACCGCGACGAAGCCTTCGCCGCTCTTGCCGTTGGCCATCCGCACGACCTCGGACGTCGCGTGCGCGACCGCATCGGCGTCGTCGCCGACGATGTCGCCGATCAGCACCATCTTCGGGAACGCGTTGCGCTTGCTCTTCGTCGCATAGCCGACCGCGCGCAGGTAGCGCTCGTCGAGATGCTCGAGGCCGGCGAGGATCGCGCCGCCCTGCTTCGACGTCTCGAACAGGTAGTCCTTGATCTCGACGATGCTCGGGATCGCCTCGCGCGCCTGGCCGAAGAATTCGAGGCAGACGGTGCGCGTGTGCGCGGGCATCTTGTGCAGCACCCAGCGCGCGGACGTGATCAGGCCGTCGCAGCCTTCCTTCTGCACGCCCGGCAGGCCGGCGAGGAACTTGTCGGTGACGTCCTTGCCGAGCCCCTCCTTGCGGAACCGGCGGCCCTCGATCTCGAGCATCTCGCTCTTGAGCAGCTTCTCGCCCGGCGCATACGCGCCGTCGAACCACTTCAGCTCGAAGCGCGCGACCGGGATGTCGTGGATCTTGCCCTGGTTGTGCTCGTGGCGCGTGACTTCGAGCCAGTTGCCGTCCGGGTCGACCATCCGCCACCAGGCCAGGTTGTCGAGCGCGGTGCCCCACAGCACGGCCTTCTTGCCGCCCGCGTTCATCGCGACGTTGCCGCCGATGCAGGACGCGTCGAGCGAGGTCGGATCGACCGCGAACACGTAGCCGGCCGCCTCCGCCGCCTCGGTCACGCGGCGCGTGACGACGCCCGCGCCGGAGAAGATCGTCGGCACCTTGTGCGCGACGCCCGGCAGCTCGGTCAGCTCGACCGCGCCGAGCTGCTCCAGCTTTTCGGTGTTGATCACCGCCGAGAACGGCGTGAGCGGCACCGCGCCGCCCGTGTAGCCGGTGCCGCCGCCGCGCGGGATCACCGTCAGGCCGAGCTCGAAGCAGGCCTTGATCAGGCCCGCGATCTCCGCTTCGGTGTCCGGGGTCAGCACGACGAACGGGTACTCGACACGCCAGTCGGTCGCATCGGTCACGTGGGACACGCGCGACAGCCCGTCGAAGCGGATGTTGTCCTTCTGCGTGCAGCGGCCGAGCGCCTTGGTCGCGCGGCGGCGCAGCTCGGCCATCTTGTCGAATTCCTCCGCGAACTCGTCGACCGCGCGCTGCGCGGCGGCCTCGAGCATCCCGACGCGCACCGCACGCTCGCGGCCCGCGTCGTCCTGGTGTGCGCTCAGGTCGGCGTGGCGGCGCTTCTCGATCTCGCCGAGGCGGTGGTTCAGCGCCTCGATCAGCAGCGCGCGGCGCTTCGGGTTGTCGAGCAGGTCGTCCTGCAGGTACGGGTTGCGGCGCACGACCCAGATGTCGCCGAGCACTTCGTACAGCATCCGCGCCGAGCGGCCGGTGCGGCGCTCGGCGCGCAGCTCGTCGAGCACGGCCCAGGCTTCCTCGCCCAGCAGGCGGATCACGATCTCGCGGTCGGAGAACGAGGTGTAGTTGTACGGGATCTCGCGCAGACGAGGTGCGGGGTCGGCGGCGACGGCGGCGGCCGCGCCATGCGGATCGAAAACTTGTGGTGCGTTCATGTTCGGACGACTCGGAGGGCCGAAACACCGGGCAACGGGCGTCGGCAAGCGCGTGGGCGCAATCTTGGGGAAATCTGTTCTAGTACCAGGCGCGACACGGCCTGGCGGCACTCGGAGCCATCAGCACGATCGCGCGCGGCGCGCATGCCGTTGCGCCGCGGGGCTGGCTGCGCGCGGCGACGGCTTCAAAGGGGCGATCCGAGGGTGCCTCTGCATCTTCCGATCCTTGATTCAAAACGGAATTCTAACCCATGATCGAGCCTCGCGTGAGACCTCGGACCGGCCGTGGGGATATCGGCGGAAGGCCCGCCGGCCGTGGCCCGAAGCGGTTTCGGGCCGCCATTCGCCGTCCGTCCGGTCGGTAACCGGCCGGTTAAGCCCGCCGGATCGGCGTCGCACCGCCGCAAACGGTCGCGACGCACATGCAAACCGTATCGAAACAGACCCCAGGCGCTATCATTGATCCTTTACGTCTGCATCCGCACTGCACGCGAGCGCCCATGGCATCCCACGATTATCTGAAGAAAATCCTCACCGCGCGCGTCTACGACGTCGCGATCGAGACAGAGCTCGAACCGGCCCGCAACCTGTCGGCCCGGCTGCGCAACCCCGTCTACCTGAAGCGCGAGGACAACCAGCCGGTGTTCTCGTTCAAGCTGCGGGGCGCGTACAACAAGATGGCGCACATTCCGGCCGATGCGCTCGCGCGCGGCGTGATTACCGCGTCGGCGGGCAACCACGCGCAGGGCGTCGCGTTCTCGGCGGCCCGGATGGGCATCAAGGCCGTGATCGTCGTGCCGGTCACGACGCCGCAGGTGAAGGTCGACGCGGTGCGCGCGCACGGCGGCCCGTCGGTCGAGGTGATCCAGGCGGGCGAGTCGTACAGCGACGCGTACAAGCATGCGCTGACGGTGCAGGAAGAGCGCGGCCTCACGTTCGTCCACCCGTTCGACGATCCGTACGTGATCGCGGGCCAGGGCACCGTCGCGATGGAGATCCTGCGCCAGCACCAGGGCCCGATCCACGCGATCTTCGTGCCGATCGGCGGCGGCGGGCTCGCCGCGGGCATCGTCGCGTACGTGAAGGCCGTGCGCCCGGAGATCAAGGTGATCGGCGTGCAGACCGAGGATTCGTGCGCGATGGCGCAGTCGATCGACGCCGGCCGCCGCATCGAGCTTGCCGAGGTCGGCCTGTTCGCGGACGGCACCGCGGTGAAGCTCGTCGGCGAGGAGACCTTCCGGCTCTGCAGCGAACACCTCGACGGCGTCCTGACGGTCAACACCGACGCGCTGTGCGCGGCGATCAAGGATGTGTTCCAGGACACCCGCAGCGTGCTCGAACCCTCCGGCGCGCTGGCGGTCGCGGGCGCGAAGCTCTACGCGGAACGCGAAGGCATCGAAAACCAGACGCTCGTCGCGATCACGTCGGGCGCGAACATGAACTTCGACCGGATGCGCTTCGTCGCCGAGCGCGCCGAGGTCGGCGAGGCGCGCGAAGCGGTGTTCGCGGTGACGATCCCCGAGGAGCGCGGCAGCTTCAAGCGCTTCTGCTCGCTCGTCGGCGACCGCAACGTCACCGAGTTCAACTACCGGATCGCCGATGCGCGGGCCGCGCACATCTTCGTCGGCGTGCAGATCAAGCGCCGCGGCGAATCCGCGGAGATCGCCGCGAACTTCGAGTCGCACGGCTTCCAGACCGTCGACCTGACGCACGACGAGCTGTCGAAGGAGCACATCCGCTACATGGTCGGCGGCCACTCGCCGCTCGCGCTCGACGAGCGGCTGTTCCGCTTCGAATTCCCGGAGCGCCCGGGCGCGCTGATGAAGTTCCTGTCGTCGATGGCGCCCGACTGGAACATCAGCCTGTTCCACTACCGCAACCAGGGCGCGGACTACAGTTCGATCCTCGTCGGCCTGCAGGTGCCGCCCGCCGACCATGCGGAGTTCGAACGCTTCCTCGCGACGCTCGGCTATCCGTACGTCGAGGAAAGCGGCAATCCGGCCTATCGCCTGTTCCTGTCCTGAGCGAGCCCATCATGAATCCCGAACACTCCCCGCTCGGCAAGGCAACCGTCTACGCGAACCAGTACGACGCGTCGCTGCTGTTCCCGATCCCGCGCGCCGGCGCGCGCGCGCAGATCGGCATCACGTCGGCGCTGCCGTTCTTCGGCACCGACATCTGGAACGCGTACGAGCTGTCGTGGCTCAACGCGCGCGGCAAGCCGCAGGTCGCGGTCGCGACGTTCTACGTGCCGGCCGAATCGCCTAACATCATCGAATCGAAGTCGTTCAAGCTGTATCTCGGCTCGTTCGCGCAGACGAAGTTCGATTCGATCGACGCGGTGCGCGACGCGCTGAAGCGCGACGTGTCGGCCGCGTGCGGCGCGAGCGTTTCCGTGCAGCTCGTGTCGCCGCACGACTTCGGCAAGCTCGAGATGGACGAGCTCGACGGGCTGTCGCTCGACCGGCTCGATCTCGACACCGACATCTACGAGCCCGATCCGTCGCTGCTCACCGCCGCGCACGACGAGGCGCCGGTCGAGGAAACGCTCGTGTCGGACCTGCTGAGATCGAACTGCCCGGTCACCGGCCAGCCGGACTGGGGCAGCGTGCAGATCCACTACGTCGGGCCGCAGATCGACCATGCGGGCCTGCTGCGCTACATCATCTCGTTCCGCAATCACACCGGCTTTCACGAGCAGTGCGTCGAGCGGATCTTCCTCGACATCCTGCATGCGTGCAAACCGGTAAAACTCGCGGTGTATGCGCGCTATACGCGCCGCGGCGGGCTCGATATCAACCCGTTCCGCACGAACTACAACCAGCCGATGCCGGATAACGCGCGGACGGCGCGGCAGTGACGCGGCGCGGCCGTCCGCCGGCGCCGCGAAATAAAACACCCCGACCGGCTTGCGCCGATCGGGGTGTTTTTTCATTCGACAGATGCGCGTGTGGAGCAACTTCGGGCGTTACTTCACCGGCGCCTTGTACGCGATGCAATCGACCTCGACCTTGCAGTCGATCACCATGCTCGACTGCACGCACGCGCGCGCCGGCGGATGCTCGCCGAAGTACGAGATGAACACCTTGTTGAACGACGCGAAATCGCGCGCGTCGTCGAGCCACACGCCGCAGCGCACGACGTGCTCGAGGCCGTAGCCGGCTTCCTTCAGGATCGCGATCACGTTCTCGATCGCCTGCTTCGACTGCGTGACGATCCCGCCTTCGACCACCTCGCCGTTCACCATCGGCGTCTGGCCCGACACGTACAGCCAGCCGTCGGCCTCGACCGCACGCGCAAACGGCATCACCTGCCCGCCCGTGCCCTTCGCTTCGCCTACGCCATATCGCTTCATCGTTTCACTCCTGTTCCTGGTTACGGATGCGCGCGCCCAACGCGGCGCGCGCGGAAATTGCCCCTGTCAGAACACTGCATCGGCGCTCGCCTGCGCTCGCGCGCCGCGCGCGACGAAGCCGCCCGCACGTTCGCCGGTCGGCTGGCCGTCGCGGTAGGTCAGCACGCCGTTGACCCACACCGCGTCGATGCCGTGCGCGGGCTGCTGCGGCTTGTCGAAGGTCGCCGCGTCGATCACGCGCGCTGGATCGAACAGCACGAGATCCGCGTGGAAGCCCACGCGCACCTCGCCGCGCCCCGCGAGCCCGAAGCGGCGTGCGGACAGCGACGTCATCTTGCGGATCGCCTCCTCGAGCGGCAGCAGGCCGGTGTCGCGCGCGTAATGCCCGAGCACGCGCGGGAACGCACCCCACAGCCGCGGATGCGGCAGCGGATCGTTCGGCAGGCCGTCCGAGCCGACCATCGTCGCCGGATGCGACAGAATCCGCCGCACGTCGTCCTCGGACATGTTGTGGTACACGGCGCCCGCCGGCCGGATCCGCTGCGCGGCCTCCTGCTCGGTCACGCCCCAGTCGGCCGCGATCGCCTTCAGCAGCTTGCCCGCCACTTCCGGATGCGGCTCCGACCACGTGATCGTGATGTCGATGTCGCCCGTCACCTGCTTCAGGTCGAGCGTCGACGAGCTGCGGCTGTACGGATAGCAGTCGCAGCCGACCGGCTGGTAGCGGCGCGCGCCTTCGAGCGACGCGAGCACCTCGGTGCTGCGGCCCCAGTTCGACGGGCCCGCGCATTTCAGGTGCGAGATCACGACCGGCACCCGCGCGTGGCGGCCGACGCGATACGCCTCGTCCATCGCGTCGAGGATCGCGTCGAACTCGGTGCGCATGTGCGTCGTGTACAGCGCGCCCGCGTTCGCGAGCGGCTCGGCGAGCGCCATCACTTCCTCCGGCGGCGCCGCGAACGCGGAGCCGTACGCGAGCCCCGACGACAGCCCGAGCGCGCCGTGCGCGAGCGCCTCCTCGAGCTGCGCGCGCATGCCGGCGATTTCCGCATCGGTGGCCGCGCGGTCGAGGCGGTCCATCTGGTTGTTGCGCAGCGCGGTGTGGCCGACGAGCGCGGCGACGTTGACGGCCGGCCGCGCGTCGTTCACCGCCGCGACGTAGTCGGCGAAGGTCGGGTACCGGAACGCGCCGCGCTCGCCGAGCAGGTTCATCGGGTCGGGCGGATCGCCCGCGAGCGTCACCGGCGACGCGCTGATCCCGCAGTTGCCGACGATCACGGTCGTCACGCCCTGCGTGATCTTCGGCAGCATCTGCGGCGAGCGGATCACGTGCGTGTCGTCGTGCGTATGCACGTCGACGAAGCCCGGCGCCAGCGCGCGGCCGTTCGCTTCGACGACCTCCTCGGCCAGCCAGTTCGACAGGTTGCCGATCGCGACGATCGCGCCGTTGCGGATCGCGACGTCGCGCTCGACGGGCGGCGCGCCGGTGCCGTCGTACAGCTGCGCGCCGACGATCAGCGTATCGGCGGCTTCGGGATGCGAATGCATGGTCAGTCTCCTAGCGGTTGGCGGTCTCCGCCGCCGCGGTGCGCATCGAGCGCATGCTTGACGCGGCGCAGCGATTCGCGGCACGCGTCGCCGAGCCGCAGCGCGACCTCGGTGACGAGCACGTCGATGGCCATCATCATCGCGTAGCGCGACGTCGACGGCTTGTAGATGAAATCGGTTTCGAACGCGACGACCGGAATCAGGTGGTCGGCAAGCTGCGCGAGCGGCGACGCCGGCGCGGTCACCGCGATCAGCGGCGCGCCGTAGCGCTTCGCGAGCGCGCAGCTTTCCAGCAGCTCCGGCACGCGCCCGCTCACCGACAGCGCGACCACGACGGAATCGCGCGACGCCGTCGCCGCGACCATCCGCTGCAGCACGCTGTCCTGATAGCTCGCGACCGGCCGGCCGAAGCGCACGAGACGAAAGCGCAGCTCGTCGGCGAGCGCGGTCGAGCCGCCGCCCTGCCCGTACACGTAGACCATCTTCGCGCCGGCGAGCAGGTCGGCGGCCGCGTCGAACGACGTCTGGCGCAGCAGCTGGTGGTTGTGCGCGAGTGCGACCTGGATCTCGTCGTAGACGACCGACGCGGGATTCGCGTCATCCTCGCCCGCGCCGTCGGACGGCGCGAGAAAGCGCTGGCCGACCGCCGCCGCCTGCGCGACGAGCAGCTTCAGCTCGCGCACGTCGCGGCAGCCGACCGCCTTCGCGAAGCGCGTGACCGTCGCGACGCTCACGTCGGCGTCGCGCGCGAGCGTGCCGATGCTCGCATGCGCGGCGCGCGCGAGATCGGCGAGGATGAACGCGGCCACCTTGCGCTCGGCGTCGCGCAGCTCGGGCGCGCATTCGGCGATCCGGGCGACGATGTCGACGGCCGGCTGGGCGGCAGCGCCGGCAGCCGGCGGTACGGAAGACGAAGTGGCGGACGAATTCATCTGCGGGAATGGGTGCGGCGCACCATGTTACTAAATAACATTACCGCGCCGATGCTACTTTCTGTACCATCGGCATGTCAACTTCAGTGCAATGCATATCAATGATGGAGCGGGATGACATGAAAGTTACAAACTATCAGGATGCAACGATCGATCCGTTCGGCAAGGGCCTCGGCAATGTGCCGAGCGCGAGCGTGCCGCTCGGCGACGCGGGCCGCCTCGAGTGGAACCTGCTCGCGGAGGACGTCAGCCTGCCGGCCGCGGTGCTGTACGAGGACCGCATCGAGCACAACCTGAAGTGGATGCAGGCGTTCGTCGAGGAATACGGCGTCAAGTTCGCGCCGCACGGCAAGACGACGATGGCGCCGCAGTTGTTCCGCCGCCAGCTCGACGCCGGCGCGTGGGGCATCACGCTCGCGACTGCGCACCAGACGCAGGCCGCGTATCACGGCGGCGTGCGGCGCGTGCTGCTCGCGAACCAGCTGGTCGGCCGCCAGAACATGACGATCATCGCGGGGCTGCTGTCGGATCCCGATTTCGAGTTCTTCTGCCTCGTCGATTCCGCCGACGGCGTCGACCAGCTCGGCCAGTTCTTCGGCAACGCGAAGAAGTCGCTCAACGTGCTGCTCGAGCTCGGCGTGCCGGGCGGGCGCACCGGCGTGCGCGACGCCGCGCAGCGCGACGCGGTGCTCGCGGCGCTCGCCCGCTATCCGGACACGCTGAAGCTGGCCGGGATCGAACTCTACGAAGGCGTGCTGAAGGAGGAAGGCGAGATCCGCGCGTTCCTGCAGGGCGCGGTCGCGCTGACGCGCGAGCTCGCCGCCGCCGGCCGCTTCGCGCGCACGCCGGCGATCCTGTCCGGCGCGGGTTCGGCGTGGTACGACGTGGTCGCGGAGGAATTCGCGAAGGCGTCCGGCGCCGGCTTCGCGGAAGTCGTGCTGCGCCCGGGCTGCTACCTGACGCACGACGTCGGCATCTACAAGAAGGCGCAGACCGACGTGTTCGCGCGCAACCCGACCGCGCGCAAGATGGGCGAAGGGCTGCTGCCGGCGCTGCAGCTGTGGGCGTACGTGCAGTCGGTGCCGGAACCGAACCGCGCGATCGTCGCGCTCGGCAAGCGCGACTCGGCGTTCGACGCGGGCCTGCCCGAGCCGGCCCGGCATTTCCGCCCGGGCCGCGACAGCGCGCCGCGCGACGTTGCAGCAGCCGAAGGCTGGGCGATCACCGGCCTGATGGACCAGCACGCGTACCTGCAGATCCCGCCCGGCGCGGACGTGAAGGTCGGCGACATGATCGCGTTCGACATCTCGCACCCGTGCCTGACGTTCGACAAGTGGCGCCAGCTGCTCGTGCTCGATCCGCAGTTCCGCGTGACGGAAGTGGTCGAAACGTTCTTCTGACCGTCCTTCCGACGTGATCCGGCCGCCCCGTCGCGCGACGGGGCGGCCTTGCGTCATACCGGTTTCAGGCCGCCGGAGTACACTGCGCTTTCGTCCCGGGGCGCGCTCTCGCCCCGCTCAACTTTGCATGGAACCCGGGAGAAAGCCATGGCCGCGAAGAAGATCCTGTTCCTCACCGGCGATTTCGCCGAAGACTACGAAACGATGGTGCCGTTCCAGGCACTGCAGGCCGTCGGCCACCACGTCGACGCGGTCTGCCCGGGCAAGCGCTCGGGCGACAGGATCAAGACCGCGATCCACGACTTCGAGGGCGACCAGACCTACACCGAAAAGCCCGGCCACCAGTTCACGCTGAACGCGTCGTTCGACGACGTCGACGCCGCGCGCTACGACGCGCTCGCGATCGCGGGCGGCCGCGCGCCGGAATATCTGCGGCTCGATCCGAAGGTGATCGCGCTCGTGCGCGCGTTCGCGGCCGCGGCCAAGCCGATCGCCGCGATCTGCCATGCGGCGCAATTGCTCGCCGCCGCCGACGTGATCCGCGGCAAGCGCATCTCGGCCTACCCGGCCTGCGCGCCCGAAGTGAAGCTCGCGGGCGGCGAATATGCGGACATTCCGGTCGACGCGGCGGTCACCGACGCGCCGTTCGTCACCGCGCCCGCGTGGCCCGCGCATCCGGCGTGGCTCGCGCAATTCCTCGCGCTGCTCGGCACGCGCATCGAGCTGTAACCCGGCACGCCGGCCGCGCGCCGCTGCCCGCTCAGTGCGCCGGCGGCGGCGTGCCGACTTCGGCGATCCGCTCCTCGAGCATCGCCAGCGCGCCGGACAGCGCCGTCAGCACGTCGTCCGGCAGCCGCGCGACCGTCTTGTCGAGAAACGCGCGGCGGCGCGGCAGGCTCGCCTCGAACGCCACGCGCCCGTCGGCGGTCAGCTTCACGTTCGTCACGCGGTTGTCGCGCTCGTCGGATTCGCGCTCGACCCAGCCGAGCGCGTCGAGCGACTTCAACTGGCGCGTGAGCGCGCCCGGGTCGATCCGCAGAATCTCGACGAGCCGCTTCTGCGACGATTCCCCACCCAGCGAGTGCAGCGCGACCATGATGCGCCAGCGCGGCATCGGCTGGCCGACGTGCGCCTCGAACGCGGTCAAGAACGCGCGATAGGTCCGTCCGAATTGCTGCAAGATCGCGACGCGGTCCTGTTCTTCCATGCGTTCAGTTCGGTTCGTTCAATCGGTTGATCGGAGTCAATCGGCCGCGACATGCGGTTCGATCTTGCGCCGCAGCGTGACGGGCGGCACGCGGCGGCACTGCCACACCGCATACACGGCCACCACCGCCGCCACCGCGACGCCCACGTGAATCGCGCTGACGAGCGATTCGCGGGCGGCTTCCAGCAGCAGCGCGCCATTATGCCCGGCGCGCGTCAACTCGCCGACGAGGCCGGCCTGCGCCGCGCGGTCGATCAGGATCTGCGGGTCGGCGAGCTGCGCGTGCCATTGCAGCGCGTGGTCGGCGCCGAGCGCGTCGCGCACGCCGCCCGCATACATCTGGCTGACGAGCGTGCCCGTCAGCGCGGTGCCGGCCATCCCGCCGACCATCCGCAGCGACTGCAGCAGCGCGGTGGCGATGCCGAGGTGCTCGCGTCCGGCGGTCTGCTGCGCGAACACCGTCAGGTTCGGCAGCACGAAGCCGAGGCCGACGCCGCCCGCGACCATCAGCGCCATCAGCAGCCAGCGGGGCGTCGCATGCGTCGACACGACGACGCCGGCGCACGTGATCGCGAACAGCGCGAAGCCGACGTGCAGCATCGCGTTCGGGTGGCGGATGCGGGTGACGACGCGGCCGTTCATGATGCTGCCGATCGTGATGAACACGACGAGCGGCGTGATGACGAGCCCCGCTTCCTTCGGCGACATGCCGAACCCGCCCTGGAACAGCAGCGGCGCGTAGAACAGCAGCGAGAACATCGAGAAGCCGGCGAGGATCGCGAGCACGAACAGCGCGGACAGCGCGCGATTGCCGAACATGTCGAACGGCAAAATCGGCTGCGCGCAACGCTTCTCCCAGCGCCACAGCCCGATGCCGGCGGCGAGCGCGACGCCGAGCAGCAGCGTCGGCCAGCCGGCGACGCCGTGCTTCGGCAGCCACTCGACGAACAGCTGCAGCGCGCCGAGCGACAGCGCGATCAAGAGCGCGCCCGGCCAGTCGAGCCGCATCTTCCGGTCATGCTCGACGTGCCGCAGGTGCGGCAGGTAGCGCCACACGAACAGCAGCGACAGCAGGCCGACCGGCAGGTTCACGTAGAACACCGCACGCCAGCCCAGCGACTGGGTCAGCACGCCGCCGAGCGACGGCCCGATCGCGTTCGCGATGCCGAACGCGGAACTCATCATCACCTGCCAGCGCAGCCGCACGACGGAATCGGGGAACAGATCGGGAATGCACGCGAACGCGGTGCCGACCAGCATCCCGCCGCCGATGCCCTGCAGGCCGCGCGCGAGCACCAGGTAGAGCATGTCGTTGGCCATCCCGCACAGCACCGACGCGCCCGTGAACACGACGATCGACGCGATCACGAAGGGCTTGCGCCCGTAGTAGTCGCCGAGCCGCCCGAAGATCGGCACGGTGATCACCGAGCTGAGCAGGTACGACGTCGCGACCCACGCATACAGGTCGAATCCCTTCAGTTCGGCGACGATGGTCGGCAGCGCGGTGCCGACGACGGTCTGGTCGAGCGCGACGAGCATCGTCACGAACGAGATGCCGATCATCGCGAGCAGCGATTCGCGGAACGGCAGCACTTGCCCGCTCGAATGGTGGGCGGCGGTGTGGACGGCCATTTTTTGTCTTCGCAACTTTTGACGAGTCAAAGAATCTCAAAATTCTATCATTGGTGCGATAACCTAGCTGGCGGCCGCATTTGGGCCGGGGTTGCGAGGGAGAAAGATGGAACCGATTTCAAGCGAAGTGGCGACGACGCTGTCGGCGGACGATCGGGATGCGCTGCGGCGCGCGAAGCAGGTGCTGGAAAGCCCGTCGCTGACGATGAAGCTGACGGGCCTGCTCGGCGCGCCGATCGAGAAGATGATCGGCAGGCTGCCGGATTTCGCGACCGGCAAGATCAACGACGCGACCCAGCTCGCGCTGCGCAAGTGCCTGAACCTCGCGCTGCGCACGCTCGGCAAGCCGCCGGCGCCCGACGCCGACGCGCCCGACATGCACGACAGGCCGAGCAACCTGCTGCACAAGCTCGCGGTCGCGACGACGGGCGCCGCCGGCGGCGCGTTCGGCTTCGTCGCGCTGCCGGTCGAGCTGCCGGTCACGACGACGCTGATCTTCCGCTCGGTCTGCGACATCGCGCGCAGCGAAGGCGAGGACCTGTCGTCGGTGGACGCGCAACTGCAGTGCCTCGCCGTGCTCGGGATGGGCGGCAACCCGGACAAGAAAGAAGAAGACGCCGATCTCGGCTACTTCGTGCTGCGCGGCGCGCTCGCGCAGGCGATCTCGAAGGCGTCGTCGGACATCACGTCGAAGGGCATCGGCGCGCATGGCTCGGCCGCGTTGTTCAGGCTCGTGCAGACCATCGCGTCGCGTTTCTCGGTGCAGGTGACCGAGCAGATGGCGGCGAAGTCGATCCCGGCGATCGGCGCGGTGCTCGGCGCGACCGTCAACACGCTGTTCATCGATCACTTCCAGCAGATGGCGCACGGCCACTTCACCGTGCGCCGGCTCGAGCGCAAGTACGGCGCCGCGGCCGTCGAGGCCGCCTATCAGGCGATCGACGCGCCGCCCACGCGCTGAACCGCCCGCTCGAACGCAACGCCGGCCGCCTTCGCGTTGCCGGCGGCGCCCGCGCATCCGCAATTCCCTGAAGCGCCGGGCGCGCGGGATCGGGCACGGCGTGTCGTTCAAGGAGCGGCTCTACGTCAAGCGCCGCCGCTCAGCCGGCCGGCAGCACCTGCCCGCGGATCTCGCCGGACGGATGCTCCTTCGTATGGATGTTGAAGTACCACTTGCCGGCCATCAGTTCGGTCACCTGCGCATCGTTCAGTTCCTTCGAACCCCTGATCGGGCTCGCGAGGCCGTCCTTCGGAATCGGCACCTGGACGCCGGCGTTCTGCCCGACGGACGCCGGCCCGTGGAAATGCGCAGCGGCGGCCGGGCCGGTCAGGTCCTTGTAGGTGATCGTCCATTGCAACGTGCGGGTGGCCGTGTCGTAAGTCGCGTCGACGTTGCCCGAACCGTGGCTGGTGGTGGGCGGCACCTCGCTCGACGGCTGAAGGTCGGCTACCAGGCGAACCGTTTCGGCGGCGGCGCTGCCGGCAGCCAGCACGCCCGCGAGTAACGCCACCTGGAGGAAACGCAGCTTCGGCATGGAATCTCCTTGTACGACGGTGTGCGCCATCCGGACGGATGACGTCCCGCCAATCTTAGTCGATCGGCGCCGCTGCGTGAGTGCATCGGCCAGCCTGACGCATCCTGGAACAGACCTTTTCAGCCGGACGCCTGAATCCGCGCGCAGCGTTTCGCTACACTTCGTTTCACAGTTGCTTGTTTCCTTCGTCCGAAGGAGTCTGCGAGTATTTGCGCGGCCACCCGGCCGCGTTTTTTTTGCCTGCTCGACGGACATGGGGACACGGCGTCGCCCTGCCTCGCTGCCGGACGTCGCACGGCCGGCGCGTCAGCCGCGATACCCCGGATCGATGCGATCGACGATACGCTGCAGCGCGTCGAACGCATCCTGCCCCGCGCCGTGCTTCGGGTCGAAGTTCAGCGAGTCGCGCACGCACGCCTCGAGCACCGGCGGCGCGATCGGCAGCGGGTCGCCGATCGCGTGCGTCGCGACCTGCACTTCGCATGCGCGATTGAGCAGCCACATCAGCGAGAACGCCTCGGCAAGCGTGCGCCCGATCGTGACCGGCCCGTGATTCCTCAGCAGCAGGACGGGCCGCCCGCCGGCGCTCGCGACGATGCGCCGGCCTTCGTCGAGGTGCACCGTGATGCCTTCGAAGTCGTGATACGCGACCTTGCCGTACAGCTGCGCCGCGTAGAAGTTCGAGAACGACAGGCCGCCGCGCGAACTGCACACGCCCATCGCGGGCGTCGTGTGCACGTGCATCACGCAATGCGCGTCCGGCAGCGCGGCATGGATCGCGCCGTGGAACGTGAAGCCCGCCGGATTGATCGGCCAGTCGGAATGGCCGATCACGTTGCCGTCGATGTCGACCTTGACGAGATTCGACGCGCACACCTCGCGGTAGTGCAGGCCGAACGGATTGATCAGGAAGTGCCCGTCGGCATCCGGCACGCGCAGCGAGATATGGTTGTAGATCAGCTCGGTCCAGCCGAGCTGATCGAAGATGCGGTAAGCGGCCGCAAGCTGCACGCGCGCCTGCCATTCGGCGTCGGAAAAGCGGGCGGGACGGGCAAACGGCTGGTTCGGCACGTGATGCATGCGAGTGCTCCTGTTGGGCAGGCGCGTGCCGGGCCGCACGCGATGTGCGGCGATTCCGGCAGCACCTTCACGACCCCCTGATCGTTGCGCATGCAACCATATCACCTTTCGGCGCGCATCGGAACAGCGGCTGCGGACCGGCCCTTATAGCTGGTCGTCGACCGGCAGCAGCATGAACACGCCGGTCAGCACGTTGCGCAGCAGCCCCGCATACGGATCGACGTGATAGGTGCGCAGCACGCCTTCGTCGGTGCCGGTCCATGTCAGCTCGGACGCGCCGGGCCCCGACAGCGCCGCGAGCTGCACGCGGTAGCTTTCGTCAGGCTGCGTCGCCCGCGCGAAGATCGTCGCGACCTGCTGCGCGAGCGCCGGGCTGTGGATCACGAGCGCCAGCTCGGTATTGAGGTGTGTGGAGCGCGGATCGAGGTTCATCGAGCCGATCACGAGGATCTCCCGGTCGATCACGTAGGCCTTCGCGTGCAGGCTCGCACGCGAGCGCGAGCCTAACAGCCGCGGCCGGCCGGGCCGCGCCTTGTATTCGTAGAGCTCGACGCCGTGCCGCAGCAGCGGCACGCGGTACGGGCCGTAGCCGGCCTGCACGGCCACCGCGTCGGTCGCCGCGAGCGAGTTCGTCAGGATCGCGACGCGCACGCCGCGCGCGGTGGTGTCGCCGAGGATCTTCACGCCCGCGTCATGCGGCACGAAATACGGCGAAAACGCGAGGAATTCGTGCTGCGCGGCGCGGATCAGCTCGGCGAGGCGCCGCATCGGCGGGCTCACGTAGCCGTCGGTAGGCTGCGCGACCTTGTCCGGCGCGTCGGCCTCGAACTCGGCCGGCGCCCAGACGAGGCCGAGCTCGCCGCGCGCGATCTGCTGCGCGAGCGGCGTCGCGTTCAGCGGCTTCGCGTTGTACGGCTCCGCGTTCTCGCGCCAGTGCGCGCGCAACTCGTCGCGCATCGCGTCGAGATCCTTCGGGTCGAACGTCTGATGATTCAGCACCCGCAGCGGATAGCTGCTGCCGCTCGCCCAGTACGCATCGAAGCTCGCGGAGATGTCGTGCGTCACCGGGCCGGCCGCGAGCACGTCGAGATCGCGGAACTGCAGCGTCGGGCTCGCGCTGAAATATTCGTCGCCGAGATTGCGGCCGCCGACGATCGCAATCTGGTTGTCGGCGATCATCGCCTTGTTGTGCATCCGGCGCGTGAAGCGGTCGATCCGTGTGAAGAAAATCGTCGTGCGCTGCATCACGTCCCGCTGCGACGCGCCGAACGGATTGAACACGCGGATCTCGATGTTCGGGTGCGTGTTCAGCGCGGCCATCACGCGGTCGATGTCGCGGAAGTTCAGGTCGTCGACCAGCATCCGCACCCGCACGCCGCGATCGGCCGCGTACAGCGCGGCGCCGAGCAGCAGCTTGCCGGTCGTGTCCTCAGTTGCGATGTAGTACTGCATGTCGAGCGTGCGGGTCGCCGCGCGGGCGAGCGCGATGCGCATCTGCAGCGCGGCGGCACCGTCCGCGAGCAGGCGGAAGCCCGATTCGCCCGGACGCGCGGCCACGGGCGCGGCGAGCGCGTCGCGCAGCGGCGTCGCGGCATCGGCGGGCAACGCGTGCGACACCGTGCGCTCGAGCGTGGTGGCGCTCGGATGCGTCGCGCACGCGGCGACGAGCGACAGCAGCGCGCAGACGGCCAGCGCGCGGGCCGAGCGACAGGTGGCGCGCCACGCGCGGGCGGCCGGCGCGCGCCGGATGACGGACATGAGCACGGGGCTTTCTCGACAGGCGGATCAACCATTCCGCACACGCTGCCGCGCGCGGCTGACGAACGATTCTAAGTGGCGCCGGATGACGCGGTCAATCGCGCGCGTCCGGCGCACGCACGCTTGAATGAGCGGGGCCGCAGCCGTCGGCGCGGGTGCGATGCCGGGCGAGTGGTCCAACCAATCTCAGGGCGCGTCCCCGCGCCGCTCGAAGTGACTGCGCACATAGTCGATGTGCGTCTGCATCGCGGTGCGCGCCTCCTCGGGCCGCTGCGCGCAGATCGCGTCGCAGACGACCCGGTGCTGCCGCAGCAGTTGCTCCGCCGCGCCCGCGTCCTGCTCGCTCATCCCGGTCGCGTTGACCGTGATGTGCTCGCGCAGCATGCCGATCACGCTCGTATGCAGGTGCAGGAACATCGTGTTGTGCGACGCGAGCGCGATCGCCTCGTGCAGCTTCGAATCGGTCGCCGCCTCGACCGCGCGGTCGTCGTTCGCGTGCGCGGCTTCGAGCTCGCGCATCAGCGCGCGGATTCGGCGGCGGTCGCCCGCGTCGGCGCGCAGCGCGGCGAAATACGCGGTCGCGCCCTCCAGCACGCGGCGGAACTCGAGGATGTCGTCGCGCAGCGCCGGATGGTCGGCGACGAGCTGCCCCCACGGCGACGCGATGCCGGCGCGCAGCTGGTCCGTCACGTACACGCCCGCGCCGCGCCGGCTCTGCAGCAGGCCGCGCGCGACGAGCCGCTGGATCGCCTCGCGGATCGTGTTGCGCGCGACGCCGTACTGCTCCGCGAGCACCCGCTCCGCCGGCAGCCGGGCGCCGGCCGGCCACGTGCCGTCGAGCAGCGCCGTCTCGATCTTGCGCATCACCACTTCGGTCCGGCCACGGGCCGCCATGCCTGCCATCGTCGGGTCTCCAGAATGCTGGGCGACGCGACTGGCCCAACCAATTTGAACCCACGCGCCGTCGCGGGAATTATGCAGCGAAAGCCGGCCCGCGTGCCGGGCCGCCGTCCCATGGAGCGAGACATGAACGAAAGGCACTACCCCCCGGCCGCGCCCGCGGACGTCTATCTGTTCGCGACCTGCCTGGTCGACCTGTTCGTCCCCGACGCGGGGCTCGACGCGGTGCGGCTGCTGGAGCGCGAGGGCCTGACCGTCCACTATCCGCGGGGCCAGAGCTGCTGCGGACAGCCCGCCTACAGCAGCGGCAATCCCGACGACGCGCGCCGCGTCGCCGCCGCGCAGCTCGACCTGTTCGCCGAGCCGTGGCCCGTGATCGTCCCGTCCGGCTCGTGCGCGGGCATGATGCGGCACCATTGGCCGGCGCTGTTCGCCGACGATCCCGTGAACGGCGCGAAGGCACGCGCGATCGCCGAACGCGTGTACGAATTCGCCGAATTCATCGTTCATGTGCTCGGCGTGCGGCTCGACGTGCTCGCCCCTGCTGCTGCGCCGGACGAGCGCGTGGTCCTGCATACGTCGTGCGCGGCGCGGCGCGAAATGGGCACGCGTGCGCATGGCATCGCGCTCGTCGACGCGCTGCCCGGCGTGACCCGCATCGAACACGAACGCGAATCCGAATGCTGCGGCTTCGGCGGCACGTTCTCGCTGAAGCATCCCGACATCTCCGGCGCGATGGTGCGCGACAAGGTCGCGGCGGCGTGCGCAACCGGCTGCGACCGGCTCGTGTCCGCCGACTGCGGCTGCCTGCTGAACATCGGCCACGCGGCGGCGAAGGCCGGCGCACCGCTGCCGGTCGAGCACCTCGCGAGCTTCCTGTGGCGCCGCACGGCCGGCGCGGCGTCGCTACGCGGAGACGACCGATGAGCGCGCGCGAAGCCATCCTCGCGCGGCTGCGCACGGCAGCGCCCGCCGCCGCATCCGCCGCCGCTGACGCCGCCCCCCTCGACGCCCGCATCGACCGCCACTACGCGGCCCGGCGCGCCGCCGCCCCGGCCGATCCGCACGCGCTCGCGCAGGCACTGCAGGCCGCGCTCGCCGCGTCGCACGCCGACGTCTGGTGCGCGGACGCGGCCGCGTGGCCCGCGCAGCTCGCCGCGCGCCTCGCCGCGGCCGGCGTGCGCCGCCTGCTGCTCGACCCGGCCCGCGCGGAATCGGCGGCGCTGGCCCGCGCGCTGCCAGACACCGTCTCGACGGTGCCGTTCGACCGGCCGATCGACGCATGGAAGGCCGAGCTGTTCGACACGATCGACGCGGGCTTCACGGTCGCGCGCTCGGGCATCGCAGCGACCGGCACGCTCGTGCTCGCGCCCGACGCCGGCACGCCGCGCACCGTGTCGCTGGTGCCGCCGCTGCACGTCGCGCTCGTCCATGCGCGCACGCTGCACGCCGACCTCCATGCGACCGTGCACGCCGAGCGCTGGCAGGCGGGCATGCCGACCAATCTCGTGCTGGTGTCGGGACCGTCGAAGACCTCCGACATCCAGCAGACGCTCGCGTACGGCGCGCACGGCCCGCGCCGTCTGTGGGTCGTGATCGTCACCGAGCCGGCCGGCGCCGCGGCCCCGCGTGATCGCCAAGGAGCTGCGCGATGAGCGACCACCCGATGCAGTTCGTCGCCCCGGGCGACTTCAAGGCCCGCGCGCGCCAGGCGCTCGACGATCCGAAGCTGCGCCGCAGCTTTCGCGGCGCGATGGATTTCCTGCAAGGCAAACGCGCGACGCAGTTCCCCGACGACGCCGAGCTGCAGCAGCTGCGCGATCTCGGCGAGGCGATCCGGCAGCATGCGCTCGCGCACCTGCCGGCGCTGCTCGAACGGCTCGAGGCGAAGCTCACCGAGGCCGGCGTGCGCGTGCACTGGGCCGAGACGGCCGACGAAGCGAACGCGATCGTGCTCGGCATCGTGCAGGCGAAGCAGGCGCGCCGCGTGATCAAGGGCAAGTCGATGGCGAGCGAGGAAATCGAGCTGAACCATTACCTCGCCGAGCGCGGCGTCGACTGCATCGAATCCGACATGGGCGAATACATCGTCCAGCTCGCCGGCGAGAAGCCGTCGCACATCGTGATGCCCGCGATCCACAAGACGCGCGGCGACATCGCCGAACTGTTCGAGGCGCACATTCCGGACGCGCATTACACGGAAGACGTCGACGAGCTGATCCAGACCGGCCGCCGCGCGCTGCGCCAGGCGTTCGTCGATGCGGACGTCGGCCTGTCGGGCGTGAACTTCGCAGCGGCCGACACGGGCACGCTGTGGCTCGTCGAGAACGAGGGCAACGGCCGCCTGTCGACCACGGTGCCCGACACGCACATCGCGATCATGGGGATCGAGAAGGTCGTCGCGAAGCTCGAGCACGTCGTGCCGCTGTCGAGCCTGCTCACGCGCTCGGCGACCGGCCAGGCGATCACGACCTACTTCAACCTGATCACCGGCGCGCGCCGCGACGGCGAACGCGACGGCCCGCGCGAGCTGCACCTCGTGCTGCTCGACAACGGCCGCACGCAGGCCTACGCGGACGAACAGCTGCGCGCGACGCTGCAATGCATCCGCTGCGGCGCGTGCATGAACCACTGCCCCGTCTATACGCGGATCGGCGGCCATGCATACGGCACAACGTATCCGGGGCCGATCGGCAAGATCATCTCGCCGCACCTGCTCGGCCTGAACGCAACCGCCGACCTGCCGACCGCGTCGACGCTGTGCGGCGCGTGCGGCGAGGTCTGCCCGGTGCGGATTCCGATCCCGCAGCTGCTGGTGCGGCTGCGCACCGAGGCGAACCGCAAGCCCGACGAGCCGGTCGCGCATCCGCTGCGCGGCCAGGGCGCGAACTACAGCCGCGCGGAAGACCTCGTGTGGCGCTTCTGGTCCGGCGCGTTCGCGCATCCGCGCGCGTACCGCGCGTTCCGCTGGGCGGCGACGCGCCTGCGCGCGCTCGCGCCTGCGCAGCAGATGGGCTGGACGCAGCACCGCACGCCGCTCGAACCGGCGCCGCGCAGCCTGTCCGACCTGCTGCGCGCGCGTGGCCAGCCCGAGTAGCACCCGCTTTCCGAGCCGTACCGATAGACCTATAGAGACATATGGAGGAGACAACCATGCAGGCCTGGCATCAGATCTATACCCCGCTCGGCAGCCTCGGGCTGTCGGCGTTCGTCGCCGCGATCCCGATCATCTTCTTTTTCGTCGCGCTCGCCGGCTTGCGGCTGAAAGGGCACGTCGCGGCCGCGATCACGCTGCTGCTGTCGCTCGGCGTCGCGATCCTCGCGTACCGGATGCCCGCGCCGCAGGCGCTCGCGGCAGCCGGCTTCGGCTTCGCGTACGGCCTCTGGCCGATCGCGTGGATCATCGTCGCCGCGGTGTTCCTGTACAGGATCGTCGTCAAGACCGGCCAGTTCGACGTCATCCGCGCGTCGGTGCTGTCGATCACCGACGACCAGCGGCTGCAGATGCTGCTGATCGGCTTCTCGTTCGGCGCGTTCCTCGAAGGCGCGGCCGGCTTCGGCGCGCCGGTCGCGATCACCGCCGCGCTGCTCGTCGGCCTCGGCTTCCGCCCGCTGCACGCGGCCGGGCTGTGCCTGATCGCGAACACCGCGCCGGTCGCATTCGGCGCGATGGGCATCCCGATCATCGTCGCGGGGCAGGTCACCGGCATCGACGCGTTCCACATCGGCGCGATGGCCGGTCGCCAGTTGCCGCTGCTGTCGCTCGCGGTGCCGTTCTGGCTCGTGTTCATGATGGACGGGCTGCGCGGCGTGCGGCAGACGTGGCCGGCCGCGCTCGTCGCCGGCGGCAGCTTCGCGATCACGCAGTACTTCACGTCGAATCACCTCGGGCCCGAGCTGCCGGACATCACGTCGTCGCTCGTCAGCCTCGTCGCGCTCGCCGCGTTCCTGAAGGTGTGGCAGCCGAGCAGCGCCCGTCAGACGGCCCGCGGGGCGGCCGGCGGCACGGTCGCGTCGGGCGGCGGCGCAGCGGCGCTCGCCGGCTTCGGCGGCTTCGGTTCGTCGACGAGCCGCGAGGCGTCGCCGTACACGTTCGCGCAGACGCTGCGCGCGTGGTCGCCGTTCCTGATCCTGACGGGCGTCGTCACCGTGTGGAGCCTCGCGCCGTTCAAGGCGCTGTTCGCCCCGCACGGCGCGCTCGCCGCGACCGTGCTGAAGTTCAAGGTGCCGGCGCTCGACCAGCTCGTCGTCAAGACCGCGCCGATCGTCGCGACGCCGAAGGCGCTCGACGCGGTGCTGAAGATCGACCTGGTGTCGGCCGTCGGCAGCGCGATCCTCGTGACCGCGCTGATCTCGATCGTGCTGCTGCGGATGAAGCCGCGCGACGCGCTCGTCACGTTCGGCGAAACGCTGAAGGAGCTCGCGCGCCCGATCCTGTCGATCGGCTTCGTGCTCGCGTTCGCGTTCGTCGCGAACTATTCGGGGATGTCGTCGACGCTCGCGCTGCTGCTCGCCGGCACCGGCGCCGCGTTCCCGTTCTTTTCGCCGTTCCTCGGCTGGCTCGGCGTGTTCCTGACCGGCTCGGACACGTCGTCGAATGCCCTCTTCTGCTCGCTGCAGCAGGCGACCGCGCACCAGCTCGGCCTGCCGGACACGCTCGCCGTCGCCGCGAACACGACGGGCGGCGTGACCGCGAAGATGATCTCGCCGCAGTCGATCGCGGTCGCGTGCGCGGCGACGGGCCTCGTCGGCAAGGAAGCGGAGCTGTTCCGCTTCACGGTCCGGCACAGCCTGTTCTTCGCGGTGATCGTCGGGCTGATCACGCTCGTGCAGGCGTACGTGCTGCCGGGGATGGTGCCGTGACCTGAAAAAACAAAACCCCGCGCTCCGGAGAACGCGGGGTTCGTCTGCAGGCTGAAGCGCCGGCCTTGCCGGCGCTTTGATCAGTTGCCCTTCGCGAGGCGATCCTGGATGTGCTGCGCACGGCTAGCCGACGACGGGTGCGAATCCATCATCGAGCTCTTGCCGCCGTCCAGCTTCGCGAGCTTCTGGAACGACGTGACGAGACCCTTCTGGTTCATGCCCTTCTGCTTGAGCAGGTCGAACGAGTAGTCGTCGGCCGCGCTTTCCTGCGACTGCGAGAACTGCGCGTTGATGAACTTCTCGGTGATGTCGCCGAGCTGCGAGTTGGTCAGCGCCGCCACGCCCGGCGACGCCGCGCCGGCCGCGCTGCGCGCCGCGCTCACCGCGTAGGCGGTCTGCATCGCCTTCTTCGAGTGGCCGAGCGCGACGTGGCCCATTTCGTGGCCGATCACGCCGCGCAGCTCGTCGTCGTTCATCATGTCCATCAGGCCGCTGTACACGCGCACGCAGCCGTTGCCCATCGCCCACGCGTTGACGTCCTTGGTCATGTAGACCTTGTAGTTGATCTTCTGGCCGTTCAGCGTCATGTCGCCGAAGCCCGCCATCACCTTCGTCAGCCGCTTCGCGTACGCGCTGCCCGGCGCGGCGATCTTCGACTGGGCGTCGCTCGACTTGCACGAGTCGTTCGACAGCGCGGCGATGTCGGCGTCCGACAGCGTCGCCGCCTTGAGCATGTTCGAGCCGGCCGACGCGAGGCCGTTCGCGTCGAGACCCTGCACGCCGCCGCACGCGCTCAGCAGGAACGCCACGCCACAAGCTGCAACCGCTTTTTTCAACTGCATGTGTGTACCCTCGGTAGTTGTATTTCGAAGCGGCGATTTTGCATAAAACGGCAGAAAATTACCAGTTGTTTACATCAAGTGACAGGTAGATTAATCGTACAAAAAGACGCAATCGGCGCGTAGCGGCCGTCATTGCGCTGCAAAAATGTTGAAAAAGGTTGCGCGGCGCGCGCGAATCTAGGGCCTGTTCACGCTAATAACGGGCTTGCGCTGGCCGCCAGAAGGGCCGAGCGCGAGGAATGCGACGCAGCGAATACTGGACGTATTCGCAAGGAGCATGACGCGGCGATCGGCCCTTCTGGCGGCCAGCCCCACGAATGAATTTTCAAGATCAGGGGAACGTGCGTTGCCGGCCGCATTGCGGCGTCGCGCGTCGCTTGTTTGGCTCGGCCAAACGGCGCTCCGTGCTCCTTGCACTGCGACCGGCAACGCACGTTCGCAAGCCCGTTATTAGCGGGAACAGGCCCTAGTCCGCCGCCTGCAGGTCGGCGATCGCCGCCGCGAGAAAGCGCGCCGCCTCGCCGCCCGTGACGACCCGATGGTCGAACGTCAGGCTGAGCGGCAGGAGCCGGTGCACGGCGGCCGCGCCGCCGACCGCCACCACGGCGTCGTGGATGCGGCCCGCGCCGAGGATCGCGACCGTCGGCGGCACCACGACGGGCGCCGCATATTTACCGGCGATCATCCCGAAGTTCGACAGCGTGATCGTATTGCCGCGCAGTTCCTCCGGCGGAATCCGGCGCGCGCGGATGTCGTCGCGCATCCGGTCCAAGCCGGCCCGCAGGCCGGCGGCGTCGCGCTGCGCGACGTCGCGCAGCACCGGCACGAACAGGCCGTCGGGCAGGTCGACCGCGATGCCGACGTCGATCTTCGCGAGCACGTGCCGCCGCCCGGTGTGCCCCTCGTACCACGCGTTGAGCCCCGGCTCGGCGCGGCAGCCCGCGACCAGCGCGCGGATCAGCCGGATCGTCACGTCGGTGCGCGGCGCCCATGCGTGGATGTCGGCGTCGTCGATCACCGTCGCCGCGGCCACCTCGCTCTGCGCGCGCGCCATGTTCTGCGCCATCGCGCGCCGCACGCCGCGCAGCACTTCCGCCGGCCCGACCTCGGCGAGCACCTTCGCGACCCGCTGCACGTCCGCCGCGGTGATCACGCCGTCCGCGCCCGACGGCGTGACCATCGCGAGATCGACGTCGAGCTTGCGCGCGAGCGCGCGCACCGCGGGCATCGCCTTGATCGCGCCCGCGCCGCCGAGCGCACCACCGATCCCGCCGCCGAGCGCCGCCGGCGCGTCGTGCACGACCTGCGCGCCCACCTCGACCTTGCCGACCACGGTGCCGGCATCCGCGTCGTCGCCCACGCCTTCGAACGCGACGAGCGGCGCGCCGAGATGCACGAGGTCGCCCGCCTGCCCGAACAGCTTCGCGATGCGGCCCGCCTGCGGGGACGGGATGTCGACGATCGCCTTCGCGGTCTCGACCGACAGCAGCGGCTGGTCGGCCGCGACCGTGTCGCCCGCCTTCACGCGCCATTCGACGATTTCCGCTTCCTGCAGCCCTTCGCCGAGGTCCGGCAGCTTGAAGATCTTCATGGTCAGGAGGCCTCCAGCGTCTTGCGCGCGGCGTCGACGATCCGCTCGACGCTCGGCAGATATTGGCTTTCAAGCCGGAACAACGGCACGACCACGTCATAGCCCGTCACGCGCTGCACCGGCGCGAGCAGCGAATACAGCCCGCGCTCGGCGATGACCGCGGCGATCTCCGCGCCGAGCCCCGCGGTGCGCGGCGCCTCGTGGACGATCACGCAGCGGCCCGTCTTCGCGACCGACGCGAGGATCGTGTCGACGTCGAGCGGCTTGAGCGTCGCGACGTCGATCACCTCGGCCATCACGCCGTCCTGCGCGAGTTGGTCGGCGGCCGCCTGCACTTCCTGCAGTGCCGCGCCCCAGCTCACCAGCGTGACGTCGGCGCCGTCGCGCAGCGTGAAGCAGGTGTCGAGCGGCAGCGCCTCGCCATCGTCCTCGACCGGCTGCCGGAACAGCCGGTACAGTCGCGTCGGCTCGAGGAAGATCACCGGGTCCGGATCGCGGATCGCGGCGAGCAGCAGCCCGTATGCGCGCGCCGGCGACGACGGCATCACGACGCGCAGCCCGGGGATATGCGCGAACAGCGCCTCGGGGCTTTCGGAGTGATGCTCGGGCGCGTGGATGCCGCCGCCGCACGGCGAGCGGAGCACGAGCGGGCAAGACAGCCGGCCGCGCGTGCGGTGCCGCAGCCGCGCCGCGTGATTGAGGATGTGATCGATGGCCGGATAGATGAACCCGGTGAACTGGATCTCGGCGACCGGCCGCAGCCCCATCGCCGCCATGCCGATCGCGGCGCCCGCGATTCCCGATTCCGCGAGCGGCGTGTCGATCACGCGCTCGGCGCCGAAGCGCGACTGCAGGTCGACGGTCGCGCGGAACACGCCGCCGTTGACGCCGATGTCCTCGCCGAGCAGGACCACCGCCGGATCGTTCGCGAGTTCGTAGGCAAGCGCACGATTGACCGCTTCCACCAGGTTCAGGTCAGCCACGATGGTTCCCCGCAGGCGGTGCGAACGCGAGCGCCGTGTCGAGCTGTTCGCGCAGCGCGCGCGGCAGCGTCGCGTACAGATGGTCGAACATCGCGGACGTGCCGGGCGGCGCGACCGCCAGGTATTCCTGCACGGCTGCGTCGACCTGCGCGTAGCAGGCCTTGCCGAGCTCGGTGTCCCGCGCCTTGTCCCATGCGTTCATGCGCATCAGGTACGTGCGCAGCCGGATCAGCGGCTCGTGCTCCCATTGCTTCGCGACGGTGTCGGCGTCGCGATAGCGCGTCGCGTCGTCGGCGGTCGTGTGATCGCCGAGCCGGTAGCTGAGCGCTTCGACGAGCGTCGGGCCGCCGCCGCGGCGCGCCTTGTCGAGCGCTTCCGACACGACCTGCCGCACCGCGATCACGTCGTTGCCGTCGACCTGCCGGCCCTCGATGCCGGCCGCGATCGCCTTCTGCGCGAGCGTCTGCGCGGCGGTCTGCCGGGTGCGCGGCACCGAGATCGCCCACTGGTTGTCGTTGACGACGAGCACGAGCGGCGCCTGCCATGCGCCGGCCATGTTCATCGCTTCGTAGAAGTCGCCCTTCGACGTGCCGCCGTCGCCGAAGATCGTCACCGCGACGCGCGGCTCGCGGCGCAGCATGAACGCATAGGCCGCGCCCGCCGCATGGCACACCTGGGTGCCGATCGGCACGCAGTTCGGGAAGTCGTGGCGCGCCGCGCTGAAATCGCTGCCGCGCTCGTCGCCGCCCCAGTACAGCAGGCTTTCCGCCATCGTGACGCCGCGCAGCAATTGCGCCGCATGGTCGCGATACGACGGGAACAGCACGTCGTCGGTCTGCATCGCGCTCGCGACGCCGACGCCGATCGCCTCCTGCCCGACCGACGACGCGAACGTGCCGAGCTTGCCGGTGCGCTGCAGCGCGATGGCCTTCGCATCGAACGCGCGCGTCAGCACCATCGCGCGATAGAGCGGCAGCAGCGCCGCGGGGTCCTGCGCGAACTCGGGCAACGGCTGCACCGGCTCGCCGTCGGGCCCCAGATACTGCGTGTAGTCGACATGAAAGCGCGCGACCGTGCTCATGACTCGCCTCCGTGCGGGTGCGAAGCCAGGCGTGCGTCGATGCGGCGCGGCTCGGTGAAGTGATGCCGCCGAGGCGCGCGCGTCCGGCTCGGCGACGGATCGCGCCGCCGGCGGAAAACGCGCCGCCGTTGCGGGGTACGCAGATCGCACACATGCGGGCTGCGCCCCTTCCGGCCCTTTGACCGTCCTTCAACCTTAGTCAGTTATCGGGTGAAAGCAAGTCGGAACTGTACGCACGCAAAGCGTGACGCGGTGCGGCATCGCAGGCGCCACGCTGCGTGACGGAGGAAGAAAAAAGAAAGCATGATGGCCGCGCCGGCACTACATCTTCGCGATGATTTCACCGACCTCGGTGCTGTCGAATGCGCGCAGCGTCTGCGTGCGGACGTTGCCCGCCGAGCCGAGCGCGAAGCCGAACGCGGTGAGGCTTTGCTCGTCCGGCGCGTCGATGATGGTGACGATGTCGAACGCGCCGAGCGTCCAGTACACCTCCTTCATGTTGCAGCCGAACGTGCGGGCCATTTCCGCGACCTGCCCCGCACGCTGCCGCGTGCTCTTGATCGTGCGGATGCCCTGATCGGTGAAGTTTGCGAGAACCACGTAAGTCGCCATGACGATTCCCCTTACGATTGAACCGTGTCGGGATTGCCTGCGCGCGAGCGGTTTCGCCCACGATGGTGCGACTGCGCCGGCGGCGCCGCGTCGCGCGTAACTGGATTCTAGGCAGCGGGATCGAGGATGAAAGACGATCTGGATCAACCGCGGCGCGGAGGCAGACGCCGCGTAAGCCGGCGCGCGACCAGCAGCGGCAGCCGCAGCACGAAGCCCGCGATCAGCCGCAGGTGCATCCACGTGAGCAGCGCGTTGTCGCGCCCGTAATGGAAGTGCGACACGCCGCCCTCGTTCTCGCGGAAATAGCGCACGGGCGCGTCGATGCGGATCGGGCGCACGCCGGCCCAGCACAGCCGCACCGCCGCTTCGGGATCGAAGTCGAAGCCGCGCATCCACATCTGCCGGTGCATGATCGCCGCGAGCGGCGCGACCGGATACACGCGAAAGCCGTACAGCGAATCGCCAATGCCGGCCCACAGCGTCTCGACGTCGGCCCACACGTTCGACAGCCGCCGCCCCTGCACGCGCAACGGCGGCGCGTCGGCGTCGAACTTCGGCATCCCGAGCACCATCGCGTCGGGCGCGGCCTGCGACGCGGCCATGAACGCGGGAATCAGGTGGGCCGGATGCTGGCCGTCGGAGTCCATCGTCAGCACGTGCGTGAAGCCGCGCGCGGCAGCCGCGTCGAGCCCGGCGAGCACCGCCGCGCCCTTGCCGCGGTTCTCCGGCAGCACGATCACGTGCAGCCCCGGATCGCGCTCGGCCAGCGCCTGCAGGCGCTCGGCGCTGCCGTCGGTGCTGCCGTCCACGACGACCCACACCGGATTCCACTGCGCGCGGGCGCTGCGCACGGTCGCATCGACCCGGATGCCCGGGTTGTAGCTCGGAATCAGCACGAGATGGGTGGACGAAGCGCGCGGCGAGGACATGGGCACGGCCAAGGTCGAAGACGGGAATCCTGACGGAATTTTATGACCTGCCGACGACCCGCGGCATCGGGTTTCCACGTCGGGCATCGTCATGCGAGACCGCCGTTGACCGACAGCACCTGCCCCGTCACGTAGGCGGCCGCATCGGACACGAGATACGCGACCATGCCCGCGACTTCTTCGGGGCGGCCCGCGCGCTGCGCGGGCACGAGCTGCCTGATGCGCTCGGCGGGAAATGCGTCGTCGGCCATCGGCGACGCGATGATGCCGGGCGCGACCGCGTTCACGGTGATGCCGCGCGACGCGAGCTCGAGCGACAGCGACTTCGTCGCGCCGATCAGCCCGGCCTTCGCGGCCGCGTAATTGACCTGCCCGCGGTTGCCGGTCACGCCCGCGACCGACGCGATGTTGACGATCCGCCCCCGACGCGTGCGGATCATCGGCAGCAGCAGCGGCTGCGTGACGTTGAAGAAACCGTTGAGCGTCACGTCGATCACGCTGCGCCATTGCTGCCGCGACATGCCGGCCATCGGCGCGTCGGCGTGGATGCCCGCGTTGTTGACGAGGATCTGCACCGGCGCGTCGTCGACGAGCCGCGCGAGCGCGGCGTCGACCGCGTCGGCGTCGGTCACGTCGAACGCGATCGCGTGCGCGGCGCCGCCGGCCGCGACGATCCGCTGCGCGACCGCTTCCGCCTGCGCGAGATGGCGGTTCGCGTGCACCCAGACTTCATGGCCGGCCAGCGCCAGCGCTTCGCAGATTGCCTGCCCGAGCGCACCGCTGCCGCCCGTCACGAGCGCGCGCATCGACCGTCTCCTTTCATGTGCGTTCCACTCCGATCGACGCGGCGGCCGCGAAGCGCATGCTCCGCACCCGGCCGCGTGCCGTTGTCACCAATTTCGCGCCGTGGCGGCGCGCGCCGTCATTTCGTGCGATGCGCGGCGACGTAGGCGGCGAGCGCGCCGAGCGTCGCGAAGATCCTTTCGTTATCCGGATTGTCCGAGCGCAGCTCGAAGCCATACTTCTTCGAGATCAGCAGCGCGATTTCCAGGATGTCGATGGAGTCGAGCCCGAATCCTTCCCCATAGAGCGGGGTGTCGGCGGTCACTGCGTCGAGCGACACGTCTTCGAGATTCAGTTCGCCGATGATCAGCGCGGCGAGCTCTTGTTCCAGTGCGTTCATCATGCTTGCAAACAGGCGGCACACGGCAGCGGGAGCGCACCGAAACGGCCGTCTCGCGCACGCGTCGCCGCGTGCGTCTGTCCATTCCTCCGGCATCCGCCGTCCACCCCGCCCGTGTTTTTGGGGATCGTTTGGTAAAAGTTACGCGGATTCTAGTCGACGGGTATCGGGGCGTATACGGTGAAAGGGTTACAGACGTGCGGGCGCGCGCCGCCCGCATTTCGGGACGCGAACCCACGGGATGCTTGAGCCGCTTTGGATGGAAATGGATCGGCCGCGCGACGGGCTGCGCGCGGCGCCATACATTCGGTTACAAAAGCCCCACGCGCATGCCCGAAAGACGCGCGGCAGGCACCCTAAAATGTGCGTGCCACGAGAGGTGGCCGGGCTTCGGCTCCGGCCGCCATTCATATGATGATTGACGGCCCGACGACCGCGTCGCGCCCCCGACCCCCATCGATGCATCCAGCCATGCCGCGTCCGTCCGTTCGCCGCGCTTTCGCGCCTCCCGCCGTCCGCTGCCGCACTGCCGCCGCGCGTGCCGCTCGTGTCACGCGCACCGGCGGCGCACGCCATGCGCGCGGAGCCGCGCAATGAGCACGCCGGCGCGCATCGCGCGCGGCGCGCTCGCCGTCGGCGCGGTGGTCGCCTACCAGGCCGGCGCGCATTACGCGGCCGCGACGCCCGGCGCGCATGGCTTCGGACTCGCGATGGCGCTCGTGCCGCCGCTGCTGCTCGCGCTCGGCGCGGCGCTGCGCTCGCCGCGGCGCGCGCGGCTCGTGCCGGCATGGGCGCTCGCCGCCGCCGCGCTGTGGGCCGCGCGCGAACCGCTCGCGCGGCATTTCGGCTGGGGCCTGTATCTGGAGCACGCGAGCTTCAACCTCGCGATGGCGCTGCTGTTCGGCCGCACGCTGGCGGCCGGGCAGACGCCGCTCTGCACGCGCTTCGCGGCAATGGTCCACGGCGCGGTCACGCCGGCCATCGCGCGCTACACGCGGCAGATCACGATCGCGTGGACGCTGTTCTTCGTCGCGATCGCCGCCGTGTCGACGCTGCTGTTCGCGACCGCGCCGATCGTCGCGTGGTCGACGTTCGCGAACTACCTGTCGCTGCCGCTCGTCGCCGTGATGTTCGCCGCCGAGCATGCGTGCCGGCGCTTCGCGCTGCCGCACGAGCCGCGCTCGCGCATGCTCGACGCGGTGCGCGCGTACCGGCAGGCGACCGGGGCCCGCGCCAGCCATGCGCGCTGAATTCACGGCCGGCGCCGCGTGGCGGCCGCGCCGGCCCCGCTTTCGTTTTCGCTGATTTATGCCGACTTATCCGCTGGTTTTCCATTCGTCCCCGGAGCAGACGATCGCATGGCGCGACGGCGCGCGCGTGACCGTGCGCACGTTCCTCGCCGACGTCGCGCGCGTGGCCGCCGCGCTGCCCGCGGGCGGCCACGTGTTCAACGTGTGCCGCGATCGCTACCGCTTCGCCGTCGGCCTGTGCGCGGCGCTCGTCGCCGGCAAGGTCAGCCTGCTGCCGTCCACGCAGACGCCGGACACGGTCCGCCGGCTCGCATCGTTCGCGCCCGATGCGTTCTGCCTGCACGACGCGCCCGGCTGCGCGATCGAGCTGCCGCGCTTCGCGTATCCCGACGCCGCGCCGGCGGACGGTGTGGTCGACTCGGGCGATGCGCCGTTCGTCGTCCCGCAGATCGACGCATCGCGGCTCATGGCCTATGTGTTCACGTCCGGCTCGACCGGCGCGCCGGTGCCGCACCGCAAGACCTGGGGCAGCCTGGTCGGCTGCCTGCGCGCATCGGCCGGGCGCCTCGGGCTGCTCGACGGCCGCGCGTACACGCTGGTCGGCACCGTGCCCGCGCAGCACATGTACGGCTTCGAAGCGACGGTGCTGCTCGCGCTGGTCGGCGGGCTCGCGTTCAGCAACCGCCTGCCGTTCTACCCGCTCGACATCCGCGCGGCGCTCGATGCGGTGCCGCAACCGCGCGTGCTCGTCGCGTCGCCGATCCACCTGCGCGCACTGCTGTCGTCCGCGCACGCGCTGCCGCGCGCCGCGCTCGTGCTGTCGGCGACCGCGCCGCTCGCGGCATCGCTCGCGCGCGAAGCCGAGGCCGCGCTCGGCGCGCCGCTCGTCGAGATCTACGGCAGCACCGAGACCGGCCAGATCGCGACGCGCCGCACCGCGCAGGACACGGCCTGGCAACTGTTTCCGGGCATCCGCGTCGATGCGCGCGAAAGCGCGGACGACGACGGCGGGCCGACCATGTGGGTGTCGGGCGCGCATGTCGACGCGCCCGTGCCGATGGGCGACGTGCTCGAACTGCTCGGCGACGGCCGCTTCCTGCTGCACGGCCGCAAGGCGGACCTCGTCAACATCGCCGGCAAGCGCACGTCGCTCGCGTACCTGAACCATCAGCTCAATGCGATCCCCGGCGTCATCGACGGCGTGTTCTTCATGCCCGACGACGCGACGCACGCCGGCCGCACTGCGGGCGTCGAACCCGTCACGCGCCTCGTCGCGCTCGTCGTCGCGCCGACGCTGGCGGCCGCCGACCTGCAACGCGCGCTGCGCGAGCGGATCGATCCAGCGTTCATGCCGCGCCCGCTCGTGTTCGTCGACGCGCTGCCGCGCAACGACACCGGCAAGCTGCCGCGCGACGTGCTCGCGGCGCTGGCCGCCCGGCATACGCGCGCCGCTGCGTCGTCCACGCCCGATCGCGGCGCCGACGCGGCGAACACGCTCGCCTTCACGATCCCCGCCGACCATCCGGCGCTGCCCGGCCATTTCCCCGGCCACCCGATCGTGCCGGGCGTCGTGCTGCTCGATCACGCGATCACCGCGATCGGCGCGGCGCTGAACCGCCCGTTGCACGCGTGGCGGCTCGGCTCCGCGAAATTCCTGAGCCCGGCCGCGCCCGGCGAGCCGCTCGACCTCGCGTTCGACGCGGCGGCGAGCGGCGCGATCCGCTTCACCGTGCGCGCCGGACGCCGCGACGTCGCGACCGGCGTGCTGTCCGCGCCGCCGGCCGCGCGGGAGGCGACGCCCGCATGAAGCGCACCGCATGGGCCCGGCGCCGGGAGCGCAGCAACACGCCGCTGCTGCGCGCGATGACGTGGATCTCGCTGCGCTTCGGGCGGCGCGCCGCGCGCGTCGTGCTGCATCTCGTCGCGGCCTGGTTCGTGCTGTTCTCGCCGTGCGCGTGCGCGGCGTCGCGCGGCTACCTGCGCCGCGCGCTCGGCCGGCCCGCGCGCTGGCGCGACGTGTACCGGCACGTGTTCACGTTCGCGTCGACGATCCACGACCGCGTGTACCTGATGAACGAGCGCGTCGACCTGTTCGACGTGCGCCTGCACGGCGAGGCGCACGTGCGCGCCGCGCTCGCGGGCGGACGCGGCGCGTTCCTGATCGGCGCACACCTCGGCAGCTTCGAGATCGTGCGCGCGCTCGGCCGCACCCAGCCGGGCCTGCGCGTCGTCGTCACGATGTACGAAGAAAACGCGCGCAAGATCAACGCGACGCTCGCCGCCGTGAATCCCGCCGCGAAGCCGGACGTGATTCCCCTCGGGCAGGTCGATTCGATGCTGAAGGTGCGCGAGCGCCTCGACGCGAACTGCATGGTCGGCATGCTCGCCGACCGCACGCTGCGCGACGACGCCGCCGCATCGACCCGGCGGCTCGACCTGCTCGGCGCGCCGGCCGCGTTCCCGCTCGGGCCGCTGTACATGGCCGCGATGCTCGGGCGCCCGGTGATCTTCATGACCGGCCTCTATCGCGACGGCAACCGCTACGACGTCCACTTCGAGCCGCTCGCCGATTTCTCCGGCGTGCGCCGCGACGCGCGCGCGGCCGCCGTCGACGCGGCGCTCGCGCGCTACGTCGCGCTGCTCGACGAGCACTGCCGCGCCGCGCCGTACAACTGGTTCAACTTCTTCGACTTCTGGCAGGACGGCAACGCCCCCGCCGCGCGTCGCGACGACGCGCCGGTGCACGCCGCCGGCCTGCCCGCCACGAGGGATTCCTGACGCATGGCCGCCTTCCGCCGTTTCCCGTTCACCATCGCCGCAGCCGCGCTCGCCGCCGCTATCGCACTGGCCGCGCCCGCGCGCGCGGCGGACGCCGGCGCGCCATGGAGCCTCGACCGGCTGATGTCGACGCTCGCGCAGCACAAGTCCGGCCGCGCGACGTTCACCGAGACGAAAAACCTGTCGATCGCCGCGCAGCCGGTCGAGTCGTCCGGCGAGCTCGTGTTCGTCGCGCCGGATCATCTCGAAAAGCACACGCTGAGCCCGAAGCCCGAACACCTCGTCGTCGACGGCGGCATGCTGACCGTCGAGCGCAACAACCGCACATACACGCTCGCGCTCGACCGCTATCCGGAGCTCGGCGCGTTCATCGACAGCATTCGCGCGACGCTCTCCGGCAACCGCTTCGCGCTCGAGCGGGTCTACAAGGTCGCGCTGTCCGGGCGCGGCGACGACTGGACGCTGACGCTCACGCCGCTCGACGCGCGGATGCTGAAGGTCGTCAGCACGATCACGCTCGACGGCACGCGCGACGTATTGCGCAGCGTCGCGATCCGGCAGGCCGACGGCGACCATTCGCTGATGCGGCTGCAACCCGTTCCGGCGAACTGATGGACGACCGCACCCGGCCTTCGCCCGTCGCCCGCGGCCTGCGCGTGCTGCGGCAGCGCGCGGTGCTCGCGTGGCTGCTGGGCCTGCTCGCCTGCGGGTTCGCGATCAGCCGCGCGAGCTTCACGGCGGACCTGTCCGCGTTCCTGCCGCGCTCGCCGAGCGCCGGGCAGCGCGTGCTCGTCGACCAGTTGCGCGACGGCCTCGTGTCGCGGCTGATCCTCGTCGCGATCGACGGCGACACCGCCGCCGCGCGCGCGGTGCTGTCGCGGCGCATGGCCGCGGCGCTGCGCGACGATCCGCAGTTCGCGGCGGTCAACAACGGCGAGCCGGTCAACGACGCGCGCGACCAGCAGTTCATCGTCGCGCATCGCTACCTGCTGAGCCCGGCCGTGACGCCGCAGCGCTTCACCGCCGACGGCCTGCACCAGGCGCTCGGCGACAGCCTCGACCTGCTGGGCTCGTCGGCCGGTCTCGTCGCGAAGGCGCTGCTGCCGCGCGACCCAACCGGCGAAGTCGCCGCGCTCGTCGGCCAGCTCGACAGCGGCGCGCTGCCGGCGTCGCGCAACGGCGTGTGGGCGTCGCGCGACGGCGCGCGCGCGGTGCTCGTCGTGCAGACGGCCGCCGCCGGCTCCGACACCGATGCGCAGGCGCGCGCGATCGATGCCGTGCGCCGCGCGTTCGATACGGCGCGGCAGGCGACCCCGGGCGCGTCGTCCTGCACGCTCGCGATGGCCGGGCCCGGCGTGTTCGCGGTCGACACGCGCGACACGATCCGGCGCGACGTCGAGCGCCTGTCGACGCTGAGCCTGCTGCTGATCGTCGCGCTGCTGCTGACGCTGTACCGCTCGCCGCGCACGCTCGCGCTCGGGCTGCTGCCGGTGCTGTCGGGCATCGCGGCCGGGCTCGCGGCGGTCAGCGTCGCGTTCGGCACGGTCCACGGGCTGACGCTCGGCTTCGGCACCACGCTGATCGGCGAGGCGGTCGACTACTCGATCTACCTGTTCGTGCAGTCCGCGCAGGCCGGCCCGCGCGACGCGACCCGCCCGGCCGACGCGACGCGCGCGTGGCTCGCCGCGTATTGGCCGACGATCCGGCTCGGCGTGCTGACGTCCGTCTGCGGCTTCGCGTCGATGCTGTTCTCCGGCTTCCCGGGCCTCGTGCAGCTCGGGCTGTATTCGATCGCGGGCCTGGCGGCCGCCGCGCTCGTCACGCGCTTCGTGCTGCCGCCGCTGCGCGGCGACCATGTCGCGATCCGCGACGTGTCGCGCGCAGGCACGGCGCTCGCGCGCGCGGCCGCCGCCGCGCCGCGCCTGCGCTGGCCGCTGGCCGCGCTGGTGCTCGCCGCGAGCGTGGCGCTCGCGCTGCATCGCGACGACCTGTGGAGCCGCGAGCTCGCCGCGCTGAGCCCGGTGCCCGCGCGCGCGCAGGCGCTCGACGCGCGCCTGCGCGCCGACGTCGGCGCGCCCGACGTCCGCTATCTGGTGGTGATTCCGGCCGACAGCGAGCAAGCCGCGCTCGAAGGCGCGGAGCGCGTCGCCGCGCAATTGCAGCCGCTCGTCGAGCACGGCGCGCTCGCCGGCTTCGAGAACCCCGCGCGCTACCTGCCGAGCGACGCCGCGCAACGTGCGCGGCAGGCGAGCCTGCCGGACGCCGGCACGCTCGCCGCGCGGCTGCGCGCAGCCGTCGCGCACCAGCCGATCACCGTCAAGCCGGAGCTGTTCGCGCCGTTCGTCGCCGACGTCGACGCCGCGCGCCACGCGCCGCTCCTGACGCGCGCGGACTTGCGCGGCACGTCGATGGCGCTCGCGGTCGATGCGCTGCTGACCGAGCGCGCGGGCCGCTGGAGCGCGATGCTGCCGCTGCGCGCGCCGGACGCCGCACGCGCGGCGCACACGGCGCACGCGGCGCAAGCCGCGCCAGGCCTCGACGCGGCGCCAAGCCTCGACGCCGCGCCGATCCGCGCGGCAGTCGCGCGCGCCGGCGTGCCCGGCGCGCTGTTCGTCGACATGAAGGCCGAGGCCGACCGCCTGTACGTGGACTACGTGCGGGAAGACCTCCGCCTGTCGCTCGCGGGCTTCGCGGCGATCGCGGTGCTGCTGCTGATCGCGCTGCGCTCGCCGCGGCGCGTCGTGCGCGCGCTCGCGCCGCTCGTCGCGGCGGTGCTGGTCGTGGCCGCGGGCTTCGCGGCCGCCGGCGTGCCGCTGACGATCCTGCACCTGATCGGAATGCTGCTGATCGTCGCGGTCGGCTCGAACTACGCGCTGTTCTTCTGCAAGCGCGACGACGCGCAACCCGTCACGCCCCACACGCTCGTGTCGCTGCTGGTCGCCAATCTCGCGACGGTCGCCGGGTTCGGGCTGCTCGCGCTGTCGCACGTGCCGCTGCTCGAAACCTTCGGCCTGACCGTCGGCCCCGGCGCGATGCTCGCGCTCGCGTTCGCCGCGATCCTGGCGCCGCCGGCCGCCGCACCGCTGCAGGGAGGACGCACATGAACGCGCCGACATCCACACCGTCATCCGCACCGCGTCCCGGCGACGCGCGCCGCTGGACGCCGACGCCGCTCGTCGCGGGCGCGGCCGCGCTGCATGCGGGCGCGGCGGCGGCCGTCGTCGCGCAGCCGGCGAGCTGGCCATGGGCGGCCGGCGGCGTGATCGCGTCGCACCTCGCACTGACGGCGGCGGGCCTGTGGCCGAAAAGCGCGCTGCTCGGCCCGAACTGGACGCGCCTGCCGGACGGCGCCAGCCGCCGGATCGCGCTGACGATCGACGACGGCCCCGACCCGGACGTCACGCCGCGCGTGCTCGACCTGCTCGACCGCTACGACGCGCAGGCGACGTTCTTCTGCATCGGCGACCTTGCGCGCCGCCATCCGCGGTGGATCGAGGCGCTCGTCGCGCGCGGCCATGCGGTCGAGAATCACAGCCAGCGGCACCGGCACACGTTCTCGCTGTCGGGCCCGCGCGCGCTGCGGCGCGAGATCGACGCCGCGCAGCGTACGCTGACCGAGCTCACCGGCACGCGCCCGCTGTTCTTCCGCGCGCCCGCGGGCCTGCGCAATCCGTTCCTCGAACCGGTGCTGTGCGAGCTCGGCCTGCAGCTCGCGAGCTGGACGCGGCGCGGCTTCGACACGCGCGAGCGGGATGCCGGCGTGGTCACGCGCCGCCTGCTGCACGGGCTCGCGCCGCGCGACATCCTGCTCGTCCACGACGGCCATGCGGCGCGTGACGCGCGCGGCGAGCCGGTCGTGCTCGACGTGCTGCCGGCCGTGCTGCGCGCGGCCGCCGACGCGCAATTGCGCTGGACGACGCTGCGCGCCGCGCTCGCGCCGGAACCGCCGGCGGCGGCCGGCCCGACGGCGCCCGTTTGATAAAATTCAATGGCTATCGGCGCGCCGCGCGGCCTCACCACGCACCGCGGCGCCCGAACCGGCAACCGGATTCGACCCTCGTGAACCCTCTCCTGCTTTCGCATTTCACGGCCACCAGCTGCATCGGGCGCGGGCTCGACGCGACCGTCGCCGCGCTGCGCGGCGCGCGCGGCGGACTCACGCGATGCGACTTCGAGCGCGCGGACCTCGACACCTGGATCGGCGCGGTGGACGGCGTCGACGCGCAGCCGGTGCGCGCCGACCTGAGCGACTTCGAGTGCCGCAACAACCGTCTCGCGCAGCTCGGCCTCACGCAGGACGGGTTCGCCGAACGCGTCGCGGCCGCCGTGTCGCGCTACGGCGCCGAACGTGTCGGCGTGTTCGTCGGCACCAGCACGGCCGGCATCCTCGAGACCGAGCACGCGTACCGGCGCCGCGACCCGCAAAGCGGCGCGCTGCCGGCCGGCTTCCACTACGCGCAAACCCATAACCCGTACTCGCCCGCCGCGTTCGTGCGCGCATACTTCGCGCTGCGCGGCCCGGCGCTGGCGGTGTCGTCCGCATGCTCGTCCGGCGCGAAGGTGTTCGGCTCCGCGCGCCGCATGCTCGAAGCGGGCCTGATCGATGCGGCGGTCGTCGGCGGCGTCGATTCGCTGTGCCTCACGACGCTGTACGGCTTCAATTCGCTCGAACTGCTGTCGCGCCGGCCGTGCCGGCCGTTCGACGTCGCGCGCGACGGGATCTCGATCGGCGAGGCCGCGGCGTTCGCGCTCGTCGAGCGC
Source organism: Burkholderia sp. MSHR3999 (assembly GCF_000833595.1). Taxonomy (NCBI): domain Bacteria; kingdom Pseudomonadati; phylum Pseudomonadota; class Betaproteobacteria; order Burkholderiales; family Burkholderiaceae; genus Burkholderia; species Burkholderia sp. MSHR3999. Next base: position 626,838 of record NZ_JRFO01000006.1, read on the forward strand.
GTGCCCGCGTCTGACGCGCTCGACGACAGCGCGGTGCTGCTGCTCGGCATCGGCGAATCGAGCGACGCGCATCACATGTCGTCGCCGCATCCGGACGGGCGCGGCGCGCGCGCCGCGATCGAGCAGGCGCTGGCGTCGGCCGGCCTCGGCGCGGCCGACATCGACTACATCAACCTGCACGGCACCGCGACGCCGAGCAACGACGCCGCCGAAGGCCGCGCGATCGGCGCGCTGTTCCCGCAGACGCCGTGCAGCTCGACCAAGGGCGCGACCGGCCACACGCTCGGCGCGGCCGGCGCGCTCGAGGCGGTCGTCGCCGCCGTCGCGCTGCGCGGCCAGTTCGTGCCGGCCGGCGTCAACACGACGCACCCGGACCCGGCCCTCGCCACCGACTACGTGCTCGCGAGCCGCGACGCGCGCGTGCGCGCCGTGCTCAGCAATGCGTTCGGCTTCGGCGGCACGAACTGCAGCCTGATCCTCGGCCGCGCCGGCTACGCGCGCCGCTGACCACCGACATGACACTCAGCGCCTACATCGAGAGCATCGGCCTCATCGGGCCGGGATTGAACGACTGGCCGCACGCGGCCGACGTGCTCGCCGGCCGCGCGGCCTATGCGGGCGCGCGCACCGTGCTGCCGCCGCCGGCCGGCCTGCCGAGCGCCGAGCGGCGGCGCACCGGCCCCGTCGTGCGGGCCGCGCTCGCGGTCGGCCGCGAAGCGGTCGCCGCCAGCGGACGCGACGCCGCGACGCTCGCAACCGTATTCAGCGCATCCGGCGGCGACAGCCAGAACTGCCATGCGATCTGCGAGACGCTCGCGGGCGACGACCGGCTGCTGTCGCCAACGCGCTTTCACAACTCCGTGCACAACGCGCCGGCCGGCTACTGGAGCATCGCGACGGGCGCGACGGCCGCGTCGAACGTGCTGTGCGCGCATGACGGCAGCTTCGCCGCCGGGCTGCTCGAAAGCGTCTGCCAGGTCGCGGTCGATCGCGTGCCGTGCCTGCTGATCGCATACGACACCGACTATCCGGAGCCGCTGCGCGCGGTGCGGCCGATCGTCGATGCGTTCGGCGTCGCGCTCGTGCTCGCGCCCGAGGCCGGCGCGGCCACGCTCGCGCGCATCGACGTGCAGCTCACCGACGCGAGCGCGACGACGCTCGCGTCGCCCGCGCTCGAAGCGTTGCGCATCGGCAATCCCGCCGCGCGCGCGCGCTGCCTCTGCTCGATGCGCTCGCCGCGCCGCGCGCCGCGCGCGTCGTGCTCGACTATCTGGCGGACCGGCGCGTGCAGGTCGACGTCGCGCTGCCGGACGCATTCGCGGAGCGTGCGCGATGACGACCGCCGGCACGATGCGCGACCGCGCGTGGATCGCCGCGCACATTCCGCACGACGGCGCGATGTGCCTGCTCGACTCGGTGGACTTCTGGGACGACGCGCGAATCCGCTGCACGGCGACGAGCCACCGCGATCCGCGCAACCCGCTGCGCGCGCACGGCCGGCTCGCGTCGGTCTGCGGGATCGAATACGCGGCGCAGGCGATGGCCGTGCACGGCGCGCTCGTCGGCGCGCCGCGCGAGCGGCCGCGCGCCGGCTTTCTGGCAAGCGTGCGCGGCGTCGACGCGTTCGTCGAGCGCCTCGACACGTGCGACGCACCGCTGACCGTCGAAGCCGAACGTGTCGGCGGCGACGACGTCACGGTGCTGTACGGCTTCACGCTTCGCTGCGGCGGGCGCGTGCTGCTGAGCGGCCGCGCCGCGGTGATGCTCGATGCGTCCGCGGCCGGCGCGCTTCGCCCGCCTGGCGGCGGCGCGGAGATTCGATGACAACGTTGGGAGGAATCTGCTTGTGAAAGGTCGTCAGTTCATTTTTGCCGCACTCGTGTTCGCGACGGTTTGCCCGGCCGCGCACGCGGACCTGTCCGAGGTGAAGCAGGACATCAAGCGCGATTCGAAGGAAGCCGCGCACAAGACCGGCGAGGCCGCGCGCAGCTTCGGCCATGCGACCGCGAGCGCCGCGAAGGCGGTCGGCCACGGCGTCGCGCATGCGTCGCGCGAGGGTTGGGACGCGACCAAGCACGCATCGCGCGAAGGCTGGGATGCGACCAAGCACGCATCGCGCGAAGGCTGGGATGCGACCAAGCGCACGACGAAGCGGATCTTCCACAAGGACGGCAGCGACTGAGCGCAGTCCGCGGCGGCGCAGCGGGACGCTGCGCCGCCACCCGACCGCTCAACCGGCCCGCCGCTTCGCCCTGACGCCGTGCAAGGCCGCCTTGCCGTATGCCGCACGCCAGCAGTCGCGATGATCGAAGTCGCGCAGCAAGCGCGCGCGGCGCCGCTCGAGCCAGTAGTGAACGATCGCCGCCGTCAACGCGACGGCGAGCGCTGCCCCGCCGATCGCGAGGCCCATCGAAGTGTCACCCATGCCTGCTCCGGAATGTGAAGCCGCGGCGGCACGGCGGGCGACGGCGAGCGGGGCGGGCAGAACGAGAAGAGGCCCGCGTCCGTCATCGTCATCGCGCACGCGCGCTGCCCCGGCGCTGAATGGCTGGAGCACGTCCCGGGCGCGCGAGGCGCGCAGCCCGGGCCGCCGCGCGTCAATGCATGTGCTGCCCGCCGTTGATCGCGATGTTGGAGCCGGTCACGAAGCCCGCCTCGTCGGAGCACAGGTACGCGACGAGCGCCGCGACCTCCTCGGGCTTGCCGAGCCGGCCGGCCGGAATCTGCGGCAGGATCTTGCTGTCGAGGACGTCCTGCGGAATCGCCGTCACCATCTTCGTCGCGAGATAGCCGGGCGACACGGTGTTCACCGTCACACCCTTGCGCGCGACTTCCAGCGCGAGCGATTTCGTGAAGCCGTGCATGCCGGCCTTCGCGGCCGCGTAGTTGGTCTGGCCGACCGAACCCTTCGAGCCGTTGACCGACGAGATGTTGACGATCCGCCCCCAGCCGCGCTCGACCATCCCTTCGCACACCGGCTTGGTCATGTTGAACACGGAATCGAGGTTGGTGCGGAGCACCGCGTCCCAGTTGACCTTGTCGAGCTTGCGGAACGTCATGTCGCGCGTGATGCCCGCGTTGTTCACCAGCACGTCGATCGGCCCGACGTCCTGCACGATCTTCGCCACGCATTGCTGGCACGAGTCGTGATCGGCCACGTCCACCGGATACGCGTGGAATTCGCGGCCCGCGGCGTGCATCTCGGTCAACCAGCGGTCGACGCCATTGTTGTTCGGCGAATACGTGACGACGACCCGGTAGCCCGCGTCGTGCAACCGGATGCTGATCGCCTCGCCGAGACCGCCCATTCCACCTGTCACAACTGCAATTCGCTTAGTCATCCTATAAAGTACCGACAAAAAGATTAATCGATGATGTGGCAATCCATTAGCGCTGCCTGGGCACCGCTTGCCGCCCACACCGCTTCGATGCGCCGGGCGCATCGTCGAATCGCGCGTTTTTGTTGTGTACCGCTTGTCCGGCGCGCAAGCCGTCACGGGCCACCGTCGTGGTGCATGCCTGCACCGCGACGGCGCCCAATCTCACAAACTGCTGTCAGAAACCGCTCAACCGCGCTCGACCGCGAGCGCAACCCCCATCCCGCCGCCGATGCACAGCGACGCCAGCCCGCGCTTCGCGTCGCGCTTGACCATCTCGTGCAGCAGCGTCACCAGGATCCGGCAGCCCGACGCCCCGATCGGATGACCGATCGCGATCGCCCCGCCGTTCACGTTCACCTTCGACGTGTCCCAGCCCATCTGCTTGTGCACCGCCAGCGCCTGCGCCGCGAACGCCTCGTTGATCTCCATCAGGTCCAGGTCGCCCGGCGTCCAGCCCGCGCGCTCCAGGCACCGGCGCGACGCCGGCACCGGACCCATCCCCATCACGCTCGGGTCCACCCCCGCGTTCGCGTACGCCTTGATCCGCGCCAGCGGCGTCAGACCCAGCGCCGCCGCCTTCTGCGCCGACATCACCAGCACCGCCGCCGCGCCGTCGTTGATCCCCGACGCGTTCGCCGCCGTCACCGTGCCGTCCTTCGCGAACGCCGGCTTCAGCCCTGCCAGCGCGTCCGCCGTCACGCCGTGACGCACGAACTCGTCGGTCGCGAACTGCAGCGGCTCGCCCTTCTTCTGCGGGATCGCCACCGGCACGATCTCGGCGTCGAAGCGCCCCGCCTTCTGCGCCGCTTCCGCCTTGTTCTGCGACAGCGCCGCGAAGGCGTCCTGCTCCGCGCGCGTGATCCCGTATTCCTTCGCGACGTTCTCCGCCGTGATCCCCATGTGGTACTGGTTGTACACGTCCCACAGCCCGTCGACGATCATCGTGTCGACCAGCTTCGCGTCGCCCATCCGGAACCCGTCGCGCGAGCCCGGCAGCACGTGCGGCGCCGCGCTCATGTTCTCCTGCCCGCCCGCGACCACGATCTCCGCGTCGCCGGCGATGATCGCGTTCGCCGCCAGCATCACCGCCTTCAGGCCCGAGCCGCACACCTTGTTGATCGTCATCCCCGGCACCGCGCTCGGCAGCCCGGCCTTGATCAGCGACTGCCGCGCCGGGTTCTGGCCCGAGCCGGCCGCCAGCACCTGGCCCATGATCACTTCGCTCACCTGCTCCGGCTTCACGCCGGCGCGCTCCAGCACCGCGCGGATCACCGTCGCGCCCAGCTCCGGCGCCGCGATCTTCGCGAGCGTGCCGCCGAATTTGCCGACCGCGGTCCGCGCGGCCGATACGATCACTACGTCCGTCATGTTCGATTCCTGCATCAGAGTCACATTGCTGTTGTGCCGCCGGCCGGCGCCGGTCCGGCATCGGTTGCCGCGCGACCGCTACGCGGCACGGCGGCTCGCGAACATCGCGGCCAAACGTCGCGTGGCACACGCGGCGTCCGGCGGCGGGTCGCGTCGATCGATGCGTCGCGCGATCGCGCGACGCGCGCTCAGGCCGCCGATTCGCGCGCGCCCGCGTCCCTGCGGGCGGCGCCCGCCGCCTGCTTGCCGTTGCGCGCGGACGCGCCGACCGCGTCGAGGCCGCTCTGCGCCGCCTCGATCACCTGGCCCGTTGCCGCACGCACCGATTCCGCCGCCGCGGTGGCCGCGGACAGCGCCGTGTTGAAGGCAGCGACCACCGGAGCCGTGCCGGCCGGCGCGTGCTTCGTCAGCTCGCCGATCACGTCCTTCAGGCGCTTGTCGTTCTGCTCGTACTGCGCTTGCGCGACTTTCGCCCACTCGGCCTGGGTCGCCGTCGCGATGTCGAGCAGATGGCGGCCATACGACGCCGCCTTGGTGACCGTCTGCTGCGACGCGCCCAGTTGGTGCGTGATGAATTCGGCCGGGCTGTTGCCGCTGAAGGCGCCCTTCAGGCTGTCTTCGTATTCCGTCAGCGCCGTCTTGGTCGCCTGCAGGTTGAGGTCGACCACGGCCTCGAAACCGCGCAGCGCCGGATGGGCGACAGCGAACCAGGCAGCGACGCCGGATTGGTAATCGGCGACAAGTTTTTCGGGGGCGAAAAAGGACATCGGAACGCTCCTGTTTACAATTCGACAGTTTGTATAGGAAATACGGATGCCGAACATTTCGTTCGGTTTCTTATTTATCGCACATCATACATTGTTTGCGCGACGTTTAGAGTGTCCATTCTAGTTGCATTAATTGTCAATCGATTGGCATCAATACTCGGTATAAACCCTAATTCGTCAACACCCGCACCAATCGGGTCTGGCGGTAATTAATTTCAGGGCCATGTCGCAAACACCCGCCTGGAAACGATTTTCACATTTTGACTACTTTCTGACCGAATCAGCAGGCAAGCTTTACACACCGATTATTATGATTAATGAAAAATTGGTGCGCGCTTATAGACAAATCATTTATAGATGAATCGCACCCACTGAAAACGTTTTTGCTGATTTTCATCAAAATCGTTTTCACGATTATTTTCAAAAAACGGGAATAAGGCCGGGCGCAGGCCGGCAACGAGACATGGCGAGAGCGGGCGCCGCGCATGCATGCGCGGGCGTGGGATGGCGGTGATTCGGGTAGCGCGGCGGCGGCGTCAGCCGGCCAGTTCCTGGTGCAGTGCGCGGAATTCCTGCGCGAGCTTGTGCCCCGGTTCGAGATGAATGACGGGGGTCGCACGCTGATGCGATTCGCGGATCTTCACCGACGACGACAGCCGCGACGCGAGCACGGGCAGCCCTTCGCCGACGAGTTCGTCGACGAGCTGCTGCGGCAGGCTCGCGCGCGGCTGGAACTGGTTGATCACGATCCCTTCGACCTCGAGCCCCGCGTTGTGGTCCTGCTGGATCTCCTTCACGTTCTCGAGCAGCGTGTACAGCGCGCGGCGCGAGAAGTCGTCGCAGTCGAACGGGATCAGGCAGCGCTCGACCGCGATCAGCGCGGACCGCGTGTAGAAATTGAGCGCGGGCGGCGTGTCGATGTAGACCGCATCGTACGCGTCGAGCTCGTTCAGCGCGTCGCGCAGCTTGTAGATCTTGTAGCGGGACTCGAGCTTGCCGTGCAGCGCATCGAGATCCGGATGCGCGGGCATCACGTCGAGATTCTCGAACGGGGTCGGATGAATGTACGACGCGGCGTCGACCGGCCGGAAGTTGAACGTCAGCGCGGTTTCGAAGAAGTCGGCGACGGTCGGCGCAGTGCCGGCGGCGCGCTCGCCGAGCAGGTACTGGGTCGAGTTCGCCTGCGCGTCCAGGTCGATCACCAGCGTGCGCAGCCCTTCGCTCGCGCTGATCGCGGCGAGATTGCAGACGATCGTCGACTTGCCTACGCCGCCCTTCTGGTTGAACACGACACGCCGCATGGTCCCCTCTCGATCGAAGCGCCAAAGGGTGCAGCATAGCCGAACATTCGTGGCTGCGTCGTGACGCGCCATAAATGCATCGGCCGCGGCAAAGCGCGGCCGATGCGGGAAAAACGGTGCTCGATCATCGCGCACGTCGGGCTTACACGTCGACCCACGCGCCGACCTGCCGATACTGGATGCCCCCGTTGTGCATCCTCGCCTGCAGATTGCCGTCGGGCAACTGCACCCAGTCCAGGATATTCAGCTGCTGCATCAGCGCGACGAAGAAGTTTCGCACCTGGGCCGACGCGTTGTTCTGCCAGATGTCGATGCGCCCGAGACACGCGCGCAGGTTGCCGTTCGCCTGCATGATCGCGCCGACCTGTCCTGCGACGTTCGACGCCGGATCGTAGACGGGCGTGCCGTCGGCGCTGACGATCGACAGGTGGATCGCGCGCACCGAAAGCGCCTGGCCCGGCGTTTCCTCGACCAGCGCGATGCAGCTCGTCATCGCGCCGAAATCGATCTCGGGCGCGTCTCCCCAGACGCGCTCGCCTACCGGCAGCGGCGCGGGACCTTGTACGTGCTGAAGGATGTAGGGCATGTTTTCCTCGCGTAAGTTGAATGGACCTTGGAATCGAACGAATCGACGGCGCCGTTGATGGAGTGTTGTCGCCGGCCGAGTCAGCGTCAATCGACTCGTTTTCACGGGCGTCATTTCCCGGAACGTTCGTCATCCAGAATACCCATTCGCTCGTGCGAAGCAGTGCGGACGTCGGCATCTCGCGCGCCGCACGCGTCTCATCGGACGACGGTGCGAGGCCTGCCTCCGCTGCGGCACGCGACGCGCCGGGTCAACCGGCAGCGTGCCTGCGTCGGCGAACCGGTCCGCATCGCCGGCGGCACGCGGCGCCCGGGCTCGAAGGCCGGACGCGCGCCCAGCGCCGCCCGGCGCCGGGCCTTCGATCGCTGCAGATCGCTCGCCCTCCGGGCGGGCGTACCGCCACAGCTTGCGCCAATACGAATCAGGCAATTCATCGACGCCTCCTCGCGCTCGTGCAGGGTGTTGAAACCGGAAAGCAGCCGCGACCGGCACGTCACCACCGAACCATCGCCAAACGAGCCTAGCCGCCCTTCTTGTCCAGCAGCGCCTGATACTTCTGCAGGCTTTCGTCGATCTTGTCGAGCGCGATGCTCGCCGCCTCGCCTTCGATCGCTTCCGCCGCGCCCGCCACCATCGCCGCGGTCGCGACGAACAGGTCCGTCAACAGCAGCCCCATCGCGTCCATCGCCATCCCCTTGACGTCTTCATCGACGGTCTTCTGCGCCAGGTCCTTCATCAGCACGCTCTTGCCGGCGATCGCCAGCGACGTGGACGCCTCGAAGTAGTTCGCCGCCGCCTGCGCCACCAGGCCGCCGGCCTGCGTGATCATCATGTTCGGGCCGACGGCGATCTGGGTCGTCGCGTAGGACGCCGCCTCCGCATTGATCGCCTGCACCGACTGCATCGACGCATGGCCGGGCCATTCCGGCTCGCGGATCTGGTTCGGCGCCTTCAGCGTATCGGTGAGCCGTCGCAGACGACTGACCGGCCACGATCGTGCGCCCGCCTTCGACGCGCCCGCGCGCGGATCGGCCACTGCCGGCGCCGCCGCGCCGGCTCCGTGTTGCGCGACGTCGTGCGTTGCCGCCGCGTCGTCGTCCTGCCCGCCCTCGTTTCCTATCGTATTCATAGTTCAAGAGTCCTGAAAATCGGCACGGCGCTACTGCGACAAACCAGGCGGCAGCACGCCGCGCTGCACGTCTCCACCTGGCGGCGTGCCCGGTGGCGTGCCACCCTGCGCGCTCTTGGGCGACACCTCGACGGCCAGAATCATCGCCACCGCCTTGGACACGACCGCGTTCGAGATCTGGTTCAACGCCGCCTGCTGCTGCGTCATGTTCTGCGCCGAGATGCCGACGGCCTGGCTGAACATCTGGTAGAGCGTGCCCAGCGCCTGAGCGGGAGATCCCGCGACGACGTTGACGTTGGACTGCGTCACGGCGTCGGTGATCTGTTCATTGACTTTGTCTGCCACGAGGCCTCCTTGGATCTCGGGTCCCGCATACGGTGGAAGAAACGCGCAGGCCGCAATGGCGTCGACGCCGCATCTGCCGTTACGGACGCTGCGGGCCTGCGTTTGTGAACGCACTCAGGCCAGTTCCTCGCGCAACTTCTTGCGCAGCAGTTCCACGCGCTTTCTCGCCAGCGCTTCGTTGATTCCGAGCGTGGCGGCGATGTGCAGGTACGGCCGGTCTTCCTCGAACTTCAGCGCGAACAGCGTCTGCTGCTGCGGCGGGAGCAGGGACAGCGCGTGCTCGAGACGCAGCAGCTGCTGCCTGAGCAGGAGCTGCTGCTCGACCGACGGCGTGTGGCCCGCCAGCTCGACGACGTGATCGTCATCCCAGCCCGCATCGAATTCGAGCACGCAGCTTTCGCGGCGACGCCGCCGCGCGCAATCGAGAAACGCGTGGTTCAGCGCCAGGAACAGAAAGCCGGCGAGGTTCTGCACCCGGTCGGGCGAACGCTGCAGGTAGATATGGACCTTCAGCGCCGTATCGGAAAGCAGCTCGTCGGCGCGATGAACATCGCCCTTGCACAGGAGGCGCGCGCGGCGGCGCAATTTGCCCTCCATTTCCCGCCAGGTGCTGTCGAGCTGTTGCGTCAATGAGGCATTGGCTGGGGTCTCGCGCTGGTTTGAGGTTTTCATCCCGTGCCTTCCTTTTTTATGGAAAACACAGAATCGATTCGAAGCCGCGGATAACGCTGTTACCCGCGTAACAACGAAATTAAGCGGCTCGATTTAATGAATATTCTTGATTATTATGAACGGAAATTCTTAATCTCCCACCCCGGCAGGACCGCCGCTCTTCAATGTGCGCCGGGAGCGACCGCCCGGGACATGACCGACTATTACGTCATCTTGATTATTCCGCTTTCACGCTGCTCACGAGGCAACGTTTTCCGCTAGGTGGCTGCACTGACAAACAACCGCGCACGGGAAACATGTCTGCCTTCGCCAACATTCAAGCGCTGCGCAATATACCGATACTCACGGAGCTCCCTGAAAGCCTTCTCGCGCATATCGCGCGGCATCTCATGCCCTGGCCCGAGCACGGCAACCGCCTGCTGTTCTTCAAGGGAGACCCGGAGGATTTCGTGGCATTCGTGCATCGCGGCCGCGTCTACAAGACGCTGCACGAACCCGGCGGCCGCGAAATCATCCTGGGCCACTCGCTGCCGGGCGAGCTCATCGGCGAAAGCACGCTGCTGCGCGCTCAGCGGCGCAGCTTTACCGCCCAGCTCAGTTCGGACTGCCGCATTTCGCTGCTGCATCGGCAGCATTTCGCACCGTTGCTGGCGAACGCCGATTTCATGGACCGCATCTACGAGCAGTTGTGCCGGCACATCCATCAGCTGAGCGATTTCGTGGAGTCGGCGTGCCTGTACCGGCTGGAGGCAAGGCTCGCGCGCCATCTGCTGAACCGCATGCAGGGCGGCGATCAGGAGGTGCCGCTGCCTGAGAATCAGAGCATCCTCGCGGCCATGCTCAATGTCAGCCGCCCGCGGCTGAACAGCAGCCTGCAGAAATTGCAGCGCGAAGGCGTGATCCGGCTGCACGGGCAACGCGTGACGATCGAAAAGCCGGAGTTGCTGCGGGGCATCGTCGACGCGAACTGACGTGCCGGCGCGAACGATGGCGTCCGGCGCAAGGGCGCATCGCCCGGCGGCGTCGCTTCGGCGCGGCGGAACGCGTCGAACCCGGATTCCGCGGCCGGATGTGCGCACCGGGTGAAGCTCCCTTCAATCCCCCTGCCTCACACCCGGCGCGCAGCGAAGGTCATCCTCGCCAGTGCCTGAGCGCATTCATGAGTTGCGCAACTGCGGCCAGCTGCGATGTAAAGGAGGAGTTCGCCGCCTGCGCCGCGGCGGCGATCGCGGCCGGCGAGGTGCTGTAGAGCTGCATGATGCCGACGGTCGTCGCGGCCTGGTTGGATGCGGCCTGGTTCGCCTGCATCTGCACCGCGTTGTGAAGCAGGATCGACGTCGCATGGCTGTTCGACTGCAACAGCGTGCCCGACGCCATGGCGGGCGCCTCGCCGACCACCTTCGTGTTGACCTGCGTGACGGCGTCGGTGATCGCAGGGGAAACCTGTTCCGGCATGTCGTTACTCCTGGATTGCCTGCGGCCGCCGACGAGGCGCGGCGCAAGCATCGGTGGATCGGATGGCGGCGCGCGCCTGCCGGCGTCGTCATGGCGGCGCGGGCGGCTGCCTTTGCATGGATCGGTGCGGCGTCATGCGTCGGCGGCGGCCGGGGTGACCAGGCCGCCGTCGACGTCGGCGCCGGCGCGTCAGGATTGCTTCTTCTTCCCGATCGTCTCCGCGATCGCAATCACGTCGGCCAGCACGGCAATCACGCCGTTCGACCCGATTTCCGTGGCGGCGGCGCCGGCGCTTGCCGGCCCGAGCGTATAGAGCTGCATCGTGCCCACGTTTGTCGAGGTCGGCAGTTGCACCGCGGATTGCGACTGCTGCTGCACGGCGTTCTCGAACAGGATGCTGAGCGAATGGCTCTGGGCCTGATAGAGCGAGCCCATCGCCATCGCTGGCGCTTCAGCGACTACCTTGACGTTGGCCTGCGTGACGGCATCGGTAATCGCGGGGTTGACGATGCAGGTCTTGCAATTGCAAGGGTCCTGATCGGGGATTTCGGGTCCTGGTCCTGCCATGGTTGTTTCTCCTGGTTGGCTGACAGCCGCAACGGAGTCTCGGCGCAGCTCGGTTGATCAGTTATCCGGAACGATGAACGGCATGACGTCGGCGATGGCGACGGCTCACGCCACTGAGCCGCCGCTCAACCCCGGCGTCGCGCCAGCGCCTTAAATCACCTTCGCGATCGCGATCACGTCGGCCAGCACGGACAGAATCCCGTTCGCCCCGATTTCCGTGGCGGCGGCGCCCGCGCTTTCCGGCCCGATGGTGTACAGCTGCATCGTGCCCACGTTCGTCGAGGTCTGCGACTGGATCGCCGCCTGCGACTGCTGCTGCACCGCGTTCTCGAACAGGATGCTCAGCGAATGGCTCTGGGCTTGATAAAGCGAGCCCATCGCCATCGCTGGCGCTTCGGCGACCACCTTGACGTTGGCCTGCGTGACGGCATCGGTAATCGCAGGATTGACGTGGCAGACATGGCAGTGTTCGGACATCTCTTGCTCCTTGGTTCACGTGACGGTTGCGAGGTCGCACGTCGAAGGCTGGCTGACTCGGCGTTGGTCCGCTTTTCCGCTTGGCCCGCGTGCTACTTCAAGGACGCTTGGTCGGAGGTATCGTGAACGGGCGGCGACGCGATATCCGGCAACACTGCCGGGGCCGCGGCGGGTGCGGGTATGTCCGGCTCCTTCAGGCATGCGTCGAGGTTCTGCAGCCATTCGTGGATGGCCTGCACGCGTTCGGCGAGCGGATCGACGTATTGCCGGAAGCACGCTTGCATTTCCTGCTTGATGAGGCCGGTCAGCTGCTCGCCGATCAGCATCAGTGCCTGACGCGTACTGTCCTGGATGTCGGCCGCGCCCGACTGCGGATTCGCGGCGGGTTGTCCGTCCGACGGCTCGCGTGCATCGAGCATGCCGGAGAGCTTTCTCTGCTCCGTTGCCAGCACGCCGAGCGTCGCCTCGTTCTGCGCGTCGATCGACTGCAGGATGCCGCGCATCTTCTCGTAGGCTTTCTGCTGATTGAGCTGCAGGAAGTGCTTGATCTGCTCCCGCACTTCCTGGCGGGTCTTCAGCGGGGCAAGCGGCGGGTTCGTGGCGGGCGACTGCCGAGGAGGCTGCGAGCCCGGAGCGACTGCCGGCGCCTGCTGGTCGGCCGCCCGGCGCGACAGCCGCTCCAGCAGCGCCTTCTCCTCCCCCGGCGCCAAAGCCCGTCCCAATTGTTTCTCGGCGAACTGCCGCAGCAGAGGATCGAGCGCGTCGTTACTCATGGCTCGTTCCTCCTCGATGTGCGCCGGCGGCGACGGCCGGCAGCGATGCGGACAGGTTGCGGAGTTTGACGCGACGTAACGCTGAAGCCGCTTCGCAGACGCGATTCGGTGCATCTCGCATGGTGTTCTCCCGGTATGGATGCGCGACAAGTCTCGCCGGAAATTTCGGCAGGACTGTTGCAGGGACGAACGTGGCGAAGGGGATGTGAAGCCGGGTGGAATCCTGGATCCCGGACAAGAAAGCAAATCGACGAGCCGGGCGGGGTCCAGTTCGAAGAAAGCGGCGCATGAGTCTGGACCTGCCAGACGGTCGAGACCAAACAAAAAGCCCGTAACCGCGAGGGTTACAGGCTTTTTGTTTATGTGATGCAGAAGCTGATCGTCAGAACGGAATATCGTCATCCATCTCGTCGAACCCGCCGCCGGCCGGCGCGCTCGGACGGCTCTGCGCCGCACCGCCGCCACCGCCACGCGCCGCGCCGCCGGCACGACCGCCGCCACCGCCACGCTCCATCTGCTCGCCACGGCCGCCGCCACCGCCGTAGCCGCCGCCGTAACCGCCTTCGTCACCACCACCACCGCCGCCGCCGCCCGAACCACCGCGGCCGCCGAGCATCTGCATCTGGTCGGCGACGATTTCGGTCGAGTAACGGTCCTGGCCGTCCTGGCCTTGCCACTTGCGGGTGCGGATGCGGCCTTCGATATACACCGACGAACCCTTCTTCAGGTATTCGCTGACGATTTCCGCGAGGCGGCCGAAGAACGCGACGCGATGCCACTCGGTCATTTCCTTGAACTCGCCGCTCGCCTTGTCCTTGTAGCGGTCGGTCGTCGCGAGACGGATGTTCGCAACCGCGTCGCCGCTCGGCAGGTAACGGACTTCAGGATCGGCGCCGAGATTGCCGACGAGGATGACCTTGTTGACGGATGCCATGTGTTTCTCCAATAGATTCGATGCCGGGCCGCTCGCGAATCGCGTCGAGCCGGCCCGCCGGGCTGCCCGGCAAGCCCCGCCGATGCGAGCCCGGATAAGGGATCAGGCCTTGCGCGGCGGCGCCTTCATGCTGGCCGCGATTATAAGCCACGCGGCCACGAGGCCCGAGCACGCGTAGAACACCGTGTTCGCGCCGCCATGCTTGAGCAGCCACCCGCCCACGACGCCGCCGAGCGCGAGCCCGATCGATTGCGTCGTGTTGTACACGCCCGTGGCCGCGCCCTTGCGCGAGCCCGGCGCGAGCTTCGAGACCAGCGACGGCTGCGACGCTTCCAGGATGTTGAATCCCAAGAAATAGACGAACAGCACCGCGGCCACAATCAGGATGGTATGCGGCGTGCTGCCCAGCAGCAATTGGCCGATCAGGATAGCGAGGATGCCGCCGAGCAGCACGGGCTTCATCTTGCCCTGCTTTTCCGCGACGATGATCGCCGGCACCATCATCACGAACGCGAGCGCCATCACCGGCAGGTAGACCTTCCAGTGCGACGCGACCGGCAGCCCGCCGTCGACGAGCAGGCGCGGCACGACGAGGAACAGCGCGGTCTGCGTCGCATGCAGCACGAGCACGCCGAAATTGAGGCGCAGCAGCTCGGCGTTGTGCAGCACTTCGGAGAACGGCGCGGGCACGTGCACGGGCTTCGCCGCATTCGGCACGACCCACAGCACGACGCCGATCGCGAGGATCGACAGCACGCCGACGAGCGCGAACAGCCCGTTCATCCCGACCCAGTGGAACACGATCGGCGCGCCGACGATCGCGACCGCGAACGACACGCCGATCGAGCCGCCGACCATCGCCATCGCCTTGGTGCGGTTCTGCTCGGACGTCAGGTCCGCGATGAACGCGAGCACCGCGGACGACACGGCGCCCATCCCCTGGATCACGCGGCCGACGATGATCCACGTGATGTCGTGCGCGAACGCGGCGACGAAGCTGCCGATCGCGAAGATCAGCAGGCCGGTCGCGATCACCGGCTTGCGCCCGAACCGGTCGGACGCCCAGCCGTAGAAGATGTAGAGCAGCGACTGCGTGACGCCGTAGGCCCCGAGCGCGATGCCGACGAGCAGCACGTTGTCGCCGCCCGGGATGGTTTTCGCGTAGACCGAGAACACCGGCATGATCATGAACAGGCCGAGCATGCGCAGCGCGAAGATCGCGGCGAGCGACGTGGTCGCGCGCAATTCGGGCGCAGTCATGCGGGAAGACGTGGCGGACGGATTGGACATCGGGAGTGAATTTCGAATGATCGGAATGTCCGCCCGGCAGCGGGCGGCGGAAGATCACGGCCGTCGGCCCGGGCGGGCGGCCGGGTGCGACGCGAGCCATCGGCAGGCCGCGCTCCGGCACGCGCAAGGCCGTGCGGCGGGCAGCCGTCCCGGCGCGGGCGGCGGCCTTGCTGACAGCTGCTGCAAAGGTCGGGAGCCCCGAACGACGGTCTCGAAAAGCCGTTATAGTAGCAGGTTTGGTCCCCCTCCTTTTCGCCAGGTTCATGGAACAGATTCGTATCCGTGGGGCGCGCACCCACAACCTGAAAAACGTCAATCTCGACCTGCCGCGCCACAAGCTGATCGTGATTACCGGGCTGTCCGGGTCGGGCAAGTCGTCGCTCGCGTTCGATACCCTTTATGCGGAAGGGCAGCGCCGCTACGTCGAGAGCCTGTCCGCGTACGCGCGCCAGTTCCTGCAGCTGATGGAGAAACCGGACGTCGACCTGATCGAGGGCCTGTCGCCCGCGATCTCGATCGAGCAGAAGGCGACGTCGCACAACCCGCGTTCGACCGTCGGCACGGTCACCGAAATCCACGACTACCTGCGACTTTTGTACGCACGGGTCGGCACGCCGTATTGCCCGGACCACGAGATCCCGCTCGAAGCGCAAAGCGTGTCGCAGATGGTCGACGCGGCGCTCGCGCTGCCCGAGGACACCAAGCTGATGATCCTCGCGCCCGTCGTCGCGAACCGCAAGGGCGAGCACGCCGAGCTGTTCGAGGACATGCAGGCGCAGGGCTTCGTGCGCTTTCGCGTGCGCTCGGGCGGCGGCACCGCGAACGAAGGCGTCGCGAAGATCTACGAGGTCGACGCGCTGCCGAAGCTCAAGAAGAACGACAAGCACACGATCGACGTCGTCGTCGATCGTCTCAAGGTGCGCCCGGACATGAAGCAGCGCCTCGCCGAGTCGTTCGAGACGGCGCTGCGCCTCGCGGACGGCCGCGCGATCGCGCTCGAGATGGATACCGACAAGGAACACCTGTTCAGCTCGAAGTTCGCGTGCCCGATCTGCTCGTACTCGCTGCAGGAGCTCGAGCCGCGCCTGTTCTCGTTCAACAACCCGATGGGCGCGTGCCCGGAATGCGACGGCCTCGGCCAGATCACGTTCTTCGATCCGAAGCGGGTCGTCGCGCACCCGTCGCTGTCGCTCGCCGCGGGCGCGGTGAAGGGCTGGGACCGGCGCAACCAATTCTACTTCCAGATGCTGCAGAGCCTCGCGGCGTTCTACGAATTCGACATCGACGCCGCGTTCGAGGATCTCCCCGAGAAGATCAGGAAGGTGCTGCTGTACGGCTCCGGCAAGCAGACGATCCCGTTCTCGTACATCAACGAGCGCGGCCGCACGACGATCCGCGAGCACGTGTTCGAGGGGATCATCCCGAACCTGGAGCGTCGCTACCGCGAGACCGATTCGGTCGCGGTGCGCGAGGAGCTGTCGAAGTACCAGAACAACCAGCCGTGCCCGTCGTGCGACGGCACCCGCCTGCGCCGCGAGGCGCGCCACGTGCGGGTCGGCGCGGGCGACTACGCGCGCGCGATCTACGAAGTCAGCGCCTGGCCGCTGCGCGACGCGCTCGGCTACTTCGACGGCCTGACGCTCGAAGGCGCGAAGGGCGAAATCGCCGAAAAGGTGATCAAGGAAATCGTCGCGCGGCTGACCTTCCTGAACAACGTCGGCCTCGACTACCTGTCGCTCGAGCGCAGCGCGGAAACGCTGTCGGGCGGCGAGGCGCAGCGCATCCGGCTCGCGTCGCAGATCGGCTCGGGCCTCACCGGCGTGATGTACGTGCTCGACGAGCCGTCGATCGGCCTGCACCAGCGCGACAACGACCGCCTGATCGCGACGCTCAAGCACCTGCGCGACCTCGGCAACTCGGTGATCGTCGTCGAGCACGACGAGGACATGATCCGCACCGCCGACTACGTGGTCGACATGGGCCCCGGCGCGGGCGAGCACGGCGGCGTGGTGGTCGCCGAAGGCACGCCGAAGCAGGTGCAGGCGAACGCGGCATCGCTGACCGGCCAGTACCTCGTCGGCAAGCGCACGATCGAGTATCCGGACGAGCGGATCGCGCCCGAGCCGGACCGGATGCTGCGCATCGTCGACGCGCACGGCAACAACCTGAAGCACGTCGACCTCGAGCTGCCGGTCGGCCTGCTGACCTGCATCACCGGCGTGTCGGGCTCCGGCAAGTCGACGCTGATCAACGACACGCTGTATCACGCGGTCGCGCGCCACCTGTACGGCTCGTCGGCCGAGCCGGCGCCGCACGAGGCGATCGAGGGCCTCGAGCATTTCGACAAGGTGATCAACGTCGACCAGTCGCCGATCGGCCGCACGCCGCGCTCGAACCCGGCCACGTATACGGGCCTGTTCACGCCGATCCGCGAGCTGTTCTCCGGCGTGCCGACCTCGAAGGAGCGCGGCTACGATCCGGGCCGCTTCTCGTTCAACGTGAAGGGCGGCCGCTGCGAGTCGTGCCAGGGCGACGGCGTGCTGAAGGTCGAGATGCACTTCCTGCCGGACGTCTACGTGCCGTGCGACGTCTGCCACGGCAAGCGCTACAACCGCGAGACGCTCGAAGTCCTGTACAAGGGCAAGAACATCAGCGAAGTGCTCGACATGACGGTCGAGCACGCGTACGAGTTCTTCAACGCGGTGCCCGTCGTCGCGCGCAAGCTGAAGACGCTGCTCGACGTCGGCCTCGGCTACATCCGCCTCGGCCAGTCGGCGACGACGCTGTCGGGCGGCGAGGCGCAGCGCGTGAAGCTGTCGCTCGAGCTCTCCAAGCGCGACACGGGCCGCACGCTGTACATCCTCGACGAGCCGACCACCGGCCTGCACTTCCACGACATCGCGCTGCTGCTCGAAGTGATCCACCGGCTGCGCGACCAGGGCAACACGGTCGTGATCATCGAGCACAACCTCGACGTGATCAAGACGGCCGACTGGGTGATCGACCTCGGCCCGGAAGGCGGCGCGGGCGGCGGCCAGATCATCGCGCAGGGCACGCCCGAGCAGGTCGCGAAGACGAAGGCGAGCTTCACCGGCAAGTACCTCGCGCCGCTGCTCAGGCGCACCAGCCGCAAAGTCGCGGCGGGCTGATCCCGCCGCGCCGCGCGCGGCCGAACGGTTGCGCGCGCCCCCTCCCCGGCCGCCGTTCGACGGCCCGTCGGCGTTTTCCCTTTTTGCGTTCGCACCACGCACCAAATGGTCCCGTGGCGGCTCATAATGGCGGCTATACTTTACGGTCGTAAGGTTCGCCATCCGCACCAATCCGGTGCAGCGAAGGGCGAACGCCGCCGGCCGGACCTCGCATGGCCGGGCGCACGAACGACACCAGGAAATCATGACGGAGAAGCAACACGAGTCGCCGCGCGACGCGCAGAACAAGGAGCCGCACCTGCGCAGCGTCCGGCTGACGAGCGACTTCAGCCTGCCGAAACTGTCGGCGATCGAGATCGGCAGCTACCTGCTGGCGCTCCTCTCGATGTGGCTCGTCCTCGAGCTGAAGCTGCTCGGCGGCATGCTGGCCGGCCTGCTCGTCTACCAGCTCATCCACACGATCGCGCCCGTGATCGAACGGCACACGACGAGCATGCGGGCACGCTGGGTCGCGGTCGTGCTGCTGTCCGTCGCGATCGTCGGCGCGCTGACGGGCCTCACGATCGGCATCATCGAGCACTTCGAGCACGCGGTGCCGAACCTGCAGGGCCTGCTCGGCCAGCTGATGCAGATCGTCGAGCAGACCCGCGCGCGCACGCCGGCCTGGATCGCGAACCTGCTGCCCGTCGACGTCGAGCAGATGAAGACGAAGGCGGCCTTGCTGATGCACACGCACATGGACCAGCTCCAGCAGAGCGGCAAGAGCGTCGCACGCGGCTTCGGCCACGTGCTGTTCGGGATGATCATCGGCGCGATGATCGCGATCGGCGTCGAGCACGGCAAGGTGCGCCGGCCGCTGTCGACCGCGCTCGTCACGCGCGTGTCGCGCTTCGCCGACGCGTTCCGCCGGATCGTGTTCGCGCAGATCAAGATCTCGGCGATCAACGCGTTCTTCACGGGCATCTACCTGCTCGTCGCGCTGCCGGTCTTCCACGAGCATCTGCCGCTGTCGAAGACGCTCGTGCTCGTCACGTTCATCGTCGGCCTGCTGCCGGTGATCGGCAACCTGATCTCGAACACGCTGATCGTCGCGGTGTCGCTGTCGGTGAGCATGGGCACCGCGATCGCGTCGCTCGCGTTCCTCGTGGTCATCCACAAGCTCGAGTACTTCCTGAACGCGAAGATCATCGGCGGCCAGATCGAGTCGCGCGCGTGGGAGCTGCTGCTCGCGATGCTCGTGATGGAAGCCGCGTTCGGGCTGCCGGGCGTGATCGCCGCGCCGATCTTCTATGCGTATTTGAAGCGCGAATTGCACACGCTTCGGCTGATCTGATCCGCTCGGCCCGGAATCGTCCGCAAGCAAAAACGCCGCGCCCTTGGCAGGGCGCGGCGTTTTGCTTTCTGCTCGGGTGAACCGCGGCTCAGCGGAACACGACCGTCTTCGTCCCGTTCAGCACGATCCGGTGCTCGACGTGCCACTTCACCGCGCGCGCGCGAGCGTCACGCACTCGACGTCGCGGCCGATCGCGGTCAGCTGGTCCGGCGTCATGCTGTGATCGACGCGCTCCACTTCCTGCTCGATGATCGGGCCTTCGTCCAGGTCGGTCGTCACGTAGTGCGCGGTCGCGCCGATCAGCTTCACGCCGCGGTCGAACGCCTGGTAGTACGGCTTCGCGCCCTTGAAGCTCGGCAGGAACGAATGGTGGATGTTGATCGCGCGCCCGGCGAGCCGCTCGCACATGTCCTGCGACAGGATCTGCATGTAGCGCGCCAGCACGACGAGGTCGGCCTGGTGCTCGTCGATCACTTCCAGCACGCGCGCTTCCTGCGCGGCCTTCGCGGCGTCGGACGAGCCGCCGACGAGCGGGAAGTGATGGAACGGGATGTCGTAGCTCGCGGCGAGCTGGTAGAAGTCCTTGTGGTTCGACACGATCGCCGGGATCTCGATCGGCAGCTGGCCCGTGCGGTAGCGGAACAGCAGGTCGTTCAGGCAATGGCCGATCTTCGACACCATGATCACGACGCGCGGCTTCACCGCCGCGTCATGCAGCTCCCAGCGCATCGCGAACTGCTCGGCGAGCGGCGCGAACTGCGCGCGCAGCGTGTCGAGCGTCGCCGCGACGTCCGCGCCGCTGCCGTTCTGGTCGAAGTGCACGCGCATGAAGAATTCGCCGGTGCGGCTGTCGCCGAACTGCGCCGAGTCGAGGATGTTGCTGCCGCGCTCGAACAGGAAGCCCGAGACCGCGTGGACGATGCCGTGCCGGTCGGGGCACGACAGTTTCAGGATAAAGCTGTGATCGGCCGACATGACCGTACTCCCTTCGTTTCCGTATTCGTGAAAATGCTGGCGCGCGCAACGGCCACGCGCGGCCGGCGCCGCGCGTCAGGCCGCCGGCGCGAACAGCGCGTCGATGCCCGCCGCGTCTTGCGGCGCGAGCCAGCGGTGGCGCAGCAGCGTGTCGAGCGTCGCGAGGCTCGCATCGAGCGTCGCCCGGCCGTCCCGCAGCCACCCGATCACCTCGGGCACGCCGGCCAGCAGGTGCTCGGCGACTTCGCCGTCCTGGTTGTGCGGCGCGAAGTCGCGCGGCAGCGGCAGGTCGTAGACGAACAGCAGTTCGGACTGCGTGCCTTCCGGCAGCGAGCAGAGCACCTGCACCGCGCGGCCCGCGATCGCGCGCGCCGCCAGTTCGGGCGGAATGCCGGCTTCCTCCCAGCACTCCTTGGCCAGCGTCTCGTGAACGCTCAAGCCCCAGCCGATGCCGCCCGCGACGACGTTGTCGAGCATGCCGGGGTCGGTTGCCTTGGTCGCGCTGCGGCGGCCGAGCCACATCTGCGGCGCAGCCGGCGCCCCTGGGCGAACCGCATATTCTACGATGCCGTTCAAATGCACCGCATAAGTCTGCGTGCCGAAGAACCGCGACGCGGCCCGCTCGATGTACGCGAGCGGCGGATCGTCGAAGCGGTTGCGGATCGCATAGATCTCGTCGCGCCAGCCGGGAATCGCGCCTTCGGCCGCGAGCGCGCCGATCGCGCTCGCGAGCGCCATGCTGCGCGCGTCGACCGTGTCGTAACGGTCGGACAGCGTGACGCGGTCGTCCGTCAGATCGAACACGTCGGGCCAGCGGGCGAGCCGCGCTGCGTCGGAACGCCGCACCCAGCCCACGGCCAGGCCGGCGATCACGAAACGCAGGTGCGCGGCCGGGTCGAAGCGGCGCGCGGCCGCAATGCACGGAAACGTCATGCAGCCCCCTTCAGTCCTTCAGCGCGACGCGGATGCCGATCGCGATGAACGTCGCGCCGGCGATCCGGTCGAGCCACACGCCTGCCTTCGGCCGGCGCTTCAGCCACGTGCCGATCGCGCCGGCGCACACGCCGAACAGCGAGAAGATCGCGGCCGTCTGCAGCATGAACAGCGCGCCGAGCTCGAACATCTGCAGCGTCACGCTCTGCGCGCCGTGGGCATCGACGAACTGCGGCAGGAACACGACGAAGAACAGCGTCACCTTCGGGTTCATCAGGTTGCCGATCACGCTCTGGCGGAAGATCGACCACAGCGGCTGCGGCGCGCGCTCGTGCGCGGTCGCGAGGCCCTGGCTGCGCAGCGCCTTGATGCCGATCCAGATCAGGTACGCGGCGCCCGCGAGCTTCAGGATCTGGAACGCGACCGGCGACGAACGCAGCACCGCCGCGACGCCGAGCGCGGCGAGCGTCGTGTGGAACGTCACGCCGGCGGCGAAGCCGAGCGCCGCGACGAGGCCGGCCGCGCGGCCCTGCGAGATGCCGCGCGCGAGCACCTGAAGGTTGTCCGGGCCGGGCGCGAACGTGATCGCGATCGACGTGGCGAGAAACAGCATGAAGTTCGGCATCGTGACCTCGCTGCGTAAGCCGGCGCTCAGTGTCCGGCGAATTCGGTGACGGTATAGACGGGCAGCCCTGCGTTGCGCAGCAGCGCCGAGCCGCCGAGATCCGGCAGGTCGATGATCGCCGCGCCCTCGACGACGACCGCGCCGAGCCGCTGCAGCAGGTTGCGCCCCGCCATCATCGTGCCGCCGGTCGCGATCAGGTCGTCCATGATGATCACGCGGTCGCCGGGCCGGCACGCATCCTCGTGGATCTCGACGGTCGCGCTGCCGTATTCGAGGTCGTACGATTCGCGCTGGGTCTTGTACGGCAGCTTGCCGACCTTGCGGATCGGCACGAAGCCGACGCTCAGCTCATACGCGACGATCGGCGCGATGATGAAGCCGCGCGCGTCGAGGCCCGCGACGTAGTCGAGCTTCGCGTCGACATAGCGCTCGACGAACAGGTCGACCAGCACGCGCAGCGCCTTCGGGCTTTGCAGCAGCGTCGTGATGTCGCGGAACTGCACGCCCGGCTGCGGCCAGTCGGGCACCGTGCGGATCTGGCTGTGGATGAAGGCGGCCGGATCGACCGGCGCCCCCGACGACGAATGCGGCATGAAGCTCTCCGAAAAAAACGGTGCGCGACGTTTCGGGCACCGTTCAGAAAATACGGGTCAGGTTATGGATCTGGATCGCCGCTCACGCGGCCGTGGCTGGCGGCTCGCGCCGATGGCGCGACAGGCGCTCCTCAGCAAGCGCCAGCGCTTCGGGCAGCCCGCGCAGCACGACGATGTCGCTCGCGCGCAGCTTGGTCTGCGGATCCGGCTCGACGCCGCGAATCCCGTGCCGGCGGATCGCCGTCACCTCGAGCCCGAGCGCGAACAGCCCGATCTCCTCCAGCGAGCGCCCGACCGCGTCCGCGCGCGCGTCGACCGGCACCGATTGTAGCCGCACCTGCTCGTGGTCGTCGTCGTCCGCGTCGTCGGCGCCGCGGAAGTAGCCGCGCAGCAGGCTGTAGCGCTCGTCGCGCATCTCCTCGACGCGCCGCACGACCTTGCGCATCGGCACGCCGACCAGCACCAGCGTATGCGACGCGAGCATCAGGCTGCCCTCGACGATTTCCGGGATCACCTCGGTCGCGCCGGCGGCGAGCAGCTTTTCCAGGTCGGCGTCGTCGACGGTGCGCACGATCGCCGGCAGCGTCGGCTCGAGCTCGTGCACGTGGTGCAGCACGCGCAGCGCCGACGGCGTGTTCGCATAGGTGATCGCGACCGCCGCCGCGCGATGGATGCCGGCCGCGAGCAGCGACTCGCGGCGCGCCGCGTCGCCGAACACGACCGACTCGCCCGCGGCCGCGGCCGCGCTCACGCGATCGGGGTCGAGGTCGAGCGCGACGTACGGAATCCCTTCCTGCTCGAGCATCCGCGCAAGGTTCTGGCCCGCGCGGCCGTAGCCGCAAATGATCACGTGGCCGCGCTGCTTGAGGCTCTGCGTCGCGATCCGGGTCATCTGCAGCGACTGCTGCATCCATTCGGTCGACGACAGCCGCATCACGATCCGGTCGGCGTTCTGGATCAGGAACGGCGCGGCGAGCATCGACAGCAGCATCGACGCGAGGATCGCCTGCAGCAGCGTCGCATCGACGAGGTGCCGGTCGAGGATCAGGTTCAGCAGCACGAAGCCGAACTCGCCGGCCTGCGCGAGGCCGATGCCGGTGCGCATCGCGACGCCCGGCGTCGCGCCGAACAGCCGTGCGAGCCCCGTGATCATCGTGCCCTTGAACAGGATCTGCCCGACGAAGAAGCCGAACACGAGGAGCGGATGCTCCCAGATCACCCGCGGATCGAGCAGCATCCCGGTCGTCACGAAGAACAGGCCGAGCAGCACGTCGCGGAACGGCTTGATGTCTTCCTCGACCTGATGGCGGAACGGCGTCTCGGCAATCAGCATCCCCGCGATGAACGCGCCGAGCGCGAGCGACAGCCCGAACTTGTCGGTGAAGAACGCGGCGCCGAGCGTGACGAGCAGCAGGTTCAGCACGAACAGCTCCTGCGAGCGGCGCCGCGCGACGACGTTGAGCCAGCGGGTCATGAAGCGCTGCCCGACGATCAGCAGCAGCGCGAGCGCGATCACGATCTTCACGGCCGCGAACCCGAGCGTGAGCATCAGGTCCTTCGACGACTCGGCGCCGAACGCGGCGATCACGATCAGGAGCGGCACGACGGCCAGATCCTGGAACAGCAGCACGCCGAAGATGTTGCGGCCGTGCTCGGTCTCGATCTCGAGGCGCTCGGCGAGCATCTTCGACACGATCGCCGTCGACGACATCGCGAGCGCGCCGCCGAGCGCGATGCAGCCCTGCCACGTGATGTGCATCCAGCGCTCGAACAGCGCGCCGAGCACGAGCGCGAGCACGAGCGTCGCGACCACCTGCAGCAGCCCGAGGCCGAACACGAGCCGCTGCATCGCCCGCAGCTTCGCGAGCGAGAACTCGAGGCCGATCGAGAACATCAGGAACACCACGCCGAATTCCGCGAGATGCTCGGCCCGCTCGAGGTCCGCCGCGATGCCGAACGCGTGCGGGCCGACCAGGATGCCGACGGTCAGGTAGCCGAGCATCGGTGGCAGGTTCAGCGAACGGAATACGACGACGCCCACCACCGAAGCCAGCAGCAGCAGGAGCGTCATTTCGAGCGGGGAAATCACGGGCGAAGCGTCCTCGGTCGTCGGGGCCACGGCAAAGCAGGCGCGGCATGGTGGCGGGAGACAGGCGACATCGGACGAGTCCGAACGGCCGGCGCGGCGAACAAACGCCTTTGCTATACTCCGCGCATGATAGCGAAAATCAATGATGATCGGGCGCTCGCGCTCGCCCGCGACGTGCTCGACATCGAGGCGGACGCCGTGCGCGCACTGAGCGAGCAGCTCGACGGCGACTTCGTCAAGGCCGTCGCGCTGCTGCTCGGCTGCGGCGGCCGCGTGGTGGTCTCCGGAATCGGCAAATCGGGGCACATCGCCCGCAAGATCGCGGCCACGCTGGCCAGCACCGGCACGCCCGCGTTCTTCGTCCATCCGGCCGAGGCCAGCCACGGCGACCTCGGGATGGTCACGGCCGACGACGTGTTCATCGGCATCTCGTACTCCGGCGAGTCGGAAGAGCTCGTCGCGATCCTGCCGCTCGTGAAGCGGATCGGCGCGAAGCTGATCGCGATCACGGGCCGCGCCGAATCCAGCCTCGGCCAGCTCGCCG
Organism: Burkholderia sp. MSHR3999; assembly: GCF_000833595.1. Taxonomy (NCBI): domain Bacteria; kingdom Pseudomonadati; phylum Pseudomonadota; class Betaproteobacteria; order Burkholderiales; family Burkholderiaceae; genus Burkholderia; species Burkholderia sp. MSHR3999. Next base: position 652,123 of record NZ_JRFO01000006.1, read on the forward strand.
ACGTCAACCTGAACGCCGCGGTCGCGAAGGAAGCGTGCCCGCTCAACCTCGCGCCCACCGCGAGCACGACCGCCGCGCTCGCGCTCGGAGACGCGCTCGCGGTCGCGGTGCTCGACGCGCGCGGCTTCGGCTCCGAGGATTTCGCGCGCTCGCACCCGGGCGGCGCGCTCGGCCGGCGCCTGCTCACCTACGTGCGCGACGTGATGCGCACCGGCGACGAGATTCCGTCCGTCGGGCTCGACGCGACGCTGTCCGACGCGCTGTTCCAGATCACCGCGAAGCGGATGGGGATGACGGCCGTGGTCGGCGCCGACGGCAAGGTCGCCGGGATCTTCACGGACGGCGACCTGCGCCGCGTGCTCGAGCGCGACGGCGATTTCCGCCGGCTGCCGATCGCCGACGTGATGACGCGCCAGCCGCGCACGATCGGGCCGGATCACCTGGCGGTCGAGGCGGTGGAACTGATGGAGCGCCACCGGATCAACCAGATGCTGGTGGTCGATGCCGACGGTGCGCTGATCGGCGCGCTGAACATGCACGACCTGTTCTCGAAGAAGGTGATCTGATGACCGCTGCGCTGACCGCAGCCGAGCGCGCGAGCCGTGTGAAGCTGATGATTTTCGACGTCGACGGCGTGCTGACCGACGGCGGCCTGCTGTTCACGGCCGCCGGCGACGCGATGAAGTCGTTCAATTCGCTCGACGGGCACGGCGTGAAGCTGCTCGGCGAGGCCGGCATCGCAACCGCGATCATCACGGGCCGCAAGTCCGAGATCGTCGCCGCGCGCGCGAAGGAAATGAAGATCGCGCACCTGTTCCAGGGCGCCGAGAACAAGCTCGCGGTGTTCGGCGAGCTGGCCGCGTCGCTGGGCATCGCGCCGCACGCATGCGGCTACATGGGCGACGACTGGCCCGACCTGCCGGTGATGCTGCGCTGCGGCTTCGCTGCCGCGCCGGCGAACGCGCACCCCGAGGTGATCGCCCGCGCGCACTGGGTCGCCGAGGCCCGCGGCGGCCAAGGCGCGGTGCGCGAGGTCTGCGACACGATCCTGCGCGCGCAGCGCCGCTACGATGCGCTGCTCGCGCAAGCCTGCGGGGCCTGACGGATGAATCCTCAATTCCGCTGGACCCAGCTGCTGCCGCTCGCCGCGGTCGCGGCGCTCGCGGGCATCACCTGGTGGCTGCTGCAGGCGACGCTGCCGCCGCCCGGCGAAGGCCCCGCGCAGCAGAAGCAGCACACGCCCGATTATTTCGCGGACAACTTCTCGGTGACCGAGCTCGACCAGTCGGGCACGACCCAGTACCGGCTGACCGCGGCGAAGCTGATCCACTACGAGGACACCGAGTCGAGCGACCTGACCACCCCGGCGATGCGCGCGTTCCAGCCCGGCAAGCCGGTCGTGACGACCACCGCGAAGCGCGGCACCGTCAACGGCGACGTGTCGATCGTCGACCTGTACGACGACGCGCGCATCCTGCGCGCCGCAGGCGGCGGCGATCCGCAGATGCAGGCGGATTCCCAGCATTTCCGGATCTTCGTCAATGATGATGTGATCCAGACCGAAAAGCCGGTTAAACTTCAGCGCGGCCTGTCGCTCGTCAACGCGACCGACGGCATGAAGTACAACAACGTCACCCGGGTCATCGAGCTTTACGGCAACGTGCGCGGCACGATCGCCGCGTCGGACGCGTCCGGCGGCTCGAAAGGTCAACCCAAGTAACTCATCCCACGCGTGACTGCATGAACGAATCGTTCCCGTGTCAGATTTACGGCGGCGCCCGGCGCGCTGCCCGCGCCGCGCTCGCCGCGACGCTCGTGGCGCTCCCGCTGGCCGGGCTGGCGCCGCTCGCCCACGCCGAAAAGGCCGATCAGGGCAAGCCGATCAACGTCGAAGCGGACAACCTGACCTACGACGACCTGAAGCAGGTCACCATCGCGACCGGCAACGTCGTGATCACGAAGGGCACGATCGTCATCAAGGGTGATCGCGTCGAAGTGCGGCAGGATCCGGAAGGCTATCAGTACGCGACGTCGTACGGCAGCGGCAAGAAGCACGCGTCGTTCCGCCAGAAGCGCGAAGGGCTCGACGAGTACATCGACGGCGACTCGGAACGCATCGACTACGACGGCAAGCAGGACCTGACGACGCTCACGACCGCCGCGACCGTGCGCCGCCTGCAGGGCACGTCGACGATCGCCGACACCGTGCACGGCAGCGTGATCACCTACGACGGCCAGCGCGACTTCTACACCGCGCGCGGCGGCAAGGACGTCGCGGCGCCGGGCAACCCGAACGGCCGCGTGCGCGCGATGCTGTCGCCGCGCAACGGCGGCCCCGCCCCGCTGAACGGCGCGCCGGCCAAGCTGGCGCCGTCGACCTCGATCCAGGGGGCGCCGGGCCAATGAACGCGTTACCGAACCGCCAGCCGGCCGGCACCAGCAGCTCGCTCGTCGTGCGCAACCTGAAGAAGCGCTACGGCTCGCGCACGGTGGTCAAGGATGTGTCGCTCGACGTGAAGAGCGGCGAAGTCGTCGGCCTGCTCGGCCCGAACGGCGCCGGCAAGACCACGTCGTTCTACATGATCGTCGGGCTCGTGCCGCTGGATGCGGGCGAAATCTCGCTGAACGGCAGCTCGATCAGCCTGCTGCCGATCCACAAGCGCGCGTCGCTGGGGCTGTCGTACCTGCCGCAGGAAGCGTCGGTGTTCCGCAAGCTGACCGTCGAGGAAAACATCCGCGCGGTGCTCGAGCTGCAGCACGACGACGGCGGCAAGCGCCTGTCGAAGGACGCGATCGCGTCGCGCACCGAGGCGCTGCTCGACGAGCTGCAGATCGGCCACCTGCGCGAGAATCCGGCGCTGTCGCTGTCCGGCGGCGAACGCCGCCGCGTCGAGATCGCGCGCGCGCTCGCGACCAACCCGAGCTTCATCCTGCTCGACGAGCCGTTCGCGGGCGTCGACCCGATCGCGGTGCTCGAGATCCAGAAGATCGTCAAGTTCCTGAAGCAGCGCAACATCGGCGTGCTGATCACGGACCACAACGTCCGCGAAACGCTGGGCATCTGCGATCACGCGTACATCATCAGCGACGGCACCGTGCTCGCCGCCGGCGCGCCGAGCGAAATCATCGAGAACGAAAGCGTGCGCCGCGTCTATCTCGGCGAACATTTCCGCATGTAACCCGTCGTCGAGGACGCGCCCCGCCCGGTCACGCCGCGCGGGGCTGCGCGCTGTTTCACCGCCCCGTTTGCGGCCCGTTCGAGGCCGAACGGGCGCCGCGCGTAATCGCGGATGGCTCAAGGCGCCTGGGTCGTGGCAAACTTCCGGTATGACTCCCTCCTTGCCATGAAAGCCAGCCTTCAACTCCGCCTGTCGCAACACCTGGCGCTGACGCCGCAACTGCAGCAGTCGATCCGGCTCCTGCAGCTGTCGACGCTCGAACTGCAGCAGGAAGTGGCGATGGCGGTCGCCCAGAATCCGCTGCTCGAGAGCGACGACGAATGGATCGCGAGCCCGCTGCGCGTTGCCGCGGACGGTTCGCTGATCGCGCAGACGCCGCCCGCGTCGAACGCCGAGCCGATGGCGGCCACGAACGGCGCCGGCCAGACCGGCGAGCGCACCGAACGCGACGAGCCTGCCGCGGCCGACGACTACGACGGCTACGCGTCCGGCGACAGCGACGGCCCGCAATGGAACCTCGACGAATTCGGCCGCGCGAGCGGCGCGTCGGATGACGACGACCTGCCGCCGCTGCAGGTCCAGGAAGCGGCGACGTCGCTGCGCGACCACCTGTCCGCGCAGCTGCGCGTCACGCAGGCCGGGCCGCGCGACCGTGCGCTCGTGATGTTCCTGATCGAATCGCTCGACGACGACGGCTACCTGACCGCCACGCTCGACGAGGTGCTCGCCGACCTGCCGCCCGAACTCGAAGTCGATTGCGACGAACTGAACGCCGCGCTCGCGCTGCTGCACAGCTTCGACCCGGCCGGGGTCGGGGCCCGCTCGGCATCCGAGTGCCTGAAGCTGCAATTGCTGCGGCTCGATCCGTCCCCGACGCGCACGCTCGCGCTCGAGATCGTGTCGCAATATCTCGAGCTGCTCGCCGCGCGCGACTTCACGCGGTTGCGCAAGCACCTGAAGGCGAACGACGACGCGCTGCGCGACGCGCACGCACTGATCCGCTCGCTGGAGCCGTTCCCCGGCGCCGCGTACGGCAAGGCCGAAGCGGACTACGTCGTGCCCGACATCATCGTGAAGAAGGTCGGCCAGGGCTGGCAGGCGGAGCTGAATCCCGAAGTCGTGCCGCGCCTGCGGATCAACAATCTCTACGCGAACATCCTGCGCAACAGCCGCGGCGATCCGTCCGCGGGTTCGCTCAAGCAGCAGCTGCAGGAAGCGCGCTGGCTGATCAAGAATATCCAGCAGCGGTTCGACACGATCCTGCGAGTTGCGCAGGCTATTGTCGAACGTCAGAAGAATTTCTTTGCGCACGGCGAAATTGCCATGCGCCCCTTGGTTTTGCGGGAAATAGCTGATACGCTGGGCCTACACGAGTCGACTGTCAGCCGTGTGACAACCGGGAAGTACATGCTGACCCCGTTCGGGACGCTTGAATTTAAGTACTTCTTCGGATCTCACGTCTCGACCGACACCGGTGGCGCCGCATCGTCGACCGCCATCCGTGCCCTGATCAAGCAACTGATAGGAGCCGAAGACACCAAATCGCCTCTTTCGGACAGCCGCATTGCCGAACTGCTGGCAGAACAAGGCTTCGTGGTCGCGCGCCGCACGGTTGCCAAGTATCGCGAAGCCCTCAAGATCCCGGCAGTGAATCTGCGCAAGTCTCTTTAAGCCTGCTGCCTGCCCGGCGGCAGGCGTGTTCCGGCCACCGCGCATACGGGGAACAGGCCGGGCGACTTGTCCGCCAACTGCCGCACCGTGCGGCACGGGCATGTCGACCGGAGCGCCGCCTCGATGCGGCCGCGTGGTCACTCGCTTGGAGAAGCACTATGAACCTGAAGATCAGTGGACATCATCTCGAAGTCACGCCTGCAATTCGCGAATACGTGATCACCAAGCTGGACCGGGTGCTACGGCATAGCGATCAGGTGATCGATGGCACTGTGATCCTCTCGGTCGACAACCACAAGGAAAAGGACAAGCAGCAACGCGCGGAAATCAATCTGCATCTGAAGGGCAAGGACATCTTCGTCGAAAGCGCAAACGGCAACCTGTACGCGGCAATCGACCTGCTGATCGACAAGCTGGACCGTCAGGTCGTGAAGCACATGGAGCGCCTGCAAACGCACGCGCACGATCCGATCAAGCTTCAGCCGGCGGTCGAGCAGTTCGAACAGATCGAAGTGCCGCCGCAATGACCTGCGATACCCGCATCGCCACGCCGCCCGGTTCGCCGGGCGGTTTTTTTTGTGTCCGGCGCAGCGCCGCCCGCATCCGCGCCACGCTCGCGCCCGTGTTCTATAATGCTTCGGTTATTGCCGGGGGGCGTTGGGTACGGTCACCGTGCCTTGCAGGTCTCCATCGCCTAACGCCTTGATATTGCCAAACATGGAAAATCAGTCTGCCGCCGCGAGGAGACCCCAGGCCGCCCTATCGCCTGCCAACATGAATCGCCTAGCCAAAATCCTGCCCCTAGAGAACGTCGTCATCGACCTCTCCGTCACCAGCAAGAAACGCGTCTTCGAACAAGCCGGGCTGATCTTCGAGAATCAGAACGGCATCGCCCGCAGCACCGTCACGGACAACCTGTTCGCGCGCGAGCGCCTCGGCTCGACCGGGCTCGGCGAAGGCGTCGCGATTCCGCACGGGCGCATCAAGGGCCTCAAGCATCCGCTCGCCGCGTTCGTGCGGCTCGCCGATCCGATTCCGTTCGAGGCGCCCGACGGCCAGCCCGTTTCGCTCCTGATCTTCCTGCTCGTTCCCGAGCAAGCCACCCAGCAGCATCTCGAGATCCTGTCGGAAATCGCGCAGCTGCTGTCCGACCGCGATGCGCGCGAGCGTCTGCACAACGAACCGGATCGCGCGGAGTTGCACAGCCTGCTCACTCAGTGGCAACCTTGAGTTGATCCGGGCGGTACATTTTCCCGAACCAGGCGGCACGCGCCGCCGGCCCGGGCCGCCCGGCGCCGGCCCGGCGTGGCGACGGCCGTCGCTGCGCGCACCGGCTCATTGACCGGCTCAATGGAGTGACGGACTCATGGATACGTCCAGCATCAACGCCCAGAGCATCTTCGACGACAACGCCGCCACGCTGAAGCTCAGCTGGCTGACGGGGCATGAAGGCTGGGAGCGCGGCTTTTCCGCGGATACCGTCGCCAATGCGACGTCGAGCGCCGACCTCGTCGGCCACCTGAACCTGATCCACCCGAACCGGATCCAGGTGCTCGGCGAAGCCGAGATCGACTACTACCAGCGGCAGACCGACGAAGACCGCTCGCGCCACATGGCCGAACTGATCGCCCTCGAACCGCCGTTCCTCGTCGTCGCCGGCGGCGCCGCGGCGCCGCCCGAACTGGTGCTGCGGTGCACGCGCTCATCGACGCCGCTGTTCACGACGCCGATGTCCGCCGCCGCGGTGATCGACAGCCTGCGCCTCTACATGTCGCGCATCCTCGCGCCGCGCGCCACGCTGCACGGCGTGTTCCTCGACATCCTCGGGATGGGCGTGCTGCTGACGGGCGACTCGGGCCTCGGCAAGAGCGAACTCGGCCTCGAGCTGATCAGCCGCGGCCACGGCCTCGTCGCCGACGACGCGGTCGATTTCGTGCGTCTCGGTCCGGATTTCGTCGAAGGGCGCTGCCCGCCGCTGCTGCAGAACCTGCTCGAAGTGCGCGGCCTCGGCCTGCTCGACATCAAGACGATCTTCGGCGAAACGGCCGTGCGGCGGAAAATGAAGCTGAAGCTGATCGTGCAGCTGGTGCGGCGCCCCGACGGCGAGTTCCAGCGCCTGCCGCTCGAAAGCCAGACGGTCGACGTGCTCGGCCTGCCGATCAGCAAGGTCACGATCCAGGTTGCGGCCGGCCGCAACCTCGCGGTGCTGGTCGAGGCGGCGGTCCGCAACACGATCCTGCAGTTGCGCGGCATCGACACGCTGCGCGATTTCATGGATCGGCAACGACTCGCGATGCAGGATCCCGATAGCCAGTTCCCCGGCAAGCTCGTATAACCGGCACCGGTGCAGGCGCGCGGCGCGGGCGCGTCGTGCCGGTGCTATGATGAAACGTCAGGATTTTCTGCTTCCCATGCGCATAGTTCTCATCACCGGCATTTCCGGCTCCGGCAAGTCCGTCGCGCTGAACGCGCTGGAGGACGCGGGCTTCTACTGCGTCGACAACCTGCCGCCGCACGTGCTGCCCGAGCTGGCCCGCTACCTGGCCGAGGAAGGCCAGCGGCGGCTCGCCGTCGCGATCGACGCGCGTTCGAGCGCGTCGCTCGACGAAATGCCCGGCCTGATCCGCGCGCTGTCGCGCGAGCACGACGTGCGCGTGCTGTTCCTCAACGCGAGCACCCAGGCGCTGATCCAGCGCTTTTCCGAGACGCGCCGCCGCCATCCGCTGTCCGGCTCGCCGTCGCACGACGCCGACGTCGGCCTGCTGTCGTCGCTCGAGGAGGCGATCGAGCGCGAGCGCGACCTGGTCGCGCCGCTCGCCGAATTCGGCCATCAGATCGACACCAGCAACCTGCGCGCGAACGCGCTGCGCAGTTGGGTCAAGCGGTTCATCGAGCAGAAGAACCACGACCTGATGCTGACGTTCGAATCGTTCGGCTTCAAGCGCGGCGTGCCGCTCGACGCGGACCTGATGTTCGACGTGCGCGCGCTGCCGAATCCGTACTACGACCATGAGCTGCGCCCGCTCACCGGGCTCGACCAGCCGGTCATCGCGTTTCTCGACGCACTGCCGATCGTCCACCAGATGATCGACGACATCCATGCGTTTCTCATCAAATGGCTGCCGCACTTCCGCGAAGACAATCGCAGCTACCTGACCGTCGCCATCGGCTGCACGGGCGGGCAGCATCGCTCGGTCTTCATCGCGGAAACGCTCGCCACGCGCCTCGCGGCCGAGGCGAACGTGATCGTGCGGCATCGTGACGCACCGGTGGATGTCGGCGCGTCGTCGCGGCTCGTGACCGCGGTCGCAAGACCCTAGCGACGCCGCTTCCCCGTCAGCGCGCCATGTCCTCTCTCTCCACCACCCTGCTCGACCTGCCGCTGTTTCCGCTGCATACCGTGCTGTTTCCCGGAGGGCTGCTGCCGCTCAAGGTGTTCGAGGCGCGCTATCTCGACATGTCGCGTGCGTGTCTGCGCGACAACGCGCCGTTCGGCGTCTGCCTGCTGAAAAGCGGACCGGAAGTCGCGCAGGAAGGCGCGGTGTCGGTGCCGGAAACGATCGGCTGCATGGCGCGCATCGTCGAATGCGACACCGGCGAATTCGGGATGCTGTTTCTGCAGGCGATCGGCACGCAGCGCTTCGAACTGCTGTCGTACCGCGTCGAGGCGAACGGGCTGCTCGTCGGCATCGCCGAGCCGCTGCCCGACGACATTCCGCTCGAAGGCGAGCAGGCGCTCGCGCAGTTCGGCGCGTGCGCGGAGGTGCTGGAGCGCATCATCGATGCGCTGAAGCAGAAGAACGAGCCGGACAAGCTGCCGTTCTGCGAGCCGTTCCGGCTCGACGATCCGAGCTGGGTGTCGAACCGTCTCGCCGAACTGCTGCCGCTCGATCTGCGCGCGCGGCAGAAGCTGATGGAGTTTCCCGACGTCGGCGCGCGCATCGACGCCGTGCATCATGTGCTGAACCGGCACGGCTGGCTCTGAGCGCCCGCCGCGCGCGTTCCCCGCGAGTTACAGCAGCGGTCCGCTCAACGCATCGAGCAGCTTGCGCACCGGCGCGGGCACGCCGTACGCGTCGAGTCCGCTCAGCGGCACCCATGCGGTTTGCGCGTCCTGCGCGACGACGTCACTGCCGCCGTGCTCGCCCATCTCGCTCAGCCGCGGCTCGATCTCAAGCTTGAAATGCGTGAACGTGTGCGTGAGCGGCGCGAGCGGCACCGGCCCGCCGCCGCCCAGACCGCGCGCGCGGTCGGCGAGCGCGGCGTCGCCGTCGGCTTCCGGCAGGCTCCACAACCCGCCCCAGATGCCCGCCGGCGGCCGCCGCTCGAGCAGCACCGCATCGCCGTCGCGCAGCACGAGCATCCAGGTCTTGCGCGTCGGCACCTTCTTCTTCGGACGCGCGGCCGGCAATTCGCGCTGCCGGCCGGTGGACTGCGCGACGCAATCGCCGGCGAACGGGCAGCGCGCGCAATCCGGCTTGCCGCGCACGCACAGCGTCGCGCCGAGATCCATCAAGCCCTGCGTATACGCGCTCACGTCGGCTGCATTCGCGGCATCGGGCAGCAGTGATTCGGCCAGCGCCCACATGTCGTTCTCGACGCGCTTCTCGCCGGGGAAGCCTTCGACGCCGAACACCCGCGCGAGCACGCGCTTCACGTTGCCGTCGAGAATCGTCGCGTGCGCGCCGAACGCGAACGACGCGATCGCCGCCGCGGTCGAGCGGCCGATGCCGGGCAGTTCGGCGAGCGCGTCCGGCGTCGCCGGGAACGCGCCGCCGTGCTCGGCGGCCACCACCTGCGCGCAGCGGTGCAGGTTGCGCGCGCGCGAGTAGTAGCCGAGGCCCGCCCATAGCGCCATCACGTCGTCGGCCGGCGCGGCGGCGAGCGCGGCGACGTCCGGGAAGCGCTCGAGAAAGCGCAGATAGTACGGCACGACGGTCGACACCTGGGTCTGCTGCAGCATGATTTCCGACAGCCAGATGCGATAGGGATCGCGTGTGTTCTGCCACGGCAGGTCGTGGCGTCCGTGCGCGCGCTGCCACGTGATCAGGCGCGTGGCGAACGTGCGGTGCAGCGGCGTGACGGGAAACGGAGCGGGAGCGATACGGGGCGGCTTCAAGATGACGAGAAAATGGAGAAAGGTTTCAACGCTGGCACGTCGGACAGAAATAGGTCGACCGCTGGCCCTGCACGATCTGCCTGATCGGCGCGCCGCACACGCGGCAAGGCAGGCCCGCGCGATCGTAGACGAAGCAGTCGAGCTGGAAGTAGCCGCTCTCGCCGTTGCTGCCGACGAAATCGCGCAACGTGCTGCCGCCGCGCTCGATCGCGTCGGCGAGCGTCGCGCGCACGGCATCGGCCAGCCGCTCGTAACGCGGCAGCGACACCTTCCCGGCGGCGGTGGTCGGCCGGATGCCGGCGCGGAACAGGCTCTCCGACGCATAGATGTTGCCGACGCCGACGACGATGTCGCCCGCGAGCAGCGCCTGCTTCACCGACACCGAGCGCCCGCGCGTGCGCGCATGGAGCAGCGCGCCGCTGAAGGCCGGCGAGAACGGTTCGACGCCGAGGCTCGCGAGCAGCGGATGCGCGTGCACGTCGCCTGCCTCGCGCGGATGCCACAGCACGGCGCCGAAGCGGCGCGGATCGCGGTAGCGCAGCACGAATTCGTCGAAGATCCAGTCGATGTGATCGTGCTTCGCGGCGGCGGGCGGCGCGCCGGCGGTCGGCAGCACGCGCAGCGTGCCCGTCATGCCGAGATGCACGATGAACCAGCCGGCGTCGACCTCGAACAGCAGGTACTTGCCGCGCCGCTCGACGCCGAGCACCTCGCGCGCGCGCAACTGTTCCGCGAGCCCGGCCGGCACCGGCCAGCGCAGCATTGCGGTACGGACGTCGACGCGCTCGACGCGCCGCCCCGCGACAAAGGGTTCGATACCCCGGCGCGTCACTTCGACTTCTGGCAACTCTGGCATGTTCTGCGAGTCTCAAACTGATTGTCGTGATTGTGCGTGTATTGTAGCGAGCGCGTTACAATCGACCGAAACATCGAACGGATTTCCATGACCCTGCCCTTGAAGCTGCTTCAGAAGCGCCCCGCCGCCGCGCGCGGCTTGCGCGCCTTCCCGGTCCGCCGCGTGCTTGGCGCCGCGCTGATCGCCGCATGGACCTTCGCCGCCGTTCCGGCCCACGCGCAGATGCCTGCGCCGGACGACGACGAGCCGCAGGGCGCGTTCGACCATGTGTTGCCGGACGAGAAAAAGAATCTCCCGAGCGTGCCGCTGACGAGCCAGATCGTCTATCAGGTGCTGGCCGCCGAAGTGGCGCTCCAGCGCAACCAGCCCGCGCCAGCGTTCCAGACGTATCTCGCGCTCGCGCGCGACACGCGCGACCCGCGCATGGCGCAGCGCGCGACCGAAATCGCGCTCGCCGCGCAGAGCCCGGCCGATGCGTTGTCGGCCGCGAACCTGTGGCGCCAGTACGCGCCGGATTCGAACCGCGCATCGCAGGTCGACGCCGCGCTGCTGGTGCTCGCCGGCAAGCCGGCCGACGCGCAGCCGATGCTCGCGCGCGAACTTGCGCGCGCGACAGGCGACACGCGCGGCCCCGCGATCCTCGCGCTGCAGGCGCTGCTCGCGCGCGGCGCCGACCGCGTCGGCGGCCTCGCAGTGCTGCGGGACATGCTGAAGAACGACATGAACCGCCCGGAGGCGCAACTCGCGATCGCCCGCCAGCAGCTCGCCGTCGACGACAAGGACGGCGCCGCGCAATCGCTGAAGCAGGCGCTGCAGATCCGGCCGGACTACCTACCCGCGGCGCTGATGCTGTCGCAGATGGGCCCCGCGGAGCGCGCGGCCGGCATCGCGTCGTTCGAGAAATATGTTCAGCAGAATCCGAAGTCGCGCGACGCGCGGCTCGCGCTGTCGCAGCTGTATCTCGCGGACGAACGCCTCGACGACGCGCAGAAGCAGTTCGAGACGATGCGCAAGCTCGACTCGAATGATCCGACGCCGCTGATGGCGCTCGCGCTGATCAAGATTCAGCAGAAGAAGCTCGACGACGCGACGGCCTACCTGAAGCAGTACGTGCAGCTCGGCGCGAAGCAGCCGAACGCCGACGTCGGCCAGGGCTACATCTACCTCGCGCAGATCGCGATCGACCAGGGCAACGACGCGACCGCGTCGCAATGGCTCGACAAGGTCGACCAGACGAGCCAGCACTACCTGCCCGCGCAGATCACGCGCGCGCAGTTGCTGCAGAAACAGGGCAAGACCGACGAGGCGCGCAAGGTGCTCGACAACCTGCCGGTCAACGATCCGCGCGACGCCGCCGTGATCGCGCGCACCGACGCGTCGATCCTGTTTACCGCGAAGCGCTACGGCGAAGCGGAGATGCGCCTGTCGCGGGCCGTCGCCGATTTCCCGGACGATCCGGACCTGCGCTACGACTACGCGATGGCGGCCGAGAAGACCGGCCACTACACGACGATGGAACAGCAGCTGCGCGAACTGATCCGCACGCAGCCCGACAACCCGCAGGCATACAACGCGCTCGGCTATTCGCTCGCCGACCGCAACCAGCGCCTGCCGGAAGCCAGCAAGCTGATCGAGAAGGCCAACGCGCTCGCGCCGAACGACGCGTACATCATGGACAGCCTCGGCTGGGTGAAATTCCGGATGGGCGACACCGCCGGCGCGACGAAGGTCCTGCGGCGCGCATACGACCTGCAGCCGAACGCCGAAATCGGCGCGCATCTCGGCGAGGTGCTGTGGAAGAGCGGCGCGCAGGAAGAAGCACGCACCGCGTGGCGCGCGGCGCAGAAGCTCGAGCCGGACAACGACACGCTCGTGCAGACGCTCAAGCGCCTCCAGATCAACGGCCTGTGATGCGCATGGCCCGGATGTTTTCCCTGTCCTCACGTGCGGTGCGCGGCATCGCCGCGGCCGGCGCGGCACTTGCGCTCGCCGGCTGCGCGAGCACGCCGCCGTCGGCGAGCACACCCGGCGGCGTGCTGCAGACGGCCGCGACGCACGCGTATCACGGCCGCTTCGCGGTGCAGTACAACGACCGCCTCGGCAGGCAGCAGAACGTGTACGGCAACTTCGACTGGCAGGAATACGGCGACGACGTATCGCTCGAATTGCGCAGCCCGCTCGGCCAGACGCTCGCGGTCGTGAAGTCGTCGCCGCGCACCGCGTCGCTCGAATTGCCGAACCGCCAGCCGCAGTTCGCGACGGACGTCGACCAGCTGATGCAGAACACGCTCGGCTTTTCGCTGCCGCTCGCCGGGCTGCGCTACTGGCTGCAGCCGACGCCCGCGCCCGCGTCGCCGGCCGCGACCGTGCGTGACGCCGAAGACGGCGCGCGCATCAAGCAGATCCGCCAGGACGGCTGGACGATCGATTACCTCTCGTACGCGGATGCGCCGGCCACCGGCGTCAAGCGCGTGAACCTCGTGCGCGCGACGCCGCCGCTCGACATCAAGCTCGTGCTCGACCAGTGAGCACGCGCGCCTAGCCTGACACGACACCAGCATGACCGACTCGACCCGCTCGCTGCGCAATTGCCTTGCGCCCGCGAAACTCAACCTGTTCCTGCACATCACCGGCCGCCGCCCGAACGGTTATCACGACCTGCAGAGCGTGTTCCAGCTGCTGAACTGGGGCGACACGCTGCACTTCACGCTGCGCGACGACGGCAAGGTTGCGCGCGCGACCGACGTGCCGGGCGTGCCCGAGGAAAGCGACCTCGTCGTGCGCGCCGCCAACCTGCTGAAGGCGCACACGGGCGCGACGGCCGGCGTCGACATCGAGATCGACAAGCGCCTGCCGATGGGCGCGGGCCTCGGCGGCGGCAGCTCCGACGCGGCGACCACGCTGCTCGCGCTGAACCGTCTGTGGCAGCTGAATCTGCCGCGCGCGGAATTGCAGTCGCTCGCGGTGAAACTCGGCGCGGACGTGCCGTTTTTTATTTTTGGAAAAAATGCGTTCGCAGAGGGTATCGGAGAAGAATTAGCTGAGGTAGAATTGCCGACTCGCTGGTTCCTGGTTGTGACGCCAAGCGTTCATGTCCCGACCGCTGAAATTTTTTCAGATGAGTTGTTGACAAGAGATTCAAAGCCAGTCACAATTACAGACTTTCTTGCACGACAAAGCAGCGACGCAGGATGGCCAGATAGTTTCGGTCGGAATGACATGCAGCAAGTTGTGACAAGTAAGTACGCGGAAGTTGCACAGGTGGTCAAATGGTTGTATGATGTGGCCCCTGCAAGGATGACCGGATCCGGAGCAAGCGTGTTTGCAGTATTTCGCAGCAAGCACGAGGCAGAAGCGGTGAAAGCCAAACTGCCCGCCGGTTGGAACGGCGCAGTTGCCGAGAGCCTGAACGAGCATCCGCTCTTCGCTTTCGCGTCATGAAGTTTTACTTTGTCGGATGACCTACAGTCCGGCGGAGTTGTCAGTTAAGTGTAGGGGAGTCGCCAAGTTGGTCAAGGCACCGGATTTTGATTCCGGCATGCGAGGGTTCGAGTCCTTCCTCCCCTGCCAAAAATTTTCCCGCATTTCCCGCCCAAAGCCCGAAGCAGGTGCACGATGAGCAGCCACAGCCATGATGGCTTGATGGTCTTTACTGGCAACGCGAATCCCGCGCTTGCCCAGGAAGTCGTCAATATCCTTGGTATTCCCCTCGGCAAGGCAATGGTCAGCCGTTTCTCCGACGGCGAGATCCAGGTCGAGATCCAGGAAAACGTGCGCGGCAAGGACGTCTTCGTCCTGCAATCCACGTGCGCGCCGACCAACGACAACCTGATGGAACTGATGATCATGGTCGATGCGCTCAAGCGCGCATCCGCCGGCCGGATCACCGCAGCCATCCCCTACTTCGGCTACGCCCGCCAGGATCGCCGCCCGCGTTCGGCGCGCGTCGCGATCTCGGCGAAGATCGTCGCGAACATGCTGGAAATCGCCGGCGTCGAGCGGATCATCACGATGGATCTGCACGCCGACCAGATTCAGGGCTTCTTCGACATTCCGGTCGACAACATCTACGCGACGCCGATCCTGCTGGGCGACCTGCGCAAGCAGAACTACTCGGATCTGCTCGTCGTGTCGCCGGACGTCGGCGGCGTGGTCCGCGCCCGTGCGCTCGCGAAGCAGCTCAATTGTGATCTCGCGATCATCGACAAGCGTCGCCCGAAGGCGAACGTCGCCGAAGTGATGAACATCATCGGTGAAGTCGAAGGCCGCACCTGCGTGATCATGGACGACATGGTCGACACCGCGGGCACGCTTTGCAAGGCCGCGCAAGTGCTGAAGGATCGCGGCGCGAAGCAGGTGTTCGCATATGCGACGCACCCGGTGCTGTCGGGTGGCGCCGCCGAGCGCATCGCCGCATCGGCGCTCGACGAACTGGTCGTCACCGACACGATCCCGCTGTCCGCAGAATCGCTGGCCTGCTCGAAGATCCGCTCGCTGACGAGCGCGAGCCTCCTGGCCGAGACGTTCTCGCGGATCCGCCGCGGCGATTCGGTGATGTCGCTGTTCGCGGAATCCTGATCGGGATACCGACAAGCAAAGCATGCGCGAAAAGCGAAGCGGCAACGCTTCGCTTTTTGCACAATCGGCCGGGACGTACGAAACCCCGGCCGTTTCGTCAGGGGCCGCCGTTATGACGGCCCGTCTTACTGCCTGGTCGCGGGCAGCATATGGAGAATCACATGAAAGTCGTCGCTTTCGAGCGCCAACAGCAAGGTACGGGTGCGAGCCGCCGCCTGCGCAACGCTGGTAAGACCACGGGTATCGTCTACGGTGGCGAAGCCGCCCCGCAAATGATCGAACTCGATCACAACGCGCTGTGGCACGCGCTGAAGAAGGAAGCCTTCCACTCGTCGATCCTCGACCTCGAAGTGGCCGGCGCATCGCAGCAAGTCCTGCTGCGTGACGTTCAGTACCACCCGTTCAAGCAACTCGTGCTGCACGTGGACTTCCAGCGCGTCGACGCGAAGAAGAAGCTGCACACGAAGGTGCCGCTGCACTTCCTGAACGCTGAAGTCAGCCCGGCCGTGAAGCTGTCGAGCGCGATCGTCTCGCACGTCGCGACGGAAATCGAAGTCGAGTGCCTGCCGGCCGACCTGCCGGAATTCCTCGAAATCGACCTGTCGAAGATCGAAGCGGGCCAGTCGCTGCACGCGAAGGACATCACGCTGCCGAAGGGCGTTGCGCTGACCTCGCACGTCGACGCTGAAAACCCGGTCGTCGCGTCGGCAGCGCTGCCGGCTGGCGCCGTGTCGGACGCGGCCGAAGGCGAAACGCCGGCTGCCTAAGCGCCCTTTCGATCCGTTTTCCGAAACGGTCGACGCAACCCGCCGCGGCTTGCCCCCGGCGGGTTTTTCTTTTTTGCGCCCAGGCGGCTCGCCGCCGCCATCGAAACGTCATGATCAAACTGATCGTCGGCCTCGGCAATCCCGGGGCGGAATACACCGCGACGCGCCACAACGCCGGCTTCTGGCTGATCGACCAGCTGGCCCGCGAAGCAGGCGCCACGCTGCGCGACGAGCGCCGCTTCCACGGCTTCTACGCGAAGGCCCGCCTGCACGGCGAGGAAGTGCATCTGCTCGAGCCGCAGACGTACATGAACCGCTCCGGCCAGTCGGTCGTCGCGCTCGCGCAATTCTTCAAGATCCTGCCGGACCAGATCCTCGTCGCGCACGACGAGCTCGACCTGCCGCCCGGCACCGTCAAGCTGAAGCGCGGCGGCGGCAGTGGCGGCCACAACGGCCTCAAGGACATTTCCGCACACCTGTCGTCGCAGCAATACTGGCGGCTGCGGATCGGCATCGGCCATCCGCGCGACCTGATCCCCGAAAGCGCACGCGCCGGCGCGAAGCCGGACGTCGCGAATTTCGTGCTGAAGCCGCCGCGCCGCGAAGAGCAGGACGTGATCGACGCGTCGATCGAACGTGCGCTCGCCGTGATGCCGATGGTCGTCAAGGGCGAGCTCGACCGCGCGACGATGCTGCTGCATCGCAACGGCTGAGCGCAGCCGCCGCGCGCACCGCATGCCGCGCATGAGGTAATCTCGTCGTTTTACCCGTCAGGAGTCGTGCGGTGAGCCGTTACTGGAGCGAAGTCGTTCAGCAACTCGTGCCCTATGTGCCGGGCGAACAGCCCGCGCTCGCGCATCCGGTCAAGCTGAACACCAACGAGAATCCCTATCCGCCGTCGCCGCGCGTCGTCGCGGCGATCGCGCACGAGCTCGGCGAAACCGGCGACACGCTGCGCCGCTATCCCGATCCGCTCGCGCGCCAGTTGCGCGAGACGGTCGCCGCCCATCACCGCATCGCGCCGGACCAGGTGTTCGTCGGCAACGGCTCCGACGAAGTGCTCGCGCACACGTTCCAGGCGCTGCTCAAGCACGACCGGCCGCTGCGCTTCCCAGACATCACGTACAGCTTCTATCCGACCTATGCGCGGCTGTATGGCGTGCCATACACGGCGCTGCCGCTCGCCGACGATTTCTCGATCCGTGTCGACGACTACCTCGACGACGCGGGCTGCGTGCTGTTTCCGAACCCGAACGCGCCGACGGGCCGCGCGCTGCCGCTCGCGGACATCGAGCGGATCGCCGCCGCGAATCCGTCGTCGGCGGTCGTCATCGACGAGGCGTACGTGGATTTCGGCGCGCAGTCGGCAATCTCGCTGATCGACCGCTATCCGAACCTGCTGGTCGTCCATACGACGTCGAAGGCCCGCTCGCTCGCGGGGATGCGGGTCGGCTTCGCATTCGGCGATGCCGGCCTGATCGACGCGCTCAACCGTGTGAAGGACAGCTTCAACTCGTACCCGCTCGACCGCCTCGCGCAGGTCGCGGCGCGCGCCGCCTACGAGGACGACGCGTACTTCGACGCGACGTGCCGGCGCGTGATCGACAGCCGCACGCGGCTCACGCAGGCGCTGGAAGCACTGGGATTCGACGTCGTGCCGTCGGCCGCGAATTTCGTGTTCGCGCGCCATCCGGCGCACGACGCGGCCACGCTGGCGACACGGCTCAAGGAGCGGGAGATTTTCGTGCGGCACTTCAAGCTGCCGCGGATCGACCAGCATCTGCGCATCACCGTCGGCACCGATGCCGAGTGCGACGCGCTCGTCGCGGCGCTGCGCGACCTGCTGGGCTGAAAACGGCGCGGGCGGCACGCGCCGCCCGGCCCTTCATTGCGTCACTGCTGCACGTCGTCGCCCTTCGCGGCGATCAGCGCGTGGTACTTCTCCATCAACTGCGCGTGCGTTTCCGCGTGCTGCGGATCGCGCGGGATGCATTCGACCGGACACACCTGCTGGCACTGCGGCTCGTCGAAATGGCCGACGCACTCGGTGCACTTGCCGGGGTCGATCACGTAGATTTCCGGGCCCATCGAAATCGCGCCGTTCGGGCACTCAGGCTCGCACACGTCGCAATTGATGCACTCGTCGGTAATCATCAAAGCCATACTGATCTCACTTGCTCAGGCCGGCGGCCGGCTTCGGGGAGAAACCGGCCGGCGCCGCATCACGCGGCCGGGCCCTGGCCCATTGCGGCCACTTTTTCCGTCAGCCACTTCTCGACCGACGGGAACACGAACTTGCTGACATCTCCGCCCAACTGGGCGATTTCGCGCACGATCGTCCCCGAAATGAACTGGTACTGGTCGGACGGCGTCATGAACATCGTCTCGACGTCCGGCAGCAGATAGCGGTTCATCCCCGCCATCTGGAACTCGTATTCGAAATCGGACACCGCGCGCAGGCCGCGCACGATCACCCGCGCGTTGTTGGTGCGGACGAAATCCTTCAGCAGGCCGGTGAAGCCCATCACCTTCACGTTCGGGTAATGGCCGAGCACCTCGTTCGCAATCTCCAGACGTTCCTCCAGCGAGAAGAACGGCTTTTTCGCGCGGCTGTCGGCGACGCCGACGACCAGCGTATCAAAAATGCTCGACGCGCGCCGCACGAGATCTTCGTGGCCACGCGTCAGCGGATCGAACGTACCCGGATACACGGCGACTACCATGTCGCTCCTCCTGTCATCACGCAAATGGGGGTGCAGCCGTGCGACGCGCACGCCACTGCCGAGCTGGGCAAACGTCGCCTGTCGCACGTCGCCTCGTTTTGGAACGCGCATTATTCATCATTTTCGCGTCGCAGCAAATGATAGTGGACCGCGCCGGCCTTGCCATGCTTCACGATCTCCCAGCCGGCGAGCGCGTCGTGCCCGGCCGGGTCGAGTTCCGCGCCCGTCTCGACGTACAGCGCGCCGCCCGGCGCAACCAGCGGTGCAGTGAGCGCGATCGCGCGCGCGAGCACGGCCGCGTCGCCGAACGGCGGGTCGAGGAACACGACGTCGAATGCGCCCGGCGCGAGGCCGGCCGCGAGCCGCAGCGCATCGGCCTCCGCGACCTCGACCGTGCGCGCGCCGAGCTTGTCCCGGATCGCGCGCAACTGCTGCGCCGCGCGCGGATGGCGCTCGACCATCACGACGCTCGCCGCGCCGCGCGATGCGGCCTCGAAGCCGAGCGCGCCGGTGCCGGCGAACAGGTCGAGACAGCGCTGCCCGTCGAGGTCCTGGCCGAGCCAGTTGAACAGCGTCTCGCGGACGCGGTCGGGCGTCGGGCGCAGGCCGTCGAGATCCAGCACCGCGAGCGGCGTGCGTTTCCAGTCGCCGCCGATGATGCGGATCGTGTGCGGCTTGCCGCGGCTGGTGGGGGCCGCGGGGCGGCCGGAGGATGAACGGGATGAACGGGACATGCGGGAGGAATATCGAACGGAGGACCGGGCGCGAACGGGGCGCGCCGCCAAACAGGCGCACGTTACCACAGCGGCGTCGCGCGCTGGCGCGAGCGCCGCGCTGCGCCTGATAAAATGCGAGGTTTCGGCTGTCGCGCGCGGCAGCCCGCACGCAGTCCGCGCCTTCCACGGCGACGGACCGCCCTCTTCCCGACGCCAGACCATGTTCAGTTTCTTCAAACGATTCAAGAAAACGCAGGAGCCGACGCCCGCGGAAGCGCCGTCGGCCGCCGAGCCGCAGGCGGACGCGCAGTCCGTCGACGCGCCCGCGCCGCAGCCGGCGCCGGCCCCGCGCGAATCCGCGCCTCCGACCGGCGGCGCGGCGCCGCAACCGGCCGCGCCCGCCGTCGTGATGACGGTCACCCCGGCCGACGGCGGCCGCGGCGAGGTCGTCGAGACGGTCGAGATCGTCCCGCCGCCCGCCGTGGAGCCCAACGCGAAGAAATCGTGGCTCGCGCGCCTGAAGTCCGGGCTCGCGAAGACCAGTTCGAGCATCACCGGCGTGTTCGTCAGCACGAAGATCGACGAGGACCTGTACGAGGAGCTCGAGACCGCGCTGCTGATGTCCGACGCGGGCGTCGACGCGACCGAATACCTGCTCGACGCGCTGCGCGAGAAAGTGCGCACGGGCCGGCTCACCGATCCGCAGCAGGTCAAGGCCGCACTGCACGACCTGCTCGTCGACCTGCTGAAGCCGCTCGAGAAATCGCTGATGCTCGGCCGCGCGCAGCCGCTCGTGATGATGATCGCGGGCGTCAACGGCGCCGGCAAGACAACCAGCATCGGCAAGCTCGCAAAGCACCTGCAGAGCTTCGACCAGTCGGTGCTGCTGGCCGCGGGCGACACGTTCCGCGCGGCCGCCCGCGAACAGCTGACGATCTGGGGCGAGCGCAACAACGTGACGGTCGTGCAGCAGGAAAGCGGCGATCCGGCCGCGGTGATCTTCGACGCGGTCAGCGCCGCGCGCGCGCGCGGCATCGACGTGATGATGGCCGACACCGCAGGCCGCCTGCCGACGCAGCTGCACCTGATGGAAGAGCTGAAGAAGGTGAAGCGCGTGATCTCGAAGGCGCACGACGGCGCGCCGCACGAAGTGCTGCTCGTGATCGACGCGAACACGGGCCAGAACGCACTCACGCAGGTGAAGGCGTTCGACGACGCGCTCGGCCTGACCGGCCTCATCGTCACGAAGCTCGACGGCACCGCGAAGGGCGGCATCCTCGCCGCGATCGCGCGGCAGCGCCCGGTGCCCGTCTACTTCATCGGCGTCGGCGAGAAAGTCGAGGACCTGCAGCCGTTCAGCGCAGTGGAATTCGCGGACGCGCTGCTCGGCTGAGCGCCGCGCATCCTGCCGCACACAGGGCGCCCGCGGGCGCCCTTTTTCATGCGGCTGACCCGTCCTTGGCCTGCCTCACTCGGCGTCGGGCTGCGCGCCGGGCGCGGCCGCCTTGAACGCGTCGAGCGTCATTGCATGGTCGTAGATCCGCTGGATCGTCGGGAAGCGTGACGTGTCGATCGCGAAGCGGTTCGCGTTGAACACCTGCGGCACGACGCAGATGTCGGCGAGCGTCGGCGTGTCGCCGAAGCACAGCTTGCCGGTGCGCGGATCGTTCGCGAGGCGCGCTTCCAGCGTCGCGAAACCCGCCTCGATCCAGTGGCGGTACCAGTCGTTCTTCGCCTCTTCCGGCACCTGGAGCATGTGCTTCAGGTACTTCAGCACACGCAGGTTGTTGAGCGGGTGGATCTCGCACGCGATCTGCAGCGCGATCGACCGCACGTACGCGCGGTCGAGCGGCGCTTTCGGCAGCAGCGGCGGCTCGGGATGGGTCTCGTCCAGGTACTCGACGATCGCGAGCGACTGCTGCAGCGCCGCGTCGCCGTCGACGAGCGTCGGCACCAGCGAATCCGGGCTCAGCGCACGATATTCGTCCTTCAGTTGCTGGCCGCCGTCGCGCAGCAGGTGCACCGGCACGTAGTCGAACGGCAGCTGCTTCAGGTGCAGCGCGATCCGCACGCGATACGACGCGGAACTGCGGAAATAGCTGTAAAGCTTCATCGGATGTCTCTCGTTGTCGTGATCGGCCGGCGAACGCGCAGGCCGGAAGCCGGCGTGCGCGGCACGGGCAGCGCGCGGCGGGCCGGCCCCCGGGGGCCGAGGCCGACGCACGCGTCGCCGGATGCATCAGTGTAGCGCGCGGCGCCGCGCCTCCGCGCGCTTGCCGGATCCGCGCACATGCGATACTGGGAAGGTTCCTCACATCAGATGCGCGGCCCCGACGGCGGCCGCCCCACCCCGCTTCGATGACCGCTTCCCACGATCCCGCCGCCCGCCCGGCCGAGCCGTTCCACAGCGCCCGCTTCATCAAGGAAATCGGGCGCGGCCCGCATGGCGCGCGCGCGCTGTCCGCCGAAGACACCTTCGAGCTGTATCGGGCGATGCTCGATGCGCGCGTGTCGGACCTCGAACTCGGCGCGATCCTGATCGCGTACCGACTGAAGGGCGAGACCGCCGACGAGCTGGCCGCGATGCTGGCCGCCGCGCACGCGTCGTTCGAGCCCGTGCACGTGCGCGACGGCGCGTTCCGCCCGGTGTCGATCCCGAGCTACAACGGCGCGCGCAAGCAGCCGAACCTCGTGCCGCTGCTCGCGCTCCTGCTCGCGCGCGAAGGCGTGCCGGTGCTCGTGCACGGCGTCACGCACGACCCGGGCCGCGTGACGAGCGCCGAGATCTTCGACGCGCTGTCGATCGCGCCGTCGCCGTCGCACGACGCCATCGAGGACATGCTCGCCGAACGCCGCGTCGCGTTCGCGCCGATCGACACGCTCGCGCCGCAGCTCGCGCGCCTGCTGGCGATGCGGGGCGTGCTCGGCGTGCGCAACTCTACGCATACGCTCGTGAAGATCCTGCAGCCGTTCGCGCCCGCCGGCCTGCGGCTCGTCAACTACACGCATCCGCCGTACCGCGACAGTCTCGCGCAGCTGTTCCGCGATCATCCGGACGCGGCGCTGGGCGGCGCGCTGCTCGCGCGCGGCACCGAAGGCGAGGCGGTCGCCGACACGCGGCGCCAGGTGCAGGTCGACTGGCTGCATGACGGCATCTGCGACACGCTGATCGAAGCGGAACGCTCGTCAGCCGACGCGCCGCCCGTCGCGCTGCCCGAATCGCGCGACGCGGCCACGACCGCGGCCTGGACGGACGCCGTGCTGCGCGGCGAGATGCCGGTGCCGGAGACGGTCGCGCGCCAGGTCGAGACGATCGTGCGCATCGTCCGCCGCGGCGCCTGAGCACGCAATGGCGCGCCGGACCCGTTCCGGCGCCGCCGCACGCGACGCACGCCATCCGACGCGCCCCATTTGACACGCGCGGGCATCCTGGCATAGAGTTGTCGCCATGCGTTCCTTTCCGAACACCCTCCGAATTACCTCCGGCCGCCTAGCGCGGCCGCTATCGCTACGACTAGCCTAAGGCTGTCGTAGCGCCGTGTGCTGTCCGCACGGTCCCTCCCAGCAGTTCCTCGCAGTACCCCTCTCGCAGTTTTTACAACCGAAGTCGTCAGCTTTCGTCCGTCTATCCGTCGGCCGATCCGCGAAGATCATCCGCATCCGCAGCGCGTTCCGGCGCCACGGTGCGAGGCAGCGTCAACCGACGCTCGTGCCGCCCGTCTTCGCTCGCGACTTGAGACCCGAGGTCCCGAAGATGAAGCGCAACCCGCAAGAAAAGTACCGACCGTTCGAACCCGTCCGCATCAACGGCCGCAAGTGGCCGACCCGTACGATCGAGCGCGCGCCGGTCTGGATGAGCACCGATCTGCGCGACGGCAACCAGTCGCTGATCGAGCCGATGAGCATCGAGCAGAAGCTCGAATTCTTCGAGATGCTCGTCGCGATCGGCTTCAAGGAGATCGAAGTCGGTTTTCCGTCGGCGTCGCAAACCGACTTCGATTTCGTGCGCAGGCTGATCGACGAGAAGCGCATTCCCGACGACGTGACGATCGAAGTGCTCGTGCAATCGCGCGAAGACCTGATCGCCCGCACGTTCGACGCGCTCGAAGGCGCGCCGCGCGCGATCGTGCACCTGTACAACGCGATCTGCCCGTCGTTCCGCCGCATCGTGTTCGGGATGTCGAAGGACGACGTGAAGGCGCTCGCGGTCGACGGCACGCGAATGATCAAGGAACACGCGATGGCGCGCCCGGACACGCACTGGACCTACCAGTATTCGCCGGAAACCTTCAGCATGACCGAGCTGTCGTTCGCGCGCGAAGTGTGCGACGCGGTCGCGCAGACCTGGCGGCCGACCCGCGACCACAAGATGATCGTCAACCTGCCGGCGACCGTCGAAGCCGCGACGCCGAACGTGTTCGCCGACCAGATCGAATGGATGGACCGCAACCTCGGCTATCGCGACAGCATCGTGCTGTCCGTGCATCCGCACAACGACCGCGGCACCGCCGTCGCCGCTGCCGAGCTCGCGCTGCTCGCGGGCGCCGAGCGCATCGAAGGCTGCCTGTTCGGCAACGGCGAGCGCACCGGCAACGTCGATCTCGTCACGCTCGCGCTGAACCTCTACACGCAGGGCATCGATCCGGGCCTCGACTTCTCCGACATCGACGCGGTGCGCCGCGTCGTCGAGCGCTGCAACCAGATTCCCGTGCATCCGCGCCACCCGTACGCGGGCGACCTCGTGTTCACCGCATTCTCCGGCTCGCACCAGGATGCGATCCGCAAGGGCTTCGCGCAGCAACGGCCCGACGCGATCTGGGAGGTGCCGTACCTGCCGATCGATCCGGCCGATCTCGGCCGCAGCTACGACGCGGTGATCCGCGTGAACAGCCAGTCCGGCAAGGGCGGCGCGACGTTCCTGCTCGAACGCGGGATGGGCTTCACGCCGCCGCGCCGCGTGCAGATCGAGTTCAGCCACGCGGTGCAGACGCTCGCCGACGCATCCGGCGAGGAAGTGACGGGTGACGCAATCTGCGCGCTGTTCGCACGCGAATTCTTCGAAACCGAGGGCCCGGCCGCGCGCAGCGGCGGCAGCGCACGCTGGCGGAACCGCGACGTCGCGGGCGCCAGCGCGGCCGGCGCGACGCCCGACGAGGCGGCGCGGCGCGCGGCGGCAGCCTTCGCGGCCGCGGCCGGCGTCACGATCGACGTCGCATCGTGCGAACACGCGCGCACGGTCGACGGACGAATCGCGGTATCGGTCGGCTGCCGGGTCGGCGACGCGCCGCCGCGGCACGGCGTCGGCGTACACGCCGATGCGGCGAGCGCCGCGCTCGACGCGGTCGTCAGCGCGATCAACCGCTCGGCGTGGCACTGCGCCGACCGCCGTGCGGCGGCATAAGGGTTTGAATCAGGGTTTGAAGTAGGCCAGCGAGCGGTGCGAAACCGCCCGCGCAGCGTGCGATCCGCGCTGCGCGGGCCAGCAGGAAGCGGCCCAGAAGGGCGCTTCGGACGGGACACGAAAAGGAACGCGACGCGCGTTCATGTCTCGGTCGCGCACCGCGTCGCCTGCCACGCGAGCAGGCGCCAGCGCCCCTGCTCCTGCGTCTGCACCGCGGTGTACGCAATCGGAAACACGAGGCCGCCGTTGTTCGTTTCCATCTCGATCAGCGCGCGCCCGGTGACGAGGCAGGTATCGTCGCCCACGGGCAGCACGTCCTGCGACTGGATTTCGATCTGGCGATAGCGGCGGCGGCCGGCGGCGATGGCGTCGATGAACTGCTGCTTGGTTTCCCGTTTGCCGTTGGTGTGCACGTAGAACACATTGTCCGACAGCAGCGCGTCGAGCACTTCGCCGTCGGCATCCACCATCGCCCGGAACCGATCGCGCTCGAGCGCGCGGATCGCATCGACCACCTTCGCCATCGCCTGACTCCTCGGCAACGCGCACGCCGTGCGCGGGCGTGCGGATCAGAAGTTGTACTGCAGATAGAACTGGTGGAAATTTATACCAGGATTCGGCTCTTTGATACCCGCGTTAGACACATGTTGAAAGCGGTAGCCGACCTGGTACTGTTGCCGCTGCCCGAACTGCACGCCGACGCCCGCCACGTCGGCGAACTGGAAAGCGGTCGACATCGACAGATCGTTCGAAATCGTCGGATGAGACAGCAGGCGGATGCCGGCGCCGGCTTCGACGTACGGGCGGACCGCGCCCGCGCTCTTGATGAAACGGAGCATCGGCGTCGCGCCGAACTCCCAGATGCTCGTGTGGACGTTGCCGTTCGTATGCCAGTAGCTGACGTTGCCCTCCATCACGAACGCGAAGTGCCAGCCGCCGATTTCCCACCAGGTCCAGCCCGGATCCCAGACCACGCCGAGGTTACCCTTGTCGATGCCGTGGCGATCGGAAAACCCGCCGCCCGCCTGAATCCCCCAGCGATCCGCCAGCGCCACCCCTGAACCGCCCAGCAGCGACGCCGCCAGGAGCGCATGCAACGCAAGCCGGCTCCGCCGCCGACCGTTCTTATTGTTCATCTGACACTCCAACTTTGTGGGTTGAACGGAGCCAGCCGCCAGGCGACTGGGCTCGAGCGAACAGAATGGTATGGTAAAGGACTTTTCGGATCGGCATCACGAAACGAAATGGTTTGCTGCCGAAACTACAAAAATCAGAATCGTCTACTGATTCTCATGAAAAACAACAGGTTACGGAACTTGCGGGCATTCGAGCGGTCATGCCTAATACTATCAATACCGCCAAATCGATAGAAAAACGGGAACTCCAAAGCCCGCATCCCCTCTAAGGAATTAGCACTCAGTTGGCGGGAGTGCTAAGATTGACCGCGGAATCATCCGAGACCGGGGTTCATCCCTGATTCCAAAGGAGTTTTCTTAAGTGAGCAACGCACTGACCCTTCCGAACACCCTGAGCCCGGCGTCTGCTAAGGCCGAATCGGCAGGCTCGCTGGCGCTCGCGTCCCATTCGATGTTGCCGGGCCAGCTGGGCAATATCGACGCCTATATCCAGGCAGTCAATCGTATTCCGCTGCTGACGGCCGAGGAAGAGCGCCAGTACGCCACCGAGTTCCGCGAGCAGAACAACCTCGACGCGGCCCGCCGCCTCGTGCTGTCGCACCTGCGGCTCGTCGTGTCGATCGCGCGCAACTATCTCGGCTACGGCCTGCCGCACGGCGACCTGATCCAGGAAGGCAACATCGGCCTGATGAAGGCCGTGAAGCGCTTCGATCCGGCGCAGAACGTGCGCCTCGTGTCCTATGCGATCCACTGGATCAAGGCCGAGATCCACGAATACATCCTGCGCAACTGGCGCATGGTGAAGGTCGCGACCACGAAGGCGCAGCGCAAGCTGTTCTTCAACCTGCGCAGCCACAAGAAGGGCATGCAGGCGATGACGCCCGAGGAAATCGACGGCCTCGCGCAGGAGCTCAACGTCAAGCGCGAGGAAGTCACCGAGATGGAAACCCGCCTGTCGGGCGGCGACATCGCGCTCGAAGGGCAGGTCGAGGACGGCGAGGAAAGCTACGCGCCGATCGCGTATCTCGCCGATTCGCACAACGAGCCGACCGCCGTGCTCGCTGCGCGCCAGCGCGACATGCTGCAGACGGACGGCATCGCGCAGGCGCTCGACGCGCTCGACGCGCGCAGCCGCCGCATCATCGAGGCGCGCTGGCTGCACGTCGGCGACGACGGCTCGGGCGGCTCGACGCTGCACGATCTCGCCGCCGAGTTCGGCGTGTCGGCGGAGCGCATTCGCCAGATCGAAGCGAGCGCGATGAAGAAAATGCGCACGGCGCTCGCCGAATACGCGTAACGCCCGCTGAATTAAAACGCTTCATCGAAAACCGCTGCCCGCCCGGCAGCGGTTTTTTTTCGCCCATAATTTGACCAATTCAATCGGGTATTCACCAAAACGCCGCCTGTTCCGCCGATGCTTGATCTAGCTCAAGTTTCGACGATCCCTTCGCGACGGTCCGTCGCAGCGCGGCACTGGCACGTCGCGAGCGTCCTCTTAAAATTGATGCATCAGGCGCAACAGGATTTAAAACTGCTTAACGGCCGTCATCAATCCGACGTGGAGTCGCCCCAAACCTGCTTTAAACCGATTCTGGATAATGGCCTTGATCTCGATCGATAAAAAGCCCGCGCCCACGGGCGGCGCGACCGGCTGGCGCGGTCGCCTCGCCGCGTGGGCCCGCGGCCCGACGCTCGCCCGCGACATCACCATCGTGCTGCTCGTCAAGCTGGCCCTGCTGATGGCGCTCAAATACGCATTCTTCAATCACCCGCAGGCCAGGCACATGTCGTTGCCGCCTGCCGCCGTCGCCGAGAAGCTGCTCTCGGTGCCGGCCCCCGCCTCTACCGAGGGAGACCACCATGATAAGTAGCGAAGTCGTCGATCTGTCGCGTCTGCAGTTCGGCATCACAGCGCTCTACCACTTCCTGTTCGTACCGCTGACCCTCGGCCTGTCCTGGCTGCTCGTCGTCATGGAAGCCGTCTACGTGATGACCGGCAAGCAGGTCTACAAGGACATGACCCAGTTCTGGGGCAAGCTGTTCGGCATCAATTTCGCAATGGGCGTGACGACCGGCATCACGCTCGAATTCCAGTTCGGCACGAACTGGTCGTACTACTCGCACTACGTCGGCGACATCTTCGGCGTGCCGCTCGCGGTCGAAGGCCTGATGGCGTTCTTCCTCGAATCGACGTTCGTCGGCCTGTTCTTCTTCGGCTGGAACCGCCTGTCGAAGGTCAAGCACCTGATGGTCACGTTCCTCGTCGCGCTCGGCTCGAACCTGTCCGCGCTGTGGATCCTCGTCGCGAACGGCTGGATGAACAACCCGGTCGGCGCCGAGTTCAACTACCAGACGATGCGGATGGAAATGACGAACCTGTTCGACGTGGTGTTCAACCCGGTCGCGCAGGTGAAGTTCGTGCACACCGTGTCGGCCGGCTACGTGTCGGCGGCGATGTTCGTGCTCGGCGTGTCGTCGTGGTATCTGCTGAAGAAGCGCGACACCGATTTCGCGCTGCGCTCGTTCGCGGTCGCGGCCGGCTTCGGCCTCGCGTCGACGCTCTGCGTGATCGTGCTCGGCGACGAATCCGGCTATACGACCGGCGAAGTGCAGAAGATGAAGCTCGCCGCGATCGAATCCGAATGGGAGACCGCACCGGCGCCGGCGGCGTTCACGCTGATCGGGCTGCCGAACCAGCAGGAAGAACGCACCGACTACGCGATCAAGATCCCGTATGCGCTCGGCCTGATCGCGACGCGCTCGATCGACGAGCCGGTGATCGGCCTGCGTGAGCTCGCCAAGCGCAGCGAAGAGCACATCCAGAGCGGGATGATCGCTTACGGCGCGCTGCAGAAGATCAAGGAAGGCGACACCAGCGCCGCGACCCGCGAGCTGTTCGACAAGCACAAGGAATACCTCGGCTACGGGCTGATGCTCAAGCAGTTCACGCCGAAGGTCACCGACGCGACGCCGGAGCAGATCAAGGCCGCCGCGAAGAAGACCATCCCGCCTGTCGCGCCGGTGTTCTTCTCGTTCCGGATCATGGTGTTCCTCGGCTTCCTGTTCCTTGCGACGTTCGTCGCCGCGTTCTGGTTCTGCGCGCGCCGCGAGCTGCTGCAGGACAACCGCCGCTGGTTCCTGCGCTATGCGGTGTGGGCGATCCCGCTGCCGTGGATCGCGATCGAATTCGGCTGGATCGTCGCCGAACTGGGCCGCCAGCCGTGGACGATCGCGGGCGTCCTGCCGACGCACCTGTCCGCGTCGAGCCTGACGCCGACCGACCTGTACCTGAGCCTGGCCGGCTTCATCCTGTTCTACACGGCGCTCTTCATCATCGAGATCACGCTGATGTTCAAGTACGCGCGCCTCGGCCCGTCGTCGCTGCATACCGGCCGCTACCACCACGAGCTGGCGGCCGCCGGCGAGCGCGCCCCGGCCTGAGCCCGGCCCAGATACCGAACAAGGAATCGCTATGGACTACGCAACTCTCAAGCTGATCTGGTGGCTGCTCGTCGGCGTGCTGCTGATCGGCTTCGCCGTCACCGACGGCTTCGACATGGGCGCGACCGCGCTGCTGCCGTTCCTCGGCAAGACCGACGAGGAGCGCCGCATCATCGTCAACACGGTCGGCGCGACCTGGGAAGGCAACCAGGTGTGGCTCATCACCGCCGGCGGCGCGATGTTCGCCGCGTGGCCGCTCGTCTATGCGGCATCGTTCTCCGGCTTCTACTTCGCGATGCTGCTCGTGCTGTTCGCGCTGTTCTTCCGGCCGGTCGGCTTCGACTACCGCAGCAAGCGGCCGGACCCGCGCTGGCGCGCAGGCTGGGACTGGGGCCTGTTCGCCGGCGGCTTCGTGCCGGCGCTGGTGTTCGGCGTCGCGTTCGGCAACCTGCTGCAGGGCGTGCCGTTCCAGTTCGACACCGACCTGCGCGTCAGCTACCACGGCAGCTTCTGGGCGCTCCTGAACCCGTTCGCGCTGCTCTGCGGCCTCGTCAGCCTGACGATGCTGGTCGCGCACGGCGCCGCGTTCATCAAGATGAAGACGGACGGCGTGATCGCGCGCCGCGCGTCGGTCGCGCTGCGCGTGTCGGCATTCCTCGCCGTCGTGCTGTTCGTGCTCGCGGGCGTGCTGATCGCGTCGTATGTCGGCGGCTATCACATCACGCACGCGGCGCCCGCCGACACGGTCGCGAACCCGCTGCTGAAGGACGTCGCCGCAGGCTCGGGCCTGTGGCTCGCGAACTACGGCGAGTATCCGTGGATGGTCGCGGCGCCGGTCGTCGGCATCGCCGGCGGCGTGCTCGCGCTGCTGCTCGCGGGCTCGCGCCTCGAGAAGACCGCGTTCTTCTGCACGGGCCTGATGATCGTCGGCGTGATCCTGACCGCGGGCTTCTCGATGTTCCCGTTCATCATGCCGTCGTCGCTCGACCCGAAGAGCAGCCTGACCGTGTGGGACTCGACGTCGAGCCACATGACGCTGCAGGTGATGCTGTTCGCCGTGATCGTGTTCCTGCCGATCGTCCTGCTCTACACGGGCTGGGTGTACCGCGTGATGCGCGGCAAGGTCACGCGCGAGGCGCTCGACGAAAACAAGCACTCGATGTATTGAACCCGGCAGGGCGCGCACGCGCCCCCGCCCCACGTTTCGCAAGGAGTCGGATCATGTGGTACTTCAGCTGGATTCTCGGTATCGGCGTCGCGCTCGCGTTCGGCATCGTCAACGCGATGTGGCTCGAAGCGCAGCCGAAGCGCGTCGCGCCGGCCGGCGCGAAAGCCGACCGGGCCTGACGCCGCGGCGGCCGCCGCCGCGCACGCCCGGACGACATGCGCCGGGCGCGCCGGACGGATCGTCCGTCCCGCAGCAGCCAACCTCGCCTCGTGCGAGGTTTTTTTTTGCCTGCGCCCGCCGCCTCGCGTCGCCCCCACCTCAAAATTCAATGCCACTCTGGAACCAAATTAATACCACTTGAATACCATTCAAAGGTTTCATATGATCTTTCACGCGGCCGTCCACGGGCCGCGTCCACTTGGGTGGAGGAGACATGAAAGGTCACCGCTTGGGCCCCCGCGGCGCCACGCCGAACCGTGAGCGTCCGGGGACCGGCCGCGCCGCCGCGCCCAACGACACGCGCCGCTCATGAACGCGCACGGCCGGCGCGCGTGCCGCGAACCTGATCCGTAGCGCTCGGCACCGCGCGCCTTATGCGCGGCCTTATGCACGCCTTGCGCACTTCTTCGTGCCCCCTCGCCCGCGCGCGGCCCCAGCCTTTCCCCGCAGCCTCCTTGAAAGACCCGATCGCAGCGACGTAATCCCACGGCGTCGTATCGCCGAACTTTTTTTGAGGAATCCCCATGAATCGAATCCTGCATTCCCTGTGCGCCGGCGCGCTGATCGCGGCGGCGCTGTCGCCGGCCGCGTCGCCCGCGCAGACGCCCGCGCGCGCGACGCCCGGCGCGAGCGCGAACGCCGCCCCGCCGACGCCCGCCGGGCTCGCGACGCTGCTGTCGAACGGCCTCGCGTTGCGCGTCGCCGTCGACAACAATCACGCGGCGTCGGCCGGCGTGCCCTGCGCCGATCTCGGCGCGGACTGGGCGAGCTGCGCGACGGGCCGCCTGATCCTGCAGAACCGCGGCCACCAGCCGATCGCCGACGGCGGCTGGCGGCTCTACCTGCACAGCATCCGCCGCCTGCTGCGGGTCGACCGGCCGGGCTTCGCGCTGCGCCGCCTGACGGGCGACCTGTACGAACTGACGCCGCAGCCGGGTTCGCTCAGGCTCGCGCCGGGCGAGCGCCTCGAGCTGCCGGTCGTCGCCGAATACTGGCTGCGCCGTTACAGCGACGTGATTCCGCGGCCCTACGTGGTGGTCGACGGCGCGCCGCCCGCGGTGCTGCGCTACAACGACACCGACGACGAGCTGCGCTATGTCGAATCGCTGCCCGCCGACGCGCAGAACAATTCCCCCGGCAACGCACCGCCCGTCGCCGCGCGGCCGGACGCCGGCCGCGCGCTGCCGAGCGTGAAGCGGCAGCGCATGCTGGGCGGCACGCTCGAGCTGCGCGGCATCGACCTCGCGCTGCCGGAGCTCCCGTCCGCGCAAGTGGCGGCGTTGCGCGAGCGCGCGGGCACGCTCGGGCTCGACGGCGCGCGCGCGCCGGTGTGGGGCGTCGTCGCACCTCGCCGGCTGCCGGCCGATATCGCGACGCCCGGCGGCTACCGGCTCGCGATCGGGCCGCGCGGCGCGTTCATCGAGGCCTACGATCGCGCCGGCCTCTACTACGGCGTGCAGACCCTGTTCTCGCTCGCGCCGGCCGGCGGCGGCACGCTTCCCGCGATGCTCGTCGAGGACGCGCCGCGCTTCGTCCATCGCGGCATGCACGTCGACCTCGCGCGCAACTTCAAGCATCCGGCGACGCTGCGCCGCCTGATCGACCAGATGAGCGCGTACAAGCTCAACCGGCTGCACCTGCACCTGTCCGACGACGAGGGCTGGCGCATCGAGATTCCCGGCCTGCCGGAGCTGACCGACGTCGGCGCGCGCCGCTGCCACGATCCGTCCGAAACGCGCTGCCTGCTGCCGCAGCTCGGCTCGGGGCCCAACGACCAGTCGGGCGGCGGCTACCTGACGCGCGCCGATTACGTGGCGCTGCTGCGCTATGCGGCCGACCGCTTCGTCGAGGTGATTCCCGAGATCGACATGCCCGCGCACTCGCGCGCGGCCGTCGTGTCGATGGAGGCGCGCTATCGCCGCCTGCACGCGGCGGGCCGCGAGCATGACGCGAACGCGTACCGGCTGCTCGATCCGCAGGACACGTCGAACCTGCTGACGGTGCAGTTCTACGACCGGCGCAGCGACCTGAACCCGTGCGTGCCGGGCGCGCTCAACTTCGCGTCGAAGGTGATCCGCGAAATCGCGTCGATGCACGCGGACGCGCAAGTGCCGCTGCGCACCTGGCACTACGGCGGCGACGAGGCGAAGAACATCCTGCTCGGCGCGGGCTTCCAGCCGCTCAACGGCGCCGATCCGGGCAAGGGCCGCGTCGATCTCGCCGCGCAGGACAAGCCGTGGGCGCGCTCGCCGGCGTGCACCGCGCTGCTGCAACGCGGCGAAGTGAAGTCGATCGACGAGCTGCCGACGCGCTTCGCGAAGCAGGTCAGCGCGGTCGTGAACGCGAACGGGATCGGCACGATGGCCGCGTGGCAGGACGGCATCAAGCACGCGAACGGTCCGCAGGACTTCAGCACGCGCAACGTGATGGTGTCGCTGTGGGACACGATCTTCTGGGGCGCGTCGGACAGCGCGCGCGACCTGAGCGCGAAGGGATACCGGACGGTGCTCGCGCTGCCCGACTACCTGTATTTCGACTTCCCGTACACGCTCAATCCACGCGAGCGCGGCTATTACTGGGGCTCGCATGCGACGGACGAGTACAAGGTGTTCTCGCTCGCGCCGGAGAACCTGCCGCAGAACGCCGAGGTGATGGGCGACCGCGACGGCAATCCGTTCGAGGTGACGAGCGCCGGCCCCGCACCGCGCCTCGAAGGAATCCAGGGGCAAGCGTGGGGCGAAGTGATGCGCAACGACCGGCTGCTCGAATACATGGTGTATCCGCGGCTGCTCGCGCTCGCCGAGCGCGCATGGCACAAGGCCGACTGGGAACTGCCGTATGCGGCGGGCGTGCGCTACAAGCGCGACGACACGCATCACGTCGACACGGCCGCGCTGCAGCGCGACTGGGCGGGCTTCGCGACGCTGCTCCAGCAGCGCGAACTGCCGAAGCTCGAACGCGCGGGGATCGGCTATCGGAAGCCGACGTTCACGTTGACGAACGAGTGAGCGGCGGCCGGGGGCGCGCTTCGCGTGCGCCCCCGGTCGTTCACTCCAAACAAAAACGGCTTGCAATCATCGCAAGCCGTTTTTTCGTCTCCCTGCCGGCACGAACCCGTCACTAGGGTCTGTTTACATACGGAACACGCATGCGTTGCGACGAGAACGGCCGCTCGCGAGGCGCGCGACGCCGCGAATACTGGACGTATCGCCAAGGAGCGCAACGCGGCGAGCGGCCGTTCTCGTCGCAACCCCAAATTTTAAAAAACCATTCCACGGGAATGCCCGAAATCGCCCGTATGGCGGCGTCGCTCGTCGCTTGTTTGGCTCGGCCAAACGGCGCTCCTCCCTCCTTGCCCTACGAGCGATTTCGGGCATTCGCATGCGTGTTCCGTATGTAAACAGACCCTAGGATTCACGCCGGCGCCGGTCGCCGGTCACATTACGCGGGCTGGGCCGCCGCGCTCCCGCCCGCCGAAGGCAGGCGCGCCGTCAGCAACTGCGCGTAGCGCGAAGCCGACGCACCGCAGACGATGTGGAACGTATCGGCCCCGACCCACGCGACGTCGAGCGACGCGAGCCGCTCGCGATCGACCGCCGACGGATCGACCACCGCGACGCGCAGCCGCGTGGTCGCCACCGCGTCGAGCGACGCGACGTTGGTCGCGCCGCCGAACACCGCGAGCCAGCGCGCCGGATCGGGATCGAGCGGCCCCGCCGCGCCGTCTGCCGTCGCGGCCGGCGCCGCGGCGGCGCCGGTCGATGCGCTCGCCGTCGCGCCGCCGCCGATCGCCGCGCGCATTTCGTCGGCGATGATGTCCGCCTCGGGCCCGATGATCACCTGCACGCTGTTGCCGCCGCGCTTGAGCACGCCGCGCGCGCCGATCGCCTTCAGGTCCGGCTCCGACACCTTGTCCGGATCGGCGACGGTCAGCCGCAGGCGCGTCGTGCACGCGTCGACGACCGTCAGGTTGCCCGCGCCGCCGAGCGCGGCGATGTAGCGCTGCGCGCGCGGCGCCGCGGCGCTCGCGGCCGGCGCGACGTAGCCGCCCGGCTGGTACGGCTCGGCCGCGCCTTCGGCCGTCGCCGGCTCGCGGCCCGGCGTCGCCATGTCGAACTTGCGGATGAAGAAGCGGAACAGCCCGTAGTACGCGATGCCGTACGCGATGCCGAGCGGAATCGCGACCCAGCCCTTCGTCGACAGCCCGTAGTTCAGCACGTAGTCGATCCCGCCCGCCGAGAACGTGAAGCCGAGCTTCACGCCGAGAATCTGGCAGATCGCGAGCGACAGCCCCGTCAGCACCGCGTGGATCACGTACAGCACCGGCGCGAGGAACATGAAGCTGAATTCGATCGGCTCGGTCACGCCGGTCAGGAACGACGTGAGCGCCATCGAGAACAGCAGGCCGCCGACCACCGCGCGGCGCTCCTTCGGCGCCTCGTGCAGCATCGCGAGGCACGCGGCCGGCAGGCCGAACATCATGATCGGGAAGAAGCCGGCCATGAAGGTGCCCGCGCTCGGGTCGCCCGCGAAGAAGCGGTGCAGGTCGCCGTGCACGAGCTCGCCGCCGGCCGGCGGCGTGAAGTTGCCGAACACGAACCACGCGAGCGAATTGATGATGTGGTGCAGGCCCGTGACGAGCAGCAGCCGGTTCAGGAAGCCGAACACGAACGCGCCGATCGCGCCCGCGGTCGTCAGCCACTGGCCGGCCGCGTCGATCGCATGCTGAACCGGCTGCCACACGTAGCCGAACACGATGCCGAGCACCACGCATACCAGGCCGGTGATGATCGGCACGAAGCGCTTGCCGCCGAAGAACGCGAGGTAGTCGGGCAGCTTGATGTCCTTGTAGCGGTTGTACAGCAAGCCGGCCACCACGCCCGCGATGATCCCGGACAGCACGCCCATGTTCAGCTTGGGATCGATGTCCTTCATGATCGCGGTTTCGATCAGGTAGCCGATCGCGCCCGCGAGCGCCGCGACGCCGTTGTTGTCCTTCGCGAAGCCGACCGCCACGCCGATCGCGAACAAGAGCGGCAGGT
This sequence comes from Burkholderia sp. MSHR3999, assembly GCF_000833595.1. Taxonomy (NCBI): domain Bacteria; kingdom Pseudomonadati; phylum Pseudomonadota; class Betaproteobacteria; order Burkholderiales; family Burkholderiaceae; genus Burkholderia; species Burkholderia sp. MSHR3999. The sequence goes on from NZ_JRFO01000006.1 coordinate 688,139, forward strand.
TGTCGAAGATCGCGCCGCCCGCGTCGGCGATCATCTTGATGTTGAACACGTCCGGCTGGCCGAGCCGCAGCAGGATGCCGGCGACCGGCAGCACCGCGATCGGCAGCATCAGCGCCCTTCCCAGGCTCTGTATCTTCAGAAACGGATTCCCGTCCATTCAGTCCTCCAATCCTTGTCTCTTCGTTGACCTTCTTCGTTGACCTGATTGCTTTCGTAGTGAACTTGCGTTGCTGCTGAAACCGCACGCGAGTCCCCGCCGACGCTCAGTCGAGCGGCCAGATCTCGCGGCTTGCTGCCCTTACCGCCTGCGCCGAGTCGAGCGCGAGCAGATCCTGCGCGCGCTGGCGGCACAACTGGTAATCGAGACGGCGCACGCGCGCCTTGATGCCCGGCACCGACGCCGGATCGACCGACAGCTCGGTCACGCCGAGGCCGACGAGGATCGGCACCGCGAGCGGATCGCCGCCGAGCGCGCCGCACACGCCGACCCACTTGCCGTGCTTCTCGGCGCCGCGCACCGCGATGTCGATCAGGCGCAGCACGGCCGGATGCAGGCCGTCCGCCTGCGCGGCCAGATCGGCCTGGCAGCGGTCCATCGCGAGCGTGTATTGGGTGAGGTCGTTGGTGCCGATCGACAGGAAGTCCGCATGCTGCGCGAGCTGGTCGGCCAGCAACGCCGCCGACGGCACCTCGATCATCACGCCGACTTCGATCGGCTCGGCGCGGCCCATCGCGCGCGCGAATTCGTCGATGCGCTTTTTCAGCCGCACGAGCTCGCCCGCGTCGGTCACCATCGGCAGCAGGATGCGCACCGCGCCGAACGGCTTCACCGCGAGCAGCCCCTGCAGCTGGTCGTCGAGCAGATCGGGGCGCAACTGCGCGAGGCGGATCCCGCGCAGGCCGAGCGCCGGGTTCGGCTCGGGCGGCAGCGTCAGGTAGTCGACTTCCTTGTCCGCGCCGACGTCGAGCGTGCGGATGATCGCGGTGCGGCCCTGCAGCGCGTCGACGATCGACTGGTAGCTCTGCTGGTGCTCGACGGTGGTCGGCGCCGCCTGGCGATGGATGAACATCAGCTCGGTGCGCAGCAGGCCCACCGCGTCCGCGCCGTTGTCGACGGCCGTGTTCGCGTCGTCGAGCGTCGCGATGTTCGCGGCGACCTCGATCGCGCGGCCGTCGACGGTCGCGGCGGCTTCGCCCGCGGTCCGGCGGTTCGCTTCACGCACGCCGGCGAGACGCTGGCGCTCGTGCCGCGCACGCTCGACGTCGAGCGCGGTCGGCGCGTGTTCGAGACGGCCCGCGCTCGCGTCGACGACGACCTGCGTGCCGTCCGGAATCGCGTACAGCGCGTCGCCGACCGCGACGAGCGCCGGAATGCCGAGCTGGCGCGCGATGATCGCCGCGTGCGACGTCGCGCCGCCGCGCGCCATCACGAGCGCGGTCACGCGCTCGCGATCGAGCGACGACAGCTCGGACGGCGTGAACTCCTCGGCCGCGAGCACGGCCTCGTCGGGCAGCGCGCGCGCCGCGCCGCTCGTGTGGCCGAGTGCGCGCAGCACGCGCTTCTCGATGTCGCGCAGGTCGGCCGCGCGCTCGGCGAGCAGCGCGTCGTCGAGCTTCGACAGCGTGTCGATCTGCGCGCGGATCGTCGCGCGCCACGCGAAGCCCGCGCTCTTGCCGAGGCTGATCAGGTCGCGCGCCGCGTCGATCAGCGTCGGGTCTTCGAGCAGCACGCGATGCACCGCGAAGATTCCCGCCTCGCCGACCGCGCCGCGCGCCGATGCGTTGCGCACGGTGACGTCGAGCTCGGCGTCGACGGCCTTCAGCGCCTGGTCGAGCTGGCGGCTTTCCGATGCGGGCGTGCCGCTCGCCTGCTCGGGCGGCGCGAGGTCCGCATCGTCGAGGCGCACCAGCGTGCCGACCGCGATGCCGGGCGCCGCGCACACGCCCGCGAGCGTGTGCGGGTCGAGGGGCGCGCCAGCGCGCGGTGCCCCGACGTTGCGCACGACCGCCTGCGGCGCGGGCGACAACGTGCGCGCCGGCTTCTCCTCGACTTCGCCGTGCACCTCGCGCAGCAGCTCGTGCGCGACCGCGTCGACCGCCTGCTGCGCCTGCGCGCCGCGGCCGACCAGCTCGATCGCCGCCTGTTCGCCGGCCCCGAGGCCGAGCAGCCCGACCACGCTCTGGATCGGCGCCTTGCGGCCTTCGAAATGCACGTCGACGTGCGCGTCGAGCCCGCGCGCCGCCTCGCGCGCCCGCGCGGCCGGCCGCGCGTGCAGGCCGCCCGGCTGCGTCAGCCGAATCGTGCGGCGCGCTTCATTGTGCGCCGCGGCGCCCGCCTCGGCCGCCTGCACCGCTGCTTCGCCCTTGCCGCGCAGCGTGAGAAGCGGCGTCTCGCCGGCCGTCGCGGAGCCTTGCGCGCGTGCGACGATCTCGAACGCATCGGAATTCGCGATCGCGATCACCGACACGAGCGAATGCGCGCTGCGCGCGACCGCGTCCTGGTCGAACTCGATCAGCAGGTCGCCCGCCTCGACGCGCGCGCCGGCCTCGACGCGCGCGGTAAAACCCTGCCCGTTCAGCTCGACGGTGTCGATGCCGATGTGCAGCAGCACTTCCGCGCCCTGCGGCGTCGTGATCGTCACCGCGTGGCCGGTGCGCGCGAGATGCGACACGATGCCGGCGCACGGCGCGACGAGCTTGCCGGCGAGCGGGTCGATGCCGATGCCGTCGCCGAACATCCCGCCGGAGAACACCGGATCGGGCACGTCGGCCAGCGCGACGATCGGCCCCGTCAACGGGGCAAGCAGAACGATCTGATCGTGGGTGGGGCTCTTCAACTGGGACTCCTCGGCGCGTCTCATCGGCGTTCTCGGCTCATCAATGCGTTTCGGTGACTTTGTTCAGGTGGCGCGGCGTATCGGGATTGCGGCCGCGCGCGACGGCGAGATCCGCCGCCATCACGTAGAACGACAGAATGGCGGCGATCGGGTCGAGCGCCGCATGGGCGGACTGCGCGAGCGGCAGCACCGTGCCCGACAGGCCGGGCGTGCCGGCCGGCGCGGCGAGCAGCACCGCGGCGCCGCGCGCGCGCATGTCGGCCGCGAGCTGCAGCAGGCCCGCCTGCTCCGGCCCCGGCGGCGCGAACACGAGCAGCGGGTAGTCGCGGTCGATCAGCTCCATCGGGCCGTGACGCACCTCGGCGCTCGAGAACGCCTCGGCCTGGATGCCGGAGGTTTCCTTCAGCTTCAGCGCGGCTTCCTGCGCGATCGCGAGGCCGAGGCCGCGGCCGATCACGATCATCCGCTCGACGTCGGCCAGCGCGGCGACGGCCGGCGACCAGTCGAGCGCGCCCGCCTGCGCGAGCACGTCGGGCAGGCCGCGCAGCGCGGCCACGAGCGCCGCGTCGCGCTGCCAGAACGCGACGATCTGCGCGGACAGCGACAGCATCGCGATGTAGCTCTTGGTGGCCGCGACCGACAGTTCCGGGCCGGCCAGGAGCGGCAGCTGGTGCTCGCAGGCGTCGGCGAGCGGCGACGGCAGCACGTTGACCGCCGCGACGGTGCGCGCGCCGGCTTCGCGCAGCGCGGCCATCGTATTGACGAGATCGGGGCTCTTGCCGGACTGGGAGAACGCGATCGCCAGCTGGTCCTGCACCTTCAGCGGCGCCTGCTGCAGCGTCGCGACCGACATCGGCAGCGACGCGACCGGCACGCCGAGGCGGCTCATCGTCAGGCTCGCGAAATAACTCGCGGCGTGATCCGAGCTGCCGCGCGCGACCGTCAGCGCGACGGCCGGCGGATGATCCGTCAACTGGCCGGCGAGCGCTTCGACGCGCGCGGTGTCGGCGAGCTGCGCGGCGACGACCTGGGCGGACTCGCGCGCTTCGTTAAGCATATTCGACAATCGATTCTCCTTCGACGTAGGTCGCGGTGAGGTTCAGGTCGCGATCGAACACGGCGACGTCGGCCCACGCGCCGCGCGCGAGGCGGCCGCGATCGGCGATGCCGAGATAGTCGGCCGCGTAGCGCGACATCCGGTTCGACACGTCGGCGATCGGCAGGCCGAGCGACACGAGGTTGCGCAGCGCCTGGTCCATCGTCAGCGTGCTGCCGGCGAGCGTGCCGTCGGCGAGCCGCACGCCGCCGAGGCACTTCGTCACGTGCTGGCTGCCGAGCCGGTATTCGCCGTCGGGCATGCCGGTGGCCGACGTGCTGTCGGTCACGACGTACAGGCGCGGGATCGCGCGCAGCGCCGCGCGGATCGCGCCCGGATGCACGTGCAGCAGGTCGGGGATGATCTCCGCGTATTCGGCGTGCGCGAGCGCCGCGCCGACGAGGCCCGGGTTGCGGTGATGCAGCGGCGACATCGCGTTGAACAGGTGCGTGAAGCCGCACGCGCCGTGCTTGAGCGCGGCGACCGCGTCGTCGTAGGTCGCGAGCGAGTGGCCGAGCTGCACGCGCACGCCGCGCGCGGCCATCTCGCCGATGATCTCGATGTGGCCGGCGATTTCCGGCGCGAGCGTGACGACGCGGATCGGCGCGATCGACAGGTACTTCAGCACTTCGTCGAGCACGGCCGACACGGCCGCGTCCGGCTGCGCGCCGAGCTTGCCGGGGTTGATGTACGGCCCTTCGAGGTGCACGCCGAGCACGCGCGCGCCGCCCGGCGTGCGGGTGCGCGCGACGCTGCCGAGGTTGCCGACGACCTTCATCAGCTCGTCGCGCGGCGCGGTCATCGTCGTCGCGAGCAGGCTCGTCGTGCCGTACTGCGCGTGCGTGCGGGCGATCGTCTCGATCGCGTCGCCGCCTTCCATCACGTCGGCGCCGCCGCCGCCGTGCACGTGCAGGTCGATGAAGCCGGGCAGGATGTACGGCGCGTCGTTCTTCGCGGGATCGGCCGGGGCGCCGTCGAGCGTCGTGATGCGCCCGTTCTCGCAATCGAGCGCGCCGTGAATCCAGCCGTCGGGGGTGAGGATGTTTCCAGTCAGCATGACATTCTCTTGATGATCTGGTGACGCGGCGAGCCGCGTCGCGATATACGAAATCCGCAGGGTGCGCCGGTCGTCGCGCGCCGGTGCAGTCTCCCGCGTCAGCGTTTCAGTTCGGCGACGAAGTCGTAGTAATCGTCGCGGCAATACGTTTCGGTCATTTCGATCGCGCGCTCGTCGGCGCCGTAGCCGATGCGCGTGATCACGAGGAGCGCCGCGCCCGGCGCCACCGCCATCCATTTCGCGATGTCGCGCGTCGCGTTCACCGCGCGAAAGTGCTGCAGCGCGCGCACCACGACCTGGCCGCGCGCTTCGAGGTGCTCGTACAGCGACGCGCCGAGCGCGTGCGGATCGGGCACCACCGCGGCCGGCAGCGTCGAGTGCTCGACCGCCATCACGATGCCGTCCGCGCGGCGCAGCCGCTCGAGCCGCGCGACCAGCGCGCCGGGCGCGAGGCCGAGATGAGTGATCTCGTCGCGGCTCGCGGCGCGCAGCTTGCGCGACAGCCACACCGAATCCGGCGCGAAGCCGCGCTGGCGCATCTTCGCGGTGAAGCCGACCAGGCGCGACAGCGGATCGGTGACGCGCGGCGTGATGAAGGTGCCCGCGCCGCGCGCCCGTGTGACCAGGCCCTGCTCGACCAGCAGCGCCAGCGCGCGCCGCGCGGTGATCCGCGACACGCCGACCGACGCCGACAGCACCCGCTCCGACGGCAGCGCCTCGCCGGCCTGCCATGCGCCGTCGTGGATCGCGCTCGCCAGATTGCGCGCGAGCTGCAGATAGAGCGGTGTATCGCGGCGAGGATCGGGCGCCAGTTCGGAACAGCCGGTTTCCATGAGCCTCCGGGGAGTCGGACGACGGACGCGGGCCGTCGGAAAGTGAAGGCATTATATAACCACAATAATACCAGTCAACGAACTGGTATTAGTGTCGTCGAAATCGCCGAAAGCCTTGCCCCGCAAGCGTTTTAGCTGCGACAAAGCCTTTGTTTACAAGGTGATGCGGGATAGGGATTTACCCGAAGTGGTATGCAAGGGGACCGTTTCGCGGTGCCGTCGGACGGGAGAATCGCGATTGAAATGAGACCGGAATAGAACCAATTCCGCGCACAGGTATGCATCGTGCAACGCGCCGGCCGAGGCGGGGCGGCGGATGCTCAGTGGAACTCGCGGCTCGACGTGCGCAGGCCGCCGAGCAGCGGCGTCAGGTCCTCGAAATGCTGCGCGACGAGGTGCCGCACGTCGCTCACGACCTGCCAGACGCCCGACGCCGCGAGCAGCCGCGAATCGAGCGTCTCGCGACGCTGCCGCGCGAGCAGCTCGGGCCGGACGATCAGGTTCACGCAGCCCGTTTCGTCCTCGAGCGTCATGAACATCACGCCTTTCGCGGTGCCCGGCATCTGGCGGGCGGTCACGAGCCCGCAGGCGCGCGCGAGCCGGCCGTCGGGGCGGTCGTGCAACTCGGCCGCGGACGACAGCCGCCGCGCGCGCAGCGCGGGCCGCAGCAGCGCGACGGGATGGCGGTTCAGCGTGAGGCCGGTGGTGTGGTAATCGGCGAGGACGTCGTCGGCCTCCGACGGCGCGCCGAGCGCGGGCATCTCCGGCTCGTCGATCGGCGCGACCGCGAGCAGGTCGCGCTCCGGCGCCGCGGCGACGGCCTGCCACAGCGCATCGCGGCGATGCCCGGCGAGCGTCGCGAGCGCATTCGCGGCGGCGAGCGCTTCGAGATCGCGGCGTTCGAGCTGCGCGCGGCGCGCGAGTGCGTCGACGTTTTCGAACGGACCGGCCGCGCGCGCGGCTTCGATCCGGCGCGCGGCGGCTTCGCCGAGGCCGCGCACGAGCGACAGGCCGAGCCGCACGGCGGGCTGCCCGTGTGGACGCGGCTGGCCCGGCAGCGCTTCGAGCGACGCATCCCAGCCGCTCTTCGTCGCGTCGATCGGCAGGACCTGCACGCCGTGCCGCTTCGCGTCCTGCACGAGTTGCGACGGCGGATAGAATCCCATCGGCTGGCTGTTCAGCAATGCGGCGAGAAAGATCGCCGGCTCGTGGCACTTGAGCCAGCTGCTCGCGTAGGCCAGCTTGGCGAAGCTCGCCGCATGGCTCTCGGGGAAACCGTAATCGCCGAAGCCCTTGATCTGCTCGAAGATCTGTTCGGCGAATTCGGGCGGATAGTCGCGCTCGCGCATGCCGTCGACGATCTTGCGGTGATACTTCTCGAGATTGCCCTTGCGCTTCCATGCGGCCATCGCGCGCCGCAACTCGTCGGCTTCGCCGGGCGTGAAGCCCGCCGCGATCATCGCGACCTGCATCACCTGTTCCTGGAAGATCGGCACGCCCTGCGTGCGTTCGAGCGCCGGCTTCAGATCCTCCTTCGGGTAACTGACCTTTTCGATCCCCTGCCGCCGTTTCAGATAGGGATGCACCGCGCCGCCCTGGATCGGCCCCGGCCGCACGATCGCGACCTCGATCACCAGATCGTAGTAAGTGCGCGGCCGCAAACGCGGCAGCATCGACATCTGCGCGCGCGATTCGATCTGGAACACGCCGACCGTGTCGGCGCGGCAGATCATGTCGTAGGTCGCTTCGTCATCCTGCGGAATGTGCTTCAGCGTGAACGGCTTGCCGTCCGGCTCCGGCGGTCCGCGCCACGCGGTGCGCAGGTCGAACGCGCGGTGCAGCGCCGACAGCATGCCGAGCGCCAGCACGTCGACCTTCATCAGTCCGAGCGCTTCGAGGTCGTCCTTGTCCCACTGGATCACGCGCCGGCCGTCCATCGCCGCGTTCTCGACGGGCACGAGCCGCGTGAGCTTGCCGCGGCTGATCACGAAGCCGCCCGAGTGCTGCGACAGATGGCGCGGAAAATTGAGCAGTCGCGCGGCGAGTTCGGCCCACGCCTGGATGAGCGGCGCCTGGGGATCGAGCCCGGTCGTCGCGAATTGCTGAAGCAGGTCGCGGCTACCGTCGAACCAGCGGTATCCTTTCGCGACGCGGTCGATCAGCATCGGATCGACGCCGAGCGCCTTGCCGGTTTCGCGCAGCACGCCGCGCGGACGATACGTCGACACGGCGGCCGCGAGCGCGGCGCGGTCCTTGCCGTATTTTTCGTAGATGTGCTGAATCACTTCTTCCCGACGCTGATGCTCGAAGTCCACGTCGATGTCGGGCGGCTCCCCACGCTCCGCGCTGATGAAGCGCTCGAACAGCATCGTGCTCTGCTCGGGATTCACCTCGGTGATGCCGAGGCAATAGCAGACCACCGAGTTCGCCGCCGAGCCGCGCCCCTGGCACAGGATGTTCCGGCTGCGCGCGTATTTGACGATGTCGTAGACGGTCAGGAAGAACGGTTCGTAGCTCAGCCTGGCGATCAGGTCGAGCTCATGGCGGATCTGCTTCTCCACTTTCTCCGGCACACCCTGCGGATAGCGCTCGGCCGCCCCTGCCCTGGTTTCCTGCTCCAGATAGCTCGTCGGCGTGTGCCCCTTCGGCACGATCTCGTCGGGATACTCGTAGCGCAGCGAGTCGAGTTTGAAATGACACGCGTCGAGAATCGCGCACGTCTGCGCGATCTCGTCCGGCGAAAACAGCTTCGCGATCCGGTTCCGCGCGCGCAGATGCTGCTCCGCGTTCGGCGCGAGCGCATAGCCGCATTCCGAGACCGGCATCCCGACGCGGATCGCCGTCATCACGTCCTGCAGCGGCTTGCATGAACGCTTGTGCATCGTCACGTCGCCGAGCGCGACGACGCGCACGCCGCGCCGCTCGCCGGCCGCACGAATTTCCTCGCGCTGCGCACCGTCCAGCGCGCGCTGCAATTGCACGAGCCCGAGCCGCGCGCGCTCGCCGAACGTCGCCCGAAACCATGCGACCTGCGCATCGAGTACGTTCGCGCGCACCGGATAGGCCGGCACGAGGATCGCGAAGCAGTCGGGCATCCCGCGCAAGTGCGCGAATTTCGCGGGAGGCGCCGACAGCATCCGCGACGTCAGCGTGTACGTCCCCTTCGGTGCTTCCATCCGCCGCCACGAGATCAGCTCGGACAGGTTGCCGTAGCCTTCGCGGTTCTGCGCGAGCAGCACGAGCCCGAACGCGCCGGGGCCCGGATCGTGGCCGGGCGGAACATCGTCCGGCGTCACCTCGAAGTACGCGCCGACGATCAGCGGCAGCCCTTTCGCCTTGGCCGCGACATGCATCCGCGGCGCGCCCGCGAGCGAGCATTCGTCGGTGATCGCGATCCCGCGATAGCCGAGCTTGGCCGCGCGCTCGACCAGCTCCTCCGCATGCGACGCGCCATGCAGGAACGAAAAGTTCGAGCGACAGAACAGCTCCGCGTAATCGGGCAACCCGCTGAATTCCGCAACCATCGCCGCTCACCCGAACAGGCCGTGCAGGAACCAGTGCGGGTCCGCCTGACTGCTCGTCCGCTCCTTGAATACCCAGTAGCACGCCCCCTCTTCGTCCTGCGCGACGTAGTAGTCGCGCTCGGCCAGCTGAGCGTCGAACCACCCCGCCTCGATCCGCTCGGGCGACGACATCATCCTGAGCGGCGTATGGAACACCGGCCGGTTCTCGCGCATCAGCAGCGGCTGCGGCTCGGCCAGCAGCCACACGGGACGCGGCGGCGCGGCCGGCAGGCCGGCGCACGGCTTGCCGGCCGGCGCGTCGAGCGGCAGCCAGCGATTCGCGGCCTCGGGCCGGTAATCGGCGACGGGCGCCGCGCGCAATACGTTCTCCGCGCCCAGCCGCGCGACCAGCAGCTCGATGAGCCGCGCACGCGTCTCGCGCGTGCCGCCCGGCTCGGGAAACAGATCATCGGCCGGCGGCGCGACCGACTCGACGCGCGTGGCCGTCAGGCGCACCGCGATCACCGCGGCGGGCAGCTCGACGCGGGCGAGCCGCTCGCCGAGCAGCCGCATGAAGTGCGCGTCGTCACGCGCGGGCGACGCGAACGCGAGCTCGAGCGACGTCGGCGGCACCGCCTGGCGGCCGCGCTCGTGCTCGAGGCCGAACGTCATCGCGGCCAGCGACAGCTGCCGCGCGGCCAGCCAGCCGCACAGCTGCACGACGAGCCGCCGCGCGGCGAACAGCACGGCCTCCGCATATTCGACGCGCTCCGGCAATTCGAGCCGCACGTCGAACACGGGCGGCACCGGCATCCACGCAAGCGGCTCGACCGCATCGCCGTATGCGCGGTCGAGCGCGGCCAGCAGCGCGGGACCGCAGCGGCGCTGCAGCCCCGCGCGCGGCAGGCCGCGCAGATCGGCCAGCGTGCGGCAGCCGAGGCCGTCAAACCAGTCCGCATACGGACGCGCGTCGGGCAGCAGCACGCACGGCAGCGCGTCGAGCGCGCGGACGAGCGACGCATGGCCGGCCACCCGGCGCCGGCTGCGCGAGCGGGCCGACGCGCGCGCGAGCAGCCACGCGCCGCGCCCCGTCGGCGCGGCGGACAGGCGCGCCGCATAGCCGAGCGCCGCGAGCGTCGCGCGCACCTGGCGGCACAGCGACGGCAGGCCGCCGAACAGGCGCAGGCTCGGGCCGACGTCGACGACGAGCGTCGCTTCGTCGTCGAGCGCGACGCACGGCGAGAAACGCAGCAGCGCGAGCGCGACCGCGCGTAGCGCATCGGCCTCGCGCGCGGGATCGCGCTCGACGAGCTGCGTGTGCGGCGCGAGCGTCAGCACGCCGCCGCGCTTCATGCCCGCGCGCACGCCCTGTCGGTGCGCGGCCGCGTCGGCGATCAGCACGACGCCCTGCTCGAGCACCGCGCAGCCGGCCTCGCCGTCAGACGGCGGCGGGGCGCACACGTCGAGCGGCAGGCGCGGCAGATGGATGCCGAGCAAGACGCGCATAGCGGCTCTCCACGATGGGCGACGGCAGGTCGAGCACGAGCGGCTCGCCGCGCGCGGGCCCGCGACGCCTGACGATGTCGAGCGACACGCCGCCCGGCACTGGATGCAGCGCGACGCGCAGCACGGCGGGCGACGGCTGCCGCGCGGCCTGCAGCGGGCGCAGCATCACGAACAGCGTGTCGCCCGTGCGCGCGGCCGCGAGATGCAGGCGCCGCAGCGCCTCGGGCCGCGCATCCTGCCAGAGCAGCAATGCGCCGCAGCAGCCGGTCTTGAGCGCCTGCTCGGCGGCCCACAGCGCGTCCGTGCGGCTGCCGGCGCGCAGCCACAGCAGCGCGTCGGCCGGCACGCCGAGACCGGCGAGCGCGCTCGCATGCGGCGACTGCGGCGGCGCGACGAGCGCGAGCGGCCGCCGGGCGCTGACGGTGTGCGCGAGCGCGGGCGCGAGCAGCCGCATCTCGCCGCAGCCCGGCTGCGCGGCCAGCAGCTCGACGAGCCCGCCGACCGGCCAGCCGCCGCCCGGCAGCTCGGCCGACAGCGACGCGAAACCCGTGTCGATCGTGCGCGGACCGCCGCGCGCGAGCTGCGAGCCGCGCCAGAGCGACGGATGAAGGGATTCAGGAGAAATGGAGGATGCGAGCATGATGCCACCCACAACTGTATGGATATACAGTATATGGCAATGCGCTCGCGTCGCACAGCGCCGGTGCGAAACCGGTTTTTCGTCAGATGAAGGACGGGGAAGACGGGGCAAGCCGGGCCGGGCGTCACGATGCGGCGCGCCCGGCCCACGCGCTACCCGTCAGCCAAGCAGCAATGCATCGTCGTCGAGCTGCTCGTGCCGCACCTTCTCGAACATCTGCAGCAGGTCCGGCACGTCGAGCCCGCGGCGCGCGTCGCCCGACACGTCGAGCACGACCTGCCCCTGGTGCAGCATCACCGTGCGCTCGCCGTAGTCGAGCGCCTGCCGCATGCTGTGCGTGACCATCATCGTCGTCAGCCGGCTCTCGGCGACGATGCGCGCGGTCAGCTCCAGCACGAACGCGGCCGTCTTCGGGTCGAGCGCGGCCGTATGCTCGTCGAGCAGCAGGATTCGCGACGGCCGCAGCGACGCCATCAACAGGCTCACGGCCTGCCGCTGGCCGCCCGACAGCAGCCCGATCCGGTCGGTCAGCCGGTTCTCGAGGCCGAGGTTCAAGAGCCGCAGCTTGTCGCGGAACAGCTCGCGCGACGGCCGGTCGAGCGCGGCCTTGAAGCCGCGCCGCGCGCCGCGCGCCATCGCGAGCGCCATGTTCTCCTCGATCGTCAGCGCCTCGCAGGTGCCGGCCATCGGGTCCTGGAACACGCGCGCGACGAGGTGCGCGCGGTCCCATGCCGGCTGGCGCGTGACGTCCGCGCCGTCGATCGTGATGCGGCCCGCATCGACCGCCTGGTCGCCGCTGATCGCGTTGAGGAAGGTCGACTTGCCCGCGCCGTTCGAGCCGATCACCGCGACGAACTGGCCGTCCGGAATGTCGAGCGACAGCCCGCGCAGCGCACGCGTCTCGATCGGTGTGCCGGGATTGAACGTGAGTTTCAGGTCTTGTGCGGACAGCATGTCATGCCCCTCCGTTCTTGCGCGCAAACAGCTTCTTGCGCGTCGCCGGCAGCACCAGCGCGATCGTGACGAGCGCGGCGGTCACGAGGTTCAGGTCCTGCGCCTTCAGGCCGATGAATTCGCTGTTCAGCGCGAGCGCGATGAAGAAGCGGTAGACGATCGCGCCGAGCACGACCGCGAGCGTCGTCAGCACCAGCCGGCGCGCGGGCAGCAGCGTCTCGCCGATGATCACCGCGGCCAGCCCGATCACGATCGTGCCGATCCCCATCGAGATGTCCGCGCCGCCCTGCGTCTGCGCGAACAGGGCCCCCGCGAGCGCGACGAGCGCGTTCGACAGCGCCATCCCGGCGAGCGTCGCGCGGCCGGTGGCGATGCCTTGCGCGCGCGCCATCCGCGGGTTCGCGCCGGTCGCGCGCATCGCGAGGCCGAGCTGCGACGAGAAGAACCAGTCGAGGCCGAGCTTCGCGACCACGACGACGATCGCGAGCAGCGCCGGGCGCAGCACGTAGTCGGGCAGCCAGTCCGGCTGAAGCACGGTGAAGAGCGTCGGCTCGGTGATGAGCGGCACGTTCGGCCGGCCCATGATCCGCAGGTTCACCGAATAGAGCGCGATCATCATCAGGATGCTGGCGAGCAGATCCATGATCTTCAGGCGCACGTTGAGCCAGCCGGTGACGAAGCCGGCCGCGGCGCCCGCGACGATCGCGAAGCCGGTCGCCGCGAACGGGTCGAAGCCGGCCGAGATCAGCGTCGCGGCCACGGCGCCGCCGAGCGGGAAGCTGCCGTCGACGGTCAGGTCGGGAAAGTTGAGGATGCGGAACGAGATCAGCACCCCGAGCGCGACGAGGCTGAAGATCAGGCCGATCTCCAGTGCGCCCAGAAACGAGAACAGAGACATGGTGGGGAAATCCTGTTGCTTCCCGGCCGGACGGATGCGGCCGGGCGAAACGGATGGACGGCCCCGGCAAGGGCCGTCCGTCCAGCGGTTTCGTTCAGGCCCGGTCGGGGCCTTCGAGCCCGGCGCCTGGCCGGCGACGGCTTACTTGATGACCGTCTTCGCGTCCTTGACGAGATCCTGCGACAGCGTCACGCCCTGCTTCGCGGCCGCGCCCGTGTTCACGAACAGCTCGAGGTTGCTGCTCGTCTCCGACGCGATCGCGCCCGGCTTCTCGCCCTTCAGGATGCGCGCGACGACCTTGCCGGTCTGCCGGCCGAGATCGCCGTAGTTGATGCCGAGCGCCGCGATGCCGCCGCGCTTCACGCTGTCGGTGTCGCCCGCGACGAGCGGGATCTTCGCTTCGTTCGCGACCTTCACGAGCGCTTCGTACGCGGACACGACGTTGTTGTCGGTGTTCGTGTAGATCACGTCGACCTTGCCGATCAGGCTCTTCGCGGCCGGGCCGATGTCGACGGTGCGCGGCGCGGCCGCTTCCTTGAGCGTCATCCCCTGCTTCGCGAGGATCTCCTTGAGCTCCTTCACGACGACGACCGAATTCGCTTCGCCCGGGTTGTAGACCATGCCGACCGTCTTCGCCTTCGGCACCACGCGCTTGATCAGCGCGACCTGGCGGTCGAGCGGCAGCTTGTCGGACACGCCCGTCACGTTGGTGCCCGCCGGGCCCCAGCCCTTCACGAGCTGTGCCGCGACCGGGTCGGTCACGCCCGAGTAGACGACCGGCACGCTCTTCGTCGACGCGACGACCGCCTGCGCGGCCGGCGTCGCGATCGCGACGATCACGTCGGGCTGGTCGCCGACGAACTTGCGCGCGATCTGCGCGGCGGTGCCCGTGTTGCCCTGCGCGCTCTGGTATTCCCACTTGAGCTTGTCGTCGCCGTAGCCTTCGGCCTTCAGTTCCGCGCGCACGCCGTCGCGGATCGCGTCGAGCGCCGGGTGATCGACGATCGACAGCACCTTGACGGTCTGCGCGTGCGCGGCGCCGGCGAGCGCCAGCGCGGCGACGCCGGCCGTGATCGAACGGATCGCGAAAGTCTTGAAACGCTTCATGGATGTGTCTCCCCGTATTCTCGGTTCTGGTTGGTGATGTCTCCGCCGCGGCCGGCGCACCTGCAACGGTGCGCGGCGCCGAACGCGAGCATACCATTTCCGCAGACCACTTCCTGACCGCCCGCTTACGCGCGCCGGGGCGGCATACCCCCCGGATGAAGCGGTGCCGATGCGCTATGCTGGTTGCAGCTATCCGACCGACGGGAGACAACATGTCGTGGACTGCCCGCTCGATCGCGAGCGTCGTCGCGCTCGCGATGCCGGCCGCCGCGTTCGCACTGACCGACGGCTACGCGCAATACGACGAATGCGTGCTGCAGTCGCTGCGCGAAAGCTGGAACGGCGTGGCGGCACGCCTGATCCGGCAGTCCTGCGACGCGATCTATCTGAACAACGCGATGCTGCTGCCGCGCGAAAGGCGGTATCACGAATGCATCCTGCAATCGCTGCCCGGCGTCCGGGACAACGTCGCGATCCGGGAGATCCTGACGATCTGCTCGCGGCGCGGTGAGATGTAGCGCCCGCCGCGCACGAAAAAAAGGGCCTGCTTGCGCAGGCCCCGTTCGGCATTCCGGAGTCCATCCGGCGCGTTCAGAACGACGCGACCATCGAGCCCTTGAACTGCTTCTTGATGAATTCCCGCACTTCCGTCGACTGGTACGCCTTGACCAGCTTCTTCACCCACGGCTGGTCCTTGTCCTTCGCGCGCACCGCGATCAGGTTCGCGTACGGGCTCGTCAGCGATTCGAGCGCGATCGCGTCCTTGGTCGGCTGCAGGTTCGCGGCGATCGCGTAGTTCGTGTTGATCACGGCCGCGTCGACGTCCGACAGCACGCGCGGCAGTTGCGCCGCGTCCAGCTCGGAAATCTTCAGCTTCTTCGGGTTGTCGGCGATGTCGAGCACCGTCGCGTTGTTGCCGCCCGTGCCCGCGCCGGCCTTCAGCTTGATCAGGCCCTGCGCCTGCAGCAGCAGCAGCGCGCGGTTCTCGTTCGACGGATCGTTCGGCACCGCGAGCTTCGCGCCTTGCGGCAGGTCCTTCAGCGCCTTCACCTTCTTCGAGTAGACGCCGATCGGCGAGATGTAGGTCAGGCCCGCGCTGACGAGCTTGTAGCCGCGCTGCTTCACCTGGCTGTCGAGGTACGGCTGGTGCTGGAAGCTGTTCGCGTCGAGGTCGCCCGCGTCGAGCGCCGCGTTCGGCTGCACGTAGTCGTTGAACTCGATGACCTTCACGTTCAGGCCTTCCTTCTCCTTCGCGACCTTCTGCACGACCTGCCACACTTCCGCGTCCGGACCGGCCACCGTGCCGACCTTGATCACCTTGTCCTCGGCATGCGCACCCGCCGACATCGTCAGCGCGGCGCCGGTTGCCAGCACGGAAAACACTTTCAGGAGACTGCGAAGCTTCATCTGTTTCTCGCTTTCTTGCTAACTATAAAAGGGGGCGATGCGGGTATGTCCCGACTCGCGGGAAAGGGGCAAATGGTGTCACAGGATCGGCGGGAAGTGAAATACATCCCGCTCATATGGGTATGCGCTAAGCGGAGGACGGCAAGGCAGGCCGTTAGTTGCACCGGCTTGTGCTGTCCGCCGGTTCCGCGCCGGCGTCGCCGACCCGGAAGGCCCCCACCGCGTCGCGCAGCCGCGCCGCCTGCTCCTGCAGCGACGCGGCGGCCGCGGACGCTTCCTCGACGAGCGCCGCGTTCTGCTGCGTCACCTGGTCCATCTGCGTGACCGCGCGGCCGACCTGCGTGATGCCGCTCGCCTGCTCCTCGGACGCCGCCGCGATCTCGCCCATGATGTCCGTCACGCGCGCGACCGCCTGCAGGATCTCGCCCATCGTCGCACCGGCCTGGCCGACCAGCGTCGAGCCGTTGCGCACCCGGTCGACCGAATCGACGATCAGCGCGCGAATCTCCTTCGCGGCCGTCGCGCTGCGCTGCGCCAGCGAGCGCACTTCGCCCGCGACCACCGCGAAGCCGCGGCCCTGCTCGCCCGCGCGCGCTGCCTCGACCGCCGCGTTCAGCGCGAGGATGTTGGTCTGGAACGCGATGCCTTCGATCACGCCGATGATGTCGGCGATCTTGCGCGAACTGTCGTCGATCTCGCCCATCGTGCCGATCACGCGGTTCACGACGTCGTGCCCGGCGCGCGCGATGTCCGACGCGTTGTTCGCGAGCCCGCTCGCCTGCCGCGCGTTGTCGGCGTTCTGCTTCACGGTCGCGGTCAGCTGCTCCATGCTCGCCGCCGTCTCCTCCAGCGACGCCGCCTGCTCCTCGGTGCGCTGCGACAGGTCGTCGTTGCCGGATGCGATCTGGCGGCTCGCCGACGCGATCGATTCGGCCGACTGGCGGATGCCGCCGATCGTCGCCTGCAGGCGATCCTGCATCGCATGCATCGCCGCCATCATGCTCGTGCGGTCGCCTGCGCGCACCGGCACCGGCTGCGTCAGGTCGCCGCCCGCGATGCGCGCCGCAAGCGCCGCGGCTTCGTCCGGCTCGCCGCCGAGGCTGCCGCGCACGTTGCGGATGATCACGACCATCGCCGCGGTGATCACGAGGCCGATCACGAGCACCACGGCGAGGTGGCCGAGCAGCGTCTCGTAGTAGACGGTATCGATGTCCTTCACGTACACGCCGCTCGAGATGTTCCAGTCCCACGGCGCGAAGCGCGTGACGTAGCTGATCTTCGGCACCGCGGTCTCGCTGTGCGGCAGGCGCCCGCGATATTCGGCGAAACCGCTGCCGGTGGCCTTCGCGGCGTTCAGGATCGTCACGAACAGCGGCTTGCCGTCCGGGTCCTTGTAGTCGCCGACCTCGGTGCCGACCAGCTTCGGCAGCGTCGGGTGCATCAGCACGACCGGCTTCGAATCCATCACGAACACGTAGCCCGACTCGCCGTAGCGCATCGCGGCGAGGCTCGCGAGCGCATCGCGCTTCGCGTCGGCCTCGGGCAGCGTGCCGGCCTGCGCGAGCGCGTGGTACGACTTCGCGATGCCGGCCGCCGCCTCGACGAGGTTGGCCATGCCCTCCTTGCGCTCCGCGAGCATCGTCGCGCGCGTCTCGAACGCGCTCCATGCGCCGACGCCCAGCAGGCCGATCCATACCAGCGCCAGTGCGAGCCACAGCTTGCGGTTCAAACTCATTCTGCTCATCGTGCGTGCCTTGTTATCGATGTCGATGGGTGACGCAACGCGCGCGCGAACGGCCCGCCGCGCGCAATCGATTGCACACGTAATGACGGCAGCGACGCTTACAACTTGAATGCAACGCGACACGCAAGGCGGCCTGTGCTACAAGATCGCCTGGCCGGCGCACCGCGTACCGGCGACATTCCGAGGCCACTCATGTACGTCATCGACATTCACTACATCGCGCCGCTCGATCGCATCGACGACGCGCTCGAGCGCCATCGCGCGTATCTGCAGCCGCTGCTGGACAAGGGGATTTTCATCGCGGCGGGGCCGAAGGTGCCGCGCGACGGCGGCATGATCCTCGCGGCGCGCATCGATCGCGACGAACTGGAAGCGATCCTGCAGACCGATCCGTTCGTCACCGAAGGCCTCGCGAACTACCGCGTGACCGAATTCCGGATGACGCGCGCCGCGCCGGGCGTCGTCCTGCCGGCACTGCCGTGACTTGACGTGACATGATGCGCCGGCGCCTGCCGGGCGGCGGCCCGCGCAGGCGATACGGAGAGCAGACGGGAAAAGAAAAGACGCGGGACGGCGCGCGCCGCCCCGCCCTGCGGCTCAGCCGAGCAGCAGTTTCAGGTCGTGCAACCACGGGCCGGGGCCCTGGCCGTCACGCACGAACAGGCGCAGCTTGCCGTTCGTGTCGAACACGTAGCTCGCGGCGGTGTGATCCATCGTGTAGCTGCCAGGCGCCTTGCCCGGCACTTTCGCGTAATAGACGCGGAAATCCTTCGTCACCTTCTTCAGCTGCGCTTCGTCCGCCGGCCGCAGGCCGATGAACGACGGATCGAACGCCGGCACGTACTGGCCGAGCAGCGCGGCCGTGTCGCGCTCCGGATCGATGGTGACGAACAGCACCTGCACGCGCTTCGCGGCGTCCGGCCCGAGCTGCTTGAGCGCTTCGGACAGTTCGGCCATCGTCGTCGGGCAGACGTCCGGGCAATGCGTATAGCCGAAGAACATCACGACGGCCTTGCCCTTGAAGTCGCCGAGCGTGCGCATCTTGCCGGCCGTGTCGGGCAGCGCGAAATCGCTGCCGAACTGCGTGTTGCCGGTGATGTCGAGATTCTGGAATTTCGGCGCGTTGTCGCACGCCGCGAGCAGCATCGCCGCCGCGAATGCGCAGCCGAGCATCCAGCCTTGGCGCGCGCGGCGCCCGAACCATGAACGAAGCATCGTATTCAAACCGTGCGGTTACACGCCGAGCAGCGGACGTGCATAGTGGTCGACGAGCAGCGCCGCGAACAGCAGCGACAGGTAGACGATCGAGTAGCGGAAGGCCTTGCGGGCCAGTTCGTCCGAATACTCGCGGTGGATCTTCCATGCATACGCGAGGAACACCGCGCCGAGCAGCACCGCGCTCGTCAGGTAGACGGCCCCGCTCATCCCCGAGATGAACGGCATCATCGTGACCGCGAACAGGATCACCGTGTAGAGCAGGATGTGCAGCCGCGTGAACTTCTCGCCGTGCGTGATCGGCAGCATCGGCAGGCCCGCGTTCTCGTAGTCCTTGCGGCGGTACAGCGCGAGCACCCAGAAATGCGGCGGGGTCCACACGAAGATGATCAGCACGAGGATCCACGCGTCGCCGGGCACCGCGCCCGTCACCGCGGCCCAGCCGAGCGCCGGCGGCATCGCGCCCGACGCGCCGCCGATCACGATGTTCTGCGGCGTCATCGGCTTGAGCAGCAGCGTGTAGATCACCGCGTAGCCGACGAAGGTCGCGATCGTCAGCCACATCGTCAGCGCGTTCGTGAACGTGTAGAGCGTCCATGCGCCGAGGCTGCCGAGCACGCCCGAGAACAGCAGGATCTGCGCGGTCGTGATCTCGCCGCGCGCGGACGGACGCCACGCGGTGCGGCGCATCATCGCGTCGATCTTCTGCTCGACGAGGCAGTTGATCGCGAACGCCGCGCCCGCCAGCAGCCAGATGCCGATGGTGCCGCCGACCAGCACCCGCCACGGCACCATGCCCGGCGTCGCGAGGAACATGCCGATCACCGCGCAGAACACCGCGAGCTGCGTGACACGCGGCTTCGTCAGCGCCATGTACTGGGAAAACCGGCTGCCGGGCGATCGGGAAAGGGTGCTTTGCATGGGAACGGTCACGCCGGGGCGGCGTCGCGCGCAGGCAGCGCGACACGGCCGGGGCGGCTTGAAAGGATGCGAAAGTTTAACATGACGACGAGCAGCAGCAGGACCGCGGCCCCCCCGTTATGGACCACCGCGACCGGCAAAGGCCACTGCAACACGATATTCGTCAAACCCGTCACGAACTGCAGCACGACCACCAGCAGCACGCCGTTCGCGGGCCGCCGCAGCGATTCGAAGCGGCGCATCTTCAGCGCGAACGCGACCAGGTACGCGACGACGACGAACGCGAACGTGCGGTGCGTCCAGTGGATCGCGACGAGCGCGTCCTGCGTGATCGCGTCGCCGTCCTTCGTCATCCCGAGCGCGCGCCACAGATGGAAGCCGTGCTCGAAATCCATCGGCGGAATCCACTGGCCGTTGCAGGTCGGGAAGTCGGTGCACGCGAGCACCGCGTAGTTGGTGCTGACCCAGCCGCCGAGCGCGATCTGCACGACCAGCAGCACGAGCGCCGCGAGCGCCGCCGCGCGATGGCGCCCGGCCTGCGGATCGTGCGCGGGCAGCGGCGTCTGCCGCGCCGCGAGCCAGCCGAGCGTGCCGAGCAGCGTCAGGCCGAGCAGCAGGTGGATCGTGACGATCACCGGCTGCAGCTTCATCGTCACCGTCCACGCGCCGAACGCACCCTGCACGAGGATCAGCAGCAGCAGGCTCGTCGGCCACCACGGCGACACATGCAGCGGCCGGCGGCGCAGCCGCGCGGCCCACGCGATCACCGTCTGCGCGATGATCAGCACGCCGATCGCCATCGCGAAATAGCGGTGGATCATCTCGATCCACGCCTTCGTCATGCTGACGGGGCCGCTCGGCATCGCCTGGTGCGCGGCCGTGATCGCCGCATGCGCGATGAACGGCGACGACGTGCCGTAGCAGCCCGGCCAGTCCGGACAGCCGAGGCCCGAATCGGTCAGCCGCGTGAAGCCGCCGAACATCACGAGATCGAGGGTCAGGAACGTGGTGATCCACACCAGCTTGCGGAACTTGTCGTCGTCGGCCTTCACCCACACGTACGACAGCGGCAGCAGCGCGATGCAGAAGCCGATCAGGCCGAGTTGCAGTAGATACGACATCGGATTATTGCCTCGTTCTCTCGCGTCAGCCGATGCTCGACCACTTCAGCAGCTTCGTGACATCCCCCTTGATCTTGCTGGGGTTCGGGTCCTTCGGGAAGCGCATCATCAGGTTGCCGTTCGGGTCGACCAGGTAGAGGTGGTCGGAGTCCTGCGTGCCGGCGTCGGCCGGCAGCCACCGGGCGACCGCGGCCGGATCGGCGACGAGCCTGCGCGTGTCCGGGTACGCGGCGGTGATCTTGTCCGGAATCGCACCCGCATCGCTGCGCAGCCACACCATCGTGAGCCGGTGCCGTTCGCCGGCCTGCGTCACGCGCACCTGGCGCATGAAATAAAGCTTCTTCGCGCACGCTTCGTCGCACGCGCTGCGGTCGGTCATCACGAACAGCCACACGCCGCGCAGCGACGCGAGCGGCATCGTCTTGCCGGTTTCGTCGGTCACCATCAGGTCCGGCGGAATCGGCCGCTGCGGCTCGACCAGCGTACCGTAGTTGGTCGAGCCGCCCTTCGGCTTGATCACGTAATAGGTGAAATACGACGCGATCATCGGCGCCGCGCAAACGAGCCCGAGCAGCACGAGCGTCCAGCGGCCGCGCTTTCTGGCGCCCGGCGACATGGGCGCCCCCTGACTGGAAGCCGGACCCTGACGGGAAGATTGGATGGACAAATCAGACCTCTCGAAACGTACTCGCGGCGTCGCCGCCGCGCACCGGCATCGCGCCGCTCATGCGCCGGACGGCTTCTTCGCCGCGCGCCGCGCCGCGTACAAGCCGAAACCGAGCGCGGCCGCCGCCATGCCCCACCACTGAAACATGTAACCGTAATTGCGCTCGACGCCGGTCGTCGGCGCCGGCCAGTCGCGCACCAGCTTGTCGCCGTCGTCGCTCGTCTGCTGGATCACGAACGGCTGCAGCGGCAGGCCGGTTTCCTTCGCGAACGCGGCGACGTCCAGGTTCTGCCGAATCTTCTGGTGCGGCGCCGAGCCGCCTTCGCCGAGCTCGAACGCGCGCGTCGCGTCGGCGCGCGCGATGCCCTCCAGCTCGACGTCACCCGCCGGCGTCGCGAACGGCTCGATCGCGGTGCGCTCGGCGATGTTGCGCGGCAGCCAGCCGCGATTGACGAGCACGTAGCCGCCGCCCGCGAGTTTAAACGGCATCACGACGTAAAAGCCCGGCTGGTCGTTATACGGCCGATTGTCGAGAAACACCGCGAGCTCCGGCATGAAGCGCCCGGTCGCGCGCACCCGATGGAACTCGATCGACGCGAGCGGAATCGGCTGCGCGCCGACCTCGACGGGCGCCGCGTGCTCGTAGCGCACGATGCTCGCCTGCAGCGCCTCCTTCTGGTGCGCGCGCTCGCGCTGCCAGAAACCGAGCCGGATCGTGACCGCGACCACCGCCAGCACGAGCAGCGCGGGAAGCCAGCGAATCTTCATCGCGCCGCCTCGCAGAGGCTGTCGCGAAAGCGAAGTGCGATAATTATCCTCTTCCTTTCGAATTGTCGTCGTCCGGTCCGCTCCATGCACATCCTCGTCCCTATCGCCTTCGTCCTCATCATTGCCAGCATGGTCTCGGCACTCTATTTCATGATGCACGACCGCGGCCACACGAAGCGCATGGTCTGGTCGCTCGCCACCCGCGTCGGCCTGTCGATCTCGCTGTTCCTGTTCATCCTGTTCGCGAACTGGATGGGCTGGATCCATTCGACCGGCATTCCGATCGGGCGCTGACGCGGTTTCCGCCGCGGCCGATGCGGCATTTCGCCACATGGCCGGACCACCAAGCAAAAGCGCCGCCTGACAAAGTCGCGGCGGCGCCTCGGTGATGCCGGCTGCCGGTAGCGCGCTCGCGCCGCCCGGCTGCCTCGATACGAACGGCCCGCGCATCGCTGCGCGGGCCGTCTTTCATTTACAGCCAGTAGACGACGACGTACAGGCCGAGCCAGACGACGTCGACGAAGTGCCAGTACCACGCGGCGCCTTCGAACGCGAAGTGGTGTTCCGGCTTGAAGTGGCCGCGGATCAGCCGCACCAGCACCACCGCGAGCATTGTGCCGCCGAGGAACACGTGGAAGCCGTGGAAGCCCGTCAGCAGGAAGAACGTCGAACCGTAGATGCCCGAGCCGAGCGTCAGGTTCAGTTCGTTGTACGCGTGGAAATATTCGAAGCCCTGCGTGAACAGGAAGCAGACGCCGAGCACGAGGGTCGCGGCCAGCCACGCGATCGCCTTGCGGCGGTGATCGTCGCGCAGCGCGTGGTGCGAGATCGTCAGCGTCGCGCCCGACGACAGCAGCAGCGCGGTGTTCAGCGTCGGGATCGGCCACGGGCCCATCGTCTTGAAGTGGCCGGCGAGCGCGGCCGGGCCTTCGTTCGGCCACACGGCCGAGAAATCCGGCCAGATCAGCTTGTAGTCGAGGCTGCCGAGCTGATGCAGCGCAATTTCACGCGCATAGAACAGCGCGCCGAAGAACGCGCCGAAGAACATCACTTCGGAGAAGATGAACCAGCTCATGCTCCAGCGGTACGACACGTCGACCCGCTTGCCGTACATCCCGCCTTCGGACTCGGCGATCGCATCGCCGAACCAGTGGTACAGCGTGAAGAGGAACCACAGCAGGCCGAGCAGCGCGGTATACGGCGCCCAGTCGTGACCGTTGATCCACAGTGCGAACGATCCGAGCATGACCAGCAGGCCGACGGCCGCGCTGATCGGATGCTGCGACGGATGCGGCACGAAATAGTACGGGGTCTGGTTTTGACCGCTCATGCTTGATTCTCCACTTCAGTCCAATTTGTGTCCCGGAAACCACTCCGGCTTTATTTCTCGCGCGGCGCGACGGCCGCCGCTCTTTCCTTCGCGGCCCGCCAGGGGCGCGCCGCTTGCATTCCGTTGCTGCCGCGGGCCTCAGCCCACGACGGCGCGCACGATCAGGATCAGCACGCCGATGAACACGCCGGCCGCGATCAGCGCGACGATCAGCACGTGCAGCGGATTCAGTTGCGTCGCGTCGGCTTCCAGGTCGCGCCGCTTGCGCACGCCGAAGAACGACCACAGCACCGCCTTCAACGCCTGGCCGAACGAGCCGCTACGCTTGACCTCCGTCATCGCCCTGCCTCCATCATCATGCGCCCGGCTTCGTCGAGCCGGACTGCTTCGCCGCACCGGCTGCCGCCTGGGCCGGCGTATTCAGTTCGAAGAACGTGTACGACAGCGTGATCGTCTTCACGTCCTTCGGCAATTTCGGATCGATCACGAACACCACCGGCATCTTGCGCGACTCGTTCGCGGCCAGCGTCTGCTGCGTGAAGCAAAAGCACTCGATCTTCTTGAAGAACTCCGTCGCCTGCTTCGGCGCGTAGCTCGGGATCGCCTGCGCGACGACCGGACGGCTCTGGCCGTTCGTCACGTCGTACACGATCGTCGTCAACTCGCCCGGATGCACGTCGAGGCTGTTATGCTCCGGCTTGAAACCCAGCGGGCCGCGCGCGTTCGCGTCGAACTCGACCGACACGGTGCGGCTCTTGTCGACCTGCGTGTTCTTCGCCTCGCGCTCGCTGACGTCGCGCTGCACGAGGTTGTTGATGCCGGTGATCTGGCAGATCGCGCGATACATCGGCACCAGCGCGAAACCGAAGCCGAACATCAGCCCGGCCACGACGAAGAGCTTCACCAGCATCGAACGGTTGAACCCGCGGTCCGTGTGCTCCGCTTCCGGCTTCGACATACGACAACTTCCTCGCTACTGCGTCAGTGAGTGGACAGCCACCACTGCTTGATCACGACACCCACAAAAAAGACGGCGGCGATCGCAAGCAGAATCAGGCCGAGCCGCTTGTTGCCCGCGCGGATCTGCTCGGGCGTGCGTCTTTGTTGTGGATTCCGGTTCATCTGAAACCTGCTGTGGAACGTTCCGCCTCGCCCGCCTGCGGCGGCGGGCATTGGCGGAACATCCGGTGAAACGAATTACTCGACGTGCGGCGGTTGCTCGAACGTGTGGAAGGGAGCCGGGCTCGGCACCGTCCACTCGAGGCCCGTCGCGCCGTCCCACGGCTTGTCGGACGCCTTCTCCAGCTCGCCGCCGCCACGGTAGGCCGGCAGCACGACCGCGAACAGGAAGTACACCTGCGCGAGACCGAAACCGAACGCGCCGATCGTCGCGACCTGATTGAAGTCCGTGAACTGCGCCGGGTAGTCCGCGTAGCGGCGCGGCATGCCCGCGAGACCGACGAAGTGCATCGGGAAGAACGTCAGGTTGAAGAAGATCATCGACGCCCAGAAGTGGATCTTGCCGCGCGTCTCGCTGTACATCCAGCCCGTCCACTTCGGCGACCAGTAGTACCAGCCCGCGAACAGCGCGAACAGGGAACCCGCCACCAGCACGTAGTGGAAGTGCGCGACCACGAAGTAGGTGCCGTGGTACTGGATGTCGAGCGGCGCCATCGCCAGCATCAGGCCCGTCAGGCCGCCGAACGTGAACACGAACAGGAAGCCGATCGCGAACAGCATCGGGGTTTCGAAGGTCATCGAGCCGCGCCACATCGTCGCGAGCCAGTTGAACACCTTCACGCCCGTCGGCACCGCGATCAGCATCGTCGCGTACATGAAGAACAGCTGGCCCGTCACCGGCATGCCGGTCGCGAACATGTGGTGCGCCCAGACCATGAACGACAGGATCGCGATCGAAGCCGTCGCGTACACCATCGAGCTGTAGCCGAACAGCGTCTTGCGCGCGAACGCCGGGATCACCTGCGACACGATCCCGAACGCCGGCAGAATCATGATGTACACCTCGGGGTGGCCGAAGAACCAGAAGATGTGCTGGTACATCACCGGGTCGCCGCCGCCTGCCGCGTTGAAGAACGACGTGCCGAAGTGGCGGTCGAACAGCACCATCGTGATCGCGCCTGCGAGCACCGGCATCACCGCGATCAGCAGGTAGGCGGTGATCAGCCACGTCCACGCGAACATCGGCATCTTCATCAGCGTCATGCCCGGCGCGCGCATGTTCAGGATCGTCACGACGATGTTGATGCCGCCCATGATCGACGACGCGCCCATGATGTGCACCGCGAAGATCGCGAAGTCCATGCCCGGGCCCATCTGCGTCGACAGCGGCGCATACAGCGTCCAGCCCGCGGCCGTCGCGCCGCCCGGCGCGAAGAACGAGCCGACCAGCAGCACGGCTGCGACCGGCAGCAGCCAGAAGCTGAAGTTGTTCATCCGCGCGAACGCCATGTCGGATGCGCCGATCTGCAGCGGGATCATCCAGTTCGCGAAGCCGACGAACGCCGGCATGATCGCGCCGAACACCATGATCAGGCCGTGCATCGTCGTGAGCTCGTTGAAGAACTCCGGACGCATGATCTGCAGGCCGGGCTCGAACAGCTCGGCGCGGATCGCGAGCGCCATCACGCCGCCCGACAGGAACATGATGAACGAGAACAGCAGGTACAGCGTACCGATGTCCTTGTGGTTGGTGGCGAACAGCCAGCGCCGCCAGCCGTGCGGGGTTTCGTGCGCGTGGTCGTCGTGCGCGTGGCCCGCGGCTACGTCGTGCCCGATGCTAGACATGAGAATCTCCTAATGCGAATACGTCGACAAACACAGCGACACGTCAGGCCGCCGGGCCGATCTCGACACGCCGGGCTTCCTTCGCGTCCGCCCCGCCCGTGATCGTTTCCGGCTTCTTCAGAATGATGTGGTCTTCCGCCACGCCCGCCGCCTTCAGCGCGTCGCGCACGGCTTGCGCGCGGCGCTTGGCCAGTTCGGCGTTCGCGCCGGCCGAGCCCGACTTGTCGGTGAAGCCCGACAGCGCGAGCTTCGCGTCCGGATGCGCCTTCGCATAGTCCGCCGCCGCCGCGATCGCCGACTGTGCGTCGGCCGGCAGCGTGCCCTTGCCCGTTTCGAAATAGATCGTCGACAGCGCGGCCGCCGGCGCGGCTGCGCCCGAGGCCGCCTGCTCCGGCGCCGAAGCCGCTTGCGCCGGCGCTGCGTCCGCGGTATTCGCGGCGTCTTCCGGCAGCTTGCCGTTACGCGCGTCCGCCACCTGCTTCGGTTGCAGCAGGTCGTTCTTGTGGTTGCTCCACGAGTTGCGCTCGTAGGTGATGACCGACGCGATGTCGAGGTCCGACAGCGACGCCCACGACGGCATCGCGCCCTTGCCCTTCAGCACCTGCTCGAGGTGGCCGGCGATCGGGCCGTTGGAGATCTTGCCGCCGTCGATCGCCGGGAACGCGCCGACGCCCTTGCCGTTCGGCTGGTGGCAGGCCGCGCAGTTCGCCTTGTAGACTTCCTCGCCGTGCGACACCAGCTCGGCCATCGTGTAAACCTTGTTCGGGTCGACTGCCGCGCCGGCCAGCTTGGCCTTCTGCGCGCTGACCCACTTCGCGTAGTCTTCGTCCGACAGCACTTCGACTACGACCGGCATGTACGCGTGCTCCTTGCCGCACAGTTCGGTACAGAAGCCGCGGAAGGTGCCGACCTTGTCGGCCTTGAACCACGTGTCGCGCACGAAGCCCGGAATCGCATCCTGCTTCACGCCGAACGCGGGCACGTACCACGAGTGGACGACGTCGTTCGCGGTCGTGATGATGCGGACTTTCTTGTTGACCGGCACGACGAGCGGGTTGTCGACTTCCTGCAGGTAGGTGTCGCTGATCGGCTTCTTGCCCATCACCGCGTCGCGCGGGGTCGACAGCGTCGACAGGAAGCTGATGCCCTCGCCCGGGCCCTTCACGTAGTCGTAGCCCCACTTCCACTGGTAGCCGGTGACCTTGACCGTGAGATCGGCGTTCGTCGTGTCCTTCATCGCGACGACGGCCTTGGTGGCCGGCAGCGCCATCAGCACGACGATGATGAACGGCACGATCGTCCAGATGATTTCGACGGTCGTGCTTTCATGGAAATTGGCGGGCTTGTGGCCCTTGGATTTGCGGTGCGCGAAGATCGAATAGAACATCACGCCGAACACGCCGACGAAGATCACCGTACAGAGGATCAGCATCATCGTGTGGAGGTCGTAGAGCTCCTCGGCGATCTTCGTGACAGGCGGCTGAAAGTTGATCTCGTTGACGCGGGGACCGCCCGGGCTGTCACCGACCGCCAGAGCGGCACCGGCAAAGAGCAGTCCGCTGCATGCCAGCACGCCCGTGAGGGCTCGCTTGATTGTTTTCATAGCATCCTTACCCAAAATTTCCATTCAAACCCTCCCCCGTCGCCAGCCGCCTGCGCTGCGCCGGCCTACCTGCTCAGCCGCAGCGCCGGAGCGCCGCGCGCAGTTCGTCGGCGAACTGTGCGCGCCTGTACTGCGCGAGATGCTGCCCGATCACGACGGTCTGCCCGCGCGATACCAGCCGAATCGGATCGCGTGGCGTCGCACCCGGCTCGACCCGCACCCAGCGCGGGTTGAATTCGATCTGCGTGAGCTGCTCCGCATTCATCCGCTCGATCACGAGCCGGTGCGGAAACAGCCTGATGCGCTCGTAATCGACCGCATGCCGCGCGTAGATCGCAAACGCGACGCCTACCGCCAGCAGCTCGACTCCGGTGAAAGGCATGACGAGCCACGCCCCCTGCCACATCAGCATTGCCGCGATCGCCAGCGAAAAGCCTGCGAGCGACGCGTAAAACAGCACGAACTGGCGCGGCGACATCGAACAGTTGCGCTTCATGAGCCAGTCCTCGAGGACAGGTTCCGCATCCGCCGCATCAGTCGAAACACACGCTGCTTCCATCGCCGCCTCACGCGAATGGCATGCGATGCATGCCTGCATCGGACTCGCCACCCCGTATTGCGGGGACCCCGGGGCGACAAGCTGACGCATTATAGGCGGGTTCAATGGCATCCACAAGCAAACGCCTATCGCCCCGCGAGCCAAGCGCGACAAGCTTTCCGGCCATTTTCGGGGCAATTTTGACCCGGCCTTGCGCTGCTAATTTCAGACATAACAAAACCCCTCTTTACCGCTTTACCGATTCTTCGGACGCCCCTTTCCGATGTCCTCGATGCGGACGATGCCGTGCCCTTCCGGGGTCGTGCGCGGCACGGCTTTCCACGCGTGGCCGTAGATCACCTCGAAGGTCAGCGGGATCGTGCCGTCCGCGCGCCGGCGCGCGTCGAGCGCGTCGCAGAGCGCCTGCCTAAAGCGCCGCGTCGCGCGCTGCGGCGCCGCGCGCTCGAACGGATAGGCGCCCCAGCGGCGCACGTCGGCCAGCAGCGAATCGGGGGACTTGTAGGTGACGGTCAGCACTTCCTGGTCCATCACGGGAATCTCGAAGCCGCTCTCGACGAGCATGTCGCCGAGGTCGTGCATGTCGACGAAATCGATCACGCGGGGCGCGGCGCTCGCCATGCCGAGCGCGGCCTCGGCCTCGCCGCAGGCCGCGCGCAGCTCGCGCAGCGTGTCGGGGCCGAGCGTGCTGAACATCAGCAGGCCGTTGACGCGCAGCACACGCTGCCACTCGGGCAGCACCGTGTCGGGACGGGAATGCCAGTGCAGCGCGAGATTCGACCAGATCAGGTCGAATGCGCCCGCCGCGAACGGCAGCGCCGAGAAGTCCGCCTGCGCGACGCGCGGGCCGCGCTGGCCGAGCGCCTTGCCCAGCGACGCAGGCAGCCAGCGGCGCCAGCTCGTCTGCTCGACCTCGCGCTGCCCCGCCCGCGCGAGCATCGCGCCGGACAGGTCGACGCCGAACACCGGCGCCTCGGGAAAGCGCGTGCGCAGCGCCGGCAGGTCGTCGCCCGCGCCGCAGCCCGCGTCCAGCACGGCGGCGGGGCTCACCTTGATGTATTCGAGACGCTCGCACATCCGGTGTGCAATCTCGCGCGGCAGGAACGCAACCGCGTCGAACGTGGCCGCGCGGCGGTCGAAGATCCGACGCAGGCGCCTCGCGTCATAGGCCGGACGGCCGGAGAGGGTCGAAGGTGGGGACATGTCGGGCAAACTGGCGAAGAGCCCGAAGTATACTCGCTCGCCCCGGAAGCTTCATTGAGGCCATATTGAGGAGCCTGCCGATGATTCGCCGTCCGTTTCCGGAGTCGATCCGCGTCGTTATGTCGCAGGCTTTCGCGCAGATCGCGGCAATCGCGCTACCGAACCGCTGCGCACTGTGCGGCAATATGTCACATACGGTGATCTGCGCCGGATGCGATGCCGCGTACTGGAACGAAGCGCGCCTGCGCTGTGCGGTCTGCGCGGCGCCGCTCGCGCCGGGGCACGCGCGGCGCGCGGCCGGCTACCGGTGCGACGCATGCCGCGCCACGCCGCCGCCGTTCGATGCGACACTCGCGCTCGCCGATTACCGGGCGCCGCTCGACGGCCTGGCGCGCGGACTGAAATTCCACGCGCGGCTCGCGCTCGGCGCGGAATTCGCCGGCCGGCTCGCCCGGCTGCTCGCCGACACGCACGGCGCGGGCGGCGGCTTCGACGTGATCGCGC
The DNA here is from genome assembly GCF_000833595.1 of Burkholderia sp. MSHR3999. Lineage (NCBI taxonomy): Bacteria > Pseudomonadati > Pseudomonadota > Betaproteobacteria > Burkholderiales > Burkholderiaceae > Burkholderia > Burkholderia sp. MSHR3999. The sequence goes on from NZ_JRFO01000006.1 coordinate 718,414, forward strand.
CGGTGCCGCTTGCGCATGCTCGGCTCGCCGCGCGCGGCTACAACCAGGCGTGGGCGATTGCGCGACCGCTCGCGCGCCGGCTCGGCGTGCCGGCCGACGCGACGCTGCTCGCGCGCGTGGTGGAAACGGCGCCGCAGTCGCGGCTCGACCGGCGCGCGCGGCGCGACAACGTCGCATCGGCCTTCGCGGTCGCGCGCGACGTTGCGGGTCGCCATGTCGCGCTCGTCGACGACGTGATGACGTCGGGCGCGACGCTGGCCGCCGCGGCGCATGCGCTGAAGGCGGCGGGCGCCGCGCGCGTGACGAATCTGGTTGCGCTGCGCACCGCCAGGGATTAATTAGTGAGAAGCCGGCCGCCCGCCCGCGGCCGCGATCGTGACAAACCGGCCGGTCCGGCCGCCGCCCCGCAGCGGGGCCGCGCCGGAAACCGCCATCCGAAACCGAAACATGTTCAACGTCGTCCTCGTCGCCCCCGAAATTCCGCCGAACACCGGCAACGTGATCCGCCTGTGCGCGAATACCGGCGCGCGGCTGCACCTGATCGAGCCGCTCGGCTTTCCGCTCGACGACGCCAAGATGCGCCGCGCGGGCCTCGACTATCACGAATACGCGGAAATGCGCGTGCATCCGGACTGGGATGCGTTCGTCGCGGCCGAGACGCCCGATCCCGCGCGGATGTTCGCGTTCACGACACGCGGCTCGGGCCGCTTCCACGACCATGCGTTCCAGCCGGGCGACTGGTTCGTGTTCGGCTCGGAAACGCGCGGCCTGCCCGCCCCGCTGCTCGAGCGGTTCGCGAACGCGCAGCGCGTGCGCCTGCCGATGCGGCCGGGCAACCGCAGCCTGAACCTGTCGAACACGGTCGCGGTGGTCGTGTTCGAGGCGTGGCGCCAGGCCGGCTTCGAAGGCGGCGCCTGAGCGTCGACCATCGACCGTCGTTCGCGCGAACGTGCGTCAGCGACGCGCGAGCCGCAAGCGATACAGCTCGTATATGTCGGGAGAAAAGCACGCGAACACCACGCGCGCGAGGTTCGGCGCCTGCGGCAGCATGTCGACGACCGTATCGACGGCGATGTCGACTGCCTGCGCGGCCGGATAACGGTAGACCCCGCAGCTGATCGCCGGAAACGCGATCGACGTGCACGCGACCTCTTCAGCCAGCTCGATCGCGCGGCGGTAGCACGACGCGAGCATCTCGGCCTCGTTCTGCGTGCCGCCGTGCCACACCGGGCCAACCGCATGAATCACGTATCGGGCCGGCAGCCCGTGGCCGCGCGTGAGTTTCGCGTCGCCGGTCTGGCAGCCGCCGAGCGTGCGGCATTCGGCGAGCAGGCCCGGGCCGGCCGCGCGATGGATCGCGCCGTCGACGCCGCCCCCGCCGAGCAGCGAGCTGTTCGCCGCGTTGACGATCGCGTCGACCGCGAGCGTCGTGATGTCGACGACCTGCGCGTCGAGCGTGGTGGAACCGATCTGCAGCATGACGGCCTCCTCGAATGCCGGAGATGGTTCAAGCGTAATCCGCTTTGCGCGGCGATGCGACCGCCGCGCTACTCCGCGCGCGCGTCCCGCCGCAACAGCCCGCTGACCGAATCGCGCGGCGCGACGCCGTCGAACAGCACGCCGCACACGGCTTCGGTGATCGGCATTTCGATCGCGTGCTCGCGCGCGATCGCGAGCACCGCCTGCGCGCAGCGCACGCCTTCGGCGACGTGGCCGAGCGCGGCGAGGATATCGTTCAGCGAGCGGCCCGCGGCCAGTTGCATGCCGACCGTGCGGTTGCGCGACAGGTCGCCCGTCGCGGTGAGGATCAGGTCGCCGAGGCCCGTGAGGCCGGTGAAGGTTTCCGCGCGGCCGCCGAGCGCGACGCCGAGCCGCGACATTTCCGCGAGGCCGCGCGTGATTAGCGCGGCGCGCGCGTTCAGGCCGAGGCCGAGGCCGTCGGCGATGCCGGTCGCGATCGCCAGCACGTTCTTCACCGCGCCGCCGACCTCGACGCCGACCACGTCGTCGCCGGTATAGATCCGCATCGCGCCGTGATGGAATGCCGAAAGCGTGCGCTCGCGGCACGCTGCCGACGCGCTCGCGATCGTCAGCGCGACCGGCAGCCCCTGGCCGACCTCGCGCGCGAAGCTCGGGCCCGACAGCACGCCGTTGCTGTGCTGTTCGGGCAGCTCGGCGGCGATCACCTGATGCGGCAGCAGATGCGTGTCCGCCTCGAAGCCCTTGCAGACCCAGATCACGTGCGCGGGCACGCAGCCCGCGTCGCGCATCGCGCGGCACAGCGCGCGCAGGCCGGCGACGGGCGCGCCGATCACGCACAGCGCGTCGTCCGCGGCGCCGTGCGCGAGCGCCGCGGCGAAATCCGCGTCGTAGCGCAGCGCGTCGGGCAGCGCGATGCCGTCGAGATAGCGGGAATTCTCGTGCCGGGCCTGCAGCCCGGCGATGAGCGCGGCGTCGCGCGCCCACAGAAGCGTGTCGTGCCGCGCGGCCAGGTGGCCCGCGAGCGCGGTGCCCCAGGCACCGGCGCCGAGAACGGCTACTTTCATACCCAGCACCGGTCCTTGCTCGTTCCTCAGTTCAGCGCCGAGCCGTTCGGCGCGCCGGCCGCACCAGCCTGTTGCTGCTGGAGCTGCGCGAGACGCTGCTCGTACAGCGCCTGGAAGTTGATCTCGGCGAGGTGGATCGGCGGGAAGCCCGCGCGCGTGATCGCGTCGGCGATGTTCGAGCGCAGGTACGGGAACAGGATCGTCGGGCAGGCGATGCCGACGAGCGGGTCGAGCTGTTCGTCAGGAATGTTGCGAATGTCAAAAATTCCAGCCTGCTTCGCCTCGATCAGGAACGCGACCTTGTCCTTCACCTTCGCGGTCACGGTGCCCGACACGACGACTTCGAACACGCTTTCGGCGAGACGCTCGGCCTTCACGTCGACTTCGACCTCAACCGACGGCATGTCCTGCTCGAGGAAGATCGCCGGCGAATTCGGCTGCTCGAGCGACATATCCTTCAGGTAGACGCGCTGGATGTTGAAGAACGGTTGGTTTTCGACGTCGGACATGTTGTTTCCCTAAATGTGGTGACAAGGCGGCCGGCCTGCGCCGGCCGCCCCGGTTGATCCTGCGCGCGTGGCCGCGCGACCGGCGGCCATTCTGCCCTAATCAGGCGGCTTGCAGAAGCGGCACGAGGCCGCCGGCGCGGTCGAGCGTCGACAGGTCGTCGTAGCCGCCGACGTGCGTGTCGCCGATGTAGATCTGCGGCACCGTGCGGCGGCCGGTGCGCGACATCATTTCCTCGCGGCGCGCCGGATCCTTGTCGATCAGCACCTTCTCGATCTGCTCGACGCCGCGCAGCTTCAGGAGCCGCTCGGCCTGGATGCAATACGGGCACACCTGGGTGCTGTACATGACCACTTTGTTCACTTCGCCACTCCTTGTTTGACGACCGGCATCCCGGCCTGCTGCCACGCGGCGACGCCGCCCTCGAGCACGTGCACCTCGGCGTAGCCCGCCGCCTCGACTGCGCGCGCCGCCTTCTGCGACTGCTGGCCGTTCTGGCACACGAGCAGCACCGGGGTGCTCTTGTTCTTCGCGACCTGCGCGATCTTCGCGCCGATCTCGCCGGCTTCGACCTGGCGCGCCGACGGCAGGTGGCCGGAGGCGAACTCGGACGCCGGACGCACGTCGATCACGACCGCGTTGCGGCGATTGATGAGCTGGGTCGCCTCCGCGGCCGACAGGCCGCCGCGGCCGCGGCGCAGCGCGGGATACGCAAGCAGGCCGCCGGACACCAGCAGGATCGCGACGAGGGCCAGGTTCGTGTAATCGGTAAAGAAACTCACGGAATTCCGCCGGAAAGAGAGAAATCGGAAAAGGACAATCCGGCCATTATAAAATAACCGTCTTGCGCGATGGCGGGCCCGTCCCGGGCGCCGTGCGGCGCGCACCGCTTCCTTCACTACCGACCGCAAGCATCTATGTACAAGCTCGTCCTCATCCGCCACGGCGAATCGACGTGGAACAAGGAAAACCGCTTCACCGGCTGGGTCGACGTCGACCTGACCGAGCAAGGCTGCAACGAGGCCTACCAGGCCGGCGAACTGCTCAAGGAAGCCGGCTACACGTTCGACATCGCGTACACGTCCGTGCTCAAGCGCGCGATCCGCACGCTGTGGCACGTGCAGGACCGCATGGACCTGATGTACCTGCCCGTCGTGCACTCGTGGCGCCTCAACGAGCGCCACTACGGCGCGCTGTCGGGCCTGAACAAGGCGGAAACGGCCGCGAAGTTCGGCGACGAGCAGGTGCTGGTCTGGCGCCGCAGCTACGACACGCCGCCGCCCGCGCTGGAGCCGACCGACGAGCGCGCGCCGTACGCGGACCCGCGCTACGCGCGCGTGCCGCGCGAGCAGTTGCCGCTCACCGAATGCCTGAAGGACACGGTCGCGCGCGTGCTGCCGCTGTGGAACGAATCGATCGCGCCGGCGATCAAGGGCGGCAAGCAGGTGCTGATCGCCGCGCACGGCAACTCGCTGCGCGCGCTGATCAAGTATCTCGACGGCATCTCGGACAGCGACATCGTCGGCCTGAACATCCCGAACGGCGTGCCGCTCGTCTATGAACTCGACGAAAACCTGAAACCGCTCAAGAGCTATTACCTCGGCGACCAGGACGCGATCGCGAAGGCGCAGGCCGCCGTCGCGAAGCAGGGCAAGGCGGGCTGATCCCGCCCCGCCGCGCCGGCCCCGCGCCGGCGCGGCGGGCGCTTGCGCGAACCCCTAGCGCTCGCGCGAACCTCTTCGCCCGGGCACGGTCGAACCGGTTTCGGTCCATTCCACTGCCCCGCCGGACGAACAGTTATACTTGTCCGCTCGATCTCCGCTACCGCCACGCGCTTCCCGACCGCACCAGATCTCTATGCGTATGAAATTGAAGAACATCGGCCTGATTGCCGCGGGCCTTGCCACGGGCGTGTTCGCCACGCTGCAAATCTCGGCGTCGGCCGAACAGACCGTCACGGCGCCGCTTCCGCTCGACCAGTTGCGCCTGTTCGCCGAGGTGTTCGGCCAGATCAAGCGCGAGTATGTCGAGCCGGTCGACGACAAGAAGCTGCTGACGGCGGCGATCAAGGGCATGGTGTCGAGCCTCGACCCGCACTCGTCGTTCCTCGACAAGACCGACTACGAGGAACTGCAGGAGCAGACGAAGGGCCGCTTCGCGGGTCTCGGCATCGAGATCTCGCAGGAAGACGGCCTCGTCAAGGTGATCTCCCCGATCGAGGACACCCCGGCATTTCGCGCCGGCATCCGTCCGGGCGACCTGATCACCCGCATCAACGACAAGCCGGTGCGCGGCATGACGCTCGACAAGGCGGTCAAGCAGATGCGCGGCGAGCCGGGCACCAAGGTCACGCTGACGATCTTCCGCAAGAGCGATGACCGCACGTTCCCGATCACGGTCACGCGCGCGGTGATCCGCGTGCAGAGCGTGAAGCTGAAGATGCTCGACCCGGGCTACGCGTACATCCGCATCACGAGCTTCCAGGAGCGCACGACGCCCGATCTCGCGGCAAGGCTGCAGGACATCGCGCGCCAGCAGCCGAACGTGAAGGGCCTGATCCTCGATCTGCGCAACAACGGCGGCGGCTTGCTGCAGAGCGCGGTCGGCGTCGCGGGCGCGTTCCTGCCGCCGGATTCCGTCGTCGTGTCGACCAACGGCCAGATCCCCGATTCGAAGCAGGTCTACCGCGATACCTACGACAATTACCGCCTGCCGTCGTTCGACGGCGATCCGCTGAAGAACCTGCCGCCGGTCTTCAAGACCGTGCCGATCGTCGTGCTGACGAATGCGTATTCGGCTTCCGCGTCGGAAATCGTCGCGGGCGCGCTGCAGGATTCGAAGCGCGCGACCATCATGGGCAAGACGACGTTCGGCAAGGGCTCGGTGCAGACGGTCCGTCCGATGACGGCCGATACCGCGCTGCGCCTGACGACCGCCTACTACTACACGCCGAGCGGCCGCTCGATCCAGAACAAGGGCATCACGCCGGACGTGCCGGTCGACCAGTACGCGGACGGCGATCCGGACGACGTGCTCGTGACGCGCGAGGTCGATTACACGAACCACCTCGCGAACACGCAGGATCCGAACGAGAAGAAGGAGCAGGAAGAGCGCGAGCAGCGCCGGATGGACCAGCTCCGCGTTCTCGAGGAGCAGAACGACAAGAAGACGCCGGAGCAGCGCCAGAAGGACCGCGATCGCAAGCCGATCGAGTTCGGTAGCACGGAAGACTTCATGATGCAGCAAGCGCTCGCGAAGCTCGAAGGCAAGCCGGTGCAAGCCTCGAAGTCGCTGCTCGCCGAGAGCACGCAGGCCCCGGCCGGCAAGGCGGCTGCGAAGCCGGCGCCGAAGGCATCCGCCGCCAAGCCGGCGTCGGCGCCGCAGTAAGCGCCGGCCGGCACCCGACGGGCCATCGCGGCAACCCCGCGATGGCCCGTTTCGTTTGGGCGCGCCACCGCGCACGGATCGATGCCGCCCAGGCCGGCACAGCACGTTCGCCTGCCCGCCGCCCGTGCGGGCAGGCCCTAGGGTCTGTTTACATACGGAACGCACATGCGAATGCCCGAAATCGCCCGCAGGGCAAGGAGGAAGGAGCGCCGTTTGGCCGAGCCAAACAAGCGACGCGCGACGCCGCCATGCGGGCGATTTCGGGCATTCCCCTGGAATGAATTTTTTAATTTGGGGTTGCCACGAGAACGGCCGCTCGCCGCGTTGTGCTTCTTGCGAATACGTCCAGTATTCGCGGCGTCGCACGCCTCGCGAGCGGCCGTTCTCGTGGCAACGCATGTGCGTTCCGTATGTAAACAGACCCTAGAATAAGCAGGTCCGCCCCGCTCTGCGCCCACCCTCCGCACATGAACGACGATCAACTTCTCCGCTACTCCCGCCACATCCTCGTCGACGAAATCGGCATCGAGGCGCAGCAGCGCTTTCTCGACGCGCACGCGATCGTCGTCGGCGCGGGCGGGCTCGGCTCGCCCGCCGCGATGTACCTCGCGGCGTCCGGCGTCGGCACGATCACGCTCGTCGACGCGGACACGGTCGATCTCACGAACCTGCAGCGGCAGATCCTGCACGTGACCGCATCGGTCGGCCGCAGGAAGGTGGAATCGGGGCGCGACACGCTCGCGCAGCTCAACCCCGACGTGACCGTGCACGCGGTCGCCGAGCGCGTCGACGGCGCGTGGCTCGACGCGCACGTGCCGCAGGCAAGCGTCGTGCTCGACTGCACCGACAATTTCGCGACCCGCCACGCGATCAACCGCGCGTGCGTCGCGCACCGCGTGCCGCTCGTGTCGGGCGCGGCGCTGCGCTTCGACGGCCAGATCAGCACGTTCGACTTCCGGCGCGCCGACGCGCCCTGCTACGCGTGCGTGTTTCCGGAGGACCAGCCGTTCGAGGAAGTCGCGTGCGCGACGATGGGCGTGTTCGCGCCGACGGTCGGCATCATCGGCGCGATGCAGGCGGCCGAGGCGCTGCGCGTGATCGGCGGCATCGGCGCAACGCTGAACGGCCGGCTGATGATGCTCGACGCGCTGCGGATGGAATGGACGACGATGAAGATCGCGCGCCAGGCGGACTGCCCGGTGTGCGGCGGACGGCACTGACGCGCGGCCCACGCCCCGCGTGCGGGAACGTGGGCGAGAACAGGCTAGGGCGTGTTCACGCCCTAGGCCGCGTCCGCGTGCGGCTCGGCGGTCGACAGGCGCTGCAGCGCCGACTGCACTTCCTCGGGCTCGAACGCCGCGAGCACGTCGGCCGTCGGCTTTTCGAGCGCCTTCAGGTGCGCGCGCAGGATCTCCTGCTTGACGACGAGCAGCTGGCTCGTTTGCATCGAGAACTCGGTGAGTCCCATGCCGAGCAGCAGGCGCGTGAGCGCCGGATCGCCCGCCATCTCCCCGCACACCGACACCGGCACCCCGGCGCGCTTCGCTTCGCGCAGCGTGTACGCGATCAGGTGCAGCACCGCCGGATGCAGCGGGTCGTACAGATGCGCGACCGCGTTGTCCGCGCGGTCGATCGCGAGCGTGTACTGGATCAGGTCGTTGGTGCCGATCGACAGGAAATCGAAACGCTTCAGGAACAGCGGCAGCGCGATCGCCGCGGCCGGAATCTCGATCATCGCGCCGATCCGCACGTTCGGATCGTAGGCGAGCCCCGCGTCGTCGAGCTGGCGCTTCGCCTCGCGGATCAGGTCGAGCGTCTGGTCGATCTCCTGCGCGTGCGCGAGCATCGGGATCAGGATCTTCACCTGCCCGAACGCGGACGCGCGCAGGATCGCGCGCAGCTGCGTGAGGAACATCTGCGGCTCGGACAGGCTCCAGCGGATCGCGCGCAGGCCGAGCGCCGGGTTCGGCGCGGTCTCGTAGCCTTCGTCGAGCGCTTCGAGCGGCTTGTCGGCGCCGACGTCGATCGTGCGGATCGTCACCGGCATGCCCTTCATCCATTCGACCGCGCGCTTGTAAGCGGCGAACTGCTCCTCTTCCTCCGGCATCGCCTTCTGGTGCATGAACAGGAATTCGGAGCGGAACAGCCCGACGCCGACCGCGCCTGCCTCGACCGCCACTTTCGCGTCGTCGGGCAGCTCGATGTTCGCGTACAGGTCGATCTTGGTGCCGCATAACGTTTGCGTCGGCGAGAACTTGAGACGCTGCAGCTTGCGTTGCTCGAGCGCCTTTTCGGACTGGCGGTACGAATATTCCTCGAGGACGATCGGCGCCGGGTCGACGATCACGATGCCCTGGTCGCCGTCGACGATGATCAGGTCGTCCTGGCGGATCAGCGTGCTCGCGTGCTGCACGCCGACCGCGGCCGGAATGCCGAGGCTGCGCGCGACGATCGCCGTATGCGACGTGCGCCCGCCGAGATCGGTGACGAACGCCTGGAACGACTGGCTCTTGAACTGCATCATGTCGGCCGGCGCGATGTCGTGCGCGACGACGATCATCTCGTCGGTGCCGGATTTCGCGGCGCCGTCGAGCGCCTGCGACGCGGACGGCGCGCCCGCGAGCGCCTTCAGCACGCGCTCGACCACCTGCTCGATGTCGGCCTTGCGTTCGCGCAGGTATTCATCCTCGATGTCGTCGAAATGGCGCGTGAGCAGGTCGAGCTGCTCGGTCAGCGCCCATTCGACGTTGTAGCGGCGCGTGCGGATCAGGTCGATGGTTTCCTGCACGAGCATCGCGTCGCTCAGGATCATCGCGTGCACGTCGATGAACGCGCCCACTTCGGTCGGGGTATCGTCGGTCAGGTCCGCGCGAAGCGCTTCGAGCTCGCGATGCACGGCCGCGAGCGCCGCGCGGAAGCGCTCGACCTCGGCGTCGATCTGATTCGCCTCGATCAGGTAATGGGCGACGTCGAGCGCCGCCGGCGCGATCAGATACGCACGACCGATCGCGATACCACGTGAGACGGGAATGCCATGCAGCGTGAACGACACGCGCACCTCCTCTTTACATGAACAGCCGCGGCGCACCGCTGCGATGCGCTTATGACCCCGATAGCGATTATAAATTCCACACGTGGCCGCTGACTGCGTGCAGCGCAGCATTGCGCGGATCGCATCAATCGTGCCTGCGAAAAAAATGCCGCGATAGGCGCGGCATTCTCACTGGAAACGGCAACGATTCCGTGCTGCGGGTCACTGCCCTTCGCCGAACTTGTCGGCGATCAGCTTGAGCAGCGCGTCCATCGCTTCATTCTCGTCCGGCCCTTCGGTCTCGATCGTGACCGTGCTGCCGATGCCCGCCGCGAGCATCATCACGCCCATGATGCTTTTCGCGTTGATCTTGCGCCCGTTGCGCGACATCCAGACTTCGGACTGGAAATTGCCGGCCAGTTGCGTGAGCTTGGCCGATGCGCGCGCATGCAGCCCCAATTTATTGACGATGGTGGTTTCTTGTTGAAGCATGGTTCTCGGTCGGTCGAGGCCGCCGGCGGCCAGCGCCGGCGAACGGGTCTAAAACGGGGAACGCAATCCGGTCACGTCGACCGGGTGCGCGGGCACGGCTCCGGCGGAATCGGCGCGCATGCGCCGCAGCCGACCTCGGACGGCGGCGGCGGCGTGCCCGCCGCGACTTCGTGGACGCCTTTCGCGCCGCCGGACAGCGCCTTGTCGACGAGCTTGTCGAGCGGCAGCGTGCGGTAGCAGACCGCGCGCACCAGCATCGGCAGGTTGGCGCCCGCCAGCACCCGCACGTCCGCGACCTTCGCGAGCTGGCCGGCGATGTTCGCAGGCGTCGCGCCGTACATGTCGGTCAGCACGATTGCGCCGTTTTCTTCCTTGAGCCGCGCGAGCTCCGCGTGCGCGAACGCCATCACCTGGACGGGATCGCTGTCCGCCTGCACGTCGATGCAGCCGATGCGGGCGGGCACGCCGCCGTAGATGTGCGCGATGCAGTCCCGCAGCGCGGTCGCGAGCGGGGCGTGCGCGATGATCAGAATCCCTGCCATGTCAGCACCCGCCTGTTCGCCCCGAGCCGGGCAACGAGCAACGCGATCGAGTGGGTCGGTTCATGTTCAAGCCTTGCAACGGTTCGGCCCGGCCGCCGGGCCTGCGGCGCGTCGAATCGCGGCGCCGGGCGAGCGGGCATTGTAGCAGGCCGGTCGGCCTGTCCGGCCGAGCCATTCCGGCGGCGGGGGGCCTGCGCGGCCGCCGCCGGCGTTGCGTGAATCGCGCGGCTTACGCGGCCGCGCGCTCCAGCGCGTCGACGAACATCGCGGCGACGTCGAAGCCCGTCTGCTCCATGATCTCGCGAAAGCACGTGGGGCTCGTGACGTTCACCTCGGTCAGCCAGTCGCCGATCGCGTCGAGTCCGACCAGCAGCAGGCCGCGTGCGGCCAGCACCGGACCGAGCGTTTCGGCGATCTCGCGATCGCGCGCGGTGAGCGGCTGCGCGACGCCGACGCCGCCCGCCGCGAGATTGCCGCGCACCTCGCTGCCCTGCGGAATCCGCGCGAGCGAATACGGCACGGGCTCGCCCGCGATCAGCAGGATGCGCTTGTCCCCCGCCTTGATCTCGGGGATGAACTTCTGGATCATCAGCGAACGCGTGCCGTCGTGGCCGAGCATCTCGATGATCGAGCCGAGATTCATCCCGTCCGCCTTCACGCGGAACACGCCCATCCCGCCCATGCCGTCGAGCGGCTTCACGATCACGTCGCCGTGCTCGGCATGGAATGCGCGCAGCCGCGCGGCATCGCGGGTGACGAGCGTCGGCGCGACGAACTGCGGGAATTCGCCGATCGCGAGCTTCTCCGAATGATCGCGGATCGCCTGCGGCTTGTTGAACACGCGCGCGCCGGCGCGCTCGGCCAGCTCGAGCATCCACGTGGCCGTCACGTACTCCATGTCGAACGGCGGGTCCTTGCGCATCAGCACCGCGTCGAACGACGTCAGCAGGCGCGACGCGTGCGCGGCCGCCTCGTGCCACGGATGACGGTGCAGGTCGGCCGCGTCGCCGACGATCGTCACGCGCCGCACGTCCGCCTCGACGCCCGACCCCGTCCACGCGAGCTGGTGCGGCTCGCACGCGTAGATCGCATGCCCGCGCCGCGCGGCCTCCGCCATCATCGCGTAGGTCGAATCCTTGTAGATCTTGAAGCGCTCGAGCGGGTCGGCGATAAAGAGAATGTCCATGCGGGTCCTGTCTTTGCGGTGCCGGCAGCGCGGCCGTTACACCTGGATGGCTTCCGGATCGGTCTTTTCCAGTTCGATCGACGACGCAATCAGCGACAGCCGCGCGACGACGCCGTACATGTAGAACCGGTTCGGCGGCGCGGCGCCCGGCTTGGCGCCGGCATCGGGCAGCGCGGTGTGCTCGAAGCCGAGCGGCACGTAGTGCATGCCCGGCGCGTTCAGGTTCTGGTCGCGCTCGCGGCCGCCGTGCGTGCGGTAGAAGCCGCCGACCACGTAGCGGTCGATCATGTAGACGACCGGCTCCGCGACCTCGTCGCCGATCCGCTCGAACGTGTACACGCCTTCCTGCACGATCACGTCGCGCACCGCGACCCCGGCCTTCGACTCGGCCATCTGCGCGCGCTCGGCCTTCGACATCCGGCCGATCTCGGCCGCGTCGTGCACGGTCATCACGCCGCGCCCGGCGGTGCCGGCATCGGCCTTCACGACGACGTACGGCTTCTCGCTGATGCCGTACTCGCGATACTTGCGCGCGATCTTCTTCAGCACGCCGTCGATCGCGTCGGCGAGCGCCTGGTCGCCTTCATGCCCCTGCCAGTCGACGCCCTCGACGTGCGCGAAATACGGATTCACCATCCATGGATCGACGCCGACCATCTTCGCGAACTTCTTCGCGACGTCGTCATAGCAGGAGAAGTGCGTCGACTTGCGGCGCACCGCCCAGGCCGCGTGCAGCGGCGGCAGCAGGTACTGCTCGTGCAGGTTTTCCAGCACGGGCGGGATGCCGGCCGACAGGTCGTTGTTCAGCAGGATCGAGCACGGGTCGAAATTCTTCAGGCCGAGCCGGCGCGGCGTGCGCTCGAGCGGCTCCAGCACGATCTTCTGGCCGTCGGCGAGCGTGATCGGCGTGATGTCGGTGATGCTCGGGTCGAGCGAGCCGAAGCGCACGTTGAGGCCGGCCTGGCGCATGATCGTCGCGAGCCGCGCGACGTTTTCCAGATAGAACGCGTTGCGGGTCGGCAGCTCGGGAATCACGAGCAGGTTCTTCGCGTCCGGGCAAATCTTCTCGATCGCGGCCATCGCCGCCTGCACGGCGAGCGGCAGCACTTCGGACGGGAGGTTGTTGAAGCCGCCGGGAAACAGGTTGGCGTCGACGGGCGCCAGCTTGAAGCCGGCGTTGCGCAGGTCGACCGAACAGTAGAACGGCGGCGTGTGCTCCTGCCATTCGAGCCTGAACCAGCGTTCGATCGCAGGCGTGGCGTCGAGGATCTTCTGCTCGAGTTCAAGCAGCGGACCGTTTAACGCCGTAACGAGGTGGGGAACCATGAATCACTCGCGAGCGGGAGAATGAAGATTGTAGAGCAATTGCATTGCCCATTTGGGGATTGTTCCCGGGATCGCAAGGATTTGGAGGAAGTTTCTGGCTATTGACCCGATAGCGCGCAGGGTTATCCGCTGCCGGCCCCCGTCGCAGGAGAAAAAAAACCCGCCGGGAAGGCGGGCCGAAGTCGCTGCGCTCATTCGTAGCGGGGGCGGCGTCGCGGCCGCCCGCCGTCCATCGTTCCCGCTTATTCGACGTGCTCGCCATGCAGGATCACGTCGAGGCCTTCGCGTTCTTCCTCTTCCGTCACGCGCAGGCCGATCGTCAGGTCGATCAGCTTCAGCAGCACGAAGCTCAGCACGCCGCTGTAGACCAGCGTGATCAGCACGCCCTTGGCCTGCAGCAGCAGGCTGCCGTCGGCGCCGCCGATGTCCTTGACCGCGAACACGCCGGTCAGCAGCGCGCCGAGAATCCCGCCCACGCCGTGCACGCCGAACGCATCGAGCGAATCGTCGTAGCCGAGCTTCGACTTGAGCCACGTCGCCGACCAGAAGCAGATCACGCCCGCCGCGATGCCGATCACGAGCGCGCCCGCCACGCCGACGAAGCCGGCGGCCGGCGTGATCGCCACGAGACCCGCGACCGCGCCCGACACGATGCCGAGCACCGACGGCTTGCCCTTCGCGATCCATTCGGCAAACATCCAGCCGAGCGCCGCGCAGGCCGTCGCCACTTGCGTCGTCAGCATCGCGAAGCCGGCACGGCCGTCAGCCGCGACCGCCGAACCCGCGTTGAAGCCGAACCAGCCGACCCACAGCATCGAGCCGCCGATCATCGTCAGCACCAGGTTGTGCGGCGCCATCGATTCGCGGCCGTAGCCGATGCGCTTGCCGAGCACGAGGCACGACATCAGGCCCGCGATGCCGGCGTTGATGTGCACCACCGTGCCGCCCGCGAAGTCGAGCACGCCGTCGGCCGACAGCCAGCCGCTCGGCTCCCACACCATGTGCGCGATCGGCACGTAGACGATCAGCGACCAGAGCGTCATGAACACGAGCATCGCCGAGAACTTCATGCGGTCGGCGAACGCGCCGCAGATCAGCGCCGGCGTGATGATCGCGAACGTCATCTGGTAGACGAAGTAGACCGATTCCGGAATCGTCGTCGCCAGATGGCTGACGGTCAGCGTCGTCGCCTTGTCGCCCTTGATGTAGTTCATCCCGTGCAGGAACACGCGCGACAGGCCGCCGATGAAGCCATTGCCCGGCGTGAACGCGAGGCTGTAGCCGACCACCGTCCAGAGCACCGTGATCAGCGCCGTGATCGCGAAGCTCTGCATCACGGTCGCGAGCACGTTCTTCTTGCGGACCATGCCCGCGTAGAACAGCGCGAGGCCCGGGACCGTCATGAACAGCACGAGCGCGGTGGACGTCAGCATCCACGCGGTGTCGCCCGCGCTGATCTTCGACGAATCGACCGAGAACGGCGCGGTCGGCGCGGCGGGCGCGGCCGGAGCCGACGCGGCGGCGGCGGCCGATGCCTCGGCGCCCGAAGCCGGCGCGGTCGCTGCCGCCGAAGCGGCGGCCTCCGACGCAGCCGGCGCCGAAGCGGCCGGGGCGGCGGCAGCGGCCGAAGCGTCGGCCGGAGCCGACACAGCCGGCGCGGAAGCGGCCGACGCCGCGTCGTCCGCGAGCGCGGGGCCAACGCCGGCCGCGATCAGCGAGCCGGCCATCAGCAGGGTCATCAGAAGTTTGCGCATCTTGGTTTTCCTCTTGTCGCTCGTCTTGTCTGTTACAGCGCGTCCGCGCCCGTCTCCCCGGTGCGGATCCGGATCACCTGCTCGATCGGCGTGACGAAGATCTTGCCGTCGCCGATCTTGCCGGTGCGTGCGGCCCGCTCGATCGCTTCCACCGCCTGGTCGACGAGATCGTCGGACACGGCCGCCTCGATCTTCATCTTCGGCAGGAAATCGACCACGTATTCGGCGCCCCGGTACAGTTCGGTGTGCCCTTTCTGGCGGCCGAACCCTTTCACCTCCGTCACCGTGATGCCGGAGACGCCGAGGGCGGAGAGCGCCTCGCGGGTCTCATCGAGCTTGAACGGCTTGATGATTGCGGTAATGAGTTTCATGAAGTCCTCTCGCTGGGTTGTCCCGTCGAATTGGTTGGATGTTGTGCCGGACTCTCTCCAGCAACTCGCATGCCATGTGCGTCCGGGTGACGCATTGCGCCGCGCGGCGACGGCCGTTTCCCGCGCGAAAAGACGTCGAAGCCCGGCCGAACGGCCAACGCGGGCCGGGTTTGCTGGCGCCGGGCGACGATCGTTGCTAGAGTGCACGCACGTCCCGGGATGCAGGGACTTTCACCCATGCGGGCGCCGTGCCCGGAAATCGCGCGCGACGCGCACCATTTCCGGTCATGCGTGCTTCACGGGCACGTATGCAACTGAAGATGCACATTTTTTGTGCAATGAAGGGGAATCACATGAAACAACCCAGCGACGTTTTCAACGATCTGCAGTCGCGCGTCAGCGACCTGCTGAAAAACTCGCCGGCCAAGGATGTCGAGCGCAACGTGAAGGCCATGCTGTCGCAAGGCTTCTCGAAGCTCGATCTCGTCACCCGCGAGGAGTTCGACACGCAGGCGCAGGTGCTCGCCCGCACCCGCGTGCGTCTCGAGGAACTGGAAAAGCGCGTCGCGGAACTCGAGCAGAAGCTCGCCGCTTCTCAGGCGTAATTTCGCAGGCGTAATTTTGCAGGCCCGATTTCGCGGGCCTGACCAAAGGGCATGACGAGCAGGCCGCGTGCCGCGGCCCGCTCGTCAGCCTCGCCCTGACATGTAGTACTCACGTCGTTCTTTGTTCCGCGCCACGCCGGCAAGCGCGCACCGATCCCTCCCTTTCCCGCGGCAGGCGGCCCGACCGGCTGCCCGACCGCTCAACAGGAGTCTCGCCATGTCGCTTGCCGTGGTGCGCAGCCGCGCCCCGGCGGCCGGCCGCGCGCCGGACGTCACCGTCGAAGTCCATCTCGCCAACGGCCTGCCGTCGTTCTCGATCGTCGGCCTGCCCGATCTCGAAGTCCGCGAAAGCCGCGAGCGCGTGCGCGCCGCGCTGCAGAACTGCGGATTCGAATTTCCGGTCCGCCGCATCACCGTCAATCTCGCGCCCGCCGACCTGCCGAAGGAATCGGGCCGCTTCGACCTGCCGATCGCGCTCGGCATCCTCGCCGCGAACGGCCAGATTCCGGCCGACGCGCTGGTCGGCCGCGAATTCGCCGGCGAACTGTCGCTGACCGGCGCGCTGCGGCCGATGCGCGGCGCGTTCGCGATGGCGTGCGGCGTCGCGCGCGACCGGCATGTCGAAGGCGGCGCGTTGGCCGAGCCGTCCCGCGACCCGGAGCTTTACCTGCCGCTCGACAGCGCCGCCGAAGCCGCGCTCGTGCCGGGCGTGACCGTATTCGGCGCGCCCGACCTCCCCGCGCTGTGCGCGCACCTGGCCGATGCGCCCGACGGACGGCTCGCGCCTGTCTGCGCGCCGCAACTCGACGCCCGGCCGGCGTCGGCCGCGCCCGATCTCGCCGACGTGATCGGCCAGCGCGGCGCGCGGCGGGCGCTCGAAGTCGCCGCCGCGGGCGGGCATCACATGCTGATGGTCGGGCCGCCCGGTGCGGGCAAGTCGATGCTGGCCGCCCGGCTGCCGGGGCTGCTGCCGCCGCTGACCGACGACGAGGCGCTCATGTCGGCCGCGCTGCTGTCGGCGAGCCGCGTCGGCTTCTCGCCCGCGCAATGGCGGCAGCGGCCATTTCGCACGCCGCATCATTCGTCGAGCGCCGCGGCGCTCGTCGGCGGCCGCAATCCGCCGCAACCGGGCGAGATCACGCTCGCACACCTCGGCGTGCTGTTCCTCGACGAGCTGCCGGAGTTCGACCGGCATGTGCTGGAAATGCTGCGCGAGCCGCTCGAAGCGGGCCGCATCACGATTTCCCGCGTCGCGATGCAGGCGGATTTCCCCGCCGCGTGCCAGTTGATCGCCGCGATGAACCCATGCCCGTGCGGCTGGCACGGCGACCCGTCCGGCCGCTGCCGCTGCTCGCCGGACATCGCCGCGCGCTACCTGCGCAAGCTGTCCGGGCCGCTGCTCGACCGCATCGACATCCAGATCGACCTGCCCGCGCTCACGCCGGCCGAGCTTTCCGCGCGGGCGTCGGCCCCCGGCGAGCCGAGCGCCGCGGTTGCCGCGCGGGTCTCGCAGGCGCGCGCGCTGCAGCTCGGCCGACAGGGCAAGACCAATCACATGCTGACCGGCCGCGAGACCGACGACCTGTGCCGGCCGACCGACGAAGGCGAGCGCCTGCTGCGCGAGGCCGGCGAGCGGTTCGGCTGGTCTGCGCGGGCGTATTACCGGGTGCTGAAGGTCGCGCGGACGATCGCCGATCTCGCCGGCGACCCGCTGCCGACCGCCGCGCAGATCGCCGAGGCGATCCGCTACCGGCGCGCGCTGACCTCGCTCTGAGGACAAAATTTGGCTGTCAAGACTTGACTTATGCACAATTCCACGCATCCGGGCCCGGATTGCGTCGTGACGGGCAATACTTGATGCGCGGTTCGCATGCCATTGTTTTGATTGACTTTTCTTGAACGGCAAGCCGCTGCTCAAGCAGGCCGGAAGCCCGCCCGGCGCGGGCGGGCGGCAGATTCGGCCAACTTTTCAACAAAGTTATCCACATGCGCTGTGGATAGCCGAAAAAGCCCAGCAAAATCCGGCGATTAGCGGCGAATGCTGCGAAGGAACTTTCAGTCGGCGAAGACGCTCTGAGGCGCCCTCGCCCGCCGTGTTCAGTCGAGCTTCAACGAGCCGAAGAACTGGTCGAGCTGTTCCGGCGCAAGCGGCGCGTCGGCGATCACGACCGCCTGGTACGCATGCTTGCCGCGCGCGACGAGCCGCGCCACGATCGTCTTGCGGGCGCGCTCCTGCCCGGCCGCCGTGCCGGCGACGCGCAGCTCGAGCCCGTTCACCGCGCCGCCCGCCGCGAGCGGCACCGGCACCGTGGCCGTCTGCGGCGCGCCGTCGAGGTTGCGGGACAGGCCCGCGCGCAGGTAGTCGAGCACCGCGCGCCGGGTGTCGTCGCGGTCGTCGGGCAGCATCACCGTGCCGACCGCGAACACCGCGCCGCCGACGTGCGCGGCCTGCATCCGCATCTTCATCGGCGTGCCGCCGATCGCGACCGCGTGTTCCTCGACGGTCGGCTTCGCGGGCAGGTCGACCGTGTAGCCGGCGTCGCTGTGCAGCGTGCGCCAGTCGAACGACGGCGAGCACGCGGCCAGCGCGGCGCTCGCGCAGACGACCGCGGCGAACTGCCGCAGCGGACGGAAACGACGAAAAAGGGGACGCAGCGAATCGGCAAGTTCCTTCGGCATGACGCGGATCGAAGCAGGCAAAGCGTGCATTATGCGTCGAACGGCCATCCGCGGATGCGCGGCGGCCTCCGGTGCGCGCACCGCATTCGCGCTAAAATAATCGCCGAATTTCGACCGCCCGAATTTCGACCGCAATTTCCCGCGCCGTCGACCGACTCCGAGAGCCCCGCAGATGAACTCCACGCCTCCCACCCAGGGCCGCCGCGCCAGCCCGATGCGCTACGTCGCGGCCGTCGCCGTCGTGGCCGCGATCGCCGTGGCCGGCTTTTTCGCGTTCAACGGCAAGTCCAGCGCGCCGGACGCCACCTTCACGCTGCTGTCGGGCCAGAAGATCTCGACCGCGTCCGACCTGAAGGGCAAGGTCTACCTCGTCAACTTCTGGGCGACGAGCTGCGCGACCTGCATGCAGGAAATGCCGCAGATGGTCGAGACCTACAACCGCTTCAAGGGACAGGGCCTGGAATTTGTCGCGGTCGCGATGAACTACGATCCGCCGATGTACGTCGCGAACTACGCGCAGACGCGCCAGCTGCCGTTCAAGGTCGCGCTCGACGACGGCAGCGCCGCGAAGCAGTTCGGCAACGTGCAGCTGACGCCGACGACCTTCGTCGTCGACAAGGACGGCAAGATCCTGAAGCGCTATGTCGGCGCGCCGCAGTTCGCGGAGCTCGACGCGCTGCTCAAGAAGGCGCTCGGCAACGCCGCCTGAGCACCCGCCCACCCGCCCACCCGCCCGATACCGGCCGACAGGCGCGCAATGCGCGCGTCGCCGCAAGCAGGGCCCCGACACGGACCGCATGACCGGACAGCACCGGTTCCGCGGTCCGTTTTCGTCTCAGCGGTCCTTTCAGCGGTCCGTATCGCCTTTCGCCGACAGCCCGTAGCGCTTCATCTTCTCGTAGAGCGTCGCCTTGCCGACGTGCAGCCGGTCGGCGGTCGCCGCGACCGCGCCGCCCGTCTGGTTCAGCGCCTCGGCGATCACCGCGCGCTCGAACTCCTCG
Organism: Burkholderia sp. MSHR3999; assembly: GCF_000833595.1. Taxonomy (NCBI): domain Bacteria; kingdom Pseudomonadati; phylum Pseudomonadota; class Betaproteobacteria; order Burkholderiales; family Burkholderiaceae; genus Burkholderia; species Burkholderia sp. MSHR3999. The sequence continues at coordinate 737,841 of NZ_JRFO01000006.1, forward strand.
ATCCGCTCCTTCAGCGTCTGCCCGTTCGCGTCGTCGTCGCCCGCCGCGCCCGCGTCCTGCGTCATGTCGGCGACGCCGAGCACGAACCGGTCGGCCGCGTTGCGCAGCTCGCGCACGTTGCCCGGCCAGTCGCGCTGCATCAGGCTCGCGCGCTGCCGGTCGGTGAGCACCGGCGCCGGGCGGTCGTAGCGCACGGCCGCATCGAGCATGAAGTGCTCGAACAGCGGCACGATGTCCTCGCGGCGCTCGGCGAGCGGCGGCAGCGCGATCGTCACGACGTTGAGGCGGTACAGCAGGTCGCGCCGGAACGTGCCGGCCGCGACCAGCTCGCTCATGTCGCCCTTCGCGGCCGCGACGACCCGGCAGTTCACGCGGATCGGCTGGTTCGAGCCGAGCCGCTCGAGCACGCCGTCCTGCAGCACGCGCAGCAGCTTCACCTGCAGCGCGAGCGGCATGCTTTCGATCTCGTCGAGGAACAGCGTGCCGCCGGACGCGTATTCGAGCTTGCCGACCCGGCGCTTCGCCGCGCCCGTGAACGCGCCGGGCTCGTAGCCGAACATCTCCGATTCGAACATCGGCTCGGGCAGCGCGCCGCAGTTCACCGCGATGAACGGCTTGTCGCGGCGCGGCGACAGCTCGTGCAGGCTGCGCGCGATCAGCTCCTTGCCGGCGCCGGTGTCGCCGTTGATGAGGACCGACGCATCGGTCGGCGCGACGTTCGCGATCAGCTTGCGCACCTGCTCGATCGCCGGGCTGCGGCCGATGATGCGCGGCGCGACGACGTTCTGCTCGGCCAGCTCGCGGCGCAGCGCGTGGTTCTCGAGCACCAGCTCGCGCCGCTCCAGCGCGCGCCGCACGGTCTCGATCAGCCGCTCCGCGGCGAACGGCTTCTCGATGAAGTCGTACGCGCCGTCGCGCATCGCCTGCACCGCCATCGAGATGTCGCCGTGGCCGGTGACGAGGATCACCGGCACGTCGGGCACGCGCTCGCGGCATTGCGCGAGCAGGTCGAGCCCGCTCGCGCCGGGCAGGCGGATGTCGCTGACGATCACGCCGGCGGCGTCGGCGACGATCGCCTTCTCGGCGGCCTCGGCCGACTCGAAGCCGGTCACGTCGAAGCCCGCCAGCTGGAGGCTCTGCACGCTCGCGCGGCGCACGAGCGCGTCGTCTTCGATATAGATCACTTGCAGCCGGTTGGCCATCGTACTCACTTGCTCCTGATGGGCGGGCGCGGGTCGCTTCACGCCGATTGCCGGTCGATTCGGCGCGCGGAGGGCGGCTAGCGCGCGCCCGTCCGCTCGGACACGGAGTCCGGATGATGCGTGCGGGCGCGCCGCAACGTCAAGACGAACAGCGCGCCGCCGCCCGGCGCGTTGCGGGCAGTCAGCGAGCCGCCCGCGTCGCTCGCGATCGACGACGAGATCGCAAGCCCGAGGCCGAGCCCGCGCCCCATTTCCTTCGTCGTGAAGAACGGCTCGAACAGACGCGGCAGCAGGTCGGGGGCAATGCCCGGGCCGTTGTCGCGCACCTGGATCGCGAGCGTCGCGGCCGACGCCTCGATCGTCACGTCGATCCGTGGAGCGGCCGTCCGAGGGGCGCCTCCCGCCGCGACTGCGTCGAGCGCGTTGCCGAGCAGGTTGATCAGCACCTGTTCGAGGCGCAGGTCCTCGCAGCGCGCGACGAGCTCCGGATGGTCGTTCGCGAGATCGAGCGGCGCTTCCCGCACGGGCGACACCGCGTCATCCCGCAGCGTCAGCACCAGCTCGACGCCGCGCAGCCGTTCGCCGAGCAGCGCGAGCACGCTGCGCAGCGCGCGCACGACGAGCGCCTGCTCGTTGCGCGGCCGCGCACGGCCGACGAACAGCTTGAGCTGGTTGGTGATCTTGCCCATCCGCTCGGTGAGCGCGGCGATCGCCTCGAGGTTCTCGCGCGCGGCCGCCTGCTCGCCGCGGTCGAGCAGCACGCGCGTGTTGTCGGAAAAGCTGCGCAGCGCGGCGAGCGGCTGGTTCAGTTCGTGCGTGATGCCCGCCGCCATCTGGCCGAGCGCGGCGAGCTTGCTCGCCTGGATCAGCTCGTCGTGCGCGGCGCGCAGGTCCTGCTCGGCGCGAATCCGCTCGCCGACCTCCTTCTGCAGCTGCGCGTTCGCTTCCGACAGGTCGGCCGTGCGTTCCTCGACGCGCCGGTTCAGCTCCGCATACGCCTGCTGCAGCAGCGCGCGGCCGCGGATCATCTCGCGCACGCGCGCGCGGCGCATCCGCCAGTAGAACGCGAGCAGCGCAATCGACACGAAGCCGAAGCCGGTGACGATCGTCGCGTTGCGCGCGTCGGCATCGACCGGCGCGATCGGCGCGAGCGTGACGAGCAGCCAGTCCGGCTCGCCGATGCGGCGCTGCGTCGCGAGATAGCGCGGCGCGCGGCGGCCCGGCCCGAGCCGCACGATCTGCGCATCGCGATCGAGCACCTGCTCGACCCTGAGCGGCAGCGGCGTGACCGGCTGCTGCGCGTACTGGCGGGTCTCGAAGATCGACGTGGCGACGGGCCCCGCCAGCGGCTTGAGCGTGTGATATTTCCACGCGGGCACCGACGACAGGAACACGACGCCGTGATCGTCGGCGACGACGAGCGGCTCGGACGCGTCGGCGCCCTGGAACCATTCGAGGTTGAGCTTCACGACGACGACGCCGACGATCCGGCCGTCGCGCCACACCGGCTGCGAGATGTAGTAGCCGGGGTCGCGCGAGATCGTGCCGATGCCGAAGAAGCGGCCGACCCGGCCGTTCATCGCATCGATAAAGTACGGGCGAAAACGGTATTCGATCCCGATGAAGCTGTCGGGCGCGCGCCAGTTGCTCGCGGCGACGCACAGGCCGTCCGCGCCGACGAGATAGGTGACGGTCGCGCGCGCGTGCTGGTTGAGGTCTTCGAGGTAGCGGTTCGCGCGCGCGGCGTAGTCGGCGCGCTTCGGCTCGGCGAGCAGCTCCTGCACGTACGGGTGGCTGCCGAGCAGGTACGGCAGCGATTCGTAGCGGTCGAGGGTGCTCTTCAGCGCGTTGGTCGTGCGGTCGACGCGCACCGCGGCATTGCGCTGCAGTTCGCCGACCCCGCGCTGCCAGGTCACGGTCCACGTCAGCGCGCACGCCGCGGCGAGCACGGCGGCGAGCGCGACGAGGACGAGCAGGCGGCGCTTCACGGTGACGGCTTCCTGGCGATGCGGTTCGTCTATTGTGTCATAGCCGTTCCGATCCGCCCTGCCGCCGCGCGGCGCGCCGCCCGCGGGCAGCGCCGCCTGCTCCTTCATCGCGTCAGACGCCGGCCGTCTCGGTGGCGGCGACTTCGCCGCCGCCCGTCATCGCCTGGCGCAGCTTGTTGCGGTCGAGCTCCTTCTCCCACGCGGACACGACGACCGTCGCGACGCCGTTGCCGATGATGTTGGTCAGCGCGCGGCATTCGCTCATGAAGCGGTCGATGCCGAGGATCAGCACCATGCCCGACAGCGGAATGGTCGGCACGACGGCGAGCGTCGCGGCCAGCGTGATGAAGCCCGCGCCGGTGACGCCGCTCGCGCCCTTCGACGTCAGCATCGCGACCGCGAGCAGCGTGAGCTGCTGCATCCACGTGAGCTCGATGTTGGTCGCCTGCGCGATGAACAGCACGGCCATCGTCATGTAGATGTTGGTGCCGTCGAGGTTGAACGAGTAGCCGGTCGGCACGACGAGGCCGACGACCGAGCGCGAGCAGCCGGCCTTCTCGAGCTTTTCCATCAACTGCGGCAGCGCGGCTTCCGACGAGCTCGTGCCGAGCACGATCAGCAGCTCTTCCTTGATGTAGCCGACGAAGCGGATGATCGAGAAGCCGGTGATGCGCGCGATCGTGCCGAGCACGACGAGCACGAACACGACCGACGTCAGGTAGAACGTGCCGATCAGCTTGAGCAGCGGCACCAGCGAGCCGACGCCGTACTTGCCGATCGTGAACGCCATCGCGCCGAACGCGCCGATCGGCGCGAGCTTCGTGACGATGTGCACGATGCCGAACAGCACGCGCGTGATCCCGTCGATGAAGTCGGTGACGACGCGGCCGCGCTCGCCGAGGTGCGCGAGCACGCTGCCGAACAGCAGCGCGACCAGCAGGATCTGCAGGATCTCGCCCTGCGCGAACGCGTCGACCATCGTGTTCGGGATGATGTGCATCAGGAAGTCGACCGTCGACTGCCCGTGCGCCTTCGCCGCGTACGACGCGACTTCCTTGCCGTTCAGCGTGGCCGGATCGATGTTGAAGCCGACGCCCGGGCGCAGGATGTGCGTCGCCGCGAGGCCGAGCACCAGCGCGAAGGTCGACACGACCTCGAAGTACAGCAGCGCCTTGCCGCCGACGCGCCCGACCTTCTTCATGTCCTCCATGCCGGCGATGCCGGTCACGACCGTACAGAAGATGATCGGCCCGATCACCATCTTGATCAGCTTGATGAAGCCGTCGCCGAGCGGTTTCATCTCGGTGGCGAGCGACGGGTAGTAATGGCCGAGGATCACGCCGACGACGATGGCGAAAATCACCTGCACATAGAGCACTTTGTAGAACGGTTTCTTCTTCACGATGATTCCTGATGAAGGGTAGATGAGCCGGGAAGCGGCGTCACGCGCGCGGGCGAAGGCCAGGGGAAGTCCGTCGCCCGCGCGGCTGCCGTGCCGCAACAAGCGATGCCTCAGGACATCCGGAGGGGGAGGAGGAAGGCGTCGGTCATCGGTTGTCTCCTTGCTTGCTGTAGTAGTTCGGCCGAGGGCGGCCGTGCCTTTTATATTGCAAGGTCGATGCCAGCCGCGCGAAAGCACTCAAGCCGTTGTTTTCGTTGAACTTCCCACAATGCGGCAGGCAAGTAAATCCGGGTTTCCGGAAATCCGGAATGAATCCGTCCGGCGATCCGGACGGATTCATTGTTTCATCAGATGAATCAATGCCGCACGGCCTGCCCGGCCAGCACGCCCGTCTGCGCGTAGAACTCCTGCCGCGCGAACGCGTCGCGCTCGCGGCGCGCGCGCTCGCCGCGGTCGGCCAGCGAGCCGACGACGATGCCGACGAACGCGAGCGGCACCGACACGAGCGCGGGATTGTCGAGGAACACCGGCGCGTGCGCATGGTGCAGCACGTCGACCCACACCGATTTCGACAGCAGCGTGAGCACGACCGCCGACGCGAGCCCGAGGCTGCCGCCGACCACCGCGCCTCGGGTCGTCATCCCGCGCCAAAAGATCGACATCGCGAGCACCGGGAAATTCGCGCTCGCCGCGACCGCCGCGACGAGGCCGACCATGAACGCGACGTTGACGTGCTCGAACAGGATCGACAGCCCGATCGCGACGGCGGAGAGCGCGATCGTCGCCGCGCGCGAGATGCGCATCTCCAGGCGCTCGTCGGGCTTGCCGCGCGCCCACATCTGCGCGTACAGGTCGTGCGAGATCGTCGTTGCACCGGCGAGCGTGAGGCCCGCGACCACCGCGAGGATCGTCGCGAACGTGACCGCCGCGATGAAGCCGTAGAACCAGTTGCCGCCGACGGCCTGCGCGAGCTTCACCGCGACCATGTTCGAGCCGCCGAGCAGGTCGTGCGTCAGGTTGAACGTGCCGTTCGCGCCGAGCCGGAAGAACTCCGGATGCTGCGCCAGCAGCACGATCGCCGAGAAGCCGATCACGAACGTCAGCAGGTAGAAGTAGCCGATGAAGCCGGTCGCATAGAGCACCGACTTGCGCGCCTCCTTCGCGTTCGGCACCGTGAAGAAGCGCATCAGGATGTGCGGGAAGCCGGCGGTGCCGAACATCAGCGCGATGCCGAGCGACAGCGCATTGGCCGGATCGCGGATCAGTTTGCCCGGCCCCATGATGCCGAGCGCGCCCGGATGCACGGCCACCGCGCGGCGGAACATCGCGTCGACGCTGAAGCCGAATTCGCCGAGCGCGAGCAACGCGAGCAGCGTCGCGCCGCACAGCAGCAGCACGGCCTTGATCACCTGGACCCAGGTGGTCGCGGTCATCCCGCCGAAGAACACGTAGACCACCATCAGCACGCCGACGATCAGCTCGGCCGTGCCGTACGACAGCCCGAACAGCAGCTGGATCAGCTTGCCCGCGCCGACCATCTGCACGACGAGGTACAGCACGACGATCGTCAGCGCGTTCGCGGACGTCAAGAGCCGGATCGGCCGCTGCGCGAAGCGGTACGCGACGACGTCGACGAACGTGAACTTGCCGAGGTTGCGCAGCGGCTCGGCGATCAGGAACATCACGAACGGCCAGCCGACGAGGAAGCCGATCGAGTAGATGAGCCCGTCGAAGCCGAACATGAACACCATCCCGGAAAGACCAAGGAACGACGCGGCCGACATGTAGTCGCCGGCGATCGCGAGGCCGTTCTGCAGGCCCGTGATGCCGCCGCCGGCCGTGTAGAAGTCGCGCGCCGAGCGCGTGCGGCGCGCGGCCCAGCGCGTGAGCGCGAGCGTCGCGAACACGAACGCGAAGAACATGCCGATCGCGGCGGGGTTCAGCTCGACCTTGTCGGGCATCGGCCCGGCGACGGACACCGCGTGCGCGGCAGCGGGAACGAAAGCGGCAAGCGCGCCAAGCGCGAACGAGGAACGACGCATCATGGCCTCCGTCACGAACGCTGGAGAATCGCGGCGACCGCGCGGTCGAACGAGCGGTTCGCGCGCAGCACGTAGCACGCGGTCAGGCCGATCGCGACCAGGATGATCGCGACGCCGGCCGCAATGCCGACGGTCGTCGTCGCGCCCCGGTAGAGCGGCGTCGCGAGCACGCGCGGCGCGAGCGCGACGAGCAGGATGAAGCCGTAGTACGTCGCGATCATCAGCGCCGTCAGCACGAAACTGAAGCGGCGCCGCGCGCGCACGAGCTGCTGGTAGTCACGGCGCGCCGTGACCTGTTCGATGACGGATGTCTCCATGGTGTCTCCTGCTCGCTCGTCTGGCGAGGTTGTCGTGTAATCGGTCGGCGCGCGATGCAGCCCGCCCGCGCCGCGGCGGCACAAATCGATTCAGACCACGCGCTGCGCGCGCAGCTTCGCGACGTCGTCCGTCGACAGCCCGAGCCAGCCGCCGAGCACGTCGTCCGTATCGGCGCCGAGCACGGGCGGCGCGCCGCGCACCGGCAGCCGCGCGCCGTCGAAGCGGTACGGCGGCGCGAGCACGTCGACGCCGCCCGCGACCGGATGCGGCTGCCGCGTGACGAGCCCGGCGCCCCGCGCGCGTTCGGACGTCAGCGCCTCGTGCAGGCCGAGCACCTCGCCGCACGGGATGCCCGCCTCGGCGAGCGCCGCGAGCAGCGTCGCGCGCGGCCGGCGCGCGAGCTCGCGGCGGATCTCCGGCAGCAGCGCGGCGCGGTGCTCCGAGCGGCCGAGGTTGGTCTGGTAGCGCGCATCCGCGGCGAGATCGGGCCGCTCGATCGCGGCGCAAAAGCGCGCGAACTGCGCGTTGTTGCCGACCGTGATCACGAGCGGGCCGTCGGCCGCGTCGAACACGCCGTACGGCACGATCGACGGATGCGCGTTGCCGTAGCGCGGCGGATCCGCTTCCATCAGCAGCGCGTCGAGCCCGTAGTACGCGGTGATCATCAGCCCGCAGTCGAACAGCGCCATCTCGATGCGCCGCCCGCGCCCTGTCGCGTGCCGTTCGTAGAGCGCGGCGAGGATCGCCTGCGCCGAATACATCCCCGTGAACAGGTCGACCGCCGCGACGCCGAACTTCAGCGGCGGCTGGTTTGCCTCGCCGTTCAGCGCCATCAGCCCCGCCTCGCCCTGCACGACGAGGTCGTAGCCGGGGCGGCCCGCTTCCGGGCCCGAGCGGTCGTAGCCGGAAATCGCGCAGTGCACGAGGCGCGGGTTCAGCCCGGCCAGCGCGTCGTAGCCGAGGCCGAGCTTCTCCGCGCCGCCGAGCTTGAAGTTGTGGATCAGCACGTCGGCCTGCGCGGCGAGTTCGCGCGCGACGCGCCGCCCTTCGTCCGCCTGCAGGTCCAGGCAGATCGAGCGCTTGCTGCGGTTCACGCTGTTGAAGTAGGTCGTCTCGGTGCGGCCGATCCGCAAGCCCCAGTCGCGCGTGTCGTCGCCGCGCGCCGGATGCTCGACCTTGATCACTTCCGCGCCGAAATCGGCGAGCACCATCGCGCACCACGGGCCGGCCAGCACGCGCGAGAAATCGAGCACCTTGACGCCGGCGAGCGGCAACGCGCGTGGCGTGTCGTGGTCCATCGTCGTCTCCTCCATCGTCGGCTTATTGTTTAAACACCGGTTTCGACAGCGCGATGTAGCGCGCGAGATGGTGATCCTCGTCGCCGAGCTGGTGATCGATCATCACGAGGCGCTTCGCGTAGTGCGACAGCGGCAGCTCCCACGTCATGCCGATCCCGCCGTGCAGCTGGATGCTCTCCTCCGCGACCAGCGTGCCGATCCGGCCGACGCTGACCTTGGCCGCGGCGAGCGCGCGTTCGCGCACGGCGCGCGGCGCGTCGAGCTGCGCGGCCGCGTTGATCACCGCCGAGCGCGCCTGCTCGACTTCGAGCAGCAGGTCGGCCATCCGGTGCTGCAGCGCCTGGAAGCTGCCGATCGGCAGCCCGAACTGCTTGCGCGTGCGCAGGTAGTCCAGCGTGTGCTCCTTCGCGACGTCCATCGCGCCGAGCGCTTCGGCCGACAGCGCGAGCAGCCCGTAGCCGAGCACGCGTTCGAGCAGCGCCGCGCCCGCTCCGGAATCCGCTTGCGGATCGCCGAGCGCGGCGTCGGCCGGCAGCGCGACGCGGCCGAAGCGCACTTCCGCCGCGCGGCCGCCGTCGATCTTCCGGTAATCGCGCAGCGACACGCCCGGCGCATCGGCCGGCACGACGAACAGGCCGATGCCGTCTTCATCGTCGTCGTGGCCGGCCGTGCGCGCGCTGACGACGAAGAACGCCGCCTGCGCGGCCTGGTCGACGACGCCCTTCGCGCCCGTCAGCACCCAGCCGTCGCCGTGCCGTTCCGCCCGCGTGCGCACGGTGGTCAGCTCGTAGTGCGAGCCCGGCTCGTCGTGCGCGAACGCGGCGCTCGCGCGGCCGTCGATCAGCGCGGCGAGCTTCGCGCGATGCGCGTCGCCGCCAGCCAGCGCGAGCGCGCGGCCCGCGAGCAGCGCACCGAGGAACGGCTCGACGACGAGCCCGCGCCCGAGGCATTCGAATACGACCGCGATGTCGAAGCCCGCGCCGCCGAAACCGCCGTCGGCTTCGGGAAACAGCGCGCCGATCGCGCCGAGCTCGGCGAAGCGTTCCCACATCGTCCGGTCGAAGCCTGCCGCCGATTGCGCGATGCGGTCGCGCACCGGGAACGCGTACTGCTCGCCGATGAAGCGGTTCAGCGTGTCCGCCAGCATCCGGCGGTCTTCGGTATGTCGAAAGTCCATGAGCGTTCCTTACAAGCCGAGCATCATCTTCGCGATGATGTTCTTCTGGATCTCGTTCGAGCCGCCGAAGATCGACAGCTTGCGGTTGTTGAAGTACTGCAGCGCGGCGCTCGCGGCCTCTTCCGGCCCGACCGGCTCGCCGTCGTAACCGGCGTCGAGTGCTTCGTCGACGAACGGCTGCGCGTACGGCCCCATCGCGCGCCGCATCAGCGCGGTGATCTCCTGGCGGATCTGCGTGCCGCGGATCTTCAGCATCGAGCTTTCCGCGCCCGGCGCGCCGCCGCCCGCCACCGCGGCCAGCACGCGCAGGTTGGTCGTCTTCATGTTCTCGAGCTCGATCTCGACGCGCGCGACGCGCGCCGCGAAGAACGGATCGTCGGCGAGCGGCCGGCCGTTCTTGCGCACCTTCGCGGCGACCGCGCGCAGCCGGTCGAGCGCGGCAGTCGAAAAGCCGACGCCCGCGATGTTGGTGCGCTCGTAGGTCAGCAGGTACTTCGCATAGGTCCAGCCGCGGTTCTCCTCGCCGACGAGGTTCTCGGCCGGCACGCGCACGTCGGTGAAGAACACCTCGTTCACCTCGTGCTCGCCGTCGAGCGTGATGATCGGGCGCACCTCGACGCCGGGCGTGTTCATGTCGATCAGCAGGAAGCTGACGCCTTCCTGCTTGCGCACGTCGGTCGCGGTGCGCACGAGGCAGAAGATCATGTTCGCGTAGTGGCCGAGCGTGGTCCACGTCTTCTGGCCGTTCACGATGTAATGGTCGCCCTGCGCGTCGACGCCCCGCACCGCGCTCGTCTTCACCGCCGCGAGGTCCGAGCCCGCGCCCGGCTCCGAGTAGCCCTGGCACCACCAGTCGGACCCGTCGAGAATGCGCGGCAGCCAGTAGCGCTGCTGCGCGTCGCTGCCGTACTTGATCAGCACCGGGCCGAGCATGTTCACGCCGAACGGCACGATGCGCGGCGCGCCCGCGAGCGCGCACTCGTGGTCGAACAGGAACTTCTGCGCGACGCTCCAGCCGGGGCCGCCGTGCTCGCGCGGCCAGTGGCTCGCGAGCCAGCCGCGCGCGTGGAGGATCGCGTGCCATTCGCGCATGTCGTCGCGCGTCAGGTGCAGCCCGCCCTTCACCTTGCGCGAGATGCGCTCGGGCAGCCGTTCTTGCAGGAAGCGCTGCACGTCGGCGCGGAACGCTTCTTCTTCGGGAGTGAAATTGAGATCCATCGGGTATCCGTAATGAATTCGGGGCGGCGTTTAGTCGAGGCGGTTCAGGCTCGCGAAGTTCGCGCCGCGCGCGCGACGAGCTCGACGATGAGCGGCGACGGCTTCCAGAACAGCGGATCTTCCTTCGCGAACGCGCGGATGTCGGCGAGCACGTTCGCTACGCCGACCGTGTCCGCGTAGTGCATCGGGCCGCCGCGATGGCGCGGAAAGCCGTAGCCGTGCAGGAACACCGCGTCGACGTCGAGCGGGCGCAGCGCGATCCGCTCGTGCACGACGTTCGCGCCTTCGTTGATCATCGCGGCGAGGTAGCGGCGCAGGATTTCGTCGTCGGTGAACGCGCGCGGCGTGACGCCCTTGTTCGCGCGCTCGTCGGCGACGATCGCCTCCACGTCCGGATCGGGCGTGCCGGTGCGCGCGCCGTCCGGATACAGGTAGTAGCCGCGCCCGGTCTTCTGGCCGAACCAGCCGCGTTCGCACAGCCGGTCGGAAATCCCGACGTAGCGGGCGCGCGGATCGCGCGTCGCCGCGCGGCGCTTGCGGGTCGCCCAGCCGATGTCGCCGCCCGCGAGGTCGACGACCTGGAACGGCCCCATCGGGAAGCCGAACGCGCGCACCGCGCGGTCGATCTGGTACGGCGACGCGCCGTCTTCCATCAGGTAGTCGGCCGCGGTGCGGTAGACGGCGAGGATGCGGTTGCCGATGAAGCCGTCGCACACGCCCGCACGCACCGGCGTCTTCTTCAGCTTCTTCGCAAGCTCGAACGCGGTCGCGACGACGTCGGGGCTCACGCGCGCCGGCACGACGATCTCGAGCAGCTTCATCACGTTGGCCGGCGAGAAGAAATGCAGGCCGATCACGTCGGACGGCCGGTCGATGCTCGCGGCGATCCGGTCGATGTCGAGATACGACGTGTTGGTCGCGAGCACCGCGCCCGGCTTGCACGCGCGCGCGAGCTCGGCGAACACGGCCTGCTTGACCGCCATGTCCTCGAACACGGCCTCGATCACGACGTCGGCCTGCGCGAGCGCATCGTACGACGTGCTGCCCTTGAAGCGCGCCATCCGCGCCGCATGCGCGGCGGGCGTCATCCGGCCTTTCGCGACGAGGCCGTCGTACACCTTCTCGACGTGCGCGCGGCCGCGCGCGAGCGATGCGTCGTCGCGCTCGATCATCGTCACCGGCAGCCCCGCGTCGAGCGCCGCGACCGCGATGCCCGCGCCCATCGTGCCGCCGCCGACCACGCCGATCCGCTCGACCGGCCGCGCGCTCGCGCGGCGCGCCTCGGGCGCCTTCGCGGCTTCGCGCTCCGCGAAGAACGCGTGCACGAGGCCCGCGCGCTGCGGGCTGTCGACGCATTGCAGGAACAGGCTGCGCTCGAGCTTCATCCCCGCGTCGAACGACAGCGTGAGCGCGGCCTCGACCGCGTCGACGATCTTCGCGGGCGAGAACAGCCCGCGCGACTTCTTCGCGAGCTCGGCGCGCGCCGCGTCGATCGCGGCTCGTGCGGCCGCGCGGTCCGCGAGCCCCTGCGCGTCGCGCGTGCGCCGCGCGCTCGCGCCGAGCGACAGCAGCTCCTGCACGTACGCGAGCCCTTCGGCGAGCGTGTCGTCGCTGTGCGCGAGGCGGTCGACGAGGCCGAGCGCGAGCGCCTCGTCCGCGCTCGCGTGGCGGCCGGACAGCATCAGGTCGAGCGCGGCCTTCGCGCCGATCAGCCGCGGCGCGCGCTGCGTACCGCCCGCGCCCGGCAGCAGGCCGAGCGTCACTTCGGGCAGCCCGAGCTTCGCGCCCGGCACCGCGAGCCGGTAATGCGCGGCGAGCGCGACTTCGAGGCCGCCGCCGAGCGTCGCGCCGTGCAGCGCGACCACGACCGGCTTCGCGCTCGCCTCGATCCGCTCGCACACGTCGGGCAGCGACGGCGGCGCCGCCGGCTTGCCGAATTCGCGGATGTCCGCGCCCGCGATGAAGTTGCGCCCCGCGCCGACGATCAGCACCGCGTGAATCGCGGCGTCGTGCTGCGCGGCGTCGAGCGCGTCGGCGAGGCCGCGCCGGACGTCGGCGGACAGCGCGTTGACGGGCGGATGGTCGATCGTGACGACGAGCACCTTGTCGCGCCGCTCATGCGTGACCGTGCCGGTATCGAGAGAGGTGGATGCGTTCATCGTGTCTCGGGCCCCATGCAAAACGGTAGAAGTGTCCGGCGTGCCGCCGGGTATGACACGATTCTCGATTGATCGAGATTCATTGACAATTCCAGCGTGCTTTAACAAGCTGTCAAATCCGGCTTGACACTGAATGCTTGCGAATCATTAAAAGGGATCGATGAGGAGACTTTCGGCATGGACCTGAACGCGCTGACGCTGCTCGTCGAGATCCTCGACGCCGGCAATCTCAGCAAGGCTGCGCAGCGGTTGAAGATGAGCCGCGCGAACGTCAGCTACCGGCTGAACCAGCTCGAGCGCTCGATCGGCCAGCAGCTCGTGCGGCGCACGACGCGCCGCATCGAGCCGACCGAGATCGGCTTGAAGCTCTACGAGCACGGCCGGCGCATCCGCAACGAGCTGCTCGCCGCGCAGGAGTCGGTGACGACGCTCGGCCAGGACCTGCAGGGCCGTGTACGGCTGTCGGTGCCGAGCGGCTACGGGCAGCTCGTGATGTCGGAATGGCTGCTCGCGTTCAAGCGATTGCATCCGGGCATCGTGCTCGACGTCGTGTTCGAGAACCGCGTCGAGGACCTCGTGCGCGACGAGGTCGACATCGCGATCCGCGTGATGTCCGAGCCGCCGCAGAACCTCGTCGCGCGCGACATGGGCGCGGTGCGCTACGTCGCGTGCGCGTCGCCCGCGTTCGCGGCCGCGCACGGGATGCCCGCGAGCCTCGACGCGCTGGCCGGTGCGCCCGTGATCACCGCGACGGTGATGGGCCGGCAGCTGCGCATCGCCGCGTATCTCGGCGACGAGCGCCACGAGGTGCTGCTCGAGCCGACGCTGATCTCCGAGAACTTCCTGTTCCTGCGGCAGGCGATCCTCGCCGGGCTCGGCGTCGGCATCGTGCCGGACTACGTCGTGCACGACGACGTGCGGCGCGGCGCGATCGTCACGTCGCTCGACGCGTACCGGCTGTCCATCTTCGGCACGCACATGTACATGCTCTACATGCCGAACCGGCATCACACGCGCGCGACCGCGACGTTCATAGAGTTCGTCCTCGAACAGGCCGGCAAGGCCGGCCGGGGCGGGCCCGACGCGCTGCGTCAGGGTTTCCTGTCGGATGACAAGCCGCGCGCGGCGCGGCGACAATAGCCCGCCGGCGCCTGTCGCTCCCTGTCGTTCCCTGTTGCGCCGTTTCAGCATTCACTCCTGCCGAGGGTTCAATGTCCGACCGGATTCGTCCGCGCCCGCGCTCGTGGGCGATGCTTGCCGCCGCCGCTGCGCTCGTCGCGCTCAACGCCGCCTGCACGTCCCCCGCGCCGCCCGCCGGCGCCGCCGCCGACAGCACAACCGCACCCGTTGCCGAGTCCGGCGCCGTCGCGAGCACCGCGCACGCGCCCGAACGGTCGTCCGGCTGGGCCGACAAGCCGGGCTGGACCGCGCAGCGCTACATGATCGCGGCCGCGAATCCGCTCGCGGCGCAGGCCGGCTACACGATGCTGAAGGCGGGCGGCACCGCGATCGACGCGGCAATCGCGACGCAGATGGTGCTCGCGCTCGTCGAGCCGCAATCGTCGGGCATCGGCGGCGGCGCGTTCATGCTGTATTTCGACGGCAAGGCGACGCAGGCGTACGACGGCCGCGAGACCGCGCCGGCCGCCGCAACCGAGCGCCTCTTCTACGGCCCGACCGGCCAGCCGATGAGCTTCTACGAAGGCGTCGTCGGCGGGCGCTCGGTCGGCACGCCGGGCGTGCTGCGGATGCTCGAGGCCGCGCATCGCGCGCACGGCAGGCTGCCGTGGCGGCGGCTGTTCCAGCCGGCGATCGCGCTTGCGCAGCACGGCTTCACGATCAGCCCGCGCCTCGCGACGCTGATCGCGAACGACCGCTACCTGATGAAGGACCCGGCCGCGCGCGCGTATTTCTACAACCCGGACGGCACGCCGAAGACGGCCGGCACGGTCCTGAAGAACCCGGCGCTCGCGGTCGTGCTGCGCCAGATCGCCGATCACGGCGCGAATGCGTTCTACACCGGCGCGATTGCGCGCGACATCGTCGCCAAGGTCAGGAAGCACCCGGCCAACCCGGGCCTGCTGTCGCTGCAGGACCTCGCGCGCTACAAGGCGAAGGTGCGCGAGCCGCTGTGCACCGATTACCAACGCTCGGTCGTCTGCGGGATGCCGCCGCCGTCGTCGGGCGGCCTCGCGATCGCGCAGATGCTCGGCATCCTCGAGGCAATGCCCGACTGGCAGCGGATCGGCGCGCAGAAGCCGGTGCGCAACGACGTCGGCTTCGAGCCGACGCCGTTCGCCGCGCACCTGTTCAGCGAGGCCGGGCGCCTCGCGTATGCGGACCGCGCGCGCTACGTCGCCGATCCGGACTTCGTGCCGCTGCCGGGCGGCAGCTGGGCGAGCCTCGCCGACAAGGCCTATCTCACGCAGCGCGCGCGGCTGATCGGCGACGGCAGCATGGGCGCCGCGCAGGCCGGCACGCCGCAGGGCGCGACGCTCGCGCTGGCCGACGACCGCAGCCCCGAGCTGCCGTCGACCTCCGACATCGCGATCGTCGACCGCTACGGGCACGCGCTGTCGATGACGACGAGCGTCGAGGATGCGTTCGGCTCGCGCATGATGGTGCGCGGCTTCCTGCTGAACAACCAGCTCACCGATTTCTCGTTCGTGTCGACCGAGAACGGCCGGCCGGTCGCGAACCGCGTGCAGGCCGGCAAGCGGCCGCGCTCGTCGATGTCGCCTGAGCTCGTGTTCGACCGGAAGACGAAGCAGGTCACGCTGATCGTCGGCTCCGCGGGCGGGCCGGCGATCATCAACCACGTCGCGAAGGCGCTGGTCGGCGTGCTCGACTGGGGGATGACGATGCAGCAGGCGATCGCGCTGCCGAACTTCGGGTCGATGAACGGGCCGACGCAGCTCGAGCGCGGCCGCGTGTCGGACACGCTCGTCGACGCGCTGAAGGGTCGCGGCCACACCGTGCAGGTCGTCGAGATGAACTCGGGCCTGCAGGGCATCCAGCGGCTGAACGTGCAGGGGCAGACGGTCTGGTTCGGCGGCGCGGACCCGCGGCGCGAAGGGGTTGCGATGGGGGATTGAGCGGTGGACGCGCACGACGCTCACGCGCCATGCGCTCAGCCCCGGCCCTTCCACGGCACGACCCGCCGCTCGACCCAGCGCATCCCGAGGTCGAACAGCCATGCGATCGCGCCGATGATGAGAATCCCCATCACGACGATGTCCGTGCGCAGGAAGCTCGACGCGTTCAGCACCATCTGCCCGAGCCCGGCCGTCGCGGCGACCATCTCGGCCGCGACGAGCGTCGTCCAGCCGAAGCCGATCGCGATCCGCAGCCCGGTGAGGATTTCCGGCAGCGCGGCCGGCAGCACCACGTGCCGCACGATCTGCGCGAAGCTGCCGCCGAGCGAATACGCGGCGTTGATCTGCTCGACCGTCGCGGCCCGCACGCCCGCGCGCGCCGCCATCGCGACCGGCGCGAAGCATGCGAGGAAGATCACGACGAGCTTGGCCGTCTCGTCGATCCCGAACCAGATCACGACGAGCGGCAGGTACGCGAGCGGCGGCAGCGGCCGGTAGAACTCCAGCAGCGGATCGAGCACGCCGCGCGCGACGCGGCTCACGCCCATCAGGATTCCCGCGGGAACGCCGAGCGCGGTCGCCAGCACGAACGCGCCGAACACGCGCGCGGCGCTCCAAAGCAGATGCTCGGACAACGGCAAGCCACCCTGGATGCGGCCGTGCCACGCGTCGACGAACGCCGCCCACACCGCTTCCGGCGCGGGCAGGAACAGCGGCGGCAGCCATTGCCGGTGCGTCGCGACCCACCACAGCACCACGAGCGCCGCGACCGTCGCCGCGCTCAGCGCGCCCGTCTTCCCCTGCCCCGGCAGCCGGTAGCGGCGCGACGCGCGCGCGGGCCGCACAACGCGCTCGCGCGGCGGCGCGGTGCGCTCATCCTGCTCGAAGCAGGCGGCCGCGCGATCGACCGCGCACGAATCCCGTGTGCTCATGCTGTCCTGCCTGTGCAAAGTGCCGTTCCGACCGCGCCCGCTGGACGCGCCCTGCCGCGCCAGCTCGCGCATCACGCGGCTTCCCCGACCGCTTCTCCAACCGCTTCTCCGCCCGCTTCGTCGCGATGCAGATACGCGATCAGCCGCTCCCGCCACGCGATGAAATCGGGCGACGACTTCACCGCGCGCGCGTCGCGCGATTCGACGTAGCGGCGCGCGAACGGCAGGTCGAAGGTCTCGGCGATCCGGCCTGGGCCGGGCGTCATCACGACGAGCCGCGTCGCGAGAAAC
Source organism: Burkholderia sp. MSHR3999 (assembly GCF_000833595.1). Taxonomy (NCBI): domain Bacteria; kingdom Pseudomonadati; phylum Pseudomonadota; class Betaproteobacteria; order Burkholderiales; family Burkholderiaceae; genus Burkholderia; species Burkholderia sp. MSHR3999. The sequence goes on from NZ_JRFO01000006.1 coordinate 754,963, forward strand.
AGCGCCTCCTCGACGTCGTGCGTGATGAAGAACACCGTCTTGCCGGTGCGCGCCCACACGTCGAGCACGAGTGCCTGCATCGTGGCGCGCGTCATCGCGTCGAGCGCGCCCATCGGCTCGTCCATCAGCAGCACGCGCGGATCGCTCGCGAGCGCGCGCGCGATGCCGACGCGCTGCTGCATCCCGCCCGACAGCTCGTAGACGCGCGCATGCGCATGGCGCTCGAGCCCGACGAGCGCGAGCATCTCCCGGGCGCGCGCCGCGCGCTCGACCTTCGGCACGCGGGCAAAGCGCAGCCCGAGCGCGACGTTGTCGAGCACGTCGAGCCACGGCAGCAGCGCGTATTTCTGGAACACGACGCCGCGATCGGCGCCGGGGCCCGTCACGGGCACGCCGTCGACCCGCACGTCGCCTGTCGTCGGCGCGACGAAGCCGGCCATGCAGTTCAGCAACGTCGTCTTCCCGCATCCGGACGCGCCGAGCGCGACGACGAATTCGCCGGCGTCGATGCGCAGGTCGACGCGCGCGAGCGCCTGCGTCGTCGGCCGCCCGCGCTCGCCCGGATAGGCGACCGATACCTGACGGACTTCGAGCGTGCTCATGGGTGGCTCCGCGATACGTCGCCGCGCTCAGCGCGCGGCCTTCTGCACGAACTGCGGATCGACGCCGACCGAGTAGTCGGCGAGCACCGTCTGGATCGTGCCTTGCGATTTGAGGAACGCGGCCGTCGCCGCGAGCGACTTCGCGGCGCCCGACTGCGCGCCGCCGCCGAGCCACGTCGGCGACGCCTGCTCGGCCGGCGTCGGGAATGCATAGAGCGCGAGGCTCGCGGGCACATCGGCGACGTTCGCGCCCGATACCTTCGCGACGGCCGCCACCTGCGGCGAGCCGACCTTCCACGCGGCCGCATGCGCGCGGTAATCGGCGTCGGCCGCCGCGAGCACCTTCACGAAGCGTTCGACGAATTCGGGATTTGCACGCGCGAACTTGCGGCTCACGACGAAGCCGTCGAAGGTCGCCTTGCCGCTTTCCTTTGCGACCCGCCCCGACGTCGTCAGCACGGTGCCCGACTGCTTGACCTTCGCGAGCACCGGATCCCAGATGTAGGTCGCGTCGATGTCGCCGCGCGTCCATGCGGCCGCGACTTCGGGCGGACGCAGGTTGACGATCTTCACGTCGTTCGGGTTGACGCCCGCGGCCTGCAGCGCGACGAGCGTGTGGAAGTGCGACGTCGACACGAACGGCACGCCGATCTTCCTGCCCTTCAGCGCGGCGATGCTCGTCACGCCGGAGCCGTTGCGCGCGACGAGCGCCTCGGCGTCGTTGATGTTGTCGAGCACCCAGAACAGCGAGATGTCGAGCCCCTGCGACAGGCCGGCCGCGATCGGGCTGGAACCGGCTTCGCCGAGCTGCACGGAGCCGGACGCGAGCGCGCGGATCACGTCGGCGCCGCTGTCGAGCTTGCGGAACGTGACCTTGTAGCCGGTCGCCTTCTCGACCTCGCCGCTCGCCTGCGCATAACGCCACGGGACGACCATGTCCTGGTATGCGATCACGACCTCGCGCGATTCGGCGTGCGCCGCGCCGGGCGCGGCAAAGGCGGCGAGCGCGGTCAGCGCGACGACCGCGCGGCGGATGAGGCTGAAACGGGGCATGCGGCTCTCCTTCGGCATTCTGGCGATTCAACGAGAGAGCCGACTATAGGAGGTTTGCGCGCGGCGGAAGCGAACTTATCCTGCGAAGCTATCGACGACGTTTCGGCTTTGCTTTCCACGCTGGATTGGATCGCGCGTCCGGTGGGGTGGCGATTGTCGTGCGGGGGCGTGCCTGGTTGCCTCTCGCACGACGCAGTGGCGCAACAGCTCTCGCGAGAGCCATTAACGGCCGTAGCGGCCCCGATGAGGGCCATTGATCGAAGAACGACGCGCAAACAAAAAAGCCCGCATCGCTGCGGGCTTTTCCAGGCTCGTCCGACGACGAAGCAAAGACGCTCAGACCACCCCGGCCCCATGCGCCTGCAGGTCGGCGTGATAGCTCGAACGCACCATCGCGCCGACGGCCGCGTGCGTGAAGCCCATCTTGTACGCCTCTTCCTCGTACATCTTGAAGACGTCCGGATGCACGTACGCACGCACCGGCAGGTGATGCTCGGAAGGCTGCAGGTACTGGCCGATCGTCAGCATGTCGACGTCGTGCGCGCGCAGGTCGCGCATCACCTGCAGGATTTCCTCTTCCGTCTCGCCGAGGCCGACCATCAGCCCCGACTTCGTCGCGACGTCCGGATGCAGCGCCTTGAAGTCCTTCAGGAGCTTCAGCGAGTGCGCGTAGTCCGAGCCCGGGCGTGCTTCCTTGTACAGGCGCGGCACCGTTTCGAGGTTGTGGTTCATCACGTCGGGCGGCGCGGCGTTCAGGATCGAAATCGCGCGGTCGAGGCGGCCGCGGAAGTCCGGCGTCAGGATCTCGATGCGCGTTTCCGGCGACTGCTCGCGCACTTCGCGGATGCACTCGACGAAGTGGGCGGCGCCGCCGTCGCGCAGGTCGTCGCGGTCGACGCTCGTGATCACCACGTACTTGAGCTTCAGCGCGGCGATCGTGCGCGCGAGGTTCTTCGGCTCGTCGGCGTCGAGCGGATCGGGACGGCCGTGGCCGACGTCGCAGAACGGGCAGCGGCGCGTGCACTTGTCGCCCATGATCATGAACGTCGCGGTGCCCTTGCCGAAGCACTCGCCGATGTTCGGGCAGCTCGCTTCCTCGCACACCGTATGCAGGTTGTGCTCACGCAGGATCGTCTTGATCTCGTTGAAGCGCGAGCTGCCGGTGGCCGCCTTCACGCGGATCCACTCGGGCTTCTTCAGCCGCTCGATCGGAATGACCTTGATCGGGATGCGCGCCGTCTTCGCCTGCGCCTTCTGCTTGGCGGTCGGATCGTAGGCCGGGGTCGCGGCCGAATCGGCCGGTGCGGGGGAAGCGGTAACGTCAGTCATTCGAATGTTCCAGTGCCTGCGGCTTGTCGGCGGCCGCGGATGCGCCGTCGAGGTTGGCGATCAGACGGCGCACCAGCGTATGGGCAACGTCGTTCCAGTCGGCGGCAACCTCGAGGCTCGCCATGTCGACGGTTTCCAGTCCGGCATAGCCGCACGGATTGATCGCGAGAAACGGGCGCAGATCCATCTTCACGTTCAGGCTCAGCCCGTGATAGCTGCAGCCGTTGCGGATCTTCAGGCCGAGGGCCGCGATCTTCGCGCCCTCGTGAACGCCCGACGCCACGTAGATGCCCGGCGCGCCCGCCTTGCGGACCGAAGCGAGATTATACGCCGCGAGGGTTTCGATCACGGCCTCCTCGATCCGGGACACCAGCGTGCGGACCATCAGCTTGCGCCGGCGCAAGTCCAGCAGCAGGTACATGACGATCTGGCCGGGGCCGTGATAGGTGATCTGCCCGCCGCGGTCGACCCGCACGAGCGGGACGCCGCTGTCGGCGACCAGCAGGTGGGCCGGATCGCCCGCCTGCCCGAGCGTGTAGACGGGCGGATGCTCGACCACCCAGATTTCGTCGCCGGTATCCGCGGTGCGCGCATCGGTGAACGCGCGCATCGCGTCGAAGCTCGCGTCGTACGGCTCGACGCCGCGCCAGCGTACCGTCACCGGTGAGGCCGGTTGGGCTGCGGGCGAATCGGGTGCGGCGACAGGCGTGGACACAGTGGAAACCGGCGAGACGGACATGGGCGGTAGTTTACCGAAAACCCAAGGGTCTCGCCGGCTATCGAAAGGGACGGATCGACGACATCCGTCTGATCAGAACGGCGTCAGACGGTGCGCCACCCGCTCTGCAACAGCGCCGCGACGCGCTCGCGCAGCCGGGCGAGCCCCGTCAGCGCGACTTCCTTCGGCGGCCGCGACACCGAGAACGCGACGCACGCGCTCTGCGCGCCCTCGGCGCTCAGCCACAGGCGCTCGCCGCGGCGCAGCCGCAGCGTTTCGCCGTCCGCGAGGAAGTAGTCGTCGACGTCGTTGCTGCGCGTCGCCCACACCGGCCCGCACTGGACCGTCAGCCGCGTGCTGCGCCGCACCCGCATCGGAACGGTTTCGCCAGGGGGAATCTCGAACGTGATGCTTGAAGAAATTTCTTGCATGATGGGCTCCGCCAAAAAATGCTTCGATGGCTACAATCGTAGTCATCCCAAGGCGTCCGACCAAACGACCAATTTTCACGTCGATGTGAGGAAAATTAGCAAATGGACCTGCGCCAGCTCCCCGCGCTGAATGCGATTCGCGCGTTCGAGGCCGCCGCCCGCCACGAAAACTTCTCGCGCGCCGCCGACGAGCTGTTCGTCACACACGGGGCGGTCAGCCACCAGGTGCGCGCGCTCGAGGAGGAGCTCGGCGTGCAGCTCTTCACGCGCAACGGCAAGCGCCTGTGCCTGACCAACGCCGGCATCCGCTACGCGCAGCAGGTCCGCACCGCGCTGATGATGCTCGTCGAGGCAACGCGCGAAGTCCGCGCGAGCGACCGCGACCGGCGGCTGGTGATCTCGATGCTGTCGTCGTTCGCGGCGCGCTTCGTGACACCGCGCATCGGCTCGTTCATCGAGCAGCATCCGGAGATCGACGTCGAGCTGCAGTCGACCAACACCCTCACCGATTTCGCGCGCGACGACGTCGACATCGCGATCCGCTTCGGGTTCGGCACCTATCCGGGGCTGTACGTGGAGCCGCTGCTCGACGAGGCGTTCTTCCCGGCCTGCGCGCCGACGCTGAACGGCGGCGTGCTGCCGAAGACGCCCGCGGATCTGGCCCGCTACAACCTGCTGCGCTCGGACGACGAGCTGTGGCGACCGTGGTTCGACGCGGCGGGCCTCGATACGCTGACGGAGCCGAAGCGCGGCATCCTGTACCAGGATTCGTCGAACCTGCTGCAGGCGGCGATCGACGGCCAGGGCATCGCGCTCGTGCGGCGCTCGCTCGCGGTGCACGAGCTGCGGCTGGGGCGCCTCGTGCGCCTGTTCGACATCGACGGGCCGAGCCCGTGGAATTATTTCTTCGTGTGCCCGCCGCCGCTGCTGGGTACGCCGCGCGTGCAGGCGTTCAGGACGTGGATATTGCAGGAAGTCGCCGAATTCAAGCTGCTGTGCGGCGAACTGGACGCGCGCCGCGCGGCGGAGAAATCCGCCGCCGCGTGAGCGCGCAAGGAAGGAATCAGGAAGGGATCAGAGCACGACCTTGACCATCGGATGGCCGGTCAGCGCGCGGTAGATGTTGTCGAGCTGCTCCTGGCTCGTCGCGCGCACGGTGATCGTGAGGCCCGTGTAGTTGCCGCCGCTCGACGCACGCTCCTCGATCTTCTCGAGGTCGATTTCGTTGTCGTGGACGCTCACGACCTTGAAGATCGTGTCCTTGAACTCCGGGTGCGCCTTACCCATGATCTTGATCGGGAAATCGCACGGGAACTCCAGCAGCGATTCCTTCCGGGTATCGATCGCGCCGGTCAGCTCGACGGTTTTGGACGGTTCGCTCATCACTTTCTCCGGGTTAGGTCAAACTGTTCAAACTCGCGCGCCTTCGCGCGCTGGTACGCGTCGTACAACGCCGCGAATACCGGGCCGGGCTTGCCGCCATTCACCGGCAAATCGTCGAGCGCCGTGACGGGCAGCACTTCCTTCGTTGCCGACGTGATCATGATCTCGTCGGCCGCGCGCAGCTCCACTTCGCTGATTTCGCGCGCGACGAACGGAATCCCGCATTCGTCGGCCAGCTCCTCGAGCAGCGCGTAGCGGATCCCCTCGAGAATCCTGTTGCTGCGCGGCGGCGCAAGCAGCTCGCCGTTCTTCACGATCCACACGTTCGACGACGAGCCTTCGGTCAGGTTGCCGTCGCGCAGCTGCAGCGTCTCGAACGCGTCGTGCTCGACCGCATGCTGCGCCATCAGCACGTTGCCGAGCAGCGAGGTCGACTTGATGTCGCAATGCAGCCAGCGCCGATCCTCGGCGGTCACGCAGCGCACGCCGGCCGCGCGCTCGTCGGCGCACGGCACGCGCAGCGGGCTCGTCATCACGAACACGGTCGGCACGGCGTTCGCCGGGAACGCGTGGCCGCGCTTCGCGACGCCGCGCGTCACCTGGATATAGACGAGCGCGTCGCCGGCGCCGAGGCCATCGGCGTTCGCCGCGACGACGCGCTCGATCAGCGCGCGCCACCCCGCGTCGTCGTGCGGGTTCGCGATGCCGATCTTCTTCAGGCTGCGCTCGAGCCGCGCGAGATGCTGGGCGATCCGGAACGGCACGTGCGCGCCGTCGTGTGCGTAGACGGGGACGACCTCATACACACCGTCGCCGAAGATGAACCCGCGGTCGAGCACCGGGATGCGGGCTTGCGACAGCGGCACTATCTCTTCCTGCGAGGAGACGCTCAGGTAGACGATCGGGTCGAATTCGGCTTGGCTCATGGCTATGTCAGATGGGGATGAAGTCGTCGAAACAAAGGCCCGGTCTGCTGGCTTGCGCTTACTTCTTCTTGCTGAACATCAGCAGGATCGAGTCCCAGATGCGACCGAAGATACCCGCTTCCGGCACCGCCTGCAGCGCGACGACCGGGAACTGCGACAGCGTCTTGCCGTCGGCGACGATCTTCACCGTGCCGACCGGCTGGCCGTCCGCGAGCGGCGCGATCAGCGGCGCGTTCACCTCGACCTCGGTCTTCACCTTGTCGCCGAGGCCGCGCGGCACCGTCACCCACTGGTCGCCCTTCACGCCGACCTGCACGTTGTTGCTCTTGCCCTTGTAGAGGCGCGGCGTCGAGATCGCCTGGCCGCCCTTGAACAGGCGCACCGCATCGAACGCGCTGTAGCCGTAGTTCAGCATCTTCATGCTGTCCTGCGTGCGGTCGCTTTCCTTGGTCTCGCCCATCATCACCGACACGAGGCGGCGCGGCGCATCCGCCGTGCCCGGCATCTGCCGCTTCGCCGACGAGATCAGGCAGTAGCCCGCTGCCTGCGTGTGGCCGGTCTTCAGGCCGTCGACCGTCGGGTCGAGCCACAGCAGGCGGTTGCGGTTGCCCTGGCGGATGTTGTTGTACTTGAATTCCTTCTCCGAGAAGATGCTGTAGTACTGCGGAAAATCGCGGATCAGGTGCGCGGACAGCGTCGCGAGATCGCCGGCCGTCGTGTAGTGGTTCGGGTCGGGCATGCCGTTCACGTCGGCGAAGTGCGTGCCCTTCATGCCGAGACGCTTGACCTCGTCGTTCATCATGTTGACGAACTGCGCCTCGCTGCCGCCGACCAGTTCGGCGAGCGCGATCGCCGCGTCGTTGCCCGACTGGATGATCATCCCGTACACGAGGTCGTGCACCGACACCGGCTTGTCCGCCTCGATGAACATCCGCGACTCGTCGGTGCCGACGCGGCGCACCGCTGCGCTCGGCGTGACGATCTGCTCCATCGAGATCTTCTTCTTGTCGAGCGCCTCGAACACGAGGTACGCGGTCATCAGCTTCGTCAGCGACGCCGGCTCGACGCGCTCGTCCGCATTGCCCGACGCGAGCACGGTGTTGCTCGTCGCGTCGACGAGCACCCACGAACGCGCGTTCACGCCCGGCGGCGGCACCGCGCCCGGCATGTAGGTCGCGGGCGCGCCGGTCGCCTCGGGCGCGGCGGCCGGCGCGGCATGCGCTGCCTTGGCCTTGGCGGCGGGCTTCGCCTCGGCGGCGACGATCGTCGACGCGAGCGCGACGGGCAGCATCACGCCGAGCGCGACGTTGCGCGCGGCGGTGCCGAAGGCGATGGTAGAAGCGAGGGACTTGAGGCCTTGGGAGGACAAACGCATGATCGATTCAGGCTGAGATGGCAGAAAGTACGGGCGCGAAAAAAAAGCACGGACGCACGGTTGAATGGCAAGGCGGCGGGCGTTTCGGCCTGCACCTGAAACGTCAGGCGATGCGAAACGCGCCGGTTGGACTCGTGCGGACGCGTTCGGTTCGCGGCCGGCGCAGCGCGTGCGCGACGGGCAGCGAATCGAGCGCCGCATGGGCCCGGCCGGGCCGCGGGCGACGCGAAATCCGGCCATTATACGTGGCCGCGACGGGCATTTTCGTGAATGCGGCGCCGCGCAGGCACGGATCGGCGACGCGAGGTTGGCGCGACGCGAATGTGCAGGACCACTATCGAAGGAAGACGAAAGATGCGCGCAGGCGGCATGCAAGCGCGCCGAAAAAAGGGGCGAAACGCGCCGCGCCGCCCGGCGGCGAAGCGCGCTCTGGCGCCGCTCTAGCGCCACGCGTCGATCACGACGCGCTTGAGCACATGCAGCTTGCGATGAAAGAAATGCTCGGCGCCGGGAATCACGACGACCGGCAATTCCTGCGGCCGCGCCCAGTCGTACACCGACGCGATCGGCACCGTGTCGTCGGTCTCGCCATGGATCACGAGCGTGTTCTCCGGCACGTCGGCAACCTGCCAGCGGCTCGCGGCCGTGCCGACGAACACGATCCGCTCGATCGCGTCGCCCGCATCGCGCAGCCGCTTCGCGACGTGCGACAGCACGAAGGTGCCGAACGAGAAGCCGGCCAGCACGAGCGGCAGGTCCGCATACGCGGGCTGCGCGCGCATGTGCGCGAGCACCGCGAGCAGGTCGTCGGCTTCGCCGAGGCCGTTGTCGTGCACGCCTTCGGTCGCGCCGACGCCGCGGAAGTTCGACCGGTAGACGACGTAGTTGAGCTGCACGAGCGTGCGCGCCAGGGTTTGCGCGACCTTGTTGTCCATCGTGCCGCCGAACAGCGGATGCGGATGCGCGACGAGCGCGATGCCGCGCGGCGCGGCGCTGCCTTCGCGCACCGCGTCGGGCAGGTCGACGGCGATCTCGATCTGGCCGACGGGGCCGGCGATCAGCGATTTCTGCGTATGTGCGTTCATGCTTGCGACCGCCCCGCTCAGATCTTCAGGCGATCGACGACCTTGCCGTCGCGCAGGTGCGATTCGACGATCTCGTCGATGTCGGCGCGGTCGACGTACGTGTACCACGTGCCTTCCGGATAGACGACCATCACGGGCCCCTCCTGGCAGCGGTCGAGGCAGCCGGCCTTGTTGATGCGGACCTTGCCCGGCCCGGCGAGGCCAAGCTCCTTCACGCGCTTTTTCGCGTATTCCTGCATGGTCTGCGCGTCGCACTGCGCGCAGCTCGGACGTTCGGCGCCGGGCTCGCGCTGGTTCAGACAGAAGAAGACGTGGTGCTGGTAGTAGGAATCCATGATGGTGACGGCGAGCGGCCCGGCGACGAGGCCGGGTCGGAAGTGGCAGGTGAATGGTGCGGACGATTATAGCGAGCGGCGCGCGCGGCTGCCCGCGCCGCTACCGTCACCGGCGCGGCCGTCCGGGCTGGGCGGCCGGCAGCCACGCGCGCTCGACACGCAGCCCGAGCCAGATCAGCGCCGCGTAGGGCCAGATCCACGCGAGCCAGCGCGCGATGCTGTTGAAGTGCACGTAGCGCCCCTGCCGCCAGCCGGACAGCGTGAAGTCGAAGAACGGGTTGACGGGCAGCAGGTTGACGAGCGCGACGCCCGCGGCGAGCGCGGCGGCGGCGAGCGCCGCCCGCCACGCGTCGGGCACGTACAGCGCGGCGAGCGCCGCCGCGAAGCCGAGCTCGATGCCGAGCCGCGCGCCGGGCGTCGCCCACACGACGACGAGCCCGGTGGCCGACTGCATGTACGTCGCGGCGGACTTCAGCACGAGCGCCGCGGCGACGAGCACGATCAGGAGCCGCACGCGCGGCGCGCGCGGCCGCATCGCGAGCGACGCGATCGCGAGCGCGGGGAACAGCATCAGTCCGCCGAGCACGGCCTCCCATCCGGAATCGGACAGCCAGCCGTCGACCCGCTCGGGCCATGCCGACACGTGCCACGCGGCCGGCAGCCACGCGAGCAGCGCGTCCTGCATCGACGCGTCGGCGCGCTCCCACAGCGCGGCCGGCCAGTCGCCGATGCCGAACAGGAACGGGGAAGGAAACAGGATCGCGAACGGCCAGAGCGCGGCCAGCAGCAGCGGCGTCGCGCCGTCCGGCTGGAACCACGCGAAGCGCAGCCGCCTGAGCGCGCCGCGATCGAGCAGCGCGCCGGTCGCGGGCGCCATGAGCGCCGCGCCCAGCAGCGCGCCGAGCGCGTTGGCGGCGAGATCGAGATTCGACGCGACGCGCGTGGGCAGGTAGGTCTGCAGCGCCTCCATCGCCCCGGACAGCAGCGCGCCGAGCACGCCGGCGATCAGCGTCGCGCCGACGCCGCGCCAGCGCGGATGCAGCGCGAGCACCGCGAGGGCGCCGAACGGCAGGTAGCCGAGCACGTTCGTCACCACGTCGAACGCGGTCACGTAGCGCTGCATCGGCGCGAACAGGTAGTCGAACGGGCCGATGCCGAGCGCGGTCCAGCCGTCGAACGGATACAGCGACGCGTAGACGATGAGCACCGCGTACGCGGCGAGCGCCTGCCGCGCCAGCGTCGATGCGCGGGGCGAGCCGGGCACGCTCATCGCGGGCGCCCGCGCATTACGGCGTGCCCGCGTAGGCCTGCATGCCGACCCAGGCGGCGATCTGCGCGACGAGATCGTCGCTCGCCGCCGCGAGCGCGCGCGCGCCGCCGGCGGCGTCCGGCGTGCTCGACGGCGCGCGCGCGACGAACGTGCGCTGGCCGAGCACCTTGCCGTCCTGCGTGAGCGTCGCGCGCGCGGTGACGGCGCCGTGGCTTTGCGACTCGCCGTCGAACACCTGCTCGAACTCGCTCAGGTCGATCCGCAGCGTCGGTGCGCGCACGCCGTCGGCGCCCTCGAGCACCGCGCCGCGCGACGACAGCGCGCCGCGCAGCCGCTGCGTGAGCAGCTGCGCGGGCGGCGCGGTCCAGCGGCTGTCGCGGTAGACGGCCATGCGCTGCGCATCCGCATAGGCGAGCCGGTAGACGAACTTGTCCGAATCGAGCGCGTCGGGCGCGGCGACGTCGAGCACCTTCAGCGCGGGGCCGCGGCCGGCGGTCGCGACCGGCGCGGCCGGGCCGAGGTCGTAGCGGACGTTCGACAGCGCCGCGTTTTCGCCGGCGCAGCCGGCCGCGAGCGCGAGCGTCAGCACGGCGAGCGCGGCGGCGGCCGGGCGCAGCGCGCGGGCGAGGGTTCGAGGCATGACGTGTTCCTGCATGAGATTTCCGGATTCGATGATCAGTGGGCCGTCGCGCCCGGCCAGACGAAGCCCGCCTCGCCCGGCCCGGGCGCCGCGCCCGGCGCGCCGAACAGCAGGCTGCGCGGATTGCGGCCGAGCTCGCCCGCGACGTCCTTCAGCTGGCGCGACGCGTCGCCGACGCTCGCCGCCAGCGCATTGAAGCGCGGCAGCGTGTCGTACTGCACGCGCGCGTTCAGCTCGTTGAGCGCGTCGCCGATATGCTCGGCGGCCGTGCCGGCCTTGTTCAGGTTCCCGACGAGCGGGCCGTTCGGCTGCAGTAGCGTGTTCGCCGACGCCATCGCGCGGTTGACCTCGTGCATCGTGCCGGGCAGCGCCGCGACCGCCGGGCCGAGCTGCTTCGACAGCGTCGCCGCGCCGTCCGCCGCGTGCTGCAGGCTTTCCGCCGTCGCGCGCAGCTGCTCGCGCATCTCGGGCGACATCAGCTCGTTCGCGCTCTTCGCCGCCAGTTCGAACTGCCGCAGCAGCACGTCGCCGCGCTGCTGGATCTGGTCGAACAGGCTCGGGTGCATCGGGATCTGCGCGACCGCCTTCGCCGACGACGGCAGCGGCGACAGGTCGGTGCCCGTGTCGTCGAGCTGCACGAACGCGATGCCCGTCACGCCCTGGAAGCCGAGGCTGCCGAAGGTCGACTGCGTGATCGGCGCGTCCTTGTCGACCATGATGCGGATGCGAATCTGCCCGGGACGCGAGCGGTCGAAGCCGATCGACTGCACCTTGCCGACGTCGAGGCCGCGATAGCGCACCGCCGCGTCCGGAAACAGCCCGGTGACGTTGGTGCGCGCGATCAGGTCGTACGGAACGCGCACGGCGCGATCGACGTTGAACCAGAACACGGCGCCCGCGATCGCGAGCGTCAGCGCGATCGTGAACAGGCCGGCCCAGAACGCATGAGATTTGTTTTCCATTCGCGGGTTCCTTCGTGCTTTCCTGCTGCTACAGCTCGGCGCTCGCCGGCGCCGGTTCGAGGGCTGCCGGCGGCAGCTTCGCGCGCCGCTCGGGCGGCAGCGCCTGCAGCGCGCGCCGGCCGCGCAGCCCCAGAAAATATTCGTGGATGAACGGGTGGTCGACGCTCGCGGCCTCCTCGACCGGCGCGGCGACCAGCACCTTGCGGTCGGCGAGCACCGCGACGCGCGTCGACAGCGCGACCATCGTGTCGAGATCGTGCGTCACCATCACGACGGTCAGCCCGAGCGTGCGGTGCAGCGTCGCGATCAGCTCGACGAATTCTTCCGACGCCTGCGGGTCGAGCCCCGCCGTCGGCTCGTCGAGGAACAGCAGCTCCGGCTCGAGCGCGATCGCGCGCGCGATGCCGACCCGCTTCACCATCCCGCCCGACAGCGCGGCCGGCATCTTCGACGCATGCTTGCACGGCAGCCCGACCATCTCGAGCTTGAGCATCACGATGTCGTGCAGCAGGTCGGCCGGCACGCGGCCGAGCTCGCGCAGCGGCTGCGCGACGTTGTCGAACACCGTCATCGACGAGAACAGCGCGCCCTGCTGGAACAGCATCCCGGAACGGGTGCGCATCGCCCGCGCGGTCGCCGCGTCGATCTTCGACGTGTCCTCGCCGAACACCTTGATCGTGCCCGACGTCGGCCGCTCGAGGCCGAGGATCTGCCGCACCAGCGTCGTCTTGCCCGAGCCCGAGCCGCCGACGATCGACACGATCTCGCCGCGCCGCACGTCGAAATCGAGCTTCTGGTGGATGATGTTGCGCCCGTAGCGCTTCGTCAGGTTGCGCACCTCGATCACGAGCTCGTCGCGCTGCGCGGCGCCGGCGGGCGCCGCGTCATCGGTTGTCGGCAGGTTCAGCATGTTCATCCGAGCCCCACGTTCTGAAACAGCATCGCGAACACCGCGTCGGCGAGGATCACGACCGTGATCGACGTGACGACCGACGTCGTCGTGCCTTCGCCGAGGCTCTGCGAGTTCGCCTTGATGCGGAAGCCGAAATGGCACGCGACGAGCGCGATCAGCATGCCGAACACGACACCCTTGCCGAGCCCGATGTACAGGTTCGCGATCGGCACGACGCCCGGCAGCGAGCGCACGAAGAAGCTGAAGTCGATGCCGAGCGCGAGCTTCGCGGCGAGCGCGCCGCCCGTGAGCGCGATGATGTTGGTCCACATCACGAGCAGCGGCATCGCGACGCCGAGCGCGAGCACCCGCGGCAGGACCAGCCGCAGCCCGTGCGGGATGCCCATCACGCGCATCGCGTCGAGCTCCTCCGTCACGCGCATCACGCCGATCCGCGCGGTGATCGCCGAGCCCGAGCGGCCGGCGACGAGGATCGCCGACAGCACCGGCCCGAGCTCGCGGATCACCGACAGCCCCAGGATGTTCACGATATACCGGTTCGCGCCGAACATCTGCAATTGCTGCGCGGACAGGTAGCTCAGCACGATGCCGATCAGGAACGCGACGAGCGCGGTGATCGGCAGCGCCTGCGCGCCCGCGCTGTAGACGTTCGCCGACGTCTCCTTCCACGGCATCGTCTTCGGCCGGCGCAGCACCGACAGCGCATCGAGCACCACGCGGCCGAACATCGTGATGCCGCCCTGCAGGTGTTCCGCGAACGTGAAGAGCGCGCGGCCGAGGCGCGTGACGGGATCGATGCGCGCGATGCGCTCGGGCGCCTCGCGCTGGCGGTCGAGCCGCTCGATGCGCTCGAAGATCGTGCGCTGGGTCTCGGTGAGCGCGATGCCGTCCGGCAGCTTGCGGCCCCAGACCCGCCACAGCGCCTGGCCGCCGACGTGGTCGATCCGCTCGATGCCGGACAGGTCCCATTCGCGCACGCGGCCTTTCGCGAGCCCCGCGACCCGGCGCGCGACGACGCCGCGGTTGCGCGCCAGCGCGAGCGCGGTCCACTGTCCGTACAGGCGCACGGTCGGGCCCGGGCCGCCGGCATCGACCGACAGGCCGGGAGGAGTGTCGAAATCCAAGGCGGCTTGTTTGCAAATGAATGACACCGGCCATTGTAACGAACCGTCCGCTCCCGCGACGCGAGGATTTCCGCCGGGGGCGGGCGGCCCGCCCCGGACGCCTGCAGTGCGTCGCCCACAGCCGGCCGCCTCCATTTCACCGGCCGTTGCGGCCCTTTCATTCCACCGTCACGTTTCCTTTCGATACTCTCACGCTTCGCACGACCGGCCGTCGGCGCGCCACACGCGCCGCTTTCCGTGCGACCCACGACAACAGAACACCAAACAGGACAACCGATGCGATTCCCCTCGCTTCTCCGCCATCGCGCGCCGGCAGCCGCCGCGCTCGCGAGCCTCGCCTTTCTCGCCGCGTGCAACGGCGACGGCGTGAGCGCCCCGCCGTCGTCGCAGGCGCCCGCCGGCACCAAGGCGACCCTCGCGCTGCTCGAGACGACCGACCTGCACACGAACGTGCTCTCGTATGACTATTTCAAGCTCGCGGCGGACAACTCGCTCGGCTTCGAGCGCGTGTCGACGCTGATCGCGCAGGCCCGCGCGCAGTACCCGAACACGCTCCTGCTCGACAACGGCGACACGATCCAGGGCACCGCGCTCGCCGACTACCAGGCGCTCGTGAATCCGGTCGGCTGCGACCAGACGCTCGCGATCTACAAGGTGATGAACGCGGCGAAGTTCGACGGCGGCGGGATCGGCAACCATGAATTCAACTACGGGCTGCCGTACCTGTCGCAGGTGACCGGCAACACGTTCGACGTCGACGGCATGCCCGCGCAGCAGAAGAAGTGCGCGGGCCCGGCGTTCCCGCAGGTGCTCGCGAACGTGATCAGCGCGAAGACCAACGCGCCCCTCTTCACGCCGTACACGATCCTGACCCGCACGATCACCGCGACCACGCCGGACGGCAAGACGGTCAGCGCGCCGGTGAAGGTCGGCATCATCGGCTTCACGCCGCCCGCGATCATGAACTGGGACAAGCGCTGGCTCGACGGCAAGGTCTACACGACCGGCCTGAAGGAAGCGGCCGAGAAGTACATTCCGGAGATGCGCGCGAAGGGCGCGGACCTCATCGTCGCGATCTCGCACGGCGGGCTCGACAACTCGGCGTACTCGCCGACGATGGAAAACGGCAGCTGGTGGCTGTCGACCGTGCCGGGCATCGACGCGATGCTGATCGGCCACTCGCACCAGGTGTTCCCGGATGCGAACAGCACGGTGCCGCAGTTCAACCTGCCGGGCGTCGACAAGGTCAAGGGCACCGTCAACGGCGTGCCGACCGTGATGGCGAACTACTGGGGCAAGCACCTCGGTGTGATCAAGCTCGGCCTCGCGTTCGACGGCAAGACCTGGAGCGTCGACAAGTCGCTCACGACCGTCGAGGCGCGCCCGATCCAGAACGCGGACAAGAGCTACGTCGCCGCCGACCCGTCGGTGGCGGCCGCGATCGCCGCCGAGCACCAGGCGACGATCAACTACGTGAAGACGCCGATCGGCTCGACCGACTACCGGATGACCTCGTATTTCGCCGACGTCGGCGATCCGGGCGCGATCCAGATCGTCAACGAGGCGCAGGCCGACTACGTGAAGACCTACGTGCAGGCGAACCTGCCGCAGTACGCGTCGCTGCCGGTGCTGTCGGTCAGCGCGCCGTTCAAGAGCGGCTTCGGCGGCGGCAACGACTTCACCGACGTCGCGCCGGGCGCACTCGCGATCAACAACGCGGCCGACCTGTACCTGTATCCGAACACCGTCTACGCGGTGAAGGTGAGCGGCGCGGACGTGAAGAACTGGCTCGAGACCGCCGCGAAGCGCTTCAACCGGATCGATCCGACGCAGGCAACCGTGCAGAAGCTCGTCAGCAGCTTCCCCGGCTACAACTTCGACATGTTCACGTCCGCCGATCTGTCGTACGAGATCGACGTCACGCAGCCGGTCGGCAGCCGGATCAGGAACCTGACGTACAAGGGCGCGCCGATCGACCCGAACGGGCAGTTCATCGTCGCGACCAACAACTACCGCGCGAGCGGCGGCGGCAACTTCCCCGGCCTCGATGGCAGCAAGACGATCTTCGCGTCGCCGGACGCGAACCGCGACGTGCTGATCGCGTTCATCAAGAAGCGCGGCGCGATCACGCGCGCGGCGGACGGCGCGCAGCGCAGCTGGCGCTTCACGAAGCTCGCGAGCTCGGTCGCGCACGTGCAGTTCGCGTCCGCGCCGAACCGCCTCGCCGACGCGGCGGCGGCCGGCCTGACCGGCATCACGCAGGTCGCGGCCGACGACGGCTCGGGCAAGAACCTCGCCACCTACGAGATCGACCTGACGCAATGAAGTCCACGATGAAATACGCGATGCAACCGATCCGCACCATGCGGCCCGCCGAGGCGGGCTTCGCGCCAGCCGCGCGGCGCCTGCTGCGCGTGAAGCTGCCGCCCGCCGTGCTGCTGGCGGCGGTGGCGGCGATCGCCGCCGCCGCAGTCGCGGCGAGCGGCTGGCGCAGCGCCGGCCCCGCGCCGAGCGCCGCGCAGCTCGACGAATGGCAGGCGATGGTCACGCAGGCCGGCGAGCCGCACGCGCTCGCGCGGCTGCGCGACCTCGCGCGCGCCGGGTCCGCCGACGCACAGGCGGCGCTGGGCGGCGCGCTCGTCGACGCGCGCGAGCCCGGCCTGCGCGACGAAGGGCGCGGCTGGCTCGAAACCGCCGCGCAAGCGAGCGGCGCGACGCACGCGCCGGCAGCGCGCCGCGCGCAGCTCGCGCTCGGCAAGGCGCTGCTGCTCGGCAGCGGCGGGCTGCCGAAGGACTATGCGCGCGCCCGGACGCTGCTGGCCGCCGCCGCCGCGCACGGCGACCCGGCCGCCGCGTACTACCTCGGGTTGATCTATCGCAGCGGCTACGGCATTGCCGCCGATCCCGTGCAGGCGGCACGCTGGTTCGACGTGGCGTCGCGCGCGGACCTCCCGGCCGCCGACTTCATGCTCGCGAACGCGTATCGCGACGGCAGCGGCGTGCCGCGCGACGACGCGCGCGCGCTCGCGCTGTACCGGCGCGCGGCCGAGCACGAACTGCCGGAAGCGGTGCAGACGCTCGCGATGGCGTATCGCAACGGCGAACTGGGCCTCACGCCGGATGCGGATGCATTCCACGCGCAGTGGATCGAGACCGCGCACGCGCTGAAGCATCCGGTCGTCGCGCCGTAAGGGTGCGTCGGAAGCGCAGCGGTGGCCTGACACGCATGACCCGGCGCCTCGCGCATCGATCGCCTGGAACCGGGATCGGTCGCGAGACGCGGGCATGCGCGCGGCGATGCCGTATCATGCCGCCTCACAACAAAACCTGAGAGGACCGCATCCATGTTGCATCGCCTGTCCGGCCTTCGCGCCGCCCTCGGCGCCGTCGTCGCCGCCCCGTTCGTCGCGCTCGCCGCGCCGCCCGCCCATCCCGATATCTTCAACGCCGCGATCTGCAAGCCGCCGTTTACGTCGGACCTCATGAGCGCGATCTACGACACCGTCAAGGCGGCCGATCCGAAGCCGGACGAATCGATGCTGGGCGCCGCGGTCTTTCGTCTGCCAGAGCCGATCCGCCGGGACGGCTTCACGACGCAGAACGTCGTGTTCACCAGTACGGGAATCGGCGTGCTCGTGGAAGGTGAAGTCGCCGACCAGCTCGCGCAACGCTACAAGCTCGCCCCCGAGAAAGGCCACCTGCTGGGCGCGTCGTCCGTCGGCTATTCCCGCCGGCTGACCGTCCGGGGGCCGGGGGGCGCCCTGATCCTCGTTTCGGCCCGCCAGGGCCCCGCGCTGAAGGGCAAGACGCTGCTTGCCTGCGAAATGACGTCCGAGGAAGACATCAAGGCGCTGGAGCAGATGGAACAGCATTGAGCCGGCCAGGCGCCGCGACATCGCGTCAGGCGGCGCTGCTCTGCGCGGGTCGCTCCAGACGCATGTACGCGTCGGACACGATCAGCCCGAAGACGATGTGGTCGAGTGCGCTCACCCAGCCACGCGCGTCGGCGAACCACGGGAACAATTGCGTCATCCCGTAGTAATTGACGACGTACAGCAGCACGCCGAATACGGCTCCCGTCACGCTGGCCATCCCGACGCTCGAATCGAGGCTGAAACACGCGATGATCACGGCCAGGATCAGCGCAAACACGATCGACAACGCGAAGTGCACGCCCAGCGCCGCCAGCAGGATTCCCACTTCGACCGTGGCCGACGGCGCGAGCGCGTCGTCGCCGAAGTAGATGGCCGCGATCATGCGCAGCGGCGCCCACGCGTCGTGTCCGATGATGGCAGCCGCGACGACCTGGATGACGAGGAAAACCGCGCCGGCCACGCACCCGCCGATCACGGCGGCACGCCACACCGGAATGCGGTGCACGTAATGGTGCGAATGCATGTGGAGTTGCATCGCCGTCTCCTTGAAAACGTCAGCCGCCGCGTCAATGCCGGTGCGTATGCGACGTACCCGAACGCACCGCCGACCATGCCGACGCGAGCGATTCCGACAGCCGGTGACAAGCACGCGTCATCGGCGGCCCGATGGCGTCGGAGATCCGGGTCGTCTTGCGGTGGAAGCGCTCGAACAGGCTGGACAGGCTCGAACATGAATGAAGCTTGCTCATCGCCGTTTCCCTCGATGCGGCAACGACGAGAACCGGTTGGCACTCGCCGCGCATGCCGCCAAAGCGGATATATCGAACGTAGTCTCGCCGGTCGGGAAGATCAAGATGACGACGTTGCCGGCGCGTCGCTGCGTCGGGTTCCGCAGACGAAAGCGACGAAGCTGTAGTAATGCAGGATGCCGAACTGCAAGCGCTTGCGTGACCGTTCGAGCCGGGTCGTGGAAAAAAGGCCGCGCCTGATGCGCGGCCCTCGCTTAACTGGCAAGTCCAAGCGCTGTGAAAATCGCGGTAAGCCTCCCCGTCTTTTCGACCTAATACAAGGCAGCCGCAAAGGCGGCATGAATTGTCATGCTTTCCGCCTTTTTCTTACCCGGCATCGCTCCCATACATACCCGCGCCAGCCGCCGATTACCGTGCCCACAACCACGGACATAAACCAGCCGGCAAAAAACAGGTTCGCAACTTGCGGGTTCGTATCGAACAGACTTCCTTGCCCGTGAAGAATCAAAACGCCGAACAGATATAAGCCGCCCCAACAAGCAAGTGTGACTATGACCGAACCAGCAATTGCGCCGATGGCGGTTCTCAGCAGTTTCATTTTATCTGGAAGAATAAGATTGTTTTCGACCTACGAAAATCGGACCACAATCCTGGAATCACGATATTCCACCGGGTTCGGAGTCCAGTACCGAATCCCGTGAGCTTTTCGCCGTTCCATAAATCAATGTGCCCGCCGCTGGCATTCCCCTCTGTTTCCCCGTCGCGAGTCCAGTAGCCGTCAAACATGATGATCCCGGTTCGCCCCTTGACTCTATCCCTCCAATCTTCTCCAGTGACGTTTTCCGCCCTCCCCAGGCCCGCAAAAGGCTGCAACCTCAGCCATGCCCCAAGCTCGTTGGCGCGCGTAGCCGTTGCCTTTCCGTTCAGCAGGATTCGTCCGATACTCGGTTGACCACCAAGCGGTTTGACCAGTTTCGACGAGAACGACTTCATTTCAATGCCGACGCGATGAAGGGCGACGCTCATGCGAATGGCGCATTGATTGGTATAGGCTGGGTTGTCATAGGGATTGCCGGATGGGTAAGCATCCCACAGCTCCTCGAATGTTACCGCCCGCAATTGCACAACCTTGATGGAATCGGGCGTTGTGTTCGTTCTTACCGTTGTCGGGCTGTTTGGCATCACGTCCAGTCCTTGTGTACAAGAGCGTCTTCGCCCCAATAGACCGTGTAACTGTCGGCGATCTCGGAACGGATCCGCGGCAACTGGCCATTACTGTTGACATGCCCTGCGAAGGTCCGTCCATCGCTTAGTTCAATCAGATACGGATAATCCTGCGGTAGTGTGGTGCGTATACCGGCGCGCACCTGTTCGTCATACGTAGCTGAAGCAACCGTCTGCACTGCCATCGCAGCCTCGGTCCCCGTGGTGCTTGCAGCCGAGGCGCTGCTTCCTCCCGCCAGCGTCGCCGCTTCCTGCGACGTGACGATCATTTTCATGCCGCGCTCGGCATGGAAAACGGGTGGCGGATTGCATCCACAGACATTGATATCGCCGCTCAACGCCCACGGCTTGCCATTTGGGCCTGTACCCGGCAGGCGCGGCCCCTTTGGCGCGATGAACCCTTCCTGTTTGCAGGCCGTGCAATAGGTTTTCATGTAGAGCGTCGCAATATGCACGCGCGGCGGCGGATTAGAACAAGTGACGTGTTCCAATCCTTCTGTAATCGTGGCGCTGCCACCTCGATCGCCTCTGGCGAGAAAGTAGCGAATCATGCTGCCTCGCTACCGGCCTCATAGGCTGCGATATGGCTGACGTGGACGACAGCAGGCCCGATGACTGCCGGGCTGCTGACGGCCTGGGTTATCTGGCTTCCACGCTCCGTGCGTGAGTCGTCGGTGGCGAAAAGATGGGGCGGGGCCTTCTGATCGTTACTCATCTGGATTTTCCCTTCTCGACAAATGGCTGAGGATTGCTCCGTACAAAATTTGCGCGAACGAGAAAGAAGAATCAATCTGACAAATTCGAAATCCTTACCAATAAGATTCGTTTAAGTTTGTTTGCTCAATACGAGATGAACCAACGCAATCGCCATCCAGCTTGGCAAGGCGTTGGCACTCATGCTTGTGCTTGACCTGATCAAGCGCCTGCACGACCAGAACGAAAAATACATGTCTCAGCCCCGCGCACGCCGCGTCCCCGCTGCCCCCATACTTCCCGGCGCGATCTCGTCCCCTGTCGCTACAATAGCCACCATGAACGCCCCCACCTCCTCCGACACGCCCGACTCCGGCGACGCGCACATCGCGCGCAGCCGGCTCGACGCGCACCTGGACGCCGCGCCGCGCGCGTGGCCGCTCGACATCGTCGCCGCGACCGGCTCGACCAATGCCGACCTCGCCGCCCGCCTGAAGGCGCTGCCGCGCACCGCGAACGCGCTGCCCGCGCCGCTCGTGCGGGTCGCGTTCGAGCAGACGGCCGGCCGAGGCCGGCAAGGCCGCCCATGGTTCGCGCAGCCGGGCAACGCGCTGCTCTGCTCGGTCGGCTGCATCGTGCCGCGCCCGGTCGACGCGCTCGGCGGGCTGAGCCTCGCGATCGGCGTCGCGCTCGCCGAAGGGCTCGCCGCGCTGCCGCTCGACGCGCGCGCCGGGATCGCGCTCAAGTGGCCGAACGACCTGCTGCTGACCGCCGCCGACGCCGGTTCGACACACATCGTCGGCAAGCTCGCCGGGATCCTGATCGAAACGGTGTGGACGACGCCCGACGCGACGGCCGTCGTGATCGGCTTCGGCGTCAACGTGCGCGGCGCGGAAGCCGTCGCCGCGCAGGTCGACGCGCAGCGCGCGCGCGAAGCGTCGACCGCGGGCGCGCTGCCGCCCGCGGCACTGTCGTCCGCGTGGGCGGAGGCGAACCTTACCGATACGCTCGCCGCGTCGCTGAACGCGCTCACGCCCGCGCTCGCGCAGTTCGCGGCCGACGGGCTCGCGCCGTTCGTGCCGCGCTGGCACGCGCGGCACGCGTTCGCGGGCCGTGAAGTGGTGCTGATCGAGCAAGGCGCGGAACGCGCGCGCGGCATCGCGACCGGCATCGACGCGGCAGGCCAGCTGCTGCTCGACACGCCCGGCGGCGTGCAGGCGATCGCGGCCGGCGACGTGTCGCTGCGCGAGGCGCAATGAGCGCGCCGCACCTGCTGATCGACGCCGGCAACAGCCGGATCAAGTGGGCGCTCGCCGACGCGCGGCGCGAGCTGGTCGAGACGGGCGCGTTCGGCCACGCGCGCGACGGCGGCGCCGATCCGGACTGGTCGCACGTGCCGCGCCCGCGCGGCGCGTGGATTTCGAACGTCGCCGGCGCGGAGGTGGCGGCACGGCTCGACGCGCTGCTCGAGGCGCGCTGGCCGGGCCTGCCGCGCACGACGATCCGCGCATGTGCCGCGCAGTGCGGCGTGACGAACGGCTATGCGACGCCCGACCAGCTCGGCAGCGACCGCTGGGCCGGCCTGATCGGCGCGCATGCGGCGTTTCCTGGCGAAGCGCTGCTGATCGCGACGTTCGGCACCGCGACGACGCTCGAGGCGTTGCGCGCGGACGGGCGCTTCACGGGCGGACTGATCGCGCCGGGCTGGGCGCTGATGATGCGTTCGCTCGGCACGCACACCGCGCAGTTGCCGACGCTCACCACCGACATCGCGAGCGGCCTGCTCGCGCTCGCTCAGGCGGAGCCGTTCCAGCTCGACACGCCGCGCTCGCTGTCGGCGGGCTGCCTGTATGCGCAGGCCGGGCTGATCGAGCGCGCCTGGCGCGACCTGAACGCCGCCTGGCAAGCGCCGGTGCGGCTCGTGCTGGCGGGCGGCGCGGCCGACGACGTCGCGCGCGCGCTGACGGTGCCGCATACGCGCCACGATGCGCTGATCCTGTCCGGGCTGGCGCTGATTGCGGCGGAAATGGTTGCGAATGGTTGAAACGGCACGCATGCGCGTTCTCATGCGCGGGTGGGCCGGGCGAACCGAATGACCAGCCCCGCGGCTGGCCTGACTGAATGACGAAAAGAGGTGTCGACGATGCTGCGCTGGCTGATCGCTGTTCTCTTTCTCGCCAACATGCTCGCGCTCGTGGTGGCGCGCGGCGTGTTCGGGCCGCTGCCGGCGGCCGGCCCGCGCGAACCGGGGATGCTGTCGCGGCAAGTGCACCCCGACGCGCTGCGCGTCACACCGCTCGCGCACGCTGCCGATCAGGCGCTCACGGGCGGCCCGATCGCGGCACCGGCGGAGCCGCTCGCGGCATCCGCGCCCTGACGCCGCGCGCGGCGGCGCGGATTTACGGCTGCTGCGCGCGCACCTTCTTCAACAGCGCGGTGGTCGAGCGCTCGTGCTCGAACGGAATCGCCAGCGCCCGGCCGCCCCAGCCGCGCACCAGCGCGGATTCCGGCAGCACGTCCATGTCGTAGTCGCCGCCCTTGACGAGGATGTCCGGATGCACGGCCTCGATCAGCGACACCGGCGTCTGCTCCTCGAACTTCACGACCCAGTCGACGCTTTCGAGCGACGCGAGCAGCGCCATCCGGTCGTCCTCGTGGTTGATCGGGCGGTCGTCGCCCTTGCCGAGCATGCGCACCGACGCGTCGCTGTTGACGCCGACGATCAGGCACGCGCCGAGCGCTTTCGCGTCGGCGAGATAGGTGACGTGGCCGCGATGCAGGATGTCGAACACGCCGTTCGTGAACACGACGGGCGCGGGCAGCGACGCGCGCAGGGCGACGAGCGCGTCGCGGGTGATCAGCTTACGTTCGAAGGTAGCGGGCATGATGGGTGACTGGCGGAAGCGAACGGCGTGCGCGGCGCGCATGCCCAAGAAAAAGCCCGCCGAGCCGGGCGGGCTTCATGTCGCGCGCGCCCTCGCCGGGCGCGCGTCTCGTCGTCAGGCCGGCTGGGCAGCCGACTGGCCGCCTTCGGCCTGCAGGCGGCCGGTGACTTCCTTGCGATACCGGTTGAGCTCCTGCGCGGTCGCGAACGTGCGCTCAAACAGGATCGACAGGTTGTGCAGGATGCGCTCGACGACCTTCTTCTCCCACTCGCCGTCGAAGCGGATCTGCTCGTCGAGCCAGCGCTCGAGCCACTCCGGATCGGGCAGGCGCGACTGCACGGTGTCGCGCGGGAACAGCGCCTGGTTCACGTGCAGGTTGGTCGGGTGCAGCGGCTTCTCGGTGCGGCGCGCCGACGCCATCAGCACGCCGATCTTCGCGAACGCCGCGCGCGCGACGTCGCCGCAGTTCGACAGCGCCTTCTTCATGTAGCGCAGGTACGCGCCGCCGTGGCGGGCTTCGTCACGCGAGATCGTTTCGTAGATGTGCTTGATGACCGGCTCGGTGTGCCAGTCGGCCGCGCAGCGGTACCAGTGGTTCAGGCGGATCTCGCCGCAGAAGTGCAGCATCAGCGTCTCGAGCGGCGGCGCCGGATCGAACTCGAAGCGCACCGCGTGCAGCTCCTCCTCGGTCGGCACCAGCTCCGGCTTGAAGCGGCGCAGGTATTCCATCAGCACGAGCGAGTGCTTCTGCTCTTCGAAGAACCACACGCTCATGAACGCGGAAAAGTCGCTGTCGTGCTGGTTGTCGCGCAGGAACATTTCCGTCGCGGGCAGCGCCGACCACTCGGTGATCGCGTTCATCTTGATCGTCTTCGCCTGCTCGTCGGTGAGCAGCGAAGCGTCGAACTTGTCCCACGGAATGTCCTTCTCCATGTCCCAGCGGACGGCTTCGAGCGACCTGTAAAGTTCCGGATAAAGCATGGTGTTCATGATGGTCCCACCCCTGTTCTGCGCAATGCGACTTCTCTTAAACGTGACCGTTGCAGCAATGCGCGTGCGGACGCGCTTTTTGCAACCAAGACTGTAATTTTACGCGTGAAACCAGCCCCCGGGCCGCGTGTTCCGCGTCCGGCAGCCGCGCGGCCGCGTAAGCCGCTCGCTTGGGGCAAGCCTGCGCGCCGCGCTCCGCTCGAACGGAACCGACCGCGCGTGCCTGAGTGGGGGCCGGCGCTGGCCGGCTTCGCTGGCGAGCCCGTCGCGGCCCCTTGCGGGCGCCGGTCCGGCGAGCTGCTCGATTTGATGTATTCGGCGGCGGCCATGATAGCACGCACGCATGACGGTTCCGAGACAGGCTTCCGGTCGCTTCCCGACAGCCGCCATGCGGCAAAGCGTCGCAGCCGGCATCGCGAAAACGCAGCCGATCCGCGTCAGACCCGCATTTCCCCGGCCGCCTGCCCGTCGGCCGGCGACGCGCTCGCGCCGTCCGCATGCGCGATCCAGCCGGCGAGCGTGTCGTGCTGCGCGCAGCCGTCGCGATAGCCGAGCTCGATCAGCTCGCGCGCGAACGCCTCCTCGAACAGCAGGTAGCTCGCGAACGACGCGCCCGCCGGCTGGCTGCCGCCGACCGCGCCGAGCAGTCCGCGCACGGTGAGCGGCAGTTGCTTCAGGTGTTTCGCGGCGATCAGCTCGATGCGCTCGGACGGCGCGATCGCCAGCACGTCGACGTGCCGCCAGCCGCTGTCCACTTCGATCTGGTGCGGCAGGTGCGCGATCATCCGGTTGATGTGCTCGATCCGTTCGATGTCCGAGCCGATCGAGTCGAGAAACACGCTCGCGAGCACCTGCTGGCCGATCTGCGCGAGCGACGGATAGCCGCGCACGAAGCCGCCGCCGTTCACCGGGATCTCCGGCCGCGGGTCGGCCGCGCCGACGACCACGATCCGGTCCGCGCCGAAGTGGATCGCCGGCGACAGCGGCGCGATCTGGCGGATTGAGCCGTCGCCGAAATACTCGATCTGGCCGTCGAGCACGAGCGGCACGGCCGGGAACACGAACGGAATCGCCGACGACGCGAGCAGGTGCGACGCCGACAGGTCGACCAGCCGCGCGGTGCGCTGCGCGCGCCGCCACGCCTGGATCGGTTCGGCGGCCTGGTAGAACGTCAGATGGCGGCCGCTCGAATAGCTGAGCGCGGTCACCGCGAGCGCATGCAGCGTGCGCGCCTCGAGCATCTGCTCGATCCGGTGAAAGCTCAGCTCGCGCTGCAGCAGATGCGCGAGCGGCGCGTTGTCCAGCAGGCCGCGCGGCGAACGGCGGGCCGCCCAGCCGAAGCTCATCGCCGCGAGCCAGCGCGCACCCGCGGCGGCGATGCCGAGCCAGTCGGTGCGGTACACGTAGTCCGCGCGCAGGTGCTCCCAGAATTCGAGCAGGCGGCGCACGCCGTGCGAGAAATCGTCGGCGTGGCTCGCGATCGACGTCGCGTTGATCGCGCCGGCCGACGAGCCGCACACGACGCCGAACGGCAGCGTGCGCCGTTGCGGATCGGCCGCGAGCGCGATCTCGGCCAGCGCCTTCAGCACGCCGACCTGATACGCGGCGCGCGCGCCGCCTCCCATCAGTACGAGCGCGAGCCGCATCGCCAGGCCTGCTACATGAGCCGCCGCGCCGTCACGTCGAGCGCTTCGGCGGACGGCTCGCGGGCGTCGACGCGGCCGCCGCGCGCGCCGCGGCCGAGCCGGACGATCCGGACGATCCGGCCGGCTTCGCGCGCTTCGCGGCGGGCTTGCGCGGCGCCGCCGGCGGCGGGTCGGCCGGATCGGGCCGCGCCGCGGCCGATGCCGCCGGCGCAGCCGGCGCGTCCGGCGCGGCCGGTTGCGCGCCCGGCTGCGCCATCGCGAGGCTCGCGAGCTGGTTGAACTGCGCCTGCAGCAGGTTCCACCAGCCGGCCGGATCGAAGGCCGCGTTCTGCGCGGCGCTCTCGCCCTCGGGCGGCGCGTCCGCCTGCGCGCCTTCCGGCGCGGCCTGCTGCGTGTCGCCGAGCGGCGTCGCGGCCGCCTTCGCCGCCGCGACGGCCGCATCCTCGGCGGCCGACATCGAGGTTTGCGCGAACGCGCCGAACGCGCGCAGCGTCGCGAGCGTCGCGCGCTGCACTTCCATCGCCTGGATCGCGGACTGCAGCATCCCGAGGTTCAGCTTCAGCCATTGCTCGACCGCGCGCAGGTCGGTGATGCGCTTGTCGAGCTCCTCGACGCTGGCGAGCGGCGCCATCATGTCGGACATGCCCGACAGCGACGGCGGCAGCCCGTGCGTCGCGCCGGGAAACGCGCCCATGCCGCCGAACGGCGTCATGCGGATCATTTCCCACATGCGTTCGAGCATGTCTGCAGGCTGGAAGCCGGCGAAGCCGGAGAAAGGATTGGAGCCGGAGGTATCGATCGTCATGCGGGCATCCTGGTTGACTGGGGGAGCGGCCGGATCGCCCGGCCGCCTGGATCGATCATAGCGCGCGTCAGAACGGCGCGCCGCCGGGGAAGTCGGGCGCTCGCCGTTCGCGCAGCGAGCGAATTCCCTCCTGCACGTCGGGCCCCGAAAAACCCATGAATTCGAGCGCGAGCGACGCGTCGAAGGTCGGCCCCGCCGAGCGCAGCCAGTTGTTGAGCGCGTACTTGGTCCAGCGGATCGCCGTCTGCGAGCCGTGCGCGAGCTTCTCCGCGACCTCGTACGCCTTCGGCAGCAAATCGGGCTCGTCGACCGCGAGCGACACGAGGCCGATCCGCTCGGCCTCCTCGCCGCTCACCGGCTCGCACAGTAGCAGGTAGTACTTCGCCTTCGCCATTCCGCACAGGAGCGGCCACACGATCGCCGCGTGGTCGCCCGCCGCGACGCCGAGCCGCGTATGGCCGTCGATGATGCGCGCGCTCTTCGACGCGATCGAGATGTCGGCGAGCAGCCCGGCGACGAGCCCCGCGCCGACGGCCGGGCCGTGCATCGCGGACACGATCGGCTTGCTGCAGTTGATCACGTTGTAGACGAGGTCGCGCGCTTCGCGCCAGACCCGCGCGCGCACGTCGAAATCGTTCGCCATCTGCTCGACGAGCGCGAGGTCGCCGCCCGCCGAGAAGCCCTTGCCTTCGCCGCGGATCACCGCGACGCGCGTGTCGGGATCGCGATCGACGTCGCGCCAGATGTCGGCCAGCTCGCGGTGCATGCGCTCGTCGGCGGTCGCGAGGCCGCTCTTGTTCGCGCCTTCGCCGCTCATCACGATCTCGAGGATGCCGTGCGGCTGGCGCCGCACCTTCAGTGCTTCATAACCGCTGTAGATGGCGGTATCGGACATGCGCAGCTCCTTGCGGAAAAACCCATGAGTCGAGTGTAGCCAAGCCCGCACGGGCAAACATCGGGCGAAACCCGGCGCGCGCGCCGCAACCGGGTTGCGCCCGCGCGCTACATTACGTCAGGCGGCGCCGTCGGGCGGCGCGACCGACTGCTCGATCGCGCCGAAGATCGACTTGCCCGCGTCGTCGAACATCTCGATCTTCACGGTGTCGCCGTAGCGCATGAACTGCGTTTGCGGCGCGCCGTGCTCGATCGTCTCGAGGCAGCGCTTCTCGGCGATGCAGCAGTAGCCGCGCTTCGAATCCTTGTTCGACACCGTGCCCGAGCCGACGATCGAGCCCGCGCGCAGGTTGCGCGTCTTCGCCGCGTGCGCGATCAGTTGCCCGAAATGGAACACCATGTCGGTGCCCGCGTCGGGCTGGCCGACCTTCCTGCCGTTCCAGTGGACGATCATCGGCCGGTGCACGCGGCCTTCGCGCCAGTGCTCGCCGAGTTCGTCCGGGGTGACCGCGACCGGCGCGAACGCGGTCGCCGGCTTGCTCTGGAAGAAGCCGAAGCCCTTCGCGAGCTCGGCCGGAATCAGGTTGCGCAGCGACACGTCGTTCACGAGCGTGACGAGCCGTACCGCCTTCAGCGCGTCGTCGGGCGACGCGCTCATCGGCACGTCGCCGGTGATCACCGCGACTTCCGCCTCGAAGTCGATGCCCCATTCCTCGGACGGACAGACGACGTCGTCGCGCGCCCCGAGGAAATCGTCGCTGCCGCCCTGGTACATCAGCGGATCGGTCCAGAATTCCGGCGGCATCTCGGCGCCGCGCGCGCGGCGCACGAGCTCGACATGGTTCACGTACGCCGAGCCGTCGGCCCACTGGAACGCGCGCGGCAGCGGCGCCATGCAGTTCGCCGGATCGAACGGGAACGCGTGCCGCGCGCGGCCGTGGTTCAGCGCGTCGTACAGGTCGCGCAGCTGCGGCGCGTAGAACGCCCAGTCGTCGAGCACGCGCTGCAGCGTCGGCGCGATCGCGTCGGCGATCGCCGCGGTGTGCAGGTCGCGCGACACCACGATCAGCTGGCCGTCGCGCGTGCCGTCCTTCAGCGAAGCAAGTTTCATAAGGGGAATCTGCCGTTGTAGTGACGATGGAAGGAATCTATTTTACGATGGTGAATCCGTGCGGCGCACCGCGCTTGCGAGCGCCGCGGCCGATTCGAACCTTCCCTCCAGATCGCGCGCCGCGCGCCGTTGCCCCATGCCCGCCAGCCAGCTCCCAGACGACGATCTCGCCGACTCCGACACCGCCGACGAAGCCGCCGGCGATGGCGGCGACAACGGCGAGAAGGTCCGCTCCGGCATCCAGTCGATCGAGGTCGGCTTCCGCCTGCTCGACGTGCTGACGAGCGAGCCGCGCGCGATGATGCTGCGCGATCTCGCGCAGCGCGCGGGCATGAGCCCGGCGAAGGCGCACCGCTACCTCGTCAGCTTCTCGCGGCTCGGCGTCGTGTCGCAGGACCCCGTCTCCGGCCGCTACGAGCTCGGCGGCTTCGCGCTGCAGATGGGCCTCGCGCGGCTCGCGCGGGTCGACGGCGTGAAGCTCGCGCGGATCGCGCTGACCGAATTGCGCGACCGGCTCGACCAGACGGTCGGCATCGCGGTGTGGGGCAACCAGGGCCCGACGATCGTGCACTGGATGGAATCGAGCCATCCGGCGAAGGCGTCGCTGAAGCTCGGCGACGTGATGCCGCTGCTCGGCTCCGCGACGGGCCTGTTGTTCGCCGCGTACCTGCCGCGCGGCAAGACCGCCGCGATGATCGAGCGCGAGCTCGCCGACACGCGCCGCTCGCCGCATCACGGCGGGCCGCGCACGCTCGCCGAGGTCGACGCGGTGCTCGCGGACGTGCGCGCCCATGCGGCCGCGCGCGTCGAAGGGATGCTGCTGCCGACGATCCACGCGTTCTGCATGCCGGTGTTCGACGCGGTCGGCGAGCTCGCGCTCGCGATCCTCGCGCTCGGCCACGAAGGCACGTTCGACATCGCGTGGGGCGGCGAGATCGACACCGCGCTGCGCGCCTGCGCGCAGAAACTGTCGTACGAACTCGGCTATAGTCCGGACGCGCGCGACGCCTGACGCCTGACGCCTGACTCCTGACGCGTGGCGCGCGACGCGCCGCATGAACGCGCGGCGCGCCCGGCGGTCCGATTCCTGACGCAACCTGCCAGCCGGCGCGCCGACGCCGCGCAACCGCCCCGAACCCTTCGCTGCCCGACGATGCCGCCCTCCGACGCCCGCCCCCGCTACGCTCCGCCCCGCCGCTGGCTGCGCGCGGGCGTCGCGCTCGTCGTGGTGCTCGTGCTGCATGCGCTCGCCGCGCTGTGGTTCATGCGTCATCGCGAACCGTTTACGCCGCCGGCGCCCGCCGAGGTGCCGGTGCAGATCGAGCTGCTTAGGCCGCGGCCGATCGAGCGGCAGCCGGCGCAACCCGCGCCGAAACCGGCTGCCAGGCCGGGCGCGCCGAAGCCGGCCGCGCCGAAACCCGCGAAGCCGGCGGCCGCGCCATCGCGACCGGCGCCGCAGGAGCCGGTGCTGACGTCGACGCAGACCGCCGCGGAAGGCGTGCCGGCGGCCGCGGCCGCATCCGCCGGCGGCACCGCAACGGGTGCCTCGGGCGCCTCGGCTGCAACGGCCGGCGGCGCAAGCGGCGCAGCGACGGCCGGCCCCGCGTCGAGCGGCGTGAAGTTCGCCGCGCCGCCGTCCGGCGACCTGCAATACGATGCGTTCTTCAACGGCATGCAGAACTCGACGGGAACGATCCACTGGCGCACCGACGGACAAACGTATGAGCTGTCGGTGACGATGCCGGTGCCGTTCATCGGCCCGTTCAGGTACCGGAGCCAGGGCCGCGTCGATGCATACGGGATCGCGCCCGACCGATACGTCGAGCAGCGCGGCAAGCGCCCGGAGGACATCGCGATCTTCAACCGCGAAATCCGGCAGGTCGTGTTCACGCGCACGCCGGACAACGCGCCGCTGCCCGACGGCACGCAGGACCGCTTCAGCATGCTGATGCAGCTGTCGGGCCTCGTGCGCGGCAATCCCGACGCCTACCGGCGGGGCGTCACGCAGCAGTTCTTCGTGATCGACAACAACAGCGGCGAGACCTGGCCGATCACGGTGATCGGCGACGAGCCGGTGCAGACCGCCGCCGGCTTCATCGAGACGCGGCACTTCATGCGCCTGCCGCGCCGCGCCGGCGACACACGGCGCATCGACATGTGGCTCGCGCCGTCGCTCGGCTGGCTGCCCGCGCGGCTCATGCAGACGGAACCGAACGGTGCGCAGATCGAGCTGCTGTGGCACGGCCCGCTCGCCGCACCCGCCGCACCCGCCGCACCCGCCGTGCCCGCCGTGCCCGCCGTGCCCGCCGTGCCCGCCGAAGCGGCGCCGGACACCGGCGGCACACCGAATGCGGCGTCCGACGCCGCCGCACCGGGCATGCCGAATGCGCCGCCCTCGGCTGCGTCGTCGCCACCCGCGGCGCCGTGAGGCCACGTGCCGCGCCCGCGAATCGGCAAATTCGACCGATGGTTACCCGCCATAAAGATCGGCGGTCACGCGCCGTAATATCAGTCATGCCGTCCATGACACTCTTTAACAACTATTTCGGTACACCGGCCGACAATAGGAAACGTTTCTGAGATATCGGCTTCTAACCGATACACCCCATGCAGAGGGAACGGGGTGTGCAGCGCAAGCCCCTTGAAACCGGCGAGGTCTACCCCACCTAGGGGAACAACAAGGCCAGAAGCCACTGCGAAGAGGAGTGCCGCCATGCAAATGATCTACAACAGCCCCAACTACTGCGTCGTCGAGTTTCCGCCGCAGGTCGGCCATCACGCGATGAATTCGGGTGGCTACGAAATCGTCGACAAGAATGCGCAGCGCGAAATCTTCATCGATGGCGAACTCGCCGCCCGGTTTCGCGAGCACGTGAAGCAGCTGATCGAGGACGAGCCGTCGCTCGACGAAGTCGACGAATTCCTCGGACAGTTCGACAGCCTGATGACGCAACCGGTCGTCCTGCACTGACGACACGCCAGCCCGGCGCCCGATACTGGCCGATGCCGCCGGGTTCGCCGCAAGCACTCCGATCCCGCCCCCGCCCGGTCCGCCGCGCGGGGGCTTTCATTTGGCGCCGCGCCACGCCGGACGGCGGGCGGCCGCAACGGCTACAATGGCGCTTTTCCCGCTTCTTTCCCACTTCGCCGGTCATCCGCCATGTCTGCGACTTCATCCGCCGTTCGCTCCGCCCCGTCAGCCGCGCCCGACGCCCCGTACACGCGCGGCGCCCAGCTGCCGGTGCTGCTCAAGCAGCGCATCCTGATCCTCGACGGCGCGATGGGCACGATGATCCAGCGCTACAAGCTCGACGAGGCCGCGTATCGCGGCGAGCGCTTCAAGGACTTCCCGCGCGACATCAAGGGCAACAACGAGCTGCTGTCGCTCACGCAGCCGCAGATCATCCGCGAGATCCACGACCAGTACTTCGCGGCCGGCGCGGACATCGTCGAAACCAACACGTTCGGCGCGACGACGGTCGCGCAGGCCGACTACGGGATGGAAGACCTCGTCGTCGAGATGAACGTCGAATCGGCGCGGCTCGCGCGCGAATCGGCCGCGAAATACGCGACGCCTGACAAGCCGCGCTTCGTCGCCGGCGCGATCGGGCCGACGCCGAAGACTGCGAGCATCTCGCCGGACGTCAACGATCCGGGCGCGCGCAACGTCACGTTCGACGAGCTGCGCGACGCGTACTACGCGCAGGCGAAGGCGCTGCTCGACGGCGGCGTCGACCTGTTCCTCGTCGAGACGATCTTCGACACGCTGAACGCGAAGGCCGCGCTGTTCGCGCTCGACCAGCTGTTCGAGGACACCGGCGAGCGCCTGCCGGTCATGATCTCGGGCACCGTCACCGACGCGTCGGGCCGCATCCTGTCCGGCCAGACGGTCGAGGCGTTCTGGAACTCGCTGCGCCATGCGAAGCCGCTCACGTTCGGCCTGAACTGCGCACTGGGCGCGGCGCTGATGCGCCCGTACATCGCCGAGCTCGCGAAGCTGTGCGACACCTACGTGTCGTGCTACCCGAACGCGGGCCTGCCGAACCCGATGAGCGACACCGGCTTCGACGAGACGCCCGACGTCACGTCGGGCCTGCTGAAGGAATTCGCGCAGGCCGGGCTCGTGAACCTCGCGGGCGGCTGCTGCGGCACGACGCCCGAGCACATCGCGGCAATCGCGAAGGCGCTCGCTGAAGTGAAGCCGCGCCGCTGGCCGGCCCAGTACAGCGACGCCGCCTGACCCGACCGATTCCACGCCCGTCTCACACCACACGAATTCGCACCGCCATGACCGATCACACGATGCGCCTTGCCGGCCTCGAGCCGTTCAACGTCACGTCCGGGACGCTCTTCATCAACGTCGGCGAACGCACCAACGTCACCGGCTCGAAGGCGTTCGCGCGGATGATCCTCAACGGCCAGTTCGACGAGGCGCTCGCCGTCGCGCGCCAGCAGGTCGAGAACGGCGCGCAGGTGATCGACGTCAACATGGACGAGGCGATGCTCGACTCGAAGGCGGCGATGGTGCGCTTCCTGAACCTGATCGCGTCGGAGCCGGACATCGCGCGCGTGCCGATCATGATCGACTCGTCGAAGTGGGACGTGATCGAGGCGGGCCTCAAGTGCGTGCAGGGCAAGGCGATCGTCAACTCGATCTCGCTGAAGGAAGGCGAGGACGCGTTCGTCCATCATGCGAAGCTGATCCGCCGCTACGGCGCCGCGGCCGTCGTGATGGCGTTCGACGAGCAGGGCCAGGCCGACACGTTCGCGCGCAAGACCGAGATCTGCAAGCGCTCGTACGACGTGCTCGTGAACCAGTGCGGCTTCCCGCCGGAAGACATCATCTTCGACCCGAACATCTTCGCGGTCGCGACCGGCATCGAGGAGCACAACAACTACGCGGTCGACTTCATCGAGGCGACCCGCTGGATCAAGCAGAACCTGCCGTACGCGAAGGTGAGCGGCGGCGTGTCGAACGTGTCGTTCTCGTTCCGCGGCAACGACCCGGTGCGCGAGGCGATCCACACGGTGTTCCTGTACCACGCGATCCAGGCGGGGATGGACATGGGCATCGTCAACGCGGGCCAGCTCGGCGTGTATGCGGAGCTCGACCCGGAGTTGCGCGAGCGCGTCGAGGACGTGATCCTGAACCGCCGCGCGGATTCGACCGACCGCCTGCTCGAGATCGCCGACAAGTTCAAGACCGGCGCCGCGAAGAAGGAAGAGAACCTCGAGTGGCGCAACCAGCCGGTCGAGAAGCGGCTCGCGCACGCGCTCGTGCACGGCATCACGAACTTCATCGTCGAGGACACCGAAGAAGCGCGCGCGAAGATCGCCGCGGCGGGCGGCCGCCCGATCAACGTGATCGAAGGCCCGCTGATGGACGGGATGAACGTCGTCGGCGACCTGTTCGGCCAGGGCAAGATGTTCCTGCCGCAGGTCGTGAAGTCGGCGCGCGTGATGAAGCAGGCGGTCGCGCACCTGATCCCGTTCATCGAGGAAGAGAAGCGCCTGCTCGCGGAAGCCGGCGGCGACGTGCGCGCGAAGGGCAAGATCGTGATCGCGACCGTGAAGGGCGACGTGCACGACATCGGCAAGAACATCGTGTCGGTCGTGCTCCAGTGCAACAACTTCGAAGTGGTCAACATGGGCGTGATGGTCCCGTGCAACGAGATCCTCGCGAAGGCGAAGGTCGAGGGCGCGGACATCATCGGGCTGTCGGGCCTCATCACGCCGAGCCTCGAGGAAATGGCGTACGTCGCGTCGGAAATGCAGCGCGACGACTACTTCCGCGTGAAGAAGATCCCGCTGCTGATCGGCGGCGCGACCACGTCGCGCGTGCACACGGCCGTGAAGATCGCGCCGAACTACGAGGGCCCGGTGGTCTATGTGCCGGACGCGTCGCGTTCGGTGTCGGTCGCGTCGAGCCTGTTGTCCGACGAAGGCGCGGCGAAGTACCTCGACGAGCTGAAGTCCGACTACGAGCGCATCCGCGACCAGCACGCGAACAAGAAGGCACAGCCGATGGTCACGCTCGAGCAGGCGCGCGCGAACAAGACCAAGGTCGACTGGGCGAACTACCAGCCGGTCAAGCCGAAGTTCATCGGCCGCCGCGTGTTCAGGAACTACGACCTGAACGAGCTCGCGAACTACATCGACTGGGGCCCGTTCTTCCAGACCTGGGATCTCGCGGGCCCGTACCCGGCGATCCTGAACGACGAGATCGTCGGCGAATCGGCGCGCCGCGTGTTCTCCGACGCGAAGTCGATGCTCGCGCGGCTGATCCAGGGCCGCTGGCTGACCGCGAACGGCGTGATCGCGCTGCTGCCGGCGAACACGGTCAACGACGACGACATCGAGATCTACACCGACGAATCGCGCTCGGAAGTCCTGCTCACGTGGCGCAACCTGCGCCAGCAGAGCGTGCGCCCGGTGGTCGACGGCGTGACGCGGCCGAACCGCTCGCTCGCCGATTTCATCGCGCCGAAGGAATCGGGCGTCGCCGACTATATCGGGATGTTCGCGGTGACGGCCGGCCTCGGCGTCGACGTGAAGGAAAAGCAGTTCGAAGCCGACCACGACGATTACAGCGCGATCATGCTGAAGGCGCTCGCGGACCGCTTCGCGGAAGCGTTCGCGGAGGCGATGCACGCGCGCGTGCGCCGCGAGCTGTGGGGCTATGCGGGCGGCGAGACGCTCGACAACGACGCGCTGATCGCGGAAAAGTACGTCGGCATCCGGCCCGCGCCCGGCTATCCGGCGTGCCCGGATCACCTCGTGAAGCGCGACATGTTCGAAGCGCTTAATGCGGAAGAGATCGGCATGACGGTCACCGAATCGCTGGCGATGCTGCCGGCGGCGAGTGTGTCGGGCTTCTACCTCGCGCACCCGGACAGCACGTATTTCTCGGTCGGGAAAATCGGCCAGGACCAGCTCGAGGACTACGCGCAGCGCATGGCGCTGTCGCTCGACGACGCACGCCGCGCGCTCGCGCCGCAGCTCTGATCCGCATCGGCGGGCGGCGCGTGCCGCCCTTTCATCCGATGAATGCCCAGCAAAAAGCCCGCTCGAGAGCGGGCTTTTTGTCGTGCCGGCGGCCGGCGGAGGTCAGAAACCCCAGTGCACGTCGGCCTGGCCGGCCTTCGCTTCGCGCAGCATCGACAGGAACGGCGCGACGCGCTGCGCGAGGCTCGGCGGCACTTCGTGGTGCGCGTGGTCGTCCTCGTCCTCGTGGAAATGGCCCGCATGCTCGGCGCGCTCCTGCTTCGCCTGCGTGACGGCGTCTTCCAGCTTCGCGATCGCGTGATCCAGCTCGTCGTGCGTAATCACGCCGCGCTCGCCGAGCTGCTTGCCGACGAGGCCCAGTACGTAGACGGCGAAATCCTTCAGCACGTCGAGATCCTGTGCCGCCTTGCTTTTGAACGTAATCATGACTATTCCCTTTTCATCTTGTTGTGCCCGCCGGGCCCGGCTGGGGCCGCCGGCGGGCCGACGTCCGCCCTCGAGCACGCGTGGCGCCTGAGCGGCATATTAGCACCTGTTAAAATTCTGCGATCCCTGAAACGCGCGCTTAAAAGAGCGCGCCGGCCCGCCGGCTTCCCGGCTGCCACCAACGAAGCCTTCTACCAGCATGCTGCCAGCCCAAAAACAGACCCTCGAAGCCCTGCTCGCGGATAGCGTCAAGCAGGTCGCACACGCCCTGAAAGGCGCCGACGCGGCAAACGCCGACGCCGCGTTCGTCGCGCCCGCCATCACGCTCGAGCGCCCGAAGGTTGCCGCGCACGGCGACGTCGCGTGCAACGTCGCGATGCAGCTCGCCAAGCCGCTGGGCGCGAACCCGCGCCAGCTCGCCGAGCAGATCGTCGCGGCCCTCACCGCGCAGCCCGGCGCGCAAGGCCTCGTCGAGGCCGCCGAAATCGCCGGCCCCGGCTTCATCAACCTGCGCCTGACGGCGGCGGCCAAGCAGGCCGTGATCGCCGCGGTGCTCGCGGAAGGCCGCGGGTTCGGCCTGTCCACGCGCGAACACGGCAAGCAAGTGCTGCTGGAATTCGTGTCGGCGAACCCGACCGGCCCGCTGCACGTCGGCCACGGCCGCCAGGCGGCGCTCGGCGACGCGCTCGCGAACGTGATCGCGAGCCAGGGCTGCGCGGTGCACCGCGAGTTCTACTACAACGACGCCGGCGTGCAGATCGGCAACCTCGCGATCTCGACCCAGGCGCGCGCGCGCGGCCTGAAGCCGGGCGACGCGGGCTGGCCGGAAGCCGCGTACAACGGCGAGTACATCGCCGACATCGCGCGCGACTACCTGAACGGCGAGACGGTCGCCGCGAAGGACGGCGAGCCGGTCAAGGGCGCGGGCGACGTCGAGGATCTCGAAGCGATCCGCAAGTTCGCGGTCGCGTACCTGCGCCACGAGCAGGACATGGACCTGCAGGCGTTCGGCGTCAAGTTCGACCAGTACTACCTCGAATCGTCGCTGTACAAGGAAGGCCGCGTCGAGCAGACGGTCGACGCGCTGATCAAGGCCGGCGTGACCTACGAGCAGGACGGCGCGCTGTGGCTGCGCACGACCGACAACGGCGACGACAAGGATCGCGTGATGCGCAAGACGGACGGCACCTACACGTACTTCGTGCCGGACGTCGCATACCACGTGACCAAGTGGGAGCGCGGTTTCACGAAGGTGATCAACATCCAGGGCTCGGACCACCACGGCACGATCGCGCGCGTGCGCGCCGGCCTGCAGGGGCTGCACATCGGCATCCCGAAGGGCTACCCCGACTACGTGCTGCACAAGATGGTCACCGTGATGCGCGACGGCCAGGAAGTGAAGATCTCGAAGCGCGCGGGCAGCTACGTGACGGTGCGCGACCTGATCGAATGGTCGGGCGGCGCGGCGCCGGGCCAGGAGGCGGCGCCGGACCTGATCGACGAGGCGACGATCACGCGCGGCCGCGACGCGGTGCGCTTCTTCCTGATCTCCCGCAAAGCCGACACCGAGTTCGTGTTCGACATCGACCTCGCGCTGAAACAGAACGACGAGAACCCGGTCTACTACGTCCAGTACGCGCACGCGCGGATCTGCTCGGTGCTCAACGAATGGAAGTCGCGCTACAACGGCGAGCTCGCGCAGCTGCCGGGCGCCGACCTGTCGCAGCTCACGAGCACGCAGGCCGCGTCGCTGATGCAGAAGCTCGCCGAGTATCCGGACATGCTCTCGCACGCCGCGAACGAGCTGGCGCCGCACGCCGTCGCGTTCTACCT
Organism: Burkholderia sp. MSHR3999; assembly: GCF_000833595.1. NCBI lineage: Bacteria > Pseudomonadati > Pseudomonadota > Betaproteobacteria > Burkholderiales > Burkholderiaceae > Burkholderia > Burkholderia sp. MSHR3999. The sequence goes on from NZ_JRFO01000006.1 coordinate 793,245, forward strand.
GCGCGACCTCGCTGGTGAATTCCACTCGTTCTACAATGCGGAGCGCGTGCTGGTCGACGACGAAGCGCCGCGCACCGCGCGCGCCGCGCTCCTCGCCGCGACCCGGCAGGTGCTGGAGAACGGCCTGGCGATGCTCGGCGTCTCCGCGCCCGCCAAGATGTAAGTTGCCCGAGCGGGCAGACAGGCCGCGGCTGCGCCCGCCGCGGGAGCGCCCGCCGCGACCTTTTCACGATTCTTTTTGCAGGTGACTCAAGCAATGGCACAACCACGCCGCACGTCGAAGCAATCGAAACAAGCCGGAGGAACATTTCTGGGCATCGTGCTGGGCCTGATCGTCGGCCTCGCGATCGCCGTGGTGGTGGCGCTCTACATCACGCGCTCGCCGTCGCCGTTCGTGTCGAAGGTCGCGCCGCCGCCGGCCGACACCGGCGCGAGCCAGCCGCAGCAGTTCGATCCGAACCGCGCGCTGCAGGGCAAGACGCCCGGCCAGCCGGTGCCGCAGGCCGCGCAGCCGGCGCCGCCGAACACCGCGCCCGGCCAGGCCGCGAACCAGACGCAGGGCGGCGGCCTGCTGCCCGAGCCGCAGATCGTCGAAGTGCCGCCGTCGACCGGCGGGTCGAACGGTTCGAATGGCGCGAACGCGTCGAATGGCTCGAACGGGTCGCACGCATCGAACGGTTCGAACAACGCCGCGAACAACTCGGCAAACAACGGCGTCGCCGTCCCGCCGAAGGCGGCCGACAATACGCCGCCGAAGAAGCCGCAACAGCAGCAGCAACAACAGCAGGCGGGCGAAGACGACCTCGCGCGCCTCGCCGCGCAGAAGCAGGCGCAGATGCAAGCCGCGCAGAAGGCGCAACAGCAGGCCGCGAAGCCGACGTCGTCGACGACGGTCGCGAACAACGCCGGCAATGCCGCGAAGGCGCCGAGCGCGGCCGACGCGAACACCGGCTACTTCCTGCAGGTCGGCGCGTACAAGACGGAATCGGACGCCGAGCAGCAGCGCGCGCGCCTCGGCTTCCAGGGCTTCGAGTCGAAGGTGTCGAAGCGCGATGTCAGCGGCGTCACGTATTTCCGCGTGCGCGTGGGCCCGTTCTCGAAATTCGAGGATATGAACTCGGCACGCCAGCGCCTGTCCGATGCAGGAGTCGACACGGCGGTGATCCGCTTCACGAAGCAGTAAGCGCGGCCGCACCGCCGCCCCTGTCACGTTTCGCTTCCCGAGCAACTGATCCGACATACACACAACATGAAAAAACTGCTGAGCACGCTTCTCCTGTCCCTGAGCCTCGCGGCCGGCTTCGCCCAGGCCGCTCCGTCCGCGCCCGTCGCCGGCAAGGATTACGAGGTGATGAAGGCGCCGCAGCCGGTGTCCGCGCCGGCCGGCAAGGTCGAGGTGATCGAATTCTTCTGGTACGGCTGCCCGCACTGCTACGAGTTCGAGCCGACGGTCGAGGCCTGGGTGAAGAAGCAGGGCGACAAGGTCGACTTCAAGCGCATCCCGGTCGCGTTCCGCGACGATTTCGTCCCGCACTCGAAGCTGTTCTACGCGGTGTCCGCGCTCGGCATCTCCGAGAAGGTCACGCCGGCGATCTTCAACGCGATCCACAAGCAGAAGAACTACCTGCTGACGCCGCAGGCGCAGGCCGACTTCCTGGCGTCGCAGGGCGTCGACAAGAAGAAGTTCATGGACGCGTACAACTCGTTCAGCGTGCAGGGCCAGGTGAAGCAGTCGGCCGAGCTGCTGAAGAGCTACAACATCGACGGCGTGCCGACGATCGTCGTGCAGGGCAAGTACAAGACGGGCCCGGCCTACACGAACAGCCTCGAAGGCACCGCGCAGGTCCTCGACTACCTCGTGAAGCAGGTCCAGGACAAGAAGCTCTGATCCCCGTCCCGGCGCCGGCATGACAACTCCGCTGAAGGTCTTCATCACCGGCGCGTCGAGCGGCCTCGGCCTCGCGCTGGCCGACGAATACGCGCGCCAGGGTGCGACGCTCGCGCTGGTCGCGCGCCGCACCGACGCGCTCGAAGCGTTCGCACGGCGCTTTCCCGCGCTGTCCATCTCCGTCTATTCCGCCGACGTGCGCGACCCCGATGCGCTCGCGGGCGCCGCGGCGGCGTTCATCGCCGCGCACGGCTGCCCGGACGTCGTGATCGCGAACGCGGGCATCAGCCAGGGCGCGGTGACGGGCCAGGGCGACCTCGCCGCGTTCCGCGACGTGATGGACATCAACTACTTCGGGATGGTCGCGACCTTCGAGCCGTTCGTCGGCCCGATGACGGCCGCGCGGCACGGCACGCTCGTCGGCGTCGCGAGCGTCGCCGGCGTGCGCGGGCTGCCTGGCTCCGGCGCGTACAGCGCGTCGAAGTCGGCCGCGATCAAGTATCTCGAGTCGCTGCGCGTCGAGCTGCGCCCCGCGGGCGTCGGCGTCGTGACGATCGCGCCCGGCTACATCCGCACGCCGATGACCGCGCACAATCCGTACCGGATGCCGTTCCTGATGGACGCCGACCGCTTCGCCGCGCGCGCGGCCGAAACGATCGCGCAGCAGCGCGCGTTCCGCGTGATTCCGTGGCAGATGGGCGTCGTCGCGAAGGTGCTGCACGTGATGCCGCGCTGGCTGTACGACCGCCTGTTCGAAAAGGCCCCGCGCAAGCCGAAGGCAAGCGCGCACTGAGCACCCCGGGTCCGGCCGCACGGCCGGACCGCCTTCGAGCGCCGCCCTTACCTCCCCCCTGCCGCTCCCCGGCGCGCAAACAGCCGTTCCGTCGTCATCGCAGCCGTTTTTCGCTCAACGCGCCGCGTTCCGTCGCCTTTTTCCACGCACGGTGCGCTTTGACGGTATGCTATCCGCCGGCCGCGTCGCCTCCGGGCGGCGCATTCGCATCCCGTCATCAATCAAGCAAAAAGCACACGCCACGTGGGAGAACCTATGCACGTCAAGCTGTTCGCCGCGGTCGCACTGGCCGCGGCTCCCGTCCTCGTCACCGCCAAGCCGCTCACCGTCTGCACGGAATCGAGCCCGGACGGCTTCGACGTCGTGCAGTACAACTCGCTCGTCACGACCAACGCGTCGGCCGACGTGATCTTCAACACGCTGGTGTCGTACGACGAAGCCGCGAAGAAGGTCGTGCCCGCGCTCGCCGACAAATGGGACGCGAGCGCCGACGGCCTCACCTACACGTTCCACCTGCGTCCGAACGTCGCGTTCCAGACCACCGACTATTTCAAGCCGAACCGCCCGCTCGGCGCGGACGACGTCGTATTCACGTTCAGCCGGATGCTCGACAACGGCAATCCGTGGCACAAGGTCGCCGGCGCGAGCGGCTTCCCGCATGCGCAGTCGATGGGCCTCATCAAGCTCGTGAAATCGGTGTCGAAGGTCGACGACAGCACCGTGAAGTTCGTGCTGAACGAGCCGAACGCGACGTTCGTGCCGATCCTGACGATGGGCTTCGCGTCGATCTACTCGGCCGAATACGCGGACCAGCTGCTGAAGGCGGGCAAGCAGGCGGACCTGAACGCGAAGCCGGTCGGCACCGGCCCGTTCGTGCTGAAGAGCTACACGAAGGACGCGCTGATCCGCTACGACGTGAACCCGACCTACTGGGGCGCGAAGCCCAAGGTCGACCGGCTGATCTACGCGATCACGCCCGACGCGTCGGTGCGCCTGCAGAAGGTGAAGGCCGGCGAATGCCAGATCGCGCTGTCGCCGAAGCCGCAGGACGTGCTCGCCGCGAAGGGCGAAAGCGCGCTGAAGGTCGTGCAGACACCCGCGTTCATGACCGCGTTCGTCGCGCTGAACACGCAGAAGAAGCCGCTCGACAACGACAAGGTGCGCCAGGCGCTGAATCTCGCGTTCGACCGTGCGAGCTACCTGAAGGTCGTGTTCGACAACACCGCGACGCCCGCGAACAACCCGTATCCGCCGAACACGTGGAGCTACGCGAAGGACGTCGCGCCCTATGCGTACGATCCGGCAAAGGCGAAGCAGCTGCTCGCCGCGGCGGGCTTCCCGAACGGCTTCTCGACGACGATCTGGGTGCGCCCGACGGGCAGCGTGCTGAACCCGAACCCGAAGGCCGGCGCGGAACTGCTGCAGGCCGATCTCGCGAAGATCGGCGTGAAGGCCGAAGTCAAGGTGATCGAATGGGGCGAGCTGATCAAGCAGGCGAAGCTCGGCCAGCACGACCTGCTGTTCATGGGCTGGGCCGGCGACAACGGCGATCCGGACAACTACCTGACGCCGCAGTTCAGCTGCAACGCGGTGAAGTCCGGCATCAACTTCGCGCGCTACTGCGATCCGCAGCTCGACAAGCTGATCGCCGACGGCAAGGAAACGGCCGACCAGGGCAAGCGCGCGAAGCTGTATGAAGCCGCGCAAAAGCTCATCCACGACCAGGCGCTGTGGATTCCGCTCGGCTATCCGACGGCGGCGGCGCTCACGCGCGCGAACGTCGGCGGCTATCGCGTGAGTCCGTTCGGACGGCAGAACTTCGCGGCGGTGTCGGTGCAGTAACACGCCCCCGACCGTGGCGCGCAGGCGACGGGTGTGACCGCCCGCCTGCGCGCCGAGCTCGATGCGGCCGGCCTGCACGGCGTGCAGCCCGCGACGCCGGTGCACGCGCTGAGCGGCGGCCAGCTCGCGCGCGTCGCGCTGATCGGCGCGCTGGTCGTCGCGCTGGTCGTCGCGTCGCACGACGCGGCGTTCCTCGCGGCGCTCGCGCCGACCCACACGATGCGATGGCATCGCGACGGGTGGCGCTACGAGCCCGTCGCGTGAGGAAGGATCAGCGTGCGGATGCGGTGTTTATCGCAGGCCGCGCGCCATCACGACTCCGCCGCGCCGTCGGGGCTCGCGAAAAGCCGCTTGAAAAGGCGCTCCGCTTCCCGCACGCCTTCGGCGCTCAGGACGACCGACTTCGCCTTGTTGACGGGATCGCCGATCAGGCCGCGTTCATGCAGGCGATTCAGCGCGTCCCAGTCGAAACTCTTCCAGGCGCGGTTGTGGTCGTGCAGCGTCAGGTAGAGAAGCGCCAGGACTGCGTCATCGATTGCGGCAAGGTTGACGTTCATCGCATGTTCCATCCTGATCCGTCTCTGCATCCCGTCACCCGGCTGACGCGCCGAGCGTCGCGAGCAGCTTGATGAAGTTGCGCTTCGCGCGATACGTCCTGCGTATCGCGTCGAGCTCCGCGTCGAATTCCGCTTGCTGCCGATGCGCCGCCCGCAGCGCGCCGATCTTGCGCACGACGTCGAACGCGTCGTCGTAGCGCGCACTGCCCGCGCCGCGCTCGAGCGCAACCGGCAGCAGCCGATGATAGAGCACGATCGCCTCGTCGGGATGCGTCTTCGCGCGCGCGGCCGCCATCGCCGGCCAGACGTCGGTCGCAACCGGCCCGCCGCCGAACGCGTCCCAGGCCGCTTCGACATCCTTCTCGGCAAGCAGCAGCTTGACGAGCTCGGTGCGCGGCGACGGCTGCCAGCCCCACTTCGCCTTCGCGCTCTCCTTCGAGGTTTCCCGTTGTCGCGCCAGCGTCCGCAAATGCGCGATCGCGCGTTCGCGCACGGCATCACGTCGCGCGGTCTTCGCCGCAACCTTCATCAGCGCGGCGAATTCGTCGGCGCTCGGATGGCTCTCGAAGCGCTGCCACGCAAGCGCGTCGGCCCGGTCGAAATCGCGCCGGCGCAGGTATTCGGCAATGCAGAAGCCAAGCAGACGCGAATCGCGCCGATCGCCCGCGACACCCAACCCGCGCTCGGCCCATGCCAGCCCTTCGTCGAAACGGCCGTGCTCGGCGCACAGTTCCGCGATCTGCGCAAATCGGTGCGAAGCCGACAGATCCTTCGACCAGATACGGATCAGCGCGTCGACATCGCCGTCGCGCTTCGCCAGCGATTCCATCGCATGTTCGAGATTCAGCCGCGCAGATTCGTACGGATCGTCGCGGCCCGCCGCCAGCGTCGGCAGCGCAGCCCAGCTTTGCTCGACGAGCGCCCGATACCGATCGATCCCGTCGCTGCCGAGCGGCTCCTCATAATTCGGCAGCACGTCGTAGAACGTGTCCCACCGCCCGTCGGCCTGCAGGCGAAACAGGCGCTCGGCGAGTTTCACCGGGTCCGGCCGGGTCCGCCGGCACGCTTCGAGATGCAGGTGGGCCAGCTCGTAAATCCTGGGCGCAACGCTGCCGTCCGAGTCGTCGATCTGCTCAAGGCTCGCTTCCGCGTCCGCGATCGCGAGTTCGGCTAGCTCGACCACGTGTGCCGCATGCGGGCCCGCCAGTTGCCGACGCAGCATGTCGGCCAATTCGAAGAGGTTCTCTCCAAAGGTGTGCGCCTCGTCCCAGCCGAGCGGCCGCGCCACGCGCGCCAGCTGACGAACGGCGGCCCGCAGGCTCGCAACGTCGCCGGCATTCGCGGCGCGCGCCTCGAACAGCAGCCTGTCGCGCAATGACCGGTCGCGCTCGGCCGCATCGAGCAGCCAGTTGCGCAACGCGTCCTCGTCGAGCACCGCCAGATAGTCGCGAATCAGCTCCGCATGGGTCTTGCGCTTGCGTCGCGGGCGCGCCGGCTCGGGCGTCTCGTCGTGAAAAACCTCCTCGCCGCTGTTTTCGAGCCACGACAACGCGACGGCGACCGCATGCTTGCAGAAGATCTCGTCGACACCAACCGGGCAATTGCATGCGTAGTCGAGCAAGCCTTCATCATCGACGGAAAATTCGACGTGGTAGCGGTGCGTGCCGCGCACGTTGGCCGACAGCGCGCCGTCGTGCTCGGTCAGCCGCGAGACCGCGCCGTCGTGGTAGTAGGCCTTGCCGCGCTCGAAGGACTTCGGGTCGGCCAGCGCCTTGATTTCCGCGAGCGTGATGACGTCGGCCAGGGAGACATTCCTTGGCATGGGTTGCGACGGGTATTCAGAGCGAAATTGAAAATTGTACGAAAGCGCCGGGCGAGCCTGCGCCGGCGTGCATGCTCAATGCCGCGCAAAGCGGATCACGCCATCGGCTCCCTCGCTGCGCGTCAACTCCCCCGCGAGCCACAGCAGGTTCAAGTGCGCGATCGCCTCGCCGAGCGCGAACGTCATCTGGTGGATGTCGAGCTCGCGGCGGCGGAACATGATCGGCACGATGTCGGCCGCGCTCGCCGGCTTTTCCGCGCACGCCGCGCGCACTTCGTCAAGCCGCGCGTCGTGGTGCGCGCGCAGCTGCGCGATGCGGGTGCGCACGCCGCGGAACGGCTTGCCGTGCGACGGCAGCACGAGCGTGTCGGCGGCCATCGTCTCGTAGCGGCCGAGCGATTCGAGGTACAGCGCGAGCGGGTTCGCTTCCGGCTCGAGGTCGAACACCGACACGTTCGTCGAGATGCGCGGCAGCACCATGTCGCCGGAGATCAAGAGGCCGTCGGCCTCGCTGTAGAGCGCGCAATGCTCAGGCGAATGGCCGTAGCCCGTCACGACGCGCCACGTGCGGCCGCCGATCGTCACCGGATTGCCTTCGCGCAGGCGGCGATAGCGCGGCGGCACCGACGGCACGAGGTCCGAGTAGTAGCCGCGGCGGTTGCGCAGCTTGTCGAGCGAGCCCGGATCGGCGAGGCCGTGGCGCGCGAAGTGATCGGCCGCCGCCGCGCCGCCCGCGTTCGAGCCGTTGCCGGCCGCCATCAGGCAGCCGAACATGTACTCGCCGAGCGTCATCCACAGCCGCGCGTTCCAGCGGCGCTGGTCGCCGCCTTCGCACAGCCAGTTCGCGAGGCCAAAGTGATCGGGATGGCAGTGCGTGACGATCACGCGCAGCACCGGCAGGCCGTCGAGATGGGCGTCGAAGATCCGTTCCCAGTGCTCGCGAATCGCGTCCGACGCGATCCCGCAGTCGACGATGGTCCAGCCAGCCTGTCCGTCGATCTCGTCGCGCAGCAGCCAGAGATTGATGTGGTCGAGCGAGAACGGCAGCGGCATGCGCAGCCAGCGCACGCCGGGCGCGACCTCGAACGTGTCGCCCGCGGCGGGCAGCGTATCGGCGAAGGGGTAGTCGAGTTGGTGTTCCAGTGCGTTCATCGGTGGGGCGTCTCGTCGTTGTGCATGCGGGGCCGGCGTGCGGCCGGGCCGCCGCGGGCGTTCCGGCGATTCTATCGCCGTCTCGCGGCGGGCGTCGTCCGGGCCGCCCGCGCGTCAAAAAAAGTTCGCGTCAGATTCGGTTCCGTACCTGTATCTTTATGCGAAGAAGCCCCGAACGTCGCACAACGCCGGGCAACGCCCCCGATGGCGCGCCGCCCGGCCCGCCGCCGGATGCGCTGAATCCGGCGCCCGGACGCTAAAATACCGAGTGCTTACAGCCCATGAGCCTGCACGCAATGAATCACTTCCCCAAACTGCTGTCGTCGCAGATCGGCTTCGACGTCGCGCAGACCATGCTCGAGAACTTCGACCGCCACTACCGGATCTTCCGCGACGCGGCCGTCGACGCGAAGACCCTGTTCGAGCGCGCGGACTGGCACGGGCTGCAGCGGCTCGCGCGCGAGCGCATCACGTCGTACGACGATCGCGTGCAGGAATGCGTCGAGGTGCTGGAAGACGAATACGACGCGGAGAACATCGACGACGAGGTCTGGCAGCAGATCAAGCTGCATTACATCGGCCTCCTGACGTCCCACCGCCAGCCCGAGTGCGCGGAAACGTTCTTCAACTCGGTGTGCTGCAAGATCCTGCACCGCTCGTACTTCAACAACGATTTCATCTTCGTGCGCCCGGCGATCTCGACGGAATACCTCGAGAACGACGAGCCGGCCGCGAAGCCGACCTACCGCGCGTACTACCCTGGCACCGACGGCCTCCAGGTCACGCTCGAGCGCATCGTCACGAATTTCCAGCTGGAGCCGCCGTTCGAGGATCTCGAGCGCGACATCGCGTGCGTGATGCAGGCGATCCACGACGAGTTCGGCCGCTTCGACGAAGCGCAGAATTTCCAGATCCACGTGCTGTCGTCGCTGTTCTTCCGCAACAAGACCGCGTACGTGGTCGGCCGCATCATCAACGGCGACCGCGTGCTGCCGTTCGGGGTGCCGATCCGCCACACGCGCCCGGGCCTGCTCGCGCTCGACGCGGTGCTGCTGCGCCGCGACCAGCTGCAGATCATCTTCAGCTTCTCGCACTCGTACTTCCTCGTCGACATGGTCGTGCCGTCCGCGTACGTCGACTTCCTGTGCTCGATCATGCCGGGCAAGCCGAAGGCGGAAATCTACACGTCGGTCGGCCTGCAGAAGCAGGGCAAGAACCTGTTCTACCGCGACCTGCTGCATCACCTGTCGCATTCGAGCGACCGCTTCATCATCGCGCCCGGGATCAAGGGCCTCGTGATGCTCGTGTTCACGCTGCCGTCGTTCCCGTACGTGTTCAAGATCATCCGGGACCGCTTCCCGCCGCCGAAGGAAACGACGCGCGCGCAGATCATGGAGAAGTACCAGCTCGTCAAGCGCCACGACCGGCTCGGGCGGATGGCCGACACGCTCGAATATTCGAGCGTCGCGCTGCCGCTCGCGCGGCTCGACCACACGCTCGTGCGCGAGCTCGAGAAGGAAGTGCCGTCGCTGCTCGAATACGAGGGCGACAACCTCGTGATCAAGCACCTGTACATCGAGCGCCGGATGGTCCCGCTCAACCTGTACCTGCAGAACGGCACCGACGCGGAAATCGAGCACGGCGTGCGGGAGTACGGCAACGCGGTGAAGGAGCTGATGAAGGCGAACATCTTCCCCGGCGACATGCTGTACAAGAACTTCGGCGTCACGCGCCACGGCCGCGTCGTGTTCTACGACTACGACGAGATCGAGTACCTGACCGACTGCAACGTGCGCCACGTGCCGCCGCCGCGCCACGAGGAGGACGAGCTGTCCGGCGAGCCGTGGTACTCGGTCGGCCCGCACGACATCTTTCCCGAAACCTACGGGCCGTTCCTGCTCGGCGATCCGCGCGTGCGCGACGTATTCTTGAAGTACCACGCCGATTTCTTCGAGCCGGCGCTGTGGCAGGCGAGCAAGGACCGGCTGCTGCAGGGCGAACTGCCCGATTTCCATCCCTATGACGCGTCGCTGCGCTTTTGCGTGCGCTATCCCGATCGTTTCGACGCAGCGGACGACGACGAGGGCGGCGCGCAGCGCGCCGCCTGAAACGCCGCAAAGCGCCCCGGAAACCGGCCCCGAAAAATCGGGCCTGATACCAACCCATTTTCCGCCCCCGGAAACCCGAACTGATGAATACCAACGACCACCCGCTCTCACACCTGTTCGACAACAACGACGCCTGGGTCAAGCGCAAGCTCGCCGACGATCCGCAATACTTCTCGCGTCTCGCCGACCAGCAGGCGCCGGAATACCTGTGGATCGGCTGCTCGGATTCGCGCGTGCCGGCGAACCAGATCATCGGCCTGCCGCCGGGCGAAGTGTTCGTGCACCGTAATATCGCGAACGTCGTCGTGCACACCGACCTCAACTGCCTGTCGGTGATCCAGTTCGCGGTCGACCTGCTGCGCGTGAAGCACATCATGGTGGTCGGCCACTACGGCTGCTCGGGCGTGAACGCGGCGCTGCACAACCGCCGCGTCGGCCTCGCGGACAACTGGCTGCACCACGTGCAGGACGTGCGCGAGCGGCACGCGGCGCTGCTCGACGAATGGCCGGTCGGCGAGGCGCGCTATCGCCGCCTGATCGAGCTGAACGCGATCGAGCAGGTGGTCAACGTGTGCCGCACGACGATTGTCAACGACGCATGGGCGCGCGGCCAGCAGCTCACCGTGCACGCGCTCGTGTACGGCGTGCACGACGGCCGCATGCGCGACCTCGGGATGGCCGTGTCGAGCGCCGACGCGCTCGACGGCACCTACCGGCGCGCGGTGGCCGCGCTGGGCGCGCGCGGCGACCACGCACGCGGCAACGACATGGTCGCGGCCGATGCGGCGCAGCTCACCGAAGTCGCGCAGTCCGTCGCGGATACGTTGAAGCCTTGCACGGGAACGGACTAAGGGCCCGGGCGCTCACCCGGTCCGACGGGAGACGAACATGTCAGCTATCGATCACGACGATCCGATCGTCATCGCATCCGCGGCGCGCACGCCGATCGGCGGATTCCAGGGCGACTTCGCGTCGCTCGCCGCGCCGCAGCTCGGCAGCGCCGCGATCGGCGCGGCGCTCGCGCGCGCCGGCCTCGCCCCGGACCGGATCGACGAAGTGCTGATGGGCTGCGTGCTGCCCGCAGGCCAGGGCCAGGCCCCCGCGCGCCAAGCGGCGCTCGGCGCGGGCCTGCCGCTCGCGACCGGCTGCACGACGATCAACAAGATGTGCGGCTCGGGGATGCGCGCGGCGATGTTCGCGCACGACATGCTCGCCGCCGGCTCGGCCGACGTGATCGTCGCGGGCGGCATGGAAAGCATGACCAACGCGCCGTACCTGCTGCCGAAGGCGCGCGGCGGGCTGCGCATGGGCCACGGCCAGGTGCTCGACCACATGTTCCTCGACGGCCTCGAGGACGCGTACGACAAGGGCCGACTGATGGGCACGTTCGCCGACGAATGCGCGGCCGAGTACGCGTTTTCGCGCGACGCGCAGGACGCGTTCGCGATCGAGTCGCTCGCGCGCGCGAAGCGCGCGAACGAGGACGGCTCGTTCGACTGGGAAATCGCGCCCGTGACGGTGGCCGGCAGGAAGGGCGGGACGGACGACAGGGTCGTGTCGCGCGACGAGCAGCCGTTCAAGGCCGATCCGTCGAAGATCCCGCTGCTGAAGCCCGCGTTCGGCAAGACCGGCACCGTCACCGCCGCGAACGCGTCGTCGATCTCCGACGGCGCGGCCGCGCTCGTGATGATGCGCGCGTCCACCGCCGCGCGGCTCGGCGTCGCGCCGCTCGCGCGCGTGGTCGGCCACGCGACGTTCGCACAGGCGCCGGCGAAGTTCACGACCGCGCCGGTCGGCGCGATCCGCCGCCTGTTCGAGCGCAACGGCTGGCGCGCGGCGGACGTCGACCTGTACGAGATCAACGAGGCGTTCGCGGTCGTCGCGATGGCGGCGATGAAGGAGCACGGCCTCGCGCACGACCGCGTCAACGTGAACGGCGGCGCCTGCGCGCTCGGCCACCCGATCGGCGCGTCCGGCGCGCGCATCCTCGTCACGCTCATCGGCGCGCTGCGCGCGCGCGGCGGCAGGCGCGGCGTCGCGAGCCTTTGCATCGGCGGCGGCGAGGCGACCGCGATGGGCATCGAACTCCTCTGACCAAACGGCACCACCGCCAAGGAGCGTCGTACATGAAAACCGCATTGATCATCGGCGCATCGCGCGGCCTCGGCCGCGAATTCGTCCGGCAATACCGGCGCGACGGCTGGAACGTGATCGCCACCGCGCGCGACGACGCGTCGCTGGCCGCGCTGCGCGAGCTCGGCGCGCACGCGCATGCGCTCGACATCGCGCAACCGGAGCAGATCGCCGCGCTCGGCTGGAAGCTCGACGGCGAGCGGCTCGACGTGGCGATCGTCGTGTCGGGCGTCTACGGGCCGCGCACCGAAGGGGTCGAGACGATCACCGCCGAGGATTTCGACGCGGTGATGCACACCAACGTGCGCGGCCCGATGCAGTTGCTGCCGATCCTGCTGCCGCTCGTCGAGGACGCGCGCGGCGTGCTCGCCGTCGTGTCGAGCCGGATGGGCAGCATCGCCGACGCGACCGGCACGACCGGCTGGCTCTACCGCGCGAGCAAGGCCGCGCTCAACGACGTGCTGCGCATCGCGTCGCTGCAGACGCGCCACGCGGCGTGCGTGGCGCTGCATCCGGGCTGGGTGCGCACCGACATGGGCGGCGCGGAAGCGGCGCTCGATCCGGAGACGAGCGTGACCGGCATGCGGCGCGTGCTCGCCGAAGCCGCCGCCGACGTCGCGCTCGCGAACGGCCGCTTCTTCCAGTACGACGGCGTCGAGCTGGCCTGGTAACCGATGACAACCTCACGTCGTTAATTCCCGTTACGCATGATTCTGTCCCGACCTGACGCGTGCCCGTGCGGCGGCGCGTCCCCGCTTCCCGCCGGCCGCGCGCCGGCGCCCCGCTACGCCGCGTGCTGCGGCCGCTTCATCGACGGCGGCGAGGCGGCGCCGACCGCGCTCGAATTGATGCGTTCGCGGTACAGCGCGTACGTGCTCGGCGCGACCGACTACCTGCGCGCGACGTGGGCCGCCCGAACCTGCCCCGCCGATCTGGATGCCGACCCCACTGCGCCCGACGCGCCGCGCTGGCTCGGCCTCGCGGTGAAACGCCACGCGCCGCTCGACGAACGCCACGCGGAGGTCGAGTTCGTGGCCCGCTACAAGGTCGGCGGGCGCGCGTACCGGCTCCATGAGACGAGCCGTTTCGAGCGCGACGAGCAGGGTTTCTGGCGCTACGTTGACGGCGATGTAAGCGAGCGCTGACAAATACTTGCTGTGTCAGACGCCGGGTAATTCCTGCATTGCACAACCGAAAATTGTCAGGCTACGATGAGCCTCGGTTTGGTCAAGTTGCACGGCAGGGCTTACGAATGGCGTTCAGCAAGGTACTGGTGGGATGGATGGCAGCCTGCGCGCTGTCGGCCGCGCTGGCCGACACGCTGCCGAACGCCGGCGCCCCGGGCGGGCCGCTCGCCCGCGCCGAACGCTTCGACTACGGCGATTCGGGCCTGCCCCAGGTCGCCGCCGACCTGAACGAACGGATCATCCGCATCCCGGCCGACGCGTCCGGCGCCGTCACGCTCGAAGCCACGCTGTTCAAGCCGGACGGCCCCGGCCCGTTCCCGCTCGTCGTGTTCAACCACGGCAAGAATCCAGGCGACCTCCATCAGCAGCCGCGCAGCCGCCCGCTCGCGTTCGCGCGCGAATTCGTGCGCCGCGGCTACGCGGTGATCGCGCCGAACCGCCAGGGCTTCGCCGGCTCCGGCGGCGCCTATCAGCAGGAAGGCTGCAACGTCGCGAAGAACGGGCTCGCGCAGGCGGCCGACATCGGCGCGACGATCCGCTACATGTCGCGCGAGCCGTACGTCGATGCGTCGCACATCGTCGTCGCCGGCACGTCGCACGGCGGGCTCGCATCGATCGCCTACGGCACCGAAGCGGCGGCCGGCGTGCGCGGCATCATCAATTTCTCCGGCGGGCTGCGCCAGGACCTGTGCGACGGCTGGCAGCGCAATCTCGTCGACGCGTTCGACCAGTACGGCGCGCGCACCGCGGTGCAGTCGCTGTGGCTCTACGGCGACAACGACTCGGTGTGGACGCCCGCGCTCGTCGCGCAGATGCACGACGCGTACGCGTCGCACGGCACCCGCGCGCAGTTCATCGACTTCGGCCGCTACAAGGACGACGCGCACCGGCTGATCGTCGACCGCGACGGCGTGCCGGTCTGGTGGCCTGCCGTCAACGCGTTCCTGGCCAGGCTGAACCTGCCGACCGCAGTGCGCTACGCGGTGGCGAACCCGCACGAGCCGAAGGCGTCGGGCTATGCGTCGATCGACGCGGTCGACGCGGTGCCGTTCATCGACGCGGCCGGCCGCGACGGCTATCGCCGCTTCCTGAACCAGCATCCGAGCCGCGCGTTCGCGGTGTCGGCCGAAGGCGCGTGGTCGTGGGCCGAGGGCGGCGACGATCCGATGGCCCTCGCGCTCGACAACTGCGCGAAGCAAGGCGCGGGCGCGTGCCGGCTGTATGCGGTCAACGATCGCGTCGTGTGGAACGCGAATGCGTTGCAGACCGCGGACAACGCCGAACGTGACGACAACGCGCAAGCCGCGCGCTCGCTCGCGGCGCGCTGATCGCGCGTTCGCCCGAACCGCCCCATCCCCTATTTCGTTTCCCGTTCGCTTGCGTGTCGACGCCGTCGCGCGTCGGCCTGCGCGCGCCTTCGCGCCCCGTTTTCCTGCGCATTCCGGACCGATGGATCATTGATTTTTTTCTACTGAGGGGCGTCACTCGGACGTCGTCATCTGCACGCATTTCGGGGCTTCTGAGTCGTACCGTCCCGAGCCGCCCTGATCTGCGCCGAACTCCCGCCAGCCAAGGCTTTGCGGCGTTTGTAACCGGTAGTGCAACGCGCGGCGGAACACGCTAATCTCAGCGCGTTTCGTGTTTTGCATGCCGTGTTTTGCATGCCGCCCTGACGGCCTGCATGGCCGTCATCCGATACCGGCCGCAACGCGTCCCGCACGACGCCGCGCGCCGCCTGTTTTTCACCGGAGCCGTTTTGAGTACGCAAGCGACCGACGACTGGGTCGCGCGCAGCCTGCGCGCGGTCTGGCACCCCTGCACCCAGATGAAGCACCACGAGCGGCTGCCGCTCGTTCCCGTCGCGCGCGGCGTGGGCCTGTGGCTGTACGACCGCGACGGCCGCCGCTACTTCGACGCGATCAGCTCGTGGTGGGTCAACCTGTTCGGCCATGCGAACCCGGACATCAATGCCGCGCTGAAGGACCAGCTCGACACGCTCGAGCACGCGATGCTCGCGGGCTGCACGCACGAACCCGCGATCGAGCTCGCCGAGCGGCTTGCCGCGCTCACGCAGCACACGCTCGGCCATGCGTTCTTCGCGTCGGACGGCGCGTCCGCGGTCGAGATCGCGCTGAAGATGAGCTTCCACGCATGGCGCAATCGCGGCCACGCCGGCAAGCAGGAATTCGTCTGCGTCGCGAACAGCTATCACGGCGAGACGATCGGCGCGCTCGCCGTCACCGACGTCGCGCTGTTCAAGGACGCGTACGACCCGCTGATCCGCCACGCGCACGTCGTCGCGTCGCCCGACGCGCGGCTCGCGCGGCCGGGCGAGACGGCCGCCGACGTCGCGGGCCGCGCGCTCGCCGACGTGCGGCGCCTGTTCGTCGAGCGCGACGGCAGGATCGCCGCGCTGATCGTCGAGCCGCTCGTGCAATGCGCGGCCGGCATGGCGATGCACGATCCGTCGTACGTGCGCGGGCTGCGCGCGCTGTGCGACGAATTCGGCGTGCACCTGATCGCCGACGAGATCGCGGTCGGCTGCGGGCGCACCGGCACCTTCTTCGCGTGCGAGCAGGCCGGCGTGTGGCCCGATTTCCTGTGCCTGTCGAAAGGCATCAGCGGCGGCTACCTGCCGCTGTCGCTGGTGCTGTCGCGCGACGAGATCTTCGCGGCGTTCTACCACGACGACACGGCGCGCGGCTTCCTGCATTCGCATTCGTACACCGGCAACCCGCTCGCGTGCCGCGCGGCGCTCGCGACGCTCGACCTGTTCGCGCGCGACGACGTGCTCGCGCGCAACGCGCGCAACTCCGCCGCACTGCGCGACGCGCTCGCGCCGCTCGCCGCGCATCCCCAGGTGCTCCACCTGCGCGAGCGCGGCACGCTGTTCGCGTTCGACGTCGCGCTCGACGGCGACGCGGCGCGCTGCTTCTCGCGGCGCTTCTTCGAACGCGCGCTCGAACGCGAGCTGCTGCTGCGCCCGATCGGCACGACCGTCTACCTGATGCCGCCGTACGTGATGAGCGACGACGACATCGCGTGGCTCGCGCGGCGCACGCGCGACACGCTCGACGCCACCCTTGAGGAGATCGCTCGATGACCCTGCTCGACACCCTGCAGCGCGGCCTCGCCGAACTCGACGCGCAAGGCCTGCGCCGGGTGCGCCGCACCGCGGACACCGCGTGCGACGCGCACATGAGCGTCGACGGCCGCACGATCGTCGGCTTCGCGAGCAACGACTACCTCGGCCTCGCCGCGCATCCGGCGCTCGTCGCCGCGTTCGGCGAAGGCGCGCAGCGCTACGGCTCCGGCAGCGGCGGCTCGCACCTGCTCGGCGGCCACTCGCGCGCGCACGCGCGGCTCGAGGACGAGCTCGCCGGCTTTTCCGGCGGCTTCTCCGATGCGCCGCGCGCGCTGTACTTCAGCACCGGCTACATGGCGAACCTCGCCGCGATGACCGCGCTGTCGGGCAAGGACGCAACGATCTTCTCGGACGCGCTGAACCATGCGTCGCTGATCGACGGGATGCGCCTGTCGCGCGCGCACGTGCAGGTCTACCCGCACGCGGACACGGCCGCGCTCGCCGCGCTGCTCGAAGCATCCGATGCGAAGACGAAGCTGATCGTCAGCGACACCGTGTTCAGCATGGACGGCGACCTCGCGCCGCTGCCCGAGCTCGTCGCGCTGGCCGAACGGCACGGCGCGTGGCTCGTCGTCGACGACGCGCACGGCTTCGGCGTGCTCGGCCCGCAAGGGCGCGGCGCGCTCGCGGCCGCGGCACTGCGCTCGCCGAACCTCGTGTACGTCGGCACGCTCGGCAAGGCGGCCGGCGTCGCGGGCGCGTTCGTCGTCGCGCACGAGACGGTGATCGAATGGATGATCCAGCGCGCGCGCAGCTACATCTTCACGACGGCCGCGCCGCCCGCGGTCGCGCATGCGGTATCGGCGAGCCTGAAGGTGATCGCCGGCGACGAAGGCGACGCGCGGCGCGCGCATCTCGCCGCGCTGATCGAGCGCACCCGCGTGCTGTTGCGCAGCACGCGCTGGCAGCCGGTCGATTCGCACACGGCCGTGCAGCCGCTCGTGATCGGCAGCAACGATGCGACCCTCGCCGCGATGCGCGCGCTCGACGCGCACGGCCTGTGGGTGCCCGCGATCCGGCCGCCGACCGTGCCGGCCGGCACGTCGCGGCTGCGCATCTCGCTGTCGGCCGCGCATTCGTTCGACGATCTCGCGCGGCTCGAAGCGGCGCTGATCGCCGCCAGCGACGAGGCGGCGGCCTGCGTCGAAGCGAACCGGCGGGAAGCCGCATGAGCCCGCCGCTGTCGCTGTTCGTCACCGGCACCGATACCGAGATCGGCAAGACCTTCGTGTCCGCCGCGCTGCTGCACGGCTTCGCGCGGCTGGGCCTGCGCGCGGCCGCGATGAAACCGGTCGCGGCCGGCGCGTACGAGCAGGACGGCGTGTGGCGCAACGAGGACGCCGACCAGCTCGACGCGGCCGCGAACGTCGTGCTGCCGCCGGAGCTGCGCACGCCGTTCCTGCTGAAGGCGCCGGCGGCCCCCCACGTCGCCGCCGCGCAGGAAGGCGTGACGCTCGACCTCGACACGATCGTCGCGTGCCATCGCGAAGCGCTGACGCGCGCGGACGTCGTCGTCGTCGAGGGCGCCGGCGGTTTCCGCGTGCCGCTCACCGGCACGCGCGACATGGCCGACCTCGCGGTCGCGCTCGGCGTGCCGGTCGTGCTCGTCGTCGGCGTGCGGCTCGGCTGCATCAGCCACGCGCTCTTGACCGCCGACGCGATTCGCCGACGCGGGCTCACGCTCGCCGGCTGGGTCGCGAACCACGTCGATCCGGCGATGTCGTTCCAGGACGAGAACGTCGCGACGCTGCGCGACTGGCTCGCCCGCGAGCACGGCGCGCCGCTGATCGGCCGCATTCCGCACCTGGCGCCGGCCGCCCCCGAATCCGCCGCGGCGACGCTCGACGTCGCCGCGCTCGTCGACACGCTGCGCGCCGCGCAGCATTGACATTGAATCACCCCATTTCCCCGCACTCAGGAACAACGATATGACCCAAGCCCAGACTGCCGCAGTGCAACCCGACGCAATCCCGGTGGCCGCTCCGGCCGCGCAGCGCTGGCGCGTCGCCGACGTCGTCGCGCTGTTCGAGCTGCCGTTCAACGACCTGATGTTCCGCGCGCAGCAGGTGCATCGCGAGCACTTCGACGCGAACGCGGTGCAGCTGTCGACGCTGCTGTCGATCAAGACGGGCGGCTGCGAGGAGGATTGCGGCTACTGCTCGCAGTCGTCGCATCACGACACGGGCCTGAAGGCCGAGAAGCTGATGGACGTCGACGCTGTGCTCGACGCCGCGCGCGCCGCGAAGGCGAACGGCGCGAGCCGCTTCTGCATGGGCGCCGCGTGGCGCAACCCGAAGGAGCGCCACATGCCGGCGCTGACCGAGATGGTGCGCGGCGTGAAGGAGATGGGGCTCGAGACCTGCATGACGCTCGGCATGCTCGAGGACGAGCAGGCGAAGGCGCTCGCCGACGCGGGCCTCGACTACTACAACCACAACCTCGACACGTCGCCGGAGTTCTACGGCCAGATCATCTCGACGCGCACCTACCAGGATCGCCTCGACACGCTCGACCGCGTGCGCGACGCGGGCATCAACGTGTGCTGCGGCGGGATCATCGGGATGGGCGAGTCGCGCCGCGAGCGCGCGGGCCTGATCACGCAGCTCGCGAACCTGAACCCGTATCCGGATTCGGTGCCGATCAACAACCTGGTCGCGATCGAGGGCACGCCGCTCGAGGGCACCGCCGCGCTCGACCCGTTCGAGTTCGTCCGCACGATCGCGGTCGCGCGGATCACGATGCCGAAGGCCGTGGTGCGGCTGTCGGCCGGCCGCGAGCAGCTCGACGACGGGCTGCAGGCGATGTGCTTCCTCGCGGGCGCGAACTCGATGTTCTACGGCGACCAGCTGCTGACCACCAGCAACCCGCAGACCCAGCGCGATCGCGCGCTGTTCGAGCGCCTCGGGATCCGCGCGAGCCAGGCGGACGCGCTGGGTACGGACGCTTGATGGACGCGTAAGCGGACGCGTGAGCGGCGAACGCCGCGCAATGCAGAAGCCGGGGCATGCCCCGGCTTTTTTTCGTTCAGCGCGCGGATTGCGCGCTCCCGTCCAGCACCGCGCGCACCTTCGCGACGAGCCGCTCGTCGACGGGCGCGAGCACCTCGCCGCGCGGGCGCACGCCCGAGCCGAAATGCACCGCGCGCACGCCGGTCGTCCTGACGAAGTCGCCGACCGCGTCGGCGGTCAGCCCCGAGCCGGCCAGCACCGTGCACGATGTACCCTCGGCGCGCCGCACCATCCGCGCGATCGTCGCGGCCGCGTCGAGCACCGACGGATGGCCGCCCGAGGTCAGCACCGACGTGACGGCCGGCACGCGCAGCAGCGCGTCGAATGCGGCGTTGAGGTCGCGCGCGACGTCGAACGCGCGATGGAAGGTGAGCGCGCGGCCGTCGGCGGCGCCGGCGATGCGCGCGAGCGCGTCGAGATCGATGGCGCCGCGCGCGTCGAGCGCGCCGAACACGACGCCGTTCGCGCCGGCCGCAACCGCCGCGCGCACGTCGCGCTCGATTACCCGGAGATCGTCGGCGTCGTAGACGAACGACCGGCTGTGCGGCCGCACGATCACGTTGACGGGAATCGGCACCGCGGCGACGACGGCCTCGATCAGGCCGACGCTCGGCGTCAGCCCGCCCTCGCCGATCGCGGTGACGAGTTCGAGACGGTCGGCGCCCGCGCGGGCGGCGACCTTCGCATCGCCGACGGTCGTGGCGATCACTTCGAGCAGGACGGAAAAGGCAGCGGTTCGGATCATCGGCGGCTCGCGAATCGGTATGACGATTCGTGCATCCTAGCCGAGCGGCGCGACCGCCGCCAGTTCACCGGGCATGCCGCTCGACAACGCGTGCGCGGGCTGCCGCTACGCAATCACGCGTCACGGAACAGCCCGCGCAAAGCGCAACGCCCTACCCTGCGGCGGCTTCGTCATCTCCCCAGTCGAGATCCCCGCACAGCACGCGCAGCGCGTCGCCCACGCGGATCGCGACCGACAGCGTCACGCACGGCTGCGCCTCGTTGATCGACAGGTACGGCCGCGTCACCTGCACGCGGCCCGGCTCGGCAATCGCCGTGCGGAAGTACGGCCGCCGCAGCCAGTTCGCGCCCTGCGCGTCCGCGAGCGGCAGAAAGCGCGTCTCGCGGGTGGCGCGATCGGCGCGCAGCACGACGTTGCGGCCCGCCTGCCGGCCCTGCGCGTCGAGCAGGAAGCAGCGCGCCGCGCCGTCGAGCGCGAGGAAATTCCAGCACACCTCGTCGAGCGGCTCGCCGGCCGCGAGGCGCTCGGCCGCGCGCTCGAACGCGCGCAGGTACGGCGCGAGCCGCTGCGCCTCGCGCCGCTCGCGCGCGTCGGTCTGCAGGCGAAAGCGCTCGGTCAGCTCGCCGATGCACGCGGTCGCGGCCGCGCTGTCGGGCAGCCCCGGCGCCGGCCGGCCGAAGAAGTAGCCCTGCACGAAATCGGCCTCGCACGACAGCGCGATCTGCGCTTCGTGCTCGGTCTCGATCCCTTCGACCAGCACCAGCTTGCCGGCCTCGTGCAGCAGCGTGACGAGACCGTGCAGGATCGCGGTGAGCCCGGTGCGGTGCGCCGCGTGCGACAGCATGATGCGGTCGAGCTTCACGATGTCCGGATTCAGCTGCCAGATCCGCTCGAGGTTCGAATGGCCCGCGCCGAAATCGTCGAGCGCGAGCAGGAAGCCCTGCGCGCGGAATTCCCGCATCGCGTCGGCAAGCCGCTCGAGGTCGTCCGCGCGCTGCTCGAGCACTTCGAGCACGATGCGGCGCGGCGGCATGCCGAGCCGCTTCAGGTTCGCGAGCAGCGCCGCGGCCTGGAACGGATCGGTCAGCACGCCCGGATGCACGTTCAGGAACAGCCATTCGCGCTCCGCGCCGAGCAGCGCGAAGTTCTCGAGATGCAGCGCCTGCGCGAGCCGGTCGAGCTGCAGCAGCTCGCCGTGACGCGCCGCGTCGCCGAACACGTCGAGCGGCGACACCGGCCGGTCGAGCGTGTCGTGCGCGCGCAGCAGCGCTTCGTAGCCCACCGCACGCTGGTGCGACAGGCTGAAAATCGGCTGGAACACACTCGTGAGCGTCAGGTCGTGATGCTGCGTCGCCAGACGCTCGAAGCCGGACGTCACCTCCCGCTCGAAACGGTACGGCGACGCGGCCGGACGCTCCTGTTGCACGATCGTCATACCCCCTTCCTCCTGATGCTGGCGAACGCGGCGGCGGGCGAACTGGACGGCGCGTGGGATGTCCTGCGAGTTGTCATGAATAAGCCCTCGGATTGCCGGTTGTTGTCGCTTGTCGACAAGCATCAAGCAAGCTTCGTGCGCGCGCCGCGCCGGCCCGCCGCGCACGCCCGCGCGAGCGGCGCACCGCCGTGGCGCATGCGGATCGCACCATTTCGGTGCACGCGCACCGGCGCACTCGAACGCAGCCGTCCGGGCGGCACGCTACACTCCGTACGACCGTTTCATACCCCGCTTTCGACGTATCGATGGAAATCGTCTTCACCGTCCTGGTCCTGCTGCTCACCGTCGCGCTGTCCGGCGCGCTCGCGCGCGTGCTGCCGTTGCGGCTGCCGTTGCCGCTGATGCAGATCGCGTTCGGCGCGATCCTCGCGTGGCCGAAATTCAACCTGCACGTCACGTTCGACCCTGAAATCTTCATGCTGCTGTTCATTCCGCCGCTGCTGTTCGCGGACGGCTGGCGGATTCCGAAACGCGAGCTGTACCTGCAGCGCCGCGCGATCCTGATGCTCGCGTTCGGGCTCGTGTTCATGACGGTACTCGCAGTGGGCTACTTCGCGCATTGGCTGATTCCCGAGTTGCCGCTGCCGATCGCGTTCGCGCTCGCCGCGGTGCTGTCGCCGACCGACGCGGTCGCGCTGTCGGGCATCGCGGGCAAGGGCCGGATCCCGCCGCAGCTGATGCACATCCTCGAGGGCGAGGCGCTGATGAACGACGCGTCCGGCCTCGTCGCGCTGAAGTTCGCGGTCGCCGCCGCGCTGACCGGCATGTTCTCGCTGCGCGACGCGTCGATCACGTTCGTGATCGTCGCGGCCGGCGGGCTCGCGACGGGCGCGGCCGTGTCGTGGACCTTCAGCGTGCTGTCGACGCGCTTCCTGAACGCCGAGCAGGAAGGCGACCCGGCGCCCGGGATCGTGATGACGCTGCTCGTGCCGTTCGCCGCGTACCTGATCGCCGAGCATCTCGACCTGTCGGGCGTGCTGGCGGCCGTCGCGGCCGGGATGATGATGAACTACACGAGCTTCTCCCGCAAAAGCACCGTCGCGTCGCGCGTGCGCGCGGAAAGCACGTGGGCGATGATCGAGTTCGTGTTCAACGGCATGGTGTTCATCATGCTCGGCCTGCAGCTGCCGCACATCATCGGCCGCGCGCTCGTCGACGCGCACCACACGAGCGACGCGCTCGTTGGCCGGATGATCCTCAACGTGCTCGCGATGATGCTCGCGCTCTACGCGATCCGCTTCATGTGGGTCTGGCTGCTGCGCTGGATCGCGAGCCGCCGCGCGGCGCGCCAGGGCCTCACCGGCACGATGGCCGGGCTGCGCACGATCGCGGTGATGACGGTCGGCGGCGTGCGCGGCGCGGTGACGCTCGCCGGCGTGCTGTCGATTCCGGTCGCGCTCGCCGACGGCACGCCGCTGCCCGGCCGCGACACCGCGATCTTCGTCGCGTCGGCGGTGATCCTCGGTTCTCTGGTCTTTGCCGTGATCGGGCTGCCGCTGCTGCTGCGCGGCGTGCGCTCGACCCGCAATCCGCTCGCCGAGGAAGAGCGCGCCGCGCGCTCGGCCGCCGCGCAGGCGGCGATCCGCGCGATCGATTCCGCGCACGGCGCGATCGCGGTCGATCTCGACGAATCGGGCTCCGCGCGCTGCGCGGACGTCGCCGCGCGCGTGATGGACCTGTACCGGCGGCGCCTGGCCGCGCTGTCGGACGGCGGCCCCGCGCCGCGCGCCGAAGCGAAGCAAGCCGAGACGATGGAGCTGCAGATGAAGATCGCGGCCGTGCGCGCGGAGCGTTCGATGCTGTACCGGATGCGCGGCGAGCACAGGATTTCGGACGAAACGCTCGCGAAACTGCTCCGCGAAATCGACCTGTCGGAGACGGCGCTGTCGACGCGGAAGAAAGGACTGGTCTGATCGAATCGCGGGGCCGCCCCAAGCAAAACGGCGACGCCGCAGCGTCGCCGTTTTGCCGTCTGCCGTCCCGCACGCCGCGTTACTTCGCGACGACGACCGGAATCCCCTTCAACGTTCCCGCGCCCTTCACTTCGTCGAGCGCATGCTGCACGTGCGCACTCGTCGCCGCGTCGATGCCGAGCTGCAGCGCAAGCTCGCGCTCCGCACGCTTCACGCCGGCGAGGTTGCGCAGCTTCACATGGCCGAAGCCGCGCACGCGGGCGTGCAGGTCGGCCAGCTGCGCGACCTGCGCCGCGTTGTCCGCGGTCATCGCCGCGAGCGCGCGGGTCAGCGTCGTCTCGTAGTCGTCGGCGAGCGCGCGCTCCATCTTCCGCTCGACGGTGCGGCCGAACGGATCGAGCCACGTGTCGCGCAGGCTGCGCACGCGCGCGAGCACGCCGAGCACCGGCCACATCCACTGGCCGAACACGCGCTTCTTCGGCACGCTGCCGTCGCTGCCCGCCTTCGCGACCGTCGGCGGCGCGAGGTTGAACTTCACGAGATAGTCCTGCCCCGGCACGCCTTCGAACTGCGCTTCGAGCGCCGTGCGGAACGCGCCGTCCGCGTACAGCCGTGCGACTTCGTATTCGTCCTTCACCGCGAGCAGGCGGTAGAACGTCGTCGCGACCGCGCGCGTGAGCGCATCGTCGTCCTTGGCACGCGCGGCGTTCACGAGCGCGCGATAGCGCTCGACGTAGCGCGCGCCGCCGTACGCGTCGAGACGCGCTTCGCGATCCGCGATCAGCTCGGAAAGCGTCTCGGGCGCGACGTGCGCCGCCACCGCATGCCGCGCGTTCCACAGCGCGTCGAGCCCGGCCGGGTCCCCCGCCGCCATCCGGCCGACCGCGAACGCGAGCTTGTTCATCGGCACCGCGACGTTGTTCAGCTCGATCGCGCGCATCATCGCCGCGAGCGACACCGGCACGAGGCCGAGCTGCCATGCATAGCCGAGCATCAGGATGTTCGCGCCGATCGAGTCGCCGAGGAATTTCGCGGCGAGCGCCTGCGCGTCGCAGCTCGACAGGAAGCCGTCGCCGGCCGCGTGGCGCATCTTCTCGAGCAGCGCGTCCGCGTGCAGGTTCGCGTCCGGGTTCTGCACGAACGACGCGTTCGGAATCCGGTGCGTGTTGACGACGATCCGCGAACGCCCGTGACGCACCGTCTGCAGCGCATCCGCGCTCGCGCCGACGACCATGTCGCACGCGAGCAGCACGTCGGCCTGCTGCGTGTCGATGCGCACCTGGTTCAGCCATTCGTCGCGCGCGGCGATCCGCACGAACGACAGCACCGAGCCGCCCTTCTGCGCGAAGCCCATGAAGTCGAGCACCGACGCGCTCTTGCCTTCGAGGTGCGCGGCCATGCTGACCAGCGCGCCGACCGTCACGACGCCCGTGCCGCCGACGCCCGTCACGAGCATGTCGTACGGCGCCGCGTCGAGATGCGTCGCCGGCACCGGCAGCGCATCGACGCGCGCGGCGAGCGCCGCCTCGTCGAACGCCGCGCCCGCGGCCTTCTTCAGCGCCGCGCCTTCGACCGTCACGAAGCTCGGGCAGAAGCCGTTCACGCACGAGAAATCCTTGTTGCACGACGACTGGTCGATGCGGCGCTTGCGGCCGAGCGGCGTCTCGAGCGGCTCGACCGACAGGCAGTTCGACTGCACGCCGCAGTCGCCGCAGCCTTCGCACACCGCGTCGTTGATGAACAGGCGCTTGTCCGGGTCGGGGAATTCGCCCTTCTTGCGGCGGCGGCGCTTCTCGGCCGCGCAGGTCTGGTCGTAGATCAGCACGGTGACGCCCGGCGTCTCGCGCAACTCGCGCTGCACCGCGTCGAGCTCGCTGCGGTGGTGGAACGTCGTGCCCTTCGGGAACAGCCCGTGATGGCCGTCGTACTTCTCCGGTTCGTCCGACACGACGACGAAGCGCGACACGCCTTCCGCCTCGACCTGCCGCGCGATCTGCGGCACCGAGATGCTGCCGTCGACCGGCTGGCCGCCCGTCATCGCGACCGCGTCGTTGTAGAGGATCTTGTACGTGATGTTCGCCTTCGCGGCGACCGCCTGGCGGATCGCGAGAATGCCCGAGTGGAAGTAGGTGCCGTCGCCGAGGTTCTGGAACACGTGCTTCGTGTTGGTGAACATCGCGTGCGCGGCCCAGTCGACGCCCTCGCCGCCCATCTGGATCAGCCCGGTCGTGTCGCGGTCCATCCACGACGCCATGAAGTGGCAGCCGATGCCGGCCTGCGCGATCGAGCCTTCCGGCACCTTCGTCGACGTGTTGTGCGGGCAGCCCGAGCAGAAGTACGGCGTGCGCTTCACCGCGTCCGCCTCGTTCGACAGGATCTGCGGCGCGACCAGATCGACGACGCGCTCGCGGCGGTCGAGCGCCGGCTTGTGGCGCGCGAGCCAGGTGGCGAACACCGGCAGGATCCGCGACGGGCGCAGCTCGCCGAGCTCGGACAGCAGGCACGCGCCTTCGGCGTCGTGCTTGCCGAGCACGCGCGGGCGCGCGCCGTCCGCGCGGTTGTACAGGTAGTCCTTGATCTGCTGCTCGATCACCGGGCCCTTCTCTTCGATGACGAGCACTTCGGCGAGGCCGTCGATGAAGGTCTCGATGCGCGTCATCTCGAGCGGGTACGACAGGCCGACCTTATAGATGCGCACGCCGGCCGCGTCGAGATCGGCGACGGTCAGGTCGAGGCGGCGCAGCGCTTCCATCAGGTCGAGGTGCGCCTTGCCGCAGGTGACGATGCCGACGTTCGCCTGCGCGCTCGGCGCGATCCACTTGTCGATGCTGTTGGTGCGCGCGAAGTGGCGCACCGCGTCGAGCTTCGCCGCGAGGCGCGCCTCGATCGTGAGGCTCGGCAGGTCGGGCCAGCGGTTGTGCAGGCCGCCCGACGGCGGCGTGAAGCCCGCCGGCGCCGGCCACTGCGTCTGCAGCGCGTCGAGATCGACGGTCGAACCCGATTCGACCGTTTCCGAGATCGCCTTGAAGCCGACCCATGCGCCCGAGTAGCGCGACAGCGCCCAGCCGTACAGCCCGAATTCGAGCATGTCGGCGATGTTCGACGGATTCACGACCGGCATGTGCCACGCGATCATCGCGAAGTCGCTCTGGTGCGGCATCGACGACGACACGCAGCCGTGATCGTCGCCCGCGACGACCAGCACGCCGCCGTGCGGCGACGAGCCGTACGCGTTGCCGTGCTTCAGCGCGTCGCCCGCGCGGTCGACGCCCGGGCCCTTGCCGTACCACATCGCATAGACGCCGTCGACGGTGCGCTCCGGATCGGCCTCGACGCGCTGCGTGCCGAGCACCGCGGTGCCGCCGAGCTCCTCGTTGATCGCGGGCAGGAAGCGCACGCCGCCGCCGTCGAGCAGTTTCTTCGCCTTCCACAGCTGCTGGTCGACCATGCCGAGCGGCGAGCCGCGGTAGCCGCTGACGAAGCCGGCCGTGTTCAGGCCCTGCGCGGCGTCGGCCGCGCGCTGCATCAGCAGCAGGCGCACCAGCGCCTGCGTGCCGGTCAGGAAGATCCGGCCGCGCGTCGCGGTCAGGTTGTCGGTCAGACGATAGTCGGATAGGGCGGGCGTGCCGTCGATGGGCAAGCGGGCGGTCATGGGGACGTCTCCTGATTCGTGCAGATTTCTGCTGTTCTTGGCGGCTGCGGCGGCGCGTCGGGCGACGCTGTGCCGGCGGCAGCGGAATGGCTCTATTTTTTCGCGCGGAAAGAAGAATGTTTTTTCTCATCTTGCTCGGATGGCCGTCTGACGAGAAAAACCACGCAGCATTTGTGCGAGATTTGAGAGAGTTTTCGCGCGCGGGGGGATGCGTGGTGGATCGGGTGGGGGCGTGGCGCGGGCGCGGTTGGCCGTGGAAGCAGCATGTAGCCGGGCAGCCGCTCACGGGTGGCGGCCGGCGCTCGCGCGCCGTGCGACGCGGGCCGGCCGGGTGGAGGCGCGCCCCCTCACCGTTGGATTGCACAGCGTTTCGATTTGCCCGGGGAGGCGGATATCCACAATGGACATGCGGCTCGACGCGCCTGATCGGGCGCTTACGCTCACCTTTGAAATGCACAGGGATTCGAGTCGATTTGGAGATCCGCGCAGCGGGTTTGATCGGGTGCTCATGCTCACCTGTAGAATCCACAGCCTTTCGAGTGGCGTCGGGAGGTGGATATCCACATCCGGGCTGGCGACGCGTTCGATCGGGGGCTCATCCTCACCGTTGGAATTCACAGCCTTGCGAGTCGGCTTGGAGGCCGGATATTCACATCGGGCTGGCGAAACGTTCGATCGAGGAGTCACTCTCACCGTTGAAATCCACAGCCTTTCGAGTGGCTTCGGAGACGGGATATCAACATCGGCGCTGGCGAAGTGTTCGACCGAGGACTCACTCTCACCGTTAACATCCACAGCCTTCCGAGTGGCCCCGGATGCCGGAAATCCACATCGGATCTGGCGACGCATTCGATCGAGGACTCACCCTCACCTGTAGAATCCACAGCCTTTCGAGTGGCGTCGCGGAGCGGATATCCACATCGGCGCTGGCGACGCGTTTGATCGAGAGTTCACCCTCACCGTTAAAATCCACAGCCTTGCGAGTCGATTTGGAGGCCGGATATCCACATCGGAGTTGGCGAAACGTTCGATCGAGGGATCTCTCTCACCATTGAAATCCACAGCGTTTCGAGTCGCCTCGAAGGTCGGATATCCACATCGGAGTTGGCGACGCGTTCGATCGACGGCTCATCCTCACCGTCAGAATGCACAGCCTTGCGAGTCGCCTCGGGGGCAGGATATCCACATCGGAGTTGGCGAAGTGTTCGCCCGAGGACTCACCCTCACCGTTAAAATCCACAGCCTTGCGAGTGGCCTCAGAAACCGGATATCCACATCGACGCTGCCGACGCGCTCGACCAAGGACTCGCCCTCACCGTTAAAATCCACAGCCTTTCGAGTCGCCTCGGAGGTCGCATATCCACATCGATGCCGGCGACGCGCTCGATCAGGCTCTCACGCTCACCGTTGAAATGCACAGGGCTTCGAGTCGTTTCCGGGTGGGGATATCCACAACGCGCGCGACAGCGTGACCGGCTGCGTCCGCTCGGTCGACTCGGCGCGTTCATCTGCGCGAGACGGTCTGGCGCCGCCCGCACGGCCCGATACATCTGCCCACGGGCAACGCCCTCACCTTGCGGATGCACAGCATTTCGAGTGACTTCGTGGGGCGGTTGTCCACAACCGTTCGAACGCACAACGTCACACAAACTCACGGTCCGGCCCGTTGGCCTCATGAAGCGCGCGTCGCTCATACGAGTACAAGTGCAGCCCCTCCGTTTCAGCGCGTCGTTCGCGCTTGCGGGCCGTCGACCACCTCCCGACAAGCTGCCGGAATGCACAGAATTTTTAACTAGTTATGCAACGACTAGTTATCCACATCTCCCCTGGCCGGCCGCACCTAGCCGGTCGCCCCTGTCCGAACCTCCCCGGCTCGGGTACGCTTGACCGTCAACCGACACCGAAACGCGGAGACATGATGAAGCTTTACTACTGGCCGAAAACCCGGGCGTTCCGAGCGCTGTGGATGCTGGAGGAGATCGGCGTGCCGTAT
Organism: Burkholderia sp. MSHR3999; assembly: GCF_000833595.1. Lineage (NCBI taxonomy): Bacteria > Pseudomonadati > Pseudomonadota > Betaproteobacteria > Burkholderiales > Burkholderiaceae > Burkholderia > Burkholderia sp. MSHR3999. Next base: position 822,678 of record NZ_JRFO01000006.1, read on the forward strand.
GAGCTGGTGCCGATCGACCTGCGCTCGCACGAGCAGGGCAGCGATGCGTTCGTGCAGGTCAATCCGATGGCGAAGCTGCCCGCGCTCGACGACGGCAGCGTGCCGTTCGCCGAATCCGGCGCGGTGCTGCTCTACCTCGCGGACCGCTTTCCCGACGCGCAGCTCGGCATCGCGCCCGACGATCCGCTGCGGGGCCGGTTCCTGCAGTGGCTGTTCTTCACGCCGACCTGCCTCGAACCGGCGATGGCGGAAAAATTCACCGGCGCGTCGGGCAACCCGGTCGCGTTCGGCTGGGGCAACATCGCGCGCGTGCAGCGCGCGCTCGCGCAGACGCTGGCGCAAAGCCCGTGGCTCGTCGGCGCGCACTTCACCGCGGCCGACCTGCTGCTCGCGAGCACGCTGAAGATCGCGTTCGACGCGCACCTGCTGCCGCACGAAGGCGTGCTCGGCGATTACGTCGCGCGCGCGGAAGACCGCGACGGCTTCCGCCGCGCGGTCTCGATCGAACAACGCGAAGCGGCGCGGCTGCTGCATCCCTGACGCGAACGGGCGCTACGTCGACGATGCGGCCGGGCCGGGCGCGCGTGCTTCGCGGGACACGACGGTCGCGCCGGGCGTGCCGCCGTCCGTGTCCGCGTCGATCGGCACGATTTCGTGGAAGTGCGTGTAGTCGATGTGCGTGATGCCGTCCTCCTCGTGCATCAGGTCGACGTAGCGATGAAACCAGCGGATCTCGTCGTGCTCCCATGAGTGGCGGGCCAGCATCACCTGCGAGGTCGTCTCGTCCGAGCCCTCGATCGTGATCAGCAGCGACGCGTCGCGCGCCGCGAGCGACTCGGCCGACTCGCCGAACAGCGGGCTCGACTCGTCGATCACGTGCATCAGGTTCCAGCCGAGCAGGAAGATCGGGTGCTCGCTGCGCACGAGCGGCAGGTCGTGGATCTTGCGCAGCGTATAGCCCTCGTGCGAGCCTTCGACGCGCATCAGCCGCAGCTTCGCGCGCGCCTCGGCGATCACGTTCTGGCGTGCGTTCGCAACCCGCACCATCACCGTCATCCGGCCGTTCAGCGGCCGCACGATCGCGTAGCGTGCGAACAGGATCTTCGCGCGCGGCCGCGAGAAACGGGCGAACACGAGCCCGGTGGCCAGCGCGATCCCCGACATCCCGACGAAAATTTCGAACGTCGCGACGACGTGCGCGTAGACGGTCTGCGGATGCATGTCGCCGTAGCCGACGGTCGCGAGCGTCTCGACGCTGAAGAAGAACGCGCCGCCGAAGCCGGCCGGCGACTGGTTCGCGATCGGCGCGCTGCCGAGCATGTACAGCGTCGCGAAGCCGCTGTTGATGAGCAGGAACAGCACCGCGAGCGACAGGAAGAACACGGGCCAGCTCACCGTCAGCGCGCGGTGGTACAGGTCGCGCCAGCCGAGCGGCGGCATCCCGTACGCGATCACGTGGCGGGTGCCCGACCAGATCTTGCGGCCGCGGCCGCGAGGGGGAGAAGCGGAAGGATCGACGTTCATCGTGCGGCGCCGCAGACGGGGAGGCGACGAGCGTAGCACGCGGGCCGCGGAAGCGGAAATGCGTGGCGCGGCCGGGCCGGATATGGCGCCGGATAGCGCCTAATATGAATGCAGCGCCGGCGCGCATGCGCCCCCCCCGGCCGGGCGAACGGTTGCGCTATCCACAGACAGATCGGCTAACCCGGGAGTCGACATGGCCGCCCCACTCGATCCACAACGCCGCCACCTCGTCCAGGCCGCCGTCGCGGGCGGCCTGCTGGCCGTCGGCAGCGGCTGGCTTGGCCGCGCACACGCCGCCGACGCGGTCTCGCTGCCGTTCGAGAACGGGCTGCGCGAGCTGACGCGCGCCTTTCCGCAAAAGGGCGAGATGCTGCTCGTGCGCACCCGTCCGCCGCTGCTGGAAACGCCGTTCTCCGTGTTCGACGACGGCGTGTTCACGCCGAACGACCGCTTCTTCGTGCGCTGGCACCTGGCCGGCATCCCGACACGGATCGACGCCGGCGCGTTCCGGCTCGCGGTGCACGGGCTCGTCGAGCGGCCGCTGGAGCTGAGCCTGCGCGAGCTCGCGCGGGACTTTCCACACGTCGAGGTCGCCGCCGTCAATCAGTGCGCCGGCAATTCGCGCGGCTTCTTCAAGCCGCGCGTAGCCGGCGGCGAATGGGGCAACGGCGCGATGGGCAACGCACGCTGGAGCGGCGTGCGACTGAAGGACATCCTCGACCGGGCGGGCGTGAAGGCGGGCGCGGTCCAGGTCCGCTTCAACGGCCTCGACACGGGCGTGCTGCCCGCCACGCCGGCCTACGTGAAGGCGCTCGACGTCGATCGCGCGCGCGACGGCGAAGTGATCGTCGCGTTCGCGATGAACGGGCAGCCGCTGCCGCTGCTCAACGGGTTCCCGGTGCGTCTCGTCGTGCCCGGCTGGTATTCGACGTACTGGGTGAAGATGCTGCACGACATCGAGGTCATCGACCGCCGCGACGACAACTTCTGGATGGCGAAGGCCTACCGGATCCCCGACACCCCGCACGCGAGCATCCTGCCCGGGCAGGCCGGCGTTGCGACCGTGCCGATCGGCCGGATGGCGCCGCGCTCGTTCATCACCAACCTCGCCGACGGCAGCGTAATCGCACTGGATCGCGTGCAGACGGTCCGGGGCATCGCGTTCGGCGGCGACACCGGCGTGCGCAAGGTGCTCTTCTCGCCCGACGGCGGCGCGTCCTGGGCGGCAGCCCGGCTCGGGAAGGACTACGGCAAATACAGTTTCCGCCGCTGGGAAGCGCAGTTCACGCCGCGGCGCGCGGGACAGGCGGTGCTGCGGGTCAAGGCGATCAACGCCGACGGCGTCGAGCAGCCCGATGCGCCGAACTGGAACCCGGCCGGCTACATGCGCAACGTGGTCGAAACGACGAACGTGGTCGTCGCGTGAGGAGCCGATCATGACGAAGACTTGTGCCGCGCTCCTGCTCGCCGCCGCGACGTGCGCGACAAGCGTCGCGATGGCGGAAGCGACCGGGCCGGCGCGCGCCGCGGCAGCGCGGAACACCGAGGCTCGCACGGTCGAGGTCACGCTGCCCGGCGATACGCGGAAGTTTCCGCCCGGCCCGGGCGCCGATCTCGCGGACCTGCACTGCCTCGTCTGCCATTCGGTCGACATGGTGACGCGCCAGCCGCCGCTGTCGTTCGACGAGTGGAAGGCGGAAGTCGTCAAGATGCGCGCGGTGTATGGCGCGCCGCTGCCGCCCGAGGCGATCGACGACCTCGCCCGCTACCTCACCACGATCAACGGCAAGCCGTGATGCGGCGCGCTTGCGTGGCGCGCCGCACCGCGCCGGGCCGCCGTCATTTCCGGTCGACGATCACCCGGTCGAACGTGCCGCCGTCGGCGAAATGCGTCTTCTGCGCGTTCGCCCAGCTCCCGAAGACCTGCTCGACGCTGAACGTCTTCAGCGGCTTGAACTCGGCTGCGTGCTTCTTCAGCACGTTCGGATCGCGCGGGCGCAGATGGTGCTGCGCGATGATCTCCTGCGCGTCCGGCGTGTACAGGTAGTCGAGATACGCCTGCGCGACCTTGCGCGTGCCTTTCTTGTCGACCACCTTGTCGACGAGCGCGACCGGCGGCTCCGCGAGGATGCTGGCCGACGGATACACCGCGTCGAACTGCGCGCCCGACGCGCCGGTGTCCATCAGCGCGACCTCGTTCTCGAACGTGACGAGCACGTCGCCGATGCCGCGCTGCGTGAACGTCGTCGTCGCGCCCCGGCCGCCCGAATCGAGCACCGGCACGTTGCGGAAGATCGCCTTCTCGAAGTCGAGCGCCTGCTGGTCGGTCGCGCCCTTCTGCTTCTGGTAGCCCCACGCGGCGAGATACGCGTAGCGGCCGTTGCCGGACGTCTTCGGGTTCGCGATGATCACCTGCACGCCCGGCTTCGCGAGATCGCTCCAGTCCTTGATCCCCTTCGGATTGCCCTTGCGCACGAGGAACACCATCGTCGTCGAGTACGGCGAGCTGCCGTCCGGGAAGCGCGCGCGCCAGTCCTTCGGCAGCAGCTGGCCGCGCTCGGCGAGCAGGTCGATGTCGTTCGGCTGGTTCATCGTCACGACGTCGGCCTGCAGGCCCTGCAGCACCGACAGCGCCTGCGCGCTCGACGCGCCGTGCGACTGCTTGATCGCAACCGTCTCGCCGGTCTTCTGCTTGTAGGCGGCGGCGAAGCCCGCGTTGATGTCCTTGTACAGCTCGCGCGTCACGTCGTACGACACGTTCAGCAGCGACGTGTCCGCGTGCGCGGCCGCCGTCGAGACGACCAGCGCCGCTGCGGCGACGCCCTTCAGCAGCCGGCTGCCGATTCCGTTCGTGTATCCCATCGTTGAATGCCCCGCTTCCAGTGGTTGATGCGTGCCGGCGCACGCTCGCGCCGTCATCGAAACGTAAGCGGGCATTCTAGCGGCGGGCCGCGCGGCGCCTTCCAATCAGTCGTGGAAAGCAAAGCAGAATTCCGGATAAGCGACGGCGACCGCTCGCGCACGCGCCGGATGTGATGCTAAGATCGCCGCTCAGCCCTTTTCACGGTCCATCCATGTCTGCTGCCCTGCGCCCGCATCCGATCCTCGCCGCCGTCGCGGCAGGCGCGCGCGCGGCCGGGCTGAAACTGAAAAAACGACTCCTCGACTGACGGGGACGTCGCGTCCCGTCAGGCGAATGCCGGACGGGATGCCCGCAGGTTGTTTCTTTCTCCTCGCTCGCAAGCCTCGCTCCGGCACCCCGTCGGCGGAACGGTTCCTTCCCATTTCCGTTTTCACCATGAGGCTTTGCATGCAAACACGTTTCGAAGGTATCTGGCTGCCGGTCATCACGCCGTTTCACCACGGCGACGTCGACCATGCGGCGCTCGCGCGGCTCGCGCGCCGCTATGCGGCCGCCGGCATCGCCGGGTTCGTCGCGGGCGCGACGACGGGCGAAGGCGCGTTGCTCGACGCGCGCGAGCAGGATGCAGTGTTCGCGACGCTGCGCGACGCCGCGCCGGGCCTGCCGATCATCGTCGGTCTGACCGCGAGCGCGACGCAGTTCGCCGCGGCGCGCGCGCGCGAGCTTGCGGCGCTGGGCCCCGACGGCCTGCTCGTGACGCCGCCCGTCTACGTGCGGCCGACGCAGGACGGCATCCGGCGGCACTTCGAAGCGATCGTCGAAGCCGCCGACCGGCCGGTGCTCGTCTACAACATTCCGTACCGCACCGGCGTGAACGTCGAGCTGGAGACGCTGCAGGCGCTCGCGCGCGACGCCCGCGTCGCGGGCGTCAAGGAGTGCGGCGGCAGCATCGAGCGGATGACGCGTCTCGTGCACGAGACGCCGCTCGCGATCCTGTCCGGCGACGACACCCAGAACTTCGCGGCGCTGTGCGCGGGCGCGCACGGCACGATCGCGAGCAGCGCGCACGTGCTGACCGAGTGGCACGTGCGCATCTTCGGGCTGCTGCGCGATGGACGGCTCGCCGACGCGCGGTGCCTCGCGGTCGCGCTGCAGCCGCTCGTCGCGGCGCTGTTCGAGGAGCCGAATCCGGCGCCGGTGAAGGCACTGCTGGCCGCGCAGGGCTGGTGCGAGGATGGGTTGAGGCTGCCGTTCGTGCCGGCGAGCGACGCGCTGCGGGCGAGGCTGGTCGAACTGCATGCGGCGCTGGAAGCATCCACGCCGGCTGTTGCGGCAGCGTAGGATTTCGCTCCCGAAATTGTTTCAAACCGTCAGGATTCGGGACGAGCCGTACTGCGCGAGGTTGCCGTCGGCGGTGACGAGCAGCAGCGGTTCGCACCACGCCTGCGCGACGAGCAGCCGGTCGAACGGGTCGCGATGATAATGGGGCAGATTGCGCACGGCCGCGCCGTGCGCGGCCCGAACCGGCAGCTCGTGGTGCTTGCTTGTCCTGATCGCATCGACCAGCCGATCCACATCGACGTCCAACTTTCCCTAGATGGGTGTATCGAACAGCAACCGCATTACTTCCCTTCGAACGCATCAAGCAGGTCGTCGGGAAGCCGCGCATCAAAGTCGTCGGCGATCCATATCTGCCCCTTGAGGAGGCCATACTGGTGGATAGGCTCGAGAGGCACGAGCCGAACCGAGGGCTTGCCGTCCTGCGAGATCACGACGTCCTCGCCGGCGATCGCGGCATCGACGAGCCGCGACAGATCGAGCGTGGCGTCGTGGAGGTTTGCGTTCTGCATGATGGGCTCCATTGAGTGACCACCATTGTCGCGAGATTGGACAATTCGCTCCAGTCGGCCGAACGGGCAACCGAAGGCATGCTTGCCGCCCAGGATCAGGTCGCGAACGCGGCAACCGGCGTTTCAGTCGCCCCGCTCACCGCCTGCGTCATGATCCGCGCGAGCCGATCGACGGTCGGCGTCGCTGACGACGCGCGCCGCAGCAACATCAGCGGCACGCTCGGCAATTCGGGCAGGCCGAGCGGCGCAGCGTCGAGCAGCCGCACCGACGCGGGCAGCCCGTAATGCGAGCGCACCGTCAGCCCGAGGCCCGCCGACGCGGCGGCCCACAGGCCCGCGAGGCTCGGCGTCGTGAACGCGACGCGCCACGGCACGCCGGCGCGATCGAGCGCGTCCGTCGCCGCGCCGAAGAAGCGGCATGGCCGGTCGAACACGACGAGCGGCAGCGGTTCGTCCCGCATGCGAACGGACGGCTCGCCCGCGTCACCGTCTCCCGCCGCGCCTACGCCGGCCGCGCCTACACCGGCAGCGCCTGAGCCGGCCGCGCCGATCCACCGCATCGGCACGCGTGCGATCTCCTCGCTGTCGATCCCCGTGCGCGCGACGAACGCCGCCGACGCGGGATCGCCCCACACCAGCGCGAGATCGAGCTGGTTCGCGTCGAGCCGTTCGAGCAACTCCGCGTTATGCGCGACGCGCGCCTCGATCCGCACCTTCGGATGCGCGCGCGCGAAACGGCCCAGCACGCCGGGCAGGATCGCCTCGCCGAAATCCTCCTGCAGGCCGATCCGCACCCAGCCGTCGAGACTCACGCCGCGCACCGCGGCGGCAGCCTCGTCGTTCAGCTCGATCATCCGCCGCGCGTAGCGCAGCATCGCGTCGCCGGCATCGGTCAGCGCAAGCCCGCGCCCTGATTTGACGAACAGCGGCGTGCCCGCCTGCTCCTCGAGCTTGCGGATCTGCGCGCTCACCGCCGACGACGAGCGCGCGACCCGGTCGGCCGCCTTCGCGAAGCTGCCGAGATCCATCCCGGCGACGAGGCTGCGCAGCGCCGCGATGTCGAAGTTGGGTTGGGTCGCGGCGGATCGCGCCACATCGCTTTCAGACATGCCAATCATCCCGTTTTATCGAACGATTCATCAAAAACTTTCCGATTTTCAGGATGAATGTACGGCGCGAGACTGTGCGCGTCAACAGCCACTTCCCCGCACCCCGTCATGAACACTTGCGCCACCCTCGCCTCCTCGTCGCCGGCACGCCACGCGCGTGGCCCGGCCCATCGCTGGCGCGTGCTCGCGGCCGGCGTCGCCGCGAACATGAGCTTTTCCGCCGCCGCGGCCGGCATCCCGACCACCGCCGTCTGGATGCGCGCCGACTACCGGCTCGACAACGGCGCGCTCGGCGTCGTGCTCGGCGCGCTCGGCCTGGGCGTCGCGCTGTCCGAGCTGCCGTGGGGCATCGCCGCTGATCGCTTCGGCGATCGGCGCACACTCCTGTCCGGGCTGGTCGCGACCGCCGCGATGCTCGCGCTGATGGCGTTCGCGATCGCGCCGTCCGCGCAGGCGGTGCCGCCGCTGATGCGCGTCGCCGCCGCGCTGTTCGTCGTCGGGCTGCTCGGCGGCAGCGTCAACGGCTCGAGCGGCCGCGCGGTGATGCGCTGGTTCGGCGAACGCGAGCGCGGGCTCGCGATGAGCATCCGCCAGACCGCGGTGCCGCTCGGCGGCGGCGTCGGCGCGGCGCTGCTGCCGTCGCTCGCGTCGCACGTCGGCTTCGCCGCCGTGTACGGCGCGCTCGCGCTGCTGTGCGCGGTGTCGGCCGTGCTCACCTGGCGCTGGCTGCACGAGCCGCCGGAGCGCGATGCGCCCGTTGCTGCGCACGCCGGCGGGCAGCCCGCGCCGCATGCACGCAGCCCGCTCGCAAGCGGCCCGGTGTGGCGGATCGTGCTCGGCATCGGCCTGCTGTGCGCGCCGCAGTTCGCGGTGCTCACGTTCGCGACCGTGTTCCTGCACGATGTCATCCGGCTCGGGCTCGCCGGCATCAGCGCGGCGATGGTCACGCTGCAGGCCGGCGCGATGGCGATGCGCGTGTGGAGCGGACGCCATACGGACCGGCGCGGCAACCGGCGCGCGTACCTGCGCGGCTCGGTGCTCGTCGCGGTGGCGTCGTTCGCGCTGCTCGCGGCCGTGACCAGCGCGTTCCCGCACGTGCCGCCCGCCGCGATCGTCGTGTTGCTGGTGCTCGCGGGCGTTTGCGTGTCCGCATGGCACGGCGTCGCCTATACCGAGCTCGCGACGCTCGCCGGCGCGAATCAAGCCGGCACCGCGCTCGGGATGGCGAACACCTGCGTGTACCTGGGCCTGTTCGCGACGCCGCTCGCGATCCCGCCGCTGCTCGCGCACGCGTCGTGGAGCGTCGTCTGGCTCGCGACGGCCGCGTGCGCGCTCGCGACGTGGCCGCTGTTTCCGCGGCCCGCCGCCCAGGTCCGCTCACGCTGACCGGAGCCCCTCGGCCGCCAGCGCGCGCTGCGCCGCGGGCCGCGCGGCGACGCGCTGCGCGTGGGCGCTCCACGCCGCGTGCCGCGTCATGTCGAGCCCGATCGCCGCGCCCCAGTGATACAGCACGAGCAGGAACGGATCGACGATCGAATGGCCGCCCGGCTCCGCCCACTCGCGCCCGTCGGCCAGACTCGCTTCGATCGTCGCGTTCGCGGTGTCGATCACGCCGCGCCCATGCGCGCTGATCGCGCCGTGCACCGCCGGATCGTCGACGAAGCGGCCCGGCCGCCACAGCGCGCCGTAGCCGACGCCATGCACCCAGCCGACGAGCCACGCGAGCCATTCGTGGCAGCGCGCCTCGCGCAGCGGATCGTCGAGCGGCAGCAGGTGCGCGTCCGGATGGCGGCGCGCGAGATACGCGAGGATCGCGGGCGTTTCGGTGAGCACGCGCGGCTCGCCCGGAATCGCGAGCGCGGGCACGCGCGCCTTCGGATTGATCGCGAGATAGCGGTCGCCGTAGTTGTCGCGCTCGCGCACGGAGACGACTTCGGTGTCGAACGGCGCGCCGGTTTCCTCGAGCGCGATGTGCGAGGCGAGCGAACAGGCGCCCGGCGAATAGTAGAGACGATATGCATTCATGTTGACGGTGCCACGCAGGCCGTGTGGAAGATGGCGCCGAGTGTAGGAACGCGGCGGCGGCGCCGGCAAACGATGAATTGTCGTGCTCGGGCATTAGTGCTACTAATACCGGCCATGCGACCGATCCATCTTCCTCCGCTGCAGACGCTGCGCGCGTTCGAGGCCGCCGTGCGGCTGCAGAGCTTCACGCGCGCCGCGGACGCGCTCGCGCTCACGCAGGGCGCCGTGAGCCAGCACATTCGCGCGCTCGAGGCGCAGCTCGGCTACCCGCTCTTCACGCGCGAACGCAACGGCGCGACGCCGACGCATGCCGCGCATGCGCTCGCGCTGCAGGTGCGCCAGGGCCTGAGCGTGCTCGAGCGCGCGTTCGAGCCGGCGCTCGCGACGCGCAGCCGGCCGCGCACGCGCGCCGTCACGCTCGACGTCAGCGTGCTGCCGAGCGTCGCCGAACGCTGGCTAGCGCCGCGTCTGCCGCGCTTCGCGGCCGCGCACCCGCACATCGACATCGCATTGCATCCGGACGCCGCGCTCGCGCCGCTGCGCAAGCGCGACCGCATCGACGTCGCGCTACGCTACGGCCCCGGCACGTGGCCGGGCGTCGTTGCAGAGAAGCTCATGAACGAGACCGTGTTTCCGGTCGCGAGCCCCGGGTACCGCAATCGCGACGGCATCGCGCCGCGCGCGCCGGCCGACCTCGTGCGCGCGACGCTGCTGCGGCATCCCGCGCAGCCGTGGGAGCCGTGGTTCCAGGCCGCGCGGCTCGACCTCACCGAATCCGCGCGCGCGCCGCGCTTCACCGACGCGAACGCGCTGATCGACGCGGTGCTGAAGGGGCGCGGCGTCGCGCTCGCGCGCCGTTCGCTGATCGAGCCCGAACTGGCGGCGGGCACGCTCGTGCGCGTATCCACGGTGCGCATCACCGACGTCTACGCGCACTATGTCGTGTGGCGTCCCGACCATCCGAAGGAAGCGGCGATCCGCACGTGGCTCGGCTGGCTGCGCAGCGAAGTGCGCCGCCGCACGCCGCGCCGCTGACGCGCAACCCGCACGACCGAAAGCCATTCGTCACCGCGCCGAAAGCATTCCGCGATCACGCGCCGGCCGCAAACGATTCATCGAAACGCCTCATCGATTCGTCATACTCGTCGACGTTCGAGATCAGCCCCGCAGGAGACATGTGATGCGCCGCTTTGCCACCGCCCTCGCCGTTTGTGCCGCACTGTCCGCCGCCGCGTGCAGCGACGACGCATCGCATGGCGCGCACCCGGCCGACGGCGCGCGGCAGGCCGGCGGGTCCGCCGGCACGGCGAGCGCATTCAACAGCGCCGCGCCGGCCGGCAACGCCGCGTCGGCGACCGCGCCGCTCGCGCCGCCCGTCGTCCACTATCCGCCGGAAGACGACGACGGCGCAAAGCCGGCCGCACCGGCATCGGCCGCCCCCGCATCGACGCCGGGCTGATCCGCCGTTTCCGTCCCCGTTCGCAGAACCGAGGTGAAAAACATGACGTCATCCAGCCGCCGCCGTTTCCTGCATACCGTCGCGCAGTCCGCGGGCGCCGCCGCCGCGCTCGGCGCGTTCCCCGAATCGATCCGCCGCGCGCTCGCGATTCCCGCCGCGCGCGGCACCGGCACGATCCGCGATGTCGAGCACATCGTCGTGTTCATGCAGGAGAACCGCTCGTTCGACCATTACTTCGGACACCTGCGCGGCGTGCGCGGCTACAACGACCGGTTCCCGATCCCGCTGCCCAACGGCAAGCCCGTGTGGTACCAGCCGTCGAAGGCGGACCCGGCGAAGCCCGTGCTGCCGTTCCGGCTCGACACGAAGACGACCAGCGCGCAGTGCCTCGGCGCGCTCGACCACTCGTGGGCGAAGACCCACGCGGCGATCGACGGCGGCCGCTACGACCAGTGGCCCGCGAACAAGACCGACATGACGATGGGCTACCACGTGCGCGAGGACATCCCGTTCCACTACGCGCTCGCCGATGCGTTCACCGTCTGCGATCACTACTTCTGCTCGCTGCCGGGCCCGACGCACCCGAACCGCGCGTACCTGATGACGGGCACGATCGACCCGACCGGCAAGTTCGGCGGCCCGCTGCTCGACAACGCCGACTACGTCGACGGCGACCTGCCGCCCGCGTACCAGCTGCTCACGTGGCAGACCTTCCCCGAGCGGCTCGAGGCGCGCGGCGTCTCGTGGCAGATCTACCAGCAGGGGCTCACGTGGGCCGATCCGGTCAACGGCAACTACGGCACGAACATCCTGCAGAACTTCGCGAACTTCATCCACGCGCAGCCGGGCTCGTCGCTGTACCAGCGCGCGCAGACGGTGCGCACGCTCGACGACCTGAAGTCCGACGTGATCAACGACCGCCTGCCGCAGGTGTCGTGGCTGCTGCCGCCCGCGGTGTTCTCCGAGCATCCGAAATACACGCCCGCCTACGGCGCGAACTACACGTCGCAGATCCTCGACGCGCTCACCGCGAACCCGGACGTATGGAGCAAGACCGTGCTGTTCATCATGTACGACGAGAACGACGGCTTCTTCGATCACATCGTGCCGCCGCAACCGCCGACGTCGGCCGCGCAGGGCGCGTCGACCGTCACGACCGACGGCGAGCTGCACACCGTCGTGAACCCGGGGCGCGGCGGCAGCTACACGGCCGACGGCCTGCCGTACGGCCTCGGCCCGCGCGTGCCGATGACGGTCGTGTCGCCGTGGACCAAGGGCGGCTTCGTGTGCTCGCAGGTGTTCGACCATACGTCGGTGATCCGCTTCATCGGCGAGCGCTTCGGCGTCGACGAGCCGAACATCACGCCGTGGCGCCGCACGGTGTGCGGCGACCTGCGCGCCGCGTTCGATTTCCGCACGCAGGACGCGACGTTCCCGCCGCTGCCCGACACGAGCCAGTACCGCTCGATCGCCGACCAGCAGTGCACGTCGCAGCCCGCGCCGACCGTGCCCGCGCAACCGGCGCCGATCGATCCGCAGGAACCGGGCGTGCGGCCGGCGCGCGCGCGCTGCCGTACGAACTGCATGTGAACGCGCGCGTCGACGGCGCGAACCGGCTGCGCATCGAATTCGCGAACCGCGGCGAGCAGGGCGCGCACTTCAACGTGTATGCGACGAACCGCGGCGACGGGCCGTGGCGCTACACGGTCGGCGCGCACCGCACGCTGCACGCGGATTTCGACCTGTCGGCGACGCACGGCGCGTATGCGTTCTCGGTGTACGGGCCGAACGGCTTCGTGCGGATCTTCTCGGGCAACGCGTCGGCCGCGGCCGCGCATCGCCGCAATCACGCGCAGCCGGAAGTCAAGGCCGGCTACGACGTCGCGAACGGCAACCTGTACCTGAAACTGCGCAATCACGGGACGGGCCACGTCACGCTGACGCTGACCGACAACGCGTACGGCGCGCCGGCGCGGCAGGTGACACTGCACGCGGGCGACGAGCGCGTCGAGCAATGGCTGCTCGCGTCGAGCCACCAGTGGTACGACGTGACGGTGAGCGACGGCGCGAACGGCACGTTCTCGCGCCGCTTCGCAGGTCACGTCGAGAACGGGCGGCCGAGCTATTCGGATCCGGCGGCGGTGAAGCCCGTCACCGCGTAACGGCCGCTCGCGCCGCGCGTCGAAAGACGACGCCCTGCAGGGCGGGCCTCGGCCCGCGCCGCAGGGCGTTTTTCGTGGTGGCGCGCGGCGTCGTGGATTCGCACTGCGTCAGATCGCGTGCGCGAGCACCCTGCCGGCGAAGGCGGCATCGAACTCTCCCGTCTCCTCACGAAACCGCAGCGGCGCCGCGCAATGCACGAGCGTATCGATGAAGTACTTCGCGCGCGGCCACGGCCCGAAGCCGGCTGCGGTGTTGATGTGGCCCGCGTCGCCGAGGTTGACGAACGCGCTGCCGAGCCGCTGCGCGAGGGTGCGGGCATCGCCGGACGACATCCACGGATCGGTCTCGCTGCCGATCACGATCGACGGCACCGCGAGGCGCCGCGCGTCGAACGCGCCGGCGAACGTGAACTTCCGCGGGCTGGCCGGCGCGACCAGCAGCACGCCCGCGACTTCGCCGGCATGCGGCCACTGCGCGAGCGCGTGCGCGGCCGCGAGGCAGCCGAAGCTGTGCGCGGCGAGCACGAACGGGCCGCGCTCGCGTTCGAGCAGCGTGCGCACGGACTGCGCCCAGCCCGCGAGATCCGGCGCGTCCCAGTCCGCCTGCTCGACGCGCAGCGAACGCGGGAACTGCCGTTCGAGCCAGGTCTGCCAGTGAGCGCCTTCGCTGCCGTGCAGGCCGGGAACGGTGACGAGCCGCGGCGGCCAGACCGATTTGCTGCATGCGCCCATGATTGCCCTCCTAGGGTCTGTTTACATGTGGAACGCACATGCGTTGCCACGAGAACGGCCGCTCGCGAGGCGTGCGACGCCGCGAATACTGGACGTATCGCCAAGGAGCGCAACGCGGCGAGCGGCCGTTCTCGTGGCAACCCCAAACTAAAAAATTCATTCCAGGGGAATGCCCGAAATCGCCCGTATGGCGGCGTCGCTCGTCGCTTGTTTGGCTCGGCCAAACGGCGCTCCTCGCTTCTTGCCCTCCGAGCGATTTCGGGCATTCGCATGTGCGTTCCACATGTAAACAGACCCTAGCTTGAAGACGAAGCCCGATTGTGGCGCGCCGCGCGCGGCGGCCGAACCAATATTTCGTGCTTTGCTTTTCGGCGGGCGGGATCGCGCCCCCGCCCGCCGACGCAACCCGCCGCGAAACCGTAGAATGTGAGGTTCCAGAAAGGAGACACCCGATGCCCGCTACGCCCGCCGGCGCGCTGCGCCCGTTCCATCTTGCCTTTCCCGTGTCGAGCCTCGCCGATGCCCGCGCGTTCTACGGCGGCCTGCTCGGCTGCCCGGAAGGCCGCAGCTCGGATCATTGGGTCGATTTCGACTTCTTCGGCCACCAGCTCGTCGCGCATCTCGCGCCGCACGAAACCGACGCGGGGGGCGCGAGCGCGGTCAACCCGGTCGACGGCGACGACGTGCCGGTGCGCCACTTCGGCGTCGTGCTGGCGATGGACGAATGGCACGCGCTCGCGGACAAGCTGAAGGCCGCGCACACGCGCTTCGTGATCGAGCCGCACATCCGCTTCAAGGGCGAGGTCGGCGAGCAGGCGACGATGTTCTTCCTCGATCCGTGCGGCAACGCGCTCGAATTCAAGGCGTTCGCCGACATCGGCCAGCTGTTCGCGAAGTAACCGCATGAAGATCCTGTTCCATTCACCGCATCAGGAAGCCGGCGCATGGCGCGACGAGCTCGCGCAGGCGCTGCCGGAAGCCGAGCTGCGCGCGTGGCAGCCGGGCGACACGGCCGCCGCCGACTACGCGCTCGTGTGGCGCGCGCCGCGCGAGCTGTTCGCGCCGCGCGACGGCCTGCGCGCGATCTTCAACCTGGGCGCGGGCGTCGACGCGCTGCTCGCGCTCGAACGCGCGCATCCGGGCACGCTGCCGCCGCACGTGCCGCTCGTGCGGCTCGAGGATTCGGGCATGGCGCAGCAGATGGTCGAGTACGTGACGCACGCGGTGCTGCGCTACCTGCGCCGCTTCGACGAATACGACGCACTGCAGCGCGAGCGCCGCTGGCACGTGCTCGACCCGCATCCGCGCGCGACCTTCACGGTCGCCGTGCTCGGCCTCGGCGTGCTCGGCGCGCAGGTCGCACAAGCGCTCGCCGCGCTCGGCCTGCCGGTGCGCGGCTACAGCCGCAGCCCGAAGCAGCTCGACGGCATCGAGACCTTCGCGGGCGACGGCGCCTTCGACGCGTGCGTCGACGGCGCGAAGGTGCTCGTCAACCTGCTGCCGAGCACGCCGGACACCGACGGCATCCTCTGCGCGCGCACGTTCGCGCGGCTCGCACCCGGCGCCTACGTGATCAACGTCGCGCGCGGCGCGCATCTGGTCGAGGCCGACCTGCTCGACGCGCTCGCGGGCGGCCGCGTCGCCGCCGCGACGCTCGACGTGTTCCAGCACGAGCCGCTGCCGGACGACCATCCGTTCTGGCGCGCGCCGCGCATCACGATCACGCCGCACAGCTCCGCCGAAACGCTGCGCGCGGAAGCGGTCGAGCAGATCGCCGGCAAGATCCGCGCGTTCGAGCGCGGCGAGCCCGTCAGCGGGATCGTCGACTACGCGCGCGGCTACTGAAAACGCGCATTCCAAAGACAAGGAGACAGTCATGACCTTCCCCACCGCCGTGAAGATCGTCGAAGTCGGCCCGCGCGACGGGCTGCAGAACGAAAAGACCTTCGTGCCCACCGACGTGAAGATCGCGCTGGTCGACCGCCTGTCGCGCGCCGGCTTCCGCAACATCGAGGCCGCGTCGTTCGTGTCGCCGAAATGGGTGCCGCAGATGGCCGACGGCGCCGACGTGATGGCCGGCATCGAACGGCGCGCCGGCACCGTCTACTCGGTGCTCACGCCGAACCTGAAGGGCTTCGAGGGCGCGCTCGCCGCGCGCGCGGACGAGGTCGTGATCTTCGGCGCGGCGAGCGAGGCGTTCTCGCAGCGGAACATCAACTGCAGCATCGCCGAGAGCATCGCGCGCTTCGAGCCGGTCGCGAAGGCCGCGAAGGATGCGGGCCTGCGGCTGCGCGGCAGCGTGTCGTGCGCGCTCGGCTGCCCGTACCAGGGCGACGTGCCGGTCGCGTCGGTCGTCGACGTCGTCGAGCGCTTCGCGGCGCTCGGCTGCGACGAGATCGACATCGCCGACACGATCGGCGTCGGCACGCCGCACCGCACGCGCGAGGTGCTCGCGGCGGTCGCGCGCGTGTTTCCGCGCGAGCGCCTGTCGGGCCATTTCCACGACACCTACGGGCAGGCGCTCGCGAACATCTACGCGGCGCTGTTCGAAGGGATCGGGATCTTCCACGCGTCGGTCGCGGGCCTCGGCGGCTGCCCGTACGCGAAGGGCGCGACCGGCAACGTCGCGACCGAGGACGTGCTGTACCTGATGCAGGGCCTCGGCATCGACACCGGCGTCGATCTCGCGCAGGTCGTCGCCGCCGGCGAATTCATCTCCAACGCGATCGGCCGCGCGAACGTGTCGCGCGCCGGCCGCGCGCTGCTCGCGAAGGCGCAAAGCGCGGCCGACGCGCCGAGCTGCGCCTGACCCCAGGCTTCATGCATTCAACGGATCCGACTACATGACGACACCCACTTCATTCGACTCCCTCCCCGATTCCGCGCGACGCGTCGCGACGCTGCTGCGCGAGCGCGGCCATGCGAAAGGCATCGTGATGCTGTCTGAAACCGGCAAGACGTCCGCGGAGGCGGCGGCCGGGCTCGGCTGCTCGGTCGCGCAGATCGCGAAGTCGATCCTGTTCCGCCGCCAGTCGGACGGCGCGCCGGTGCTGGTCGTCGCGAGCGGCGCGAACCGCGTCGACGAGCAGAAGGTCGCCGCGCAGGTCGGCGAGGTCGGCCGCGCGGACGCGAAGTTCGTGCGCGACAACACCGGCTATGCGATCGGCGGCGTGTGCCCGATCGGCCATCTGGTCGAGCCCGTCACGCTGATCGACGCCGACCTGCTCGCGCTCGACAGCCTGTGGGCCGCGGCCGGCCATCCGCACGCGGTGTTCAACCTGTCGCCGCAGGAGCTCGTCACGCTGACCGGCGCGCCGGTCGCCGACGTCGCGCTGCGGGAGACCGCATGAGCGACGTGCCGCAAAGCGCCATCGCATCGCCGTGCACCGGCGTGTGCAAGATCGATCCGCGCACCGAATGGTGCGCGGGCTGCCTGCGCACCCGCGACGAGATCAAGGGATGGCGCGCGTCGGACGACGACGCGAAGCGCGCGGTGCTCGCGCGGCTCGACGCGCGGCGCGCGCTCGCGGCAAGCGACGCATAAAAAAATGCCGTTCAGCCTGACGGGCGAACGGCATCTCGAATCGGAATCCTGTGAACGTGATCAACGTCACAGCACGCATCATACGAGCGACGCCGACTGCATCGCATCGGGTGTTTCCCTACAACTTCTTACAGCCCGTTTCATGTGCGCGCGGCACGTCTTTCGCTCCGTAGCGGCAAGCCGTAGCGGTGAACCGAATCGCACGACCGTTTCAGCGCCCCGCCACCGCGCGGCGCGCCGGCACGATGCGCCAGCCGAGATTGACGCCGGCCGCCGCGAGCAGGATCAACAGCGCGCCGAGCACCTGCGTCCACGCGAGCGTCTGCCCGAACGCGACGCGGTCGACCGCGATCGCGACGACCGGATAGACGAACGACAGCGCGCCCGTCATCGCGGTCGGCAGCTTCTGGATCGCGCCGTACAGCAGCACGTACATCACACCCGTGTGCACGATGCCGAGCACGACGAGGTCGAACCATTGCGACGGCGTCGCCGGCAGCGTGCCGAAGCGGGCGAACGGCGCGAGCATCACGACGCCGAGCCCGACCTGCAACAGCGCGATCAGGTGCGGCGGCGTGCCCTTCAGGTGCTTGGCGATGATCGACGACACCGCGTACAGGAACGCGGCGCCGAGCGCGAGCGCGACGCCTTCGAGATACTCGCCCGGCACCGCGAGCACGGCCGGCTCGACGCGCACCACGCACACGAGGCCGACGAACGCGAGCAGCAGCCACCCGAGCGTCGACGCGATGATCCGTTCGCGGAACACCAGCGCGCCGAGCGCGACGAGCATGAACGGCTGCGTGTTGTAGACGGCGGTCGCCATCGAGATCGACGCGCGCGAATACGCGGCGAACAGCAGCAGCCAGTTCGCGACGATCGCGACGCTGCCGAGCGCGGCGAGACCGAGCATGCGCCACGAGAACAGCGAGCGGCGCAGGAGCCCGAGCGCCGCGCACACGAGCGCGAGCGTCGCGCCGCCGAACACGCAGCGGAAGAACACGACGTTGGCGAGCGGCTGCCGCGACGACATCACGAGCCAGCCGATCGTGCCGGACATCAGCATCGCGACGACCATTTCGGCGGCGCCGCGGCGAATTTCGTTCGAAGCCATGATGTTCCCGTTGAAGGATCGGATGACTTCGATTCTAGAAACTTGCTTTCGCGATCTCCACGGCTAAACTGAAGCAAATCATCCGATTCACCTTCGAAAGCAAAGCGATCATGACGAAGCGCCTTTCTCCTCCATCCGTCGCCGCGCTCGACGCGACCGACCGCGCGATCCTCGCCGCGCTCGCCGACGACGCGCGCATCGCGACCAGCGAGCTGGCGCGGCAGATCGGGCTGTCGGCGCCCGCGACCGCGGACCGCGTGCGGCGCCTCGAGGCGCAGGGCGTGATCGCCGGCTTCACCGTCGCGCTCGACCCGCGCGCGCTCGGCTATACGCTGCAGGCGATCGTCCGCGTGAAGCCGCTGCCCGGCCAGCTGCATCTCGTCGAGGAGCTGCTGCGGCGCATCCCCGAATTCGTCGAATGCGACAAGGTGACCGGCGACGACTGCTTCATCTGCCGGCTCTACCTGCGCTCGATCGAGCAGCTCGACGGCATCCTCGCGAAGGTGACCGAGCGCGCGGAGACGAGCACCGCGATCGTCAAGTCGACGCCGGTGCCGCGCCGGCTGCCGCCGCTTGCGGACGACGACGCGGCGCGGCGGTGACGCACGCGCGCCGCCGCCCGCGCCGCCATCCCCATCAGGCCGCCGGGTCGCGCGCCTCGAAGAACGCGAGCATCTCGTCGATCAGGTCGACCGGCGCCTCTTCCGGAATGTAGTGCCCGCACGGGAGCGCGCGGCCGCTGACGTCGCGCGCGACGTGCCGCCATTCGTCGAGCGGATCGAAGCAGCGTTCGACGATCCCGTTCGCGCCCCACAGCACGCGCAGCGGGCACGCGACCTTGGTGCCGCGCTCGAGATCCGCACGATCGTGCTCGAGGTCGATCGTCGCCGACGCGCGGTAGTCCTCGCACATCGCGTGCACCGCGCCCGGCTGCGCGAGCGCCGCGCGATACGCGGCAAGCGCGTCGGGCGCGAACGGCGCGAGGCCCGCCGAGCGATTGCCCATCACGCGCTCGATGTACGCGTCGGTGTGGCCGCCGATCAGCGTCTCCGGCAGCGGCTCGGGCTGGATCAGGAAGAACCAGTGGAAGTACGCGGTCGCGAATGCGCGATCGGTCTTCTCGTACATCGCGAGCGTCGGCGCGATGTCGAGCAGCATCATTCGCTCCACCGCGTCGGCATGATCGAGCGCGAGCCGGTGCGCGACGCGCGCGCCGCGATCGTGCGCGCACACGTAGAAACGCTCGAAGCCGAACTGCCGCATCACCGCGACCTGGTCGGCCGCCATCGCGCGCTTCGAATACGGCGTGTGCTGTGCGTCGCTCGCGGGCTTGCCGGACGCGCCGTAGCCGCGCAGATCGGTCGCGATCACCGTGAAATGATCCGCGAGCGTCGCGGCGACGCGATGCCAGATCATGTGGGTCTGCGGATGGCCGTGCAGCAGCAGAAGCGGCGGCCCCGCGCCTCCTTTGACACCGAAGATGTCGGTGTCCTGCACCGTTACGCGAAACGGTGCGAATGTCTCGAACGGCATGGTCTGTTTCTCGTTGGTTTGTTATAGGCGGCTATTGTAGGAGCGCGCTCGAAGCCGCACAGCGGCGTGGATACCCGAATTCGTAGAAAGAGAGCACTCACTCGATTGCCCGCGCGCGGCGCGCTTTGCTAAGCTCGCAAGCAAACGCACGATCGTTCGTATTAATATGTGCGGCAGACCTGCGCGGCGGCCGCACCGGCTACACTCGAAGCGCCGTTCGCGCTGTCACTGTCACGTACAGTCACGATCAGGATCAGTATCAGGAGACTCCACATGGCATTACCCGCCGTTCTTCAGCATCTGACGCTGCCCGTCATCGCGTCGCCGATGTTCATCGTCAGCTATCCCGAACTCGTCCTCGCGCAATGCAAGGCCGGCATCGTCGGCTCGTTCCCGGCGCTCAACGCGCGCCCGGCCGAACTGCTCGACGAATGGCTCACGAAGATCCAGGCCGAGCTCGCCGACCACAAGGCGAAGCATCCGGATGCGGTGATCGGCCCGATCGCGGTCAACCAGATCGTCCACCAGTCGAACGAGCGGCTCGAGCACGACATCCGCGTGTGCGTCGACCACAAGGTGCCGATCTTCATCACGAGCCTGCGCGCGCCCGCGCGCGAGATCGTCGACGCGGTGCACAGCTACGGCGGCATCGTGCTGCACGACGTGATCAACCTGCGGCACGCGCAGAAGGCGCTCGAAGCGGGCGTCGACGGGCTGATCCTCGTCGCGGCCGGCGCGGGCGGCCACGCGGGCACGACGTCGCCGTTCGCGCTCGTCGGCGAGGTGCGCAGGATGTTCGACGGCCCGATCGTGCTGTCCGGCGCGATCGCCAACGGCGGCTCGATCCTCGCCGCGCAGGCGATGGGCGCCGACCTCGCGTACATGGGCACGCGCTTCATCGCGACGCAGGAAGCGCACGCGGTCGAGGACTACAAGCGCGCGATCCTCAACGCGAAATCCGCCGACATCATCTATACGAACCTCTTCACGGGCGTGCACGGCAACTACATCCGCGAAAGCATCGAGAAGGCCGGCCTCGATCCGGAAGCGCTGCCCGAATCCGACAAGACGAAGATGAACTTCGGCGGCGACAAGGCGAAGGCGTGGAAGGACATCTGGGGCGCGGGCCAGGGCGTCGGCCTGATGGACGACCTGCCGAGCGTCGGCGCGCTCGTCGAGCGGCTGAAACGCGAGTACGACGACGCGAAGGCGCGGCTCGGCATCACGCGCTGACGCAGCGCGTCACCGCAACCCGGACGGGTCGCACAAAACGAAAGCGCGAACGCCTCACGGCGTTCGCGCTTAATAGGATGGTCAGCCCGATCCTCACCCAGCGGACTACGCTGAGTGAGGATTTTGTCCTTCTGGAGGGCCATCATGGACACGGTATCGCTAGTCGGCATCGATCTGGGCAAGCACTGCTTCCACCTGCATGCGCAAGACGCGTCAGGCAGGATGGTGTTCCGCAAGAAGCTCACGCGCAGCCAGATGTTCGCGCTGCTGGGCAATTTTCCGAGTTGTACCGTGG
This sequence comes from Burkholderia sp. MSHR3999, assembly GCF_000833595.1. Taxonomy (NCBI): domain Bacteria; kingdom Pseudomonadati; phylum Pseudomonadota; class Betaproteobacteria; order Burkholderiales; family Burkholderiaceae; genus Burkholderia; species Burkholderia sp. MSHR3999. The sequence continues at coordinate 844,121 of NZ_JRFO01000006.1, forward strand.
TCATGGAGGCCTGCGCCGGTGCTCACTGGATCGCCCGCCGACTTCAAGCGCTGGGCCACGAGGCCAAGCTAATTTCTCCCCACTTCGTCAAGCCGTTCCGGCAAGGCAACAAGAACGACTTCGCGGATGCGCAGGCGATCTGTGAAGCCGCTTCGCGCCCGAGCATGCGCTTCGTGAGTCCGCGTAACGAAGCGCAGCAGGTCGTATCAGCCTTGCACCGCGTGCGCGAGGCGCTGGTGCGGGAGCGCACCGGTACGATCAACCAGATTCACGCATTTCTGCTGGAGTTCGGTATCAGCCTGCCGCGTGGCATGGCGGTGATCCGCAGACTGCCGGCCGTACTGGAGACGCAAGCGTTGCCGCCCAGGCTGGTGGCCGTGCTCGAACGGCTGCAGGCGCATTTCAAGTATCTGGACGAGCAGATCGGCCAGCTCGAACACGAGCTGCTCACGCAATTGCACGAGGACGAGCGCAGCGAACGGCTGCTGGAGATTCCCGGCATCGGGCCAATCACCGCCAGCGTGTTGATGTCGGAATTGGGCGACGCCCATCAATATGGTTCGGCAAGGCAGTTTGCCGCTTCGATCGGTCTGGTGCCGCGACAGTACAGCACCGGCGGCAAACCAACGCTACTGGGCATCAGCAAGCGCGGCGACAAGGAACTGCGACGGCTGCTGGTGCAATGCGCGCGGGTCATCATGCTGGGTATCGAGCGCCGAACGGATTCCTTGGGCACCTGGGTCCGCAGCCTGTTGGCGCGACGGCACTCGAACGTAGTGGCTTGCGCGCTGGCCAATAAATTGGCGAGGATCGCGTGGGCCATCCTCGCCAAAGGGACACACTACAGAAGCGCGCCGGCGGCTCTTGCGGCCTGACGCTTCCGATCGCTTACGGCTTCAGTAGTCACACCTGGTTTTGCGACGCGAGATACGTGAAGGCATAAACGACTCAACGGCCGGGCAAGTAACCTGACAACAAAAACAGCATCTCGATGCTGAGCGCTTTTTGAGGTTTGCCCGGCGCGGCTCCCATCATGGGGCGGGATCATTCCCATCCGCGACCCCGGATAGATTCGAGCAAGTCCACTTTAGGTCAACACTGCCTCGCTTGCAAAAATCGGGCTGACCATAGATTTTGTTTGCTGCGGCTTTCCTGCGACGATTGTCGCGCCGCTCAGCCCGCGCGCTTGATCCGCGTAATCGGCAGCACGCGCAGGCGGGCCTCGATCGACGGGCACAGCGATTCGTTCTCGAACCGCGCGGCGAGGAAATCGACGAACGAGCGCACTTTCGCCGACACATGGCGGCGGCTCGCGTACACCGCATAGATCGGCAGCTCGCGCGGCGGCACCGCATCGAGCAGCACCGGCACGAGACGCCCGGCCTCGAGGTCGTCGCCAACCACTTCGGTGCCGAGCAGCGCGATGCCCGCGCCGCCGAGCACGGCCGCGCGCAGCCCTTCGAGGTGGTTGACGATCAGGTTGCCGTTGAGATTCACGCGCAACGCGGCGGCCGCGTCGGTCACCATCGCATCGAGCATCGTCGCGTTCGTGTCGCGCCGCAGGTAGTTGTGGTGCGCGAGGTCCGCGATCGTCTGCGGCGTGCCGCGCTTCTCCAGATAGTCGGGCGACGCGACGAGCATGATGTGCGCGGTCGCGATCTGCCGCGCGACCAGCGACGACGACTTCAGCCCGCTCGGCGCCGCGCGCACCGCGACGTCGTAGCCTTCGTCGATCAGCTCGACGACGCGGTCGGACAGCGTGATCTCGACCGTCACGTCGGGGTAGCGGTCCGCGTAGTCGGTCACCGCCCGCATCACGTGGCGCAGCCCGAACGCGGACAGCGACGTCACGCGCAGCCGGCCCTGCGGCACGACGCTCGCGGCGCCGACCGCCTGCCCGGCTTCGTCGAGTTCGGACAGCGCCTGCACGAGGCGCTCGTAGTATTCGCGCCCCGCTTCGGTGGGCGCGACGCGTCGGGTCGTGCGATGCAGCAGCCGCGCGCCGAGCTGCTGCTCGAGATGCATCACGTGCTTGCTCGCCATCGCCGCCGACATCTGCATGCGCTCCGCCGCGCCGACGAAGCTGCCCACTTCGACGACGTAGCGAAACACATTCATGCTGACGAGGGTATCCATCGAACTAGCTCGCAATCCCAGAGAATCGAGAAATTACGAGATAGAGTAGCAAAAGAGAGGAAACAGAAAGGTCAACAAACGCAAAACGGCGCCGCAATGGGCGGCGCCGTTCAACAAAACGAAACAGGGCACGAATCCGGCGCGGCTCGCGCGGCGGCGTGCCCGCGGGGTCAGAACTTCGCGCGAATGCCGGCGCCGAACGTGTTGCCGTTCGACAGGCTGCTGATGTGGTCGTTCATGTATGCCGCGTAGACGTCGGTGCGCTTCGACAGCGGATAGTCATAGCCGACGGCCCACGTCTGGCGTGTCTGGTTCAGGCCGCCCGCGTCGCGCGAGTAGGCGTACGACGCCATCGCGGTGCCGGTGCCGAGCGGCACCGTCACGCCGCCCTGCCCGGTGTTCACGTGCCAGCTGCCCGCGACCTGGTCGTTCTTCGTATACATGTACTGGCCGAACAGCTTCACGTATTTCAGGTCGTAGGTCGCGCCGACCTGCGCGATGCCCTGGCTCTTCATGCCGGTGACGCTGGGAAGCGTGCCCAGGTCGCGCGGGGCGTTGTTGAAGTTCACGTACTGGTACACCGCGGTCGCCGCGAACGGCCCGTTCGCGTAGTTGAACTGAGCACTCCACTTCTTCGCGCCGTTGTCGCCCGCCTGGTTGCCGAGCCCGTACATCACGCCGAAGTTCGCGCCGCCGAACGCCGGCGACGTATACGACACCGCGTTGTTCCAGCCCGAATCGCCGACCGCGCCCTGGTCGCTCGGATAGGTCGGGAACGTGCCGAGGCCGAGGAACGTGTGATAGACCATCGGCGAGAACACGTACGAGTCGAAGAACGGGTTGAACAGGATCGTCGACAGGAACAGGTGCGTGGTCAGGCGGCCGGCGGTCACCGTGCCGTACGGCGAGCTGATGCCGACGTACGCGTTGCGCGCGAAGAAGGTGTCGCCGTCGAAGCGGCCAAACTTGCCGTTCTGCGCGCGGAAGAAGCTTTCCAGCGTGAAGATCGCCTTGTAGCCGCCGCCGAGATCCTCGGTGCCGTGCATGCCCCAGTACGACGTCGACATCCCGCCGCCCGACACGTTCCATGCGCGATCGCCGCCCGGGAATTTCGTCGCGCCGACCCACTCGTCGACCTGGCCGTACAGCGAGACGCTCGATTGCGCGTGGGCGGGCGCGGCGGCGACGCAGGCGGCGGCCGCGACCAGCGCGGCGGACGTGCTCGACGCACGGCGGGCAAATGCTTTCATGGGATCTCCAGGGATTGTCGATAAGAAACCGGGCGGCGCGAGCGTTGTTATAGGGGCCGCTGCTTGCGTCGTGCTGGGGCGCAGCCATCTTTGCGGATCATTTTTCCGGTCAAAAATGCGTGTGCTTATTGCGGGTATAGCGGCGGCATTAACTTCGCGGCGGCGGTTCGGGGGCAGACGGGGCGCGGCGGCAACGCGCGAGCTCGTCACGCGGCGGCACGGCGGCGCATCACGCGCGAACCGGGCGCGAAAGATAGCGCAATGCGGCGGGAAAATCAGCGGAAATCGATGCGCGACTGTGGCGAATTCGCATCAGTCGGCGGGGGACGGAACGCGGGCGCGTTCAGTTTCGCTCAGTTTCGGTAAAACGGCGAGAAATACGGCGAATGCGCGGGCTCTTCCTGCGCGCGCGGCGGCGGCAGCGGGCGGCCGCCGCGCTCCTCGTTGTAGCGGGCGACGTCGGCGCGGATCGACCCGGCGCGCAGCGGCACGTTGCCGCCGCCCGGCGGGCGCGGCACCTGGCGCGCGTCGGCGCTGATCGGGCGGTACGGGCTCTGCGCGGCGTAGTGGCCGTACGACGGCGTCGGCCGCAGGCCCCAGCGAGGGCCGGAGCCGTTGACGCCTGCGCCCATCCGCGCCCCGGGGTTGCCGCCCCACTGCGGTGCATGGCGCCACACGGGCGGGCCACCGGACGCGCGCAGGCCGCGGTCGCCGCCGCCGAACTCGTGTCCGCCGTGCGGGGGCTGCGCGAGCGCAAAGGGCACCAGCAGCGCGCCGAGCACGCCTGCCGCCCATCGTCCGATCTTCCGTTTCACCCGATCCGTCATTGTTCAGAGCCTGGTTTTACCGGCCGCGAACGCCCGTCCAGGGCGAGCGCAAGCCTTTCAGCAGTAATTTATGAGCGAGGCGAAATCGTGTCGAGCCAAAAAGTGTTAGGTCCGGGGCATCGGTGTAACACCATGTTACTGCTGGGTTTTTCACGTCAGGGACGGATCGCCGCGGCACATTCTTCTGCTGTTTTCGTCACCTGCGCGACAGGCGGGGCCGGCCGCCCGGCATTCGCTTGATTCATCAATCGATTCATACAATGAATTTGTGGTTTGAATCGGCAACCGGGAAAATACCGGCATCCGCGCGTGCGGCGTCCGCGCGTGCGCGGCACGCCTTCCTATCGTCCCGATCGAGATCCCGATGGCCCGCCCCCGTTACCTCCCCGACAACTTCACGCTCGCCCTCGTCGGCACCGTCGTGCTCGCGAGCCTGCTGCCGTGCCGCGGCCCGGCCGCGCACGCGTTCAACTGGGCGACCAACATCGCGGTCGGCCTGCTGTTCTTCCTGCACGGCGCGAAGCTGTCGCGCGAGGCGATCGTCGCGGGCGCGACGCACTGGCGGCTGCACGCGGTCGTGCTGCTCAGCACCTTCGCGCTGTTCCCGCTGCTCGGCCTCGCGCTGAAGCCGGTGCTGCAGCCGCTCGTCACGCCGGCGCTGTATGCGGGCGTGCTGTTCCTCTGCACGCTGCCCTCGACGGTCCAGTCGTCGATCGCGTTCACGTCGATCGCGAAAGGCAACGTGCCGGCCGCGGTCTGCGCGGCGTCCGCGTCGAGCCTGCTCGGCATCTTCGTCACGCCGGCGCTCGTCGGGCTGATGATCACGACGCAGTCGGCGGCGAGCGCGTCGCCGTGGAGCACCGTCGGCAGCATCGTGATGCAGCTGCTCGTGCCGTTCGTCGCCGGCCAGTTGCTGCGGCCCGTGATCGGCGGCTGGATCGAGCGCAACCGCGCGGTGCTGCGCTTCGTCGATCAGGGCTCGATCCTGCTCGTCGTCTACGTCGCGTTCAGCGAGGCCGTGGACCAGGGCCTCTGGCACCAGATTCCGCCGCGCGCGCTCGCCGGGCTGCTGGCCGTCAACCTGCTGCTGCTCGCGCTCGCGCTGCTGCTGACCGCGTTCGTCAGCAAGCGGCTCGGCTTCAACCGCGCCGACCAGATCACGATCATCTTCTGCGGCTCGAAGAAAAGCCTCGCCGCCGGCGTGCCGATGGCGAAGGTGATCTTCTCCGCGCACGCGGTCGGCGCGGTCGTGCTGCCGCTGATGCTGTTCCACCAGATCCAGCTGATGGCCTGCGCGGCGCTCGCGCAGCGCTGGGGCGCACGCAGGCTGGGCGAACCAGGCGACGAGGGCGCCGCGCAGGGCCGGGCCGCGGGTGCGCCGCGCGCACTGAGCGCCGGCAAGCGCTGACACGCCAGCCGTCGCATTGCCCGACGCCGGCCCCCGGCCCGCGCCGCGCAATGCGGCGGCCATGACCCGCGGCGATGCACCACGACGGCGCATCGCGTCACGAAAAATTCACTCAACTCTTCCTGCGCGGTGCCGTTATGCCGGTCGTCCCGACGTTTCGGCCGTCCCGCCATGTCCGCCATCCCCGCCGCTCCCGATGCCGCCCGCACCGCGCGATTGATCGCGGATCGCGCGCTCGCCGCCGTGTTCCAGCCGATCGTCGACCTCGGCTCCGGCACGGTCATCGCCTATGAAGGCCTGATCCGCGGCCCGCGCGGCACGGACCTGGAGACGCCCGCCGCGCTGTTCGCGCAGGCGGCGCGCGAAGGCGCGACCATCGCGCTCGAACACGCGGCCGCCATCACCTGCCTCGACGCGTTCGCGGCGCTCGGCTGCGACGGCAAGCTGTTCCTCAACTTCAGCGCGGGCGCGATCCTGGCGCTCGCGCGCGAACGCGAGCACGCGCGCATGCTGCTCGAGCGCGCGCAGATCGCCGCCGAGCGCATCGTGATCGAGCTGACCGAGCAGAATGCGTCGACCGATCTCGCGCAGGTCGCGCCGGCCGTCGCGTCGCTGCGCGACGCGGGCATCCAGTTCGCGCTCGACGACTACGGCACCGCGAACGCGAGCATGAACCTGTGGCTGCGCCTGCATCCCGACGTCGTGAAGATCGACCGCTTCTTCATCCACGACATCGCCCTCGATCCGCTGAAGTTCGAGGCGGTCAGGGCCATGCAGCACTTCGCGCACGCGAGCGGCGCGAAGCTGATCGCCGAAGGCATCGAGCACGAGCGCGACCTGATCGTCGTGCGCGACATGGGCATCTGCTGCGTGCAGGGCTTCCTGCTGGGCCGCCCGCACGCGCAGCCGGAACGCGTCGTCGCGCCCGCCGCGCGCGACGCGATCCGCGCGCCGCACATCGCGGTGTTTCCGGACGCGTCGCGCGCAGCCCGCCCGAGCGGCACGGTCGCCGCGAAGATGCTCGTCGCCGCGCCCGCGCTGCCGCGCGACGTGACCAGCAACGACGTGCTCGCGCTGTTCAACCGGATGCCCGAGCTGCACGCGGTTGCGCTCGTCGAGCACGAGCGGCCCGTCGCGCTGGTGAACCGCCGCAGCTTCATGGACCGCTTCGCGCTGCCGTACCACCGCGAGGTGTTCGGCAGGAAGCCGTGCCTGCAGTTCGCGAACGATGCGCCGCTGATGATCGAGAACGCGACGACGGTCGAACAGCTCGCGCTGCTGCTCGCCAACAACGACCAGCGCTATCTCGCGGACGGCTTCGTGATCACCGAGCACGGCCGCTATGTCGGCCTCGGCACCGGCGAGAGCCTCGTGCGCGCGGTGACCGAGATGCGCATCGAGGCCGCGCGCTACGCGAACCCGCTGACGTTCCTGCCCGGCAACATCCCGATCAGCGCGCACATCGACCGGCTGCTCGCGCGCGACGCCGGGTTCCACGCGTGCTACGTCGACCTGAACCAGTTCAAGCCGTTCAACGACCAGTACGGCTACTGGCAGGGCGACGAGGTGCTGAAGTACGCCGCGACCGTGCTGGCCGGCATCTGCGATCCGCAGCGGGACTTCCTCGGCCACGTCGGCGGCGACGATTTCCTGGTGCTGTTCCAGAGCGACGACTGGCACGCGCGCGCGGCCGCCGCGATCGGCCGCTTCAACGACGGCGCGCAGCGCTTCTACACGCTGGTCGACCAGCGCGCGGGCGGCCTGCACGGCGAGGACCGCCACGGCAACCCGGCGTTCTTCGGCTTCGTGACGATGGCGATCGGCGCGGTCGGCGTGCCGGCGGGCGCGCACCGCGCGATGCGCTACGGCAGCGACGAGATCGCGTCGGTCGCGGCGCTCGCGAAACGGCGCGCGAAGCAGCAGCCCGACGGGCTCGCGGTCGTCGATCTCGACGCGGGCCGCGCGGCGCTGCTCGCGCGCGGCGAGCCGCCCGCGACGCCGCACTGACCACGCGCGGACACCTTGCCTTTTGCGGCGCCTGTTTAGTATTTTTAGTAAAAGCGCCGGCGCAGATTAGTGCTTTAAATTCGCGTATTTACGGGTATTCCCCGGGGATATGGCGCGATTTTATCGATGCGGTTTACTATACAATCGCCGTCACCCTAAACAAACCGGATTTCCGAACGATGGGCACCACCATTCGCGACGTGGCGCGGGCGGCAGAGGTCTCGATCGGCACCGTGTCCCGCGCGCTGAAGAACCAGCCCGGCCTGTCCGAAGCCACGCGCGCGCGCATCGTCGAGATCGCGCAGCGCCTCGGCTACGATCCCGCGCAACTGCGGCCGCGCATCCGCCGGCTGACGTTCCTGCTGCACCGCCAGCACAACCGCTTTCCCGCCAGCCCGTTCTTCTCGCACGTGCTGCACGGCGTCGAGGACGCGTGCCGCGAGCGCGGCATCGTGCCGACGCTCCTGACCGTCGGCCCGAACGACGACGTGCTGCGCCAGATGCGCCCGCACGCGCCCGACGCGATCGCGGTGGCCGGCTTCATGGAGCCGGAGACGATCGAGGCGCTCGCCGCGACCGGCCGCCCGCTCGTGCTGATCGACCTGTGGGCGCCCGGGCTGCGCTCGGTCAACATCGACAACGCGACCGGCGCGGCGCTCGCGATGCGTCACCTGCTGGCCACCGGCCGCACGCGCATCGCTTTCATCGGCGGCTCGCCCGCGCACTACAGCATCACGCAGCGCGCGATCGGCTACCGGCGCGCGTTCTTCGAGGCCGGGCGGCTGTTCGACCCGGCCTACGAAGTGACGATCGACGCCGGACTCGACCCGGACGCCGGCGCCGCGCGCGCGATGCAGCAGCTGCTCGACGCGCCGGGCCCGCGCCCGGACGCGGTGTTCGCGTACAACGACGCGGCCGCGCTCGCCGCGCAGCGCGTGTGCCTCGCGCGCGGGCTGCGGGTGCCGGACGACATCGCGATCGTCGGCTTCGACGACATCCCCGCCGCCGCGCACGCGAGCCCGCCGCTCACGACGCTCGCCGTCGACAAGGAAGCGCTCGGCCGCCGCGGCGTCGAGCTGCTGCTGGCCGAAGCGCCCGAGCACACCGAGATCTGCCTGCCCGTCGAGCTGATCGTGCGGGCCAGCAGCCGGCCCGCCGCGACGCGGGCGCCCGTCACCGCCACGAGCACCGAACCATGACTACGCCCCCGGTCCAACCCGCCCCGGCGACGCCGGCCGCGCATGGCCATCCGGCCCCGTTCGTCGCGAGCTTCCGCGATCCGTCGTTCCTGCTGTCGCACGTCGAGGACACGCTGCGCTTCTATGCGCCGAACGCGCTCGACTCGACGGGCGGCTTCTACCACTACTTCCGCGACGACGGCAGCGTGTACAACCGCACGTCGCGGCACCTCGTCAGCAGCTGCCGGTTCGTCTTCAACTACGCGATGGCGTACCGGCATTTCGGCGATCCGCGCCATCTCGACTACACGCGCCACGGGCTGCGCTTCCTGCGCGACGCGCACTGGGACGACGCGCTGCAAGGCTACGACTGGGAGCTCGACTGGCGCGACGGCGCGAAGCGCGCGACGCTCGACGGCACGCGCCACTGCTACGGCCTCGCGTTCGTGCTGCTCGCCGCCGCGCACGCGACGATGGCGGGCGTCGACGAGGCGCGGCCGCTGATCGCCGCGACCTACGAGCTCGCCGAGCATCGCTTCTGGGACGCCGCCGCGGGCCTCTACGCGGACGATGCGTCGCCGAACTGGATCGTGTCGAGCTACCGCGGCCAGAACGCGAACATGCACATGACCGAGGCGCTGCTCGCCGCGTACGAGGCGACCGGCCACCTCACCTACCTCGACCGCGCGGAAAAGCTCGCGACGCACGTCACGCGGCGCCAGGCGGCGCTGTCGGGCGGCCTCGTGTGGGAGCACTATCACGCGGACTGGTCGGTCGACTGGGACTACAACAAGGAAGACAGCTCGAACATCTTCCGGCCGTGGGGCTTCCAGCCGGGGCACCAGACCGAGTGGGCGAAGCTCCTGCTGATCCTCGAGCGGCACCGCCCGCTCGACTGGCTGGCGCCGCGCGCGGCCGAGCTGTTCGACGCGGCGCTCACGCACGCGTGGGACGCCGATCACGGCGGGCTCTGCTACGGCTTCGGCCCCGACTTCACGATCTGCGACCACAACAAGTATTTCTGGGTGCAGGCGGAATCGTTCGCGGCGGCCGCGATGCTCGGCGCGCGCACCGGCGCCGAACGCTACTGGGACTGGTACGACGAGATCTGGCGCTACTGCTGGGCGCATTTCGTCGATCACCGCTACGGCGCGTGGTACCGGATCCTGACCTGCGACAACCGCAAGTACGGCGACGAGAAGAGCCCCGCCGGCAAGACCGACTACCACACGATGGGCGCGTGCTACGACGTGCTCGCGACGCTCGCGCGCGCGGCGCGCAGCGAACCCACGCAATGAGCGGCGGCGGCTTTCCGGCGTTCGTGTCCGCCGGCGACATCCTGACCGACATGGTGCGCGCGGGCGACGCGCGCTGGACCTCGGTGCCGGGCGGCGCCGGCTGGAACGTCGCGCGCGCGGTCGCGCGGCTCGGCGTGCCGAGCGCGCTCGCCGGCGCGATCGGCGAGGACTGCTTTTCCGACACGCTGTGGCGCGCGAGCGACGCGGCCGGGCTCGACCTGCGGTTCCTGCAGCGCGTCGCACGAGCGCCGCTGCTCGCGATCGTCCACGAGACGCGGCCGCCTGCCTATTTCTTCATCGGCGAAGCGAGCGCCGATCTCGCGTTCGACCCGGCGCGGCTGCCGGCCGGCTGGGCCGATCACGTGAAATGGGCGCACTTCGGCTGCATCAGCCTCGTGCGCGAGCCGCTCGCCGGCACGCTGATCGCGCTCGCCGCCGACCTGCACGCGCGCGGCGTGAAGATCAGCTTCGATCCGAATTACCGGAACCTGATGACGGCCGCGTACCGGCCGACGCTCGAGAAGATGGCGGGCCTCGCGGACCTGATCAAGGCGTCCGACGAAGACCTGCGGCACCTGTTCGGCGGCAGCGAGGCCGCTGCGATCGCAGCGCTGCGCGCGCTGAATCCGCGCGCGGCGCTGCTGGTGACGCGCGGCGCGGACGCCGCGACGCTGTACGCGGACGGCGACGCGCACGAAGCGCGCCCGCCGCGCGTCGAGGTGGCCGACACGGTCGGCGCGGGCGACGCGTCGATCGGCGGGATGCTGTTCAGCCTGATGGCGGCGCCGCAGCGGGCGTGGCCGGAGCACCTCGCGTTCGCGCTCGCCGCGGGCGCCGCCGCGTGCCGCCACACCGGCGCGCACGCGCCGACGCTCGACGAGGTGGTTGCGTTGCTGGAGGGCTAGGGCCTGCACGACCCGGCACGACGCGGTGCTGTACATGTTGCGGCGCGGTGCTACGATGAAGTGTCCTTTTGCGGGAGAGGCATCATGGACACCAACACGTTCACGAAGGGCATCTACACGGCCAAGGCGCATACCCGGCACGCCGGCCACGGCCAGTTCCAGGGCTACGTGATCCTGAGCCGGGACGAAGGGGAGGCCCCCGACAACACGGTGTACGACGTCGGCAGCACGAGCCCGAACGAGGAAGAGGCGTTCAACGAAGCGAAGGCGCTCGCCCATCGCATCCTCGGCGAGATCGAGCTGTGACGCGCGCCGCGCGTCAGACGAGCCGCGCCGCCATCGACACCAGCATCGTGATCACCAGCGTCGACATGAACGGAAACGGGTAGCGCCGCCCGCCGAGCGTCAGCGTCACGTCGCCGGGCAGCCGCCCGACGCCCAGCTTGCCGAGCCACGGCCAGCAGCGCGTGAGGATCATCACTGCGACGAACGACGCCATCAGCCAGCGCAGCATCGGCCGTTCCCGTCAGAGCCGTCAGAGCGCGTGCGAGCGGTCGCCGCGCGCGAACGCGTCGAGCGTGCCGTCGAGGCCGCGCGAGAACGCGATCACCTTGAACAGCTCGCCCATCTCCGCTTCCGAGATCAGCTTCTGCACCGCGTTCGCGGCGGGCAGGAACGCGTGGACGTCGGACGGATCGATCGCGGCGAGCACATCGGTGATGCCCGCATTGAGCAGGAAGCGCGCCTGCGACGTGTAGCCGAGCAGGTCCGCGCCGGTCGCGACGCCGGCCGCGTAGATCCCCGAGAATTCGACGTGCGCGGTGATGTCCTGCAGGCCCGGATAGAGGAACGGATCATCGTGCGCGCGGTGCCGGTAGTGGCACATCAGCGTGCCGCGGTCGCGCTGCGGATGGTAGTACTCGTGCGCGGGGAAACCGTAATCGATCAGCAGCACCGCACCGCGCGCGAGCATCGTGCAGACGGTGCGGGTGAACGCGAGCGCCGCCTCGTGCGTCTCGGTCACGTAGCCGTCGCCGGTGTCGGCATCGAGCGCGGCGAGCGCCGGCGGCACGTCGGCCGGCGCGGCCGGCCGGTCCTCGAACACGAACGCCTGCCGCGCGTCGAGCGCGACGCCGCGCTCGCGCCACGCGCCGTCCGCCTTCGCGAACAGCCGCACCGGCATCGCGTCGAGCACCTCGTTGCCGACCACGACGCCCTCGAAGCGCTCGGGCAGCGCGTCGAGCCAGCGCACCTTCGACGCGAGGCCGGGGGCAGCAGCGGCGATCGTGTCGCGTTGCCGCTCGCGCAACTCGCCGGACAGGTCGACAATCAGGTATTCGTCGAGCTCGGCCGCCAGCGCGTCGAGCGCCGCGAGCAGCCCCGCCGCCAGCTTGCCAGTGCCCGCGCCGAATTCCATCACGCGGCGCGTGCCGCTCGCCGCGAGCGCCTGCGCGACGGGCCGCGCGAGCGTCTGCGCGAACAGCGGCGACAGCTCGGGCGCGGTGACGAAGTCGCTGCCGTCGTCGGCGCGGCGGCCGAACTTGCGGGCGCCGCCGCTGTAGTAGCCGAGGCCGGGCGCGTACAGCGCGCGCTCCATGAAGCGGTCGAACGGCAGCCAGCCGCCGGCCGCCGCGATCTCGTCGCGCAGCTGCGCGGCGAGGGTTTCGGACTGCGCGAGCGCGTCGGGGCCGGGAGCAGGTAGACTAGCGGGTTCGTGAGCTTTCGGGTTCATCCCGGCATTGTAAATGACCGTTTCAGCCGATACGTCGACCGCGCGCGTGGTGCTCGTCGCGGGCGCCCTGAACAGCGCGGCCGACGCCGCGTCGATCGGCCGCGCGCTCGCCACGGGGTTCGCCCGGCGCGGCTGGGACGTCGCGCTGCAGCGCGGCCGCGACGCGCCGCCCGCCGTGGCCGACGCGCTCGTCGCCGAGGTCGGGGCGCTCGGGCGCCGCGCGGCCGTGCTCGATGCCGATCTGGCCCTCGAAGCCGAGGCGGCCGGGCTCGTCGCGGCCTGCGGCGCGGCGCTCGGCCGGCCGGCGTGCGTCGTGTTCCACAGCACGCCGACCGGTACCGACGACGCGCGCTCGGTGCGCCAGGCGTCGCTCGCCGCCGCGCTGGCCCGCAACGTCGCCGCGCCGCTCGCGCTGGCCCGCGCGCTCGACGCCGCGACGCCCGACGCCGCGCGCGCCGACGAAGCGCTGCGCGCGTGCGCGATCCACGTGCTGGACCAGGCGCTGTTCCACCCGGCGCCCGAACGGCTGTCGCACGCGCTGATGCAGGCCGCGCTGAACCGCGCGACCGCCGCGCTGGCGCTGACGCTCGCGCCGAAGGTGCGCATCGCGGCGCTCGTGCGCGGGCGCGCGCCGCGCGCGGACGACATCGCGGCGGCGGCCTGCTACCTGGCGGACGCGCCCGGCATCACCGGCGCGACGCTGACCGTCGACGGCGGCGAGCACCTGGTGCCGCCTGCCGCCGGCCCGAATCAACCGCGCGGGCGCGCGCCATGACGGCCGCCGCCCGCGCCGCTTTGCGTGCGCGCACGCCAATTTGACTGGAACGACCATGCATTCCGCCCTCCTGCACCCCCGCCTCGCGGATTGCCGCAGGCTCTACCTGCGCGACTACGAGGTGCACATCAACATCGGGGCATTCGAGCACGAGAAGCGCGGCGAGCAGCGCGTCGTCATCAATGTCGACCTGTTCGTGCCGCTTGCGCTGTCCACCCCCGTCGACGACCGGCTGCATGAAGTCGTCGACTACGACCTGATGAAGCAGAGCGTCGCGCAGTGCGTGGCGCGCGGCCACATCCACCTGCAGGAAACGCTGTGCGACGCGATCGCCGCGCGCCTGCTGGCGCACGACGCCGTGCGCGCGGTACGCGTCCGTACCGAGAAACCGGACGCCTATCCGGACTGCGACGCCGTCGGCGTCGAAGTCTTTCGCATCAAGGACGAGGAGCGCGCATGAACGCCCCCCATACCCCCAACCTGAATGAGCAGGCGGCCGGCGCCGCCCCCGTCGAAGGCGGCGCGGCCGACGCCGGCCGCCCGGCGCTGACGCGCCGCGAGCAGAAGGAAGCGTACGAGAACAACAAGCTGTTCAAGCGCATCGTGCGCCAGGTCGGCCAGGCGATCGGCGACTACAACATGATCGAGCACGGCGACAAGGTGATGGTCTGCCTGTCGGGCGGCAAGGACAGCTACGCGATGCTCGACGTGCTGTTGCGCCTGCGCGAGCGCGCGCCGATCGACTTCGACATCGTCGCCGTGAACCTCGACCAGAAGCAGCCGGGCTTCCCGGAGCACGTGCTGCCCGAGTACCTGACGCGGATCGGCGTGCCGTTCCACATCGAGAACCAGGACACCTACAGCATCGTCAAGCGCCTCGTGCCCGAGGGCAAGACCACCTGCTCGCTGTGCTCGCGGCTGCGCCGCGGGATCCTGTACCGCGTCGCGGGCGAGCTCGGCGCGACCAAGATCGCGCTCGGCCATCACCGCGACGACATCGTGCAGACGCTGCTCCTGAACATGTTCTACGGCGGCAAGCTGAAGGGGATGCCGCCGAAGCTGCAGTCGGACGACGGCAAGAACGTCGTGATCCGCCCGCTCGCGTACGTGAAGGAAACCGACCTCGAGAAGTATGCGGAGCTGCGCGAATTCCCGATCATCCCGTGCAACCTGTGCGGCAGCCAGCCGAACCTGAAGCGCGCGGAAATGAAGGCGCTGATCCGCGAGTGGGACAAGCGCTTCCCGGGCCGCGTCGACAACATGTTCAACGCGCTCGCGAAGGTCGTGCCGTCGCACCTGATGGACACCACGCTGTTCCCGTTCACGTCGCTGCGAGCGACCGGCGAGGCCGATCCGCAGGGCGACATCGCGTTCGACGAGGAACCGTGCTCGACGGGCGACGACGCGGCTGCGCCGGGCGCGGGCCAACCGATCTCGCTCGTCCGGTTCGACGATCTGTAAGCGCCGCGCAGGGCCCGGCGACGCCCGCCGGGCGGGCCCGCCAGCCCCGCTCGGCGGGTGGGGCCCATGCTAAAATGACTAGCTTCGAACTCTTCAGACAAGCTGGCGCCATGAATATCGTGATTTTGGCGGCAGGCACCGGCAAGCGCATGCGTTCCGCGCTGCCGAAAGTGCTTCATCCTCTGGCCGGCAGGCCCCTCCTCTCCCACGTCATCGCCACCGCGCGCGCGCTGCAGCCGTCCCGGCTCGTGGTCGTCGTCGGCCACGGCGCGGAGCAGGTGCAGGCAGCCGTCGCCGCGCCCGACGTGCAGTTCGCGGTGCAGGCCGAGCAGCTCGGCACCGGCCACGCGGTGCGCCAGGCGCTGCCGCTGCTCGATCCCGCGCAGCCGACCCTCGTGCTGTACGGCGACGTGCCGCTCACCCGCGTGTCCACGCTCGAGCGCCTCGTCGCCGCCGCGCGCGACGGCCGCTACGGCATCCTGACCGTCACGCTCGACGATCCGACCGGCTACGGCCGCATCGTGCGCGACCCGGCCGGCTTCGTCACGCGCATCGTCGAGCAGAAGGACGCGTCGCCCGAAGAGCAGAAGATCGCCGAGATCAACACCGGCATCGTCGTCACGCCCACCGCGCAGCTCGCGATGTGGCTCGGCGCGCTGAACAACGACAACGCGCAGGGCGAGTACTACCTGACCGACGTCGTCGAGCTGGCGATCGACGCCGGCTTCGAGGTCGTCACCGCGCAGCCGGACGCCGAATGGGAAACGCTCGGCGTGAACAGCAAGGCGCAGCTCGCGGAGCTCGAGCGCGTGCACCAGCGCAATCTCGCCGACGCGCTGCTCGTCGACGGCGTGACGCTCGCCGACCCGGCGCGGCTCGACGTGCGCGGCACGCTGCGCTGCGGCCGCGACGTGTCGATCGACGTGAACTGCGTGTTCGAAGGCAACGTGACGCTCGCCGACGACGTGACGATCGGCGCGAACTGCGTGATCCGCAACGCGTCGATCGGCGCGGGCGCGCGCATCGACGCGTTCACGCACATCGACGGCGCCGAGCTCGGCGCGCACACGGTGATCGGCCCGTACGCGCGGCTGCGCCCGGGCGCGCAGCTCGCGGACGAAGCGCACGTCGGCAACTTCGTCGAGGTGAAGAACGCGGTGATCGGCCACGGCTCGAAGGCGAACCACCTCACGTACATCGGCGACGCCGACATCGGCGCGCGCGTGAACATCGGTGCCGGCACGATCACCTGCAACTACGACGGCGCGAACAAGTTCCGCACCGTGATCGAGGACGACGTGTTCGTCGGCTCGGACACGCAGCTGGTCGCGCCGGTGCGCGTCGGGCGCGGCGTGACGATCGCCGCGGGCACGACGATCTGGAAGGACGTGGCCGAAGGCATGCTCGCGTTGAACGACAAGACGCAGACCGCGAAGAGCGGCTACGTGCGCCCGGTCAAGAAGAAAGGCTGAACACCCCGCGGGCGCCGTCGTTGCGCCCGCTTCGACTTACAGGACTGTTTCCATGTGCGGCATTGTCGGCGCAGTTGCAAAGCGTAATATCGTTCCGGTGCTGATCGAAGGTCTGCGGCGCCTCGAATACCGTGGCTACGATTCGTGCGGCGTCGCCGTGCTCGAGCCGGGCGCCCCTACGTCGGGCGCCCCTACGCCGGGTGCCCCTACGCCGGGTGCCCCGAAGCGCGCGCGCAGCGTCGCGCGCGTCGCCGACCTCGACGCGCAGGTGCGCGAGTCGCATCTCGAAGGCGTCACGGGCATCGCGCACACGCGCTGGGCCACGCACGGCGCGCCGGTCACCCACAACGCGCACCCGATCTTCTCGTCGAACGCGCTCGCGCTCGTCCACAACGGCATCATCGAGAACTTCGAGCCGCTGCGCGACGCGCTGCGTGCGAAAGGCTACGAATTCGTGTCGCAGACCGACACCGAGGTGATCGCGCACCTCGTGCACAGCCTGTATCGCGGCGACCTGTTCGCCGCGGTGCGCGAGGCGGTGCAGCGGCTGCACGGCGCGTATGCGATCGCGGTGATCCACAAGGATCAGCCGCACACGGTCGTCGGCGCGCGCCAGGGCTCGCCGCTCGTCGTCGGCTACGGCGACGGCGAGAACTTCCTCGCGTCCGACGCGCTCGCGCTGGCAGGCAGCACCGACCACTTCACGTTCCTCGAGGAAGGCGACGTGTGCGAGCTGTCGCTCGACGGCGTGAAGATCGTCGACCGCCACGGCGCGGCGGCGCAGCGCGAAGTGCGCGTCGTCAGCGCGTACGGCGGCGCGGTCGAGCTCGGGCCGTACCGGCACTTCATGCAGAAGGAAATCTTCGAGCAGCCGCGCGCGATCAGCGACACGATCCCGCAGGCCGACGCGTTCGACGCCGCGCTGTTCGGCGACGCCGCGGCCGCCGCGTTCGGCGAGATCGACAGCCTGCTGATCCTCGCGTGCGGCACCAGCTACTACTCGGGCCTGACCGCGAAATACTGGCTCGAATCGATCGCGAAGATCCCGACCCAGGTCGAGATCGCGAGCGAATACCGCTACCGCGAATCGGTGCCGAACCCGCGCCAGCTCGTCGTCGTGATCTCGCAGTCGGGCGAGACGGCCGACACGCTCGCGGCGCTCAAGCACGCGCAGTCGCTCGGCCATGCGCACACGCTCGCGGTGTGCAACGTCGCGACGAGCGCGATGGTGCGCCTCACCGAGCTGCAGTTCCTCACGCACGCGGGCACCGAGATCGGCGTCGCGTCGACGAAGGCGTTCACGACCCAGCTCGTCGGGCTGTTCGTGCTGGCCGCGACGCTCGGCAAGCTGCGCGGGCACGTCGACGCCGCGCAGGAAGCCGAATACCTGAAGCAGCTGCGCCACCTGCCGGCCGCGCTGAACAGCGTGCTCGCGCTCGAGCCGCAGATCATCGCGTGGTCGGAGGAATTCGCGCGCAAGGAAAACGCGCTGTTCCTCGGCCGCGGGCTGCACTACCCGATCGCGCTCGAAGGGGCGCTTAAGCTGAAGGAAATCTCGTACATCCACGCCGAGGCGTATCCGGCGGGTGAACTGAAGCACGGGCCGCTCGCGCTCGTCACGGAAGCGATGCCGGTCGTCACGGTCGCGCCGAACGACACGCTGCTCGAGAAGCTGAAGTCGAACATGCAGGAAGTGCGCGCGCGCGGCGGCGAGCTGTACGTGTTCGCGGACGCGGACACGCAGATCGTCAACGACGACGGCCTGCACGTGATCCGGATGCCGGAGCACTATGGCCAGTTGTCGCCGATCCTGCACGTCGTGCCGCTGCAGCTGCTCGCGTATCACACGGCCTGCGCGCGCGGCACCGACGTCGACAAGCCGCGCAATCTCGCGAAATCGGTGACGGTGGAATAAGCGGCGCAGCGCGCCGCCGACGAGACAGACGGAGAAAGCATGGTGAGACTGATCGGATGCGGCTTGCTGGCGCTGGCGTGTGCGACGCCCGGCATGGCCGCCGACCATTACGTCGAGGTGTGGAATCCGCCCGAGGCGCGCACGGCTACGCCGCGTCCGCCGGCGGCGCACGCGCCCGACGCGCACGCGGCCGCCCCCGCGAAGCATGCCGCCGCCCAGCAGAAGACGGCCGCGAAGGCGCACAAGCGCCACGTCGCGCCCGCCACGCAGACGCTGAAGACGGGCGCGCATCGCATGCCGGCGCCCGGCACCGCGCCCGCCACACCCACCGCGCCCGCCGCGCGCCCGGTCGCCCAGCCCGCGCCGGGCCGGCTCACGGTGATGCAGCCGGACGCGCAGGATTCGCCGCATGGCCTCGCCTTCACCGACATCCCGCGGCAATACACGCCGGACGGCAACGTGCTGCGCGTCGGCACCCGCAACGGCCCCGCCAAGGTGACACGATAATGGAAGCGGAAACCTACCACGGCTACCAGATCTGGGGCCACGCGATCCTGCAGCAGGACGAGATCATGCAGCCCGAGCGCTTCGCGGCAAGCGGCACGATCACGCAGCACAACAAGCTCGTCGAGGCATCGGGCGTGCTCGGCGTATTCGATACCGAGGACGAGGCGCGCGTCGCGGGGCTCGAATGGGCGCGCGCGTGGATCGATAACCACCGCTGAGCGCAGCGCAGCCAGTAAACGAACGAAGGGGCGTCCATGACGCCCCTTCGTGCATTCGAACCCGGCTCGATCGTTCACGCAACCGGCCGCGGCGGCCGCATCGCCCCCTGCGGCCGGCCGACGAACCGCGCGAGCACGACGATCGTCGCCAGCGTCGCGACGTACACGACGATCTGGATGCCCGCCGGACGCGCGGTATAGCCGACCAGCGTATGCAGCGCCTTGCCGACGAGGCTCGAATCCTTGAGCAGCCACGACGTATCCCACACCGCGTCGCCCCACGACGGCACGAGACCGGCCGCCAGCAGGAAGCCGACGCACTGGCTCGCCATCCCGGCCGCGAGCAGCACGATCAGCCCGTTGGTGACGGAGAACAGGCGCTTCAGCGGAATCCGCAGCAGGCCCGCATACATCGCATAGCCGAGCCCCGCGCCGCCGAGCACGCCGAGCAGCCCGCCGGCGACCATCTGCGGCGTCTGCCCCGGATCGCCCGCCGCGATGCCGTACAGGAACAGCACGGCTTCCGAGCCTTCGCGCAGCACCGCGACGCCGACGACGATCGCGAGCCCGGTCAGCGGCCTGCTGCCGGCTGCGACGGCCCGGCCGACCGCGGTCATGTGCAGCGCCATCTCGCGGCCATGCTTGCTCATCCAGATGCTGTGCCACGCGAGCATCAGCGTCGCGACGAACATCACGCCCGCGTTGAACACCTCCTGGCCCATCCCGGACGCCCACTGCGAGATCGCGTCGGCGAACGCGGCGATCAGGCCCGCGCCGACCACGCCGCCAGCCAGCCCGCTGCCGACCCACCAGCCGCGCCGCGGCACGCCCTTCGTGGCGGCCATCACGATCGAGACCACCAGCGCGGCCTCGAGCACTTCACGAAAGACGATCAGGGCGGTAGACAACATGGCGGTTCGCGCTTACTTGACGGTGAGCTTCGTCTTCGACTGAGCTTCGTGGTACTCGTCGTGGAACTCGTAGGTGCCGGCCTTCAGCGGCCCGACCAGGATCTCGACCGACTTGCCGGCGGGAACGACCTTCTCCGCCTTGAAGTCGTCGCTTTCGAATTCGGCGGGCGTCGCGTCGAGGTTCTTCACGACGAACTTCACCTTCTTGCCGGCGGGAATCGTCACGCCTTCGGGCGAGAACTTGTGGTCCTTCAGGGTCAGGTTGACGACGTCGTCGGCCGCGAATGCGGAGGTGGCCGACGCACCCAGCAGGGCCAGCGCAAAGCCGAAAGCGAAACGATTCATGATCAGGAGTGGAAAGAAATGCGGAAGAAGAATTGATACTAAGAGCGATTCGCATTTCCGCATTGATTACCCTTGATCGCCGAATGGGAATCGGGCGCCATGCCGTTCAGCAAGCCTTTGTATTGAAATGATTTTTTCCATCGCCGCGTCCGACCCTGAGCGGTCAATCGGGCTAAATACCGACTGACGTTTCGATCGACGCCGTTATTCGTCTGATTACACACTGACGAATGGCTGTCGCACGCTTGACCTTCCCACGGTGGCAAGCTTCATGCTGTGCGGGTTCGTCAACTCTGGAGAGAATCATGGAATTCGAAGTTCAGGACATGACCTGCGGCGGCTGCGCGAACGCGATCACCCGCGCGGTGACCGCGGCCGATCCCGGCGCGAAGCTCGACATCGACGTCGCCGCGAAGCGCGTGACCGTGCAGTCGACGCAGCCGGCCGAGCGCGTGCAGTCGATCATCGAAGCCGCGGGCTTCCATCCTTCGCTGCGCGCCGCGTAACGCGCGCCGCCGGCTCCCGCGCAGCGGCGGAGCCGGCGGCGCGGGCGGCGTCACCGCAAGCGCACGAGCGTCGACTTCAGCTCCGTGTACTTCTCGAGCGCGTGCAGCGACTTGTCGCGGCCGTTGCCCGACTGCCGGTAGCCGCCGAACGGGAAGTTCATGTCGCCGCCCTCGTCGTAGCAGTTCACCCACACGGTGCCCGCGCGCAGGCGTCGCGACACCTCGTGCGCGGTCGTCAGGTTCGACGTCCACAGCGCCGCGGCGAGGCCGTACTCGGAATCGTTGGCGATGCGCACCGCTTCGTCGACGTCGTCGAACGCGATCACCGACAGCACCGGCCCGAAGATCTCCTCGCGCG
The DNA here is from genome assembly GCF_000833595.1 of Burkholderia sp. MSHR3999. NCBI lineage: Bacteria > Pseudomonadati > Pseudomonadota > Betaproteobacteria > Burkholderiales > Burkholderiaceae > Burkholderia > Burkholderia sp. MSHR3999. Next base: position 865,330 of record NZ_JRFO01000006.1, read on the forward strand.
CGATCTTCGCGTCGGGCTTCACCTCGAACACCGTCGGCTCGACGTAGAAGCCGCCCGTCTCCCGCAACACGCGCGCACCGCCCGTCACGAGGCGGCCTTCGCTGCGCCCCGCGTCGATGTAGCCGAGCACGCGCTCGAGCTGGATGCCGTCGACGATCGCGCCCATCGACACCGACGGGTCGAGCGGATTGCCGGGCACGTACGCGCGCGCGGCCGCGACGAGCTTCTCGACGAACACGTCCTTGATGTCGCGATGCACGAGCAGGCGCGAGCCCGCGGTGCACATCTCGCCCATGTTGTAGAAGATCGCACCGGCCGCGGCCTGCGCCGCGCGATCGAGGTCCGGGCAGTCCGGCAGCACGATGTTCGGCGACTTGCCGCCGAGCTCCAGCCACACGCGCTTCAGGTTCGATTGCGCCGCGTACTGCATGATCAGCTTGCCGACCGCGGTCGAGCCGGTGAACGCGATGCAATCGACGTCGCGATGCAGCGCGAGCAGCTTGCCCGGCTCGCCCGCGCCCGGCACGACGTTGAACACGCCGGCCGGTATGCCGGCCTCGTGCGCGAGCTGCGCGACCCTGATCGCCGTGAGCGGCGACTTTTCCGACGGCTTCAGCACGACGCTGTTGCCGGCGGCGAGCGCGGGGCCGAACTTCCATGCGGCCATCAGGATCGGGAAATTCCACGGCACGACCGCCGCGACGACGCCGACCGGCTCGCGCGTGACGAGCCCGACCAGATGATGATCGGCCGGCACGACTTCGCCGCCGACCTTGTCGATCGCTTCGGCGAACCATTCGACGCAATACGCGGCGCCCGGCACGTCGACCGTCGTCGTGTCGTCGATCGGCTTGCCCGCGTCGAGCGTCTCGAGCAGCGCGAGCTCGTCGAGATGCGTGCGCATCAGCGCGGCCCAGCGCAGCAGCACGGCCTTGCGCGCCCGCGGGTTCAGCCCCGCCCACACCTGCGCGTCGAACGCGCGGCGCGCGGCCGCGACGGCCGCGTTCACGTCCGCGTCGCCGCAATCGGCGACCTTCGCGAGCACGCGGCCATCGATCGGGCTCACGCAGTCGAAGGTCCTGCCTGACTGCGCATCGCGCGGCGCGCCGTCGATGAACGCGCGCCCTTCGATCGCGAGCGACGCTGCCTTGTCCTGCCAATCCTTCAAAGTCAACTGGTTCATCAGGATGCCTCAATGGTTGTGGCATTCGCCGCGTACGAGCGGCAGCGCACGTCGCGCAGCCGGCAGTGAATACGGCGAATGCGGCGGTGAAGCGCGGCCGGAAGGCGGGTCAGAAGGTCGGCGGCGAGTTGGCCGAGACGACCTCGCAGACTTGCTCCGCGCTGGGATTGCGAAAACGGTGCGGCAAACGGCTTTCGAAGTAGTAGCCGTCTCCGGGATCGAGCAGCCACGTTGCGCCGTCGACGGTGAGCTCGAGCCGGCCCGACACGACGACGCCGCCTTCGTGCCCGGCATGCGCGAGCATCTCGGGCCCGGTGTCGGCGTGCGGCTGGTAGACCTCGCGCATGATGCACATGTTGCGGTCCTTCACGCCCGCGCCGACCAGATGAAACGCGAGCGCGTCGTTGCCGAGGTTCGGCATCTCGTCGCGGCGCGACACCACGGTGCGCGATTCGACGAGCTCGAACGTGAAGAACTCGGCGAGGCTCATCGGGATGCATTCGAGCAGCTTCTTCAGCGAGCCGACCGACGGGCTCACGCGGCCCTGCTCGATCAGCGAGATCGTGCCGTTGGTCACGCCGGCCCGCTTCGCGAGTTCACGCTGCGACAGGCCATGCTTGTTGCGCACGAAACGCAGGCGCTCGGCGACTTCGGTGGACATCGATTCGGTTTCGGACACGATGAGTGCGAGGAAAGAAGGACGCGACGCGTGGAACGGCCGTTGAATATTCTAATCACTTTATGTCGCGTATTGGCGGGGAAAACCCTGAAAGGCGTCCGAAATAATCAACACTTACCCGCCATTCCATTTACGCATATTTTATTCGCAGTGCTTCGGGTAAGCCCTGATCCGGGACCATAAAAAAACATTTGACGCCGTTTTTGGCTCGTATATGCTGGCTCTCAGGTCAGCGTCATTGAACCGTCACGCGCATCAAAACGCGTTATTGCAACGCAAGAATGCGATGCGCGCCGATGCTCACGACGCCCGGCCGGCGCCTCGATTATTTAAACGCCCCGCGCGTTCTGGCAATCAGGTGTTCAATACTTTCAACGAACCAGTCGAGTGTAATCGTGAGAGTCCGTGGCCCTCTGGTGAGGTGGGATCGTGGCGATGCGCGAAGTAAGCGCAGCGCGGCGTCCACCATCGCCGATGGCAGTTGCGGCTGGCATAGTCCTCGCCTGCTGCATCTGTCCATCTACACCATCCTGTCCCGTCGTTCCGTCCGGCGTCACAACGCCGTCTCCGCACGCGCGTTCGTCGCCGTCGATACCGACGAAGTGGCGTCGCTGCTGCCATAGCGCCTCTCTCCCTTTCACGTCGTCCGTTTCGCCCGCATCCCGTCCGCCGCGTCGCTTGACCGGTGACGGACGGCGCTCGCGCATGCGTTGCCTCACGCATTGCCGCGCACCGCGCCGCACAACGAAACGGACGTCGGCCTGATCGTCGCGCGCAGCACTGATCTTCTGCTGCGCTCCTTCGTCAGCGGCCATGCGCCCCGCGCACGGCTGCGGGGCCGTGCCGCGCCTGCGATTTGCGCAAGCCATGCTTGCCGCGCCGAGCGCCGCGCGTCACGGCCTGCTTAGGTAACCTGATCGACGCCATGGAAAGGAAACCCCTCGTCGGCATCACCGCCGACATGACGCAAATCGGCTCGCATCCGTCGCATACGGTCGGCGACAAGTATGTCGCCGCCGTCGTCGACGGCGCCCATGCGCTCGCGATGGTGCTGCCCGCGCTCGGTGAGCGCCAGTCGGTCGACGACATCGTCGATGCGGTCGACGGGCTGCTGTTCACCGGCAGCTATTCGAACGTCGAGCCGCATCGCTACGGCGGCGAACCGAGCGCGCCCGGCACGAAGCACGACGCCGCGCGCGACGCGACGACGCTGCCGCTGCTGCGCGCGGCCATCGCGGCCGGCGTGCCCGTGCTCGCGTTGTGCCGCGGCTTCCAGGAGCTGAACGTCGTGTTCGGCGGCACGCTGCATCAGCGCGTGCACGAAGTGCCGGGCCTCGCCGATCACCGCGAGGACGACGACGCGCCGCTCGACACGCAATACGGCCCCGCGCACGCGGTGCGCCTGACGCCCGGCGGCGTGCTGCACGCACTCGCGGACGGCCGCGACGAAGTGCGCGTGAATTCGCTGCACAAGCAGGGCATCGCGCAGCTCGGCGCCGGCCTCGCGATCGAGGCGGTCGCGCCGGACGGCCTGATCGAGGCCGTGAGCGTCGCCGGCACCGCCGCGTTCGCGCTCGCCGTGCAATGGCATCCGGAATGGCGGCATGCGCACGACCCGCTGTCGACCGCGATCTTTCGCGCGTTCGGCGACGCGTGCCGCGCCCGCCGGGACGCCCGCGCACGCGCCGGGGCCGCCGCCGCGCTCGCGTGAGCGCGCCGACCAACCAACGAGAACAATCATGCAAGACATCGACGAATTCCTGAAGAAACACCGGATCACCGAGATCGAGGCGATCATCCCCGACATGGCCGGCATCGCGCGCGGCAAGATCACGCCGCGCAACAAGTTCACGTCCGGCGAATCGATGCGCCTGCCGCAGGCCGTGATGGTGCAGACCGTCACCGGCGAATATCCGGAAGACGGCTCGCTGACCGGCGTGACCGACCCCGACATGGTGTGCGTGCCCGACATGTCGACGATCCGCCTGATCCCGTGGGCGGTCGACCCGACCGCGCAGGTGATCCACGACTGCGTGCACTTCGACGGCTCGCCGGTCGAGATCTCGCCGCGCTACGTGCTGCGCCGCGTGCTCGACCTGTACAAGGCGAAGGGCTGGAAGCCGGTGGTCGCGCCCGAGCTCGAGTTCTACCTGGTCGACATGAACAAGGACCCGGACCTGCCGCTGCGCCCGCCCGTCGGCCGCACGGGCCGCCCGGAAACGGGCCGCCAGTCGTACTCGATCGAGGCGGTCAACGAATTCGATCCGCTGTTCGAGGACATCTACGAGTACTGCGAATCGCAAAGCCTCGACATCGACACGCTGATCCACGAAGTCGGCGCCGCGCAGATGGAGATCAACTTCATGCACGGCGACGCGCTGTCGCTCGCGGACCAGGTGTTCCTGTTCAAGCGCACGGTGCGCGAAGCGGCGCTGCGGCACAACATGTACGCGACGTTCATGGCGAAGCCGATGGAAGGCGAGCCCGGTTCGGCGATGCACGTGCACCAGAGCATCGTCGACGAGGAAACGGGCCACAACCTGTTCACGTCGAAGGAGACCGGCGGCGCGACGTCGATGTTCTACAACTTCCTCGCGGGCCTGCAGAAATATACGCCGGCGCTGATGCCGATCTTCGCGCCGTACATCAACTCGTACCGCCGGCTGTCGCGCTTCATGGCCGCGCCGATCAACGTGCAATGGGGCTACGACAACCGCACGGTCGGCTTCCGCATTCCGCACTCGGGCCCGGCCGCGCGCCGCATCGAGAACCGCATCCCGGGCGTCGACTGCAACCCGTACCTCGCGCTCGCCGCGACGCTCGCGGCCGGCTATCTCGGGATGACGCAGCGGCTCGAGCCGACCGAGCCGCTCGTCAGCGACGGCTACGACCTGCCGTACCAGCTGCCGCGCAACCTCGAGGAAGGGCTGACGCTGATGGCCGCGTGCGAGCCGATCGGCGAGATCCTCGGCCACAAGTTCCTGAAGGCGTACTTCGCGCTGAAGGAAACCGAATACGAAGCGTTCTTCCGCGTGATCAGCTCGTGGGAACGCAAGCATCTGCTGCTGCACGTGTGAGCATGCGCCACCGCACTCCGGAGGAAACATGACCTATCGCAACGAATCGGCCTGGATCCAGCCGGCCGCGCCCGCGGCCCGCACCACGCAGGCCCGCACCACCGCCGAATACCGCGCGCTCGACGCCGCGCACCACATCCACCCGTTCTCCGACATGGGCGCGCTCAATCGCGCGGGCAGCCGCGTGATCGTGAAGGCGGACGGCGTCTACCTGTGGGATTCGGACGGCAACAAGATCATCGACGGGATGGCCGGCCTGTGGTGCGTGAACGTCGGCTACGGCCGCAAGGAACTCGCCGACGCCGCCTACCGCCAGCTGCAGGAACTGCCGTTCTACAACACGTTCTTCAAGACCACGCACCCGCCGGTGATCGAACTGTCGGCCATGCTCGCCGAAGTCACGCCGCAAGGGTTCAACCACTTCTTCTACTGCAACAGCGGCTCGGAAGGCAACGACACCGTGCTGCGCGTCGTCCATCAATACTGGCGCGTGCAGGGCCAACCGCAGAAGAAGTACGTGATCTCGCGTCGCAACGGCTATCACGGCTCGACGATCGCGGGCGGCACGCTCGGCGGGATGGGCTACATGCACGAGCAGATGCCGTCGAAGGTCGAGCACATCGTGCACATCGACCAGCCGTACTTCTTCGGCGAAGCGCAAGCCGGCGAGACGCCCGAGGCGTTCGGCCTCGCGCGTGCGCAGCAGCTCGAAGCGAAGATTCTCGAGCTCGGCGCGGAGAACGTCGCCGCGTTCATCGGCGAGCCGTTCCAGGGCGCGGGCGGCGTGATTTTCCCGCCGTCGACGTACTGGCCGGAGATCCAGCGGATCTGCCGCAAGTACGACATCCTGCTCGTCGCCGACGAGGTGATCGGCGGCTTCGGGCGCACCGGCGAATGGTTCGCGCACCAGCACTTCGGCTTCGAGCCGGACCTGATCACGATGGCGAAGGGGCTGACGAGCGGCTACGTGCCGATGGGCGCGGTGGGCATCCACGAGCGCGTCGCGCGGCCGATCATCGACAACGGCGAATTCAACCACGGCCTCACCTACTCGGGCCATCCGGTCGCGGCGGCGGTCGCGGTCGCGAACCTGAAGCTGCTGCGCGACGAAGGCATCGTCGCGCGCGTGAAGACCGACACGGGCCCGTACTTCCAGGCGCTGATGCGCGAGACCTTCGCGCGCCATCCGATCGTCGGCGAAGTGCACGGCGCCGGCCTCGTCGCGAGCCTGCAGCTCGCGCGCGATCCGGGCAAGCGCGAGCGCTTCGCGAACGGCGGCGACGTCGGCACGATCTGCCGCGACTTCTGCTTCAACGGCAACCTGATCATGCGCGCGACCGGCGACCGGATGCTGCTGTCGCCGCCGCTCGTGATCTCGCGCCAGGAAATCGATGAACTCGTGTCGAAGGCGAAGCAGGCCGTCGATGCGACCGCCCAGCAGCTGGGCCTTTCGTAACGGCTTTGCCTACGGGCCGCGGCGTGCGCGCCGCGGCTCACCTTACCAGGGGAACTCCACCATGCGTGCTCGCACTCTTCGCCAAGCCTGTTCCGCCGCCGCCCTCGCCGCCGCGGCCGCGTTCACGTCGGTCGCCAGCCCGCCGGCGCAAGCCGCCGACGAGCTGAACGTCTACAACTGGTCCGACTACATCGCGCCCGACACGATCCCGAACTTCCAGAAGCAGACCGGCATCCACGTCAAGTACGACAACTACGACAGCGACGACACGCTGCAGGCGAAGCTGCTCGCCGGCAGCTCGGGCTACGACATCGTCGTGCCGACGTCGAACTACATGGCCAAGCAGATCCAGGCCGGCGTCTACCAGAAGCTCGACAAGTCGAAGCTGCCGAACCTCGCGAACCTCGATCCGTTGCTGATGAAGATGATCTCGGACGCCGACCCCGGCAACCAGTACGGCGTGCCGTGGGCGTACGGCACGGACGGCCTCGGCTACAACGTGCAGGCGGTGAAGAAGGCGCTCGGCGAGAACGCGCCGGTGGACAGCTGGGCGCTGGTGTTCGACCCGGCGAACATGTCGAAGCTCAAGAGCTGCGGCGTGTCGTTCCTCGACCAGGCGGTCGACGTGTTCGCCGCGACGCTGCAGTACATGGGCAAGAACCCGAACAGCACGAACCCCGCCGACTACCAGGCGGCGTTCGAGGTCCTGAAGAAAGTCCGCCCGTACATCACCCAGTTCAACTCGTCCGGCTACATCAACGACCTCGCGAACAACGACATCTGCGTCGCGCTCGGCTGGTCGGGCGACGTCGGCATCGCGCACCGCCGCGCGTCCGAGGCGAAGCGTTCGTACGACATCAGGTTCGCGAACCCGAAGGAAGGCGGGCTGCTGTGGTTCGACGTGATGGTGATCCCGAAGGATGCGCCGCACCCGGAGGCCGCGCTGAAGTGGATCAACTACATCTCCGATGCGAAGGTCAACGCGGCGATCACCAACACGGTGTTCTACCCGACCGCGAACAAGGCCGCGCACGCGTTCGTGACGCCGGCCGTCGCACAGGACCCGACCGTGTATCCGGCCGAGGACGTGCTGAAGAAGATGACGCTGATGAAGCCGATGCCGGCCGACATCCTGCGTCTCGAGAACCGGCTGTGGGCGCAATTGAAGACCGGCCACTGATCGCCCTGCGCGCCGCGTACTGACCGTCCGCCCGCGCGCCCCGCTCCACCGGCACGAGCCGTTTTCCGCGAGTCGCGTCGTGCGCCTCGCGCGGGAACGCTCACGCCTGCAATCCGTGACGAACGAATGGTGAACCCCATGCAATCGATTCCCTCTTCCGCGGCTGCGCGCCATGCGCAGCCGGCCACCGCGGCCCGCACGAAGCACGACGCGTTCGTGCGCATCGAAAACGTCGTGAAGAAGTTCGGCGACAGCACGGCCGTCGACAACGTGAACCTGACGATCGCGAAAAACGAGCTGTTCGCGCTGCTCGGCAGCTCGGGCTGCGGCAAGTCGACGTTGCTGCGCATGCTCGCCGGGCTCGAAACCGCGACCGCCGGCAAGATCTACGTCGACGGCGAGGACCTCGCGTCGCTGCCGCCGTACCGCCGCCCGGTGAACATGATGTTCCAGTCGTATGCGCTGTTCCCGCACATGACGGTCGAGTCGAACGTCGCGTTCGGCCTGAAGCAGGAAGGCACGCCGAAGCACGAAATCAAGGAGCGCGTCGCCGACGCGCTCGCGCTGGTGCAGATGAGCAAGTACGCGAAGCGCAAGCCGCACCAGCTTTCCGGCGGCCAGCAGCAGCGCGTCGCGCTCGCGCGCTCGCTCGTCAAGCGCCCGAAGCTGCTGCTGCTCGACGAGCCGATGTCCGCGCTCGACAAGAAGATCCGCCAGAAGACCCAGCTCGAGCTCGTGAACATCATCGAGAAGGTCGACGTGACCTGCGTGATGGTCACGCACGACCAGGAAGAAGCGATGACGATGGCGAGCCGCCTCGCGGTGATGAGCGAAGGCAAGATCGTGCAGATCGGCTCGCCCGGCGAAGTGTACGAATACCCGAACAGCCGCTTCTCGGCCGAATTCATCGGCTCGACCAACCTGTTCGAGGGCCGCGTGGTCGAGGACGAACCCGACCATATCTTCGTCGAGAGCGACGACCTCGAGGCGCGCATGTACGTGAGCCACGGCGTGACGGGCCCGCTCGGGATGCCGGTCGGCATCTCGGTGCGGCCGGAGCGCATCCACGTGTCGCGCGAGAAGCCGCGCTCGCCGCACAACTGGGCGCGCGGCGTCGTCACCGACATCGCGTACATGGGCAGCTACTCGCTGTACCACGTGCGCCTGCCGAGCGGCAAGACCGTCGTGTCGAACCTGTCCAGCTCGCACCTGATGCACGACGGTGCGCCCGCCTATAACGACGACGTGTTCGTCTCCTGGTCGCCCGCCAGCGGCGTGGTGCTGACGCAATGAGAACTTCCGCCCCCTCCTCCTCCGCGCCGGTGTCGTCCGGCGCCGTGGCCGCGGCAGCGGCCCCCGCGCGCAAGCGCCGCTTCGCCGCGCTGTCGCGCGCCCTGCCGTCCGGCCGCAGCGTCGCGATCGGCGTGCCGTTCGCGTGGCTCGCGCTGTTCTTCGCGCTGCCGTTCGTGCTGGTGCTCAAGATCAGCTTCGCCGACCAGGTGATGGGCATTCCGCCGTATTCGGCGCTGATGCAGATCCAGGACGGCGTCGTGCACTTCGCGATCCAGCTCGGCCACTACGCGTTCCTGCTGAAGGACGACCTGTACGTCGCGACCTACCTCAGCTCGCTGAAGATGGCCGGCGTGTCGACGCTGTTCTGCCTGCTGATCGGCTATCCGATGGCGTACTACATCGCGCGCTCGGAGCCGGGCACGCGCAACGTGCTGATGATGGCCGTGATGCTGCCGTTCTGGACGTCGTTCCTGATCCGCGTGTACGCATGGATCGGCATCCTGAAGGACGACGGCCTGCTGAACCACGCGCTGATCGCGCTCGGCATCATCCATACGCCGCTGCGGCTCTATCACAGCGACGCGGGCGTCTACATCGGGATGGTCTATTCGTACCTGCCGTTCATGGTGATGCCGCTCTACGCGCACCTCGTGAAGATGGACCTCACGCTGCTCGAAGCCGCGTACGACCTGGGCGCGAAGCCGTGGGTCGCGTTCACGCGGATCACGCTGCCGCTGTCGAAGAACGGGATCATCGCCGGCAGCCTGCTGGTGTTCATTCCGGCCGTCGGCGAGTACGTGATCCCCGAACTGCTCGGCGGCGCGGACACGCTGATGATCGGTCGCGTGATGTGGGACGAGTTCTTCAACAACATGGACTGGCCGATGGCGTCCGCGGTGACGGTGGCGATGGTGGTGCTGCTGCTCGTGCCGATGGCGCTGTTCCAGTACTACCAGGTCAAGGAACTGGAGGACGCGAAATGATCAAGCCGAGCAAACCGCTGTCGACGGGTGTCCTCGCATTCGGATTCCTGTTCCTGTACATCCCGATCATCAGCCTGATCGTCTATTCGTTCAACGAGTCGAAGCTCGTCACCGTGTGGTCGGGCTTCTCGCTGAAGTGGTACGCGGCGCTGCTGGACGACGACGAGCTGCTGACGGCCGCGTGGCTGTCGCTGAAGATCGGCCTCATGACCGCCACCGCGTCGGTCGTGATCGGCACGTGGGCGGGCTTCGTGCTCGCGCGCTTCGGGCGCTTTCGCGGCTTCACGCTGTACACGGGGATGATCAACGCGCCGCTCGTGATTCCCGAGGTGATCCAGGGCATCTCGCTGCTGCTGCTGTTCGTCGCGCTGGAGCAGATGTTCGGCTGGCCGAAGGGGCGCGGGATGGTCACGATCTGGATCGGCCACGTGATGCTGTGCGTGTCGTACGTCGCAATCATCGTGCAGTCGCGCGTGAAGGAGCTGAACAGGTCGCTGGAAGAAGCCGCGCTCGATCTCGGCGCGACGCCGCTGAAGGTGTTCTTCGTGGTCACGCTGCCGCTGATCTCGCAGGCGCTGCTGTCGGGGTGGCTGCTGTCGTTCACGCTGTCGATCGACGACCTCGTGCTGTCGGCGTTCCTGTCGGGCCCCGGCTCGACGACGCTGCCGCTCGTCGTGTTCTCGCGCGTGCGGCTCGGCCTGAATCCGGAGATGAACGCGCTCGCGACGCTGTTCATCACGGCCGTCACGATCGGCGTGATCGCCGTGAACCAGATGATGATCGCGCGCGAACGACGGCGCGTGGCCGACCTGCGGCTCGCGTTTTCCTGACGGCCCCGCTCACCGCTCATCCATCAAAACAATGACGCGGCCCCGTGCGTTCCGACTGATGCGCCGCACGGGCGCCGCGCTGCGCTCATCGCACTTTTGCCGACATACGACCGCTAGGAGAATCCGTGATGAAGAAGAAACTGATCTGCCTGCTGGTGGCCGGCGCGCTGCCGGGCATCGCGCTGGCTGACTCGACGTCCGCCCAGATCAAGGCGCTGCAGGCGCAGGTCGCCGCGCTGCAGAAGCAGATGAAGGCGATGCAGGCGCAGCTCGCCGCGCAGCCGGGCGGCGGTGCGACTGCGATCGCACAAGGCGGCAGGCCGGCCGCCGTCGCGGCCGCCGATCCGGCGTCGCCCGACTACGGCAAGTCGCAGGCGCTGCTGACCAACGACGACGTGACCGAGATGAAGCAGCAGATCGCGAACCAGCAGCTGAAGGTCGACTCGCTGACGGACGCGGCCAGCACCGGGCCGATCGCGGGCCTGTCGGTGACGGGCTACATCGATCCGACCTACATCTACAACCGCGCGCCGGGCACGTCCTCGTTCCTGTTCGCGAACCACGAGAACGCGTACAACTACTTCAACAGCACGTTCGGCGACCTGTACCTCGACATCAAGAAGACCTTCGGCGTCGGCCCGATGGCGCCGTCGGCCGAGATCACGCTGATGCCGAACCGCGGCAACGGCATCACGCTGCTGCAGAACTCGCGCGGCTCGATCACCGACAACCTGCTGAACACGGCGGTCGTCAACGTGCCGATCACCGCGTCGACGACGCTCGTCGCCGGCCTGATCCCGAGCTTCGGCGGCTACGAGGTGCAGCAGTCGAACCAGATGCTCACGCTCACGCACAACCTGCTGTACGACTTCTCCGACCCGGGCAGCTACGTCGGCGTCGGCGCGAACTACACGAAGGGCAGCTGGGCGTGGAAGTTCTTCGTCGGCAACGAGCAGTACCGCACGTATGGCTCGGTCACGCAGACCGGCACCAACGCGCTCGGCGACCCGATCACGACCAGCAACAAGGTGCCGACCTTCACCGCGCGCGCGGACTACACGTGGTCGAGCGCGCTCGACCTCGGCGGTTCGTTCAACATCGGGCGGCAGACGCTCGCGAGCGCGATCGACTCGAACGGCGTGGTCCACTACGGCCCCGGCGGCAACGCGCCGAGCGCGTACGGCACGTTCTTCTTCGGCGAGCTCGACGCGACCTACACGCTCGCCGACGTGCAGTACAACGCCGAAGTCGATTACGGCCGACAGGAGCATGCGGCCTACAACGGCGGGCTCGCGCAGTGGTACGGGCTGTCGCTGCTCGCGCACCGCAAGTTCAACGCACCGGTGGTCGGCCGCATGGGCGTGACGCTGCGCTACGATCTGCTCGCGAACAGCAAGAACGGCGGCGGCGGCGGCGGCATCGCGCTGAACGGCAACGGGATGGACCCGAACAACGGCTTCGGCGTCGACGCGGACTGCCTCGCGATGTCGAAGGCCGGCGGCGGGCTCGGCTTCGAGTGCAAGGGCGCGGTGCGCCAGGACGTCGCGCTCGACCTGCTGTTCTATCCGACCCAGCAGATCACCGTGAAGGTCGAATACCGGCACGACTGGGCGAACAACAAGGTGTTCCTGCGCCACGACGGGTCGTACGGCAAGTCCAACGACCTGCTCGCGACGCAGTTCATCTACTCGTTCTGATGCCGGCCGCGCGGGGCGCCGTGCAGCACGCGCGGCGTCCCGCGCGATGCATCGGGCAGGATTCCGGCGCCTCGCGCGCCGCATGGAGGAAATCGGTTTCATGAGCCAGTCTTTCACCCGCCGCGCCGACGCGCTCGCGCGCGACTCGTACTACGAAGCGAGCGCCGCTCGCCCCGAGGGCGACGACCCGTCGCTCGACGGCGCGCTCGACGTCGACGTCTGCGTGATCGGCGCCGGCTTCGCGGGCCTGTCGACCGCGCTCGACTGCCGCGCGCGCGGCTTGTCCGTCGCCGTGATCGACGCGCACCGGCCCGGCTGGGGCGCGTCGGGCCGCAACGGCGGGCAGGCGATCGCCGGCTTCGCGAAGGACGACGCGATCGAGCATCAGCTCGGCGCCGACGGCGCGCGCGCGGCGTGGGCGCTGTCGCTCGACGGCGTCGCGCTGATCGCCGAGCGGATCGCGCGCTACGGGATCGACTGCGACTTCACGCGCGGCTACCTGACCGTCGCGACCCGGCCGCGCCGCGTCGGCGACCTGCGCGCGTGGATGGACGCGGCGAGCTCGCGCTGGGGCCATCCGTCGCTATCGTGGCTCGACGCCGACGCGATCCGCGCGCGCATCGCATCGACGCGCTATCTCGCAGGCGTCCACGATCCGCTGTCCGGCCACCTGCATCCGCTCAAGTACTGCCTCGGCCTCGCCGACGCGGCGCGCCGCGAAGGCGTCGCGCTGTTCGCGCACACGCCGGCGCTCGACGTCGCGCGCGGCGCGCGGCCCGTCGTGCGCACGCCGTCCGGCGAGATCCGCTGCCGCTTCGTCGTGTCGTGCTGCAACGCGGGGCCGGGCGGCGTGCTGCCCGCGGCGACGGCCGCGCGCATCGCGCCGATCGCGTCGTACATCATCGCGACCGAGCCGCTCGGCAAGACGCGCGCCGACGCGCTGATCGCACGGCGCGAAGCGGTGTGCGACAACAACTTCTTTCTCGACTACTTCCGGCTGTCCGCCGACCACCGGATGCTGTTCGGCGGCCGCGCGAGTTCCGCGGGCGCATCGCCCGCCGCGCTCGCGGGCGCGATCCGGCGGCGCATGACCGGCGTGTTCCCGCAGTTGGCCGACGTGCGCGTCGACTACGCATGGGGCGGCTTCGTCGACGTCACGCGCAACCGCGCGCCGGACTTCGGCGCGATCGACCCGAACTTCTTCTACGTCCAGGGCTTCAGCGGGCATGGCGTCGCGCTCACCGGCATCGCCGGGCGCGCGGTCGCCGGCGCGATCGCGGGCGACGCGCGCGCGTTCGACCTGTTCGCGCGCCTGCGCCATCGCCGCTTCCCGGGCGGCGACGTGTGGCGGCAGCCCGCGCTCGAACTCGGGATGCTGTATCACCGCGTCCGGGAATTGTTCTGAGCCATTCATTCGTGTTCCTGACCATGCAGAATTTCGCGAACCAACCGCATGCCGCGTCGTATTACGCGGCCACCGCCAACGATGCGACGCGTCATCCGCCGCTCGCCGGCGCCGTCGACGCCGACGTGTGCGTGATCGGCGCGGGCCTGACCGGCCTGTCGGCCGCGCTCAATCTCGCCGAGCGCGGCCATTCGGTCGTCGTGCTCGAGGCGTCGCGGGTCGGCTGGGCCGCGAGCGGCCGCAACGGCGGGCAGTTGATCGGCGGCTACGCGTGCGACATCGACACGTTCGCGCGCTACCTGCCGGACGCCGACGTGAAGCGCATCTGGGAGATGGGGCTCGAAACGCTGTCGCTCGTGAAGTCGCGCATCGCGCAGCACGACATCGATTGCGCGCTGGTGCCCGGCTACCTGACGGCCGCGAACACCGCGCGCGACGCCGATGCGCTCAAGCGCTGGCGCGACGAAGCCGCGACGCGCTTCGGCTACGACCGCCTGCGGTTCGTCGAAGCGGACGACATCGGCGGCTACGTGCAGTCGTCACGCTACCGCGGCGGCCTGTACGACCCCGACAGCGGCCACCTGCATCCGCTGAACTACACGCTCGGCCTCGCGCGCGCGGCGACCGGGGCCGGCGTGCGCATCCACGAGCAGAGCTGCGTGACGCGCGTGCGCGACATCCCGGCCGGCCATCTCGTCGAGACGGCGCAGGGCCACGTGCGCGCGCGCTTCGTCGTGCTCGCGTGCAACGCGTATCTGGGCGCGCTCGCGCCGGCGCTCGCGAGGAAGATCATGCCGGTCGGCACCTACGTGATCGCGACCGAGCCGCTCGGCGAATCACGCGCCGCCGCGCTGATGCCGGCGCGCGCGGCGGTCTGTGACAGCCGCTTCGTGCTCGACTATTTCCGGCCGGCGCCGGACACGCGGCTCGTGTGGGGCGGCAAGGTCAGCTACTCGACGCGGCAGCCGCGCCATCTCGCGCAAGCGATGCGCGCCGACATGCTGAAGACGTTCCCGCAGCTCGCGGACGTGAAGGTGGAATACGCGTGGGGCGGCTTCGTCGACATCACGATGAACCGCGCGCCGCATTTCGGGCGGGTCGCGCCGACGCTGTATTTCGCTCAGGGATTCTCGGGGCACGGCGTGAACACGACCGCGCTGGCGGGCAAGCTGATCGCCGAGGCAATCGACGGGCAGGCGAGCCGCTTCGACCTGTTCGGCAAGGTTCCGCATCGCGATTTCCCGGGCGGCGCGCTGTTGCGCACGCCGGCGCTGGTGCTCGCGATGAGCTGGTATCGGCTGCTGGATGCGTTCGGCGTGCATTGAAACGCCACGTCGCGCATGGCGCGCGCCGTGGCTTTCGCGTAGGGCAGCCCGTCAGTCGGTGCCGTACTTGCGCGAACGCGGGCCGTACAGCAGCCCGGTCGGCGGGCCGGCCGACAACAGGCGATTGCTGGTCAGCGCGGCCACGTCGTGGGCCTCGTCGGTCAGCGAATGCGCGATCTGCTTGACGGCGGCCTGCACGAGCATGCCGACGATCCCGAACCCGCCGACGTTCACGTTGTTGCCGAGTTCCTTGCCGCTCGCGCTGCCTTTCCCCTGCCACAGCACGTCGCCCGTTTTCAGGTCGACGAGCTTGGCCGACGCGGTCACCACCGTCGTGCTGTCGATGACCTGGTACACCGAGCCGTACTTCGAGACCTTCGAATACAGCACGGCATCCGCGCCGAAGATTTCGCGCAGCTTGGCCGGCGGCACGTCCTGGATCTCGGCGGCGTTGGTCAGGCCGTTCTGCTTGAAGGCCTCGTCCATCACCGCGACCGGCACCACGTAATAGCCGGCCTCGGCGAGCGGCAGCGTCATCTGCGACAGCATCCCGTAGGTCGCCGCGACGTCGCTGGTTTCGTTGACCGGCGGCAGCACGAGGATCGAGCGCGGCTGGCTCTTCTTGAACGCCGTGTAGTCGGCGTGCTTCACCGGCTGCGCGCAGGCGCTCAGCAGCGCGACGATCGACAGCACGGACAGCAGCTTGAATGAAATGGTCTTGAACATGGCAGGTGCGTCACTGTTTGGCGGTGTTCTGATCGGCCGGTTTCTGCTCGGCCGTTTTCTGCTCGGCCGGCTTCTTCGCCGCCGGCTTGTGCTTCATCAGGAAGTCCATGAACGGCGACGATTCCGGAAACAGCTGTTTCTCCGCCTGCAGTTCCTGTTCGGCCTGCTGTTCGCTGCCGATGCTCGCGTACAGCATCCCGAGATGCGCATGGAAGCCCGGCGGCGGCGTGTTGCCCTTTGCGCGGATCTGCTGCAGCGCCTTTTCGAGCGCGTCGATCTGCTGCTGCGGCGACGTCTTGCCCTTGAAGTACTCGTACACCTGCGGCTGGTAGCCGTTCCATTGATAGAGCGGCGGCGTGGTCGGCGCCGCGCAGCCCGCGAGCAGCAATGCGGCGGCCGTTGCCGGCAGCCAGATACCCCGTTTCATGGTCGTTTCTCTTCTGGTTGATGTGGTGAATCGGTGAAGCCGTGATGCTTACTTCGCCGGCTTCAGCGCGCCGGCGTCGACCTGGTCGACGAGATGGTTGACGGCCTCCTGGATCGCGAGGTCGAGCACCTTGCCGTTGAGCGTCGAGTCGTAGCTCGCGGTGCCGCCGAAGCCGATGATTTCGCGGTTGGACAGGCTGAATTCGCCCGCGCCCTGGCTCGATGCGATCACTTCCGACGTCGTCGTGTCGACGATGTTCAGGTTGACCTTCGCGTACGCGACCTGCGTCTTGCCGTTGCCCAGGATGCCGAACAGCTGGTGATCGCCGACTTCCTTGCGGCCGAATTCGGTCACGTCGCCCGTCACCACGTAGTTCGCGCCCTTCACCGCCTGCGCCTTCTTCATGAAGCCCGCTTCCTGCTTGATCTCCTCGAGGTTCTCGCGATCGAGCACGTTGAAGCGGCGGCTCTGCTGCAGGCGCGTGACGAGGATCGTCTTCGCCTGGCCGCCGAGGCGGTCGATACCGTCCGAGAAGATGCCGCGCATGTAGCTCGACCGGTTGTCGAACTTGCCGACCGCGATCGCGACCGGCTTGCCCGAGTACGGGCGCTGCGCGCTGCTGACGGCCGGCACGTCGAGCGTGCGCGACGATTCGGTCGCGCAGCCGGTCAGCGCCGCGACGAGCGCCGCGGCGACGAGGACGTTGCGTCGTGTCTGGATGTTCACTGCTGATCTCCTTGCGTGGAAAGAATGCCCGTGACGGGCGCGCCGGCTCGCAGGCGAGCCGGACTTCAACGCGGCGGCGACGCACACGCGCGCACGCGCGCGCCGATGCGTCGCTCGACGCGACGGGCGTCACGCAACGCGGCAGGCGTCGCCTTGGGCGCTATGCGGGAAATGAATGCGGATGCGCGCGTGACGGATGCGTCACGGCGAATGGCGGGCAGGCGGCGCAATCGTCACGATTCGCGCGCGGCGTGGTTACCCCGTTGTTCTGAATGCTGCGCTGTTGATCGCGCATGGTCGGCCCCGTATTTGGTTTTTTGGCGGATGGTACCAAACGCGTTGTCGAATACGCTCCATCGTGAATCGAAAGCCGTCGTTCGGAACCTTGCTGCTCGTTATATCGGCAGCCGGGTCGCATTCTGTAGGGGCCGTGCAGTCGCGGCGCGCACGGATCGAGCACCGGCGCGCGCCGCCGGTCAGTCCGCCGCCTTCTGCCGCATCGTGACGAATTCCTCGGCCGCGGTCGGGTGGATGCCGATCGTGTCGTCGAACTGCGCCTTCGTCGCGCCCGCGCGGATCGCGATCGCGATGCCCTGGATGATCTCGCCCGCGTCGCGGCCGACCATGTGCGCGCCGACCACGCGCTGGCTGTCGCGCGCGACGACGAGCTTCATCAGGGTGCGCTCGTCGCGCCCGGACAGCGTGTGGCGCAGCGCCTTGAACGACGTGCGGTAGACGTCGAGCGCGCCGTGCACGTCCCGCGCGCGCGCCTCGGTGAGGCCGACCGTCGCGACCTCGGGCTGGCTGAACACCGCCGACGGCACCCATTCGTGATCGGCCGCGACGCGCCGCCCGCCGAACAGCGTCAGCGCGAGCAGGCCGGCGTCGCGCGTCGCGACCGGCGTAAGCTGCGGCCGCGACGTCACGTCGCCGATCGCGTGGATCGACGCGACCGACGTCGCCGAATACGCATCGACCGCGATCGCGCCGCGCGCATCGAGCGCGACGCCCGCCTGCTCGAGCCCGAGGCGCTCGACGTTCGGCACGCGGCCGGTCGCGTAGAGCACCGCGTCGTACGGCCCGTGGTGCGCGCCGCCGACGCGCACCGCGAGCGTGCCGTCGTCCGCGCGCTCGATCGCGTCCACCTGCGCGCCGGTGTGGATCGTCACGCCCTGCTTCGTCATTTCGTCGGCGAGGAACTGCCGGACGTCGTCGTCGAAGCCGCGCAGGATCTGCGCGCCGCGATAGAACAGGTCGACGCGGCTGCCGAGCCCGTTGAAGATGCCCGCGAACTCGACCGCGATGTAGCCGCCGCCGACCACCGCGACGCGCGCCGGCAGCGTCGCGAGCGACAGCGCCTCGCGCGACGTGATCGCATGCTCGATGCCGGGCAGCGGCGGCAGCGACGGGCGCGAACCCGTCGCGATCGCGATGTGGCGCGCGGTGACGCGGCGCTCGCCGAGCGCGACCGTGTGCGCATCGACGAGCGTCGCGCGCGCCGCGTGCATCTCGACGCCGGACTGCCGCAGCAGGTTCACGTAGATGCCGCTCAGCCGGTTGATCTCGCGATCCTTCGCGGCGATCAGCGCGGGCCAGTCGAGCGTGCCGGCGCCGAAGGTCCAGCCGAAGCCCTGCGCGTCCTCGACTTCATGCGGGTAATGCGATGCGTAGACGAGCAGCTTCTTCGGAATGCAGCCGCGCAGCACGCAGGTGCCGCCGATCTGCTCTTCTTCCGCAATGCCCACGCGCGCGCCGTATTGCGCCGACATCCGCGCCAGCCTGACGCCGCCCGAGCCGGCGCCGATCACGAACAGGTCGTAGTCGAATTCCATCGCATGCCCTCATCGAGTTCGGATGACGGCACGATAGCAAGATTCCGGTTTTCCTGCGGCGCGCGGCGCCCGCGCATAAAAAAACGGCGAGAGACCTTGCCTCTCGCCGATCAATCCGGCTGCCGGGTTCGCCATGCGTCACCGATCGACCGCATGCCCGGCCCGCCGGCTGCGCGACGCCGGCTCGCCCGTCCGCGCGGCTTGCGCCGGCGCGGCCGAGCCGGCCGCCATGCTCATGCCTGCGACGTGTCGCCGCCGTCGGTCGCCTGCGTGTCGTCTGCCGCTTGCTCGGGCTTCTCTTCCTTCTTCTCGAGCATGCCTTCGAGCGCTTCCGCGCCCTTGAAGCCCGCGACGGCCGCCGCCGCCTTGGTCAGGAGACCCGCATCCGGATCGACTTTCTCGGCCGCCTCGACGGCTGCCACGGCGCCCGCGATTTCGCCAACGGTGTTCAGGATACCCATCGCCTTCTCCTTTCAGGAAACTCGTGAAGCGCATCGTTCCACGAAAAAAATCCGGCTGACAGCGTTTGTCATCACCGGATACACAATTTACCGAGCGCGCCGGCAGGCGGCGAGCGATGCATGCAGCTTAGCGGAACGCCTGCGCGCGCACTGTAAAAGACTGTTCCGGAATGCCGACGAACGGCTTACGGGTCGCGAGTCGGGTGCGTCGGGCGCTTCGTGCGGACGAAAAAAAAGAGACCCCCGCAGGGATCTCTTCGTCGCGAGCCGGACGTTGATCCGGCGCAGGCGATTCGTCAGAAAATATTGCGCAGGCCGATCGCGATGCCGGTCTGGTTGCTGCGGCCCGGCAGCTGGACGTTGGCCGCGCCGTTCGTCTTGTTGAAGTCGACCGTGCCGTAGACTTCCGTGCGCTTGCTCAGCGCGTACTCGGCGATGCCGACGATCGCGTAGCGGTTGCCGCTCGCGAGCGTGCCGTTCGCGGTCATCGCGTTGCGCATGTGGTCGTAGTAGAACGCGCCCGTCAGCGTCAGCGGCGCGCTGACCTGCCAGCTCACGCCCGCGAACGGACCGTCGTCGATCCGGCCCGTGCCTTGCGCGACCGTAATATTCTGCTGCGCGAGCAGGCCGTCGACGAAGCCCGTGTCGTCCTTCGAACGCAGGTAGCCCGCGTAGACCTTCACCTTGCTGAACGCGTAGACGACGTTCGCGTGATAGATCGTCTGCTTGCGCGCCGAGTTGTTGCTGTTCTGCTGCGCGCCGGCCGCGATGCTGAGCGGGCCCATCACGTACGACAGCGAGAAGCCCCACGCATTGCCCTTGCCGAGCGAGCCGGGGATCTGGCCGGAGAAGCCGGTCGCCGAGTTGTCCTTATAGTTGATGCCGGTCGAGTACATCGCGGTCGCGGTCAGGCCGCTGAACGTGCCCGTGTACTTGATCTGGTTGTCCGCGTACAGCCCGCCGCCGAGCGCGACCGGCAGCCACGCGTTCTCGAGGTAGTTACCGACGGTCAGCGGATCGTAGGTGTCCGACAGCAGGTCGAACAGCGGCGTCTTCTGGCGGCCGAGGGTCACGGTGCCGTACGGGCTCGACAGGCCGACGTACGCGGCACGGTTGAAGATGCGACCACTATCCGCGAACGCGCCGTTCTGCAGGTTCACGCCGCTCTCGAGCTTGAACAGCGCCTTCATTCCGCCGCCGAGGTCTTCCGTGCCGTAGATGCCGAAGCGGCTGTTCGTGATCGCGCCGTTCGTCATCGACAGCAGGCCGTCGTTCTTGGCGTTCGCGTTGGTCAGGTAGCGGACGCTGACGTCGGCGACGCCCCACAGCGTGACCGAACTTTGTGCTGCCGCGTATTGGCTGGCGAAGGCCAGCGCGGCGCCCCCTGCGAGTGCTGCGAGTCTGGTGGTCTGCTTCATGAGCGATCCCTTATTTGTTGGTGTCTCCGTACATTGCCGGCCGCGTGCGCAGCCGGGTGACGGTCGCGCGCGCTCTTGGCGCGCGCGACGTGGCGAGAATCATAAGATGAGTCCGAATCGCGAAAGAAATTGAAATGCGTGGTAACGGTTCGATTGTCGTCAGCGCACAACGCCCCGGCGCGCGGGGCTTGCGCGACGGGCCGGCCATTCCGCAGGAATCCGTCACGATTCGGGCAGTCGGCGGGGAGATCGATGGGAGCGAGCGGGAATGCGATTGACGCAGCGCAGCAGACAGGCCGCGACACGGCGAACGAGACGGCAAGCCAATGACGCGGCGACGTGACGGGCGCGGACCGGTTCCACTCCGGCACCGGATGCCGCGCCGCAGCACGGCCCCGCCCGCGCGGCGCCGTCAGCCGGCCGCGCCGGCGCCCGCGTCGGCGCGCCGCCACGCGCGCCGCACGATTTCGGCGAACGCGCCCGCGAGCAGCAGCACCGCGCCCCACAGCGCGACGTCCGGCACGAGCCGCGTGACGAGGCCGCCGGCCACGGCGCCCGCGAGAAAGCAGAAGCTGATCGTCGCGAGCAGCGCCGAATCATGCAGCGCACCGGCGTCGTAGCGCGGAATCAGCCCGACGAACAGCTTCTGCGCGGCGCGCCGCAGGTTGCCGGTCGTCATCACGGACGTGTACGACAGCGCCTCGAGGTGCGTGAACGACAGCGTCTGCAGCGTCGCGACGAACGAGATGCCGGGAATCAGCCACGCGCTCGACGCGCCGACGACGCCGCTCGCGGCGATGCCGAGAAACGCGATCTCGACGACCAGGCTCGCGAACGCGGTGTGCCGCATCCAGCCGCGCTGCGCGGCGAGCCCGAGCAGGTGCGCGACGAACACGGCGATCACGAAGCCGACGAGCGGCGGCACGTGGTGCAGCGCCGCGGCCCACTCGCCGGCCGACAGGTTGATGCCGAGCAGCGCGACGTTGCCCGTCATCGTGTTCGCGAACACGTGGCCGTGGCCGACGTACGTGTACGCGTCGAGATAGCCGCCGGACAGCGTCAGCAGCGCGGCGACCGTCAGATTGCGGCTGGCGCCGTCGAGATCCATCGATCGTCCAGTTGCGTGGCGCGCGGGGAGGCTCAATTCTTCTTCAGATAGCAGGCCTTGAGCATCACGCTCATTCCGTCGACCTTGCAGTCGACCTCGTGATCGCCGTCGACGAGGCGGATGCTCTTCACCTTCGTGCCCATCTTCAGCGTGACCGACGAGCCCTTCAGCTTCAGGTCCTTGATCAGCACGACCGAATCGCCGTCGGCCAGCACGTTGCCGTTCGCGTCGCGAATGACGCGCGCCGCGTCGTCATCGGTCGCCGCCGGTGCGGCGCTCGACCACTCGTGGCCGCAGTCGGGGCAAATGAAGAGCTCGCCGTCGGGGTAGGTGTTTTCCATCGCGCATTGCGGACAGGCGGGAATCGTCGACATGATGCTGGGTCCTGCTGATTGAAAGCCGGCAGTATACCGGCCCGTTGCGCGGCCCTACCCTGTCTGTCTCAATGCGGAGCCGAATGTCGCCTGCAGGCCGGGGCGCTCACTGCCCGAAGCCCGTCAGCCCGATCAGCGCGCCGGCCGCGAGCAGCCACAGCGGATGGATGCGCGTGCGGTAAGCGAGCACCGCACACGCGGCGGTGATGCCCCACTGCACGGCCGTATGGTTCGACGCGTCGGCGATCAGCACCGCGCTCGCGACGACGAGCCCCGCCGTGACGGGCACCATGCCCTGCTGCACGTAGCGCCGCCACGGCCGGTTGCGGAAGCGCTCCCACGCATGCAGCGCGAGCACCGTGACCACCGACGACGGCCCGAACTTCGCGAGCGTCGCAACGAGCAGCCCCGGCCAGCCGGCCACGTGCCAGCCGACGAGCGACACGATCATCATGTTCGGCCCCGGCGCCGCCTGCGCGAGCGCGAACAGCGCGGTGAACTCGGGCGCGCTCATCCAGTGGTGCACGTCGACGACCTGCCGCTGCATCTCCGGCAGGATCGTATTGCCGCCGCCGAACGCGAGCAGCGACAGTTGCGTGAAGATGGTCGCGAGCGCGAGCAGCGTGTCGTTCATCGCGCGCCTCCGTCATGCGGGCCGCGCTGCTGCGCGTCGTGCGGCGCAGCGGGCGCGGCGGCCGGTGCCGCGGCCGATGCGGCACCGCGCCGCGCGGCGAGCCACACGCTGAGCGGCGTCAGCACCAGCATCGTCGTCAGCAGCGGAATGCGCAGCACCGCGATCGCGACGAACGCCAGCGCCGCGATGCCCGCCGCCGCGCGCGCATGCCGCAGCGGCTTCGCGGCCTTCACCGCCATCGCCGCGAGCAGGCCGGCCGCGGCGGCCGACAACCCGGCGAACAGGTGCCGGACGGCCGGCTCGTTCGCGGTTTTCGCATACAGCACGCCGAGCGCGACGACGACGAGCGTCGGCCCCGCGATCAGCCCGAATATGCCGGCGAACGCGCCCGGCACGCCGCGAAAGCGCATCCCGACCGCGACCGACAGGTTGATCACGTTGCCGCCGGGCAGGAACTGGCACAGGCCGAGCAGATCGGTGAACTCGTCGGCGGAGAGCCACTTGCGCTCCTCGACGATCGTGCGGCGCGCGAACGGCAGCGCGCCGCCGAACGACATGAGGCCGAGGGACAGGAAGCCGGTGAACAGCTCGGCGAGGCCAACGTCGCGCGGCGCGCCGGCGGGCAGCGGGGAAACGGATTGCATGGGAGTCCTCGATAAACGACAAGTCGAGATTACCGCCGCGCGGCCCGCCCGCAAAACGATTTTATCGGCGCTCGCTTGTGATCTAGAATCACAAGCATGGCACGCGACCTCCCACCCTTTTCCGCGCTTCGGGCCTTTGAAGCCGCGGCACGACACGAAAGCTTCAGCGCCGCCGGCGACGAGCTGCATGTGACTCATGGTGCCATCAGCCGGCAGATCGCCGGGTTCGAGGCGTGGCTCGGCCGGCCGGTGTTCCACCGCATCGGCAAGCGCGTGAAGCTCACCGACGAAGGCCGCCAGTACCTGGACACCGTGCGCGCCGCGTTCGACAGCATCGCGCTCGCGACCGAGCGGCTGCGGCGCACCGGCGCCGCGCGCGTGCTGCGCATCAACGCGCTGCCGACCTTCGCGATGAAATGGCTGCTGCCGCGCCTGTCGCGCTTCCAGCGCGACGTGCCGAACGTGGAGCTGAAGCTGTCGACGTCGAACGCGCCGCTCGACATGCTCGACGGCTTCGACGTCGCGATCCGCCGCGGCCCGGGCCACTGGCCGAACTGCGCGAGCGGCCGCTTTCTCGACGAAAGCGTGATCCCGGTCTGCAGCCCCGCGCTGGCGAAGCGCCTGCCGATCGCGCGCGCCGACGACCTGGCGCGGCACGTGCTGCTGCATTCGGATACGCGCCCGGAAGGCTGGCGCGACTGGTTCGCGGCCGCCGGCGCGACGATGAAGGGCCGCAAGCGGCAGTCGTTCGACCATTTCTACCTGGCGCTGCAGGCGGCGGTCGACGGGCTCGGCGTCGCGCTCGGCCCGCTGCCGCTGATCGACGACGAGCTCGCGAGCGGCCGGCTCGTGATGCCGCTCTCCGGCCCGCGCATCGCGACGCGCAGCTATTGGTGGATCACGCCGCGCGAGCACGCCGGCGAGCCGGTCGTCGCGCAGTTCTGCGCGTGGCTGGAAGCGCAGGCGAACGCCGGCGCGTGACATGGGGTGAAATGGAGTGAAGCGGCAGGCGGCGCGGCGCCGCCCGCGCCGTGATTCGTCCCCGTCCATGACGGGCAAGCGCCGGGCGTCAGACCACCGGCCCCGGCTCCTTTTCCTTGCGCAGGATCGCGTAGAGGAGGATCGCGCCGAACGTCGCGGTGCCGATCCCGCCGAGCGCGAAGCCGCCGAACTTCAGCGAGAAGTCGCCCGCGCCGAGCACCACCGTGACGGCCGCGACGATCAGGTTGCGGTTGTCGGAGAAATCGACCTTGTTGACGACCCAGATGCGCGCGCCCGTCACCGCGATCAGCCCGAACACGACGATCGACACGCCGCCGAGCACCGGGCCCGGAATCGTCTGGATCACCGCGCCGAACTTCGGCGAGAAGCCGAGCCCGATCGCGATCAGCGCGGCCACGACGAACACGAGCGTCGAGTAGATGCGCGTGACGGCCATCACGCCGATGTTCTCCGCGTAGGTGGTCACGCCCGTGCCGCCGACGCTGCCCGACACGATCGTCGCGAGCCCGTCGCCGATGAACGCGCGGCCGACGTAGCGGTCGAGGTTCTGGCCCGTCATCGCGCTCACGGCCTTGATGTGGCCGAGGTTCTCCGCGACGAGGATCACCGCGATCGGCGCGAGCATCAGCATCGCGTGCGGATCGAACGCCGGCGCATGAAAGGTCGGGATGCCGAACCACGCGGCATGCGCGACGATCGAGAAGTCGATCGGCTTGCCGAGGCCCATCCCGTTGGTCGCGACCGCGTAGATCGCGTAGGCGATCATGAGCCCGACGAGGATCAAGAGGCGCTGCATCATCCCCCGCGCGAACACCGCGACGCCGCCGACCGACAGCACGGTGACGAGCGCCATCGCCGAATCGAAGGTCGACGCGGACACGCCCTTCACCGCGATCGGCGCGAGATTCAGGCCGATCACCGCGACGATCGCGCCCGTGACGACGGGCGGCATCAGCGCCTCGATCCAGCGCGTGCCGACCGCCGACACGATCGCGCCGAGCGCGACGTACACGACGCCGCACGCGATGATGCCGCCGAGCGCGACCGGGATGTTCGGGTTCGGGCCGCTGCCGCCGTAGCCCGTCACCGCGATCACGAGGCCGATGAACGCGAAGCTCGAGCCGAGGTAGCTCGGCACCCGGCCGCCGACCAGCGCGAAGAACAGCAGCGTGCCGACGCCGGACATGAAGATGCACAGGTTCGGGTCAAAACCCATCAGGAGCGGCGCGAGCACGGTCGAGCCGAACATCGCGACGACGTGCTGCACGCCCATCGCGATCATCTGCGGCCACGACAGGCGTTCGTCGAGGCCGACGACGCGCGCGGCCGCGCCGGGCGGTTGCACCCGCCAGCGCGGGAAATAGGAATCGGACATCGGGACACGCTCCTGTCTTGTCGGTCGCCGGCTGCGGGGGATGCGCCGGTCTGGAATCTGGCGCGAAGTGTACGGAGCGGGGGTGGTGCTGGCAAGCGGCCGGACGACGGCGTTCGAGCCAATTCGCCACTGCAAAATCTGACTCGTCCCATTCACGGCGGCGGCCAGGCTCCCTAAAGTAGCAGCACTGCCGTGCACCAGGCGCGGCAGTGTCCTGCACTCTCCGTTGGCCGTTCGCGCTTCCCGCCCGAACGGCCTTTTTTTGGGTCCTTGCAGATGAGCGTGAAGGCGGCGCCCAAAAGAAAAGCGGCGCCCGAAGGAATGGACTGGTCGGGCAACCAATCAGACGATTCCAACGAGCACCGCTTTCATGGCCGAACGCGCGCCGGCACGCCTTTTCCTGTCCAGCTGACGCGGGACGCCGCGCCGCGCGATGCGAGCGTGCGCTCGCATCGCGTCCGGCGCGGGCTGCATTACGGATTGATGTACTGGAACAGCGACAGGTTCTGCATTTGCACGAAAGCCTTCTGCGCGCCGGTCAGCGCGTTCTGCAGCTGCGTGAACTGGCTGATCGTCGACACGATGTTGGTGCTCGTCAGGTCCGCGAGATTGCTGGAAACCTGCAGCGAGTTGGTCTGCGTGACCGCCTGCATCGCCTTGATTTCCTGCTCGCGGCCGCCGACGTCCGCCTGGATCGTCGTGACGTTGCGCATCGTGTTGCCGAGCTTCGTCGCGCCGGCCGTCATCGCGTTCTTGAGCGTCGCCATGGCGACCGGGTTGTTGACGGAAGGCGTCTTCAGCGCGGCGACGATCGCATCGAGCGTCGAAAACACGTCGGCGCCGCCGGGGGCCTGCGGCGCGGGCGATACCGTGAACGAATCGTTGTTCGCGGGCGTGCCGGACACCGCGACCGTCATGCCGCCGCCGAGCGCGATCGGCGCGCCGGCCGTGTACGGCTGCGCGGCCGTCGTCGACGGCGGCACAACCGTGTTGTCGGTCACGGTGTAGGTCAGCGCGCCGGCGGGGCCGCTGAACGCGATCGCGAACTGGTGGTTGTTGGTCGCGGCCGACGGGCTCGTCACGGTGACGGGGCTGATCGTGCCCGTGCCGGTGTTCGACGCGCTCCCGGCCGGCACCGGCTGGCTGCCGAACGTCGGCACCGACATGAACACGGCGGCGCCGTTGTCGCCCTGCGACAGGCTGCGGGAATCGGCGATCTGCACGTTGCGCGTGCCGGTGTCCCCGACGTAATTCACGCCGCCGCCCGCCTTGTTCGTGAACGGCTGGCTGCCGTTCTTGAAGCCGGCGAACAGGTAGTTGCCCGCTCCGTCGTCCGAGTTCGCGATCGTCAGCAGCTGGTCGCGCGCGCTCTGGACCTGCGTCGCGAGCGCCGAGCGGTCGCTGTCGGACAGCGAGCCGTCGCCCGCGCGCACCAGCGTCGACTGGATGTTGGTCAGCACGTTGTTGACGCTCGACAGCGCCTGGTCCTCGGCCTGCAACGACGCCAGCGCCGCGCTCTGGTTGCTCGTGTACTGCGACAGCGTCGCCGACGTCATCGACAGCTGCACCGCCTGCGCGGCGCCGACCGGGTTGTCCGCGGGCGTCGTGAGGCTCACGCCGCTTGACAGCTGCTGGTACAGCTGCGCGAGCTGCGCCTGCTGGTCGTTCATCGTGGCGACGTTCAGCTGAAAAAACTGGGCGCTGGAAATTCGCATCGCTTCAATCCTCGAAATCCGGTCAGTTGAACAGGCCAAGCACGGTCTGGAACAGCGTCGACGCCGTCTGGATCACCTTCGCGTTCGCCTGGTAGAGCTGCTGGTACTGCATCAGGTTGGCCGCTTCCTCGTTCTGGTTCACGCCCGACACTTCCTGCTGCGCCTTCGTGATCTGGCCGACGAGCGCGGTCTGCGCGGCGCTCGACGACTTCAACTGGCTCGCGGTGTTGCCGATCCCGTTCACGTAGTTCGCATACGCGCCGGTCAGCGTCGTCGTGCCGCCGCCGAGCGTCTTCGCGGTCACGAGCTGCGCGAGCGCGAGCGCGTTGCTGCCGTCGCTGGTGCCGCCCGAGTACGGGCCAATCTTGAAGGTGTCGCCGGTGCTCGGCGTGCCCGACAGCGTGATCGTCACGCCGTTGATCGCGCCAGGCGCGGCGCCCGTCATCGTCATCGTCGCGCCCGTCGCCGGGTTGTACGGCACCGTCGTCGTCGGGCCGGCGATCGGCACCGTGGTCGGCGGCGAGCCCGCGATCGTCACCGTCGTGCCGGCGGGGAAGCCGGACAGCGTGTTGGTCGTCGCGTCGTAAGTCAGCGTCGTGCCGCCGGCCGGAATCTGATAGCCGGCGGTCACCGCGCCTTGCGTGATCTTGCCGGTGCCCGTGTTGGTCCCCGACGCCGACACGGCGACCGGCGACGCCGCCGCGATCGCCGAGCCGTTCGCGGTCGCGAGCGAGAACCCGCCGAGCGCGCCGCGCGTCGGCAGCACCGTGAACGAATCGCCGGCGTTCATCGTGCCGGACGAGAACGAGAAGTTCAGCCCGCCGATCGAGCCCGGCATCGACGTCGACGTGCCGACCACCGAGCCGTTCGCGCGGTCCGTCAGCGTGTACTTGGCGCCGTCGTACGACAGCGAGTAGTCGCTCGTCGTCGGCTGCGAAGGGTTCGCGAACGACACGTTGAGCGTCGCGTTGCCGGTGTTCGCCTGGTTCGCGTACACCGTCGGGCTGCCGGTCGAGAACAGGTTGCCGCCGGGATTGCCCGACAGGTCGACGCCGAGCGCGTTCTGCGCGTTGACCTGCGCGGCGAAGCTGGTCGCGATCGCGCCGAGCTGCGCCTGCGCGGGGTCGAGCGTCTGGCGGCGGAACGCGAGCAGGCCGCCGAGCGTGCCGCCCGACAGCGACGCATCCGGCAGCGCCTGGTTCGGTCCCGGCGGGTTCGCGCCGGCGATGCCCTGCGACACGACGGACAGCTCGCTCGGGTCCGACGACGACGTGACGGCCGCGAGCGTGTAGCTCTTGTCGGCGACGACGAGCGGCTGGCCGCCGGCCATGAACACGCTGTAGCCCTGGTCGTTGCGCACGACCTGGATGCCCGCGAGGCTCGACAGGTTCGACACCGCCTGGTCGCGCTGGTCCATCAGCTGGTTCGGCGGCTGCCCCTGGCTGCCCGCCGTCGCGATCTGCTGGTTCAGCTGCGCGATCTGCGTCGTATACGTATTGATCTGCGCGACGGTGGCGGACAGCTGCGTGTTCACGCTCTGGCGCAGCGCGTCGTATTGCGCGCCGGCCGCCTTCAGCTGGTCGGCCAGCACCTGCGCGTTGCTCATCGCGGTCTGCCGCACCGACGTGTCGGCCGCCTTGTTCGCGACGTTCTGCAGCCCGGTGAAGTAGTTGGTGATCGCGGTCGAGATCCCGGCCGTCGGGCTGCCGACGTAGTTGTTCAGCTGCGCGACGAGCGTATTCCAGGTCGACAGCGCGCCGCCCTGGGTCTGCGCATTGTTCAGCTGGTCGCTCAGGTACTGGCTGTACTGGCGCTGGACGGTGACGGTGTTCACGCCCTGCGGCAGGTAGCCGCTGCCGGTGTACTGGCCGCTCGCCTCCGCGTAGACCGGACGCTCGATCGTGTAGCCGGGCGTCGCCGAGTTGGCGATGTTGTTGCTGGTCGTCGTCAGGCCCCAGATGGCGGCGTTCAGGCCGCTGATACCGAGGTTCATGAGTGTATTGGACATGCGCGATCCTGAAGGGTCGGCCGCGCTGCGGCCGCCGGGTTGCGTGACTCCCGGTATAACGGCCGCGGATCGAAAAAATTGAGGGGAAAATGCGGGCCGCCGTGCGCAATCGCAGCGGCCGGCCGGGGCGCGCCCCGCCGACCGGCGGGCGCGACGAACGACGTCAGGCGCGCGCGAGCTGGCGGCGCTTCATCTCGAGCTGGGTGATCAGGCGCTGCAGCGTGTTCTCGGCGCTGCCCGGCAGCGACATGAAGCGAAAGCCGAGCTGGTAGCGCCGCGTGCCGTTCGGCACCTCGGTCGAGCGCTGCGACACGAGCTGCAGGTCGAGCGACAGCTTGCCGTGCCCGTTCAGCTCCAGCTCGACGTCGGGCAGCACCGTGCCGAGCTCGAGCGCCGCGACGCGCTCGTCGGCCGTGCGCAGCCCGACCCCGCCGAGCGACAGGTTGTGCACCTCGAACAGGAAGCTCTCGCCGTCCGGCAGCTTGCCGCGGCACAGGTACGGATCGATGATCGGCGCGTCGACCCGGAAATATTCGCGCCGCTGGATGCAGTACAGCACGTCGGGAAAGTCGGCCTCGAACGCGGGCAGCCCCTCGTAGCGGGTCTCGCGCGGCGCGCCGGTGCCGAACTCGACGCGCACGCCCTCCGGCGCGGCCGAGAACCTGCAGTGCGCCGCGGCGAGGATGCCGCTGTTCTGCTCGGCGAGCGCGCCCCAGTCGAACGTGAAGGTGCGCGCGCCGACGTCGACCTCGAGCAGCCGGGTGACGAGCTGGCCGCCCGGGTACTCGACGGT
Organism: Burkholderia sp. MSHR3999; assembly: GCF_000833595.1. NCBI lineage: Bacteria > Pseudomonadati > Pseudomonadota > Betaproteobacteria > Burkholderiales > Burkholderiaceae > Burkholderia > Burkholderia sp. MSHR3999. The sequence continues at coordinate 895,681 of NZ_JRFO01000006.1, forward strand.
CAGGAAATCGCCGCGGTTCACGAGGTTGCGCAGCTGCACGCCGATTTCCAGCGGATTGCGGCGGGCGTAGTCGGGCCCGGAGTGCCCCGCGTCCTGGCTCGGGTCCATCGACAGTTCGATATTCATGGCTTGCCGGTCTTTCTTGTCATGAGCGCCCGGGAACCGGTGCGCAAAAAACCGGGCCAGATTGCTGGCCCGGTCGCAGGTCTCTCACACTTAGCGGCAGTGCTGCCCGAAAGTTTAGATCGATTTTCCGATTTTTTTCGCGCAAACGTTCAAAACCGCGCGCGGCGGGGCCGGGCGCGGTCCGAAAACAGGAGCCGGCAAGGGGGACGGCGGCGGCCCGGTCAGCCGATCTGCTGCATGATCGAGATGAGCTTCTTCGCGTAGTTCGGGTCGGTCGCGTAGCCGGCCTTCTGCATCCCGTGCGCGAAGCCCTCGACGCTGCGGCTCGCGCTCAGCACGCCCGCGTAGCGCGGATTGTTCTTCAGCAGGTTCGCGTAGTCGGTCATCGCGTGCTCGTAGGAGTCGTACGCGCGGAACTTCGCGACGACGCGGCGCGGCTCGCCGTTCACGTATTCGGTCGTCAGCGCCGACACCGTGCGGCCGGTCCAGCCCTTGGTCGCCTTGATGCCGAACACGTTGTAGCTCGTCGAGCCGTCGGCCGCGCGGATCTCGCGCTTGCCCCAGCCCGATTCGAGCGCGGCCTGGCCGACGATGAAGCGCGCCGGCACGCCGGTCGTCGCGCTCGCCGCCTGCGCCGGGCCGGCGAGCCGATCGACGAATGCGTCGGCGTCGGGCGAGCCGCCCGCGCCCTTCACCGGCGGCGTCAGCGCGCTGCCCGCCGAATAGCCGCGCCCGCTCGCCAGCGCGCCGTTGTTGCCGGCCGCGCTCGCGTAGGCGCGCGCCATCGCGTTCATCGCGGCCATGCCGCCCTCGTTGCCGGCGATGCCCGAGCCGGCCATCCCGAGCCCGGCCGCGCCGGCGTCGGCCGACCCGGCCGCGCCCGCGCCGAGGTTCGCGTTGCGCATCAGCTGCTTCATCAGCGCGTCGGCCACGCCGATCCCGCGCGACGACATGTGCTGCGCGAGCTGCTGGTCGAGCATCGACGTGTACATCTTCGACGTGCTCGAGTCGAACAGCCCGCCGTCGGGCGTCGCGTCGCGCATGCTCTTGAGCATCATCTGCGTGAACATCGCATCGAACTGGCCCGCGACGAGCTTCATGCCGGCCTGCGGCGACTGCTTGACCTGCGCGCGCAGCGCGTCGAAGCCCTGCACGTCGAGCGCGAAGCGCTGCGACAGGTCGTTCGCGTTGGAGAAGTTCGCGGAATTCGCCATTTAGATGATCTCCAGATCTGCGCGCAGCGCCCCGGCCGCCTTCATCGCCTGCAGGATCGACATCAGGTCCGCGGGCGTGGCGCCCAGCGAGTTGAGCGCCTTCACGACGTCGGCGAGGTTCGCGCCCGCCGTCACCATCTTCAGCGCGCCGTTGTCCTGCTTCAGCTGGATCTGCGACTGCTGCGCGGCGACCGTCTGCCCGTTCGAGAACGGCCCCGGCTGCGACACGACCGGCTGCGTGTTGACGACCACCGACAGGTTGCCGTGCGCGACCGCGCAGCTTTGCAGCGTGACCATCTGGTTCATCACGATCGAGCCCGTGCGCGCGTTGAGGATCACCTTCGCGGCGGCCTTGTCCGGGCTCACGTCGAGGTTCTGCAGGCGCGCCATGAACGCGACCTGCTGCGCCGAATCGGCCGGCGCCGCGAGCTGGATCGTGCGGCCGTCGAGCGCGGTCGCGGTGTTCGGCCCGAAGCTGCCGTTGATCGCCGACACGATGCGCTGCGCGGTGCCGTAATCCATGTCGTTCAACTGCAGTTGCAGCATCCCGTTCATCTGCGCGACCGCGTTCGGCACCGAGCGCTCGACGATCGCGCCGCCGGCGATGCGGCCCGACGCGAGCTGGTTCACCTGCACGCGGCTGCCGTTCGCGCTCGCGCCCGCGCCGCCCACCGCCATGTTGCCCTGCGCGAGCGCGTACACCTGCCCGTCCGCGCCCTTGAGCGGCGTGAGCAGCAGCGTGCCGCCGCGCAGGCTCTTCGCGTTGCCGAGCGACGACACGGTGACGTCGAGCGCCTCGCCCGGCCGCGCGAACGGCGGCAGCGTCGCGGTGACCATCACCGCCGCGACGTTCTTCAGCTGCATGTTCGACAGCGACGAGCCGCCGCCGTTGGCCGAGCCGTTGTTGATCGAGATGCCGAGGTTCGCGAGCATGTTCGCGAGCGTCTGCGTCGTGAACGGCGTCTGCATCGTCTGGTCGCCGGTGCCGTCGAGGCCGACGACGAGGCCGTAGCCGATCAGCGGGTTGTCGCGCACGCCCTGGATCTGCGCGAGATCCTTCAGGCGTTCGGCGTGCGCGGCCGCCGGCAAGAGCGCCAGCACGCAGCAGGCGGCGAGCGCGCAGCGCGCGGCGGCCAGCCGGTTCAATCGGTTCAAGCGGTTCGAGCGGGCGAGATGGCGCATCACGCGCGCGAGCAAGGTACGCATCGTCATCACCACGGCGCAAGGTTGAGGAAGAAGCGCTGCAGCCAGCCCATCGTCTCGGCTTCGTTGATGTAGCCCTTCGCCGAGTATTCGATCTTCGCGTCGGCGACCTGGGTCGAGAAGACCGAGTTCGCGCCGGAGATCGTGTTCGGGTTCACGACGCCCGAGAAGCGCACGAACTCGTTGCCCTGGTTGATCAGCATCTGCTTCTCGCCGCTGACGATCAGGTTGCCGTTCGGCAGCACGTTGGTCACGGTCACCGTGATCGTGCCGTTGAACGTGTTCGCCGCGCTCGCGCCGCCGGTCGCGGTGAACTTGTTGCCGCCCGTCGCCGACAGGTTCGCCTTGTTGAACAGCCCGCCGAGGAAGCCGGCGGTCGGCACGTCGAAGTTGGTGTTGCCCGCGCGGTTGGTGTTCGCGCCGGACGACTTCGTCGCGTTGATGTTCTCGGCGATCACGATCGTCAGGATGTCGCCGACGTTGCGCGGGCGCTGATCCTCGAACAGCGGTCGGCCCGCATAGCCCGGGTTGTAGATCGAGCCGGGCGCCTGCATCGACGGCGGAATCGGCGGCTGCGCCGACATCGGCTGCTGGATGATCGGCTCGCGGGGAATCTGCGCGCAGCCCGCGAGCGCCGCCGCCGCGAGCACGCAGGCGGCGCGGGCGGTGGCGAACGGGAAGTGACGAACCTGCTTCATTGCGGCGACGAGTGATTCCGGTTAGCTCTTCATCTGCGTGACGTTCTGCAGCATCTGGTCGGAAGTCGTCACGGCCTTGCTGTTGATCTCGTACGCGCGCTGCGTCTGGATCATGTTGACGAGCTCCTGCACGACGTTCACGTTCGACGCTTCGACATAGCCCTGGTTGAGCGAGCCCGCGCCGTTCAGGCCCGGCTGCGACACGTTCGGCGCGCCCGACGACGTGGTCTCGGCGAACAGGTTCTCGCCCTTCGCCTCGAGGCCGGCCGGGTTGATGAAGGTCGCGATCTGGATCGAGCCGATCTGCACCGCGTTGTTCGAGCCCGCCTGCTTGACCGACACCACGCCGTCCTTGCCGATCGTCAGCGCCGTCGCGTTCTGCGGCACGGTGATCGCCGGCAGGACCTGGTAGCCGCTCGACGTGACGAGCTGGCCCTGCGCGTTGGTCTGGAACGAGCCGTCGCGCGTGTACGCGTTCGTGCCGTCCGGCATCAGCACCTGGAAGAAGCCCGCGCCATCGATCGCGAGATCCTTCGAGTTGCCGGTCTGCTGCAGGCTGCCCTGCGTGTACAGGCGCTCGGTCGCGACCTGCTGCACGCCGGTGCCGAGCTGCAGGCCCGACGGCAGCTCGGTCTGCTGCGTCGAGTTCGCGCCGGGCTGGCGGATCGTCTGGTACAGCAGGTCCTCGAACACCGCGCGCGAGCCCTTGTAGCCGTTGGTGCTGACGTTCGCGAGGTTGTTCGAGATCACGTCCATCTGCGCTTGCTGCGCGTTCATGCCGGTAGCGGCGATGTAGAGCGAACGGTTCACTTTGAATTGACTCCTTCGTTGGCTGGCGTCAGCTGAAATTGAGCAGCTGGTTCGCCGACTGCTCGTTCTGGTCGGCGGTCTGGATCATCTTCGACTGCAGCTGGAACGCACGCGCGTTGTCGATCATCGCGACCATCGCGTTCACCGGGTTCACGTTGCTGCCTTCGAGCGAATTCGCCACGACGACGACGTTCGGGTCGGCGTCCGCCGGGTTGCCGTCGGCGGTGCGGAACAGGCCGTCGTTGCCGCGCGTGATCGTCGCCGGATCGGGATTGACGAGCTTCATCCGGTCGATCATCGCGACCGCGGTCGGCGGGTCGCCCGGCATCAGCGCGGACACCGTGCCGTCCTTGCCGATCGTCACCTCGGCATTCGGCGGCACCGAGATCGGGCCGCCGTTGCCGACCACCGGCAGGTTGCTCGCGTTGACGAGCTGGCCGTCCTGGTTGACGTGCAGGTTGCCGTCGCGCGTGTACGCCTCGCTGCCGTCGGCCAGCTGCACGGACAGCCAGCCGGCGCCCTGCACCGCGACGTCGAGCGGATTGCCGGTGCGCGAGATCGGCCCCGGCGCGAAGTCCGAGCCGGGCGTCGACGACAGCACGTAGGTGCGCGTCGTCGTCGGGTCGATCGTGCTGCCGTCGCCGAAATTCATCGGCACCGCGCGAAAGGTCGCGAGCTGCGCGCGAAAGCCGGTCGTCGACGCGTTCGCCAGATTGTTCGCGACGATCGCCTGCTGGTCGAGCGCCTGCGACGCGCCCGTCATCGCCGTGTATATCAGTCGGTCCATGGCTGCCCGTTATCCGCGCGTCAGAGGTTGATGACCGCCTGGTCGACGGCCTGCTGCGTCTTGATCGTCTGCGCGTTCGCCTGGTAGTTGCGCTGCGCGGTGATCAGGTTGACGAGTTGGGCCGTCAGGTCGACGTTCGAGTTTTCCAGCGCGCTGCCCTGCAGCACGCCGTGGTTCGTGCTGCCCGGCGCGGAAATCTGCGGCACGCCCGACGCGGAGCTCTCGGCGTACTGGTTGCCGCCGAGGTTCGTGAGGCCGTTCGGGTTGTTGAAGTTCGCGAGCGCGATCAGGCCGAGCGTCTGCGTCTGGCCGTTCGAGTAGTTGCCGGTCAGCTTGCCGTCCGCGCCGATCGTGAAGGTCGTCAGCGTGCCGCTCGCGTAGCCGTCCTGCGCGAGGTTGTTCACGCCGTCCTTGCCGCCGTACTGGGTCGTGCCGGTCAGGTCGAGCGTCAGCGGCTGCGGCGTCGCGGAGCCGCCGGTGGCCGGGATCGTGAACTGGAACTTGCCGGTCGTGCCGGTGACGGGTGCGACGGGCGTCGTGCTCGCGATCTGGCCCGACGTGTTGAACGCCACCGTGCCGAGGTCGGTCGGCGTCTGTCCCTTGACGCCCGCGTAGGCTTCCCACTGGCCGGCCGTCGCGCTCTTCACGAAATACATGTCGACCTGCTGCGCGCCGCCGAGCGTGTCGTACACCTGGATCGACGTCGAGTAGTTGTACGACGTGCTGTCCGTCGCGGAGAACGGCGTCGTGGCCGGCACCGCGTCCTGCGAGTTCAGGTTGAACTGGCCGGTGATCTTGGTCGTCGCGGTCGGCGCGAGGTTGGCGGTCGGTGCCTGCAGCGGCACGGTCGCCGCGGTGTTGATCACGCCGCCCGCGGTCGCGTTGTAGCCCATCAGGTTGCGGCCCTGCGAGTCGACGATGAAGCCGTTCTTGTCACGCTGGAACGTGCCGTCGCGCGAATACGTGACCACGCCGTTGTTCGACATCTGGAAGAAGCCGTTGCCGTTGATCGCGACGTCGAGCGCGTTGTTCGTCGTGTTGATCGTGCCCTGGCCGAAGCTCTGCTGCACCGACGAGATCCGCGTGCCGATGCCGATCTGGGTGTTGACCGACGTCGCGACCGAGTTCGCGTACATGTCGGCGAACTGCGCGGTGCTCGACTTGAAGCCGACCGTGTTCGCGTTCGCGATGTTGTTGCCGATCACGTCGAGCGCGTTCGACGCACCCGAGAGGCCGCTCAAACCCTGTTGATAACCCATTTCGGTCTCCGTTTCGTGGAAGCTGAATCAGTTGGTGGTGGTGCCGCCGGCCGACGACGACGCGTTCGGGAAAATCGACGCGACCTGGGTGAGCCCCACCGTCGTGCCGTTCGACAGCACGAGCCCCGCCGTGCCGTCCGCCTGCTTGATCACGCTCTGGACCTGCGCGGCCGTCAGCGAGGTCGCCGTATACGTCTTGCCGTCGCTGCCGACGTACTGCGCGGTGACCGTGTACTTGCCGTCCGGCAGCGTATTGCCCGCCGCGTCGGTCGGCTTCCAGTTGAACGGCACGGTGCCGGCCGACTGCTTGCCCGCGTTGATCGAGTTGACGACGACGCCCGCGTCGTTCTTCACCGTGATGGTCAGGTTCGACACGTCGTTCGACAGCTGCACGCCGAACGGCGACGCCGCGCCGCCCTTCACCGCGACGCCGTTGCCCGGCGCGAGCACGTTGGTGCCGATCAGCATCGCGGCCTGGGTCTGCTGGCCGGCCGTGAGCTGCGTCGACAGCGACGTCAGCGACGTGTTGAGCTGCGCGATGCCGCTCACCGTGTTGATCTGCGCGAGCTGCGAGGTCATCTGCGAGCTGTCGACGGGGCTCGTCGGGTCCTGGTTCTTCAACTGCGTGACGAGCAGCTTCAGGAACGTCGACTGCAGGTCGCTCGCCGACGTGGTCGACAAGGTGCCGGTGGTCGACACCTTGTTCGTGTTCATCGTGTCGACCGGCAGCGTCGACGTGCTCGTGCCGTTGTCGCCGATCGTGGTGGAGGAGGATGCCATTCGGTCGTGCCTTCTGTCGGGTGAAAGGGGAGTCGCGTGCTCAGGTGCCGATCGTCAGCGTCTTCAGCATCAGCTGCTTCGCCGTGTTCAGCGTCTCGACGTTGGCCTGGTACGAGCGCGACGCCGAGATCATGTTCACCATTTCCTGCACCGGATCGACGTTCGGCATCTGCACGTAGCCGTTCGCGTCGGCGGCCGGGTTCGCCGGGTCGTAGGTCGACTTCATCGGCGACGGATCGTCGATCACCTTCGCCACGCGCACGCCGCCGACGCCCTGGCCGGACGCGGTGCGCGCGCGGCCCTGTGGATCGGCCGCGAACACGACCTGCTTCGCCTTGTACGGCTTGCCGTCGGGGCCGGTCGCGCTGTCGGCGTTCGCGATGTTCGACGCGGTGACGTTCAGGCGCTGCGACTGCGCGGACAGCGCCGAGCCGGCAACGCCGAAGATGTTCATCAACGAGGGCATGGAGGCTCCTTATGCTCGATGCGGATTGCGATCACGAGTTCGACGTGATCGCGGCGATCATCGCCTTGATCTGCTGGGTCATCACGGTCATCCCGCTTTCGTAGTGCAGCGCGTTGTTCGCGAACTGCACGCGCTCGACGTCGAGCTCGACCGTGTTGCCGTCGAGCGCCGGCTGCGTCGGCTGGCGGTATTGCGGGCGGCCGTAGTCGTCGGCCGGCCCGCCGGTCGGGATCAGCTTCGCGTTGCCGGCCATGTGGCCGGGCGCCGTCGACGCCATCGTCATCCCGCTCGTCACGCCGGCCGGCTGCGCGAGCGGCAACTGCGCGGCGTTGCTCGGCGCGACGCCGCCGTTCACCTGTTTCAGCGAACGGGCGAGCGTCGACGAGAAATCGACGTCGCGCGCCTGGTAGCCCGGCGTGTCCGCGTTCGCGATGTTCGACGACAGCAGTTCCTGCCGATAGGCGCGCACGTCGAGCGCCTGGCGGCCGAATGCGAATTCGGCATCGAGTCTGTCCAGCATGTGTGCGTCTCTCCGTTTGAAGCGCTGCACCGCTCTTTCGCCGCACGGCGGCCAAAGAGGCTTTTTTCCATGACACGCATGGTAGGCGGCGCCCGCAACCGGCAATCGGGCGAATAACGCGGCAAAGCCCCCCTCTATTCATCGTTTGCGCGCCGGCTCCGCTCCCTAGAATGCCAATCGGATCAACGGATCGAGGACACGACGATGACCGGCAGCGCACTTCGCAGCGACAACGGGCGACGGCCGCACGCGCGGCTGGCGTTCGCGCTCGCCGCCGCGCTGTGGGCGTGCGCCGCGACCGCGCTGGCCGCGGACGACGGGATGATCGTGATCCCCGGTCGCGGCGAGTCGGCCGAGACCGCGCTCGCGAACGCGAATGCGGCCGGCACCGCGCGCCCGGCGGGGAACCCGAATCCGGGCGGGATGCCGGCGACGAACGCTGTGGAAGCGGCCGGCGCGAACCCGGCGGCGAATCCTGCAGCGAACCCGCCGGCGATCGCGGGCGGCATGCCGGCCGGCGCGCCGGCGTACGCGCCGCGCGCCGCGGCGGCCCTGCCCCCGGCCACCGTTCCGGCGGCGCCCGCCGCGCGCCCGCAGGCGCCGCTCCCGGCACCCGCCCCCGCCCGCCTCGCCGCGCCGATGCCGGCCGGCAACCCCAACGCCGCTTACGGCGCAGCGCGTCCGGCTCCGCCGGCGGCCGCCGATCAGGGCCGGATCGCCACGGTCGTCGCGGGCGAGCCCGCCGCGGCGATGCGCCCCGCGCTCGCGCCGCGCCAACCGGCTTGGCGCGCCAACACGGCCGCCGCCGCGCCGGCCGTGCGCGCCCTCCCCGCTGCCGGCGCATCCGCCGCGGCTGGCGCAGCCACCGCCGCCACGCCGCCCGGCCAGCAGGACCCCGACACGATCCGGCGCACGGCGCTCGCCTTCCTCCAGCAGCAGATCGCCGGCCTGCCCGGCAAGCCGGCGGCGAGCGTCGCATCCTCCTTTCCGCGCGGGCTCGCCGCGTGCACGACGCTCGAGCCGTTCCTGCCGACCGGCGCGCGCCTGTGGGGCCGCACGACGGTCGGCGTGCGCTGCGCGGGCGAGCGGCCGTGGACCGTCTACCTGCAGGCGAGGGTCACCGTGCAGGCCACCTATTACGCGGCCGCGCGGCAGATCGCGCCGGGCGAGGTGCTCACCGCGGCCGACCTCGTCGCGCGCGACGGCGACCTGACCCTGCTGCCGCTCGCGGTCATCACCGATCCGTCGCAGGCGGTCGGCTCGACCGCGCTCGCGCGCGTCGCCGCGGGGCTGCCGCTGCGGCAGGACATGCTGAAGAGCGCGGCGTCGGTGTCGGCCGGCCAGACCGTGCGGGTCGTCGCGGCCGGGCCGGGTTTCACGATCTCGACCGAAGGCAGTGCGCTCGCCAACGCGGCGCCCGGCCAGTCGGTACGGGTGCGAATGGCGGCCGGGCAGATCGTCACGGCGATCGTCAAGGACGCCGGCACGGTGGAGATTCCGCTCTGACGAGACAAGATTCTGATTCTTCGGAGGTTTGCGTCGTCCGCGAGGTGCTAAAGTTTGGCCCGGCCATGCCGTTATCTGGGTCAAACCGCACAGGAATGCCATCGTGAAAATCGATTCGACGCCTACCCCGAATACCCGCGCGCCTGCCGCTTCCGGCAACGGCGCAGCCCGCACGCAGGACGACGCGCCCGCCGCGGCCGGCCCGCAAGCGGTCGCCGCAGGCACGGCCGGCGGCGACGCGACCGTCAACCTGTCGGGCCTGTCCGGGCAGTTGCGCACGCTGTCGGCGTCCGGCAACGCGGACATCGACACGGGCCTCGTCCAGTCGATCAAGGACGCGCTGAGCAACGGCACGCTGACGATCGACGCGAGCAAGATTGCCGACGGCGTACTGAATACCGCCCGCGAGCTGCTGAAGCAGCAGCGTCCGCAGGGCGCCTGATCCGGCCCGCAAGGCCGGCCCAACCGGTTTGCCGGCGCGCGGCCCGTCCGCGCGCCGGCCTGAAGAGCGAATGGCGATGAGAGACGAGCTGCTGGCCACGGTCAACGACGAACACGCGACGGTCGAAGCGTTCGCGTCGCTGCTCGCCTATGAGGAAAAGGCGCTGACGACGCCCGAGCCGCTCGAGGCGCTGCCCGACATCATCGAGAAGAAAACCGCGCTGATCGACCGGCTCGCGCAGCTCGAGCGCACCCGCGACACGCAGCTGTCCGCACTCGGCTTTCCCGGCGGCAAGAAAGGGATGGACCAGGCCGCCGAGCGCGACGCGCGCCTGTCCGGCAGCTGGCAATTGCTGCAGCAGGCCGCCGATCGCGCGCGCCGCGCGAACGCGAACAACGGCATGCTGATCCGCATCCGGATGGACTACAACGAACGCGCGCTCGCGGTGCTGCGCGACGCGCCCGCGCGGGTCGGCTTCTACGGCCCCGACGGCCGCGTGTCGGCGCTGGTGCGCTGACCGGCGCGGCGGCCCCGCGCCGCCGGGTTTCACCGCATCTCCACGCAGTTCACCGCTTTACCAGACCGGGCTCGAACCCGGCGCCCACGGTCCCCTCCGATACACGGCAGCGCAGCCGCGCGGCCGTCCAATCACAACAAACAGAAGAGGGCCTCATGCAACATTTCCGCATTCCCCTGTCACACCGCCTCGCCGCCGCCGCGGCGCTGGGCGCCGCGCTGACGCTCGCCCCCGCGCACGCCGCCGGCCCCGCGCCGCTGCCCACGCCGACCGGCGACATGTCGCTGTCGCCGGCCGGCCCCGACGTCGCGCCGCCGGCCGCGTCGACCGCGCCGGGCATGACGCCGCGCACCGCGCGCCGCGGCTCGGACACCTACACCTACCTGCGCTGCTGGTACCGGATCGACGCGGACCCGCTGAAGCCGGCCGCGACCTACGAATGGGCGCGCGACCCCGCCGGCGGCGACTGGTATCGCGTGTCCGGCTACTGGTGGGCGGACGGCGTCACGCAGTGGAAGAACATGTTCTACAGCACGGCCACGCAGGACACGCTCGCCGACGTGTGCCGCAAGACGCTCGCCGCGAAGGGCATCAAGTCGGCGCTCACGCAGGCGGTCGCGGCCAACAATGCGCTGTCGTTCAACTACACGGTGTGGACCATCGATTCCGCGCAGCAGGACGCGCGCGTCAACAAGCTGATCGTGTTCGGCGACAGCCTGTCGGACACCCAGAACATGTTCAACGCGAGCCAGTGGAAGCTGCCGAACGGCACGAGCTGGCACGCGGGGCGCTTCAGCAACGGCCCGGTGTGGGCCGAATACCTCGCGAACGCGCTGCGGCTGCCGTTCTACAACTGGGCGATCGGCGGCGCGGCGACCGACCAGCACCTCGTCGTGCCGGGCCTCGTGCAGCAGATCGACTCGTGGCGCGAATACATGGAGCGCGCGCCTGACTACCGGCCCGGCAACACGCTGTTCGCGGTGTTCGCGGGCGGCAACGATCTGGTGAACTACGGGCGCTCGCCCGAGCAGGCGGCCAATGCGGTGCGCGACAGCCTCGACCGGCTCGCCGCGGCCGGCGCGACGCGGATCATGCTCGTCACGCTGCCGGACGTGTCGCGCGCGCCGGTGTTCGCGACCCGCACCGACGCCGCGAGCGTCGCCGCGCAGGTGAAGGACTACAACCAGCGCCTCGCCGACGCGGCCGCCGCGCTGCGCGCCCGCTACGGCGCGACGCTGCGGCTCGAGGTGTTCGACGCGTACGCGCTGTTCGACGACCTGCTGAGCCACCCGGCCAAATACGGCTTCGACGACGCGAAGCGCTCGTGCCTCGACATTCCGAAGCCGTCGTCGTTCACCTACATGGCCGCGCAGACGCCGCGCGCGGACTGCCGCGACCCGGCGCGCTTCGTGTTCTGGGACACGCTGCACCCGACCACGCGCACGCACGCGTGGCTCGCCGAGCAGGTCGCGCCGTTCGTGCGCGCACGCTTGCTGAATTGATCGACGCGGGCGGCTAGCCGCCTTCATCGACGTCGCCGCCGCCGGGCCGGGCCCGCGGCGGCATAGCCGGCGTCGCTTACAGCAGCGGGCACGCCGTCACCTGCGTGCCGCGCTCGACGCACAGCCGCTCGTAGTCGCGCAGGTAATCGCGCTCGTCATCGGTCAGCAGGTCGAGATCGATCAGGTCCCAGTCATACCCGACCGTGACGATATTCTCGAACGTCATCGTGTCCGGCTCCTGCTCGCTCGGGTGGATGATCACGATGTTCTCGATCCGCACCCCGCCCTTGCCCGGCACGTAGATGCCCGGCTCGACCGAGATCACCGCGTTCGGCACCAGGCCGTACTTCGACCCCGGCGCGAACCGCACCCCGCCTTCGTGCACGTGGATCCCGACGCCGTGCCCGGTGCCGTGGCCGAAATCGTGGCCGTGATCGCGGCACACCTGCCGCACGGCCGCATCGACGTCGCCGCCCGTCGCGTCCTTCGGGAACGGCGTGACGAGCCCCTTGATGCACGCCTTCAGCGCGACCGTGTAGATCTCCCGCTGCCACGGCTGCGCGACCGTGTCCGGGCGGGTCCGGCGCAGCACGACGCGCGTGCAGTCCGTCGCGAAGCCGCCTTCGTAGTACGCGCCGCTGTCGAGCAGCACCAGCTCGCCTTCCGTCAGCTCGACCTCCGGGCTCGCCGCCGTGTAGTGCGCGGACGCGCTGTTGGCGCCGTTCGCCGCGATCGTCGTGAACGTCAGCGCCACCGCCGAACGCGCGCCGTATGCGTCGTTGATCACGCGGGCCAGGTCGTATTCGGAATGCCGCTGCCCCGGCTCGCCCGTCTTCGCCCAGCGCATCGCGTCGGCGATCGCCGCGGAGCTGCGCGCGAACGCGTCGCGGAACTGGTCGAGCACTTCCGGCGTCTTCGCGGCCCGCATCGCCTCGACCGGGCTGAAATCGGCATGCTCGGCCCGCGGCCACACGCGGCGCACCGTCTCGACGAGCGCGCAGTTGACCGCCTCGAAGCCGTAGCACACATGCTCGGCCACGAACTGCGCGAGGAAGCGCTCGAGCTCGTCGAAGTCGCGCCGGATCACCTGCAGCACCGGATACGATCCGAGGTCGACCGGGCAACGGTCGCAGCCTTCCGGCAGGAACAGCACGACCTGCGCGCCGATCACGAACAGGAAGCCCAGGTGCGACGACGCATTCGGGATGTGATAGCCGCGGCTGTTCAGCAGATAGCCGAGGTCGTCCGCCAGGCAGGTGACGAACGCGGTCCTTCCTTTTGCCGCACCGGTGTGAGCGGCGAGCCGCTGGCTCAGCGTCGCGAGGTTCTGCGCGACGCTCACGCCGGTCATCGATTCCGGCAGCTCGAAGATCGGCCGCTCGACCACCCAGCCCGGCAGCGCGATCGCCCGGTCGATTTCGCGGCCGACGAGGCTCGTCCAGTCGAACCGCGCCGCCTGCGTGCCGTCGAGCAGCCGGTCGCGCTGCGCGACGCTGATCCGCAGCCCGTCGTAGCCGACCCGCTTGAGCCGGCCCGCATGGGCGACGAGCCAGTCGGCCATCGCCGCCCATATCGACACGTTCAGCCCGAGCTTCTCGACGTGCACGCGCGCCGGGTTGCACTGCTGCTCCGCCTGCAGGTGATAGCGCCCGTCGACGAACAGCACGAACTGCGGCACGCCGAGCGCCTGCGCCGCCGCCGCGCCGAGGAAGATGCCGGAGCCTGCCGAGCCGTCGAAGCCCGACAGCGCGTAGCGCGGGTTGTTGCGACGCGGCACGTACTCGGAGATGAATTCGTCCTGCGACGTGATCACCACGGCGTCGAGCTGCGCGGCGTCGAGCAGGCGCGACAGGCCTGCGTGTGTCTCGTCAACGGATGCATCGTAGGGGGGAAGGCCGGAGAAACTGTATTTCAGTCGATCGATCATCGGATGCCCACATTGTTCATTGTTGTCGGAGGGAGCGCGCGCGGCGCGCGAACCCGCGGCCAGCGCGCGTCAAGTTACCGTCCGACCCAATTTACGTCAAGCTTAAATTGAGGCACCACTTAAATCTGCGCACTCGGCGGCCCGTGCGGCGCTGCGGAGTACAATGCGCCGGCATCGTCGCCCGAACGGCCGTTCGTCGTGCGATTCACGGAAAAGACACGTCCAGGCGACTGCACCTGCGCCTCCGGTCGCCTTCCACCCGTTGCCACGAAAGAGATTCATGGATTCAGACATCATGCGTATCGGCCAGCGCATCCGGCGCCTGCGCCGGGAATCGAAGAAAACGCTGCTGGAAATCGCGACCGAGGCAAAACTGTCGGTCGGGTTCCTGTCCCAGGTCGAACGCAATCTCACCGGCATTTCCATTTCGTCGCTCGTCAACGTCGCCAAGGCGCTGAACGTGCCGCTCGGCGCGCTGATCGACCAGCCGCGCCAGCCGCAGCCCGATTCGCATCAGGGCAACCGGGAGTCGTATGCGGTCGACAGGGCGTCGCAGCGCTACGAGCGGCTCTCCACGACCTTCGACGGCAGCCTCATCAACGCCGTCAAGGTTCAGATGATGGAAGGCTACTGCTCGGAATGGGTCGCGCACGGCGGCGACGAATTCGTCTACGTCCTGTCCGGGCAGATCCGCTACACGATCGGCAAGAAGGACTATCCGCTGTCGTCCGGCGATTCGATCCACTTCGACGCGCACAAGAAGCACCGCGTCGCCAACGTGGGCGCCGGGCCTGCGGAGCTGATCGTGGTCGGCACGCTGCCGCTGTTCGACGACAGCCATGCCGAGTTCGTGTCTGCATCGACTGAAATCCGGCAGCCCGGCAGCGGCGCCGGGCCGCTCCCGGGCGAGCCGCGCGTGAGCCGACGCCAGCCGACGCCGAAGCGCGGCCGCGCCGGGGGCCCGGCGCAGTCGGGCGCGGTGCGACCTGCCGCCGCGAAAGCCGGGAGCGTGGACAAGGCTGCGCCCTCGAAGCCGCGCTCGCCCGCCGGCAAGCGGCCGGCGGGCACCGCCGCTCCGGCCCGCAAGAGCGCCGCACGCACGAAGAAATAATCCCCTCGGACCGCTGCGGCTCCGACGATGCGCACGCATGCGTGGGGGGCGGAGCAGGCGGCGCCGCTGGCGCGGGCGCGGCAACCGACGCTCGCCGCCTGCGCCCCGGCGCTACTCGCCGATGTCGAGCGCGTGCGCGACCGCCTGGATCCGCGCGCGATGCACCGCGTCCTTGATCTTCGCGGTGTCGGCGCCGACGCCGCGCGCGATCGCGCCCGCATCGACGCCGCGCGCCGCCACGAGCGCCACGCGCAGGCGCTCGGCCTGCGGATACGGCTGCGTCTGAAGCCCGAGCCGGCCGCGCGCATCGGCTTCGCACGCCTGCACCATCTCGGCGAAGCGCGCCGGCTTGCGCAGCGCGTCGGTGCGCTCGAACAGCCGCACCAGCGCCGCCGCGCCCATCTCCATCACGCGATGCAGGTTGCCGTGCTCGCGCGCGACGACGAGCGCGAGGTCGCGGCATTCGTTCGGCACCCGCAGCCGGTCGCACAGCGGCTTCAGCAGGTCGACGCTGCGGCCTTCGTGGCCGATGTGGCGCGGCAGCACGTCCTCGGGCGTCGTCGCCTTGCCGAGATCGTGGGTCAGCGCCGCGAAGCGCACCGCGAGCGAATAGCCCTGCTTCGCCGCGTGGTCGACCACCATCATCACGTGCACGCCCGTGTCGACTTCCGGATGGTAGTCGGCGCGCTGCGGCACGCCCCACAGCGCATCGACCTCGGGCAGGATGCGCGCGAGCGCGCCGCACTCGCGCAGCGCGTCGAACATCCGCGACGGCCGCGCCTCCATCAGCCCGCGCGCGAGCTCCTGCCACACGCGCTCCGCGACGAGCGCGTCGACTTCGCCCGCGTCGACCATCCGCCGCATCAGCGCGAGCGTGTCGTCGGCGACGGCGAAGCCGGTGAAGCGCGCGGCGAAGCGCGCGATGCGCAGGATCCGCACCGGGTCCTCGACGAACGCGTCGCTCACGTGCCGGAACACGCGCGCGCGCAGGTCCGCCTGCCCGTCGAACGGATCGATCACGGGCCCGGCCAGCGAGCCGTCCGGGCTCACCTCGCGCGCCATCGCGTTGATCGTCAGGTCGCGCCGCGCGAGATCCTCGTCGAGCGTCACGTCCGGCGCGTAGTAGAACTGGAAGCCGTGGTAGCCGGCCGCCGTCTTGCGCTCGGTGCGCGCGAGCGCGTACTCCTCGTGCGTCTGCGGATGCAGGAACACCGGAAAATCCTTGCCGACCGGCTTGAAGCCCTGCGCGACCATCTGCTCCGGCGTCGCGCCGACCACCACGTAGTCGCGGTCCTGCACCGGCACGCCGAGCAGCTCGTCGCGGATCGCGCCGCCTACTGCGTAGACCCTCATGCGTAGCCCCTCATGCGCAGGCCCTCACGGCGTCGGCTCGTAGTCGGCGATCACGTGCGTCTCGCGACGCGCGCCGTCGATCCACCGCTGCACCGCCGGCAGCGAGCTCACGCGCTCGACGTAGCCGGCCGCTTCCGGCGACAGGCCCGGCGCATACGTGTTGAAGCGCATCACGACCGGCGCATACATCGCGTCGGCGATGCCGAATTCGCCGAACAGGAACGGCCCGCCCGACGCTTCGAGGCATTCGCTCCACAGCGCGTCGATGCGCGCGACGTCGGCGAGCGCGTCGGGCGTCGCGCCGCGGCCCGGCATCGACGCGCGCACGTTCATCCCCATCTGCTCGCGCAGCGCCGCGAAGCCTGCATGCATCTCCGCCGACACGCAGCGCGCATGCACGCGCTCGAGCGGATCGGCCGGCCACATCGGGTATTGCGGATAGCGCTCGGCGAGCGTCTCGGCGATCGCGAGCGAATCCCAGATCGCGACGCCGTGGTCGTCGATCAGGCACGGCACCTTGCCGGACGGCGAGTGTTCGAGGATGCGCGCCTTCGTGTCGTCGCGGCGCAGCTCGATGACGATTTCGTCGAACGGGATGCCGAAATGTTCGAGCAGCAGCCAGGGCCGCATCGACCACGACGAGTAGTTCTTGTCTCCAATGACGAGTCTCATGACGGAATTCCAGGAAAACGCAGGGAAAAAATCGGCCTAGCGGCGCGAGCGGAACCAGTCGAAGCGGGACCGCAGCGCCGCGTCGCCGAGATACGCGGGCACGATGCTCTCGAGGCTCACGGGCTGGATGCCGAGCTCCGGCGCGAGCGGGCCGGACAGCACGTTCGGCACCGACATCGACGCGAGGTTGTCGCGCGTGATCACCGGCTCGCCCGGCAGGCATTCGAAGAACGCCGCCTGCAGCCGCGCGATCGCGTCGGGCAGCCGCACGATCGGCGCCTCGCGGCCGGCCAGCGTGCCGCAATAGCGGACCAGCGCCTCGAGCGTATAGACCTTCGGGCCGCCGAGCTCGTAGGTCTTGCCGCGCGCGGCCGCGAGGTCGAGCGTGTTGACGAACGCGCGCGCGACGTCGCCGACGAACACCGGCTGGAACTGCGCGTCGGGCATCGCGAGCGGAATCGCCGGCAGCGTGCGGTGCAGCCGCGCGAACGTGTTGAGGAACGCGTCGCCCGGCCCGAACACGACCGACGGCCGGAAGATCGTCAGCGCGAGCGAATCGGTGGCCGCGACCGCGTGCAGCGCGGCCTCGCCGTCGCCCTTCGAGCGCTGGTACATGCTCGCGCCGTGCGAATTCGCGCCGAGCGCGCTCATGTGCAGCAGGCGCCGCACGCCGGCCTCGATGCACGCGCTCGCGAGCGAGGCCGGCAGCGCGACGTGCGCGCGCTCGAAGCCGGCGCCGTACGGCGTGCCGTGCCCGCCGTGCAGCACGCCGACGAGATTCACGGCCGCGTGCGCGCCGGCGACGAAGCGGGCCAAGCTGCGCTCGTCGAGGCTTTCGAGCTCGACGATCTCGACCGGCAGCATCATCAGGTGGCGCGCATGCTCGCGGCGGCGGGTGCCGATCCGCACGTGCTTGCCGGCATCGATCAGCGCACTCACGAGCCGGCTGCCGATGAAGCCGGTCCCTCCCAGCAGCGCGATGGTCTGATCCATGTTCGTGGCTCCCAAAAGCACACTGCCGCGTCTCGCGCGGCAGTGTGCAGGTTGCAGATCAGGGCGAGATCATGCCTAGCCGCTTCTTCAGCGACTGCGGCTTCCCTTCGAAGAGCGCCGCGTAATACGTCGTGTTCGACAGCACGTTCTTCACGTAGTCGCGCGTCTCGTTGAACGGAATCGTCTCCGCAAAGATCGCGCCTTCGACCGGCTGCGTCAACACCTGCCGCCACTGGCGCGGCCGGCCCGGGCCCGCGTTGTAGCCGGCGGTGGCGAGCACCGGCGAGCTGTCGAAATTGTTGTAGATGTCCGCCAGATACCAGGTGCCGAGCTGGATGTTCGTGTCGATGTCGTGCATCTGCGCGCGCGAGATCGTGCCGAGCCCGAGCTTCTTCGCGACGAGCTGCGCGGTCGCCGGCATCAGCTGCATCAGGCCGCCCGCGCCGACCGACGAACGTGCGCTCGTGATGAAGCGCGATTCCTGGCGGATCAGCCCGTACGCCCATTCGACGTCGAGGCCCGTCGTCTGCGCGTAGCGCTCGACGATGCTGCGGTACGGCGACGGGTAGCGCAGCGTGAAATCGTGCTCGGCCTTCGTGCGGTCGGCCGTGTTCACCGTGCGGTCGAGCAGGTCGACGCGCTTGCCGTACTCGGCGGCCGCGAGCAGCTGCCGGTCGGTCATCCCGCGCAGCGGCCAGTTCCATTCGCGGTTGCCTTCGAGGCGCAGGTTCAGCGCATAGAAGCGCTGCGCGAGCGCGAAGCCCGGCACCTTGGCCATCTCGCCGATCTCGGCGTCGGAGACCGTGGTGCGCGGCGGGATCTTCGTGCGCTGGCCGAGCTCCTCGCCGGCGAGCTGCCCGTAGAAGTTGAACTGCCCGGCGATCTGCTCGAACTCCTGGTTCGCCTGCAGCGTGTCGCCGCTCTGCTTGAGCGCGCGCGCATGCCAGTAGACCCACGCCGGATCGTTGCGCAGCGACGGCGGCATCTGTTCGATCGACCAGCGCACCATCGGCCAGTTGCCGACGAGCAGCGCGCTGCGCGTGCGCCATTCGTACGCGGCGTTCGACAGCGGCGCGTTCGCCGATTTCGCATACCAGACCGACGCGAGCGGCGAGCGCTTCACCGCGCCCTGGTAGCCGACCGCGCCCCACGCGATCGCCTGCTCCTGCTTCGTCAGCGACGACGCGAGCGACGTGACCATGCCGGCCGCCTGGTCCGGATCGTTGCGCGCCATGCGGCCGATCGCGATCAGCGCGAGCTGGTGCGACACCGCGTCGGGGCCGACGCCGCGCGCGAGGAACAGCGGCGGCGCGCTCGTCGCCTGGTCGAACGCGACCGGGCGCGGGCCGAGCGCATCGACGATCTTGCCGCCGAGCGTCGTGTAGTTCTGCTCGAACGCGAGCCGCACCTGCTGCCACACGTCGTCGCTCGAGAACTGCTGGTTGACGGTGAGCGCGGTGATCAGGTCGACGCACGCGTCGCCGTAGTTCTTCGGCTCGACGAGCAGCGCGCGCGCCGCGTCGGCGACGTTCTCGCCGCGCGCGGCCCGCGATTCGAGCGCATAGCACTTCACCTGCGTGTCGTCGTCGAGCACGAAGCGCTTGTACTGCTCGTCGAAATTGCGCCAGTCGTGGCGCGCGCCGAGCACGAGCAGGTAGTCGTTGCGCATGCGGTCGGCGATCGCCTGGCCGTCGTAGCGCTGCAGGAACGACAGCACGGGCGCGTCCGGCGCGTCGACGCGCGCGCGGCCCGTGGCGTCGAAGAGCTGCGGCTTGATCTGGAAATACTCGAGGTACGACGGCGCCGGATAGTTCGGGATCATCGCGGCGAGCTGCGCGGCCTTCGCGGCGTCGTTGCGGCGCGCGGCTTCGCGGAGCTGGATGAAGGTCTGGTCGTCCCCGGCGAGCGCGTCGCCGGACGGCGCGGCGCACGCGGCCGTGCCCGCGACGACCGCGGCGGCCGAAAGCGTCAGCGCGACCGCGCGATATACTCGAAAAAGGCTGTTCGACATCGTTTTGAATGGAGCACGGAGTGAGCGAAAGCATAGCACGCAACCATCTGGCCGAACGGAAGCAGGCATTGCGCCGGGCGCTGTCCGAGGCCCGCCGCGACGCCGCGTCGCGCCCCGCGGTGAACGACGCGCTCGATGCGCGGCTGCGTGCGTTGCTCGATCGGCTCGCGCCGCGCACGGTCGGGTTCTACTGGCCGCTGGCGGGGGAATTCGACGCGCGCGCGGCGGTGCTCGCGTGGCGCGCGGCGCAGGCCGGCCGGCAGGTGGCGCTGCCGGTGATCCGCGAGCAGCGCGCGCCGCTCGAGTTTCATTCGTGGGACGACGCGACGCCGATGCGCGAAGGGCACCACCGGATTCCGGAGCCGGCGTCCGGCGTGGTCGTGGTGCCGGACCTGCTGCTGATTCCGTGCGTGGGATTCGACACGTGGCTGTACCGGCTCGGGTATGGCGGCGGGTATTACGACCGCACGCTCGCCGCGTGGCCGGGCGGGTCGCTGCCGGTGACGGTCGGCATCGCGTACGAGGCGTGCAAGGTCGACGCGCTGCCGGCCGAGGATCACGATCTCGCGATGCGCTGGGTCGTGACGGACGAGGAAACCTACGTGGCCGACGCGTAAGCGCGCCCGGCTACAGCGACGCCGCCGCCCGCGCGGCCGTGTCGTACAGCCCGGACGCGTGGCGCAGCAGCTGCGCCGCGTCGCCGATCTGCTCGTTGGTGAGGCCGCTGTCCTTGAGCGTCTCGATCAGGCAGTGTTCGCGCACCTCGCGATACTTCAGGCACAGGTCGCGCCCGGCCTCGGTCGCGAAGAAGAAAACTTCCTTGCCGCTTTTCTCGCTCTTGACGTAGCCTCGGGCGATCAGTTTTTTCAGCGCGTAGGTCGCGACGTGCGTATCCTCGATATTGAGCACGAAGCAGATGTCGGCGAGCTTCTTCTGGCGTTCGCGATGGCTGACGTGATGCAGCAGCGACACCTCGACCGCCGTCATGTCCTTCGCGCCCGCGGCCGACATGCACCGCACCATCCAGCGGTTGAACGCGTTGCCTGCCATGATGAGCCCGTATTCGAGCTCGGACAGCTCCGCGCTCGAATCGGAAACCAGGTGTTCGGAAGAGACGATCTTGGTCGGATGACGCTTCATGGGACAGTCGGCGCACGCAGGATGTCAGGGTGTGCCGAGTGTACGTCAGAAGCCTGCGCGCACCAGCTAGGCAAAAACGCGCACTGGCAAGTTATCGATATCTTCTTGACAATGTACGTTAATATTGCCGCCCGAACCGGGCCTGACCGATGACGCATCCACGCATCTATCCGCTCGGCGACGCCGCGCTCGTCTGCGAGGTGCCGCCTCCCGCCACGCTCGATTGCCAGCGGCGCGTCTGGGCCGTTGCCGAGGCCGCGCGCGCGTGGCCGCACGTGATCGACGTCGTGCCGGGCATGAACAACCTGACGATCGTGTTCGACGTGCTGGCCGCGTCCGCCGGCACGCTGTCGGACGCGCTGCTCGACGCCTGGGAAACCGCCGACGTCGAGCATGCGCCCGGCCGCGAGATCGAGATTCCGGTCGAATACGGCGGCGCGGCCGGCCCCGACCTGCAGGCGGTCGCCGCGCATGCGGGCCTGTCGGCCGACGAGGTGGTCGCGCGCCATGCGGGCGCCGAATACGTGGTGTTCTTCCTCGGCTTCCAGCCGGGCTTCGCCTATCTCGGCGGCCTCGACGCCGCGCTGCACATGCCGCGCCGCGCGGCGCCGCGCCTCGAGGTGCCGGCCGGGTCGGTCGGCATCGGCGGCGCGCAGACCGGCATCTACCCGACCACGTCGCCCGGCGGCTGGCAACTGATCGGCCGCACGGCGCACGTGCTGTTCGATCCGTCCCGGCAGCCGCCGACGCTGCTCCTGCCCGGCGACCGGGTGCGCTTCACCATTGCGGGAGTCCACGCGACATGACCCAGAGCAAAGCGCCGGGCAGCATCGAGGTGTTGCGGGCCGGCCCGCTGTCGACCGTGCAGGATCTCGGCCGCCAGGGCGCGCGCCATCTCGGCGTCGCGCAGGGCGGCGCGCTCGACAGCCTCGCGCTCGAGGTCGGCAACCGCCTCGTCGGCAACCGCCCGGACGCGGCCGCCGTCGAGATCACGATCGGCCCGGCCGCCTTCCGCTTCCCGCGCGCGACGCGCATCGCGATCACCGGCACCGAATTCGGCGCGACGCTCGACGGCAGGCCTGTCCATTCGTGGTGGAGCCTGCCCGTCGAGGCCGGCCAGACGCTGACGATGCCGGCCGCGAAGCGCGGGATGCGCGGCTATCTGTGCATCGCGGGCGGCATCGACGTGCTGCCGATGCTCGGCTCGCGCAGCACCGATCTCGCGTCGCGCTTCGGCGGCCTCGGCGGCCGCGCGCTGCGCGACGGCGACCGGCTGCCGGTCGGCGTGCCGCCGGCGACCCTCGGCTGCCTCGCGGCCGATGCGCCCGAGTTCGGCGTCAAGGCGCCCGCGTGGTGCGGTTTCGCGCGCGTCGACGAGCCGCCGCGCCGCCACCGGCCCGCCCACGCGCACGCGCCGTGGGCGATGCCGGTGCGCGTGCTGCCCGGCCCGGACTACGCGTCGTTCGGCGCGGAATCGCAGCAGGCATTCTGGGATGACGAATGGCTCGTCACGGCCAACAGCAACCGGATGGGCTACCGCCTCGCCGGCGTCGAGCTGAGCCGCGAACGGCCGGTGGAGCTGCTGTCGCACGCGGTGCTCCCCGGCACGATCCAGGTGCCGCCGAACGGCCAGCCGATCGTGCTGATGCACGACGCGCAGACGACCGGGGGGTATCCTAAGATCGGAACGGTGATTCGCGCGGATCTGTGGAAGCTTGCGCAGGCGCGGCTGAACCTGCCGATCCGCTTCGTGCGCACGACGCCGGACGCGGCGCGCGACGCACTGGCCGCGGAGCGGGCCTACCTGCGGCAGATCGACGTCGCGATCGCGATGCGCGAGGAGGCGCGCCAGCGCGCGCAGTCGCGCGCGGCGTGACGACGCAGCAACCGGCGCCGCGCCACGCAATGGGTGGACGAGGAACATCATGGAAATCGATCTGAACGCCGACCTGGGCGAAGGATACGGATCGGACGAGGCGCTGCTCGACCTCGTTACGTCGGCAAACATCGCGTGCGGCTGGCACGCGGGCGGCGCGAACGCGATGCGCGACTGCGTGCGCTGGGCCGTGCAGAAGGGCGTGTCGATCGGCGCGCATCCGAGCTTCCTCGATCCCGAGAATTTCGGCCGCAAGGAGATGCAGCTGCCGGCGACCGACATCTACGCGGGCGTGCTTTACCAGCTCGGCGCGCTATCTGCGATCGCGCAGGCCGAAGGCGGCCGCATCGCGCACGTGAAGCCGCACGGCGCGCTGTACAACCAGGCCGCGCGCGATCCGCTGATCGCCGACGCGGTGGTGTCCGCGATTCACGATTTCGATCCGTCGCTCGCGGTGTTCGGCCTCGCGAACAGCGTGTTCGTCGCGGCCGCGCGGCACGCGGGGCTGGCGGCGATCGAGGAGGTGTTCGCCGATCGCGGCTATCGCGCCGACGGTGCGCTCGTGCCGCGCAGCGAGCCGGGCGCGCTCGTCGACGACGAGGACGAGGTGATCGCCCGCACGCTCGACATGGTGCGCGACCGGCGGGTGCGCGCGGTCAGCGGCGAATGGGTGCCGCTCAATGCGCAGACGGTCTGCCTGCATGGCGACGGGCCGCATGCGCTGGCCTTCGCACGGCGGATTCGCGCGGCGCTCGAAAAGGCGGGAATCGACGTCGTGGCGCCGGGCGCGCTGCACGCGGACGAAGGCGCGTGACGTGCGCCGCCGAGTCGGCATATCCGAAGAATGAAGAACGCGGCACCGTAGCGGGACCGGAAAGAAAAAAGCGCCCTGGAGGCGCTTAATAGGATGGTCAGCCCGATCCTCACCCAGCGGACTACGCTGAGTGAGGATTTTGTCCTTCTGGAGGGCCATCATGGACACGGTATCGCTAGTCGGCATCGATCTGGGCAAGCACTGCTTCCACCTGCATGCGCAAGACGCGTCAGGCAGGATGGTGTTCCGCAAGAAGCTCACGCGCAGCCAGATGTTCGCGCTGCTGGGCAATTTTCCGAGTTGTACCGTGGTCATGGAGGCCTGCGCCGGTGCTCACTGGATCGCCCGCCGACTTCAAGCGCTGGGCCACGAGGCCAAGCTAATTTCTCCCCACTTCGTCAAGCCGTTCCGGCAAGGCAACAAGAACGACTTCGCGGATGCGCAGGCGATCTGTGAAGCCGCTTCGCGCCCGAGCATGCGCTTCGTGAGTCCGCGTAACGAAGCGCAGCAGGTCGTATCAGCCTTGCACCGCGTGCGCGAGGCGCTGGTGCGGGAGCGCACCGGTACGATCAACCAGATTCACGCATTTCTGCTGGAGTTCGGTATCAGCCTGCCGCGTGGCATGGCGGTGATCCGCAGACTGCCGGCCGTACTGGAGACGCAAGCGTTGCCGCCCAGGCTGGTGGCCGTGCTCGAACGGCTGCAGGCGCATTTCAAGTATCTGGACGAGCAGATCGGCCAGCTCGAACACGAGCTGCTCACGCAATTGCACGAGGACGAGCGCAGCGAACGGCTGCTGGAGATTCCCGGCATCGGGCCAATCACCGCCAGCGTGTTGATGTCGGAATTGGGCGACGCCCATCAATATGGTTCGGCAAGGCAGTTTGCCGCTTCGATCGGTCTGGTGCCGCGACAGTACAGCACCGGCGGCAAACCAACGCTACTGGGCATCAGCAAGCGCGGCGACAAGGAACTGCGACGGCTGCTGGTGCAATGCGCGCGGGTCATCATGCTGGGTATCGAGCGCCGAACGGATTCCTTGGGCACCTGGGTCCGCAGCCTGTTGGCGCGACGGCACTCGAACGTAGTGGCTTGCGCGCTGGCCAATAAATTGGCGAGGATCGCGTGGGCCATCCTCGCCAAAGGGACACACTACAGAAGCGCGCCGGCGGCTCTTGCGGCCTGACGCTTCCGATCGCTTACGGCTTCAGTAGTCACACCTGGTTTTGCGACGCGAGATACGTGAAGGCATAAACGACTCAACGGCCGGGCAAGTAACCTGACAACAAAAACAGCATCTCGATGCTGAGCGCTTTTTGAGGTTTGCCCGGCGCGGCTCCCATCATGGGGCGGGATCATTCCCATCCGCGACCCCGGATAGATTCGAGCAAGTCCACTTTAGGTCAACACTGCCTCGCTTGCAAAAATCGGGCTGACCATAGATTTTGTTGGCCGAACCGCATCGTCGGACGCCGGTTCGCCCAGCTGAAGCCGTCTGTCGACGGCGACCGGAAAGACCCGCTCCGGATCAAAATACGCCCGCCGCCGCCCGTTGCTGCATCCCCCGGTTGGACGACGGAACGTTGCTTATCCGCAAGTCGGCCCGCATGCGATCGAGATCGGACAATGGTTGGCCCCGCCGTGCATGCAGACACTCCGCGGCCGGCACGCGATACGCGTGCCGGCGACGCTCACCCCGCGCTTTTTTTGCTACCCCGTAGAACTTATCTGTTCTTTTCAATTTTTCAACTTGTGGGATGAAGAATAGAGATTGCCCGAACGAGATGTCAATCGTTTGAAACGCTATTTTCTGACGAATCGAGGGTTTTCCTTAGACGACATGCGGCACGCCAATCGTCGATCAAACGGGGAAGGATCGGCACGCCGCATCGGCGCGATCAGTTCGCGTCGACCCGGTAACCTTGCTGGCGCAACAGTTCGAGCACGCCGCGCGGGCCGCCCAGATGCAGCGCGCCGATCGCGACGAACAGCGGCCGGTTCGGCGCGGCGATTGCCGTCATCCGTGCAACGAAGCGCCGGTTGCGCTGGTACAGGATCTTGTTGTCCATCGATGCGGACAGCGCCTTCGAACGCGACAGGCGCTCGCTCTTCGCGACCGCCCACGCGGCGAGCGCATCGGCGTCGCCGATCCGCCACAGCCGGTGCAGCGCCTTCACGTCGGCGGCGTTCTGCGCGGGCGTCTGCACCATGTCCTGCGCGAGCATCTCGCGCTGCTCGGCGAGCGTGAGGCCGGTGAACGCGCGCATCTGCTCGGCGAGCGTCTCGAGCCCGACCACCCGGCCGCCCTTCTTCTTCAGGTACACGTTCTGCAATTGCGCCTCGGTGCCGTACTCGGTCTGCAGGCCGGCCGACAGCGAATCGTAGGTCTCGACGACGAGCGCGGCGAGCCACGGCCGCATCTTGCGGATTCCGGCGAGCGCGGCCGAATTGCCGCGCAGCCGGCCGGCGAGCTGCTGCCACAGCGGCTCGGGCAGCAGGCGCGGCAGGCACGCGTAGTTGCAGACGCCGTACTTCGACACGTCGTCCTGCGATTCGAGCAGATCGTCCGGCGACAGCTCGAGCGCGAGCGTCGGCGCCGCGGCGAGCGCCGCGAGGATGCGCGGCCGGAACGGCTGCGCGCCCGGATAGTCGGACGGATCGCCGACGTGCAGCGTGCCGAGCACGTAGATCGTGACCTTGCCCTTGGTCGCGACGTAAAACGGCATCCGTGCCGGCTGCGCGCGCACCGCGCCGCTCGCGACCGTGCCGTTCGACGCCGACGGCGGCGGGTGGAAGCCCGGCAGGGTCACGCCGGGCGGCGGCACCTGCGAAGGATGGAGCGGCGCCGTCGCCGACGCGCGCGCCTCGGCCCGCGCGAGTTCGACGGGTGCGGCAAGGCCGGCCACCGCGCACGCACCGGCCAGCGCCGCGCCGGTCACGGTGCGCACGCTCCAGCGGCGTGCGTTGCGGCACGCGCGACGCACGCGCGTACCGCCGATGCGCTCACGGCGCGCAGTCGAAGCGCGCGCCGCCAGGCCTTCAGGCATCCTCCTCCCCCACCTCCTCGGCGCGATGGCACGCAACGCGCCGGCCATCGACGTCGCGCAGCTGCGGCTCCTCGACCCGGCAGCGCGCGACCGCATACGGGCAGCGCTGATGGAACGCGCAGCCCGACGGCGGATTGAGCGGCGACGGCAGCTCGCCCTGCAGCTTGATCTGCACGCGGCGGTCTTCCTCGAAGATCGCCGGCGTCGCCGACATCAGCGCGCGCGTGTACGGATGGCGCGGGCGCGCGTAGATCGTCGCCTTGTCGCCGAGCTCGGCGACGCTGCCGAAGTACATCACCATCACGTCGTCGGCGACGTGCTCGACCACCGCGAGGTTGTGCGAGATGAACACGTAGCTGGTCTTGAACTGCTCCTGCAGGTCCATGAACAGGTTGAGGATCTGCGCCTGGATTGACACGTCGAGCGCGGACACCGGCTCGTCGGCGACGACGATCCGCGGATCGAGGATCATTGCGCGCGCGATCGCGACGCGCTGCCGCTGACCGCCCGAGAACATGTGCGGATAGCGCTTCGCATGCTCGGGCCGCAGGCCGACCGTGCGCATGATCTGCGCGACGCGCTGCGCGCGCTCGGCGGCCGTCAGGTTCGTGTTGATCTCGAGCGGCTCGGCGAGCGTCTGCTCGACGGTCTTGCGCGGGTTCAGCGACGCGAACGGGTTCTGGAACACCATCTGCACGCGGCGGCGCAGCTCGGCGACCGTCTTCCGGTCCGCACCGGCGACGTCCTTGCCGTCGATCGTCAGGTGTCCGGAGGTCGGCGTCTCGATCATCGTGAGCTGGCGCGCGAGGGTCGACTTGCCGCAGCCGGACTCGCCGACGACCGCGAGCGTGCGGCCGCGCTTCAGCGTGAACGACACGCCGTTGAGCGCCTTCACGGTGCCCTGGCCGAACATGCCGCGCTTCACCTGGTAGTGCTTCGCGAGCTGGTCGGCGACCAGCACCGCATCCTCGTCGTGCGCCGTGCGGCGCGTTTCGTTGACAGCATTCATCGTGCGCCTCCCGTCAGGTCGAGGTTCGTCAGATTGAGCGGCTTGATGCAGCGCGCGCGCATCGCGTCGTTGCCCGCCGCCAGCGTGTCGAGCGACGGACGCGCCTTGCGGCAATCGTCGACGACGTACTTGCAGCGCGGCGCGAACAGGCACCCGGACGGGCGATCATCGCGGCCCGGCACCATCCCCGGCAATGCGGCAAGCCGCCGCGCCCCCTTGTTGTGCTCGGGAATCGCCGCGAGCAATGCTTCGGTGTACGGATGATGCGGCTGCGCGAAGATGTCCGGCACGCGATTGGTCTCGATGATCTCGCCCGCGTACATCACCGCGACGCGCTGCGCGACTTCGGACACCACGGCGAGATCGTGCGAGATCAGCACGAGCGCCATCCCGCGCTCCTTCTGCAGCTTCACGAGCAGATCCATGATCTGCGCCTGGATCGTCACGTCGAGCGCGGTGGTCGGCTCGTCGGCGATCAGGAGCTTCGGGTTGCACGCGACGGCCATCGCGATCATCACGCGCTGGTTCATCCCGCCCGACATCTGGTGCGGGAACGAATCGATGCGGCTCTTCGGGTCGGGGATGCCGACCTGGTCGAGCAGCTCGAGCGCGCGGCGATGGAGCGCGTCGCCGCGCAGCCCTTCGTGCAGCTTCAGCACTTCCTTGATCTGGTAGCCGACCGTGTAGCTCGGGTTCAGGCTCGTCAGCGCGTCCTGGAACACCATCGCGATGTCCTTGCCGATGATCTTGCGCCGCGCCTTCGGCGACGCCTTCAGCAGGTCCACGCCGTTGAACGTGACTTCGTCGGCCGTCACCTTGCCGGGCGCGTCGATCAGGCCCATCAGCGCCATCATCGTCACGCTCTTGCCCGAGCCCGATTCGCCGACGACGCCCACCACCTCGCCCGGCGCGATCGACAGGTTGATCCGGTCGACGGCGGGCAAGCCGTTGAAATTCACCGCGAGATTGCGGATGGTCAGAAGGTTCTCGCTCATGTTCAGGCCATCCGTTTCAGTTTGGGATCGAGCGCGTCGCGCAGCCCGTCGCCGAGCAGGTTGATCGCGAGCACCGAGATCAGGATCGACAGGCCCGGCATCGTCACGATCCACCATGCGTTGTCGATGTAGTCGCGCGCGGAGGCCAGCATCGCGCCCCATTCGGCGGTCGGCGGCTGCACGCCGAGGCCGAGAAAGCCGAGCGCGGCCGCGTCGAGGATCGCCGATGAGAAGCCGAGCGTCGCCTGCACGATCAGCGGCGCCGTGCAGTTCGGCAGCACCTGCGAGAACATCAGGCGCAGCGTGCCGGCGCCCGCCACGCGCGACGCCGTCACGTACTCCTTCTGCAGCTCGCCGAGCGCCGATGCGCGCGTCAGGCGCACGTACGCGGGCAGCGCGACGATCGCGATCGCGAACATCGTGTTGGTGAGGCCCGGGCCGATGATCGCGACGACCGCGACCGCGAGCAGCAGCGACGGCAGCGCGAGCAGCACGTCCATGATGCGCATCACCGGCGTGTCGGCCCATTTCTGGAAGAACGCGGCAACCAGCCCGAGCACGATGCCCGGGATCAGCGCGAGCACGACCGACACGAAGCCGATCCAGAACGACATCCGCGCGCCGTACATCAGCCGGGACAGGATGTCGCGGCCGGCTTCGTCGGTGCCGAGGACGAACTTCCAGTTGCCGCCGTCGAGCCACGCGGGCGGGATCTTCACGTAGTCGCGGTATTGCTCGACCGGGCTGTGCGGCGCGATCAGCGGCGCGAACAGCGCGATGAAGATCAGCGCGAGCACGACGATGCCCGCGCCGACCGCGCCGCGGTTGCGCGAGAAGTTGGCCCAGAATTCGCGCAGCGCGAGCGTGCGGCCGCCGGCCGGCACCGATTCGCTCGGCAGGGTGTTTTGCAGGTTGCTCATGATTTACCTCGTGTGGCGGATGCGCGGGTTCAGCACGCCGTACAGCAGGTCGACGGCCAGGTTCACGACGATCACGAGGGTCGCGATCAGCAGGATGCCGCCCTGCACGACCGGATAGTCGCGGCGGCCGATCGCGTCGATCAGCCACTTGCCCACGCCGGGCCACGAAAACAGCGTCTCGGTCAGCACCGCGCCGGCGAGCAGCGTGCCGATCTGCAGGCCGATCACGGTGACGACCGGGATCAGCGCGTTGCGCAGCGCATGCACGACGACGACGCGCACCGGCGACAGCCCCTTCGCGCGCGCGGTGCGGATGTAGTCCTCGCGCAGCACTTCGAGCATCGACGAACGGGTCATCCGTGCGATCACCGCGAGCGGAATCGTGCCGAGCACGATCGACGGCAGAATCAGGTGGCTGACCGCCGAGCGGAACACGCCTTCGTCCGGCGCGAGCAGCGCGTCGATCAGCATGAAGCCCGTCACGTGCGGAATCTCGTATTCGACCGCGATGCGGCCGGACACGGGCGTCCAGCCCAGGTACGACGAAAACACCATGATGAGGATCAGCCCCCACCAGAAGATCGGCATCGAATAGCCGGTGAGCGCGGTGCCCATCACGCCGTGGTCGACGATCGAGCCGCGCCGCAGCGCCGCGATGACGCCGGCCGGCAGGCCGACGACGAGCGCGAACACGAGCGCGCACAGCGACAGCTCGACGGTCGCCGGGAAGCGCGCGAAGAACTCGCCCGCGACGCTCGTGTTGGTGATGATCGACGTGCCGAGGTCGCCCGACAGCGCACGGCCGATGTAGTGGACGTACTGCACGGGCAGCGGCTGGTCGAGCCCGAGGCGCTTCATCGCCTCCGCGTGCATGACGGGATCGACGCCGCGCTCGCCCATCATCACTTCGATGGGGTCGCCCGGGATCAGGTGAATCAGCGCGAACGCGAGGATGGTGATGCCGATGAAGGTCGGGATCACCATCCCCACGCGGCGCAATACGAATCGGAGCATGATGCGTCTCGTATTTTCTTGTGGGAAATGTGCGACCGGCGACGAGGAGCTCGTGGCCCCTCGCCGCCGGGTGATTTCAAGCCGGTTTTCGTGACAGCTTACGCTCGTCGCGTCACTTCACGCTCACGCCGTCGAAGCGTGCATAGCCGAGCGGCTCGATGCGCATGTCGACGACGTTCTTGCGCACCGGCTGGTAGACGGTCGAGTTCGCGATCGGCGAGAACGGCACCTGCTGCGCGAAGATCTGCTGCGCCTGCGTGTAGATCTTCGTGCGCGCGTCCTGCCCGTTCGTCGTGCGGCCCTTCTGGACCAGTTCGTCGAACGGCTTGTAGCACCAGCGCGAGAAGTTGTTGCCCTTGATCGCCTCGCAGCCGAGCAGCGTGCCGAGCCAGTTGTCCGGATCGCCGTTGTCGCCGGTCCAGCCGATCAGCATCGTGTCCTGCTCGCCGCCGTGCGCGCGCTTGATGTACTCGCCCCACTCGTACGTGACGATCTTCGCCTTCACGCCGATCTTCGCCCAGTCGGCCTGGATCATCTCGGCCATCAGTCGGCCGTTCGGGTTGTACGCGCGCTGCACCGGCATCGCCCACAGCGTGATCTCGAAGCCGTTCGGGAAGCCCGCCTTCGACAGCAGCGCCTTCGCCTTCGCGGTGTCGTACGCGGGCATCTTCAGGCTCTTGTCGTACGACCATTGCGTCGGCGGCATCGGCGCGCTCGCGGCCTGGCCCGCGCCCTGGTACACCGATTCGAGGATCGCCTTCTTGTTGATCGCCATGTCGAGCGCCTGGCGCACCTCGAGCTTGTCCATCGGCTTGTGCTCGACGTTGTACGCGAGGTAGCCGAGATTGAAGCCCGCCTGCGACGGCATGTCGACGTTCGAATCGGCCTTCAGCGTCGCGATGTCGGCCGGACGCGGATAGGTCATCACCTGGCACTCGTTGCGCTTGATCTTCTGCACGCGCACGCCCGGATCGGGCGTGATCGAGAAGATCAGCTTCGCGATCTTCACTTCGCCCTTCTTCCAGTAGTCGGGATTGCCGTCGAAGCGGATCGTCGCGTCCTTCGTATAGCTGCGGAAGATGAACGGGCCCGTGCCGATCGGCTTCTGGTTGATGTCGGCGGCCTTGCCGGCCTTCAACAGCTGGTCCGCATATTCGGCCGACAGGATCGACGCGAATTCCATCGCCATGTTCTGGATGAACGGCGCGTTCGGTTCCGACAGCGTGAATTTCACCGTGTACGGATCGACCTTCTCGACCTTCGTGATCAGCTTGTCGAGGCCCATGTCGGTGAAGTACGGGAACGACACCGGGTAGGCCTTGCGGAACGGCTGGTTCGGGTCGAGCATGCGCTGGAACGTGAACACGACGTCGTCCGCGTTGAATTCGCGCGTCGGCTTGAAGAAGTCGGTCGTGTGGAACTTGACGCCGTGGCGCAGGTGGAACGTGTAGGCCTTGCCGTCGGGCGACACGTCCCACTTCTCGGCGAGGCCGGGCTCGACCTTGGTGCCGCCGCGCTCGAATTCGACGAGGCGGTTGTAGACGGTGAACGTGGCCGCCGTGAAATCGACGCCGGTCGTGTATTGCGCGGAATCGAAGCCCGCCGGGCTGCCTTCTGAGCAGTAGACGAGCGTTTTGTTCGGGATCTGTGCGAATGCAGAGCCCGCGATGCCGAACGATGCCGCTGCCACGCCTGCCATGGCGGTAACACGCAGGGTATGCAACAGACGGTTGTATTCCATGTTTCCTCCAGGTCTCCAGATCGGAACCGCCCCTTCAGCAGGGGCCGGCGTACGCGGATATTACTTGAGCTAGCGATTGCGCAACAAGCTGGAGAAAAAACTCGTCCCCGCGCGCCGGCGCGGGTGTTCACGGGTGTTGCCGGCGGATGACGGCGGCCCGGGGGCGCGCGAGCGTCGGTTCCGCTGATGCAGCGCGTGTTTCCTTGGTCAACTAAACACTCTCCGCGCTGCGGCGGACACGGCGTGGCGGCCGGCGGCTCAGCGGCGCGCGTCGAGATCCGCGCTGCGCGCCGGCACGAACGCGACCGCGACGATCGACAGCGCGAGCCCCGCCATCACGTACCAGGTCGGCGCGAGCGGCGAGCCGGTGGCCTTGATGAGCCACGTGACGATGAACTGCCCGAAGCCGCCGAACAGCATCACCGCGACGTTGTACGCGATCGACAGCCCGGTCGAGCGCACGTTGGCCGGAAACAGCTCGGCGATCATCGCGCCGAACGGGCCGTAGTAGCCCGCGAGCGTCACCGACAGCGCGGCCTGCACGGCGATCAGCCGCGCGATGCTCGGCGCGGCGTCGAGCCACGCGAACAGCGGGTACATCAGCGCGAACGTGATCACGAGCGACCACAGCGACAGCCCCTTGCGGCCGATGCGGTCCGACCACGCGCCCGCGAGCGGCGACAGCACGGTAAGCAGCAGGTTGCCGACGATCACCGCGTGGAACGATTGCGCATACGGCAGCTTCAGCTGCTTCACCGCGAAGGTCGGCAGATAGCTGATCAGCACGTAGATCGTCACCGTCAGTGCGATCACCGCGCCGAGCCCGCACAGCACTTCACGCGAATGGCGCGTGAACACTTCGCCGAGCGTCGCGCGCCGCGCGCTCTGCTGCGCATGCAGGAAGGCTTCCGAGTCCGCGAGATGGCTGCGGACGTAGACGCCGATCGGCCCGATCGCGAGCCCGACGATGAACGGCACGCGCCAGCCCCACGCGCGCAGCGCGTCCTGCGACAGCCCGTGCGTGACGGCCGCGCCGACGAGCGCGCCGATCAGCAGCGCCGCGGCCTGGCTCGCCATCTGCCAGCTGCCGTAGAAGCCTCGCTTCGAAAACGGCGCGGCTTCGATCAGCAGCGCGGTCGCGCTGCCGAACTCGCCGCCCACGGAAAAGCCCTGCAGCAGGCGGCCGAACACGATCAGCAGCGGGCCGCCGATGCCGATCGCCGCATACGGCGGCGCGACCGCGAGCAGGAAGATGCCGGCCGTCATCAGCAGGATCACCAGCGACAGCGCGGCCTTGCGGCCGGCGCGGTCCGCATACAGCCCGAGCACGACGCCGCCGATCGGCCGCATGAAGAACGCGACGCCGAACGTCGCGGTGGCCAGCAGCAGCGACGAATATTCGCTGGTCGTCGGAAAGAACAGGTCGGCGATCACGACCACCATGAAGCTGAAGACCGTGAAGTCGTACCACTCGAGCGCGTTGCCGATGACCGCCGCCGCCACCGCGCGCCGGTTCAGCGCGCGCTCGGGCCCGACCGTTTTCGTTGAACGCGCAATCGTCGCCATGCGTGTCTCGCCCTCGTGAAATGGTTCGGTGCGGAGGTGCGACGCGGGGTGCCGCTGCGACGCGCCGGTTTGCAGCGAGTGTAGAAAGGCGCGGAACCGATTTCAAGCAATAAAAGACGCCCGCCATCGAACGATGGCGGGCGTATCGGGGCTCGCGCGAAATTGCGGCACCGCATGATGCCGCGCGGGCGGTTCGGGCAGTGCGGGCGTTATGCCATCTTCGTGAACGCGTTGCACCAGCCCTTGGCCGACACCTGCTTGCCGGGGAACGCGCCGCACGGCCCGGATGCCGAGCCCTTCTTGCCCTGGTACAGCATGCAGGCCGCGCAGTCCTGGCCCGCCGCGTATTTCGGGAATTTCGCCTTGTCGACCTTCGTGGCGTCCATCTTGTAGCCGAGCGCCTGCGCGGCCGGGTCGCTTTCGGACAGCATCGGCAGATCGGCGGCCAGCGCTTCGCGCGACAGCGCCATGGCCGAGACGACGCCGACGCTCGTGATCAGGAAACTCCGACGGGAAGTTTTCATGGGGACTCGCTCCAATGTTATCGATATGAAAGCTGCTCTAGCGACAGCCGTGTGACAGCATAACGCTCACGCCAGCGAATGTGCGGCCCGAAATGCCGGAGATAAGAAATTTCGCAAAGTCGCGCCACGCGGCCGCCACACTGCCGCGACACCGCCGCCATCAGCCGCGCGAAATCACCCGCGCGCCATCATTTCGCCGACCCGCTGCGCGAGCGCGAGCGCCGCGGTCAACCCCGGCGACTCGATGCCGAACAGGTTCACGAGGCCGCGCACGCCATGCTGCGCGACGCCCTGCACGATGAAGTCGGCGGGCGCTTCGCCCGGCCCCGCGAGCTTCGGGCGCACGCCCGCATAGGCCGGCTGCAGCGCACCGTCGGGCAGCGCCGGCCAGTACGCGCGGATCGGTGCGTAGAACGCCTGCGCGCGCGCCGGATCGACGTCGTAGCGCGGCGCGTCGATCCACTCGACGTCCGGCCCGAAGCGCGCCTGCCCGGCGAGGTCCAGCGTCAGATGGATGCCGAGCCCCGCGCGCTCGGGCATCGGGTAGACCAGGTGCGAGAACGGCGCGCGCCCCGACAGGCTGAAGTAGGTGCCGCGCGCGAGATAGAGCGGCGGCACCCAGCGCGGATCGAGGCCGCGCGTGCGACGCGCGAGCGCCTGCGCGCCGAGCCCCGCGCTGTTGATCACGCACGCCGCCTCGATCTCGGCCGGCGTGTCGCCGCCGGTGCGCACGACGAAGCGCGCGCCGCGCAGCACGTCGATCGATTCGACCGGGGACTTCAGCGCGCACACGGCGCCGTTGCGTTCGGCGTCGCCGAGCAGCGCGAGCATCAGCTGATGGCTGTCGACGATGCCCGTGCTCGGCGAGAACAGCGCCTCGACGCATTCGAGCGCGGGCTCGAGCGTCTGCGCCTCGCCGCGCGTGAGCGGCATCAGGTCGAGCACGCCGTTCTCCTCGGCGCGCGCGGCGATCGCCTTCAGCTGTTTCACCTGCGCGGCGGACGTCGCGACGAGCAGCTTGCCGACGCGGCGATGCGGGACGTGATGCGTTTCGCAGAATTCGTACAGCAGGTCGCGGCCGTGCACGCACGATATCGCCTTCAGCGAGCCGCGCGGATAGTAGAGACCTGCGTGAATCACCTCGCTGCTGCGCGCGCTCGCGCCGGTGCCGATCGCGTCGGCCGCCTCGAGCACCAGCGTCTCGCGGCCGCGCGCGGCGAGCTCGCGAGCGATCGCGAGCCCGACGACGCCCGCGCCGATCACCACACAGTCCGTCTGCTCCATGGCTTTTCGCGTCGTTGTCGCGTCGAGGGAGAGAAGACGATTGTACGTCCCGGTCCACACGCATGCAGGACACATGTGTAGCCGGATGTTTCTCGCCGATCCCGCGTCGCCGGCAACGACTCTCCCTGGTATCCCGAGTGATCCCGAGTGATCCCGAGTGTCAGAACCCGATCGGGCGGCGCTTCGTCGCGCCTTCGTCCGCGCGGATGTCGCGCGCCTCGATCGCATCGCGCCCGTCGAGGCGCGCGGCGCCGAACGCGTGCAGCAGCGCACGCCGCATCGTGCGCGGCGGCGTCGCGGCGAGCACGTCGAGCGCGTCGTCGCCGAGCGTGTCCGGAAAGCGCCGGCCCCACGCGTGCGACGTGCGGATCTCGTCGTAAATCGTCTGCGCGATGCGGCGCGCGCCGGCCGCGTCGGGCGGCGCGATCTCGTACACGTTCATCCGGTTGAGCAGCGGCTCCGGAATCGCCTGCGCGTCGTTCGCGGTCGCGACCCAGATCACGCTGCCCGCATCGATCGGCACCTCGGCGAATTCGTCGACGAACGCGCGCGCGGTGTCATGCTCGAGCAACGCATAAAGCGCGCCGAGCGGATCGTATTGCGCGTCGCTGCCCGCCTTGTCGATCTCGTCGACCGCGATCACCGGGTTCGCGTAGCTGCCGTTGACGAGCGCATCGAACACCTTGCCCGGCTTCGCGTTCTTCCACTGCGACGACGCGCCCGACAGGATCCAGCCCGCCGTCAGCGAACTCATCGGCACGTAGTGATACGACGTGCCGAGCAGTTGCGCGAGCGCCTTCGCGAAATAGGTCTTGCCGATGCCCGGCGGGCCGAGCAGCAGGATCGGCATCAGTTCGAGCCGGTCGTCGGTTTCGAGGCACAGCGCGATCTGCTTGCGCACGTCGCCGAGCGGCTCCGTGAAATTGGGCAGCGCCTCGCCGAGCGCGTCGAACGACGGCATCCGGTTCGGCTTCACGCAAAAGCGCAGATTGCCGGTCTTGAGCATCCTCTCGTAGGTGGCGCGCAACGCGTCGCTCGCGCCGTCGTTCAGGTCGTTCAGCGCCGTCTCGACCTGCTCGAGGTCATACACCGTGCTGAAGGACGCCACCGCCAGTTCCTGTTTCACCATCGCCGTCGTCATACCAACCTCGCACCCGCTTGCTTGCCGCACCATCAGACCCCTTCGATTTCAGTGTAGCGGTCCAGAATTCCGGTGCAAGCAAGCAGCCGCGCGCGTGTGCTGCTGACAGCCGGCGCGCGCGGCAGGTTCGCGCGGCGGCACATAGGATCGACGCGCGGCGTTCACGCGTTTTTTTTGCTTGAAAACGCGCAACGCGCACTTACCTTTCAAGCAGGACCGCATCGCGCGACACACGCGTCGCGCCGCCTCCGGTCGCATCGCGGCCGATGCCGATCGGGCGTAAGATGTGCGTCCGTTTCCCGCTACACCGCGATTCCGGAGAGGCTTCATGCTGAAACACGGCCTGGCCGTCCTGCTGGCGAGCGCCGCGCTCGCCGCCCATGCGCAGAGCCCCGCGCCCGCCGCCGTCGCATGGGAGATCCAGGTGGTGCGCGACGGTCAGACGATCGACACGTTCCAGCAGAAAACCACCGTGGGTCAGACCCGCACCGACACCCATCGTTATCCGTCCGCCGTGCCCGTCGGCTGCGGCGACCAGGCGCGCGTCGTGCCGACCGAGCGTTCGCGCTCCGTCACCGTCGCGCCGCTCGCGGTCGACGCGAACGCGATCTCGCTCGCGCTCGACGTGCAGGAAACGCTCGACGACCCGGACGCGAAGCCGAGCGATCCATGCCTGCCGAGCTCGCCGCGGCAAATCGTCGCGAGCCATCCGGGGCTGTCGGTCGGCGGCGACAACTGGACCGACTGGACGCTCGTCGAGCAGCATCCGCAGCTCGTGTACCGCCTGCGCGCGCACGTCAGCAAGGACTGAGCCGACATGCAAGCGCCCGATGCCCTGTCCGTCCCGTTCGCCGAGCCGCACGCCGCGCCCGACGAACTCACCGCGGTGAGCTGGAACCTGCACAAGGGCCGCACGCCGCTCGGCTTCACCGCGTGGAACGCGATGCGCGACTGGATGCGCTCGACGCACGCCGACGTGTATTTCCTGCAGGAGGCGATGGCGCGGCGGCTGCCGCGGCCCATGCTCGCGCCCGGCTTCGGCGCGCCGATGAACGATGCGTACGACGACGTCTGGCATTGCCAGGCCACCGAAATCGCGCATGCGCTCGACTGGCAGATCGCGCTTGGCCCAAACGTGTTCAAGCCGTC
The DNA here is from genome assembly GCF_000833595.1 of Burkholderia sp. MSHR3999. Lineage (NCBI taxonomy): Bacteria > Pseudomonadati > Pseudomonadota > Betaproteobacteria > Burkholderiales > Burkholderiaceae > Burkholderia > Burkholderia sp. MSHR3999. Next base: position 933,798 of record NZ_JRFO01000006.1, read on the forward strand.
GTGGCGGCACGGCAACGCGATCCTGTCGCCGCATCCGCTCGACCTCGGCGGGCGCTGGGACATCTCCGCGCACCGCTTCGAGCGGCGCGGCCTGCTGGTCGCGCGCGCGACGCTGGCCGGCGCGCGCCCCGTCACGCTGCTGTGCGCGCATCTCGCGCTCACGCGCGCCGCGCGGCTGCGCCAGATGCACTGGATCGCGCACTGGATCGTGCGCCACGCGAAGGACGGCCCGCTCGTGCTGGCCGGCGACTTCAACGACTGGCGCAACGATTCGATTCCGCTGTTCGGCGAGATCGGCCTGACCGAGGTCGCGACGCTGCTCGGCGAGTCGGGACGCACGTTCCCCGCGTTTTCGCCGGCGCTCGCGCTCGACAAGATGTTCGTGCGCGGGATGACGCCGCTCGAATGGAACGCGCCGTCCGGCGAGACCGCATGGCTGTCCGACCACCTGCCGTACATCGCCCGCCTGCGCCTCGATCCGCCGCAAACCTGAGCGGCGCGGCGGCGCCCGCGCTCGTCGGCCTCGGCGCGAAGCTCGCCGCCGACCGATGAAAGCGAATCGAAAGGCAACGTTGCGCCAAATCCGCGCCTGTGCCGGGGGCAAGCGCGCGATTGGCGCAGTCAAGGTAAAATAAGCAGTTCTTCAAACGTCTGTCATCGAGAAGGCGCGTGTTCGGCGCGCCGGCCGGCCGATCCCCGGATCGGGTCGACGCCCTCGTTTTTCGCCCATTGCACGCGTCTGCAACGCGCGTCCGTTTTCACAGTCATGAGCAAATACGACACCGCCACCGTCCAATCCGTCCACCACTGGACCGATACGCTTTTCAGCTTCACCTGCACCCGTGAGCCGAGCCTGCGCTTCAACAACGGCGAATTCACGATGGTCGGCCTCGAGGTCGACGGCAAGCCGCTCGCGCGCGCCTACAGCATCGTCAGCCCGAACTACGAGGAGCATCTCGAGTTCTTCAGCATCAAGGTCCAGAACGGCCCGCTGACGTCGCGCCTGCAGCACCTGAAGGTGGGCGACACGGTGCTGATCGGCAAGAAGCCGACCGGCACGCTCGTCGCCGACAACCTGCTGCCCGGCAAGACCCTGTGGATGCTGTCGACCGGCACGGGCCTCGCGCCGTTCATGTCGATCATCCGCGATCCGGACATCTACGAACGCTTCGACAAGGTCATCCTGACGCACACGTGCCGCCTGAAGGGCGAGCTCGCGTACATGGACTACATCAAGCACGACCTGCCTGGCCACGAGTACCTGGGCGACATCATCAAGGAAAAGCTCGTCTACTACCCGACGGTCACCCGCGAGGAATTCGAGAACGAAGGCCGGATCACCGACCTGATCTCGACGGGCAAGCTGTTCGCCGATCTCGACGTCCCGCCGTTCTCGCCGGAACACGACCGCGTGATGCTGTGCGGCAGCACCGCGATGCTGAAGGACACGACCGACCTGCTGAAGCAGGCCGGCCTCGTCGAAGGCAAGAACAGCGCACCGGGCCACTACGTGATCGAGCGCGCGTTCGTGGACTGATCTGCCCCCGAAAGTTGAGCCCGATCAAGAACCGGAGCGAAAGCTCCGGTTTTTTTTCGTCCGCGCTTGGCGAATTCGTAACAATCGACGACCATCAATCTCAAATAGTTACATTTGGACACGGCGCAAGTGGCGGCTCGTGTGTCAGTGTTTTTCCTACAACAGGTTCGCTCGGATTGTTCACAAAAACCCTTATATGTCCCGCCTGTCATGACTTTTCAAGAATTTTTGAGATATTATGCGCGGCGCGCGGTTGCAATTCGGATGCGCATTGAAGGGTCGGACCTATGTGTTACAAGATGTAACTTTTGTTACTCTGACAGGTGACAAATTCCGTCAGGGAGCCGCACTTTCGACGGCTTCCGGCACACGCCGCCGACCGGTGTCTGAATCGCTTTCTGACAGCAGGGAGAGTCATGGATACGTCGCTTAATGCGCCTGAGAGCGCCCACGCCCCGTTCCCGTCGCAGCAGCCGTCGCCGGCCTGCGCCCCCGCCCCGTTGCCTTGCACGACCGCCGCCGGCCGCGATGCGCTCGCCGCGCGAATCACCGAACTGTCCGCCGCACTGTTCGCCGCCGACGAAGCGGCGCGCCGCCATCTGGCCGGCGAGCTGCACGACGGGCTCGGCGCCGAACTCACCGCCGCGCGCTTCGCGCTCGCGAACATCGACACCTGGCTGCCCGCCGACGCGCCCGAAGGCTGCCGTCGCGCGCTCGATCTCGCGCAGCGCGCGCTCGACGCCGCGACGGACGCGAACCGCCGGCTGATCGCCGAGCAGGACACGCCGGCGCTCGACGGCGGGCTCGTGCGCGCGCTGTCGGCCTGGATCGACAGCCATGCGGAACGCACCGGCCTGCGCACGAGCTTCGTGTGCGCCGCCGACGCGCGCCTGCCGCAACTCGCCGGCCCGGGTGCGCTCGCGATCTTCCGCGTCGCACAGGAAGCGCTGTCGAACGTCGCGAAGCATGCGCGCGCGACGTCGGTCGACGTGCGGATCGACGCGGACGGCACGCATCTGTCGCTGAGCGTTGCCGACGACGGAATCGGTTTCGCGCGCGCTCACCGCCACGGCTACGGCCTCGCCGGCATGCGCGCCCGCTGCGAGGCATTCGGCGGCGGCTTCGAACTGGCCTCGCCGGCCGCCGGCCGCGGCGCCCGGCTCGCCGCGCGGTTCGCGTGGGACGCGCTGTTCGCGGCGCCGGCAACGGCGCGCCGCGCCTTCCCGGTTTCGTGAGGGCGCCATGAGTCTGAACATCCTGCTCGTCGACGACCACGCGATCGTCCGGCAAGGCATCCGGCACCTGCTGATCGACCGCGGCGTGGCCCGCGAAGTCACCGAGGCGGAAACCGGCGGCGAAGCGATGGCGGCCGTCGACAAGCGCGAATTCGACGTGATCCTGCTCGACATCTCGCTGACCGACATGAACGGCATCGAGGTGCTCAAGCGCCTGAAGCGCAAGCTGCCGCGCACGCCGGTGCTGATGTTCTCGATGTATCGCGAGGACCAGTACGCGGTGCGCGCGCTGAAGGCCGGCGCGGCCGGCTACCTGTCGAAGACGGTCAACGCCGCGCAGATGATCTCCGCGATCCAGCAGGTCGCCGCGGGCCGCAAGTACGTGAGCCCGGCGATGGCCGAGGCGCTCGCCGAATACGTGTCGTTCGAGAACGAGCCGCTGCCGCACGAGAAGCTGTCGGACCGCGAATACCAGACGCTGTGCATGCTCGCGTCCGGCAAGCGGCTCACCGACATCGCCCACACGCTGTCGCTGTCGGTGAAGACGGTGAGCGTCTACCGCACGCGGCTGCTCGAGAAGATGCGGCTGTCGAACAACGCGGAACTGACCTTCTACGTGATGAGCAACCAGCTCGTCGACATGGCGCCCGCATCCGGCGCCTGATACGCGCGCCGGCACGCCGGCCGGCGTGCCCAGGCGCTTGTTTTGCCTGACGATCCCGCCGCCCGGTGCTGCACCGCGGCGAATCGTCTCGGCCAGATCGGTTAAAATTTTAGGTTTTTCACTCAGTCGACGCGACGCGCCCGCGCGCGCCGGCGATCCATCCGCAATGTCTCTCTTCCGCAAGAAAAACGTCGATCGCATGATCGCCGGCGCGCACGCCGCCGGGCTCAAGAAAGCGCTCGGCGCGATCGACCTCACCTTCCTCGGCATCGGCGCGATCATCGGCACCGGCATCTTCGTGCTGACCGGCACCGGCGCCGTGCAGGCCGGCCCCGCGCTGATGCTGTCGTTCGTGATCGCCGCGATCGCGTGCGGGCTCGCCGCGCTGTCGTACGCCGAGTTCGCATCGACGATTCCGGTCGCCGGCTCGATCTACACGTATTCGTATGCGACGCTCGGCGAGCTCGTCGCGTGGATCATCGGCTGGGACCTGATGCTCGAATACGGGCTTGCCGCGTCCGCCGTGTCGGTCGGCTGGTCCGGCTACCTGCAGTCGCTGCTGCAGGGCTTCGGCCTCACGCTGCCGACCGTGCTCACCGCCGCGCCCGGCGCGGTGCCGGGCGTCGTCACGTGGTTCAACCTGCCGGCGTTCCTCGTGATGATCGTGATCACGACGCTGCTGTCGATCGGCATCCGCGAATCGACCCGCATCAACAACGTCATGGTGTTCATCAAGGTGTCGGTGGTGCTGCTCGTGATCGCGGTCGGCATCTTCCACGTGACGCCGGCGAACTGGCAGCCGTTCATGCCGCACGGCTGGAACGGCGTGTTCGGCGCCGCGGCCGTGATGTTCTTCGCGTTCATCGGCTTCGACGCGGTGTCGTCGGCGGCCGAGGAAGTGAAGAACCCGAAGCGCGACCTGCCGATCGGCATCATCGCGTCGCTCGCCGTCTGCGCGTGCCTGTACGTCGCGGTCGCGGCGGTCGCGACGGGCATCGTCCCGTCCGCGCAGTACGCGAGCATCTCGCACCCGATCTCGTACGCGCTGCAGATCGCCGGCGAGAAATGGGTCGCGGGCTTCATCGACCTCGGCGCCGTGCTCGGCATGCTGACCGTGATCCTCGTGATGAGCTACGGCCAGACCCGCATCATCTTCGCGATGTCGCGCGACGGCCTGCTGCCGGCGGCGCTGTCGCGCGTGCATCCGCGCTTCGCGACGCCGTTCCTGACGACCTGGCTCGTCGGCCTGTTCTTCGGGCTGATCGCCGCGCTGGTGCCGCTCAACGTGCTCGCCGAGCTGATCAACATCGGCACGCTCGCCGCGTTCTCGATGGTGTCGATCGCGGTGCTGGTGCTGCGCCGCACCCATCCGGAGCTGCCGCGCGCGTTCCGCTGCCCCGGCGTGCCGGTCGTGCCGATCCTCGCGGTCGCGTCGTGCCTGTTCCTGATGCTGAACCTGGCGCCCGTCACGTGGGCCGCGTTCGGCGTGTGGCTCGTGATCGGCCTCGCGATCTACTTCGTGTACTCGCGCCGTCATTCGAAGCTCGCGCACGGTCACGACGCGCACTGAGCGCCGCCGCTGCGCGCGCCGGCATTGCGCGCGCAGCGGTGCAACGCCCCGCGGGACCGGATGCCGGCCCCGCGCGCGGCGCATCCCTTCCCCGCCGCCATCCGCTGCCGCGCGCATGCGCCCCCGCAGCACATCCCCCGCCGCGCCGTTCCCGCGATCGATTCCTGCCCGATCGTCGCGATGTCTTGCCCATTCCTCCAGATTCGCCCAGCCGAGCGGCGTGGCCATCTGCACGCGCACGCCGTGCGGTTCATAATCCCGCCATCGAACGGCGGCCCGCACCGGCGGGACCGTCCAGCAACGGGAAACGGATGATGGAAAGCGTCGATCTCGATGTACTGAAAACCAGCGCGCGCTGGATCGAAGAAGGCCGCCGCGTGCTGCTCGTGACGGTCGTGAAGACGTGGGGCTCGTCGCCGCGCCCCGAAGGCGCGATGCTCGCGGTGCGCGACGACGGGCTCGTCGTCGGCTCGGTGTCGGGCGGCTGCATCGAGGACGACCTGATCGCCCGCGTGCATGCAAGCGGCATCGCGCCCGACGCGCGGCCGGAAGCGGTGAAGTACGGCGTGACGGCCGAGGAGGCGCACCGCTTCGGGCTGCCGTGCGGCGGCACGATCCAGCTCGTGCTGGAGCCGCTGACGCGCGACAGCGGCGTCGCCGCGCTGTGCGCGCAGGTCGAGGCGGGCCGCCTCGTCACCCGCACGATGACGCTCGCGACGGGCCGCGCGTCGCTGTCGCCCGCGCAGGCGACCGACGGCGTCGCGTTCGACGGCGAACGGCTCGTGACGATTCACGGCCCGCGCTACCGGATGCTCGTGATCGGCGCGGGGCAGCTGTCGCGCTACCTGTGCCAGATCGCGGTCGGGCTCGACTACCAGGTGACGGTGTGCGATCCGCGCGACGAATACACGGACGCCTGGGACGTGCCGGGCACGCGCGTCGTGCACACGATGCCCGACGACACGGTGCTCGACATGAAGCTCGACGCGCGCTCGGCGGTGATCGCGCTCACGCACGATCCGAAGCTCGACGATCTCGCGCTGATGGAAGCGCTGAAGACGCCCGCGTTCTACGTCGGCGCGCTCGGCTCGCGGCGCAACAACGCGGCGCGCCGCGAGCGGCTGCGCGAATTCGATTTGAGCGACACGGAACTGGCGCGGCTGCACGGGCCAGCCGGCATCTACATCGGCAGCCGGACGCCGCCGGAAATCGCGATCTCGATCCTCGCCGAGGTCACGGCCGCGAAGAACCACGTATCGCTGCCGACGATCCTGCAGGTCGAAGGCGCGAAGGCCGCGCGCGAGATCGCGGCGCGCGGCGGCGAGGCCTGCGGCATCTGAGCCGCGGCCCCTGCGGCGCCGAACGAGCCTCTAGACGAGCCCCGCGACGAGCGCTGCGGCGACCGAGCCGGCCACCAGCACGACGCCGACCGTGCGGCGCTTGTTCAGCTCGGTCCACAGCAGCACGCCCGTCAGCGACAGCAGGATCAGCGAGCCGGCGATCGTGTCCATCAGCAGCACCCAGCCGAGGTTCATCCCGACGCCGCGATGCAGGTTGTTCAGTGTCGTCAGGAACGAGTTGCCCGTGCGCTTCACCGATACGTAGCCGTTGCCGACCCAGTATTCGGCCTGCAGGTTCTGGTGCGGCCCGAACAGGCCAAACTGCCAGTGCTCGGGCTGCATCACGCGCCGGTCGCCCCATGCGACGGGCTGCGCGGGGTCCTTGCGCACCCGGCCCGGGCGGCCGTCGAAGCGCAGCTCGCGCGCCAGCCACTTCGTCATCGCGCCGGGCGTCGCGGGCGCCGGGTTCGGCAGCGCGAGCTGCATCTCCTCGACCTGCGGCTCGCCGGTCGGGATCTTGAGCGGCGGCGCGCGGTGATTGAGCACGATGCCCGTCACGCCGAACAGCAGCCCCAGCACCGCGCCCCACAGGCCGACCCAGCCGTGCACCTTGCGCAGCCACTTGATGAAGGTCGCGCGGCGCGAACGCTGGCGGCGCGCGGCAAGCTCGTCGCCGGTCAGCCGGCGGGCCGCCGCCGGGTGGGGCAGCACGGTGACGCCGGCACGGGGCGTACCCGCTTGGTGCGTATCGATCGTTTCGGGCGCGTTCACGCAGGGAATTCCATTCGTTCAAAACGACGGGCGGCGCGCCGGTAAAGCGCGCCGCCCGTGAGACATGAAAATGAGAATGGATATCATTACATAAATTGAGGCGGGGCTCAATCGGCGAGCCCGCGCAGGCCAGGCCGCGTCAGCGCAGCGGCGGCAGCGGAAAGTCAGGCGGTGCGCCGCCCGCCCCTGCGTCGGCGCGCTCGAGCGCGTAGAGCCACGCGAGCAGGTCCGCGACCGCCTGGTACAGCTGCGGCGGAATCCGATCGTCGAGATCGACCTGCATCAGCAGCGACACCATCTCCGGCGCGGTGTGCACGTAGAGCCCCGCGTCGCGGGCGCGGGCGACGATCATCTCGGCGACCGCCCCATAGCCCTTCGCGATCACGCGCGGCGCGGCGTCGCCGCCCTTCGCGTCGTAGACGAGCGCGGCCGCGCGCTTGCGGGACGATCCGCTCATCGCGCGCCTCCGTCGTCGGTGCCGCCGCCGCGCCCATAGGCAGCCGCGGCCGCCTTCGCGGCGACCGCGTCGAAGCCGTCCGGCGCGCCGTCGACCGCGCGGATCGACAGCCCGCCGAGCTGCAGCCCCGACGCCTCCAGCCGCTGCCGCAGCGCGCCTTCGTGCCGTGCGAGCCGGCCGGCGCCGATCTCGTTCGCGCGCAGCCGCGCGACGAGTTGCTCGCCGTTCAGCACCAGCTCCGCATCGACCGTGCCGAGCGACGGCAGCGTGAGCGTGAGCCGCGTGCGCCACGCGATGCCGTCGCCGGCGTCGTCGCCGCGCGCCGCGTGCCCGCCCGAGTCGTCGGGCTCGATCGTCCAGTCGAGCCGCGCGCCCGGCCACGCTTCGCCGATCCAGCGGAACTGGTCGGTCGCGAGCACGTCGAGCTGCTGGCGCACGAGCGGCACGGCGGCCGGATGCACGGTCACCGGCGCCGCGCCCTGCGCGTCGGATGACGCAGCGTCGGCCAGCGCGGCGCGCGCGGGGGGCCAGCGGGAATCGGCGGTTTCGGGGCGCGCGTCGGCTGCGCCGGCGCCGCGCGCCTGCACCGCGTCGGGCCCGAGAAAGTCGTGCGCCGGCGGGCGCGGCGGCGCGCCGGCCGGCGCGCCCTGCCCCGGCGTCTGCTGGGCCGCCGCGCGAGGCGCGGGCGACGGCAGCGGCAAGCGTGCGTCGAGCAGGTCGTCGAGCACGCTGTCGGCCGCCGGCGGATGCGCGTCGGCGGGCGCGAGCAGGCGCGCCTGCGGCTCGCGTGCGAGCGCCGCGAGCGGCCGCTGTCCGGCCAGCCATTGCGCGAGATGGGATTCGTAGAACAGGCCGCTTTCGCTCACGGCCTGCGCGAGCGCGGCGCGCAGCGCCACGACCGGCGGCGCGGCCGACGCATCGCGCACCGCCTGCGCGGACGATGCGGCCTGGCCGGACGGGAGCGCCGCCTGGCGCGCCGCGTCCGGTGGCGCGGCCGCGCGCGCGCCGCCTGGCGCCTGCGCCGCCGGATCGGCCAGCAGCACGGTCGGATCGGCGAGCAGCGGCGTGCGGCCGACGACCGCCGGCGTCGCGTCGCCGCCGAAACGGGAGATCGCGTCGAGCACGAGCCCGACGTCGGACAGCGCCGTCTGCGCGGACGCTTGCGGGATCGACGCCGCAGGCGGCACCGGCGGCGCCGGCGCCGCGGAGGCGCCGGTGGCCTGCGCGCCGACCTGCGCCGCCGCCCCGCCGCCGGACGGGGGCGACACGACGCCGGTCAGCAGGCTGTCGAGGCGGCTGGCCAGCAACGCGGCGGCTACGGTGTCGATACCGGTCATGATCGGAACCTGCTCACCTATGCAACATCGATGCGAATTCGGAAACCGGCGGCGCCGGGCGCGGCGCAACCCGCGCCGTCAGCCGCGCGCGCGCGCTTGGTAAAGGTCGGTCAGCACCTTGGTCGAGCGCTGGGTCTCGAACAGCGCGGACAGCCGCGCGATCTCCGGGCTCGCGAGATCGCGAATCGCGGCGTCGTCGGCCAGAATGCGGCGAATCAGGTCGAGCTTGTGGGCGAGTTCGGCCTCGTCGAGCGCGATGCCCTGCCCGGCCTCCTTCAGCCCGTCGACGAGCTGCAGGTATTCCTCCTGCAGCCCCGACAGCGCGTTCCAGTCGGCGCCGCGCGCGGCGTGCAGCATCCGGCCGGACACGGCCGCGATCGCCTCGTAGCGCGCGAAGTACTGTTCCTTCCGGTTCATCTTTGCTGGTCCGCGGCCTGCTGGGCGGCCTGCTGGGCAGCCATCCGCGCAACCTCCGGGCCGATGCCCGTCCACGCTTCCTCGAGCGTCGCGAGCAGCCCGTCGACCTCGACCAGCATCGCATCGCTGCTCTGCGCGTTCGCCTGCAGCAGGCGCTTGCCGATGTAGCTGTACAGCGCATCGAGGCGCGCCGCGATGTCGCCGCCCGCCTCGCGGTTCAGCGACGTCTGCAGGCCGCTCTCGACGATGCTGATCGCCTTGCCGATCGCCTCGCCGCGCGCCGGGATGTTGCCCTGCTGCAGATGCATGCGCGCGAGCGCGACAGCCTGCCGCGCGCCCTGGTAGAGCATCGCGATCAGGCGATGCGGGGACGCGCCCATCACCCCCGTCTCGACGCCGACGCGCGCATACGCATTGGCTCCAGCGTGTCCTGGGGAAAACATGCGCTTCTCCTTGTTGATGCGTTGGATCTGGATAGCCTGCGCCCGCGACGCGGCTGACTCCCGGAGTTATCGGAAATGAAGTTAAAAGCTTTAGACGAAACCGAGGGCTCCGTCAGACCGGCATCTGCATGACTTCGTTGTACGCGGTCACGAGCTTGTTGCGCACCTGCAGCCCGAACTGGAAGCCGATGTTCGCCTTCTGCATGTCGACCATCACGTCGTTCAGCGAGATGTTCGGCGCGCCGACCTCGAACGCGTGCGCCTCGCCGAGCGCGCGCTGCTGGTCGCCGCTGATCTTGTCGAGCGACGCCTTCATCGCGCTCGCGAAGGTGCCGGCCGTCGCCGCGCCGGAACCGGCGACCGCCGCGCTCGGGCTGGCCGCGCCGCTTGCCGCCTGCGCCGCCATCGCCTGCATCTGTTGCAATACCGAACCGATTCCGCCGACGCTCGCCGTCATGCTGTTTCCCCATCCAGAAAAGAGGGCCCGTTCGGGCCGGACCGGGCGGGCCGTCGGCGCGTATCGCACGCCCGCCATACCGGATCGCGAAAAAGCATAGCAGCGCACCGTCCGGCAAAGCCGCGAAAGTACGGGGGAAACCCGGCTCTTTTCGGGCGATCGGATCGGGGGCGGCGTCACGATAATCGCATCGTGTCATTGTCCGCCCGCTCGCCCGAGCGGCTCAGTCGTCCCGCTCCGGAGAACCTCGACGCATGGATTCGCAGGCCAATTCGCTGATCAATCCCGACGCCCGCACTGGCCTCGCCAGCCCGGCGCCCGGCGCCGCCGCGGCCGCGGCGCTGCCGGGGGCCGGCGGCGCGGGCGTGGACTTCGGGCTCGGCGGCTTCGCTGAACGGATTCCGGGCATCGCGCGGATGCGCGGCAACCCGAAGCTGCCGTTCATCATCGCCGCCGCCTTCGCGGTCGCCGTGATCGCCGCCCTCGTGCTGTGGACCCGCGCGCCCGACTACCGCGTGCTGTACAGCAACCTGTCGGACCGCGACGGCGGTGCGATCATCGCCGCGCTCCAGCAGGCAAACGTTCCCTACAAGTTCGCCGACGCCGGCGGCGCGATCCTCGTGCCGGCGAACCAGGTCCACGAAACGCGCCTGAAGCTCGCGGCGCTCGGGCTGCCGAAGGGCGGCTCGGTCGGCTTCGAGCTGATGGACAACCAGAAATTCGGCATCAGCCAGTTCGCCGAGCAGATCAACTACCAGCGCGCGCTCGAAGGCGAGCTGCAGCGCACGATCGAATCGATCAACGCCGTGAAAACGGCGCGCGTGCATCTCGCGATCCCGAAGCCGTCGGTGTTCGTGCGCGACAGGGAAGCGCCGAGCGCGTCGGTATTCGTCGATCTCTACCCGGGCCGCGTGCTCGACGAGGGCCAGGTGCTGGCGATCACGCGGATGGTGTCGTCCGGCGTGCCCGACATGCCCGCGAAGAACGTCACGATCGTCGACCAGGACGGCAACCTGCTGACGCAACCGGCGTCGGCGACCGGCCTCGACGCGAGCCAGCTCAAGTACGTGCAGCAGGTCGAGCGCAACACGCAGAAGCGCATCGACGCGATCCTCGCGCCGATCTTCGGCACCGGCAACGCGCGTTCGCAGGTGAGCGCCGACATCGACTTCTCGCGGCTCGAGCAGACCTCGGAAAGCTACGGCCCGAACGGCACGCCGCAGCAGGCCGCGATCCGCAGCCAGCAGACCAGCACCGCGACCGAGCTCGCCCAGGGCGGCGCGTCGGGCGTGCCGGGCGCGCTGTCGAACACGCCGCCGCAGCCGGCCTCCGCGCCGATCGTCGCGGGCAACGGCCAGAACGGGCCGCAGGCGACGCCGGTCAGCGACCGCAAGGACTCGACGACCAACTACGAGCTCGACAAGACGATCCGCCACGTCGAGCAGCCGATGGGCAGCGTGAAGCGGCTGTCGGTCGCGGTCGTCGTCAACTACCAGCCGGTCGCCGATTCGAAGGGCCACGTGACGATGCAGCCGCTGCCGCCCGCGAAGCTCGCGCAGGTCGAGCAGCTCGTGAAGGACGCAATGGGCTACGACGCGAAGCGCGGCGACTCGGTGAACGTCGTCAACAGCACGTTCACGGCCGCCGGCGACCCGTACGCCAACCTGCCGTGGTACCGCCAGCCGGACATCATCGACATGGCGAAGGAAGCCGCGAAGTGGCTCGGCATCGCGGCGGTCGCGGCGGCGCTGTATTTCGCGGTGGTGCGCCCGGCGATGCGCCGCGCGTTCCCGCCGCCCGAGCCGGCCGCGCCCGCGCTGCCGGCGCCGGAAGACGCGGTCGTGCTGGACGGCCTGCCCGCGCCGGAGAAGGATGCCGCGAACGAAGACGCCGACGCGCTGCTGCTCGGCTTCGAAAACGAGAAGCACCGCTACGAGCGCAACCTCGACTACGCACGCACGATCGCCCGCCAGGACCCGAAGATCGTCGCAACCGTCGTGAAGAGCTGGGTGAACGATGAACGCTGAAGGCTTGACCAAGAGCGCGCTCCTGCTGATGTCGATCGGCGAGGAAGAGGCCGCGCAGGTATTCAAATTCCTCGCGCCGCGCGAGGTGCAGAAGATCGGCGCCGCGATGGCCGCGCTGCGCAACGTCACGCGCGAAGAGGTCGAGCGCGTGCTGAACGAGTTCGCGAAGGAAGCCGAGCAGCACACCGCGCTGTCGCTCGATTCGAACGACTACATCCGCTCGGTGCTGACCAAGGCGCTAGGCGAGGACAAGGCCGGCGTGCTGATCGACCGCATCCTGCAAGGCAGCGACACGAGCGGCATCGAAGGCCTGAAGTGGATGGATTCGAGCGCGGTGGCCGAGCTGATCAAGAACGAGCATCCGCAGATCATCGCGACGATCCTCGTGCATCTCGACCGCGACCAGGCGTCCGAGATCGCTTCGTGCTTCACCGAGCGGCTGCGCAACGACGTGCTGCTGCGGATCGCGACGCTCGACGGCATCCAGCCGGCCGCGCTGCGCGAGCTCGACGACGTGCTGTCGGGCCTCCTGTCCGGCAGCGACAACCTGAAGCGCAGCCCGATGGGCGGCATCGGCACCGCGGCCGAGATCCTGAACTTCATGACGTCGGTGCACGAGGAAGGCGTGCTCGAGAACGTCCGCCAGTACGATCCGGACCTCGCGCAGAAGATCATCGACCAGATGTTCGTGTTCGAGAACCTGCTCGACCTCGAGGATCGCGCGATCCAGCTGGTGCTGAAGGAAGTCGAGTCGGAAACGCTGATCATCGCGCTGAAGGGCGCGCCGCCCGCGCTGCGCCAGAAGTTCCTGGCGAACATGTCGCAGCGCGCGGCCGAACTGCTTGCCGAGGATCTCGACGCGCGCGGCCCGGTGCGCGTGTCCGAAGTCGAGACGCAGCAGCGCCGCATCCTGCAGATCGTGCGCAACCTCGCCGAAGGCGGCCAGATCGTGCTCGGCGGCAAGGCGGAAGACGCGTATGTCTGATCCGGCGAGCGACCGCGCGGGCAACCTCACCGCCTACCAGCGGTGGGAAATGGCGTCGTTCGACCCGCCGCCTCCCCCGCCGCCGGCCGACACCGCGGCAGCGGCTGCGGCCGCGCTCGCCGAGGAATTGCAGCGCGTGCGCGACGCCGCGCACGCGGAAGGCCTGTCGTCCGGTCACGTCGAGGGCCAGGCGCTCGGCTACCAGGCCGGCTACGAGCAGGGCCGCCAGCAGGGTTTCGAGGCCGGCCAGGCCGAGGTGCGCGAGCAGGCCGCGCAGCTCGCGGCGCTCGCCGCGTCGTTCCGGGAGGCGCTCGCCGCCGCCGAGCACGATCTCGCCGCCGACGTCGCGCAGCTCGCGCTCGACATCGCGCAGCAGGTCGTGCGCCAGCACGTGAAGCATGACCCGGCCGCCCTCGTCGCCGCGGTGCGCGACGTGCTCGCGGCCGAGCCGGCGCTGTCGGGCGCGCCGCACCTCACGGTGCATCCCGCCGACCTGCCGGTCGTCGAGGCGTACCTGCAGGAAGAACTCGACGCGCTCGGCTGGAGCGTGCGCACCGATGCGACGATCGAGCGCGGCGGCTGCCGCGCGCACGCCGCGACGGGCGAAGTCGACGCGACGCTGCCGACCCGCTGGCAGCGCGTCGCCGCCGCGATCGGCAAGGTGAGCGCATGGTGACGCCCACGCCCGAATCGTTCGTGCATGACGGCATGACGCCGCTCGAGCGCGAACTCGCGCTCGCGTCGTTCGGCCCGGACGCCCCGCACGAGCCCGCGCCGGCCCCGCGGCCGCCGACGCCGCGCCGCGCGCGCCGCACAACCCGCACCTCGCGCACTGGCGCACGCACCTGAACGGCCTCGCGGCGCGCAGCCGCCGCGCGCTGCCGCTGCGCCCGTGCGGCCGCCTCACCCGCGCGGCGGGCCTCGTGCTCGAGGCGATCGGGCTGCGCCTGTCGGTCGGCGCCGAATGCACGATCGAATTGCCGCCCGGCAGCACGCTGCCGGTGGCGGAGGCGGAAGTCGTCGGCTTCGCCGGCGAGCGCCTGTTCCTGATGCCGACCACCGACGTCGCGGGCGTGCTGCCCGGCGCGCGCGTGTGGCCGCTCGAACGCGCGCCGGTCGCCGATCCGCTCGCGGGCGCCAAGCGCCTGCCGGTCGGCTGGGACATGCTCGGGCGCGTCGTCGACGCATCGGGCCGCCCGCTCGACAATCTCGGCCCGCTCACGTCGAAGGTCGACGCGCCGCTCTCCGCGGCGTCGATCAACCCGCTCGATCGCGAGCCGATCCACCATGTGCTCGACGTCGGCGTGCGCGCGATCAACGCGCTGCTCACCGTCGGGCGCGGCCAGCGGATGGGCCTGTTCGCGGGCTCCGGCGTCGGCAAGTCGGTGCTGCTCGGCACGATGGCGCGCTACACGAGCGCCGAGGTGATCGTGATCGGCCTGATCGGAGAACGGGGCCGCGAAGTGAAGGAATTCATCGAGCAGATCCTCGGCGAGGACGGCCTCGCGCGCTCGGTCGTGGTCGCGGCGCCCGCCGACGTGTCGCCGCTGCTGCGGATGCAGGGCGCCGCGTACGCGACGGCGCTCGCCGAATGGTTCCGCGACCAGGGCAAGCACGTGCTGCTGCTGATGGATTCGCTGACCCGCTACGCGATGGCGCAGCGCGAGATCGCGCTCGCGATCGGCGAGCCGCCCGCGACCAAGGGCTATCCGCCGTCGGTGTTCGCGAAGCTGCCCGCGCTCGTCGAGCGCACCGGCAACGGGCCGGAAGGCGGCGGCTCGATCACCGCGTTCTACACGGTGCTGACGGAAGGCGACGACCAGCAGGACCCGATCGCCGATTCGGCGCGCGCGATCCTCGACGGCCACATCGTGCTGTCGCGTGCGCTCGCCGAAGCCGGCCACTATCCGGCGATCGACATCGAGGCGTCGATCAGCCGCGCGATGACCGCGCTGATCGACGACACGCACCTCGACCACGTCCGCCAGTTCAAGCAGATGCTGTCGCGCTACCAGCGCAACCGCGACCTGATCGCGGTGGGCGCGTATGCGCCCGGCCGCGACGCGCAGCTCGACCGCGCGATCGCGCTTTACCCGCACATCGAAGCGTTCCTGCAGCAGGGCTTTCGCGAATGCGCGCCGTACGACGCGAGCCTGGCCGGCCTCGATGCGCTGTTCACCCACGGAGGCTGACGCTAAATGGCACAAGGCTTTCCCCTGCAGATCCTGCTCGACCGCGCCAACGAGGATCTCGACTCGGCGACCCGGCAGCTCGGCGTCGCGCAGCGCGAGCGCACCGACGCGGCCAACCAGCTCGACTCGCTGCTGCGCTACCGCGACGAATATCACGCGCGCTTCGCGCAATCCGCGCAGCACGGGATGCCCGCCGGCAACTGGCGGAATTTCCAGGCCTTCCTCGACACGCTCGACGCAGCGATCGCCCAGCAGCGCAACGTGCTGGCCGCCGCCGACGCGCGCATCGACGAAGCCCGCCCCCACTGGCAGCTGAAGAAACGCACCGTCGGCTCGTATGAAATCCTGCAGGCGCGCGGCGTCGCGCAGGAAGCGGTCCGCACCGCGAAGCGCGAACAGCGCGAGGCCGACGAGCATGCCGCGAAGATCCTGCGGATGCGGGCCGACGCGGCAAAGTCGACGTAACCGTCCAACGCAATCGAACGAGAGATACGCCATGCCCTCCCTGTCCCTGCTCGGCGCACTGATCGATACGGCCGGCTCCGCCCTCAAGGCCGGCCGCAAGGCGGCCGCCGCGGACGCGTCCGCGCCCGCCAACGCGGCCGACGCCGCCGGTTCGCCGCTGCCGTTCGCGCAGACGCTGCAGCAAAGCGTCGCGTCGCAGCGCACGTCGTCGGCGCAGGCCGATGCGTCGTCGACGCCGACGGCGCCTTCGACGTCGTCGAGCGCGCCGTCGACCGTCGCCGGCAACGCGAAGCCGTCCGGCTCGTCAGACGACAAGACCCGCGACGACGCCACCGCGGCCGTCAACCCCGATGCCGCCGCACTCGCCGCCGCGGCCGCGGTGCAGGCGCAATTGCAGGCGCGTCCCGACGGCACGCCTGCCGCGGCCGACGCGCCGTCCACCGACCCGCTGCCGCGCGCCGGCGACGCGGCGTCGGCCGCCCTCGCGGCGGCCGCGAACGCGACGAAGGGCGACGCGCAGGCGACAGCCGCGACCGACGAACCGGCGACGGGCCGCGACGTGCTGCATGCCGCGCTCGCGAAGCTCACCGGCGACGCGAACGCCGCCGCGACGCCGTCCACGGGCGCGGCCACGGGTGCGGCCACGCAGCCGGCCCTGTCGACCGCGGCCGCCGTGCCCGCGACGCCGAAAGCACCGACGTTCGACAAGACGCTGACCGACGCGAAGGGCGCGCTCGCCTCGCAACAGGGGCAGGCGCAGCCGTCGCCCACGCAGCCGGTCCAGGCCGATGCGGTCAAGCCCGATGCGGCCCATGCGCTCGCGGCGACGCAGGACGCCGCCGCTCCGGCCGGTGCGGCGCTGGCTGCCGCGACGGCCGCCGCGCAAGCGAACGCGCCGGTGGCGGCGGCCGCGAACGGCATCGCCGCCGCGAACGCGCACGTGCTCGCGCCGCACGTCGGCACCGCCGACTGGACGGATGCGTTGAGCCAGAAGGTCGTGTTCCTGTCGAACGCGCACCAGCAGAGCGCCGAGCTGACGCTCAATCCGCCGGATCTCGGGCCGCTGCAGGTCGTGCTGCGAGTCGCGGACAATCACGCGCACGCGCTGTTCGTGTCGCAGCACCCGCAGGTGCGCGACGCGGTCGAAGCCGCGCTGCCGAAGCTGCGTGACGCGATGGAAGCCGGCGGCCTCGGCCTGGGCAGCGCGACCGTCAGCGACGGCGGCTTCGCCTCGCAGCAGCAGAACCCGCAGCAGTCGTTCGCCGGCGGGCAAGCGGCGCGGCGCGGCGGCGGCGCACCGTCAGGCGCCGATGCAACGCTCGACGCCGCGCAACCCGCGGCGACGGTCGCGACCGCAAGCCGCGCCGGCCTCGTCGATACGTTTGCCTGAGCATCCGCGCGCGCCGCTCAGCGGCCGTGCAGCGCCGCCGCAGCCGCGTGCGGCGCGCCCGCCCGGCGCGCGGCGACGATGAAGTCCGCCGCGCGCTCGCCGATCATCACCGACGGCGCATTCGTATTCCCGCCGATCAGCGTCGGCATCACCGACGCATCCACCACCCGCAGCCCCTCGACGCCGCGCACGCGCAACGCCGGATCGACGACCGCGCGCGCGTCCGTGCCCATCCGGCAGGTGCCGACCGGGTGATAGATCGTGTCGGCATGCTGAACGATCGTCGCGCGCAGTTCGGCTTCCGTCTGGTCCGGCCGCGTGTACAGTTCGCGCCCGCCCTGCGACGCGAGCGGCGCCTGCGACAGGATCCGGCGCATCGCCTGCGCGCCGCGCACCAGCAGGTCGAGATCGCGCGCATCGCTGAAGAAGCGCGGATCGATCAGCGGCGCATCGCGCGCGTCGCCGCTCGCGAGCGCCACCGTGCCGCGACTGAACGGCCGCAGCGCGCACACGTGCAGCGAATAGCCGAAGCCCCAGTGCATCTTGCGGTTGTGATCGTCGACGAGCGCCGTGCAGAAATGCAGTTGCAGGTCGGGCCGCTCGAGCGACGGATCGCTCTTGATGAAGCCGCCCGCCTCCGCGACGTTGCTCGTCATCATCCCGGTGCGGCTCGAGAAGTAGCGCGCGAGCGCGGGTGCCATCTTCGCGAGCCCGCGCACGCACACGCCGACCAGTTCCGACGAATTCACGCGCGTGTTGATGATGAAGTCGATGTGATCGATCAGGTTCGCGCCGACGTCCGGCGCATCCTGCACGACCGCGATGCCGTGCCGGCGCAACTGGTCGGCCGGGCCGATGCCCGAGCACATCAGCAGTTGCGGCGAGTTGAACGCGCCGGCCGACAGGATCACTTCCGCGCGCGCGCCGAGCGTCTCCACGCGCCCGTTGCGCGCGATCGTGACGCCGACCGCGCGCTTGCCGTCGAAGCCGACGCGCAGCACCGTCGCATCGGTGATCACATGCAGGTTCGGACGGTTGCGGCCGTAGACGTACGCGCGCGCGACGCTGCAGCGCGAGCCGTCGCGATGCGTGACCTGGTAGAAGCCGACGCCTTCCTGCGCGGCCCCGTTGAAATCGTCGTTGAGCGGATAGCCGGCCGCGTGCGCGGCCTGGATGAATCGTTCGGAGAACGGATTGCGAAAGCGCAGATCGGACACCGTGAGCGGGCCGTCCGCGCCGTGCCATGCGTTCGCGCCGCGCTGGTTGCCTTCCGCGCGCCGGAAATACGGCAGCACGTCCTGCCAGCCCCAGCCCGTCGCGCCGAGCTGCGCCCATTCGTCGTAGTCGAGCGGATGGCCGCGCGTATAGATCATCGCGTTGATCGCGCTCGAGCCGCCCATCCCGCGCCCGCGCGGCTGGTAGCCGCGGCGCCCGCCGAGGCCCGGCTGCGGCACGGTCTCGTAGCCGTAGTTGGTGCCGAGCTTGAACGGCACGAGCGCCGCGATGCCGACCGGCATGTTCACGAGCAGGTTGCGCTCGGTGTGCGCGCCCGCTTCGATCAGCGCGATCGTTGCGTCGGGGCATGCGTCGGCGAGCCGGCCCGCGAGGCTCGCGCCGCCGGAACCCGCCCCGACGATGAGGTAGTCGTATTGCATGCACGTCTCCTTCGTGTCACGAATGGCGCCCGGCGCGGCCGCGCGGCCCGGGTCTTGTAGTTCGCGCATTGTAGGAATCGGCGCCGCGCAAGCGGCGCGCGGATTCAAGAGCGATTCCTCTAAACGCGCGCGTGAACTAAATTTAAGATGCGTGGATTCGCTAGGCGCGACGCCCCCGGCCGCCAGCAGCCGATCTGTCGCGAAATGGGAGTGACCGTCATGCAGCGACACGTTGTGCAGGCCGTGCGCCGACCAGGTGGTCCGGCCGCGCCGCCCCTGCCCGGCATTTCATTTCAAACGACGCCCGGTGCGCGCGCATGCGCCGCGATGCGAACGACGCGCGACGTTCGAACGACGCGGCTGTCGCCGGCGCGTTTGGAACGCACCGCGTCTGCACCGCTCGACAGGCTGCCGAAGCTGGCGGCGACGGTCTCGCGATGCATCGCGCCCGCGCATGCGGCGACGCCGCATGCGGCCGTTCACGCGTCGGTTTCGTACGCTGCAACGCAGCGCAAACAGCCAACGCGCATCGCCGGCGCCAGCGCGTCGATGCGCATCGACCGTCGCGCGGATGCGACGCTCGCAGCAACGCCCCCACCCCGATCCGCCACGCCGCGCTCGTCGCGCGGGCGCCAGCGGCCCGACTGCCGGCCGTTGCACCACGCCAAACCGGAGTAGACGACATGAAGAACGACCTGCCCGAATTCGCCGCACTGACGTCGCTGCTGCACGACCAGCGCGCCGCCTACCTGCGCACGCCGTATCCCGACTGGGACACCCGCGCGCAGCATCTGCGCACGCTGCGCACGCTGCTGATCGACCATGCCGACGCGCTCGCCGACGCGATCAGCGCGGACTTCGGCCATCGCGCGAAGCAGGAGGTGCTGCTGTCGGAAATCTGGATGGCGAAGGAAGAGATCGACGAGGCGCTGAAGCACGGCAAGCGCTGGATGAAGCCGATCCGCAAGCCGATGAACAAATGGCTGCGGCCCGCGCGCGCGAAGGTGATTCCGCAGCCGCTCGGCGTGGTCGGCATCGTCGTGCCGTGGAACTACCCGGTGCTGCTCGCGGCGGGCCCGCTGATCTGCGCGCTCGCGGCCGGCAACCGCGCGATCGTCAAGATGTCCGAACTGACGCCGCGCACCTCGGCGCTGTTCGAGCAGTTGATCGCGAAGGCCTTCGCGCGCGACCACGTCGCGGTCGTGAACGGCGACGCGGAAATCGGCGCCGCGTTCAGCGCGTTGCCGTTCGACCACCTGCTGTTCACCGGCTCGACGCAGGTCGGCCGGCACGTGATGCGCGCGGCGGCCGAGAACCTCACGCCCGTCACGCTCGAGCTCGGCGGCAAGTCGCCGGCGATCGTCGGGCCGAACGCGCGCTTCGACGCAGCCGTCGACGCGATCGTCGCGGGCAAGACGCTGAACGCCGGCCAGACCTGCATCGCGCCCGACTACGTGCTGCTGCCGCGCGGGATGGAAGCCGCGTTCATCGAGCGCGCGCGCACGCGGCTCGCGAAGATGTATCCGGATTTCTCCCGCAACGCCGATTACACGACGATCGTGTCGGACCGCCATTTCGCGCGGCTGCAGCAGCTCGCGAGCGACGCGCAGGCGGCCGGCGCGCAACTGCACCCGCTCGCGGACGCGTCGTCCGATCCGGCATCGCGCCGCTTCGTGCCGTGCGCGCTCACGCAGGTGCCGGGCGCATCGCAACTGATGCAGGAGGAGATCTTCGGCCCGCTGCTGCCGCTCGTGCCGTACGAACGGCTCGACGAGGCGATCGCCTACGTGAACGCGCGGCCTCGGCCGCTCGCGCTGTACCTGTTCGACGACGACGGCGGCACGGTCGAGCGCGTGATGCGCGAAACGATCTCGGGCGGCGTCTCGGTCAACGAAACGCTGATGCACATCGCGTGCGGCAGCCTGCCGTTCGGCGGCGTCGGTGCAAGCGGGATGGGCGCGTATCACGGCTACGACGGCTTCGTGACGTTCTCGAAGATGAAGCCGGTGCTGACGCAGGCGCGCCTGAACGCGCGCAACCTGCTCGCGCCGCCGTACGGCACGCGCTTCGCCGCGCTGATCAAGCTGATGCTGAAGTTTTGAGCGACGCGGGCCGCATGCCGGCCCGCGTCCGTCACACGGGCCAGAGCGGCCCTTCCTGCATCGCGCCGATCTGCTCGCGCAATTCGAGCACGCGCGCTTCCCAGTAACGATGCGTGTTGAACCACGGGAACGCGGCCGGAAACGCCGGATCGTCCCAGCGCCGCGCGAGCCACGCGGCGTAGTGGATCAGGCGCAGCGTGCGCAGCGCCTCGACCAGATGCAGCTCGCGCGGCTCGAATTCGCAGAAGTCCTCGTAGCCGGCGAGCAGGTCGGCCAGCGCGCGCGACGCGCCCGCGCGGTCGCCGGGCAGCAGCAGCCACAGATCCTGGATCGCGGGCGCCATCCGGCTGTCGTCGAAGTCGACGAAGTGCGGCCCCGCGTCGGTCCACAGCACGTTGCTCGGATGACAGTCGCCGTGCGTGCGCAGCAGGCGGAGCTCGCCCGCGCGCTCGAATGCCGCCTCGACGCCTTCGAGCGCGAGCGTGACCGCCGTCTCGTAGGCCGGCCGCACGTCATCCGGGATGAAATCGTGCGCGAGCAGATAGTCGCGCGGCTCGTAGCCGAACGTGCGGATGTCGAGCGTGGGGCGCGCGACGTACGGCCGGGTCGCGCCGACCGCATGGATGCGGCCGATGAAGCGGCCGAGCCATTCGAGCGTATCGGCGCGGTCGAGATCGGGCGCGCGGCCGCCGCGCCGCTCGAAGATCGAGAAGCGGAAGCCGTCGAACGCATGCAGCGTGCGGCCGTCGAACGTGCGCGCCGGCACCGCCGGAATCTCGCGCGCGGCGAGCTCGGCGACGAATGCGTGTTCCTCGAGGATCGCGTCGTCCGACCAGCGCGCCGGGCGATAGAACTTCGCGACGATCGGCGGGCCGTCTTCGATGCCGGCCTGGTAGACACGGTTTTCGTAACTGTTGAGGGCGAGCAGGCGCCCGTCGGTGCGCAGGCCGGCCGGCATCAGCACGCTGTCGAGCGCGTCGAGCACGCACTCGGGCGTGAGGCCGGCAAACGGCGGCCCGGCCGGGGCGGAAGGAGCGGGAGTGACTTCGTTCATGCCCCGCATTGTGCCGCCAGCCGGGCCGAAAGACGAGCGTTCGGTGCGACGTGCCCGCTCAATGAACGGCCGCGCCGGCCGGCAGCACGGATTCGCCGGTGTCGATCAGGTCCTCGAGAAAGAACGGCTCGGTGTTGAGTTCCTTCGACTCGCCCGGCACGCCCGCGTACCAGGTCACCATCGCCATGTCGCCCAGAATGCGCTGGACGATGCCGCGCGCGCCCTTCGGCACCGCGATATGGGTAGTGCAGACAATCGACCCGACATGCATGATGTTTCCCCACTCGTTCTTGAATCTTGATATCCGGCCAACCTGCGCGGCCGGCCAATGCACGACATGCGCCGCCGCTGCGATGGCGGCCGCGCTTATCCCATTGTTCACGGTTTATCGAAGCGCGAAAAGCGGAAGTGGCGGGCAAAGCGCCGCGATTTCGTCGCATGTCTCCAATCAACCACTGCGCCGCCCGCGCGCTTGCATGGGCGACACCCCCATCATACCCTGTCGAGTGTGACTGTCCGGCGATCCTGCCGCCGGCGCTCCGGCGGCCGCTTCCGTCGCGCGCATGGCGAGCCGGGCGGCGCGTGGCGCCCGTGCGCCGATTGCCACTCAGGCCGCTGTTGCGGTACCTTTGACGTTCATCCGCTTTCCAGCGCATTTCGCCCGCGATGCCTTCGCAACCGTCCGCCCTTCCGATTTCACGGCCACCGCTCGACGCGCGGCCGCGGGCGTGCGCGCATCCGGCCGCGCCTCCTCCCCCTGTCGCACCGCCGCTCGTCGGCGCTGCGCCGCCGCCCCCGGCGGCGTTCGCCGGCTGAGCGCCGGCGCCGTTCCGCCCTCCATTCGCCTGCCTGCCGTTCATGCGTCGTGACGCACGGCGCGGCGTGCGTGCGCATGGAACGTTCTCATCCGTTCGACAGGTGGATTCACATGGTTTCGTTCAAACGCGCGCTCGCCGCGCATGGAGCGACGTCGCTCTTCGTCCTGCTCTGGAGCAGCGGCGCGATCTTCGCCGAACTCGGTCTGCGGCACGCGTCCGCATTCGTCTTCCTCACCGCGCGCTTCGCGCTCGCGTCGCTCGTGCTGCTCGCGTTGTCCGCCGCGCGCGGGCGCTGGCTGCCCGCGCCGGGCGAGCGGCGCATCGCGGTCGTCACCGGGGTGCTGCTGATGGGCGGCTACTCGATCTTCTATCTGCTCGCGCTCGAACGCGGGGTCACGCCCGGCGTGCTCGCGACGATCCTCGGCGTGCAGCCGATCCTCACGCTCGCGTGGGTCGAACGGCGCAGGCAGGCCACGCGCATCGCAGGGCTCGCGCTTGCGCTGGCCGGGCTTGCGCTCGTGGTCTGCCGCGGCGTCGGCGGCGCCGACCTGCCGGTCGCGGGGATCGCCTGCGCGCTCACCGCACTCGTCGCGCTCACCGTCGGCGCGCTGCTGCACAAGCGCGTGCGCTCGGCGCCCGCCGACGTGCTGCCGCTGCAGAACGCGATCGGGCTCGCGCTGTGCGCGGCGATCGTGCCGTTCCGGCCGATCGCATTCGACGCGGCCTGGGCGTTCGTCGTGCCGCTCGCGTGGCTCGGCATCGTGATCTCGGTGGTCGCGCAGCTGCTGTTCTATCGGCTGATGCAGCGCGGCGATCTCGTCAACGTGACGAGCCTGTTCTATCTCGTGCCGGTCGTCACCGCGCTGATGGATGCGCTCTGGCTCGGCAATCGCCCCGAGCCGCTCGCGCTGGCCGGAATGGGCGCGATCATTGCGGGGCTCGTGCTCGTGTTCCGTTCGCCCGCACGTCGCGCGTGACCTGGCGGGGCCGCCCGCCTGCGACGGCGGGCGGCCCCGCGAAAGCAGAAAGGAAATGGAAAGAAACTCGCAAGACGGCCGTCTGATTCGCGTCCGAACCGATGCTTTCTTGAGATTTCTGCTGCTTTTTTAATGGTTCGGATAGCGAAAAGCGTGCGGCGTTTCCTATACTCGTACTAACCACCCTTCTCGCAATCGGGTCGGAGCAAAACGAGACTGCCCAAGCATGGGTCCGGAGCAAGTGCAGCTCCGGTCGACAAGGAGACACGCAATGACCACCTACTTCACGATTGGTGACTTCATCCTGCTGATCCCGATGGCGCTCGCCGGCGCGCTCTTCCTCGGCGCGGTGCCGTGCGCAACCAACTTCCGTCACAACCTGCTGCGCGTGCTGGGCGCGATGCTCGGCGTCGGCGTCGCGGTGCTGCTGGTCGAAGGGCTGCCTGCGCTGATCTAGCGGCGCTGCGTATGCCCCCGTTGCGCCGCGCCGGCGGAACGGACTGTCGATACGATGCGGCGGCTACGTCGCGCGCCGCATCGCATGCCGGTCAGATCGCCTGATCGGTGGACGGCTTTTCCCACAGATTGATGCCGCCTTCCGTCGCGTAGCGATCGATCTCCGCGAGCTCGTCTGCCGAGAACGCGAGGTTCTTCAGTGCTCCGACGTTTTCCCGCACCTGTTCCGCGCGGCTTGCGCCGATCAGCGCGGACGTCACGCGCCCGTTGCGCAGCACCCACGCGAGCGCCATCTGCGCGAGGCTTTGCCCGCGCCGTTCGGCGATCGCATTCAGCTTGCGCACGTGCTCGAGGTTGTCGGCGCTCAGGTGGTCCTCCTTCAGCGAGCCGCCGCCCGGCCGGTTGACGCGCGCGTCGGCCGGCACGCCATTCAGGTATTTCGACGTCAGCAGCCCCTGCGCGAGCGGCGTAAACGCGATGCTGCCCGTGCCGACCTCGTCGAGCGTGTCGAGCAGCTCGTGCTCGACCCAGCGGTTCAGCAGGTTGTAGGACGGCTGATGGATCAGCAGCGGCACCTTGTACTGCGCGAGCAGCGCGGCCATCTCACGCGTCTTCGCCGCCGAATACGACGAAATGCCGATGTACAGCGCCTTGCCCTGCTGCACCGCGGTCGCGAGCGCGCCGGCCGTTTCCTCGAGCGGCGTATGCGCGTCGAAGCGGTGCGAATAGAAGATGTCGACGTAGTCGAGCCCCATCCGCGCGAGGCTCTGGTCGAGGCTCGCGAGCACGTACTTGCGCGAGCCGCCGCCGCTGCCGTACGGCCCCGGCCACATGTCCCAGCCGGCCTTCGTCGAGATCAGCAGCTCGTCGCGATACGGCCGGAAATCCTCCTTCAGCAGTCGCCCGAAGTTGGTTTCAGCGCTGCCGTACGGCGGCCCGTAATTGTTCGCGAGATCGAAGTGGTTGATGCCGAGATCGAACGCGGTGCGCAGGATCTCGCGTTGCGTCGCGATCGGCGTCGCATCGCCGAAGTTGTGCCACAGGCCAAGCGACAGGGCGGGCAGTTTGAGCCCGGATCGGCCGCACGTGCGGTATTGCATGTCGGCATAACGTTCGGAAGCAGCTTCGTAGGCCATGAGTAATCCCGTCAGGACGTCGGAGGGCGGACGCGCGCCGGCACCGCGCGCGGCGCGCCGGCGGCGAAGGAAACGCAGGACGGATATGGTAGCGAACGCGGCCGATGCGCGCACGGCAATGGACGCGGCCGCGACGCTCGCCTACACTGCGGCGTCTCGAATCACCGTTTCAGCGAGGTTTGTATGACCCGGGTCATCTCGGTTGCGCTGCTCGTCGGCGGCGTCGTGCTGCTGTATTTCGGCGGGCAGTCGTTCCACTCGATCAACGACGACGTGTCGCGCTTCTTCACCGGGTCGCCCGCGACGAAGACGATCCTGCTGATTGCGGGCGGCGCCGTCGCGTCGCTGGTCGGCCTGATCGGCCTCGCGATGCCGGGCGGCAAGCGCTGACGCGCGCTCCGCGGCGACGAATCGTCCGACGCAGCGGCCGCAGGCCGGCGGCTAGAACCGCACTTCCGGCTTCGCCGCCGAACGCGTGCCCGGAATCGGCCGGTTGCTCTCGCCGTGATAGGTGAACACGAGCGAGAACTTGACCTGGTCCGAGCGATTCTGCCCCGCCGAATGCAGCGTGTTGCAGTGGAAGAACACGACGTCGCCGGCATTGAGCGGCGGACACACGGCCGCGTCGATCAGCTTCCGGTTCTCCGGCAGGTCGCCGCGGAAGAACTTCGCGTCGTCGAACGCCTGCCCGCCGAATTCGGCGGTATGCGAGCCCGGCACCAGCCACAGCGCGCCGTTCTCGTTCGTTTCCGCCCCTAGCGCCAGCCACACCGACACCATGTCCGCGCGTTCGAACGACCAGTAGCGGAAATCGCGGTGCCAGCCGGTGAGGCTGCCGTACGCGGGATGCTTCGTCATCATGCAGTTGTGATGCGCGCGCGACAGCACGGGCCGCTCGCCGAAATACTCCCGCATCCACGCGCCGATTTCCGGCGCGATCGCGCGCTCGGCGAACGCCGGATCGCGCGCGTATGCATCGAGCAGCCGCCGCACCGTGTGGCCGCCCGGCGCATGCTTCGACTCGGGCGCGCCCGGATAGCGCAGGTCGGCCTCGAACTCGATCGGCTGCGCGGCTTCCTGCAACTGTCGCTCGGCGACGCGCTTCAGCGCCGCGCACTGCTCGGCGCTCACGAGCCCGCGAGCGACGACGAAGCCTTGCTCGCGCAGTTCCGCCACCTGCGCGCGAATCGAATCCGACTGCAAAGAAGACATGGGACGCTCGAAATATTTCTTGTGAATGTTTCGATTGTAAAACGGCGCCGGATGACGTGCGCAGCGCCATTGTCGTGCGCAGGGAATTGCCGTTCGGCAATTTGATCCAGAGCAAGGGAACTGTGCGCGTCCGCGCTGGCCTCAGCGACAGGCGGTATGTAATGCAGGCCTTGCGGCACAAGGGTTATCCGCGACTTTTGCCCGTCATGAATCCCCTGTAGCCTGACCCGGCCTGTCAGTTCTGGCGGGCGCGGCGCGCAGCCGCTTCGGATACGATGCGCTGCGCCATCCGAGGCCGTTACATACCAGTGCGTTCGTCAAGGGCGCCATCCATTCGAGCAAAGCATCGCAATTCACATGCCATTCCGTCTGACTTCCCGTCTCAGCCGCGCTGCGAAGCGCGTCGTGCCCTCCGTTCCCCTTCGCCCGCTGCGCCATCACCGCGCGCGTGCGCAAGCGCTCGCCGTGCGCACGCAACAGCCCGCGCGGCTCGACGGCATCCGCGCGTGGTTCCACGCGTTCTTCTCGCTGATGAGCGCGCAGGCGCTCGCACGTCGCACCGGGCTGCGCTCGCTGCTGCAGAAGCCGTCGTCGCTGCGCGCGCTCGCGCTGCGCCGCGCCGGCGGCCCGCAGCGCCGGGTCAACCGTCCGCGCCGCCTGGCCGCCAGCACCGGCTGGTTCGCGTTCGCGGCGCGCTGATCGCCGCGCGGCAAACCGCCGCACGCAAACGTCGCCGCGCCCGCGCGCCGCGACGGCACCAATAAAAAACCCCGGCATGGCCGGGGTTTTTCGTTTGGGGCGGCTGACGCTTACGCGACGCGCACCGCCGGCTCGACGCCGGCCGCTTCCGCGAGCGCGAGCGCCTTGTCGGTCGCTTCCCACGAGAATTCCGGCTCTTCGCGGCCGAAGTGGCCGTAGGCGGCGGTCTTCTCGTAGATCGGGCGCAGCAGGTCGAGCATCTTGATGATGCCCTTCGGACGCAGGTCGAAGTGCTCGCGCACGAGCTGCGTGATCGTCGCATCCGACACGCGGCCCGTGCCGAACGTGTTGACCATCACCGAGGTCGGCTCGGCGACGCCGATCGCGTACGACACCTGGATCAGCGCGCGCGATGCGAGGCCAGCCGCGACGATGTTCTTCGCGACGTAGCGGCCTGCGTAGGCAGCCGAACGGTCGACCTTCGACGGGTCCTTGCCCGAGAACGCGCCGCCGCCGTGCGGCGCGGCGCCGCCGTACGTGTCGACGATGATCTTGCGGCCCGTCAGGCCGCAGTCGCCCTGCGGGCCGCCGATCACGAACCGGCCGGTCGGGTTCACCAGGAACTTGATGTCGCCCTTGATCAGCTCGGCCGGCAGCGTCGGCTTGATGATTTCCTCGATCACGGCCTCGCGCAGCGCGGGCAGTTCGATGTCCGGCGCGTGCTGGGTCGACAGCACGACGGTGTCGATCGAATCCGGCTTGCCGTCGACGTAGCGGATCGTGACCTGCGACTTCGCGTCCGGACGCAGCCAGGGCAGGCGGCCGTCGCGGCGCAGGCTCGCCTGGCGCTCGACCAGACGGTGCGACAGGTAGATCGGCAGCGGCATCAGTTCCGGCGTTTCGTCGCACGCGTAACCGAACATCAGGCCCTGGTCGCCCGCGCCCTGGTCGAGGTTGTCGTCGTGCGCGCGGTCGACGCCCTGCGCGATGTCCGGCGACTGCTTGTCGTACGCGACGAGCACCGCGCAGCCCTTGTAGTCGATGCCGTAGTCGGTGTTGTCGTAGCCGATGCGCTTGATCGTGTCGCGCGCGATCTGGATGTAATCGATGTTGGCCGTCGTGGTGATTTCACCGGCCAGGACGACAAGACCCGTGTTGCACAGCGTTTCAGCCGCAACGCGCGAGTATTTGTCTTGAGCGAGGATGGCGTCGAGAATCGCGTCCGAGATTTGGTCCGCGACCTTGTCCGGATGGCCTTCGGAGACGGACTCGGACGTAAAGAGATAATCGTTTGCCACTTTTTGAGGCTCCTTGTGTGGTTACGGTTGGCTTCACGTAGCCATCTTCTTCTAGCAGCCCGAAGTGGCGACGCTTTAGCGGATTACCAGTACCGGGCAGCGCGCTTCGCGCCAGCCGGCTTCGCCCCGCAAGTTGTCAGTTAACTCGGCGAAGCCCGTATTATAGCGGCTTTCCGGAATTGTCACAGAGCGTTGCCCGTGCCGCATGTCCCGCTGTCTTTCAACCCTGTTCCCCATGTGCCGGCCCGCCGGAATCACGGAGGTTTCGCATGCTAGGCCGCCTCGGCACGCATCTCGCCATCGGCTTCCTGAAACTGCTCGCGCTGCTGCCGTACGGCTTGACCGCGCGGCTCGGCGACGGCCTCGGCTGGCTGCTCTACCAGATTCCCAGCCGGCGAAAGCGCATCGTGCACACTAATCTGACCCTCTGCTTTCCTGAATGGAGCGACGCGCGCCGCGAGGAAGTCGCCGGGCAGCACTTCCGCCACGCGATCCGCAGCTACGTGGAGCGCAGCGTCCAGTGGTTCGGCTCCGCGAAGAAGCTCGAGAAGCTGATCCAGGTCGACAGCGCGATCGACCTCACCGATCCGGACCTGCCGCCGACACTGTTCCTCGGCCTGCACTTCGTCGGCATCGAGGCCGGCTCGATCTGGCTCAATCGTTCGCTGCAGCGCCGCTGCGGGTCGCTGTACCAGCCGTTCACGAACCCGGTGCTCGAGGAGGCGGCGAAAGAAGCGCGCGGCCGCTTCGACGCCGAGATGGTCGGCCGCGCGGACAGCGCGCGCGTCGTGCTGCGCTGGCTGCGCGACCGCAAGCCGGTGATGCTCGGCGCCGACATGGATTACGGGCTGCGCAATTCGACGTTCGTGCCGTTCTTCGGCGTGCCCGCGTGCACGCTGACGGCGGTCGGCCGGCTCGCGAAGACGGGCCGCGCGCAGGTGGTGCCGTTCATCGGCGAGGTGCTGCCGAACTACCAGGGCTACCGGCTGAAGGTGTTCAAGCCGTGGGACCACTATCCGACCGGCGACGACGATCTCGACGCCCGCCGGATGAACGCATTCCTCGAAGAGCAGATTCCGCTGATGCCCGAGCAGTACTACTGGGTCCACAAGCGCTTCAAGACCCGCCCGCCCGGCGAGCCGGGCCTGTACTGATCCGGCGCGCACGCCCGGCCGTCACGTCCGCGCGTGCGCCCGCACCACCTTCGGCATGCCTTTCGCGCGCGCCTGCCAGAGGTCGTAGGCGGCCTGCTGGGCCAGCCAGAGATCCGCGCGCCCGCCGTTCTCCACGCCGAGCCACCCTTCGATGCGCAGCGCCATTTCCGGTGAAATGCCCGCGCGGCCGTTCAGCACGCGGGACAGCGCCGCGCGCGTCACGCCGAGCTGGGCCGCGGCCTCGGTCACGGTCAGGCCGAGCGCCGGAAGCACATCCTCCCGCAGCGCTTCGCCCGGATGCGGCGGATTGAAAATGCGTGTCATGCCTTTGAGCGACCTCAGTGGTAGTCCTAGGGTCTGTTTACATACGGAACGCACATGCGAATGCCCGAAATCGCCCGCAGGGCAAGGAGGAAGGAGCGCCGTTTGGCCGAGCCAAACAAGCGACGCGCGACGCCGCCATGCGGGCGATTTCGGGCATTCCCCTGGAATGAATTTTTTAATTTGGGGTTGCCACGAGAACGGCCGCTCGCCGCGTTGTGCTCCTTGCGAATACGTCCAGTATTCGCGGCGTCGCACGCCTCGCGAGCGGCCGTTCTCGTGGCAACGCATGTGCGTTCCGTATGTAAACAGACCCTAGTAATCGACCAGGACGGCGTCCGGCCCGTCGAACCTGAAGGTCAATCGCCAGTTGCCGTTGACGCTGGCCGCGTAGTGGCCGACGAGCGAACCTTCGAGCCAGTGGAACCGCCATCCCGGCACATTCATGTCCAGCGGCGCGCTCGCCAGGTCGAGCCGGGCCAGCTGCCGCCCCAGCCTGGGCGCATGATCGGGCCGGATGCCCGCCTTGCTCCCGCCGAGAAAAAACGCTTCCAGCCCCTTGTGTTGCCATGACTTGATCATGGACCTCCTGCACTCGAGTCGCGATGGCCGGCGGCCTCGCCTGTATAGCGTATAGCCTCACCATACGCATCCTCTGCCCGACATGTCAAACGCGCCGGGATCGATGAATCACTTCCCGCACGCACGAGCACGCCACGCCCAGCCAGCCTAAAACCGGCGCCCATCCCCCGACAAGACGGCCGATCGGCCGTCGCGACCCACTCCGGAGCCCGTACGAACCGCGTCGCGTCAGGATCGCGCGGGACGGCCATGACGGCTGCATGTATCATTCGCGCTTGAGATCAGCGTGACGCAAACGGCCGTCCGGCACCGCGCCGCGACGAGCCTGCCGCGCTGAGCACCCTGTTTGCAATGGAATCCCGGGACCCGTGAAGCTCTCGTTCACCAAGATGCATGGCGCCGGCAACGACTTCGTCGTGCTCGACGGCTACTCCAGCGCGCTGCCGCCGCTCACCGAAGCGCAAGTGCGCGCGCTCGCCAACCGCCACTTCGGCGTCGGCGCCGACCAGCTGCTGCTGGTCGAGAAGCCGACCGTCGACGGCGCGGACTTCAAGTACCGGATCTTCAACTGCGATGGCGGCGAGGTCGAACACTGCGGCAACGGCGCGCGCTGCTTCGTCAAGTTCGTGCTCGACAAGCGCCTGACCGACAAGCGCAGCGTGCGCGTCGAAGTGATGAAGGGCCTGATCACGCTGACGATGCAGGAGAACGGCGAGGTCGTCGTCGACATGGGCGCGCCCGTGTTCGAGCCGGCGCAGGTGCCGTTCGAAACGGCCGGCCTCGCGGGTCGCCCGGAAGGCCGCGACACGCTCTGGCCGCTCGACGTGGACGGCGCCACGCACTGGATCTCGACCGTGTCGATGGGCAACCCGCACGCGGTGCAGGTCGTCGACGACGCCGAACGCTATCCGGTGCTCGTCGAAGGCCCGCTGATCGAGCGTCACGCGCGCTTTGCGCAGCGGGTCAACGCCGGCTTCATGCAGATCGTGTCGCGCTCGGAAGTGAAGCTGCGCGTCTACGAGCGCGGCGCGGGCGAGACGCTCGCGTGCGGCACCGGCGCATGCGCGGCGGTCGCGGCCGGCATCCGGCGCGGCCTGCTCGATTCGCCCGTGACCGTGCACACCCACGGCGGCACGCTGACGATCAGCTGGGACGGCGCGCGCGACGAAGCCGCGCCGCTGATGATGGCGGGCCCCGCGGCGACTGTCTTCGAAGGCGAGATCGACCTGGCTGCCTGACCCATTCACTGTCCTGATTGAACGCTCCCGCCCCATGAACGATCGCGAAGTCGCCGACTACCTGCTCGCCAACCCCGAATTCTTCGCGCAGCACGCCGAACTGCTCGCCACGATCCGCCTTGCGAACCCGCACGGCAAGGCGGCGATCTCGCTGCAGGAGCGGCAGATGGAAATGCTGCGCGACAAGAACAAGCATCTCGAGCGCCGGCTCGCGGAGCTCGTGCGCTACGGCCACGAAAACGACAGCCTGTCCGCGAAGTTCAGCCGCTGGACCGCGCGCGTGATCGCCGAGCGCGACCCGTACGCGCTGCCGCGCACGATCGCCGACGGCCTCGTCGACGTATTCGACGTGCCGCAGACCGCGCTGCGCGTGTGGGACGTCGCCGCCACCTACGCGCAGGCCGACTTCGCGCGCCAGGTCGGCGAGGAAGTGCGCCTCTTCACGAACGGGCTCGCGACGCCGTACTGCGGCGCGAACACGGGCTTCGAGGCCGCGCAATGGCTCGCGCCCGCGGTCGCCGCGCCGGCGAACGCGACGGACGGCGGCGACACGGCCCCGGCCGGCGACGGCGCGGCCGCGTCGGTCGCGCTGCTCGCGCTGCGCGCGCCGCAGGCCGGCGCCGATGCGCCCGCGTTCGGGCTGCTGGTGCTCGGCTCGCCGGACCCGCGCCGCTTCCACGAAGGCATGGCCACCGACTTCCTCGCGCAGATCGCGACGCTCGCGAGCGCCGCGCTGACGCGCCTGCTGCCGCACTGATTCCCGCGATGTCCGACGATCCGATCGCCGCCTACCTGTCGAACCTGAAGCACGTCAGGCAGCTGTCGGATCACACGCTGCGCGCGTACACGCACGAGCTCGACGAACTGAAGAAGCTCGCCGCCGGCCGGCCGCTCGAAGCGCTGAGCGCCGTCGACATGCGCGGCGCGGTCGCCCGCGCGCACGCGGCCGGGCTGTCCGCGCGCTCGATCTCGCACCGGCTGTCCGCGTGGCGCGCGTTCTACCGCTGGCTCGCGCAGCGCATCGAGATGCCCGCGAACCCGGTCGCCGCGGTGCGCGCGCCGAAGCGCGCGAAGACGCTGCCGAAGGCGCTGTCGGTCGACGACGCGACGGCGCTGATGGACGCGCCGCTGCCCGGCACGACCGAAGGCCTGCGCGACCACGCGATCCTCGAGCTGTTCTACTCGTCCGGCCTGCGCCTGGCCGAGCTGATCGGGCTCGACGTCAGGTACGCGCAGGCGGACGGCTACCGCTCGGCCGGCTGGCTCGATCTCGCCGAGGCCGAGGTGACCGTGCTCGGCAAGGGCAACAAGGAGCGCAAGGTGCCGGTCGGCCGCAAGGCGATCGACGCGCTGAACGCGTGGCTCGCGGTGCGCGGCGAGTTCGTGAAGCACGATCCGCATCCGCTGTTCCTGTCGGTGCGCGGCAACCGGATGTCGCCCGGCGTGGTGCGCGAGCGCGTGAAGCGCGCGGCGCTCACCGCGGGCATTCCGGCGCACGTCCATCCGCACGTGCTGCGCCACTCGTTCGCGACGCACGTGCTGCAGTCGAGCGGCGACCTGCGCGCGGTGCAGGAGCTGCTCGGGCACGCGAGCGTCGCCGCCACGCAGGTCTATACGTCGCTCGACTTCCAGCACCTCGCGAAGATTTACGACAGCGCGCATCCGCGCGCGAAGAAGCGCGACTGACCGACGCTTTCCGTTTTTACCCGCCGCGCCCGACGACCGGACGAAGTCCCCGCGGGGCGCGGCCCAATTCGATCAAGCCATGCAAACCGTCACACTCAAGCCGTCCAAGGACAAATCGCTGCTGCGCCGCCATCCGTGGATCTACGCCAACGCGATCGACCGCGTCGACGGCAAGCCCGCGCCCGGCGCGACCGTCATCGTGCGCGCGCACGACGGCCGCTTTCTCGCGCGCGGCGCGTACAGCCCGCATTCGCAGATCCGCGTGCGCGTGTGGAGCTTCGACGAGAACGAGCCGATCGACCACGCGTTCTTCAAGCGGCGCGTGCAGCGCGCGGTCGCGCATCGCAACACGATGGTCTCGGGCACCGGCGCGGTGCGGCTCGTGTTCGGCGAGGCCGACGGGCTGCCGGGGCTGATCGTCGATCACTACGTCGAAGATTCGGGCGCCGCGTCGCCGCGCGGCCAGCTCGTCTGCCAGTTCATGGCGGCCGGCGTCGAAGCCTGGAAGGATGCGATCGTCGCGGCGCTCGTGGGCGCGACGGGCTGCCCGAACGTGTACGAGCGCTCGGACGTGTCGATCCGTGAGAAGGAAGGCCTCGAGCAGACCACCGGCGTGCTCGCCGGCGACCCGCCGCCCGCGACGCTGATCACGAACGAAAACGGCGTGCGCTATCACGTCGACGTGCCGAACGGCCACAAGACGGGCTTCTACGTCGACCAGCGCGACAACCGCGCGCTGGTCACGCAGTACGCGAACGGGCGCGACGTGCTGAACTGCTTCTGCTACACGGGCGGCTTCTCGCTCGCCGCGCTGAAGGGGGGCGCTGCGCGCGTGGTGTCGATCGATTCGTCGGGCGACGCGCTCGCGCTCGCGCAGCAGAACGTCGTCGCGAACGGTTTCGACCCGGCGCGCGCGAGCTGGCTCGACGCCGACGCGTTCAAGACGCTGCGCCGCCTCGTCGACGAAGGCGAGCGCTTCGACCTGGTCGTGCTCGATCCGCCGAAGTTCGCGCCGACCCGCGACAGCGTCGACCGCGCGGCCCGCGCGTACAAGGACATCAACCTGAGCGGCTTCAAGCTGCTGCGTCCGGGCGGCCTGCTGTTCACCTACTCGTGCTCCGGCGCGATCGACATGGACCTGTTCCAGAAGATCGTCGCCGGCGCGGCCGCCGACGCGAAAGTCGACGCGCGCATCCTGAAGCGCCTCGGCGCGGGCGTCGATCACCCGCTGCTGTCCGCGTTCCCGGAAGGCGAATATCTGAAAGGCCTGCTGTTGCAAATCGTCTGATCGCCCCGATCTTCCCGCGCAGCCGCTCCCGCCGGCCCGGCCGATTGGCCGAAGGGCGGGGGCTTGACAGATATGTTTCAATGAATGGTTGTGCGCCCGGATTGCCGGGCGCGACGCACATCCTGGTTTTGACCCCGATTCACGAACCACAGGCGACCGACATGGCCACTCCCGTCACC
The DNA here is from genome assembly GCF_000833595.1 of Burkholderia sp. MSHR3999. NCBI lineage: Bacteria > Pseudomonadati > Pseudomonadota > Betaproteobacteria > Burkholderiales > Burkholderiaceae > Burkholderia > Burkholderia sp. MSHR3999. Next base: position 968,940 of record NZ_JRFO01000006.1, read on the forward strand.
ATCCTCACCGGCTTCCTCGGCAGCGGCAAGACGACGCTGCTCAAGCGCATCCTGAACGAACAGCACGGCATGAAGATCGCCGTGATCGAGAACGAGTTCGGCGAAGAGAACATCGACAACGAAATCCTCGTGCAGGATACGAACGAGCAGATCATCCAGATGAGCAACGGCTGCATCTGCTGCACGATCCGCGGCGACCTCGCGCGCGCGCTCGGCGACCTGGCCGCGAAGAAGCGCGACGGCAAGCTCGACTTCGACCGCATCGTAATCGAGACGACCGGCCTCGCGAACCCGGGCCCGGTCGCACAGACGTTCTTCATCGACAGCGAGATCGCCGACGATTTCCTGCTCGACGCGATCATCACGCTCGTCGACGCGAAGCATGCCGACGCGCAGCTCGACGAGCACGAGGTCGTGCAGCGCCAGGTCGGCTTCGCCGACCGCCTGTTCATCACGAAGTCGGACCTCGTCGACGACGAGACGCTCGCCGAGCTCAAGCACCGCCTCGTGCACATGAACCCGCGGGCGGCGGTCAAGGTCGTGAATTTCGGCGACGCGGAGATCAAGGAAATCTTCGACCTGCGCGGCTTCAACCTGAACGCGAAGCTCGAGATCGATCCGGACTTCCTCGCGGAAGACGAGCACGCGCACCACGGCCATGACCACGATCACGACCACGCGCATTGCGATCACGATCACGGCCATTGCGATCACGACCACGATCACGCGCACGGCCATCACCACCACGCGCACCACGACGACAAGATCAAGTCGTTCGTGTATCGCAACGACCGCCCGTTCGATCCGAACAAGCTCGAGGACTTCCTCGGCGGCATCCTGCAGATCTACGGCGAGCGGATGCTGCGCTACAAGGGCGTGCTGTACATGAAGGGCGTCGACCGCAAGGTCGTGTTCCAGGGCGTGCACCAGATGATGGGCAGCGACCTCGCCGCGAAATGGCTGCCGATCGAGAAGAAAACCAACAAGATGGTGTTCATCGGCGTCGATCTGCCGCAGGACCTGATCACCGACGGCCTCGACGCCTGCCTCGCCTGAGCACGCATCCACGCCGCTTGGCCGCCGGCCGCCGACCGCTGCCGGCGGCGGCCGGAAGCCGCGTCCGGCAAGGGTTTCGCCGTCATCGCTTTTTCGCGATTTGCAGGTTATATTTCAAAGATATCGGCGCAGCCGACGGGGATCGACCCGATACGGCGCAGACTTGCGATTCAGTTACAATACGTGCCCGCTGGAGTACGGTAAAAGACAGACCCGGTTCTTGCAGTAGAGCATCGCCGGGCATCGCAACAGTACCGCATCCGGCCAGGCCGCGTCCGATGCGATCTGCCGCGCAGCAAACCGGTTCGCCGCGCACGCAGTCGGCGCCAGGCCCGTCCTGGTATTTGAGAACCGGTTTTTCCAGAGGCTTTCGGCCCCGCAGTCGCCAAACGCAAATGATTGCAAGCGCAGTTGCGGGTAATCCCAAAGTGCAGGCAATATGTTTCGTTTGCCGCACATTGAAGAAGCAAGCAGATGACGAAGAAACTCTTGACCGAAGCCGAAATCCTGAAGATGAGCGACAAGGATTACATGAATGAGGATCAGCTCGCCTTCTTCAAAGCTCGGCTCGAACAATTGCAGGCGGAAATTCTCCACAATGCGGGCCAGACGACCGAGAACCTCCGCGAGACGGTGATCGTGCCCGATCCTGCCGATCGCGCGACGATCGAGGAAGAGCACGCGCTCGAGCTGCGCACGCGCGACCGCGAGCGCAAGCTCCTCAAGAAGGTTCAGCAGTCGCTCGCCCGCATCGAATCCGGCGATTACGGCTGGTGTGAGGAAACCGGCGAGCCGATCGGCATTCCGCGCCTGCTCGCGCGGCCGACCGCGACGCTGTCGCTCGAGGCGCAGGAGCGCCGCGAGCTGCGCCAGAAGCTGTTCGGCGACTGAGCAGCCGGCGTTCCGCCCAGACACGCTGCTTCCCGAAAGCGCGCGGCCTGCCGCGCGCTTTTTGTTTTTCCGGGCGGGCGAATTCCCGCCCCTGCTCTTGATATCCCCGCGCGCGCCCTAAAATGAAACGAATGCGCGCCGGGCCGCTCCCCGGCGCACCGCGATTCACGCGGCGGCGCGGCGCGCCGCCGCCTCTTCCCCGTTTTTCTCAAGGAACGCAGATGGAGCAATTTCACGGCACGACCATCGTTTCGGTCCGGCGCGGCAACCAGGTCGCGCTCGGCGGCGACGGCCAGGTGACGCTCGGCAACATCGTCATGAAGGGTGGCGCGCGGAAAGTGCGGCGGATCTACAACAACCAGGTGCTGGTCGGCTTTGCGGGCGGCACCGCCGATGCGTTCTCGCTGCTCGACCGCTTCGAGGCGAAGCTCGAGAAGCACCAGGGCAACCTGACCCGCGCGGCCGTCGAGCTCGCGAAGGACTGGCGCACCGACCGGATGCTGCGCCGTCTCGAGGCGATGCTGATCGCGGCCGACGCGAGCACCACGCTCGTCATCACGGGCAACGGCGACGTGCTCGACCCGGAAGGCGGCATCTGCGCGATCGGCTCGGGCGGCGCGTACGCGCAGGCCGCGGCCCGCGCGCTCGTCGAGAACACCGAGCTGTCGCCGCGCGAGATCGTGGAGAAATCGCTCGAGATCGCCGGCGACATGTGCATCTACACGAACCACAACCGCGTGATCGAAACGATCGAGTAAGGAACGAAACATGAGCACCATGACCCCTGCCGAGATCGTCTCGGAACTCGACAAGCACATCATCGGCCAGGACAAGGCGAAGAAGGCGGTGGCCGTCGCGCTGCGCAATCGCTGGCGCCGCCAGCAGGTCGCCGATCCGCTGCGCACCGAAATCACGCCGAAGAACATCCTGATGATCGGGCCGACGGGCGTCGGCAAGACCGAAATCGCGCGGCGCCTGGCCAAGCTCGCCGACGCGCCGTTCATCAAGATCGAGGCGACCAAGTTCACCGAAGTCGGCTACGTCGGCCGCGACGTCGACAGCATCGTGCGCGACCTGATCGACATCTCGGTCAAGCAGACGCGCGAAGCCGAGATGCGCAAGGTGCGCAGCAAGGCGACCGACCAGGCCGAGGACCGCATCCTCGACATCCTGCTGCCGCAGCCGCGCGCGGTCGGGTTCGGCGCGAGCGCCGAGCACGCGAACGACGACAACAACGCGACGCGCCAGACGTTCCGCAAGCGCCTGCGCGAAGGCCAGCTCGACGACAAGGAAATCGAGCTCGACCTCGAGCAGCCGACGATCGGCATGGACATCATGGCGCCGCCCGGGATGGAAGAGATGACCGAGCAGATCCGCTCGATGTTCTCGAACCTCGGTTCCGGCAAGAAGACGCGCCGCAAGGTGAAGATCAGCGAAGCGCTGAAGCTGCTGACCGACGAGGAAGCGGCGAAGATGCTGAACGACGAGGAAGTGAAGACGAAGGCCGTGCAGAACGTCGAGCAGAACGGCATCGTGTTCCTCGACGAGATCGACAAGATCACGTCGCGCAACAACGAAGGCGGCGGCGGCGAAGTGTCGCGCCAGGGCGTGCAGCGCGACCTGCTGCCGCTCGTCGAAGGCACGACGATCAACACGAAGTACGGGATGGTGAAGACCGATCACATCCTGTTCATCGCGAGCGGCGCGTTCCATCTCGCGAAGCCGAGCGACCTGATTCCGGAGCTGCAGGGCCGCTTCCCGATCCGCGTCGAACTGGAATCGCTGTCGGTGAAGGACTTCGAGGCGATCCTCGTCGCGACCGACGCGAGCCTCGTCAAGCAGTACCAGGCGCTGCTCGCGACCGAGGACGTGCAGCTCGAATTCGCCGAAGACGGTATCCGCCGCCTCGCGGAGATCGCGTACGCGGTCAACGAGAAGACCGAGAACATCGGCGCGCGGCGCCTGTACACGGTGATCGAGAAGCTGCTCGAGGAAGTGTCGTTCGCGGCCGGCAACCACGCCGGCGAATGCGTGACGATCGATGCGAAATACGTCGATCGCGCGCTCGGCGAGGTGTCGCAGGACGAGGACCTGTCGCGCTACGTGCTGTAAGCGCCACGCGGCATCGAACGGGAAACGGGCGGCTCCGGCGATGCCGCCCGTTTCTTTTTGCGGGTGCGTACGATGCGCACCCGCTCGAGGCTGCGGATTCTTGATTCAAAAAAACCGCGCCCGATCTTTCGTACAGGTCCAATTGGCCGTCTCCTCTTCGGCCTGCATCGTTTCGGCTAGTGCTTGTCGAAGCAGACACAACAGCCATATCGAGAGACTGGATGACCGAACCGAGGGATAAGGAAGTGCATCCAGTTTGCACTGGCGGCTGAGCGACGCGTACCGAGCGCGCAGGCGCGTTGCGTTGGATCGGCATTCTCGACTTCGGCTAGTCGCGCCGGAGCCGGTGCCACCAGCGATCAAGCAACCGTTCGGCGCGGGCGCGTCCCGAGCCACTGCGCCGCTCGGCCCAGCGAAGTCACTTCGCATACAGCCGCCCTCCAGTGGGGCGAACTGTCTTTCAGCTTCAAGGAGCGCAACCCGAAGTGTCTTTCATCTGTGGCATTTGCTCCCAGGAAATGAATCCCTCCGAGTCGGAGGACCCGCGCGGACGATGTGTCGTCTCCCGTTCCACGCCGGTTTGTGCGAAAAGACGCCGGCCGGACTGATTGGCCAGCGCCCCTCACCTCACTGCCGAACCGGCTTCTTCGCGAGCTTGCGCTGCAGCGTGCGGCGGTGCATGTTCAGCGCGCGGGCCGTCGCCGAGATGTTGTTGTTGTTCTCCGCGAGCACGCGCTGGATGTGCTCCCATTCGAGCCGGTCGACCGACAGCACGACCGGGTGCTCGAGCGCTTCGTCCGCCTGCACTTCGCTCGCGTTGGTCTGCAGCGCGGCCAGGATCGACTCGATGTTCGCCGGCTTCGCGAGATAGTTGTCGGCGCCTTCCTTCACGGCCTGCACCGCCGTCGCGATGCTCGCGTAGCCCGTCAGCACGAGAATCCGCGCGTCCGGCTGCAGGTCGCACAGCGGCGCGATCAGGCTCAGCCCCGAGTCGTTGCCGAGATGCAGGTCGACGGTGATGAACTGGAACTTGCCCGCCGCGGCGAGCTTGAGCGCCGTCTCCTTGTCGTGCGCCTGCTGGACCGCATAGCCGCGGCGCTCGAGGCCACGCGCGAGCGTGCCCGCAAACACCTCGTTGTCGTCGATCACCAGGAAGTTGTTGTCGCTCATGTGGTTTCTCCGTCTACATGTTGGTTGGGGGCGAACTACGCCGCGTGGCGCGTCACCGGCAGGCGCAGCACGGCCCGCGTGCCGCGGCCGGGGGAGGCCCCGGCCGGGCGGCCGCCGGAGCGTGCGGCTCCGTTGGCCGCTTCCGGCGCATGACCGTCGGATGCGCCGCCCGGCAAGCCCGCTGCGGCGGCCGCCGCAGCGCGCGGCTTCGCGTCCGACAGCTCGATGTGGCCGCCGAGCCGCGCCGCCGCGCTGAACGCCAGGTACAGGCCGACCCCATGCCCGCCCTGCGTGCTGTCGACCGGCATCGCGCCGAGCGACTCGCGCAGCGGGGCCGGAATGCCCGGACCATCGTCGCGTACTTCGAATTCGATCTCGTCCGACTTGCCGTCGTGCGCGACCTTCGCCGCGAGCGTCACGTGCTGCGGGCTCGCGCGTGCGGCGTTGTCGAGCAGGATCGTCAGGATCTGGCCGGCGGCGACGGGGTCGTCGAGCGCGACGCCCGCCGGCCGCGCGCCGAGCAGCTCGAACTGCACGTGCGGATGCCGCAGCCGCCAGTGCTCGACGAACGTGTCGAGCCAGTCGTCGACGGGCTGGCGGCTCGCCGGCGCGCTCGCTCGGCTGCGCAGGCGCGCGAGCGCGGACGTGCAGAGCGTCATCTGCTCGTCGAGCACCTTCAGGTCGGCGTCGTAGCGCGCGAGGCCGGCATCGGTGCGCGCGGCGTCGCGCAGCTCCTCGGTCAGCATCGCAATCGTCGACAGCGGCGTGCCCATCTCGTGCGCGACCGTCGCCGCCTGCACGCCGAGCGCGACCGCCCGCTCGTCGCGCAAGAGCCGCTGCTGCGCCTCGCCGAGCGCCGCGTCGCGCTGGCGCAGCGCGTTCGACATGCGCGCGACGAACCATGCGATCAGGCCCACGCTGACCATGAAGTTCACCCACATCCCGGTGCGGTAGTAGTCGAACAGGTTCGCCGGATTGTCCATGTTGAGCGGCACCGAATCGAAGCCGAGCGCCGCATAGCAGGCGACCGCGAACGCCGCGAGCCAGATCATCAGGTGCCACGGCAGCACGGCCGCCGCGATCGCGAGCGACGGCAGGTACAGCGACACGAACGGGTTGGTCGTACCGCCGGACAGGAACAGCAGCGCCGACAGCGCGCCGAGATCCACCCACAGCTGACCGAGCAGCTCGAAATTGGTCTCGGGCCGCGCGCGCAGCACCCGCACCCAGGTCAACGCGTTGAAAACGATTTCGAGCGCGATGACCATCAGCATCGCCGGCAGCGGCAGATGCACGCCGAAATAGGTCTGGACGACGCCGATCGTCGCGAGTTGGCCGATGATCGCGAGATTGCGCAACCAGAACAGATGGCTGAGGTTGACGCGGCCGGTAGTGGTGATTCGTTGCATTCGCCCAGTTTACCCGTTTAACCAGGGGCGACCCTAGCAAGGGGCCAGAACGCGAACGCCGGACAGCGTGCCCCTGGCCATCCCCGCTATGCCGGCTTTCCCGCCACGCGCCGGGCGATCTCGTCGGCAAGGCATTCCGGGCACAGGCAACGCGCGCCGCTGGCCGGCTGCGCGCCGTCGGGCAGCCCGGGCATCGACATGCACCAGCAGTCGAATGGCTGCGTGCGCGCGCCGCAGTCGAAGCTGCGGCCGCAACGCGGGCAGCGCGCGCTTCGCGGGGCGGAGCGGCGATCGGCGGCGGTTTCGGTCATGACGGGGCGGCGGGGAACGGGCGTGGCGGCGCCCAACGAAACAAGCATAACGCGGCGGCCGGATTTTGCGGGTCGGTCGAACGGCCGACGTCGAGGGCAGCAATCGCGGGACGGGCGAGCGAACGGCGCGTTTCGCGCCCTCCCCGGCGCCGCCTCCACCTCCGGCTTTCCCGCGCCGGCCGGGCCGCGCAGCCTGACCGCCCGTTGCGCCGCCCCCCTGCCGCCGGCCGTCCCCGCCCGCCCAAAATCCCCGATGCTGCGCTGCGCCACTCCTGTACAATTCGCCCTGTTTCAACCGTTCCCAGCCAGAGCCGCCGCCATGTCCGAGCCCATCGACCTCTCGCAGATCGCCCCCACGCTGAAAGCCGAAATCCTCGCGGAGGCGCTGCCGTACATCCGCCGCTATCACGGCAAGACCGTGGTCATCAAATACGGCGGCAACGCGATGACGGAAGAACGGCTCAAGCAAGGCTTCGCGCGCGACGTGATCCTGCTGAAACTGGTCGGCATCAACCCGGTGATCGTCCACGGCGGCGGCCCGCAGATCGACCAGGCGCTGAAGAAGATCGGCAAGCAGGGCACCTTCATCCAGGGCATGCGCGTCACCGACGAGGAGACGATGGAAGTCGTCGAATGGGTGCTGGGCGGCGAAGTGCAGCAGGACATCGTGATGCTGATCAACCACTTCGGCGGCCACGCGGTCGGCCTGACGGGCAAGGACGGCGGCCTGATCCACGCGCGCAAGCTGCTGATGCCGGACCGCGACAATCCGGGCCAGTACATCGACATCGGCCAGGTCGGCGAAGTCGAGGCGATCAACCCGGCGGTCGTGAAGGCGCTGCAGGACGACGCGTTCATTCCGGTGATCTCGCCGATCGGCTTCGGCGAGGACGGCCTCTCGTACAACATCAACGCCGACCTGGTCGCCGGCAAGCTCGCGACGGTGCTCAACGCCGAGAAGCTGCTGATGATGACCAACATCCCGGGCGTGATGGACAAGGACGGCAACCTGCTGACCGACCTGTCGGCGCGCGAGATCGACGCGCTGTTCGAGGACGGCACGATCTCGGGCGGCATGCTGCCGAAGATCTCGTCGGCGCTCGACGCCGCGAAGAGCGGCGTGAAGTCGGTGCACATCGTCGACGGCCGGATCGAGCACTCGGTGCTGCTGGAAATCCTGACCGAGCAGCCGTTCGGCACGATGATCCGCTCGCATTGAGCGCCCGCCGCCACCAGCCACCCTCCCCGGACCTGCCGGCCGCCCTGCGGCGCCGGCGCATCTCGCGCAGCCGGCCCCGCGCCGGCGTGCCGGTGTGGCTGTTCGATCTCGACAACACCCTTCACCACGCATCGCACGCGATCTTCCCCGAGATCAACCGCGCGATGACGCAATACATCGTCGACGCGCTCCAGGTCGGGCGCGCCGAAGCCGACCGCCTGCGCAACGACTACACCGTGCGCTACGGCGCGGCGCTCCTCGGCCTCACCCGCCACCACCGGATCGATCCGCACGACTTCCTGCGCGTCGTCCACACGTTCGCGGACCTGCCCGCGATGCTGCGCGCGGAGCGCGGCCTCGCACGGATCGTCGCCGCGCTGCCCGGCCGCAAGTTCGTGCTGACCAATGCGCCGGAGAACTACGCGCGCGCGGTGCTGCGCGAGCTGCGCATCGAGCGGCTGTTCGAGCGCGTGATCGCGATCGAGCACATGCGCGACCGCCGCGCGTGGCGCGCGAAGCCCGATTACACGATGCTGCGCCGGACGCTGCGCGCCGCGCACGCGCGGCCGGCCGACGCGATCCTCGTCGAGGACACGCGCAGCCACCTGAAGCGCTACAAGCGCTTCGGCATCGGCACCGTGTGGATCACCGGCCATCTGCCGGGCCACCTGCCGAACGTCGGGCGCCCGCTTTATGTCGACCAGCGCATTCGTTCGCTAAAATCGCTGCGACTGGGCACTCGATCGGGGCGACAGAAATGCAGCCGACTCACCCGCAGGACCAAGCGGTAACGGACGACCAGGCTCCACCCACCCGCACCCGCGTGCGCCCGAAACCGGGCGAGCGGCGTGTGCTGATCCTGCAGGCGCTCGCGGCCATGCTCGAGGCCCCGAAGCCCGAGAAGATCACGACCGCCGCGCTCGCGGCCCGGCTCGACGTGTCGGAGGCCGCGCTGTACCGGCACTTCGCGAGCAAGGCGAAGATGTACGAAGGACTGATCGAATTCATCGAGCAGACGTTCTTCGGCCTCGTCAACCAGATCGTCGCGAAAGAGCCCGACGGCGTGACGCAGGCCCGCGCGATCGCGCTGATGATGCTCAACTTCGCCGCGAAGAATCCCGGCATGACCCGCGTGCTGACGGGCGAGGCGCTCGTCGGCGAGCACGAGCGCCTCGCCGAGCGCGTCAACCAGATGCTCGACCGCCTCGAGGCGACCCTCAAGCAATGCCTGCGGGTCGCGCGAATGGAAGCGAACGCGCAGCAGGACGGCGCGGCCGCCGTTGCATCGCTGCCGAGCGGCTACGATCCGGCCGTGCGTGCGAGCCTGCTCGTCAGCTACGTGATCGGACGCTGGCACCGCTTCGCGAAAAGCGGCTTCTCGAAAGCGCCCGGCGAGCAGGCCGACGCGCAGTTGCGGCTGATCCTTCAGTGATCTGCGTATGACATGACGCGTGCGGCCGGCGCATGCGTCGCCGAAGCCGAACGACGCTGCGAGCGTCGAAAATCGAACTCGTCCAATTCCATCCAGCGCATTCATTCGACTTAATTTTCACCTGCTCAAGACAAATGGGTGAACGGGTGAATCGCAAACTCCTGCTTTCTCAAGCTGTCCCCGGCAGACGGCGTGCCGTTGCCGGGCTGTGCCATCCGCCGTCGTCCGCGCCGCGCGCGGAAGGCGTCGCGCTCGAGGTAGCGCCCGGCGACTAGTCGACGACCAGCTACGACCAACCGGTGTTTTCCGCGGTCAACGGCGGTGTGCCGACCGCTACCGGCAAGACGCGCCTGTTCTCGTCCGGCCCCGGTTCGCTGGGCGCGGCGGCCTCCGGCGCCGGCTCGCGCATCGAACTGCGCGACACCGAGATCCGCGCCCGCGGCTTCGTCGGCAAGGGCATCGACGTCCGCATGGGCGGCAGCGCGCTTGCCGAGAACATCTCCATCGATACCGGCGGCAGGAGCGCGCATGGCGTCTATGTCGACGACAGCGGCAGCCGCGTCGATCTGGCCGGCAGCGCAATCGTGACGCGCGGGATCGAAGCCTGCGGCATCGCGGTGAACTACGCGCCCGGCGCGATCGTGAACGTCGCCGACACGCAGGTCCGCACCGGCGGCGACTACGCCCATGGCGTGTTCCTCAGCTACGACGACATCCACGCCGCGCTCACTCGCACCGATGTCCGGCCGACCGGCGACTACGCGTCGGCGCTGTTCATGCCTGGGGCTTCTTCGGTCGCGTTCGGCGATGCGTACCTGCGCAAACCGACGGCTACGCCGCAGCCGGCGTCGATGCCCGCAAAGCCGTCTCGACGGGCAGGGCTCGACCGACGTGCCGACCCGCGTCGGCGTGCGCGTGCATGGCGTGACCGCGATGCCGGCCGGACGCGAGCTGCGGCCGTTCATCGAGGCGAGCTGGTGGCATGGCCCCGGGTCACGTTCGCTGACGCTCGACGGCAACGCGTTCTCGTTCAGCGTCCCGCGCGATCGCGCCGCGCTCCGGATCGGCGCCACCGGCCAGATCGCGAAGCGCTTCGCGGTGTCCGCCAGCATCGGCGTCGAGGGCAATCTGTCCGACTACTCGGTGGTCAAGGGGCAGCTCGCGGCGAAATACCGCTGGTGACACGGGTGCGGTAGCCGGCAGGCCCGGGAAATTCGCGCCCGCCGGATTTCCGCTATACTCTGCCGACTGCCGCCCCCTCGGCGGCAGGTCGGAAGCGCGCCGATTTGCTGACTCGATTGCGGGCGCGCGAACCGACCGGGGCCTTGATTCGTCTTCGTCCCGGCGGTTCACTACAAATGCGGCTAAAGAGGTCGTCAGCCGCGCATCTCCGACTCCGCGCCTCGCCGACACCGTTTAGCCGCCCAGTCATATGGCATAAGGCGGAACGAATGGAATCGATCGGCATCGTCGCTCCACAGACCATGCACTTCGCCGAACCGCTGCGCTTGCAAAGCGGCAGCGTGATCGGCAACTATCAGCTCGTCGTCGAGACGTACGGCGAGCTCAACGCCGCGCGCTCGAACGCGGTGCTCGTCTGCCACGCGCTCAACGCGTCGCATCACGTCGCCGGCGTCTACGCGGACGATCCGCGCAGCACCGGCTGGTGGGACAACATGGTGGGGCCGGGCAAGCCGCTCGACACCAACCGCTTCTTCGTGATCGGCGTGAACAATCTCGGCTCGTGCTTCGGCTCGACCGGCCCGATGAGCATCGATCCGTCGACCGGCCAGCCGTACGGTGCGCGCTTTCCGGTCGTCACCGTCGAGGACTGGGTGCACGCGCAGGCGCGCGTCGCCGACGCGTTCGGCATCGAGCGCTTCGCCGCGGTGATGGGCGGCAGCCTCGGCGGGATGCAGGCGCTCGCGTGGAGCCTGATGTACCCGGAGCGCGTCGCGCACTGCATCGACATCGCATCGACGCCGAAGCTGTCCGCGCAGAACATCGCGTTCAACGAGGTCGCGCGCTCGGCGATCCTGTCCGACCCGGACTTCCACGGCGGCGACTACTACGCGCACGGCGTGAAGCCGAAGCGCGGCCTGCGCGTCGCGCGGATGATCGGCCACATCACGTATCTTTCGGACGACGACATGGCCGAGAAATTCGGCCGCGCGCTGCGCCGCGCCGACGGCGCGCTCGACGCGTACAACTTCAGCTTCGACGTCGAGTTCGAGGTCGAGTCGTACCTGCGCTACCAGGGCGACAAGTTCGCCGACTACTTCGACGCGAACACTTATCTGCTGATCACGCGCGCGCTCGACTACTTCGATCCGGCCAAGGCGTTCGACGGCAACCTGACGGCCGCGCTCGCGCACACCAAGGCGAAATACCTGATCGCGAGCTTCTCGACCGACTGGCGCTTCGCACCCGCGCGCTCGCGCGAGATCGTGAAGGCGCTGCTCGACAACAAGCGCACCGTGAGCTACGCGGAGATCGACGCGCCGCACGGCCACGACGCGTTCCTGCTCGACGACGCGCGCTATCACAACCTGATCCGCGCGTATTACGAACGAATCGCCAACGAGGTGGGTGCATGAACCAGCAGGCGCTGAACTCCCTGTCCGCGCGCGCGGACTTCCGCACGATCGCCCGCTGGGTCGAGCCGCGCTCGACCGTGCTCGATCTCGGCTGCGGCGACGGCTCGCTGCTGTCGCTGCTGACGGAAGAACTGGACGTCTCCGGCTACGGCATCGAACTGAACGACGCGGGCGTGCTCGCGAGCGCGAAGAACGGCATCAACGTGATCCAGCAGAACCTCGAGGACGGGCTGCGCCTGTTCGAGGATCACAGCTTCGATATCGCGATCCTGTCGCAGACGCTGCAGACGATCCACCAGACCGCCGCGATCCTGCGCGAGACCGCGCGCGTCGGCCGCGAATGCATCGTGTCGTTCCCGAATTTCGGCTACTGGGCGCACCGGCTGTCGGTGCTGCGCGGCCGGATGCCGGTGTCGAAGTCGCTGCCTTACCAGTGGCACAACACGCCGAACGTCCGGGTGCTGACGATCAAGGATTTCGAAGCGCTCGCGCCCGAGGTCGGCGTCACGATCCTCGACCGCGTCGTGCTGCACGAAGGGCAGCCGATTCGATGGGGAGCGAACTGGCGTGGTAGTCTTGCTGTCTACCGCGTCAAGCGCAGCTGAGCCGGAGCGCCGTTGACAGGCGGCACGGCCGGTCAAGGCACGGCCGTCAGGCCGCGCCGCGGGGGCCGCTCCCGCGCGCTGCCGCCGCCATCACGTCAACGCTACCCAGTTCCATTCCATGTCGAAAACGCCACACGAGGCGCCCGCACTCACCGCTCACGAGGATCACCCCGGCTGGCGAGCCTTCCTGAACACGCACATGCTGATCTGCGTGTTTCTCGGCTTCACGTCGGGTCTGCCCCTCTTCACGCTCGTCTACCTCGTGCAGGCATGGCTGCGCTCGGAAGGCGTGAACCTGAAGGAAATCGGCCTGTTCGCGCTGATCCAGTTCCCGTATACGTGGAAGTTCCTGTGGGCGCCGCTGATGGACCGCTACCTCCCGCACCTGCCCGGCTGGAGGCCCGGGCGCCGGCGCGGCTGGATGCTGCTCACGCAGTTGCTCGTCGCGGGCGCGATCGCCGCGCTCGGCTTCGTGTCGCCGCGCGACTCGATCTGGACGGTCGCCGCGCTCACCACGCTCGTCGCGTTCTTTGGCGCGAGCGCGGACATCGTGATCGACGCGTATCGCCGCGAGTTGCTGCGCGACACCGAGCAGGGCCTCGGCAACGCGGTGCACGTGAACGCGTACAAGCTCGCCGCGCTGATCCCCGGCTCGCTGGCGCTGATCCTGTCCGATCACCTGCCGTGGGACGTCGTGTTCGCGATCACCGGCGCATTCATGCTGCCGGGCATCGTAATGACGCTGCTCGTGCGCGAGCCGGAAGTGGTCGGCGCGCCGCCGCGCAACCTGCGCGACGCGATCGTGCTGCCGTTCCGCGAATTCATCCAGCGCGACGGCTGGGCCGGCGCGCTGCTCGTGATCGCGTTCATCTTCCTGTTCAAGATCGGCGACACGATGGCGACGACGCTGTCGACGTCGTTCTTCCTCGACATCGGCTTCTCGCGCACGGAAATCGGCATCGTCGCGAAGACCACCGCGCTCGTCGCGAGCGTCGCCGGCGGGATCATCGGCGGCGTCTGGCTCGTGAAGATCGGCATCGGCCGCGGGCTGTGGATCTTCGGCGCGCTGCAGATGGTGTCGACGCTCGGCTTCGCGTGGCTCGCGCAGGTCGGCCCCGGCTCGGCGGTGCTCGCGATGCTCTACGACTTCACGGTCGCCGCGAGCCACGCGATCGCGTCGGTGCTGTCGGTCGTCGGCATCGGGGTCACGCCGCAGCTCAGCCCGATGACGGTGGCGCTCGCGCTCGTCTACGGCTTTGAGACCTTCACGACCGGCCTGACGATGGCCGCGTTCGTCGCATACATCGCAAGCACGACCGACCCCCGCTACACCGCGACGCAGTTCGCGCTGTTCACGAGCCTCGCGTCGGTGCCGCGCACGCTCGCGTCCGCGGCGAGCGGCTTCATCGTCGCGAAGACCGGCTGGTTCGACTACTTCCTGCTGTGCACCGTGCTCGCAATCCCCGGCATGATGCTGCTGTTCAAGATCGCGCCGTGGCGCGGCGACGCGCGCAATGGCGAGGCGACCCGTGCGCAGTGACCGCTTGCGCCGCATCGCGCACCTGGCCGCATCGCTGAGCGTCGGCATCGCGGCGCTCGGCCCGCACGTCGCGCACGCAGGCGACACGGGTTCCGCGGCGGCGCCCGGCTCGGCGCCGTCGGCCACGCCCGCGCCGTCGGCCAACCCGTCCGCGACCGCCGAGGCGGCGCAGCCGACGGGCGCCGCCGCGTCCGCGAAAGCCTACACGCCGACGCCGCAGCAAGTCCGCTTCGGCAATGCGGTGGCGTTCCGCACGCTGATTCCGTCGCCGCTCCTCGAGCAGCTGACCGCGAACGAATACGCGCAGATCGTGCAGGCGGCGGCGCAGAACAACCGCCTGCTCCCCGCGAACCAGCCGCGCGTGAAGCGCCTGCGCGCGATCGTCGCGAAGCTCGCGCCGTATTCGGTGAAATGGAACGACCGGGTCAAGACGTGGGCGTGGGACGTCAACGCGATCCGTTCGCGCGACATCCGCGTATCGTGCCTGCCCGGCGGCAAGATCCTCGTCTATGGCGGGATGCTCGACCGCGTCCGCCTGAACGACGACGAGCTCGGCGTGCTGCTCGCGCACGGCATCGCGCATGCGCTGCGCGAACACGCGCGCAGCAGCTTCAGCGATACGTCGCAGACGTCGCTGCGCGCGGCGGCGCTGCCGCCGCTGTTCGGCGTCGGCGATCCGCTGCCGCAGCCGCTGAACCTCGACGAGCGTCTGCAGACGCTGCGCTACGACCCGACCGACGAAACCGAGGCCGACGTGATCGGCGGCGACATCGCCGCCCGCGCCGGCTTCGACCCGCGCGCCGCCATCACGCTGTGGGACAAGCTCGCCGCCGCGACGCGCGCGAACAGGGAATCGGGCTTCATCTACACGCACCCGTACGACGCCGCGCGCCGCCAGGACCTGCTGAATCGCCTGCCGGACCTGCTGCCGCTGTACGCAAAGGCTACGGCCAGGCGCGTCGACGCGCTGCCCGACTACGCGGGAATCAGCGCGCAGCGGCGCAAGGTCTCGCGGCGCTGAGCGGATGGCGCGGCGTACGCCGCTCGCCGACACCCGCCGGCCCGATCTCGCCTGCCGCGTTACGCACCGGCCTCTCGCTCGTCCGTCCAGTAGTCGATGACCGCCCCGCCGCCGATCGTCCGGCCGCCCGTCTCGCGCATCCAGCGCACCTCGTCGCCGGGGCTGCGGCCGAACAATCGCTTGAACTCGCGGCTGAACTGCGACGCGCTCGCGTAGCCGACCCGCGCCGCCGCCGCGCCCGCGCCGACGCCGTCCTGCACCATCATCAGCCGCGCCTGATGCAGGCGCGTCGTCTTCACGTACTGCATCGGCGACGTCGCGGTGACGCTCTTGAACTGCGCATGGAACACCGCGACGCTCATGCCGGCCTCGCGCGCGAGCGTGTCGACATCGAGGTCGCCGGTCAGGTCCGCGTGAATGCGGCGCAGCGCCTTCGCGATGCGGCCGAACTGATGCTGCTGGACGAGCGCCGCGCGAATCGCGTCGCCCTGCGCGCCGGTCAGCACGCGATAGGCGATCTCGCGCCTGATCGACGGCCCGAGCACGCGCGTGTCGTGCGGCGACGCGAGTGCTTCGAGCAGGCGCAGCACCGCGTCCGCGAGCGGCGCGTCGAGCGGGGTCGAATACACGCCGCGCGGCTCGCTGACGGCAACGCCGCGGGTTTCGTCGAGCAGGATCGCGAGTTCCGCGATCACCGCGAGATCGACCCGGATCGAGATCGCGAGAAACGGCTCGTCCTCGCTCGCGAACGTCTCGCATTCGAACGGCAGCGGCACCGACAGCACCAGATATTGCTGCGCGTCGTAGATGAATGACTGATCGCCGAGATAGCCGTGCTTGCGCCCCTGGCAGACGACGACGATGCTCGGCTCGTACAGCACCGGCATGCGCGGCACCGGCCGGTTCGCGCGGATGAAGCGCACGCCTTCCATATCCGCATGCGTAAAGCCCTCGTTCGGCGCGAGACGCGCGAGCAGGTCGATCATGCGGCGCTGCACGCGGTCGCCGGCATCGGCGAAAAGGGGCTGGAAGCTCATCGACGCAATCCTGGACGGCAAGAGAAACAGGCTTGCAATGTAGCACTTTGGCGCTTTTTTAGCGGGGTGTTGGCCGCACTTCGAGAGAAATAGGCAAATCTTCGAGACCTTCAGGTATTTCACGGCGACGCCGCGCTCCGTACGATGGCGTCCTGTCTCGCCGCGCCGCCACATGGCGCGACGGCAGTGACTTTTGCCGAACAAGGAGCCCCGCATGAGCACAACCTATGCCTTTGCCGCGACCGACGCCCAGTCGCCGCTTGCCCCGTTCGAATTCCAGCCGCGCGCGCTGCGCGATCTCGACGTGCAGATCGAGATTCTTTATTGCGGCGTCTGCCACTCCGATCTCCATCAGGCGCGCAACGAATGGCGGAACACGATCTACCCGGTCGTGCCGGGCCATGAAATCGTCGGCCGCGTGAGCGCGACCGGCCCGCAGGTGTCGCGCTTCAAGGTCGGCGAGCTGGTCGGCGTCGGCTGTCTCGTCGATTCGTGCCGCACTTGCCCGAGCTGCGCGGAAGGGCTCGAGCAGTATTGTGAGAACGGCTTCGTCGGCACCTACAACGGCCGCGACCGCGTCAGCGGCGACGTGACGTACGGCGGCTATTCGACGCAGATCGTCGTCGACGAGGCGTTCGTGCTGCGTGTGCCCGATACGCTCGATCCGGCCGGCGCGGCGCCGCTCCTGTGCGCGGGAATCACCACGTATTCGCCGCTACGCCAGTGGAACGCCGGCCCGGGCAAGAAGGTCGGCATCGTCGGCCTGGGCGGCCTCGGCCATATGGGCGTGAAGCTCGCGCGCGCGATGGGCGCGCAGGTCGTGCTGTTCACGACGTCGCCGTCGAAGGTCGAGGACGGCAAGCGGCTCGGCGCGCACGAAGTGGTGATCTCGAAGGACGAAGCGCAGATGAGCGCACACCTGAACAGCTTCGACTTCATCCTGAACACGGTCGCCGCGCAGCACGACCTGAACCCGTTCCTGCACCTGCTGAAGCGCGACGGCACGATGACGCTGGTCGGCGCGCCCGAGCACGACCACCCGTCGCCGCAGGTGTTCAACCTGATCTTCAAGCGGCGGCGCCTGGCCGGCTCGCTGATCGGCGGGATCGCGCAGACGCAGGAAATGCTCGATTTCTGCGCGGAGCACGGGATCACGTCGGATATCGAAACGATTCCGATGCAGCAGATCAATGCCGCTTACGAGCGGATGCTGAAGAGCGACGTGAAGTATCGGTTCGTGATCGATATGGCGTCGATCAAGGCGTAAGCAGCAAGCGGCAAACAAAACGGACTGCAATTCGCAGCCCGTTTTGCATCCGACGCCCGCGCCACGCGCGGCGCGCATCACTTCTTGTAGTCGTAATCCACCGTCAGCGGCGCGTGATCGCTGAACTTGATGTCCTTGAAGATCGACGTGCGTTTCGCGGTGCTGGCCACGCCCGGCGTCGCGATCTGGTAATCGATCCGCCACCCGACGTTCTTCGCATACGCCTGGCCGCGGTTGCTCCACCACGTGTACTGCTCGGGACGCGGATCGAGCGTGCGGAACACGTCCACGTAGCCGACGTCGTCGAACAGCTGCGTGAGCCACGCGCGCTCTTCCGGCAGGCAGCCGGAATTCTTCTGGTTGCTCTTCCAGTTCTTGATGTCGATTTCCTTGTGGACGATGTTCACGTCGCCGCACAGGATCACTTCGCGCTTCTTCTTCAGCTCGGCGAGGTGCGGCATGAATTCGTCCATGAAGCGGTACTTCGCCTGCTGGCGCTCGTCGCCGCTCGAGCCGGACGGCACGTACACCGACACGACCGACAGCTTGCCGTAGCGGGCCTCGACGTAGCGCCCCTCGGAATCGAATTCGCTGCTGCCGAAGCCGATGATCACATCATCGGGCTCGCGGCGGCTGTACAGCCCCGCGCCGCTGTAGCCCTTCTTCTCGGCGTGGTGGAAATAGCTCCTGAGGCCGTGCGGCTCGACGAATTCGGCCGGCAGGTCGTCGGCCGACACCTTGATCTCCTGCACACACACGCAATCGGCGTTCTGCTCGCCGAGCCATTCGAAGAAGCCTTTCTTCGCGGCGGAGCGGATGCCGTTCAGGTTGGCGGTAATCACTCGCATCATGTCGGGTTTCCGTTCTGTATTCTCAAGTTTGGATCGTAGCGCCTCGCCGGCCACGCTTACCGGATCTTCACGCCTTCCAGCTCGGGCTTGGCCGGCGGGAATTCCAGCTTCATGTCGGTCAGCGTGCGCAGCAGCAGCTCGGCGATCATCACGTTGCGGTGCGTCTTCGAGTTCGCCGGAATCACGTACCACGGCGCATGCTCGGCCGACGTCGCGGCGAGCGCGTCGCGGTACGCGTCCTGGTACGCATCCCAGTGCTTGCGCGCGTCGAGATCCGAGATGTCGAATTTCCAGTGCTTGACCGGGTCGTCGATGCGCGCCTGCAGCCGATCGCGCTGCTCGTCCTTCGAGATGTGCAGGAAGCACTTGACGACCGTCGTGCCGTTTTCGACGAGCATCGTCTCGAAATCGCGGATCTGCCGGTAGCGACGCTCGCACTCCTTCTCGTCGATCGCGCCCAGCACGCGCGGCACGAGCACGTCCTCGTAATGGCTGCGGTTGAAGATCGCGAGCTCGCCGGCCGCCGGCACCTGCGCATGCACGCGCCACAGGAAATCGTGCGCGGCCTCGATCGGCGTCGGCGCCTTGAACGGCACGACGCGCAGGCCGAGCGGGTCGACCTCGCGGAACACCGCGCGCACGGTGCCGTCCTTGCCGCTCGTGTCCATCCCCTGCAGCACGAGCAGCACGCGCTTCTTCTGCTGCGTGTGCAGCCGCTCCTGCTGCACGTCGAGCTCCATCGAGATCGACGACAGCCGCTCGCGGTCGGCTTCCTTCGCGCCCGACGAGAACGGCTTCGCGGACGGATCGTATGCGCCGAGCGAGAACGCTGCCGCGTCCTTCTCGCGCGTGTGGTACGGCACCCGGTAATCGTCGAGCGACGGTTGTTTCGCCATGCGTTCCTCCGTGTGACGGCGCGCACGCCGCGTGCGCACCAGTTGCAACGGGCCGCCCCGAACAGGTTCGGCGGCGGCCCGTGGTCAAGCGCGATTCAGGCGCGTGCGCCGCTTACCCGAGCTTCTTCTTCAGCAGTTCGTTGACCTGCTGCGGGTTCGCCTTGCCCTTCGTCGCCTTCATCGCCTGGCCGATCAGCGCGTTGAACGCCTTTTCCTTGCCGGCGCGGAATTCCTCGACCGACTTCGCGTTCGCCGCGAGCACGTCGTCGATGATCGCCTCGAGCGCGCCGGTGTCGGAGATCTGCTTCAGGCCCTTCGCGTCGATGATGCGGTCGGCGGCGCCTTCGTCGGTCGCCTTCTCGTCCCAGATCATCGCAAAGATTTCCTTCGCGATCTTGTTCGAGATCGTGCCGTCCGCAATCCGCTGCAGCACGAGCGCGAGCTGCGCGGCCGACACGGGGATCGCGTCGATCTCGATGCCGTCGCGATTCAACTGCGACGACACGTCGCCCATCAGCCAGTTCGCGGCGCTCTTCGCGTTCGCCGCACCCGCCTTCGCGACCACCGCCTCGAAGTACGCGGCCATCGCCTTGCTCGACGTCAGCACGCCCGCGTCATAGGCGGACACGCCGTACTGCTCGACGAAGCGCTGCTGCATCGCGGCCGGCAGCTCGGGCATGCCGGCCTTCACGCGCTCGACCCAGTCCGCGCCGATCACGAGCGGCATCAGGTCCGGATCGGGGAAGTAGCGGTAGTCGTGCGCGTCTTCCTTGCTGCGCATCGAGCGCGTCTCGCGCTTGTCCGGGTCGTACAGGCGGGTTTCCTGCACGACTTCGCCGCCGTCCTCGATCAGCTCGATCTGGCGGCGCACTTCATAGTTGATCGCCTCCTCGAGGAAGCGGAACGAGTTCAGGTTCTTGATCTCGGCGCGCGTGCCGAATTTCTCCTGGCCGACCGGGCGCACCGACACGTTCGCATCGCAGCGGAACGAGCCTTCCTGCATGTTGCCGTCGCAGATGCCGAGCCACACGACGAGGCCGTGCAGCGCCTTCGCATAGGCGACCGCCTCGGCCGCGCTGCGCATTTCCGGCTCGGTGACGATCTCGAGCAGCGGCGTGCCCGCGCGGTTCAGGTCGATGCCCGTCATCCCCGCGAAGTCTTCATGCAGCGACTTGCCCGCATCTTCTTCCAGATGCGCGCGGGTCAGGTTGATCGTCTTCGAATACGCTTGCTTGCCGGCCTTTTCATTGGCGGGCACCTGGATCGTGATCTGGCCGCCCTGCACGACCGGAATCTCGTACTGGCTGATCTGATAGCCCTTCGGCAGATCCGGGTAGAAGTAGTTCTTGCGCGCGAAGATGCTGCGCGGCGCGATGGTCGAGCCGATCGCGAGGCCGAAGCGGATCGCCCGCTCGACCGCGCCGCGGTTCAGCACCGGCAGCACGCCCGGCAGCGCCAGGTCCACCGGGCACGCCTGCGTGTTCGGTTCCGCGCCGAACTGCGTCGGCGCGCCGGAGAAAATCTTCGAGACGGTCGACAGCTGCGCGTGCGTCTCGAGACCGATGACGACTTCCCACTGAGTCATTGCTTACACCCCCGCCGGAACTTGCTTGTGCCAGCCGGTCGCGCGCTGGAACGCGTCGGCGACCTGCAGCATCCGGGCTTCGTTGAAATAGTTGCCGATGATCTGCAGGCCGACCGGGCGCTTCGCATTCGCGCCCGCGCCGAAACCGCACGGCACGCTCATGCCGGGCAGGCCCGCGAGGCTCACCGACAGCGTATAGATATCCGCGAGATACATCTGCACCGGATCGTCGCCCTTCGCGCCGATGTCCCAGGCGACCGTCGGCGACGCCGGGCCCATGATCACGTCGCAGGACTTGAATGCTTCCTGGAAATCCTGCGCGATGATGCGGCGGATCTTCTGCGCCTGCAGGTAGTACGCGTCGTAGTAGCCGTGCGACAGCACGTAGGTGCCGATCAGGATGCGGCGCTTCACTTCGGGGCCGAAGCCCTCGGCGCGCGATTTCTTGTACATGTCGAGCAGGTCGCCGTATTCGGCGGCGCGGTGGCCGTAGCGCACGCCGTCGAAGCGCGACAGGTTCGACGACGCCTCGGCCGGCGCGATCACGTAGTAAACGGGGATCGACAGCTCGGTCTTCGGCAGCGACACCGGCACGAGCGTCGCGCCGAGCGCTTCATAAGCCTTGAGCGCCGCGTCGACCGCCGCGCGCACGTCGGCGGCGAGGCCGTCGCCGAAATATTCGTTCGGCAGGCCGATGCGCAGGCCCGCGAGCGGCTTGCCCGCGTCGTTGCCCGGCGCCCACGGCTGGCCGAGGTGGCGCGTGAAATCCTCGTCGGCGCGCTCGAGGCTCGTCGAGTCGCGCTCGTCGAAGCCCGCCATCGCGTTGAGCAGCAGCGCGCAGTCGGCGGCGCTCTGCGCCATCGGGCCGCCCTGGTCGAGCGACGACGCGAACGCGATCATCCCGTAGCGCGACACGCGGCCGTAGGTCGGCTTGATGCCGGTCACGCCGGCGAACGACGCCGGCTGGCGGATCGAGCCGCCGGTGTCGGTGCCGGTCGCGGCCGGCGCGAGGCGCGCGGCGACGGCGGCCGAGCTGCCGCCCGAGCTGCCGCCCGGCACCGCGTTGGTATCCCACGGGTTCTTCACGGGGCCAAACGCGGAGTTCTCGTTCGACGAGCCCATCGCGAACTCGTCCATGTTGGTCTTGCCGAGCGTGACCATGCCGGCCGCCGACAGGCGGGCGACGACGGTCGCGTCGAACGGGCTCGCGTAGTTCGCGAGCATCTTCGAGCCGGCGGTCGAGCGCCAGCCGCGCGTGACGAACACGTCCTTGTGGGCGATCGGCAGGCCGGCGAGCGGGCCGGCCGCGCCGCGCGCGAGCTCGGCGTCGGCGGCCTTCGCCTGCGCGAGGGTCAGATCGGCGTCGACGTGGACGAACGCGTTCAGGTCCTGCGCGGCGTCGATTCGTTTCAGATAGTGCTGCGCCAGCTCGACGGCCGAGCATTCCTTGGCGGCGAGCGCGGCGCGCAGTTCGGTCAGGCTTTTTGCGTGCATTGAGTGGTTTTCCTGGGAATTCTGGGGCGCGTGCGGCGTGAAGCGGCGCGCACGCTTGTCATCGAACGCTTACTCGATCACCTTCGGCACGAGATACAGGCCGTCCTGCACGGCCGGCGCCGGACGCTGGTTGTCGTCGCGGTTCACCGTTTCCGTGACGGCGTCGTCGCGCAGGCGCTGCGCGACTTCCTGGATCTGTTCGATCGGGTGGGCGAGCGGCGCGATGCCGGCGGTGTCGACCGCCTGCATCTGCTCGACGAGGCCGAAGAATTCATTGAGCTGGCCGAGCGTATGCTCGGCGTCGGCGTCGGCCATTTCGAGGCGCGCAAGGTGCGCGATGCGTTTTACGTCGGTCAGGGTCAGAGCCATGCAATCACCGGAAAACAAGGCGGCGCAGCGCGCGAACAGCGGCGCTGCGGCAGGGGTTGGAGGGTGCGATCCCACCCTCAAAAATCGGGTACGAAGCGGGAAAAATACCGTCCGTTTCGATTCAAATACGGCGAAATTATAAGGTATCATTACGCGTTCGACCCAAACCCGGCAGCCTTTTCCCGTACCGCTGAGCCCCTTCTCGGCAAGCCATGCGGGCTTCGTGCGACCCCCGGTAGATTTCACTCGCAGCTTCGAGCGCCGCGGCGGCCGCTTCCGCCACGATCCGAGGCTGTTATTTTTTCCGCTGCCGCCCCGAGCACTCGCATCGCAGGGCTGGCCCAGAGCGAAACAGGATTCTGAAGAATGTTCGGTTTTTTGCGCAGCTACTTCTCCAACGATCTCGCGATCGACCTCGGCACCGCAAACACCCTGATCTACATGCGCGGCAAGGGCATCGTGCTCGATGAGCCGTCCGTCGTGTCGATCCGCCAGGAAGGCGGCCCCAACGGCAAGAAGACGATCCAGGCGGTCGGCAAGGAAGCCAAGCAGATGCTCGGCAAGGTGCCGGGCAACATCGAGGCGATCCGCCCGATGAAGGACGGCGTGATCGCCGACTTCACCGTCACCGAGCAGATGATCAAGCAGTTCATCAAGACGGCCCACGAGTCGCGCATGTTCTCGCCGTCGCCGCGCATCATCATCTGCGTGCCGTGCGGGTCGACCCAGGTCGAGCGCCGCGCGATCAAGGAAGCGGCGCACGGCGCCGGCGCATCGCAGGTCTACCTGATCGAGGAGCCGATGGCGGCCGCGATCGGCGCCGGCCTGCCGGTGTCGGAAGCGACGGGCTCGATGGTCGTCGACATCGGCGGCGGCACGACCGAAGTCGGCGTGATCTCGCTCGGCGGCATCGTCTACAAGGGCTCGGTGCGCGTCGGCGGCGACAAGTTCGACGAGGCGATCGTCAACTACATCCGCCGCAACTACGGGATGCTGATCGGCGAGCAGACGGCCGAGGCGATCAAGAAGGAAATCGGCTCCGCGTTCCCTGGCTCCGAAGTCAAGGAAATGGAAGTGAAGGGCCGCAACCTGTCGGAAGGCATCCCGCGCAGCTTCACGATCTCCAGCAACGAAATCCTCGAGGCGCTCACCGATCCGCTGAACCAGATCGTGTCGTCGGTGAAGATCGCGCTCGAGCAGACTCCGCCGGAACTCGGCGCGGACATCGCCGAACGCGGGATGATGCTGACGGGCGGCGGCGCGCTGCTGCGCGACCTCGACCGCCTGCTCGCGGAAGAGACCGGCCTGCCGGTGCTCGTCGCCGAAGATCCGCTCACCTGCGTGGTGCGCGGCTCGGGCATGGCGCTCGAGCGCATGGACAAGCTGGGCAGCATCTTCTCGTACGAGTGATCGTCTAGGCAGTCTCCTGACATGACGCACCCGCGGCGTGGCCGGCTCGCTCGTTCAGAACGAACCGCCGCGCCGTTTGCGCGTCTGAGCATCATTTAACCGATCATTCGCGCCCGGCGCCGACCATGGAATACAGTCCGCCGCCCCTCTTCAAGCAAGGTCCGCCCGCCCTCGCGCGGCTCATTTTCTTCGTCACGGTCGCCATCGCGCTCCTCGTGTCGGACGCGCGCTTCAACACGCTCGAAATCGTCCGCGGGGTGCTCGGCACCGTGCTGTATCCGCTGCAGCGCGTGGCGCTCGTGCCGCGCGACCTGTTCATGGGCGCGGCCGAAATCGCAACCACCGGCGCCACGCTGCGCCACGAGAACGACCAGTTGCGCGCCCGCAACCTGCAGTTGTCGACGCAGGCCAACCAGGCCGCCGTGCTCACGCAGGAAAACGCGCATCTGCGCGCGCTGCTCGAGCTGCGCCAGCACATCGCGACGCAGTCGACGCCCGTCGAGATCCAGTACGACACCGCCGACCCGTTCACGCAGAAGATCGTGATCGGGCAGGGCATGCAGCAAGGCATCCAGGGCGGCGCGCCCGTCGTCAGCGAGGACGGCGTGGTCGGCCAGGTCACCCGCGTGTTCCCGCTGCAGGCCGAAGTCACGCTGATCACCGACCGCGATCTCGCGATTCCGGTCCAGGTGCTGCGCACCGGCCTGCGCAGCGTGATCTACGGCACCCCGCGCGGCGATTCGCTCGACCTGCGCTTCGTGCCGACGAGCGCCGACGTCGTCGCCGGCGACGAGCTCGTCACGAGCGGCCTCGACGGCGTCTATCCGCCCGGCCTGCCGGTCGCGAAGGTCATGCGCGTCGACAAGCTCGCCGACACCGCGTTCGCACGCGTGACCTGCGCGCCGGTCGCGGCGGTGCGCGGCGCGCGCCAGATGCTGGTGCTGCACTACCAGAACGCCATTCCGCCGCGCCCGGCCGAGCCGGAGTCGGCCGACAAGAACGCGAAGGGCGGCAAGAAGGCCGCGAAGGGCGCCGCCAAGGGCGAAAAGGGTGACAAAGGCGACAAGGCGGCCGACGCGGGCGCGAAGCCGGCGGCCGGCGCCGCGGCCCAGCCCGGCGCGCCGGCTGCGCCCGCCGCCCCTGCGGCCCCAGCCGCAACGGCCAAGCCCGCCGCGCCCGCGAAGCCCGCCGCCGGGCAATCAGGAGCCCAGCGATGAATCGTCCGCAATACATCCTGCAGCCGGTCAACCCGTACTTCATCGTCTTCAGCCTCGCCGCCGCGTTCCTGCTGAACCTGATGCCGTGGGGCCACCTGCCCGGCGTGCCCGACTTCGTCGCGCTCGTGCTGCTGTTCTGGAACATCCACCAGCCGCGCAAGGTCGGGATGGGCGTCGCATTCGCGCTCGGCATCCTGATGGACGTGCACGAAGCGGGCCTGCTCGGCGAGCATGCGCTCGCCTACACGCTGCTGTCGTACGGCGCGATCACGCTCCACCGCCGCGTGCTGTGGATGCCGATCGGCGTGCAGGTGCTGTACGTCACGCCGCTGCTCGTCGTCGCGCAGCTCGTGCCGTTCGTGATCCGCCTGCTGATGGGCGCCGCGTTCCCCGGCTGGCGCTACCTGGTCGACGGTTTCGTCGAGGCCGCGCTGTGGCCGATCGCGAGCCACCTGCTGCTGATGCCGCAGCGCCGTCCGGTCGATCCGGACGACACGCGCCCCATCTGAGCCGCAGCCGCGCCGCCAGGACCCCGCCTTGAACCCCCGCCGCCCTTTCGCCCGCCGGACTTTCGCGCGCGGCTCCGCTCGCCCCTGACCGCATGACCGAATTCAACGACACCCAGCAACAGCTCTCGAGGTTCCGCCTGCGCGTCGCGGCGGCGGGCGTGTTCGTGTTCGTCTGCTTCGGGCTGCTCGCGAGCCGCTTCTTCTACCTGCAGCTCTGGCAGCACGGCAAGTACGCGCTGCAGGCCGAGGAAAACCGCATCTCGGTCGCGCCGATCGTGCCGAACCGCGGCATCATCACCGACCGCAACGGCGTCGTGCTCGCGAAGAACTACTCCGCGTACACGCTCGAAATCACGCCGTCGAAGCTCACCGACACGCTCGAGAACACGATCGACAAGCTCGCGACGATCGTCCAGATCGACGCGCGCGACCGCCGCCGCTTCAAGAAGCTGCAGGAAGACTCGAAGAACTTCGAAAGCCTGCCGATCCGCACCCGGCTCACCGACGACGAAGTCGCGCGCTTCACCGCGCAGCGCTTCCTCTTCCCCGGCGTCGACGTGCGCGCGCGGCTGTTCCGCCAGTACCCGCTCGGCACGACGGCCGCGCACGTGATCGGCTACATCGGCCGCATCTCGAAGCGCGACCAGGACAAGATCGACGCGATGAGCGACGACAACGACAGCGACCCGGAGCACTACGATCCGCGCCGCGACGCGAACAACTACAAGGGCACCGACTACGTCGGCAAGATCGGCGTCGAGCAGAGCTACGAGACCGAGCTGCACGGCCTGACCGGCTTCGAGGAAGTCGAGGTGACGGCGGGCGGCCGGCCGGTGCGCACGCTGTCGCGCACGCAGGCGACGCCCGGCAACAACCTCGTGCTGTCGCTCGACATCGGGCTGCAGCAGGTCGCCGAGCAGGCGTTCGCCGGCAAGCGCGGCGCGCTCGTCGCGATCGAGCCGAAGACGGGCGACGTGCTCGCGTTCGTGTCGTCGCCGAGCTTCGACCCGAACTCGTTCGTCGACGGGATCGACCAGCAGACCTGGGACGAGCTGAACAACTCGCCCGACAAGCCGCTGCTGAACCGGCCGCTGCACGGCACCTACCCGCCGGGCTCGACCTACAAGCCGTTCATGGCGCTCGCGGGCCTGACGCTCGGCAAGCGCACGCCGAGCTGGGGCATCCAGGATCCCGGCTACTTCACGTTCGGCGGCCATACGTTCCGCAACGACGTGCGCGCGGGCCAGGGTTTCGTCGACATGAACAAGGCGATCATGGTGTCGAACGACACCTACTTCTACATGCTCGCCCGCGACCTCGGCGTGAACGCGATCGCGAACTTCATGAAGCCGTTCGGCTTCGGCCAGATCACCGGCATCGACATCCAGGGCGAGGCGCGCGGGATCCTGCCGTCGCCGGACTGGAAGCGCAAGACCTTCAAGAAGGCCGCGCAGCAGAAGTGGTTCGACGGCGAGACGATCAGCCTCGGGATCGGCCAGGGCTACAACTCGTTCACGATCCTGCAGCTCGCGCACGCGACCGCGACGCTCGCCAACGACGGCGTCGTGATGAAGCCGCACCTCGTGAAGGAAGTCGAGGATCCGATCTCGCGCGGGCGCCGCCTGACCGTGCCGAAGGAAAGCGACACGATCCCGCTCAAGCAGGGCGACATCGACGTCGTGAAGCGCGGGATGGAGAACGTGATCGAGAACCCGTCCGGCACCGCGTACAAGGTGTTCCGCGGCGCGCCGTACCTCGCGGCCGGCAAGACCGGCACCGCGCAGGTGTTCTCGCTGCAGGGCGGCAACTACAAGGGCCACCTGCTCGCCGAGCACCTGCGCGATCACGCGCTGTTCATCGCCTACGCGCCGGTCGACCATCCGCAGATCGCGCTCGCGCTGATCGTCGAGAACGGCGGCTGGGGCGCGCAGTCCGCGGGGCCGATCGCGCGCCGCGTGCTCGACTTCTACCTCGTCGAGCGCCAGAAACCGGAGAACGAGGCGGCCGCGGTGGCCGCCGCGGCCTCGGCGACCGAGCCGATCAACGCGCCGGTGATCGGCGACGCGTCGAAGGCCGTCACCGTCGCGGCCGGCTTCAAGATGCTGCCGCAGCCGGTCGTGCCGGGCGCGGCCAGCGCGGCGCAAGCGGCGTCGGGCGCATCAGCGCCGGGCGCGAATCCCGCATCGGGCGCGAACGCCGCCGAGCTTTCCGCGCCCGTCACGGCAAGCGCCGCGGCGCCGGCCGCCGCGAGCATGCCGCCGTTCCGGCGCATGCCGCATCGGCCGCACAAGCCGGCCGGCGAAGCGCAGCCGCTCGCCGCCGCGCCACGCAACGACAACCGTGCAGCGCCCACCGCGAAGGCGGCGGACGCGGGCACCGCTCATTGACGGAGAAAGGCATGCAATTCGACAAGCGCGCCTGGCTCGACAAGATCAAGCAGATGTTCGCGGGCTTCGACCGCCCGCTCGCCCTCATCGTGTTCCTGCTGCTGTGCGTCGGCATCGTCACGCTGTACAGCGCGAGCATCGACATGCCGGGCCGGGTCGAGGACCAGCTGCGCAACATCCTGCTGACGTTCGTGCTGATGTGGGTGATCGCCAACATCCCGCCGACGACGCTGATGCGCTTCGCGGTCCCGCTGTATTCGTTCGGCGTCGCGCTATTGATCGCGGTCGCGCTGTTCGGGATGACCAAGAAGGGCGCGAAGCGCTGGCTGAACGTCGGCGTCGTGATCCAGCCGTCCGAGATCCTGAAGATCGCGACGCCGCTGATGCTCGCGTGGTACTACCAGCGCCGTGAAGGCGGCGTGCGCTGGTACGACTTCATCGCCGCGTTCGGCATCCTGCTGGTGCCGGTCGGGCTGATCGCGAAGCAGCCGGACCTCGGCACCGGCCTGCTCGTGTTCGCGGCAGGCTTCTTCGTGATCTATCTCGCGGGCCTGTCGTTCAAGCTGATCGTGCCGGTGCTGATCGCCGGCGTGATCGCGGTCGGCTCGATCGCGGTGTTCGAGGAGCGGATCTGCCAGCCGGAAGTGCAATGGCCGCTGATGCACGACTACCAGAAGCACCGCGTGTGCACGCTGCTCGACCCGACGTCCGACCCGCTCGGCAAGGGCTTCCACACGATCCAGGCGGTGATCGCGATCGGCTCGGGCGGCGCGCTCGGCAAGGGCTACCTGAAGGGCACGCAGGCGCACCTCGAATTCATTCCCGAAAAGCACACCGACTTCATCTTCGCGGTGTTCTCCGAGGAATGGGGCCTCGCCGGCGGCCTCGTGCTGCTCACGCTGTACATGGCGCTGATCGCGCGCGGGCTGTACATCGCCGCGCAGGGCGCGACGCAATTCGGCCGGCTGCTCGCCGGGTCGCTCACGCTGGCGTTCTTCGTCTATGCGTTCGTCAACATCGGGATGGTGAGCGGCGTGCTGCCCGTCGTCGGCGTGCCGCTGCCGTTCATGAGCTACGGCGGCACCGCGCTCACGACGCTCGGCATCGCGATCGGGATGATCATGAGCGTCGGCCGGCAAAGGCGGCTGATGAAGACCTGACCCGCGCGGAAAATCAATCCGAAGCGGCGCATGATGCGCCGCTTTGTCATTGCGGCGGCGCCTCGTGCGCCGCTTCGTCATTGCGGCGGCGCCTCGTGCGCCGCTTCATCATTGCGGCGGCGCCGCGCCGGCACCGCCGCCGCTCGCCGGGCCCTGCGCCTTCACGCGTTCGCTGAGTTCCTTGAATTTGAGTCCCGCAGTCTCGTCGCCCTGCGCGGCGGCCGCCGCGTAGTA
Source organism: Burkholderia sp. MSHR3999 (assembly GCF_000833595.1). NCBI lineage: Bacteria > Pseudomonadati > Pseudomonadota > Betaproteobacteria > Burkholderiales > Burkholderiaceae > Burkholderia > Burkholderia sp. MSHR3999. The sequence continues at coordinate 998,719 of NZ_JRFO01000006.1, forward strand.
CGCGCGCGCGATGTTCAGGTTCTGCTCGACGCCGTCGCCGCCGCGCTCGTAGAACGACGCGGTCACGTATTGCGCGGTCGGATCGCCCGCATCGGCGGCCTGCTTGTACCAGACGAACGCCTGACGGTTGTCGCGCGGCGTGCCGCGCCCGTCGAGGAACTGGTTCGCGAGCGACAGCGCGGCCTGCACGTGGCCCTGCTTCGCCGCCTTCAGGAACCAGCGATGCGCCTCGGCCGGATTGCGCGAGACGAAATCGCCGTCGTCCAGCATCCGGCCGTACACGTACTGCGCGTGCGACATGTTCGCGTCGGCCGCGCGCCTCAGCCAGCGCAGCCCCTCGTCGACGTTCGCCGTCACGCCCTCGCCCGTGATCAGCATCATCGCGTAATTGAACTGCGCGAGACGGTTGCCGCGCTCGGCCGCATCGTGAAACTGCACGAGCGCCGCCCGGAAATTGCCCGCGTTGTAATCGGCGATCGCGGACTCCGTCTCGCGCGCCGGCTCCGGCTGCGCTCGCGCGCCCTGCGCGAACACCGCGCCGCAGACGGCCCACAGGCCGAGCGCCGCGCCGCCCGCCCGCAGCGCGCGCGCGCAGTTGCGGCGACACGCGCCGGCGCTTGCGTTCATGACCGCACCTCCTGCAATGCCTGCCGCGTCGCGCGCAGCAGCCAGCTGACGTCGGCGGACAGCGAAATGACCCGGTAGCCGGCGTCGCGGTATTGCCGCGCCGCGGCCGTATCGGCCGCGTAGATGCCGACCGCGACGCCCGCTTGCCGGCCCGCCGCGAGCACGCGCGCCATCGCGGCTTCGACGGCCGGATGCCGGATGTCGCCGAGATGCCCGAGGCTCGCCGCGAGATCGGCGGGACCGATGAACAGGCAGTCGATGCCCGGTATCGCGGCGATCCGCTCGACTTCGTCGACGCCGCGCGCCGATTCGATCTGCACCATCACCGCAACCTGCGCATTCGCCGTCTGCAGGTAATCGCGCCGCATTCCGAACGCCGCCGCGCGCACCATGCCCGCCACGCCGCGCAGCCCGTCCGGCGATTCCGGCGACGGGTAGCGGGTGAGCCGCACCGCGTGCGCGGCGTCTTCCACGGTTTCGATGTTCGGAAACATCACCGTGCGCGCGCCCGCATCGAGCGCGCGCTTGACGAGCCACGGCTCCCGCGCCGGCACGCGCACGACCGGTTCGCTCGGCAGATGGGCGGCGGCCAGCGCCCGCAGCTGCGACGCGACGTCGTGGCTGTCGTTCGGCGCATGCTCCATGTCGATGCAGAGCCAGTCGTAGCCGGCGTGAGCGAGCGCCTCGGCAGCGGCGTCGCTCGCGAGCGTCAGCCACAGGCCGTACAGCGGGTCGTCGCCGTCGTGCAGGCGTTGTTTGAGGGAATTGGTCAGCGTGCTCATCGAAACGGCCTCCAGACGGACGGGCATTCGAAAGGGACAAGCAACGGGCGGGACGGGGCGCGACACGCCGGGCTGCGCCGGCGGAACCGTTCAGCGGCGGCGCCGGCGCAGAAACGCCGACGCGTTCTGCGACGCCACGCAACGATCATAGCGCGGCGTGCGGCGGAATGTGGGAAGGAGCGGGGCTAGGGGATTACCGCCATGGACCGCGGCGGCAGTCCGCGCCGACCGGGCGGAGCTGCCGCGCCGGGAAGCTCAGCGGCCGGGCTCGCGCTCGACGTCGGCCCAGCAGTTCGGCGTTTCGTACAGGCGCACGCGCTCGAGGCGCAGGTTGATCCCGTAATGCGCGTCGTAGACGTTCGAGAGGATGTCGAACGCGATCGCCGCGAGGTTCTCGACGGTCGGAATCCGGTCGATCACGACGGTCTTGTGATCGGCCATCTGCTCGAGGAACGAGCGCACGACCTCGTCGCGCGCGTAGACGAGAAACGCGTGATCCCACTTGCTGACCAGATGCTCCATCGCGAGCGCCTTCACGTCGGCGAAATCCATCACCATGCCGCGGTCGGGCGCGCCCTCGGTATCGACGAGATCGCCGCGCAACGTGATTTCGAGCACGTAGCGATGGCCGTGCAGGTTCCTGCACTGGCTGCGGTGATCGGGAATGCGGTGTCCCGCGTCGAATTCGAGTTTTCGGGTAATCAGCACGATGTCAAAAGCCGGTGAATCAGGGAATGTTCAGATATTTGTGCGTCTGCATCGACAGGCGCCACTGCGGATGGCGCTTGCACCAGTCGATCGCGAGCTTCGTATTGAGGTCGCGCGACGGGCCGTCCATCGGCTGCACGAGGAAATAGTCGAAGTCGAGCTTCGCATAGTCGGCGAGCCGCTGGTTGTCCTGCGGGATCACGACCTTCAGCTCGTTGCCCTTCGTGACGACGAGCGGCGCGTCGGCCTTCGGGCTCACGCAGATCCAGTCGATCGACTCGAGCACCGGCAGCGAGCCGTTGGTTTCGATCGCGATCTCGAAGCCTGCCGCATGCAGCGCGTCGACGAGCGGCTGGTCGAGCTGCAGCATCGGCTCGCCGCCCGTGCAGACGACGAAGCGGTGCGCCTCGCCGTCCGGCCACAGGCTCGCGACCTGCGCGGCGAGCGCCGCCGCGTCCTTGAACTTGCCGCCGTTCTCGCCGTCGGTGCCGACGAAATCGGTGTCGCAGAAGCGGCACGCCGCCTGCGCGCGGTCTTCCTCGCGGCCCGACCACAGATTGCAGCCGGCGAACCGGCAGAACACGGCCGGACGGCCCGCGTTCGCGCCCTCGCCCTGCAACGTGTAGAAAATTTCCTTGACCGCGTAAGTCATCGTCCTGGATCCGGCTCGCGCCGTTCGTTCTCGATCAGTTCATCATTGTGCGCCGCCGGCGCGCGGGCGTCACAGCGGCGCTTCGGTCACGCGCTCGCCCTTCAGGTAGGCCTCGTAGCCGCGCTTGCGCAGCTTGCACGCCGGGCATTCGCCGCAGCCGAAACCCCAGTCGTGCAGTTCCGCCCGTTCGCCGACGTAGCACGTATGCGTCTCGACGCGGATCAGCTCGACGAGCGCCTGGCCGCCGAGCTGCTCGGCGAGCTGCCAGGTCTGCGCCTTGTCGAGCCACATCAGCGGCGTCTCGAGCACGATGCGCGTGTCCATGCCGAGGTTCAGCGCGACCTGCAGCGCCTTCATCGTGTCGTCGCGGCAATCCGGATAGCCGGAGAAGTCGGTCTCGCACATCCCGCCGACCAGCACGCGCAGCCCGCGGCGATAGGCGATCGCCGCGGCGATCGTCATGAACAGCAGGTTGCGGCCCGGCACGAACGTGTTCGGCAGGCCGTTCGCCGACGTCTCGATCTCGATCGCGCGCGTCATCGCGGTGTCGCTGATCGCGCCGAGCACCGACAGGTCGATCATGTGATCGTCGCCGAGCCGGCCGGCCCACGCGGGAAACTGGCGCTTCAGCGCGTCGCGCACGCCTTCGCGGCACTCCAGCTCGACGCGATGGCGCTGGCCGTAGTCGAAGCCGAGGGTCTCGACCGTCTGATAGCGTTCGAGGGCCCACGCCACGCACGTGGCCGAGTCCTGCCCGCCGGAAAACAACACGAGCGCGCCGTCTTTAGCGTCTGTCCGAATCACCGTGATACTCCGTGAATGTGTAGGCTCGCGCCGCGCCCGGGCGACCGGCTGTCGCGAGGGCCGCCCGGCGCGTGCCGGCTCGACCAGTATAGGCGGGGCCGCCTGCCTCAAAGACGACGGGACGCTTATGCCGCCCATCGCGCGACATCGGCGCCTCAAAGCGGCGCGATGCCGGACCGCCCGCTTCGCGATGCACACGAAGCGACGCGCTAAGTCATTGAGCGGGCACGGATTTTATCACGTCGCCGCAAATGCCGCCGGGCAGCGCACGCCACCACAAACGAAAAACCCCAAGAATCTAGCGATTCTTGGGGTTCGAAATGCTGGTGGCCTGGGACGGAATCGAACCATCGACACGCGGATTTTCAATCCGCTGCTCTACCAACTGAGCTACCGGGCCAACGAAGAAGAGAAAGTATATCGAGTTATCTGGCGTTGCGCAAGCACTTTCGTGAAGTTTTTTACGCGATGCCCTCCGGCGGCTTCTTGCCGAGCTCGACGCCGAGCTGCTTGAGCTTGCGATACAGGTGCGTGCGCTCGAGGCCCGTCTTCTCCGCGACGCGCGTCATGCTGCCGTTCTCGCGCGCGAGGTGGTACTCGAAGTACGCGCGCTCGAACGCGTCGCGCGCCTCGCGCAACGGGATGTCGAACGGAATCGCCGCCGTCTGCCCCACGAGGCCGAGCGTCGCGACCGTGTCGTCGCCGAGCGTCGGCAACGCGGCCGCGGACGCGATCGCCGCCGGCCCCGCGGCCGGCCCTGCCCCCGGCTTCGCCACCGCGTTGACGGTCGCCGGCGCCGCGCCGCGCGCGAGCCCGTGTTCGACCGCCTTCAGCAGCTTCTGCAACGCGATCGGCTTCTCGAGGAAATCGAGTGCGCCGATCTTCGTCGCCTCGACGGCCGTGTCGATCGTCGCATGCCCGGACATCATGATCACGGGCATCGTCAGCAGCCCCTGCGCCGCCCATTCCTTGAGCAACGTGACGCCGTCGGTATCGGGCATCCAGATATCGAGCAGCACGAGATCGGGCGTCTGATTCAGGCGGTAGTCACGCGCGGCCTGCGCGTTCTCCGCCGCCTCGACGACATGTCCTTCGTCGCTGAGGATCTCCGAGAGCAATTCCCGGATGCCCATTTCATCATCTACCACCAGGATGGTTGCCATTTACGCTGCCTTTGTCTGCACACTTGCTTTTGTCTTTGCGGGGGCCGTCCCGCCCTGCACGCCCTGCACGCCCTGCACGCCCTGCACGCCATGCCCGGCGTCCGGCGCATCGCTCGCCAGCTGGAGGAACAGGATCGACACCTGCGCACCCTCGACGACCTCGCCGTGCATGCGATTGCGCAGGTCGATCCGCGCGCCGTGCTCGTCGATGATTTTCTTCACCGTAGCCAGCCCGAGGCCCGTGCCCTTCGCCTTCGTCGTCACGTAAGGCTCGAACGCGCGGGTCAGGATGCGCGCCGGAAAGCCCGGACCGTTGTCGGACACGGTCAGGCGAACCGCGACACGCGTTTTGCCCTCGGTGTCGGGATCGCCATATTCTACTGTCTTGGTTTCGATCAACACACGCGGCTGCGCGACTTCCGCAACCGAATCCTGCGCATTCTGCAGCAGGTTGTGGATCACCTGGCGCAGTTGCGTCGCGTCGCCGCGAATCACCGGCAGCGGCGCGAGCTCGACGACGATCGTGCTCTTGCCCTCGCCGACGCCGTAGAGCCCGAGCACCTCGCTCACCAGCTCGTTGAGCTGCAGGTTCGCGAGCACCGCCGGCGGCGTGCGCGCATATTCGCGGAAATCGTCGACCATCCGCTTCATCGCCGCGACCTGGTTGACGATCATCGTCGCGCCGCGCTTCAGCACGTCCGCATCCGTCGGCGCGAGCTTGTCGGACAGCTTCATCTGCAGCCGCTCCGCCGACAGTTGGATCGGCGTCAGCGGGTTCTTGATCTCGTGCGCGAGCCGCCGCGCGACTTCGCCCCACGCAACCGAGCGCTGCGCGGAAATCACGTCGGAGATGTCGTCGAACACGACGACGTAGCCGGACGTCTGCGGATCGTCCGCCTGTCCTTCCACCGTCGACACGAGACGCGCGCCGCGCACGAGCAGCGTCAGCGGATCGGCTTCACCCGGCACTTCGACCGCAAACTGCTGCTGCCAATGGCCGTGATCGCCGCTGCCGCCGTCGGACGCCGCCTCGCGATCGGCGAACGCCTTGCGCACCATCGCGCCGAATTCCGCGACGACGCCGACCTGGTCGAGCGTCGCGCCGATCAGCGCATCGAACGGCTGCCGGAAGATTCGCTCGGCGCCGCGGTTCGCGGTCGTCAGCCTGAACTGGCGGTCGAGCACGAACACGCCCGCGGTCAGGTTCGCGAGGATGCTCTCGAGATAGGCCTTCGAATGCTCGAGCGCGATGCGGTTGTTCTCGACCGCGAGCCGCGCCTCGGACAGCTGGCGCGTCATCGCGTTGAACGCCTGCGTGAGGAAGCCGAGCTCGTCGCGCGACTTGATCTCGCGCTTGGGCGTGTAGTCGCCTTCCGCGACTTCCTTCGTCCCCTGCGCGAGCAGGAACAGCGGCCGCGCGAGCTGCTGGCCGAGCGCGAGCGCGAGCATCATCGCGATGAAGGTCGCGAGAAACAGCGCGAGCGTCAGCGTGCCGATGTACATCTTGCGCAGGCCCGTGCGGCCGAGCGCCTTTTCCTGGTATTCGCGATACGCGCGCTGCACGGCGTCCGCGTTGTGCGCGAGCGTCGGCGGCACCGGCTGCGTGAGCTGCAGGAAGCGTTCGGCCGGCTGCAGCAGCGACGTGGACGCATCCGGGATGGGCCGCACGACGCGCAACCGCAGCGCGCCCTTCGCGCCGTGCGCATGCGGATCGCCGTCGACCTCGCCCTCGATCGCCGCGTACGCGCCGCGTTCGCGCGCCTGGTTCAGCATCAGCGGCGTCGGCAGGTCGTCGGGGATCAGCGCCGCGAAATTGCCCGACGCCTGCGCGACGATGTGCAGGTCGGGCGCGGCGCCCGGGCCGCTGCGGCCGGGCTCGACGATCGTCGCGTCCTGCACGCCGAACTGGTCGCGCAGGCGCAGCAGCGTGAGCGTCGTGCCGTTCGTGTTCGTATCGGCGCTCGCGAGCTGGTCGGACATCAGGCGCGCCTTCGTCTGCAGGTCGGACAGCGATGCGTCGAGCATCCCGCGGCCGAGGTTCAGGCCGGCGGTCAAGGCGGTTTCGACGTTCACGTCGAACCACGATTCGATGCTGCGCGACACGAACTGGTACGACACGATGTAGATGATGCCGCCCGGCACGACGCCGACGAGCGCGAAGAACACCGCGAGCTTCGCAAGCAGCCGCGTGCCGAACTTGCCCTTCCTCAGGCGCACGACGATCATGCCGATCAGGCCGAGCACGACGAGCAGGAACACCAGCGCGACGACGATGTTGGTCGCGTACAGCCACGAGTAGTAGCGATCGAAGAATTCGGTGTTCGCGCTCGCGGCCGCCAGCAGCACGAGCAGCAGCAGCGCGGTAAGGGCAACGGTCGAAACGATCACGCGCACGAGCAGGCTCTTCCCGCTGGCCGCGCGGCGCACTCTATTTAGCACGTTCGGTCACCGTGAAGGTAAAGCGCTTCCAGTCCGACCCGAGCGTCCAGTCGCGGTTGTTCACCGCGTCGACCTGGAACGGCTTCGGCATCAGCGCCGTATCGAGCTGCATCCGCACCGAGGCCGTATAGGTTTCGCCCTGGCGCACCTGGTTCCGGTCGATCACGTGCCACGACGTGATGTGCCTGACGACCGCGAGCGCGTCCTTCAGCGTGCCGAAGCCGAGCTGCAGGCCGCCCGTCGACACGCGGTATTCGCGCGTGAGCGGCTGGAACGACAGGCGGATCGTCTGCGACACCGACACCGGCTGTTCGTCGAACCAGTACCAGCGCGCGCGGCTCAGCTCGAAATCGGTCGTGAAGTAAAGCGGGATGCCCTTGTTGACGGCGTCCTCGAGGTTCGAATTCAGCTCGAAGTCGAAGCGGGCGTCGAGGCTCCAGCCGCTGCCGTCGGACTGCAGCGACGCGCGCTGCACGGCGATCGATTCGGCGCGCGCCGGCCTCGCGACCGCGAGGCACAGGGCCAATGCGACCATCAGCACGGCCGCGAGCCGAAGTGGAAAAAGGTGTTTGATCGTCACCGTTTCTGAAACCGCGCGTAGAAAAATCCGTCGTGATCGGTGTTCTGGTCGGGACCGGCCGCGCCTGCCTGCGCCCCGCCCGAGGCGGCGCGCGGCAGCAGCTGGCCGGGCGCGTCCAATCGTACCGCATCTTCACAAGCCGCTTCAAACCAGCGCGCCTGCAGCTCGCCCTCTTCCGGAAAGATCGAACAGGTCACGTACAGCAGTTCGCCGCCCGGCTTCACGAGCGGCCACAGCGCCGACAGGATGCGGCGCTGCTCGGCGACGAGCGCCGGAATGTCGGCCTCGCGGCGCAGCCAGCGAATGTCGGGATGACGGCGCACGATGCCGGAGGCCGAGCACGGCACGTCGGCGAGGATGCGGTCGAACGGCCGGCCGTCGTGCCATTCGCCGGGCGCGCCCGCGTCGCCGACGCGCACGTCCGCGACCAGCGACAGCCGCGCGAGATTCTCGCCGATGCGCGTCGCGCGGGTGGCGTCGCTTTCGAGCGCAACGACTTCCGCGTCGGCGAGCTCGAGGATATGCCCGGTCTTGCCGCCGGGCGCTGCACAGGCGTCGAGCACGCGCATCCCGTCGGCCGCGCCGAGCCATTCGGCGGCAAGCTGCGCGCCCGCGTCCTGAACGGAGACGACGCCGTCGGCGAAGCCTGGAATGCGTTCGACCGGCAGCGGCGAGGCGAGCCGCACCGCATGCTTGCCGATCGCGGCCGCGTCGATGCCGTGCGTGCGCAGCGTATCGAGATACGCGTCGACGGTCGTGCGGCGCGCATTCACGCGCAGCGTCAGCGGGCCGGGACGGTCGCCGGCCGCGAGCATCGCCTGCCAGCCGTCGGGCCACGCGGCCTGCACTGCGTCGCGCCACCACGCACGGTAGTTCCAGCGCGCGACCGGATCGTCCTGCATCGCCGCGACCTGCGCATCGCGCTCGCGCAGGAAGCGCCGCAGCACCGCGTTGACCATCCCTTTCGCGAACGCGACCTCGCGACGCGCGCCGATCGCGGTCACGGCCTGGTCGACGACGGTGAACGCCGGATACGCGGCGGCGTCGCCTTCATCGAGCAGCAGGGCGAACGCGCACGCGAGGACGGCCTGGACATGCGCGGGCGGCGCCTTGCTGACGAGCCGGCCGATCAGCCAGTCGGCGCTGCCGAGGCGGCGCATCGTCCGGTAGGCGACGTCCTGCGTCGCGCCGCGCGCAAGCGCCTGCGCGCCGGACGCCATCCCCGCGAACACCGTCGCCAGCACGGCCGGCAACGCAGTGCCGCGGCGCACCGCGTCGACCGCCTGCGCGGCCGCATCGAGCGCGAAGCCGAGCGATTCGGGCGCGAGATGCAGTGCGGACAGGCGAGCCGGGCGGCCGGACGAAGGTTTGGCGGAGGTGCGGTTTCGTGTCATCGGATCGAGGCGTCGGCAAGCAACGGGAGCCGCGGCGGCTGCGTGGCCGCCGCGATCCCAAACCGCGCATTGTAGCGTGGGCGCATACGCGCCCCTTTTCGGGACGCACAAGTGGAACACCCCGCAGCGCAGCGCATGCGGGGTGAGGCAAAGCGTGTGCGTCCATTGCCGCGCACGAGGCGGCAGGGACGCTTAGTCGAAACGGCCCGTGCGCGCCATTTCCATCAGGCGCGCGATGCGCTCCTCGGTGGCCGGGTGCGTCGAGAACAGGTTCTGCAGGCCGCCGCCGTGCAGCGGATTCATGATCATCATCTGCGCGGTGGCCGGATGCTCCTCGGCCGCCGGGAACGGGATGCCCGCCGCGTAGCGATGGATCTTGTCGAGCGCCGACGCGAGCGCCTGCGGATCGCCGGAAATCTGCGCGCCGCCGCGGTCCGCCTCGAACTCGCGCGCCCGCGAGATCGCCATCTGGATCAGCGCGCCGGCGATCGGCGCGAGCAGCGCGACTGCGATGCCCGCGATCGGATTGGCCGGACGGCCGTTCTCGTCACGCCCGCCGAAGAACATCGCGAAATTCGCGAGCGCCGAGATCGCGCCCGCCATCGTCGCGGTGATCGTCGAGATCAGGATGTCGCGGTGCTTCACGTGCGCGAGCTCGTGCGCCATCACGCCGCGCATCTCGCGCTCCGACAGCACGCGCAGGATGCCCGTCGTCGCCGCGACGGCTGCGTGCTCGGGGTTGCGGCCCGTCGCGAACGCGTTCGGCGCGTCTTCATTGATCAGGTACACGCGCGGCATCGGCAGGTTCGCGCGCGTCGCCAGTTCGCGCACCATCCGGTAGAACTGCGGCGCCGTGCTCTCGTCGACTTCCTGCGCGTTGTACATGCGCAGCACCATCTTGTCGGAGAACCAATACGAGAAGAAATTCATGCCGAGCGCGAACAGCAGCGCGATCGTCATGCCGCGCGAGCCGCCGATCATCCCGCCGATCACGATGAACAGGGCCGTGATCGCGGCCATCAGCATCGCGGTTTTGACCCAATTGAACATACGTCCACTCCTTGTCCGAATGCAGCACCCGCCGGATGCCTCGAGGGGCGCGGCGGAAGGTTGTAAGCGATCTGTTAGATAAGGGCGTATCAGAAAAATTCAATCTCAGCGTTGCGAAGCTGCGAGCCTGAGGCCGAGTCCGACGAACGCGCTGCCGACCGTGCGGTCGAGCCACTTCTTCACGCCCGGCTTGCCGGAAAAACGGCGCGTCACGCTGCCCGCGACCCACGCGAGCATGCTGTTCCAGATCGTGCTCATCACGACGAACACCGCGCCGAGGGTCAGGAACGCCAGTGCCTTGTGCGCGCTGCCGGCCGACACGAACTGCGGGAAGAACGACACGAAGAACAGCACGACCTTGGGGTTCAGCACGTTCGTCCAGAAGCCCTGCATGAACAGCTGGCGCAACGGCTTGGCGGCCGCGACCGGCGCAGCCCGCGCCGTATCGGCCCCGGCCGCCGGCTTCGCGAGGATCATCCGCACGCCCAGGTAGATCAGGTAGGCCGCGCCCACCAGCTTGATCACCGTGAACGCCGTGGCCGACGCGGCCAGCAGCGCAGTCAGGCCGAACGCGCAGGCGAGCGCGTGCACGCAGCAGCCGGCGGAGATGCCGAGCGCGGACATCAGCCCGGCGCCGCGGCCTTGCGCGACGCTGCGGCCGATGATGTACGCGGTGTCGGGACCGGGCGTGACGTTCAGCAGGAACACCGCCAGGAGAAAGAAGCCGAAATGGGTGATGCCAAGCATGAAAACCTCGGAGCCGGGAAAGCGCAGGGAAATTCTACGCGCGCGCGCCGTGCGTTGCGACTCGGCCGTTCGGCCGATTGCGCGCCGCCGGCGAGCCGTGTCGAATGACGCTCAGGACGCGTCGGGAAGCGTGAACCGCTGGCCCGCGGCCAGCGGCGCGCCGGCCAGGAATTCGCGCGCCGGCAGCCGCTTGCCGCCCGGTTTCTGCAGTTGCGTGACGCGCAATGCGCCGCTGCCGCACGCAACGATCACGCCCTCCGGGCCCGCGTCGACGATCGTCCCCGGCGCCGCGTCGCCGCGCGCGTCCACGGGCGCCGCCGCCCACAGCTTGAGCGCCGCGCCGTCGAGCGTCGCGACGCCGCCCGGGAACGGATCGAACGCGCGCACCCGGCGCGCCAGCACGTCCGCGGGCTCGCGCCAGTCGAGCGCGGCCTCGTGCTTGCCGATCTTCTCCGCGTACGTCACGCCGTCGGCCGGCTGCGGCGTGGCCGGCAGGCTGCCGGTGCGCTCGAGCTGCGCCAGCGCGTCGACGATGAGGCGCGCGCCTTCCGCTGCGAGCCGGTCGTGCAGCGTCGCGGTCGTGTCGTCGGGCGCGATCGCGACGCGCGCGTCGTGCAGCATCGCGCCGGTGTCCAGCCCGGCATCCATCTGCATCAGCGTGACGCCCGTCTGAGCGTCGCCCGCCTCGATCGCGCGATGGATCGGCGCGGCGCCGCGCCAGCGCGGCAGCAGCGACGCATGGATGTTGATGCAGCCGTGGCGCGGGATGTCGAGCACCTCCTGCGGCAGCAGCAGGCCGTATGCGGCAACCACCATCACGTCGTGCGGGGTCGCGCGCAGCAGCTCGATCGCGTCGGCCGCCTCGGCCGGGTACTTGCCCGCGCGGCGCAGCGACGGCGGCTGCGTGACGGGGATGCCGTGCTCGACGGCATAGCGCTTCACGGCGCTCGCCTGCAGCTTCATCCCGCGCCCGGCGGGGCGGTCAGGCTGCGTAAGGACGAGCGGCACCGGAAACCCCGCCTCGTGGATCGCGGCGAGTGCGGCCGCGGCGAATTCCGGCGTGCCGGCAAAAATGACGCGCAACGAATGTGTCATGACAACGGATCGTGGTCAGGCAGGGCGAACACGCGTCACATCGCGCGTTCGAGTTTCTTCATCTTCGACTTGATGCGGCTTTGCTTGAGCGGCGACAGGTATTCGACGAACACGCGGCCCATCAGGTGATCCATCTCGTGCTGGATGCACACGGCCAGCAGGCCCTCGCAGTCGAGCTCGAACGTCTCGCCCTTTTCGTCGAGCGCGCGCACGCGCACGCGATCCGGACGCTCGACTTCGTCGTAGACGCCCGGCACCGACAGGCAGCCTTCCTCGTAGACCTGCTTCGCGTCGCTCGACCACACGAGCTCCGGATTGATGAAGGCGCGCAGCTCGCTCTTGTCTTCCGAGACGTCGATCACGATCACGCGCTCGTGCACGTCGACCTGCGTCGCGGCAAGGCCGATGCCCGGCGCGGCATACATGGTTTCGGCCATGTCGGCGACGAGCTTGCGGATCCGGTCGTCGACCTTGTCGACGGGCTTGGCGACCTTGTGCAGCCGCTTGTCGGGGTAATGAATGATGTTCAGCAAAGCCATGGCGTTCGGTAATCGGTAAATCGGCGGTTCGCGTCGGCCATCCGGCCGACTGGCCCAGCCGCGGGGATGCGACGAAGATGAGGCGGATGCGCGGCGAATCAACGCCCGCGTATCACGCGACCTGCAACCGGCCGCGCGCCTGCGCGCAGCCCCATCGGATTATTTCGGATGATGAAAATTTTAACATGGCGACACGCGTCTCGCTGGCCGTCGCATTCGACGGTTTCCTCATGTCGCCGCACCCGCTGAGCGCCGCCGCGCTGCGCGCCTGGCTGCAGCTCGCCGAAGCGCCCGGACTGACGCCCGCGGTGCTGCGCGTGCTGCTCGACGCGTTCGGCTCGCCGCGCGCGCTCATCGACGCGCCGGACGACGCGATCGCCGCCGCGAGCAGCCCGGCGGCGGCGCAGGCCGTGCGCGCGAGCGAGCGCGCCGACCTGGACGCACGGGCCGCCGCGGCGCTCGCGTGGCGCGACGCGCCCGGCAACTGCATCGTCCCGCTCGGCGATCCCGCGTATCCGCCGCGGCTGCTCGACCTGCACGACCCGCCGCCGCTGCTATATGTAAAGGGGCGCGTCGCGCTGCTGCACGCGCGCGGGATCGCGATCATCGGCAGCCGGCACGCGACGCCTCAGGGCCTCGCGGATGCGACGCGCTTCGCGCGCATCCTGTCGGACGCCGGGCTCGCGATCGTCTCCGGGCTGGCGCTCGGCATCGACGGCGCCGCGCACCGGGGCGGGCTGGACGGCCGCTCGAGCACGATCGCGGTGATCGGCACCGGCGCCGATCTCGTCTATCCGGCGCGGCACCGCGCGCTTGCACACGAGATCGCCGCGCACGGCGCCATCGTCTCCGAGTGGCCGCTCGGCACGCCGGCCCGCGCCGCGCACTTCCCGCAGCGCAACCGGCTGATCGCCGCGCTGGCGAGCGGCGCGCTCGTCGTGGAGGCCGCGCCGCGTTCCGGCTCGCTGATCACCGCGCGGCTCGCGAACGAATTGGGCCGCGACGTGTTCGCGATGCCGGGCTCGATCCACGCGCCGCTTGCGCAAGGCTGCCACGCGCTGATCCGCGACGGCGCGAAGCTCACCGCAACGCCCGAGGACGTCCTCGACGAATATGGGCTGCGCACGGAATCGCCGGGCGACGCGGCGCCGGCCGCCGCGACATCCGGCGACGCGACCGAGCAGGCCGTCCTTGCCGCGCTCGGATATGGCCCCGTGACGTACGAATGGCTGGCCGAGCGCAGCGGCCTGTCCGACGACGCGCTCCACCGGGCGCTCCTCGCGCTCGAACTGGCCGGCCGCGTCGCGAGCGTGGCCGGCGGCCGCTTCGTCCGGCTCGGCGGCCCGGCCGCGCCGCAGCTTGCGTGCGGCGTGCTACATTCCCCCGCATAGGGGCGGCTGCGCCGCCCGCCGACTTCATGCAAGGAAACCCATGCCCGCGCTGAATCTCGACACCGATGCGGATCGGATCGCCGAGCGCCTCCGCCATCCCGGCACGCTGCTCGTCGCCTGCCTGTGCGCCGACTGGTGCGGCACCTGCCGCGACTACCGCGCCGCCTTCGACCAGCTCGCCGACGCGCATCCCGAGGCCTGCTTCGCATGGATCGACATCGAAACGCATGCCGACCGGCTCGACGATCTCGACGTCGAGAATTTCCCGACGATCCTGATCGAGGACGCCAACGCCGCGCGCTTCTTCGGCACGGTGCTCCCGCACGCGGCCATCGTCGAGCGGATGCTGTCCGACCTGACCGCGCTGCCGGGCGTGCCGCATGCACCAAAACTGCGCAACATCCTGAACGTCGAGGCCTGAGCCGCGTGCCGGTGCCGCGGTATTTCGCGCGAAAGCGCGCCCTGCTGCGCCGCACGCTTGCCGCCGTCACGCCCCCCCACTATGATGAGCCGCTTTTTGCACGCCGAGCCGCCGTCATGGCGCCGTGTGCTATAAAGCCGTCGTAAAAGGGACCCACAACCGGCAAACCCGGTCTACCACACACACAGTCATGTCCAAAGCTCTGATCATTGCGGAAAAGCCTTCTGTCGCGAACGACATCGCGCGCGCTTTGGGTGGCTTTACGAAGCATGACGAATACTTCGAGAGCGACGAGTACGTCTTGTCGTCCGCTGTCGGCCACCTGCTCGAAATCGCGGCCCCGGAAGAGTACGAGGTCAAGCGCGGCAAGTGGAGCTTCGCGCACCTGCCCGTCATTCCGCCGCATTTCGACCTGAATCCGATCGCCAAGAGCGAGTCGCGCCTCAAGGTGCTGACCAAGCTGATGAAGCGCAAGGACGTCGACCGCCTGATCAACGCATGCGACGCGGGGCGCGAAGGGGAGCTGATCTTCCGCCTGATCGTGCAGCATGCGAAGGCGAAGCAGCCGGTCCAGCGCCTGTGGCTGCAGTCGATGACCCCGCAGGCGATCCGCGACGGCTTCGCGCACCTGCGCAGCGACTCCGACATGCAGCCGCTCGCCGACGCGGCCCGCTGCCGCTCGGAAGCCGACTGGCTCGTCGGGATCAACGGCACCCGCGCGATGACCGCGTTCAACAGCAAGGGCGGCGGCTTCTTCCTGACCACGGTCGGCCGCGTTCAGACGCCAACCTTGTCGATCGTCGTCGAACGTGAAGAGAAAATCCGCCGTTTCGTCCCGCGCGACTACTGGGAAGTGAAGGCGGCGTTCGCGTGCGCGGGCGGCTTCTATGAAGGCAAGTGGTACGACCCTAAATTCAAGCGCGACGAATTCGATCCGGAAAAGCGCGACTCGCGGCTCTGGAGCCTGCCCGCCGCCGAGACGATCGTCGCGGCCTGCCGCGACCAGATCGGCACCGTCAGCGAGGAATCGAAGCCGTCGACGCAGTTGTCGCCGCTGCTGTTCGACCTGACGAGCCTGCAGCGCGAAGCGAACAGCCGCTTCGGCTTCTCCGCGAAGAACACGCTCGGTCTCGCGCAGGCGCTGTACGAAAAGCACAAGGTGCTGACCTATCCGCGTACCGATGCGCGCGCGCTGCCGGAAGACTACATCGCGACGGTCAAGTCGACGATGGAGATGCTCAAGGAGAGCCACAACTACCTGCCGCATGCGAAGCAGGTGCTCGACAAGGGCTGGGTGAAGCCGAACAAGCGGATCTTCGACAACTCGAAGATCAGCGACCACTTCGCGATCATCCCGACGCTGCAGGCGCCGAAATCGCTGTCAGAGCCGGAACAGAAGCTCTACGACCTCGTCGTGAAGCGCTTCCTCGCCGTGTTCTTCCCCGCCGCGGAATACAGGGTCACGACGCGGATCACCGAGGTGGCCGGCCATCACTTCAAGACCGAAGGCAAGGTGCTCGTCGAGCCGGGCTGGCTGCAGGTGTACGGCCGCGACGCCGAAGGCGCGGACGCGAACCTCGTGCCGGTGCAGAAGGACGAGAAGGTGAAAACGGACGAGATCGCCGCGGTGGCGCTCGTGACGAAACCGCCCGCACGCTACTCGGAAGCGACGCTGCTCTCCGCGATGGAAGGCGCGGGCAAGCTGGTCGAGGACGACGAGCTGCGCGAGGCGATGGCCGCGAAGGGGCTCGGCACGCCGGCCACGCGCGCGGCGATCATCGAAGGGCTGCTCGGCGAGAAATACCTCGTGCGCGAAGGCCGCGAGCTGATCCCGACCGCGAAGGCGTTCCAGCTGATGACCCTGCTGCGCGGGCTCGGCGTGAAGGAACTGACCGCGCCGGAGCTCACCGGCGAATGGGAATACAAGCTGTCGCAGATGGAGCGCGGCAATCTCGGGCGCGACGCGTTCATGCAGGAAATCGCCCGCATGACGCAGCAGATCGTCAAGCGCGCGAAGGAATACGATTCCGACACGATCCCCGGCGATTACGCGACGCTCGAGACGCCGTGCCCGAACTGCGGCGGCCAGGTGAAGGAAAACTACCGGCGCTTCGCGTGCACGAAGTGCGAGTTCTCGATCTCGAAGATCCCGGGCAGCCGGCAGTTCGAGATCGCGGAAGTCGAGGAACTGCTGCAGAAGAAGGAGATCGGCCCGCTGTCCGGTTTCCGCAGCAAGATGGGGCGGCCGTTCTCGGCAATCCTGAAGCTCTCGTTCGACGACGAGACGAAGAACTACAAGCTGGAGTTCGATTTCGGCCAGGACCAGGGCGGCGAGGAAGGCGAGGCGCCGGACTTCTCCGCGCAGGAGCCGGTCGGCGCCTGCCCGAAATGCAAGGGCCGCGTGTTCGAGCACGGGATGAGCTACGTGTGCGAGCACTCGGTCGCCAACCCGAAGACCTGCGACTTCCGCTCGGGCAAGGTGATCCTGCAGCAGGAAATCACCCGCGAGCAGATGGGCAAGCTGCTCGCCGACGGCCGCACCGACCTGCTGCCGAACTTCAAGTCGTCGCGCACCGGCCGCAACTTCAAGGCGTACCTCGTGAAGCAGCCGGACGGCAAGATCGGCTTCGAGTTCGAGAAGAAGGAGCCGAAGGCGGCAGCGGCGAAGAAGACGGCGAAATCGGCGACGAAGGAAGCCGAAACCGTGACGGAAGGCGCCGACGAGAAGCCGACGCCGGCCCGCAAGACCGCTGCGCGGAAGACGACGGCGCGCAAGACCGGCTCGTAAGGGCTTGCCTCCCGGCGCACCCCGCGCCCGGCCGGCCGACGAAAAACGCGGATCGATCGCTCGATCCGCGTTTTTTATTGCGCGGGCGGTCCGATCACCGCCCCGCCCCCCCGCGCTACAGTGGCGACGGCACGGCAACCCGCGACCGTGGCGAACGCGGCAGGCGCGACGAGACCGTCGAATCGACCTGGTCCGGCCGTTCGGGGCGCATCTCGACGCCGATCGGCGCCGGCGCGACGCCCTGCGCCGCCCACTGCTCGCCCATCGTCGCATCGGTCGAATGGCTGAAATGCTCGACGAGGTGGTCGATGAAGGTGCGCACCTTCGCCGGCAGATGGCGGCGGCTCGGGTACGCGATGTTGATCTCGACCTGCGGCAGACGGAAATCCGGCAACAGCCGCACGAGCGCGCCGCGCGCGATGTCGCTGCCGATCAGGTAGCTCGGCAGGATCGCGACGCCCATCCCGAGCAGCGCGAACTGGCGCAGCATCGCGGTGTTGTTCGCGACGACCACGTTGGTCGGCCGCACCCGCACTTCGCCATCCGGCCCCGTAAACACCCGGTCGTCGCCCCAGTATTCGCTCGGCAGGCTCAGGCCCGGATGCTCGGCGAGATGTTCCGGATGCGTCGGCACGCCGTGCTTTTCCAGATAGCTCGGCGTCGCGCAGACGGTCATGCAGCCGGTGGTCAGCCGTCGCGTCACGATGCTCGCGCTGCGCATCTGGCGCGTCACCACGATGCCGACGTCGAAGCCTTCCTCGACCAGGTCGACCTGCCGGTCGACCAGCGTGAGATCCGGCACCACTTTCGGAAATTGCTCGGTATAGGTCTGCAGCACCGGCGCGAGGTTATGCAGGCCGAACACGACCGGCGCAACGATGCGCAGCGTGCCGACCGGCTCGTGGTTACGGGCGACGACCATCTGCTCGACGTCTTCGAGTTCGTCCAGAATCTGGCGCGCGCGCTCCAGATACACCTGGCCGGACTCCGTCAGCGAAAGGCTGCGCGTGGTGCGATTGAGCAGGCGCGTGCCGAGACGGCCTTCCAGATCGGCGACGTGACGGGTCGCGACCGCGTTGGAGATATCCATTGCACTTGCGGCCCGCGCGAAACTCCCGAGATCCGCAACCTTGACGAACACTCGCATCGACTGCAAATGATCCATTAACGACTCCTGCCGCTGTTACCGCTTCAAAAAGATGAAGCAAATGCGTAATTCTCCTACGACAGCGGAATTGATGCAGAGTTGCTCAACAAACCCGCCGTAGCCGATAAAAACAGTCAAACATCCTCGCCACTGCCGGAAAAATGACCCAATTATTCTGATTGGAGCAACAATTGGGTGAACCTCGGCGCCCAAGCGACGGATTCAGGAAGGACGTATTTGATGCGGCACGGCATCGGCGGCCGGCGGGGGGGCGCAAACACGGCGCCGGAGCAGGCCGGCGCCAATTGCGGCAGGGCGTAACAACCTGTTAAAAAGACACCACGAGGCCGCTCGACATTGCATCATGTCGGCCCCGGCCGGGCGGGACGAGGCGCGACCGCGCGCCGCCGCCCCTGCTTTCAACGCGCGATTCCCGCAAACCATGAAAATTGCCATCCTCGACGACTACCAGGACGCCGTCCGCAAGCTGAATTGCTTCCAGATGCTCGCCGACCACGACGTGAAGGTCTTCAACAACACGGTGCGCGGCCTGGGACAACTCGCGAGCCGCCTGGCGGAAGTCGAAGCGCTCGTGCTGATTCGCGAACGCACCCCGATTTCGTCGCAACTGCTCGCCAAGTTGCCGCATCTGCGCATGATCAGCCAGACCGGCCGCATCGGGACCCACATCGATCTCGAGGCCTGCACCGAGCGCGGCATCGCGGTGCTCGAAGGCTCGGGCTCGCCGATCGCGCCCGCCGAGCTGACCTGGGCGCTGATCATGGCCGCCCAGCGCCGGATTCCGCAGTACGTCGCCAACCTGAAGCAGGGCGCGTGGCAGCAGTCCGGCCTGAAGACGTCGGCGTTGCCGCCGAACTTCGGCCTCGGCCAGGTGCTGCGCGGCCAGACGCTCGGGATCTGGGGCTACGGCAAGATCGGCCGGCTCGTCGCCGGATACGGCAAGGCGTTCGGGATGAACGTGCTGGTGTGGGGCCGCGAGCATTCGCTCGAGGCAGCGCGCGCGGACGGCTATGCCGCGGCCGACAGCCGCGAGGCGCTGTTCGAGCAGAGCGACGTGCTGTCGCTGCACCTGCGCCTGCACGACGACACGCGCGGCATCGTCAAGCAGGACGACCTGATGCGGATGAAGCCGACCTCGCTGCTCGTCAACACGAGCCGCGCCGAGCTGCTCGAGGAAAACGCGCTCGTCAACGCGCTGTCGCACAACCGTCCGGGGATGGTCGCGATCGACGTGTTCGAGAGCGAGCCGATCCTGCAGGGCTACAGCCTGCTGCGGATGGAGAACGTGATCTGCACGCCGCACATCGGCTACGTCGAGCGCGAAAGCTACGAGCTGTATTTCAGCGCGGCGTTCAGGAACATCCTCGCGTTCGACCAGGGCGACATGTCGAACGTCGCCAACCCGGAAGCGCTGACGCCGATCCGCAAGCGCTGACCGCCCCCCGGACGCGCCCGCCCCTGAACCGCCAGCCGACCGTCAGGCCGCGGCGCGCCCGCCCGTCATCGCGTCGATGCGCGTGAGGAAGTGCTCGCCGTCGCGCCGGCCGAGATCGTATGCATGCCGCATCTGCGACGGGCTCGTGTAGTCCCAGCTCGAAATCGGCACCTTGCTCGACGGCTGCACGTAAAGGCGCTGCTGTTCGCCGTGCGCGACCGTGAACATCTGCGGCCGCGGGTACAGCCGGGTGACGAGCACCAGCACGCGGCCCGGCGACGCGTCGAGCGCGCCGACCGGCACGTTGTCGACCATCCCGCCGTCGAGCACCGGCCGGCCGTTGCGGCGCAGAACCGGCGTGAACGGCGGCGTGCACGACGACTGCAGGATCAGGTCGGCGAGATCCTCGACGTGCGCGCAGTCCTGCGCGCGCACGAATTCCGGCCGGAAACCGAGTGCGCGGCCGAGCGTCGGGTGCAGCGTCTTGCGCACGTATTTCTCGATGTTGTACGCGACGAGCCCCGCCGCGACCGCGCTGCGCGCGCCGAGCCAGCGCGGCACGTGCGACACGCCGATGCGGATCTCGGGCGCGCCGGCGAGCTTCGCGAACGGCTCGCCGTAGATGTCGAGCAATGCCTGCCGGTAGATCCGATAGTGCGGAAACACCGGCTCGCGGCCGAACAGGTTGCCCCAGTACGCGTTCTTCCGGTTGTGGCGCAGCGCCTCCTCGTAATAGCGCATCACCCATGCCGCGTCGCGCGTATACAGCATGCACGCGGTCGCGGCGCCGGCCGAGATGCCGGCGATCACGCGCGGCCGCAGCGCGAGCGCCGGCTGCGCGACGTCCCAGAAGCCGGCCTGCCACCAGCAGCGATTGCCGCCGCCCGCGAACACGATCTGGTCGAACATCGCGCGCCGCTCAGCTGACGAGCGCGTAGGTCGACGTCGCATGGACGGCCATCTTGCCGTCCTCGTCGAACAACTCGACCTCGCCGAACACCAGGTTGCGGCCCATCCGCAGCACGCGCGCGGTGATGAGCACGTCGCCCTTGCGCACCGGCCGCATGAAGTTCGTGTTGAGCGAGACGGTCGTCATCGGCCGGAACTCGCCGAGCGCGGACGAGATGGCCACCACCATCGCGGTATCGGCGGCGGCCGTGAACACCTGGCCGCAAATCACGCCGCCGGAATGACGGAATTCGCCGGAAAAAGGCAAGCGCAGCGTGATGCTGTCGTCGGCAATCGATACGGGGACCAGACCGAGCGAGCGGACCCACGGGGCCAGCAAGCGGTCCAGCAATTCGCGGACTGCGTTTTCGTCCATCTTCGAATGTCCAGGAAATGTTGCGCGACCGCCGCGCAAAAACAGGTGTGGGCGTCATCATACCGGGAGCGCGCAAACTGCGATCGCTCGTTGCCACCTCAACCGGCCCGCATGTTCGTGACGAAATATTTTCGAGAAATTTGCAGAAAGGGCTTGTCAGGGGTAAAAAACCCGTGCATAATTCCACTTCTGTTGGGGGCGTTAGCTCAGTTGGTAGAGCAGCGGACTCTTAATCCGTAGGTCGAGTGTTCGAGTCACTCACGCCCCACCAAGCATTTTGAAGCCCGGTCAGCGAAAGCTGACCGGGCTTTTTGCTTTTCGGCATGCCAGTGCGACACGGCTTGCCGAACTGAAGTGCTTCGCTCGACCGTTGCCTGAACGACAGCATCGGACAACGGCCGAACCAACCTAGGGGCGATGAAAACGCGCTCTCCCGTCACTCTCCTTCGCCACGCTGCGCGAGCAAGACCGCCCCACAGGTTGTCTTGTGCCCCTCGAGTGCAACCGGCGCCCCCAAATCCACGCTTGACCGGCTCCCCGCGTTTAGTACGGTGACAATGTAGAGTCCGTTCCAGAGCGTAACGGGCTGCCCGATCAGCGATTTCAGCTTGAGGTCGTTGCGCGTCGACAGGACATCGAGCGTGAAATCGAAATGCCGGCCGATCCGGGACCAGCCCAAGCTACGTTGGGGTAACAGCACATTGTCCCCGAGTGGGGTATCGAGTTTCAGCAGCCGATCTTGCTGGAGCAGTGCCCCTTGCATCGCCCTCACGATGTCTTGCACACTCATCACAATCCTTTTTTTACTTTTTCCCTACTTTTCTGTCAGCGCGCTAACAGCACTCTCTTGCGCGATTCTGCAGACAAATGTGCAATGCAGCCTGAAGGCGGGCCATGCGCCGTGTCCATGCCGTCGCTCATGGCGCCAGCCGCAGTTCCACCTGCTCTCGCTGCGTCGGCGACATGTACGTGTATCAGCGTCCATGAAGGGTGCCGGGCGACGCGAGGCTCAATATCAAGGACAAGGATCCGCTTCAACGATGACTGATGGGCTCGCGACGATCGTCAAAGAAAATATCTCGGGGATATGCGACTCGTATGTCCTGCACCTCGCATGCGTTGCCACCGACAACGGCTTCATCGAGATGGCGCGCCAAAAGCCGTCGTGCATTCGGGCGGTTCACAGAGCAAGTGATCTTGTCTGTCCGGCAACCGTCCGGAACGACGCATCCTTCGTGGATTACCTGACCTCCCGAATCAAGCGGTCGGCAACCATGCCGACGCGTCAGTACCTGACGGAAGAACTCCGACGCCTGGAGTCGTGCGTGACCAGAGAACACGTCTTCGCGCTGGCGACGCTGCCCAAGCCGTCCCTCATGCTTCTCATGGGTGCGCCATGGTTATTTTTGGGTTCCGCCCTCGGATTCGACACGCGAAGCCGATATGCCAGGTTCGTGCAAGACAACGTGAACGCCGGAACAATTGACGAACACGTCGTGTACACGGAGATTCTGAAAGGGCTATCGGGAGACGATGTCCCCCTCAACTACCGCAACGGAATCGCGGAAGCCTTGAAGAACGCGGCAACGCGTCAATGATCTGCCCGCGCCGCTCAAACCACCACCGCCGCCTGCGCAAGCGTCGAGACAAACCGCGCGGTGCGCGCATCGCGCGGCCGGCTGAACAAGTCGCGCGACGCCCCGCTTTCCACCACCCGCCCGTCCGCAAGAAACACCGCATCGTGCGCGATCGACGCGGCGAGCCGCAGGTCGTGCGTCGCCATCAGCATCGTCGTGCCTTCGCGCGCGAGCTGCCGCAGCACCTCGACCACTTCGACGGACAGTTCGGGATCGAGCGCCGACGTCGGCTCGTCGCACAGCAGCACCTGCGGCGACGGCGCGAGCGCGCGTGCGATCGCGACGCGCTGCTGCTGGCCGCCCGACAGCGTCGACGGCCATGCGTCGGCCTTGTCCGCGATGCCGACTTTCGCGAGCAACGCGAGCGCCCGCTCGCGCGCGCGATCGCGGCCCCACTTCTGCACCGTGACGAGCCCCTCCATCACGTTCTGCACGACCGTCAGATGCGGAAACAACTGGAAGTTCTGGAACACCATGCCGGTCTGCCGGCGCACCGCGAACACCGCGTCGCGCGACGGCCGGCTGCCAGCCGAGAATTCGACGTGCGCGTCGCCGACCGTCAGCGCGCCGGCTTCCGGCACCTCGAGCAGGTTCACGCAGCGCAACAGCGTGCTCTTGCCGCTGCCGGACGGGCCGATCAGCGCGGTGACGCTGCCGGGCTTCAGCGCGAGATCGACCTGCGCGAGCACCCGCTGCGCGCCGAACGACTTGTCGATGCGTTCGAGCCGGATCATCGCAGCTCCGCGTGGAACCGCGCATGGCGGCCGAAATGCGTTTCGAGGCGCTGCTGCAGCGTCGACAGCACCGAGCTGAACAGCAGATAGATCACCGCTGCCTCGGTATAGAGGATCAGCGGCTCGTAGGTCACGGCCGCGATGCGCTGCGCGGCCTGGAAGATCTCCGGCACGGTCAGCACCGCCGCGAGCGACGTGTCCTTGACGAGCGAGATGAACGAATTGGACAGCGCGGGCAGCGCGACCCGCGCCGCCTGCGGCAGGATCGCGCGGCGCAGCGCCTGCGCGCGCGTCATCGCCATCGAATAGGCGGCTTCCCACTGCCCCTTCGGGATCGATTCGATCACGCCGCGAATCACCTCGGCGTTGTACGCGCCGACGTTCAGCGAGAAGCCGATCACGGCCGCCCTCAGCGGATCGAGCACGATGCCGACGTTCGGCAGCCCGTAGAAGATCACGAACAGCTGCACGAGCAGCGGCGAGCCGCGAAACAGCCAGATGTAGAAGCGCACGGCCGCCTGCGCCCAGCGCGGCCCGAACAGGCGCGCGAGCGCGGCGGCGAACGCGAGCAGCAGGCCGATCGCGAACGACGCGAGCGTCAGCGGCACCGTGAACACGAGCCCCGCGTACAGCAGGGGCCACAGCGATTGCGCC
This sequence comes from Burkholderia sp. MSHR3999, assembly GCF_000833595.1. Classification (NCBI taxonomy): domain Bacteria; kingdom Pseudomonadati; phylum Pseudomonadota; class Betaproteobacteria; order Burkholderiales; family Burkholderiaceae; genus Burkholderia; species Burkholderia sp. MSHR3999. Next base: position 1,022,851 of record NZ_JRFO01000006.1, read on the forward strand.
ATCAGGTGCAGCCACGCCGGCATGGTTCAGCCCCGCGTCACTGTTGCGACACGTCGTGGCCGAAGTACTTCTGCGAGATCTTCGCGTAAGTGCCGTCCGCCTTGATGTCGGCGAGCGCCTTGTCGATCGCCGCGCGCAGCTCGGGGCTGCCCTTGCGGATCAGCACGCCCGACTGGTCGCCCGCGCCGGACGTGTCCGTCGCCGCGATCTTCAGCTTCGCGTCGGGCTTGTGCTTGCGGAAGTCGAGGTACGACAGCGAATCGTTGACCGTCGCGTCGACGCGCCCCGACGTCAGCAGGTCGATCGACTCGTTGAAGCCCTGCACCGCGACGACGTCCGCGCCGTGCGCGGCGGCGAGCTTGCCGAAGTTGCTCGTCAGCGTGTTCGCCGATTTCCGGCCCTTCAGGTCGTCGAACGACCGGATCGTCGTGTTGTCCGCACGCACGATCAGCACGGCGCGCGAGGTGATGTACGGCGCGGAGAAGTCGTACTTCGCCTTGCGCGCGTCGGTGATCGCCACTTCGTTCACGACCGCGTCGTAACGGTTCACGTCGAGGCCCGCGATCAGCCCGTCCCATTTGCCCTCGACGAACTGCGGCTTCACGCCGAGACGCTGCGCGATCGCGGTCGCGATGTCGACGTCGAAGCCCGTCAGCCGGCCCGTCTCGTCGTGATACGTGAACGGCGCGTACGTGCCTTCGGTGCCGACCCGGAATACGCCGGACGACTTGATGTGCGAGAGGTCGTCTGCGGCGAAGGCGTTCGCAGCCGCCACGATCGGCAGCAACGCGACGAGCAGCATGGAGCGGATGAGTTTCATGGCACGGACCCCGAATGATTGGACAAGGTGATCGATCTCGCCGGCGCGACCTGCCGCGCGAGCGGTCCGCGAATTCTACCGACGGCCCGATGGCCGGCAAAAACGCAAATCGGCTAACGATATGAGCGCGGCGAATAACGCGCGAACCGCGTCGCGACGGCCTCTGAGCCCGAACGTCAGACGAAACCTCGCGCGGCGAGGCGTTACGGGTGGTTACAGAAGCCACAACGCGGTATCACCCGCGCCGTGGGCCATACGTACCATTGAAGCAAGGAGGTTGATCGTTCGCGGGCAGTCAGCCGCGAAGGGAGTGAAGAGAGATGAAGCGAATCCTGTTGTCCGGCGTCATCGGCATTGCGGCGGCCTGCGTGTCGGCAAGCGCGTTCGCGCGTGCCGATATCGGCGTGTACTTCGGCGTGCCGGGCCCGGTGATCGAAACGCCGCCTCCGGTGGTCTACGCGCCGCCGCCCGTCTACTACGAACCTGCGCCGGCCTACTACTACGGCCCGTACTACGGTGAATACCGCTACCGCCGCTGGCACGACAACGGCTGGCATCGCGGCTGGCGCCATCACCATCACGGCGACGACGACGATTGACCGCCGCCTGCGGCCATGACGGCCGCGCACTACCGCGCGGCGGCGACGCGGCATGCGCACGCCGCCGCGCTCACCACGGCAGCGAATACGTCTTCGTGTTCGTGAAGCTCTTCATCGCTTCCTGCACGCCTTCCTTGTAGCCGAGCCCCGAATCCTTCACGCCGCCGAACGGCGTCAGTTCGAGCCGATACCCGGGCACTTCGCGCACGTTCACGCTGCCGACTTCCAGCTCGGTGATGAAGCGCGTGATGGTGTCGAAGCGGTTCGTGCAGATCGACGACGACAGCGCATAGTCGGTGCTGTTCGACATCCGGATCGCGTCGTCGATGTCGCGAAAGCGCATGATCGGCGACACCGGCCCGAAGGTCTCGTGCTTCACGAGCGGCATGTCGGGCGTCACGCGATCGACGACCGTCGGCGCATACAGCGCGCCGTCGCGCACGTTGCCGGCCAACAGACGCGCGCCGCGCGCGAGCGCGTCGTTCACCTGCTGCTCGCAAAACTTCGCGGCCGCCTCGTCGATCACCGTGCCCATGTCGACCGACGGATCGGCCGGATTGCCGTACGACCACGCGCGCGTCTTCTCGACCACCAGCTCGGTGAAGCGGTCGGCAACCGCCTCGTGCACGAGCATCCGCTTGATCGCCGTGCAGCGCTGCCCCGAGTTCCTGTACGAGCCCGACACCGCGAGCGTGCTCGCCTCGTCGAGGTCGGCGTCCTCCATCACGATGATCGGATCGTTGCCGCCGAGCTCGAGCACCGCGCGCCGGTAGCCCATCCGCGCGGCGATCGACTTGCCGATCGACACGCCGCCCGTGAACGTGATCAGGTCGATCGCCGGGTTCGTGATCAGCTCGTCGGCGATCTCCTTCGGGTCGCCGGTGATCACCTGCAGCATCTGCGGCGGCAGGCCCGCTTCGTACAGGATGTCCGCGAACAGGCAGCACGACAGCGGCACCTTCTCCGACGGCTTCACGACGATCCGGTTGTTGGTTGCGACCGCCGGCACGACCTTGTGCGCGACCTGGTTCATCGGGTGGTTGAACGGCGTGATCGCCGAGATCACGCCGAGCAGCGGCTCGCGCTGCGTGTACACGCGGCGCTTCTGGCCGTGCGGCGTCAGGTCGCACGAGAAGATCTGGCCGTCGTCCTTCAGCACCTCGCCCGCGCCGAACGTCAGCACGTCCGCGACACGGCCCGCTTCGTACATCGTGTCCTTGATGCACAGCCCCGATTCGGCGGTGATCAGCGCCGCGATCCCGGCGGTGCGCGAGCGCACGATGTCGGCCGCGCGGCGCAGGATCGCCGCGCGGTCGTGGCGCGTGAGCGTCGGCCGGTACGCGCGCGCGACCGCGAACGCGCGCCGCACGTCGTCGAGCGTCGCTTTCGGCACGGTGCCGACCAGCGCGCCGTCGTACGGATTGCGCACGTCGATCGTCGCGTCGCGACGAATCCGTTCGCCGTCGATCCGCAATGCTTCGTGACGGATCTCGCCGACCTCCGTCGATGCTGCCATGGCGTTCATGAATGAGCTCCCTTCCGGATTCGTGCGCGTCACTGCAGATGATTGAGCACGATGTCGATGACGTCGAAGTTGCGCAGCCGCGCACGGCCCGCCGCGTCGGCGTCGACCGGCCGGCTGAAGACCAGCGGCACGATCTGCTCGGAGAGCCCGCCGTGCGAGCGCAGCGGCACGTCGAGGCCCGACAGGTCGTGCCTGCTGCGGCGCGTGCCGAGCACGACGTCCTGCCGCGACACCACGATCAGGTCGCCCAGCCGGGCCGGCGGCAGCTCGAAGCGCGCGCAGCCTTCGGCGCCCGTCAGCGCGAGCTCGATCCCGTCGACGGCGGCGAGCCGCGCGCGCAGCGCGTCGACGTCGGCCGACGCCGGCACGTAGACGGTCGCGAACGAACCGAGCGCGCCGTGGTGCACGACGTACGGATCGGTGATCGGCAGGATCACGCGCGCGGCGTCCTCGCCGAGCCAGCCGTCGAACAGTTCCTGCAGGTAGATCACGTTCGGCTCGCCGGTGGCGGCGTCGTGCTTCGCGTTCATCCCGTGGTCGGCGGTGAGCGCGACGATCGCGCCGAGTTCGTCGAGCCGCTTCAGGTAGCCGTCCATCATCGCGTAAAACGCGTTCGCGCCGGGCGTGCCGGGCGCGCACTTGTGCTGCACGTAGTCGGTGGTCGACAGGTACATCAGGTCGATCGGGCGCGTCTCGAGCAGCCGCACGCCCGCGGCGAACACGAACTCCGACAGGTCCGCGCTGTACACGTCCGGCACCGGCTTGCCGACCAGTTCGAGCACGTCGTCGATGCCGTTTTCCGCGATGGTCGCGCAGTCGGCCTTCTCGGACGAGAAGCAGATGCCGTTCAGCCCGTTGCCGAGCAGGCGGCGCAGCTTGTCCTTGGCAGTCACCACCGCGACGCGCGCGCCCCGGTCGGCGAACGCCGCGAGCACGGTCGGCGCGACCAGGTACTTCGGATCGTTCATCAGCACTTCGGCGCCGCCGTCGCGATCGTAGAAATAGTTGCCGCTGATCCCGTGCACCGACGGCGGCACGCCCGTCACGATCGACAGGTTGTTCGGGTTCGTGAAGCTCGGCACCACGCACTCGCCCTTCAGCGCCGTCCCCGGCTTCAGCAATGTGCGCAGGAACGGCGCGACGCCGGCCTCGGCCGCCTGCTCCAGATATTCGTACGCGCAGCCGTCCACGCATACCACCACCACCGGCCGGCTCATCCAGTTGTAGCGGCGGCCGTTCACTTCCACGGGAACAGGCGTTTCGGTCATGACAATCCTTTCGATGCGGAGGGAGGGCGGCGCCGGCATCCGTGCCCGGCGGCGCTTCGATGCTTGACATTAAAATCGATGATTTGTAGATTGTCAACAATAGGCAGAGAACAGAATGCAAGATGCCGGTCGGCCATGGCGACGACTTCGGCATGTTTTGTCGGGTGGTCAAAAAGCGCGGCTACCTTCCCTTCTTTCTGTTTCCGGCCGTGCACGACACGGCCGCCTTTCCATCCTTGCGAAACGACTGATCGACTGATGCGTCCCTTCTGGATCGAACAAGCGCTGTTCCACGACGGCGATCTCGCCCCTGCGCTGCAAGGTGCGACGCAGGCCGACGTCTGCATCGTCGGTGGCGGCTTCACCGGGCTGTGGACGGCGATTCAGGCGAAGCAGCACAACCCCGCGCTCGACGTCGTGATCCTCGAAAGCGACCTGTGCGGCGCGGGTGCGAGCGGCCGCAACGGCGGCTGCCTGCTCACATGGTCCGCGAAATTCCTGACGCTGCGGCGCCTGTTCGGCGAAGCCGAGGCGATCCGACTCGTGAAGGCGTCGGAGGCGGCCGTGCAGCTCATCGCCGCGTTCTGCCGCGAACACGGCGTCGACGCGGAACTGCGCTTCGACGGCACGCTGTACACCGCGACGTCGCCCGCGCAGGTCGGCACGCTCGCGCCGGTGCTCGACGCGCTCGCCGCGTGCGGCATCCACAGCTACACGCCGCTGCCGCCGGCGGAAGTCGCGCGCCGCTCGGGCTCGGCGCGCAATCTCGACGGCGTGTACTCGCCGATCGCCGCGACCGTGCATCCGGGCAAGCTCGTGCGCGGGCTGCGCCGCGTCGCGCTCGCGATGGGCATCCGCATCCACGAGCGCACGCCGATGCTCGATTTCACGCCGGGGCCGCCGGCCGTCGTGCGCACGCCGGCCGGCAGCGTCACCGCAGGCAAGCTCGTACTCGCGATCAATGCGTGGATGGCGAGCCGCTTCCCGCAGTTCGCGCGCACGATCGCGGTCGTGTCGAGCGATATGGTCATCACCGAGAAGTGTCCGGAGCTGCTCGCGAGGACGGGGCTCGCCGACGGCGTGTCGGTGCTGGATTCGCGGATCTTCGTGTACTACTACCGCAGCACGCCGGACGGGCGGCTGATGCTCGGCAAGGGCGGCAACACGTTCGCGTGGCGCGGGCGCATCGCGCCGGTGTTCGACCAGCGCTCGCCGTACGAGGCGCAGCTCACGCAGAGCCTGCGCGAATTCTTCCCGTCGCTTGCCGGCGTGCCGATCACCGCGAGCTGGAACGGCCCGTCGGACCGCTCGGTGACGGGCTTCCCGTTCTTCGGCCGCCTCGACGGCGCGCCGCACGTGTTCTACGGCTTCGGCTATTCGGGCAACGGCGTGGGGCCGACCTACATGGGCGGGCAGATCCTGTCGTCGCTGGTGCTCGGCCTCGACAACGCGTGGACGCGCAGCCCGCTCACGCGCGGCCCGCTCGGCCGGTTCCCGCCGGAGCCGTTGCGCTACGTCGGCTCGCATGTCGTGCGCAACGCGATCCGCCGCAAGGAGCGCGCGGAGGATGCGAACAGGCGGCCGTGGCGCATCGACACCTGGTTGAGCCGCCTGGCCGGCGCGGCCGGAAAGGCGGACAAGGCATAGGCGATTGGCGCGCGGGCGGCGCAATCCGCGCGATGCAAAAAGGGCGCTTCGCAGCGCCCTGTTCGCTTTCCCGGCACGGTGACGCTGCCGGAACGGCAGCCGTCACGCGCGGCTCACGCCCGCTCCGCCTTCTCCCTCGCCGCCTTGCCCACCACCGGCAAGCCCTGCCCGTGCATGCGACGCATCCGCGCGAGGCCGTGCGCGAGATGCTCGCGCACGAGCGCGACCGCCTTCTCCTCGTCGCCGTGGCCGAGCGCCTGCACGATCTTCTCGTGCTCGGACGCCGACACCGACAGCGCATCCTCCTCGGCCTCGATCGCCGCCTGCCGCAGCAGCCCGAGCTGCCGCACGAGCCGGCGGTAGGTGTCGGTCAGGTGCGTGTTGCCGACGCCGACGACCATCGCGTCGTGGAACTGCACGTTGAGCTCGGTGTAGCGCGTGACGTCGTGTGCCTTCGCCGCCGCCTTCATCGACTGGATGATGCCCTTCAGCACCTTCAGCGTGTCGGGCGCGATGCGCTTCGCGAGCGCGCGCGCGACCGACTCGTCGAGCATCGCGCGCACTTCGTAGATCTCCTCGGCCTCGCGCAGCGGCACGACGCGCACCGTCACGCCGCGATTCTTCTCGTTGCGCAGCAGGCCCGCCTGCTCGAGCGCGCGGAACGCCTCGCGCACGGGGCCGCGCGACACGTTCAGCTTCGTCGCGATGTCGACTTCGTTGAGCTTCTCGCCGGGCGCGTATTCGCCGGACACGATCGCGCGCTCGAGCATGTCCTGGACGATCATCGCGAGCGACTGGCTCTGCAGGAGTTCGATGGCGTTGAGCGCGTTCGGGGAAGTCATGGTCGGGCAGGCAGCGGGACTGCGGTGAGGAACGGGGGGCCAAGTCGGCGAATGCTCCGTTGTATACCCGCGGCCCCGCACATTGTCAACAGTCTTCAGTCTCCAAACGCCGATCCCGACGGACCGCGATGCCATCCGGCATCGCGGCGCCCACCGTCGCGCGCGTCAGCGCTTCACCGGCCCCGGGTCGCTCTGGCTCGGCCGGCCCGTCTCGACGTGCCCGGCGAAGCGGCGCACGACCTTGTCGCTCGCGCCGCCCGTCGTGGTCGCGACGATGTTCAGGTCGTACCAGCCGTGGCTCGAGCTCAGTTCCCAGTGATCCTCGATGCGCGCGCCCGGCTCCAGCACATAGGTTCGCGCATGCGCATGGCTGTACGCGTTGTCGACGACCACGCGGCACGCCGCGCGGCCGCTGTTGCGCAGCTGCAGGTACACATGGCGGTTGCGCACGTCGTAGCCGAGCTTCGCTTCCGGGTTCGCGTGATGGCCGTCCATCGCGAGCTTGGTGTTGCCCTGGAACTCGCACAGATAGCCGTTCGGGCCGTACACCGCGAGGTGATAGTCGCCCTGCGCGACCGACGTGCTCCAGCTGTCGGCGATCCTGTCGCCCGCGGACACCGCATAGCGGCGCGGCTGGCTCGACGGATTGCGGCGGTCATACACGTAGAACGCCGCGCCCGCGTCGCCGGTGTTCGTGAAATCGAGCCATACGTTGCCGTCGTGGCCGTTCACGCGGCTGTGCACGAACACCTCGTAAGGCAACGCGCGCGCCGGCCGCGTGCCGGGCTCCTGCGCCGGCATCGTCTGCTGCGCGGGCACCTGGTACGCCTGGCCCGCCGTCGTGAGGTGCCGCGGCACCGTGAAGCTCACCGTCGACGCATCCGGCTTGCCGGAGAAGTCGAACGCCGACGTCAGGTCGCCGCAGACCGAGCGGCGCCACGCGCTGATGTTCGGCTCCTTCACGCCGAAGCGCGCCTCGAGGAAGCGCAGCACGGACGTGTGATCGAAGGTCTCCGAGCACACCCAGCCGCCCTTCGTCCACGGCGAGATGATGATCAGCGGCACGCGCGGCCCGAGGCCGATCGGCTGGATGCCGCCCGGGTCCGCGCCCGGCACGAGCGGGCTCATCTCGCCCGGGTACTTGTTCAGGTCGAGCAGCTCGTCGCCGAGATTGCCCAGCAGGTTCGCCGACACGACGCCCTGCCCGTTCACGCCGCTCGTGACGGGCGGCACCGGCGGCACGACGTGATCGAACAGCCCGTCGTTCTCGTCGTAGTTGAGGATGAACACAGTCTTCGCCCACACGTCCGGGTTCGACGTCAGCGCCTCGAGCACCATGTTGATGTAGAACGCGCCGTCGGTCGGCGACGCCTGCGGATGCTCGCTGTACTTGTACGGCGCGACGATCCACGACACCTGCGGCAGGCGGTTCGCCTGCACGTCGGCCTTCAGCTCCGCGAGCGTGTGGTTCGACGCGCCCTTGTCGACGAGCGGGCCGCTCGCGCCTTCCTTCACCTGGAAGCGCTTGAAGAACATCAGCGAGTTGTCGGTGTAGTTGTCGGTCGGGTCGCCCGGGATGCCGGTGCCGCCCTGGTACACCTTCCAGCTGACGTTCGCGTTCTCGAGCCGCTCCGCATAGGTCGTCCACGTATAGCCGTTGACGTCGTTGCGCTCGCCGATGCCGGGGCCGTTCGGCTGAGTGCCGTACACGTTGCGCGAATCGATCGTGCCGGTCCACAGGTAGATGCGGTTCGGCGCGGTGTCGGCGTGCGCCGAGCAGAAGTACGCGTCGCAGATCGTGAACGCGTCGGCCAGCGCGTAGTGATAGGTCAGGTCCTGGCGCTTCAGGTAGCCCATCGTCAGCACGTCCTGCTTCTGGTTCACCCACTGGTCCCACTGGCCGTTGTTCCATGCAAGGTGGCCGCTGCTCCAGCCGTGGTTGGTGCCCGGCTGGAATTCGGTCGTCTGCTTCGGATCGAGGTAGAACGGCAGCACGTACGGCGCGGCCGGATCGAGCCCGCGCGCATGGTAGTTCTTCGTGTGCACGGCGGCCGGCGGCTGCCGCCAGACCGGCGCGCCGTTCGGCAGCAGGTGCGGGCGCGGGTCGTTGAAGCCGCGCACGCCGCGCAGCCCGCCGAAGTAGTGGTCGAACGAGCGGTTTTCCTGCATGAAGATCACGACGTGCTCGACGTCCTGGATCGAGCGGGTGCGCGAGGCGGCAGGCATCGCGAGCGCCTTGCGGATCGCGGGCGGAAAGCCCGCGCAGGCGGCCATCGCGCCGGCTGACTGGGCGGCAAGGCGCAGGAAATCGCGTCGGTTGGTCGAGGACATGAAAAGGATCCTGTGGGTCGGTAGGGATGGAGCCGGCGCGAGCGGGGCCGACGGTTCGGTGCTGTGACGATGCCGTTATTAGTCCGCAGGCGCGTGTCCCGGCCGTGACCGGTTCCCGCAGGTTTCTTTCGGTCATCCCCAGCTTTTTTTCGAAGCGGCGGGCGATGCGGGTTTCATGGGGCCGACACATGCTTGCGTTAGCCTGACGCGCGATGAAAGGGGGAGAGGCCGATCCGTGTTCGATCAGCTGAAGGCATTCCACGCGACCGTCCGGCAGGGCAGCATCACGCGCGCGGCGCGGCATCTCGGCGTCAGCCAGCCGACCATCGCCGCGCAGATCCGGCAGGTCGAGCAGGTGTACGGCGTCGAACTGTTCCACCGCAGCGGCCGACGGCTCGAAGTCACCGAGACCGGCGTCGGGCTGCTGCCGCTGGTCGAGCAGATGATCGCGCTCGAAGCGCAGGCCGACATCATGCTGCGCAACGTAGGCGGCCTGTTCGAAGGCCATCTGCGGATCGGCGCGACGGGGCCGTACTACATCATGGAAGCGGTCGGGCGCTTTTCGAACGCGCATCCGTCGATCGCGCTTACGTGCCGGATCGGCAACTCGGAAGAAATGCTGCAGGCGTTGCACGAGTTCCGCATCGATCTCGCCGTCTCGTCGCAGCGCAACGACGCGGACGGCCTCGAGCGGCAGGTGATCTCCACCGACCCGCTGGTGCTCGTCGTGCATCGCAGCCATCCGCTCGCGCGCTTCGACGCGATCGACGCCGCGCGGCTCGCCGACGTGCGGCTGCTGATCCGCGAACAGGGCTCGGTCACGCGCAGCTGCACCGAGACGATCCTCGCGGCGGCCGGCGTCGCGCCGGCTTCGGTCGCGGAGATCGGCAGCCGCGAAGCGATCCGCGAGGCGATCCTGCACGGCGTGGGCGGCAGCCTGTTTCCGCGCGGCGAGGCCGAACGCCACCCCGACCTGCGGATCGTCGCGCTGCGCGGCGTCGACACGACGATCGACGAATACGTGTACTACCTGAAAGCGCGCCGCCACAGCCCCGCGATCGACGCGTTCCTCGCGTGCATCGTGCCGAAGCGCGGCGAGGCCGTCGCCGAACCGGCCGCGCGCTGAGCGCGGGCGGGCTGCGCACTCACTTCGGCAGCGTCGGGATCATCCACGTCAGCACGTGCTGCTGCAGGAACACGAGCACCCCGAGCAGCAGCGTGAGGATCACGCTGTGCCAGAACGTGCGCGCGAACACGACACCCTCCTGCCCCTTCAGGTCCGTCGTCGACACGCCGGTCGCGATGTTCTGCGGCGAGATCATCTTGCCCATCACGCCGCCCGACGAGTTGGTCGCGGCCATCAGCACCGGATCGAGGCCGAGCTGCCGCGCCGCGACCACCTGCAGGTTGCCGAACAGCGCGTTGCCCGACGTGTCGCTGCCGGACAGGAACACCGCGATCCAGCCGAGCGACGCGGACACGAGCGGGAACAGCGCGCCCGTCGACGCGACGCCGGTGCCGAGCGTGTAGCTGATGCCCGAGTAGTTCAGCAGGTAGCCGAGGCCGACGATCATCATCACGGTGACGATCGCGATGCGGGTCTGCCGCCACGTCTTCGCGACGCAGCCGAGGACATCGCCGGCGCCGGTGCGCGTCCACGCGGCCGTGACGAGCGCCGCGAGCAGGATCGCGGTGCCGGTGCCGAGCGGCTGGAAGTCCCAGACCGCCGCGTACGGCTTCTGGTACAGCGTGACGTACACGGCGTTGTGCAGCCCCGGCCAGTGGACCTTCACGTCGCCGATCGCCGCGATGTTCGCGCGCACCCAGACGATCACGATCACCGACACGACGAGCCACGGCAGCCAGCCGCCGTAGCCGACGCGCCCGCCCGCCCCGCCGTTCGCAGGCGCGCTGCGCGCGATCGCGAATTGCGGATCGGCCAGCGGCTTCCACACTTTCAGGAAGCCGATCGTCACGATCAGCGACGTCAGCGACGACAGCACGTCGGTGAGCTGATAGCCGAGGAAGTTCGACGTGACGAACTGTGCGAGCGCGAAGCTGCCGCCCGACACGAGCAACGCGGGCCACAGCCGCGCGATCGAGCGCACGCCGCCGTACACGCCGACCACGTAGAACGGCAGCAGCAGCGCGACGAACGGCAACTGACGGCCGACCATCGCGCCGAGCGTCGCGGCCGGCAGCGACGTGACCGCGCCGAGCACGGTGATCGGCACGCCGAGCGCGCCGAACGCGACCGGCGCGGTGTTGAACAGCAGCGTGTAGGTGAGCGCCTCGATCGCCGGAAAGCCGAGCGCGATCAGGAGCGCGCTCGTGATCGCGACCGGCGTGCCGAACCCGGAGATCCCTTCGAGCAGGCAGCCGAACGAGAACGCGACGACGAGCAGCACGAGCCGGCGATCGTCGGGCAGGTGGTCGAGCATCCACTGGCGGAACTGGTCGAAGCGGCCCGACTTCACCGCGATGTTGTACAGCAGCAAGGCGTTGAAGACGATCCACATCACGGGAATCAGCGCGAGCGCCATGCCCGCGGCAACCGCGTCGAACGCGAGGCCGACGGGCATGCCCCATGCGCCGATCGCGACCGCGAGGCCGGCGATCAGCCCCGCGAGCGACGCCTGCCACGCGGGGCGGCGCAGCACGCCGAGCGCGATCAGCGCGACCGCGATCGGGATCACCGCGACGAGGAACGACAGCAACAGCGAGTCGCCGACGGGCGTGAGCGGCTGGGCGAAGACGGCGCCGGCGGGTAGGGCGGATGAGGGTGTCATCTTGTCTCCTGTCGGCCTGAGTTAGTGCTTTAGCACTTACTCAGGCCCCATGCTTCGCGGTCGACCGGAGTTAGCGCTTCAGCGCTTACTCCGGTCCCATGCTTCGCACTCCGGTCCCATGCAAAGCTGTCTGCGATCACAACGGCCCGGACGTCGCTTGCCCGCGCAACGACGTCGCCGCGGCCAGTCGATCGGTCACTCAAAAAGGTTAGGCGGCACGCGCCGCTTGTACAAGGAGGGGCAGCCCGATATGACGAATCCGGGCGACCGCACCGCCGCAATCTTGCGCTGCCAACAAAGGTGCCTATCCGCGAGCGGGGTGTTTCCCCGGGTATCCGAAGCCTAGACTGCACGCATCGATTCACGCCGCGACGATTCAGCGCGCGACGCTCGACCAACCCGGAGTGCAACATGAAGAAGACGATGATACGCGCGGCTTGTATCGGCATCCTGATGATGGGTGCCGCTGCCGCGGCCCAGGCGCAGGCCTCCTCCCAACCGCTGACGCGAGCCCAGGTTCGACAGGAACTGGCCGAGTACCAAGCGGCAGGTTACCGGCCCGCCATCGTCAGCAGCCCCGACTATCCGCAGAACGTGCAGGCGATCACGCAGCGCGTCGCGCAAGCGCGCGCGGAAGCCGCCAGCTACGGCGGCAACGGCCATGCGACGGTCGAATCCGGCAAGCGTGGCGCAGCGCCGGCGCTCGATCCGTCGACCTATTCACACCACTGACCTGAAGCAGACGCGCGATGAACCGCGTGGATGCGGCGCCGGGCGCACCGACGCCGGAACGCAACGGCTTCCCCGGCTCGCACCGGCTGCCCTGTACGCGCCGCCGCGCGCATGCCGGATTCCGCCGGCGTGATCGCGCGCAGGCGATCCGCACGCCGATGCGCGCGGCCGCGTGCGCGATCGTCAGACGCTGAAGCGGTTCAGCGTATACGCGCGATAGGCCGCGACGAAAGCGTCGAACGAACCGGCTTCCTTCGCTTCCAGTTCGGCCTGCTCGGCCAGCGAGCGCTCGGCGAGCGCGGCCGCGGCGCGCGCGTCGGCCTCCGGAAGCGGCCGCGCGCGGAAATGCGCGGCATGCGCATCGCTTTGCGCGCGCGCGAACGCGAGGAACGACTGCCCGTTGTCGCGCATCGTGCGCAGCACGCGCGCGGACGGCGTGCGTTCCGGATCGGCGAGCTTCTCGCGCTGCGCGGCGATCGCGCGCGCGTGCTCGTCGCCGCCGCGAATCTCGTCGAGACGCCGGCCGACGGCTTCGACTTTCGCCATCAGCTCGTCCGCCCACGCCTGCAGCGCAACCGGGCTGCCGTTGCGCGACAGCGCGAGGCCCGGCTTGCGGCCCTCCATCGTCACGGCGCCGAAGTTCGCGTTCGCTTCGCGGTACGCGTCGCCGTCGAGCGGCGGGCTCGCGTCGAGCGCGCACGCCAGCAGATACGCATCGATGAAGCGCGCGGTGTCGAGCGCGATGCCGGTCGGCGCGAACGGATCGATGTCGAGGCAACGCACTTCGATGTACTGCACGCCGCGCGACGCGAGCGCATGCAGCGGACGCTCGCCCGAATACGTGACGCGCTTCGGCCGGATCGTCGAATAGAACTCGTTCTCGATCTGCAGCACGTTCGTGTTGATCTGGATCCACTCGCCGTCGCGATGCGTGCCGATCGCCTCATACGGCGGATACGGCTCGCTCACGGCCTTCGAGAGCGCGTCCAGATAGCCCGCCAGCGTGTTGTAGTCGGCCTGCAGCGCCGCCTGCGCGGTCGTGTTCGAGTAGCCGAGGTCGCTCATCCGCAGGCTCGTCGCGTACGGACGGTACAGCGTGTCGGCGTCGAACGTGTCGAGCGTGTGCGGGCGGTCGCGCAGAAATCGCCGGTCGAGCGCCGGCGATGCGCCGAACAGGTACATCAGCAGCCAGCTCGTGCGGCGGAAGTTGCGGATCAGCGCGAGATAGCGCTCGGACTGATAGTCGACGAGCGTCGCGGTCGAGCCTTCCTCCGCATGCAGGCGCCGCCACACTTCCTCGTGCAGCGAGTAGTTGTAGTGGATGCCGGCGATGCACTGCATCGTGCGGCCGTAGCGATACGCGAGGCCGAGCCGGTACACCATCTTCAGGCGTCCGATGTTCGACGTGCCGTAGTCGGCAATCGGAATCTGGTCGTCGGCGGGCAGCAGGCCCGGCATCGACTCGTTCCACAGCATTTCGTCGCCGATCGACGCGTAGACGTAGCGATGCAGCTCGTCGAGGCGTTCGAGCGTGAGCGCTGCGTCGGGCTCCGCCGGCGTGATCAGTTCGAGCAGCGCTTCCGAGTAGTCGGTCGTCAGCGACGGATGCGTGAGCGCAGAACCGAGCGCGCGCGGATGCGGCGTGAACGCGATCATCCCGTCGCGCGTCACGCGCAGGCTTTCCTTTTCGATGCCGCGCAGGCCGTCGGGCAGATGTTGCCGCGTCGGGCCGGAACTGAGCACGTCGAGGCGATCCAGCAGCAATTCGGTCTGGCGGATGGTCATGGTGTTCGACATTGATGCGCAAGTGCGGGCACGGCCGCGCGCGGAACGCTCGCGCGCGGCCGGCAGGATTGTTGGTCGCTTCGTTGGTAGCGGGCACTTTAACATCTCGCCGGAACACGCGCTTGGGGCGGCCTCGCGCCTGGGCGGGCGCGCCGGAGCGCGCGGAAAGGACCGTGCGGGAAGGCGACTTTCGGCGGCCGGCGGACGTGCGCGGGGTGTCGCGCAAACGCCGTCGCGCACGGCGGCGGGCATTCGTCTGCCGGATGACGGGATGCGCCGGCCGGCGCCTTGCCCGCATCGTGCGTTGCGCTATCCGCCGCGCGCCGCGCCCGCGCGGTCGGCCACCTCGTTCCACAGATGGAGCGCCGCATACGCGCGCCACGGACGCCAGCCGTCCGTGCGGCGCTTCTGGCTTGCGAGCCGGTCGAGCGACGGATCGCGCGCGGTGATCGACTGCATCAGCACGAGGTCGGACGCGGGCCACGCATCCGGGTCGCGCCACGCGCGCATCGCGATGTATTCGACCGTCCACGGGCCGATGCCGGGCAGGTCGAGCCACGCGTGGCGCAGCGTCGCGAGGTCGGCCTGCGCGGGATCGAGCGGCACGTCGCCCGCCGCGACCGCGCGCGCCATGCCGGTGAGCGCCGCCGCCCGCTTGCCGGGCATGCCGATCTTCGCGAGGTCGCACGCGGCGAGCGCGTCCGGCGCCGGAAAGCGCCACGCGGGCGCACCGTCCGATGCGTGCGCGCCGTCGTCGTGCACGACGCGCTCGCCCGCGCGCTCGACGAGCCGGCCGACGATCGTCGTCGCCGCCTTTACGCTGACCTGCTGGCCGACGATCGCGCGCACCGCGAGCTCGAAGCCCGACCACGCGCCCGGCACCCGCAGCCCGGGCGCGGCCGCGACGAGCGGCGCGAACCACGGGTCGCGCGCCAGCTCCGTGCCGATCGCGGCCGGATCGGCGCGCAGGTCGAACATCGACGCGATGCGGGCGGCAAACGCGTCGTCGACGTGGCGCGCCGCCGCGCCCTCGACCGTCGCGACGAGGCAATGCCGGCGCGGATGCCGCTCGACGGTGAGCCGGCCGGGCTCGCCCTTCAGGTCGACGATCCGGCGATACACGCCGCCCGCGACCTGCTCGACGCCCGGAATCGCGCGCCCGCTGAAGAAGCGCAGCACGCGCGCCCAGTCGTAGGGCGCCTTGAAGCGCAGCTCGAGTTGCACGGCCGACGGCACGCCGCCGCCGTTCACGGTTGCGATGGGGGTTGCGACCTTCAAGCTGCGCTGCCCTCCGCGACGGCGACGTCGGCCGGTTCGTCGTGCGCATCGTGCGCATGGTGTGCCTCGGCCGCGAGCAGCGTCGCCTTGCGGCGCACGCCCCAGCGATAGCCGGCCAGCGCGCCGCCCTTCTGCACGACGCGATGGCACGGAATCGCGAGCGCGACCGGATTCGACGCGCACGCGGACGCCACGGCCCGCACCGCGCGCGGCGCGCCGAGCGCCTCGGCGATCTCCGAATAGCTGCGGGTCTCGCCGTACGGAATGTTCGTCAATGCCTCCCACACGCGCTGCTGGAACGCGGTCGGCGCGATGTCGAGCGGCAGCTCGAAGGTGCGGCGCGTGCCGTCCAGGTACGCACCGATCTGCGCGACGAACGGCGCGAGCCGCGCGGGCGACTCGACCAGTTCGGCGCGCGCGAACGCATCCTTCAGCCCGGCGACGAGCGGCGCCGGATCGTCGCCGAACGCGATCCGGCAGATGCCCTGCGCGGTTGCGGCGACCAGCACCGTGCCGAGCGACGTCGGCGCGGTCGCGTAGTCGATCCGCAGGCTCGCGCCCTGGCGGCGAAACGCCGACGGCGCCATCCCCAGTTCGCGCGGCACCGACGCATACAGCCGCGACGGCGAATTGAAGCCCGCGTCGACGGCCGCCTGCGTGACCGGCCGGCCGTTCTGCAGCGCCTGCCGCAACGCGGCGCCGCGCTGCGCGGCCTGGTATTGCCGCGGCGACACGCCGACCACGCGCTTGAACAGCCGCTGCAGGTGGAACGGGCTCACGTGGACCGCATCGCTCAATTGCGCAAGCGTGAGCCGCTCGGGATGCGCGTCGAGCACCGCACACGCGCGATTGACGATTTCGAGCTCGCGCGGCAGCCCCTCGGGCTGGCAGCGTTTGCAGGGACGGAACCCGGCCGCGCGCGCGGCGGCCGGATCGTCGAAGAAGGCGACGTGGTCGCGCCGCGGCAGCCGCGACGCGCAGGTCGGGCGGCAGAACACGCCGGTGGTGCGCACCGCGTAGAAGAATGCGCCGTCCGCCTGCGGATCGCGGGCGGTCACGGCATTCCAGCGGGCGTCGTCGGTTGGATAGGCGGATTTCATCGGAACCTCGCACTCTCAGTGTAGACGGTGCCTACTGTAGTCAGCCGCACGCACCGTCGCGCCCCGAATCTTGCTCTGTGATTCGCGCCGGCGGCCGACAAACGGGAGGCGCATCGGAAAAGCGGGCATGAACGGTCAACTTTCGGGCTCATTAGTCACCGTTCCGTCACATTCATGTTGCAGTGCAGGTGCGGCAAAACGCCGTCCTGACGTTTTTTTACACAAACAATATTGCGTCGCACCATCGCCGTGTGTATAGTTGGACCTGTCTCCTCCATGTCTCCTCCTGATATGGATTAAGCCCGTTCCACGTGAGCGGGCTTTTTTTTCGTCTGCCGATTTTGCCGCGTTCGCGCAGGCGCTCCCGGCTCCTTGGTCTACACTCGTTGAACCTCGCTTGCCAAGGAGCGTTCACCTATGAAACCGATCCTCCGCGGGATCGATCACGTCGTGCTTCGCGTGACCGACATGGCCGCGATGACGCGCTTCTACTGCGACGCCGTCGGTTGCCATGTGGAACGAGAACAGCCGGAGCTCGGCCTCGTGCAACTGCGCGCCGGCGACGCGCTGATCGACCTGCTCGCCGTCGGCGGGACGCTCGACCGGCCCGACAGCGGGCCGCCCGGCGCCGGGCGCAACCTCGACCACCTGTGCCTGCGCGTCGAGCCGTTCGACCCGCAGGCGCTCGCCGCGCATTTCGCCGCGCACGGCGCGCCGCCGGGCGCGCCCGAGGAACGCTACGGCGCCGACGGCTACGGCCCGTCGATCTACCTGTTCGATCCGGAAGGCAACATGCTGGAGCTCAAGGGGCCGCCGGCCGCGATCGCGTGAGTGCGGCCGGCGCGCGCGTCACGTGTCGGCGCGCGCCTTGAGGACCGTCCATTCGACGGCCACCGGATCGTGATCCGCGCTCGAGATCCACGCGGCGCCGTCCTGCACCGTGCACTGCAGGCGCATGGTCCGCTCGGCGAGCCGCCCGAGCGCCGCCGCGACGCCGTCGTCGAGCGACAGCACCTGCACGTTGCGCAGCCGCTCCACCTTGCTGCGCACGCCCTGCCACCAGATATCCGAGGTCTTGCCGCCGTACGCGATCACCGTCACCTGCGCGGCGCGGCCCGCCGCCTTCGAGATGCGCCGCTCGTCGGGCTGGCCGACCTCGATCCACGCGTCGATCGCGCCCGTCAGGTCCTTCTGCCACAGATCGGGCTCGTCGGTATCCGACAGCCCCTTGCAGAATTCGAGCCGCTCGTGCGCGAACAGCCCGAACGCGGCGATCCGCACCATCATCCGCTCGTCGGTTTCCGACGGATGGCGCGCGACCGTCAGCGTGTGGTCGCCATAGTAGTGCCGATCCATGTCGGCAATTTGCAGTTCGGCTTTGTAGATCGTGGATTTGAGCGCCATGCGGGTAGTGCCCGGGCGGGCATCGGTTCAGGTCGGGCCGTGATGATACCGAAAGCCCGACGTCCGCTGCATGACGCGCACAGCAGAACGGCCCGGCGGGCGGCCGGGCCGTATCGGTTCGCGCCGCCGGCTTGCGCCGGCGCGCGCATGCGCCCGTTGAACGGCGCGTTATTGCTTGATGAAGCGCGAATCGGCCCAGAGGCCCTGCTGGTCGCTGTTGTCGGCGCTGACGAACTGCACGTCGCCGTTGTCCACCGACACCACGCGGAAGCGCTGGCCTTCCGGCACCGACAGGCAGCGGAAGTCGTCGAAGTATTGCTGCTTCGCCTGCGAGTGTCCGCCGCGCTCGTGATCCAGTACGGAATCCAGATTATCTTTCGACAGGCAGCCCCACGCGTTCTTCGTCAACTGGATCTCCTGCCGCGGCTTCACGGCGGCATCGCCGCCGGCCTGGGCAATCGACACCACGGCAAATGCACCGACAAGCGCAACAAACACACCGGTTCGTTTCATCATGTTCAGTCTCCCATGCGCGCTGGCAACAGGCTGGGTTAGCTATGTGTTTAAAGGTGAGCGTGAAGCAACGTTTCTCACTTTAGGAGACCGATAAGCGATGGCAAGCACATTTGTTGTGCGACCGCAATAGCGGCGAATTGTCGCACCTCGCGCGCCGCAGCTTTGGGCGACCTGTCGCCGATGTGGCAATCAACTCGTGCGCGACACACCGGCATGGGATATCGGCCGCAATGCCTTGCTTGGCAAGGCTTCTAATGAAGCGCCATCACTCCGGATGAACGGTTTGGATAATTCATTTCGATATCCGGACGATTTTGATGCATCGCACATAAAGTCATCCGGAACATCAGCGGCTTTATCGCATTGCGCCATGTTATTAAGCGCAAACAAGAAAAATGCCAGGCATCGAATACCTGGCATTTACCCGTATATCAGGCCGCGCGCAGCCGCTCGAAATAATCGCTCTGGAACTGGCACATCCGGTAAGCGTTGTGATATGCCCCGTTGCCGAAGAATTCCTCGATCAATTCCGCTTCACGCCGGAACCCGCATTTTTCATAAACGTGAATGGCCGCCGCATTGGACGTATCCACGATCAGGTACAGCTTGCGCAGGTTCAGCACCTTGAACGCGTACTCGACCGCGAGACGCGTCGCGTGGCCCGCATGGCCGCGGCCCTGGCAGTGCGGCGCGATGATGATCTGGAATTCGCCGCGGCGGTGGATGTAGTCGAGCTCGATCAGTTCGACGAGCCCGACCAGTTCGCCTTGCGGGTCGACCGCGACGAAGCGGCGCTCGCGCTGGTCGTGCACGTGGCGGTCATACAGTTGCGACAGCTCCGCGAAGGTTTCATATGGCTCCTCGAACCAGTAGCGCATGATCTTCGCGTCGTTGTTCAGTTCATGCACGAAGCGCAGGTCCTGACGCTCGAGCGGCCTCAGCGCGAGCGTGTGAGTTTCGTTTTGTAGTTGCATCGTAAGGGTCCTTGTCCCGATTGATTCCGGTGCACACGGCAAGAAAATGAACGTGGGCGAAGTTCAGAGCCTAGAATGGGTTAAGGGTTCCCGCCACCGCAAGGAGGCTATCGTGATCGAGCAAGTGATACTCGGTGTCTTTCTGGTGCTGCCGCTCGTGATCGTGGCCGTGCTGTTTTCCGATGAACTCTGGCAGGAACACCGGCGTCAGCATCCGCGCGACGAGAACGCTCCGCACATCGACTGGAAGCATCCGTGGCGCCGCGTGCGGCGCGGGCATTGATAATCCCGCGCCGGCCGGGTGCGTGTTTGCGCGCATTGCCGGCGCGCGAGCCGTTTCGATTCCATTGCGAGGCGCTGACGTGAACGACACCCCTTCCTCCCGCAAGCCGGATATCCCGCACGAAACGATCGACCTGCAGATCGCCGACGTGCTCGCCGGCGTCGCCTACCCCGCGAACAAGGATGCGATCGTCGACGCCGCGCGCGTTGCGGGCGCAAGCAACGAAGTGCTGTCGATGCTCGACGGGCTGCCCGAGCAGGACTACGCGGACATCGACGCCGTCACGCGCTGGGTCGCCGGCAACTACGGACCGGGGCTGGGGATTTGAGCGCGCGCAAATAACGCGCTAGGATCAGGCCGCACCGGTCGCGCGGCGACCGGGCGGCTGCGCGCACGAACGCCTCGGAGACCTCATGGAAGGCATCCTGATCCAGCACACCACGCGACGGCAATTCTGGTTCGCCGCGCTGTCGGCACTCGTGATCCTGCTCACGCTCGGCATCGCCGCGCCGCATGCGAACGTCGCGCTGCCCGCGGTCGAGCCGTTCATGCCGATGTGCGCGCTCACCGTGTTCACCACCGCCGGCATCGCGGCGTTCTTCCTCGGCGCGCAATTCGCCGTCACGCGCCAGCCGGTGCTCGGGGCGCTCGGCGGCGCCTATGCGTTCACCGCACTCGCCGTCGCGCTGCAGTTGCTGACGTTTCCCGGCGTGTTCGCGCCGCACGGCCTGCTTGGCGCACTGCCGCAAAGCGCCGCGTGGATGTGGATCTTCTGGCACGCGGGCTTTCCGTCCTTCGTATTGCTGGCGTTGTTCGCGCGCGAGCGCATGGCGCGCACGGCGATCAGCGCGCAGCGCATGCGCGGGTGGACGATCGCGCTGATCGGCGGGCCGGCGGCCACGGCCGCGCTGCTGTGCGTGCTCGCGCTGAACGTGCCGCTGCCGCCCGCGTTCCGTCCGCCCGGCGACGCGGCCGTATTGCCGGTCAACGCGGTCGCGCTCGTCGTCTGGACGCTCAACGCGCTTGCGCTCGCCGCCGTGCTGCTCACCGGCCGGCTGCGCACGACGCTCGACCTGTGGCTCGCGATCGCCGTGCTCGCGTGCCTCACCGATACCACGCTGAACCTGCTGAGCACGAACCGCTTCACGGTCGGCTGGTACGTCGCGCGCGTGTTCAGCATGTTCACGCCCGGCGTGCTCGTCTGCGTGCTCGCGTGGGAAGTGACGATGCTGTACCAGCGCCTGTTCGAAGCGCACGCGACGCTGATGCGCTCGTCCGCGCGCGACGGGCTGACGGGCGTCTACAACCGCAGCCACTTCAACGATCATTTCCACCTGCTGTTCCTGCAGGCGCGTCGGCAAGGCGAGCCGCTGTCGCTGCTGATGGTCGACGTCGATCACTTCAAGGCGTACAACGACGCGTTCGGTCACGTGAAGGGCGACGCGTGCCTGATCGCGGTCGCGAATGCGCTGACGGGCGTCGTGCGCCGGCCCGCGGATCTCGTCGCGCGTTACGGCGGCGAGGAGTTCGCGATCGTGCTGCCGAACACCGGCGCGCGCGGCGCGCGGCTCGTCGCGGAAGAAGCGCGCGAGGCGGTGCTGCGGCTCAATTTGCCGACGCGCGAGCCGGCCGGGCGTGTGTCGGTCAGCGTCGGCTGCGCGACGGCGGCGCCCGACGAACCGATGATGCCGGACGCGCTGATCGAAGCCGCCGACGCCGCGCTTTATCGCGCGAAGGATGCCGGGCGCAACCGGATCATGACGGTGTGACGCGCTCTTTTCATCGGGCGTTTTGACCGGAATAATCCGCCGTTACGCAATGCACGGTTGGGAAACGATTCCTTACAGCCGCTGCCAGGGGCGCTCGATATGCTGGGCTCATCTTGAACCTGGGCAGGTGAGCGCCATGAAAACCCTGTTGTTGATTGCCGGCGTCGCCGCGTTGTTGAGCGGCTGTGTCGTTGCGCCGTATGACGGTTATTACGGTGACGGGTATTACCATCACCATCATCATCATCGGGATTGGGATTGAGGGGGAACGCGGACGCATGGCGGTGATTGCCGCCGTGCGCCTCAGCGCCTTGTCATTTCCCGATACAGAACCTGCTGAAAATCACCCCCAGCAAGTCATCCGAAGTAAATTCCCCGGTAATCGAATTGAGCTGCTCCTGCGCGAGCCGCAGCTCCTCCGCGAACAGGTCGAGCGACTGCGCGCGCTGCTCCGCGTGATCAGCCGCCTGCGCAAGATGCTCCTGCGCGGCACGCAGCGCGATCAGGTGCCGCTCGCGCGCCAGATACACGCCCTCGGCCCCCGCCTGCCATCCCGCGATCCGCAGCAGCTCGCCGCGCAGCAGGTCGATCCCGTCGCCGCGCTTCGCCGACAGATGCACCTCGGTGAGATCCCCTTGCGCCGCCGGATGCGCCACCGACGCCGGCACGCCAGTCAGGTCCGTCTTGTTCAGCACACGCACGACCGGCACGCCCGCCGGGAACCGTGCGGCGATCGCCTCGTCGTCCGCCGTCATCCCGCCGCGCGAATCGAGCAGATGCAGCACGACGTCCGCGCGCTCGATCTCGCTCCACGTGCGCGCGATGCCGATCCGCTCGACCTCGTCCTCGGTCTCGCGCAGCCCCGCCGTATCGATGATGTGCAGCGGAATCCCCTCGACCTGGATCGTCTGCGCCACCTTGTCGCGTGTCGTGCCGGCGATCGGCGTGACGATCGCGAGCTCGGCGCCCGCCAGCGCGTTCAGCAGCGACGACTTGCCGACGTTCGGCTGCCCCGCGAGCACCACCGACAGCCCTTCGCGCAGCAGCGCGCCCTGCCGTGCATCGCCGAGCACGTGCGCGAGCTGCTCGCGAATGCGCGCGAGCTTGCCGCGCGCGTCCGCCGCTTCGAGAAAATCGATTTCCTCTTCCGGAAAATCCAGCGTCGCCTCGACCAGCATCCGCAGCGTGATCACGTCGTCGACGAGCGTATGGATCTGCCGCGAGAACGCGCCGTCGAGCGAGCGGCCGGCCGAGCGCGCGGCCGCCTCGGTGCTCGCCTCGATCAGGTCGGCGACCGCCTCGGCCTGCGCGAGATCGAGCTTGTCGTTCAGGAACGCGCGCCGCGTGAATTCGCCCGGCTCCGCGAGCCGCAACCCGAAGCCGCGGCCGGCGTCGAGGCAGCGTTGCAGCAGCAGCTGCATCACGATCGGCCCGCCGTGCCCCTGCAGTTCGAGCACGTGCTCGCCGGTGTACGAATGCGGCGCCGGGAAATACAGCGCGATGCCGCGGTCGAGCGGCGCGCCATGTTCATCGAGGAACGGCACGTAGCTCGCGTGGCGCGGCGCGAGTCGCTGCCCGCACAACGCGTCGATCAGCGGCAGCGCCGCCGCCTCGCCGCCACGCCCGAACGACACGCGGACGACGCCGATCCCGCCGCGGCCGGCAGCGGTGGCAATGGCGACGATCGGATCGGAATCGGTAGCAAGCATGGCAATCGGAAATCAGCGGTGGAACGGCCAACCCGCGCGGATCGCCGCGCGGGCATCGGGAGGGACGCCGGCATTGTAGCGTGGCGACATGCGCGTCACCCGCGCCCGCCCCAGCCACAATTAGAACTCGAACTAATTTATCCCGTCAGAGATAAGATAAATACTAATCGAACCACGCGAGCCGACATCGGTTTCGGATAAATGCGCCATAGGTACGCCCAATCAGGGCGACTCGCGCGCCGTCCGCCTGGCGCGGCATTCATCTGATAATAGCTTGGGACTCATCCAATAAAGATATGTTTATCCCAATTGGTTGTCTGAAAGCCGTTAGTCGAAATGCACAATCTCTTCCATGCCGACATCCGAAGAGAAAAAGGCGTTCTCCGTACGCCTGAAATTCGCCTTGCAGCGCAACCCGCACAAGATCGTGGGCGCGACGGAGCTTGCCAACCAGTTCAATCTTCGACACCACGGCGAGCATCCGGTGTCGCCGCAGACGGCGCACAAATGGCTGACGGGGCGCACGATCCCGACGCAGGACAAGCTGCGCACGCTCGCGGAGTGGCTGCGCGTCGATCTCCACTGGCTGCATTACGGCCCGCCGCCGAACGGTGCGGCGCATTCGACGCCGCAACCGCTGCCGCGCGACGAGCGCTACCCGCCGACGCCCGAGACGATCGAGCTCGCGTCTAAGATCGAGGCGCTGTCGCCCCACCATCGCTACCTGGTTCAGGAACTGATCGAGCAGTTCTACGGCGACGCGACGAAACGCTGAGCGCCGCACCCGTAAAAAAAAGCCGCAGGGCCCGAAGGCCATGCGGCTTTTTTTGCATCGTCGCGACGGCCGGGGCCGCGGGGCGGACAGTTTCCACCCGCGGCGCTGGCCGATCGTCAGGCGGGTTTCTTCTTGAGCCCGCCCAGCTTGCGCGTGATGTAGTACTGCTGCGCGATCGACAGCACGTTGTTCACGACGTAGTACAGCACGAGGCCCGCCGGGAAGAAGAAGAACATCACCGAGAACGCGATCGGCATGAACATCATCATCTTCGCCTGCACCGGGTCCGGCGGCGTCGGGTTCAGCTTGGTCTGCACGAACATCGACACGGCCATCAGCACCGGCAGGATGAAGAACGGATCGCGCTGCGACAGGTCGTGAATCCACAGAATCCACGGCGCGCCGCGCATTTCGACCGACGCGA
Source organism: Burkholderia sp. MSHR3999 (assembly GCF_000833595.1). Taxonomy (NCBI): domain Bacteria; kingdom Pseudomonadati; phylum Pseudomonadota; class Betaproteobacteria; order Burkholderiales; family Burkholderiaceae; genus Burkholderia; species Burkholderia sp. MSHR3999. The sequence goes on from NZ_JRFO01000006.1 coordinate 1,047,421, forward strand.
GCAGCACCCAGTACAGCGAGATGAACACCGGGATCTGGATCACGACCGGCAGGCAGCCGCCGAACGGATTGACCTTCTCGGTCTTGTACAGCTCCATCAGCGCCGCGTTCATCTTCTGCGGGTCGCTCTTGAAGCGCTCGCGCAGCGCCTGCATGCGCGGCGTGATTTCCTTCATGCGCGCCATCGACTTGTAGCTCGCGGCCGACAGCGGGAAGAACACCGCCTTGATCAACAGCGTCAGCAGCACGATCGCCCAGCCCCAGTTGCCGACGAAGCCGTGGATCTTCTCGAGCAGCCAGAACAGCGGCTTCGCGATGATCGTCACCCAGCCGTAGTCCTTCACGAGCTCGAGGCCCGGCGCGATGCCTTCCAGCATGCGCTCTTCTTCCGGACCCGCGAACAGGCGCGCCGACACGTCGGCCGACTGGCCCGGCGCGATCGCGCCGACCGGCTGCTTCACGCCGACGCGGTACAGCGACGGATCGAACTTCTCCGCGTAGATGTCGCGCTTCACGCCCTGCTTCGGAATCCACGCCGACGCGAAGTAGTGCTGGACCATCGCGACCCAGCCGTTGTCCGCGGACTTCTCGAAGTTCGCCTTGTTCTTGTCGAGATCGCTGAAGTCGATCTTCTGGAAGTGCTTGCTGTCCGTGTAGACCGCCGGGCCAAGGAACGTGTGCGAGAACATCGGCGTCTCGACCGCCGTGTTGTCGCGCACGAGCTCCATGTAGACCGTCGGCGACACCGGCGCGGTGCCGACGTTGTCGATCTTCGTATCGACGTCGATCACGTAGCTGCCGCGCGTGAACGTGTAGGTCTTCACGACCTTCACGCCGCCCTTCACCGGCGATTCGAACGACAGCTTCAGCGCGTTCTGGTCGCCCGACAGCGTCGTCGGGCCCGCGTTGACCTGCGAGTAGACGTCGTTGTGGTTCGGGAAGTCGCCGCCGAGCAGGCCCGTGCGCGCGAGGTACGTGTGGCCGGCCGTGTGGTCGAACAGCGTGATGTAGAGGTCCGGCTGCTTGCCGTCGCCCTGCTTCTTCAGCGTCAGCTTCGCGAGCGTGCCGCCGCGCGTGTCGATTTCGCCGTCGTACACGTCGGTCGAGAACTTCACGAGCTGCGCCTGCGCGGCGGGCGCCGTCGTCGCGGGTGCGGCGCCGGCTGCCGCGGCCGGCACGTCGCCGGCCGTCGTCGTGCTGGCGCCGGTCGCGCCGGTGCCGGAAGCGCCGCCTGCGGCTGCGGGAGCCGTCTGCGTGGCGCCCGGGAAGAACATCGACGGGCGTCCATGGGAGCGCTGCCAGTTGTCATAGAGCATGACAGCTGACATGAAGAAGATCACCCATAGGACGGTGCGTTTGATATCCATGCGTTGTCTCAGAGTCGATGGGACTGCGCTTCGGCGTCGCCGCGGGCGCGTGTTTCGGAGTTGGGCGGCGGAACGAGGTCGATGCCGCCCGCGGAAAACGGGTGGCATCGGCACAGTCGCCTGGCGGCGAGATACGTGCCGCGCGCGGCGCCATGATACTGGATTGCCTCGCGCGCGTAATCCGAACAGGAAGGATAAAAACGGCAACGGTTGCCGAGCAGCGGACTCACGGCAACCTTGTAGAAGCGCAGCAACGCGATCAATACCGTTTGCATACCCAACGCGGCGCCGTTCAGCGCCGCTTCAAAGCCGGCCGCGCAGGCGCGAACGCCGCACGGCTAACGGGTGCGTCACTCGGACGCGGGCTTCGACGCGCGGCGGGCGATCTCCCGGGCCGCCCTGTCGAGCAGCTCGCGGATCTCGGCCGCGCACATCGCCGCGAGCGGGGCGGAAGCCGCGCTCGGCAGCGCCTTCTTGTCGAAGCGCGTGTGCTGCCGCAGCAGCAGGTCGTAACCGGCGAACTCGGCCCGGCGCAGGCGAAACGCGTCGCGTGCGAGCCGCTTCACGAGGTTGCGCGTCACCGCGCGCGGCGCATACTTCTTGCCGACCACGAGCCCCAGACGCGCAGGCTGGCCGGTCGGCTTGCCGTAAATCACGAAGTGCGCGGAGCGCCGCCACGGGCGCAAACGAAAAACGGATGAAAATTCATCCGTTTTCAGAAGTCGCGCAGCTTTGGGGAAGGCAGCTTTCGTCTGCAACGGATTCGCACCCGGCTCGACGGCCCCTTCCGCATCACTGCGGACGGCGGTCACAGCGCGCAACCCGCGTTAGATCGCGAGGCGCTTGCGGCCCTTCGCGCGGCGAGCGTTGATGACCTTGCGGCCACCTGCCGTCTTCATGCGGACACGGAAACCATGGGTGCGCTTGCGGCGCGTCACGGACGGTTGGTAAGTACGTTTCATGATGCTCTCTCTTGGTTGAGAATGTCGGAATTCAGGGACCGCGCACCCTTACCAACAGGCCTTCGGGCGAACGCAATCGCCGGAAATACAGGATTGGTTTTCGCGGAACCCGCTATTTAAACCGTTTTTCTCTTGACGGTCAATACTTTAGAAGCTATCCAGGCGCGCCGGGGCCCCGTGATCCGGCCCCGCGACCCACAGCGCACCCCTGTGGATAACTCGCTCTGTGGCCGCGTTTGCGGGTAGAATCTCGCCTTATCTCCAAGAATCCCGCACGCCGCGTCGGCCCAAGCCTGCCCCTCCACCGCTGTGACGCAGGTGTCCGACGCATGCTCGCACGACCGCTTCGGGCCTTGTTGCGCATTCGCGACAAGGGCGCCGGCGAGCCGCAGTGCACGCAAAAACGACAGTTACTTGATGAACGATTTCTGGCAACACTGTTCCGCACTGCTGGAGCGCGAGCTGACGCCCCAGCAGTACGTGACGTGGATCAAACCCTTGGCCCCGGTGGCCTTCGATGCGGCGGCGAACACGCTGTCCATCGCCGCGCCGAACCGCTTCAAGCTGGACTGGGTCAAGAGCCAGTTTTCGGGGCGGATCTCCGATCTGGCCCGCGATTTCTGGAATGCGCCGATCGAAGTCCTGTTCGTCCTCGATCCGAAGGCCGGCATGCGCAGCGCGGCCGGCGCCGCGCCGGCGGCCCCGCGCGCGCCGCTGGCGCCGGCCGGCGGCCCGGCTGCCGCCGTGGCCGCGATTGCCGCGAACGTCGCCGCAGCCGCACCCGCCGTGGTCGACGCGCCGATCGGCGCGCAAGCTGCCACGCACCTGAGCGCCGACGACGCCGACATCGACTTGCCGAGCCTGCCCGCGCATGAAGCGGCCGCCGGCCGCCGCACCTGGCGCCCCGGCAACGGCGCCGCGCCGGCCGCCGCCGGCGAGGCCGATTCGATGTACGAGCGCTCGAAGCTGAACCCGGTGCTCACGTTCGACAACTTCGTGACGGGCAAGGCGAACCAGCTCGCGCGCGCCGCCGCGATCCAGGTCGCGGACAACCCCGGCATCTCGTACAACCCGCTGTTCCTGTACGGCGGCGTCGGCCTCGGCAAGACCCACCTGATCCACGCGATCGGCAACCAGCTCCTGCTCGACAAGCCGGGCGCGCGGATCCGCTACATCCACGCCGAACAGTACGTGTCCGACGTCGTGAAGGCGTACCAGCGCAAGGCGTTCGACGATTTCAAGCGCTACTATCATTCGCTCGACCTGCTGCTGATCGACGACATCCAGTTCTTCTCCGGCAAGTCGCGCACGCAGGAAGAATTCTTCTACGCGTTCGAGGCGCTGGTCGCGAACAAGGCGCAGGTGATCATCACCAGCGATACGTACCCGAAGGAGATTTCGGGGATCGACGATCGCCTGATCTCGCGCTTCGATTCGGGCCTCACCGTCGCGATCGAGCCGCCCGAGCTGGAGATGCGCGTCGCGATCCTGATGCGCAAGGCCCAGTCGGAAGGCGTGAACCTGTCGGAGGACGTCGCGTTCTTCGTCGCGAAGCACCTGCGCTCGAACGTGCGCGAGCTCGAAGGCGCGCTGCGCAAGATCCTCGCGTATTCGAAGTTCCACGGCCGCGAGATCTCGATCGAGCTGACCAAGGAAGCGCTGAAGGACCTGCTGACCGTGCAGAACCGGCAGATCTCGGTCGAGAACATCCAGAAGACCGTTGCCGACTTCTACAACATCAAGGTCGCCGACATGTATTCGAAGAAGCGTCCGGCGAACATCGCGCGGCCGCGGCAGATCGCGATGTACCTCGCGAAGGAGCTGACGCAGAAGAGCCTGCCGGAAATCGGCGAGCTGTTCGGCGGGCGCGATCACACCACCGTGCTGCACGCGGTGCGCAAGATCGCCGACGAGCGCAGCAAGGATGCGCAGCTCAACCACGAGCTGCACGTGCTCGAACAGACGCTGAAGGGCTGACCGGCGCGCCGGGTTGAGAATTCGGCGTCCGCCCCAATTTAAGGGGGGCGGTTCGGTTTTGAGGCACAATATAGGTTTGACCGCTCCGGCGGCGAAGGGCCAAGAGCCCGGCCGGCGGGGCGTTGCGAGGCTGCTGCAGGCCGTTATCTCAACGAAGGAACTCTATGCAACTGGTCAAGACCGAACGAGACACCCTCCTCAGGCCGCTGCAAACGGTCAGCGGCATCGTCGAACGCCGCCATACGTTGCCGATCCTCGCCAATCTGCTGATCACCAAGAACGGCGCGGACGTTTCGTTCCTGTCGACCGACCTGGAGCTGCAAATCACCACGCGCGCCGATTTCGGCGTCGGCAACGACCAGGTCGCGACCACCGTTGCCGCCCGCAAGCTGCTCGACATCCTGCGCGCGATGCCTGACGGCCAGGTCACGCTGTCGCTCGCCGACAAGCGCCTGACGGTTCAATCGGGCAAGAGCCGCTTCGCACTGCAGACGCTCGCGGCCGACGAGTTCCCGACCGTCGCGCAGGCGAAGGATTTCGGCGCGAGCCTCTCCGTCCCGCAGAAGTCGTTCCGCCAGTTGCTCGGCATGGTGCACTTCGCGATGGCGCAGCAGGACATCCGCTACTACCTGAACGGCATGCTGCTCGTCGTCGACGGCGACCAGTTGATGGCCGTTGCGACCGACGGCCACCGCCTCGCGTTCTCGTCGATGAAGATCGAGGGCGGCGCATTCGGCCGCCAGGAAGTGATCGTGCCCCGCAAGACCATCCTCGAGCTGCAGCGCCTGCTCGAGGACATCGACGACACCGTCACCATCGACATCGCGCAGACCCAGGCGAAGTTCACGTTCGGCCAGGTCGAGCTCGTGTCGAAGCTGGTCGAGGGCAAGTTCCCCGACTTCCAGCGCGTGATCCCGAAGGCGCACAAGAACACGTTCGAGATCGGCCGCGAGGAACTGCAGCGTTCGCTGCAGCGCGCGGCGATCCTGACCTCGGACAAGTTCAAGGGCGTGCGCTGCATCATCGCGCCGGGCCAACTGAAGATCATGTCGACCAACGCCGACCAGGAAGAGGCGCAGGAAGAGCTGGAAATCGCCTACCAGGGCGACACCGTCGACATCGGCTTCAACGTCACCTATCTCCTCGACGTGCTCGCGAACCTGAAGGTCGACACCGTGCAGGTGAGCCTCGGCGACGCCAGCTCGAGCGCCCTGATCACTGTGCCCGAGAACGACGAGTTCAAGTATGTCGTGATGCCGATGCGCATCTGACGCGCGCGACATCACGACACACACCAGGGGGCGGCAAGCCCCTTTGGCGTTTTTATGGCGAATCTAAAACCCCTCCTTTTGGCGCCGGGCCGGCGCCCTGGACGGGTCAGGAAAACTGGAGCGGCCCGGCGTTTTCTCGCGGAAACGCACCGCGCCGCCGCTTGAGTGGCCTCGCAGAACCGGAAGATATCCATGAGTGAACAGCACAATACGCAGCCCGATAACAGCAGCTACGGCGCCTCGTCGATCCAGATCCTCGAGGGTCTGGAGGCGGTGCGCAAGCGCCCCGGGATGTACATCGGCGACACGTCGGACGGCACCGGTCTGCATCACCTCGTGTTCGAGGTGCTCGACAACTCGATCGACGAAGCGCTCGCCGGGTACTGCAACGACATCCACGTGACGATTCATGCGGACAACTCGATTTCCGTGACCGACAACGGCCGCGGGATTCCGACCGACGTGAAGATGAACGACAAGCACGAGCCGAAGCGCAGCGCCGCCGAGATCGTGATGACCGAGCTGCATGCCGGCGGCAAGTTCGACCAGAACAGCTACAAGGTGTCCGGCGGCCTGCACGGCGTGGGCGTGTCGTGCGTGAACGCGCTGTCGAGCTGGCTGCGCCTCACCGTGCGGCGCGACGGCAAGAAGCGTTTCATGGAGTTCCATCGCGGCATTGCGCAGGACCGCGTGATCGAGACGGTGGACGGCGTGGAAGTGTCGCCGATGCAACTGATCGGCGATACCGAGAACCGCGGCACCGAAGTGCACTTCATGGCCGATCCGACGATCTTCGGGACCGTCGAGTATCACTACGACATCCTCGCCAAGCGGATGCGCGAGCTTTCGTTCCTGAACAACGGCGTGCGGATTCGCTTGACCGACCTGCGTTCGGGCAAGGAAGACGATTTCGCGTTCGCCGGCGGTGTGAAGGGCTTCGTCGAGTTCATCAACAAGACGAAGAGCAACCTGCACCCGACCATCTTCCACGTGAACGGCGAGAAGGATGGCGTGGGCGTCGAAGTCGCGATGCAGTGGAACGACAGCTACAACGAAAACGTGCTGTGCTTCACGAACAACATTCCGCAACGGGATGGCGGCACGCACCTGACCGGCCTGCGGGCCGCGATGACGCGCGTCATCAACAAGTACATCGCCGACAACGAAATCGCGAAGAAGGCGAAGGTCGAGACGTCCGGCGATGACATGCGCGAAGGGTTGTCGTGCGTGCTGTCCGTGAAGGTGCCGGAGCCGAAGTTCAGCTCGCAGACCAAGGACAAGCTGGTTTCCTCCGAAGTGCGGGCGCCGGTTGAGGAAGTCGTCGCGAAGGCGCTGGAAGAGTTCCTGCTCGAAACGCCGAACGACGCGAAGATCATCTGCGGGAAGATCGTCGAAGCCGCGCGTGCGCGCGATGCTGCGCGCAAGGCGCGGGAGATGACGCGACGCAAGGGCGTGCTCGACGGCGTCGGCCTGCCCGGCAAGCTCGCGGACTGCCAGGAGAAAGACCCGGCGAAGTGCGAAATCTACATCGTCGAGGGCGACTCGGCAGGCGGCTCGGCAAAGCAAGGCCGCGATCGGAAGTTCCAGGCGATCCTGCCGCTGCGCGGCAAGGTGCTGAACGTCGAGAAGGCGCGCTACGACAAGCTGCTGTCGTCCGAGCAGATCGTGACGCTCGTGACCGCGCTCGGGTGCGGGATCGGCAAGGACGATTACAACCTCGACAAGCTCCGCTATCACCGCATCATCATCATGACCGACGCGGACGTCGACGGTGCGCACATCCGGACGCTGCTGCTCACGTTCCTCTATCGGCAAATGCCGGACATGATCGAGCGCGGATATGTGTATATCGCGCAGCCGCCGCTTTACAAGATCAAGGCGGGCAAGGACGAGCGGTATCTGAAGGACGACTCGGAGCTCAACGCGCATATGCTGCGGCTCGCGCTGCAAGGGTCGGAGCTGGTGCCGGGCGAGAATGCTACGGCGATTTCGGGGGATGCGCTTGGGGAGCTTGCGCGGTCGTATCTGATGTCGCAGAGCGTGATCGAGCGACTCAGCCGCCTGTATGACCCGGCCGCGCTTGAAGCCGTCATGGATGGGGTTGTGATCGATCTCTCCAGCGAAGAATCGACCGAGGCTTCGGCCAAGGCGCTTCACGCCGCGCTGCATGATGAAGCGCTCAAGAATGAAGTGCGGGTCGTGCCTTCGTATGACGCCGTGCGTGAGTTGCGGTCGCTGCGCGTCGAGCGCGCGCATCACGGGAATGTGCGGGTCTCAGTCATCGACGAGGAATTCCAGCATACGGCGGATTATCAGCAGCTCGTGACCACCGCGAATACGTTCAAGGGGCTGATTGGGGAAGGGGCGGTCATCAAGCGGGGGGAACGCAGTATGGCTGTCAGCGACTTCAAGAGCGCGATGAAGTGGTTGCTGGCGGATGCCGAGCGGAACGTTTCGAAGCAGCGGTATAAGGGGCTGGGGGAGATGAATCCCGAACAGCTTTGGGAAACGACGATGGATCCGGCTGTGCGGCGGTTGCTGCGTGTGCAGATCGAAGACGCGATCGCGGCGGATGGGATCTTTACTACCCTCATGGGGGATGAGGTCGAGCCGCGGAGAGCGTTTATTGAGTCGAATGCGTTGAGGGCGGGGAATATTGACGTCTAACACCGAAACCAACGGTGCCTTTGAATTTCTGAAACCCCGCGAGCCAGAAGGCCCCGCGGGGTTTTTTTGTTTCTGTCCACGATCACAATTCTCGCTCACGCAATGGATCGCAAGGTATGTATTGTCGATACATACCGCAATAGTTTGCCCCCGCGACCGAAAAAATACTCGTCCGATGTACCTTTTCTCCCCCACAGGCAGGACAGCTTTTTATCGCTTCTTCCGCTAACTCACAGCTGCAACGCTTGTTATTTGTGTCCTGCAGAAGCGCGACCAGCGTCGCAGGCAATGCAACTAAAGAGCCATCCGCCGCTGCACAGTCGATCAGCCAAACATAGGGGCCGAGCGGGCCGTCCGTGACATGCATTCGCATTAGATTCCGATGCTCAACCCAAATAAGTGGTGTACCGTTTGCAGTAGACAAGAAAAATTGGAACACGGAAGGAGGAAGAATGTACACCGATGAGATGATTGCCGTACAGGAGGCTTGGGGCAAGCAGGGTTTATTCCTTATGCGAGAGTTGCTTTCATTTATGGGGGCATTCGCACGTGCCCCCGAACTGAAGGAACATGAGCGCGCCAATCTTGGCATGCTGCTTACAGCTTCGGCTCGCTCCAGTGAGAGTGCCTTCCTCTTAATGATCTATGGTCAACTCTGGGATGCAGAGGTCGTTGTACGATCTGTATTCGAGGCGTCACTTAAATTCGCATTTATCGTTCAAAACCGCGAGGACTTTAGTCAAAGATTCAAAGAATATACGAAGGACCAGTTTGAACTTGCACTCATGAAGGACGATCAGAAGGCACGAGACTTGTTGGCCAACCTTCGTGACCCAGAGGCGGATCAATGGAGACCCATACGCGATTTGGTCCTTCCAGACGCTAAACGAGACGAACTGCGAGCACGTTACGACAAACCCACTCGTCGCGCCATGGAGACTCGTTGGGGCTACGTTGGGATCTTGGAGTCCTTAAGTAGGAGCGGAGACCCCTTCTACAAGGGATTCTCTGGATTGTCCTATTCCTACTCAGTGGCCAGCCACATACAACATGCGGACTATTCCGGCGTTTCTATCGCAATGGATCGTGAGACGCGTTCGCCCGAACGGCGTGACTCGGCACACATGGCGCATCTCGTGCGTCTTATCTCAGATTGCTTCACCTGCTTCGAGCTTCGGCTAAGAGCAGCCTATCGTTTCGCCGGCTGCGATAAAACACCATTAAACGAAGTCGCCGTAAAAATCGAGGAATTCAGAGCCAGCATGAATACGGCCCATGAGCGTTGGATGGAAATCGAATACGGATCTTCGCCAATTTACCCGGGATGTAAAACCGAGTGAGTTTGTCTATCGAGTTTCTCACAGCGATATGACCTACAGTCAGCTCAACCTTTACCAAATTTCAACCATATGAGGTCAAATTGCCAACCGCACTATTAATAATATCCTCAATATCGGCTATCTTCGCGTGCTTTGCTAGTTTGCACAAAGATCGAATCAAGGACGGTCACAATCCACGTGTTCTTAGGGCCATCAGAATCTCAGCATTTGCATCTTGCATGGTCGTGGCGGCCGCTCTACTTAACCAGCACTACGCGCGGCAGCAGGCTAACGCTTTGCGCACTGCGCAACTTCGACTCACAGTTCTCACAAGCTTATCCGGCTATCGCGTTCAGATATTAGATGATTTTACATGGCTACTGACGCATTCACTTACGACGAAAAATTATCTGGATTACGAGACCTCAAGAGCGCTGTCAATCAGCGCCGCCGGCGCTATTCCAGACTGGCAAACTCTAGTTTCTGACGTGACTCGTTCAGAACTTATCAAGTCAAGATCCGCGTTTGATCAACTGCAGACGATTTCACGGAACGTTCTGATGGAAGCAGCCACCTATCCCTCGATGGTGCCTAAGCCTCTAGTAGACTGGGCGACCGCCACATTAGCATTAGAATTTTCCGATCTCCCCCGGATCATAGACTCGTATCACCCTACGCCTCAATCCGTACATTACGCGCAGTTGACCGGACAGGCAGTGGGCGCAATAACAGGCGGAATGATAAGTTCGGCAGCATTCGTCGCGAAGTAGTCGTTTCCGTAGATGTGCTCGGTCAGTGTCTAGCTCCTTCTACGGCCGTATCGCTACACCACGGTCAGCGCGTACTTTGGGGACAGCAGTAAGCGGCTAGCCAACTCGTCTTGACGAGCGACACTTAAGGCGGCGGTCGAGAAAGGCTGCCAGCGATGCAGCCGTCGCGCGCCGATGGCGCTGGCCTTGTGGGTCGGCAAGCGTGGTCAGGACGTCCTTCAGATAGGCAAGTGGATTGAAGCGGATCAAGCTCATGATGATGGTGGCCGCACTGACCCGCACGCAGCGATCCAGCGGCGCAGCAAATTCGCGTTGAGCCCGTGTTCCAGCGCGATCGCCGCAACCGATACGCCGATTCCCTAGCAGCCGCGATCACCTGCCCTTGAACTCTTTTGTTGTAGCGTTGCCGACGATGACGCTCCGGGAGCGATCCCGATTCGATATTGTTCGCGTATCCGCTTATTCGTTAGGTAGACACGATACTCTCAAAAGCTTTACCGCAGCTCAAGTCGGGTTGCCCCGGCCGCTTACGGCACACCTGCTGGATCCTATTGAAAGGCCGCGTCAGCCGTCGCAGATCCATCCCTCGTTCTACAATCTTACGGACGGTTGCCCGTGCCGCTGTGCACGCTCATCCGTTTGAGAATTTTGGCGACTTCGCCACATCGACGTGCGGCCAATTTCGGGGCTCCAAGCGCGCCAACCTGTCGTCGTCGCCTGCCATTTACCGGATTTTGCTAACGTTCGAATGATTGACGGCAACCGCACTAAGCTACACTAACTTCCGCGCGACGCGTAACGTGCGCAAAGAGAGAGAGACCGGGCACCCAGGCACATTCACACAAGGAATGTGTCGAAGAAGTTTTAAAAGGAATCAAAGGCTGATGAATACGTTAGAAGTAGTGCCGGACCCCGTCTCTTTGATGGAATCGATGCGGGCTGTGGGCTACTCCGTTGATGCCGCAATTGCTGACTTGGTAGACAACAGTATTTCTGCGGGCGCAAAACGGATCGATATCGAATACGATGCTTCCGACAATCCATTCGTCGCCATTCTGGACGACGGCGTGGGAATGCTGCCAGACGAGCTAACCAATGCTATGCGTCATGGCAGCCGGAATCCGACGGATGAACGAGATCCGAGCGATTTGGGCAGATTCGGCCTAGGGCTTAAAACAGCTTCTCTCTCGCAATGCCGAAGCCTCACCGTCATCAGCAAGGTGCACGAAACCGTAAGCGCCCGACGCTGGGACTTGGACATTGTTCAGCATTACGGCAAATGGCTCGTGGTCGTTCCAGAAGACGCTGAACTTAAGAACCTGCCAATGTTTCGCTCTCTGATGGAACTGGATTCGGGAACGCTGGTCATCTGGCAGTCGCTGGACAAGTTAGCTGCCGGTGCGCTCGATCCGCAACAGGAAATGACGATCAAGCTGTCGTTATTGCGTGAACACCTGGCTCTGGTCTTTCACCGCTTCACTCAAAAGGAAACCGGATTCAATCTCATCCGGATTTCGGTGAATGGCTTGCGTCTGCCGCCTCGCGACCCGTTCCTCAAGAGCAACATGTTCCGTCAGCCTCTCGAGGGACAGATAATCAGGCATGAACGGGGAGACGTTCACGTCACGCCCTACATTCTTCCGCCAGTCAGAAATCTGACGGCAGACGAGATCGATTTGTCCGGTGGCAACGAAGGTCTTCGCGGCACCCAGGGGTTTTATATCTACCGCAATCGGCGGCTCGTGATCTGGGGAACCTGGTTTAAGCTTGTCCCCAAGGACGAGTTCTTCAAGCTGACCCGCGTGCAGGTCGATATCCCCAATTCCTTCGATGATCTATGGGCGCTTGATATCAAGAAATCGGTCGCTTACCCGCCTGACATCATCAGAACGCGCCTCCGGGAGCTCATTCCTCATTTTGCGAACACGAGCAAGAGAACACTGACCTATCCCGGTCGTAAACGCAACACAAAGGACCTCGTCCCGCTCTGGACGCGGGTTGAACCGTACCACGGCGCTTTCCGCTACGAAGTCAATGTAGACCATCCGGCCATAGAGGCACTTTCGTCGAAGCTCGATATGGACGACCAGAAGTCTTTGTTCGCCTTGCTCAGCCTTTTCGGCGACGCGTTGCCAATGGAAGCAATTTATGCGGACATGTGTGCCGATCATCACAAAAGCGACAGTGCACAGCTGATTGCGACGTTGATTGACCACGCGACCAGTCTGCTCGAAATCACCGGACTGGATGTCGAGCAGATTTTGACGATTGATCCGATCGTCCGTCACCCGCAACACCACGAAAAACTTCGAGAGGAGCTCGAGAAATGAACAGCGATCCGTACTTAATTGCAGTAGGCATCATTGGCAAGAGGGAACTCACCGATGCGCTGCTTAATGACGTGATAAGCATGCTCCCAAAAATCATTCCCGACATCGAAGCAGAGGTCCTGGACAAGATCCGCAAGCAACTGGAAGCGACGATCGGCGTCAGCATGGTGACGGGCCAAGGGATAGTCGATGAAAAGCAAGAACCGTGGCTCGAGGACGCCAAGTCGTCCATCCAGTGGACCTACTGGAATGCTTACGTGAATGAGCTGAAGTCGACCGGTTTCAGCCAGAATGTCATTCGGGTTCTCGACGAGGACACCGACAATATTCTTGACGCTTGCGGTAACGCAAACGCCTCATCTGCGTGGCGCACGAAAGGTCTCGTGATGGGTGACGTCCAGTCCGGCAAGACCGCGAGCTACTGCGGCCTGATCAACAAGGCCGCCGACGTTGGCTACAAGTTTATCGTGCTTCTTACCGGGATGATCGAGGACCTTCGTTCCCAATCTCAGGAACGCATGGACTCCGGGTTCGTTGGCCGCGACAGCCGAAAAATTCTCTCAGACGAGCGCGAAAAGAAGGCAATCGGTTCTGGACGATTTCGGACCGTCTTTCCTAATGTCCTCACTTCAGTCGATTCCGACTTCCTGACTGCAAACGAAAAATTCATGCGGGGTATCCCGCTCGAGAACATCAACGCGCCGGTTTTGCTTGTCATGAAGAAGAACAAGTCGCCGCTCGAAAACCTGATTGGATTTCTCGATTCTCAGATAAAGGGCCGCGGACCACTTAATCTGCCCCTACTCTTGATCGACGACGAAGCAGATAACGCGTCCGTGAACTCGAAGAAAGATGAGGACCCCACCACTATCAACAAGCTCATACGAGAAGTCCTCAAGCGCTTTACCAAGTCCACATATGTGGCGTACACGGCCACGCCGTTCGCCAACGTATTCATCAATCCGGATGGCGGCGATCTCTTCCCGTCAGATTTCGTCTATTCCCTGAACACTCCGAGCAACTATATCGGCGCGGGCAGCATCTTCTCTGACTCGGGTAATCACCAGTATCAGACGAAGGACATTCTGGATGCCGACGCTACCTTCCCGTACGCACACAAGAAGGAGTGGCAGGTACCGGCATTGCCGCCGAGCCTCGAACGGGCACTGCAAACATTTCTCATCTCCTGTGCGATTCGCGACCTGCGAGGCGAACCACTCAGGCATCGATCGATGCTGATCAACGTGACGCGGTTCACGGACGTTCAGGATCAGATCTCGATTCTTGTCAAGGACTACATTTATGTACTCACCGAAGAAATCAAGCAATATCTGGCATCAGATACGGCGTGGCACAAACACGCACGCCTGATGCAGTTGCACGAAACCTGGGAAGCGCATTACATCGATTGCGACTACTCATGGGATGAAATCAGGAAGTCGCTTTACGACTCAGTAGCATCGGTTAAGGTTCTCACCGTAAATCAGAAGAGCGAAGCCAGTGATCGCCTGAACTTCGGCGCGTACAAAAATGCGGAAAAGGGCCGACGCGTCATCGCGATCGGTGGCCTTACCCTGTCTCGCGGTCTGACGCTGGAGGGATTGTGCGTCAGTTATTTCTACCGCAATTCGAAAGCCTACGACACGCTTCTTCAAATGGGTCGATGGTTCGGATACCGGCCGGGCTATGACGATCTCTGCAGAGTCTGGATGGACCCGAATGTGCAGGACTGGTTTAGCCACGTTGCCGACGTCATTTCCGAACTAAAGCTGGACATCCGACGTATGCACGCCAATCGATACAAGCCGATTGACTTCGGTATGCGAGTACGGTCACATCCCGATTCGCTCATCGTGACAGCGCTGAACAAGATGCGAAATACGAAGAATGTCGAAGTCGACGTTTCGTACAGTACAGCCGGCGCGGAGACGGCGTTTCTTCCAAGGGACGAGCAAGTCAACCAGAAGAACTTGAAGCACGCAATCGAGTTCGTAGGCGATCTCGGTCACGCCAAGCAGATCGGTAGCAGGTACATCTGGAAAGGGAAAACGGCTGCGGAAGTAGCAAACTTTCTCAATGGCCTCGACATATCGCTTATGAACATGCCGTTCACGACCGATATTACAGGGCGCGACCGACCGATTATCTCGTTTATCCGAAACAATCAGATCGCCGCACTGAAGAAGTGGGACGTCTGCCTGTCACAAGGCTCGGGTGAAGAGATACCGGAGTTCTCTGTGCTGGACTCCGATGGCAACCGCACATGCGTTCGGTCACGCAAGCGGCAGTTTGAAAAGGTTCCTGCCGGCTCAGATTATCTAAAGCTGAACAAGCAGCGCGTAGGCGACATCACCGATGAGATGGTTGGACTTAGGCCGCCGGAGATTGAAGCCGCGAAGCAAGAATGGGCGGAAGAGCGCAAGCGTGATTCGGAGAAGGGCAAAACCGTACCAGGTTTCGTGTACCGGAGATACCGGGATCGGCCGCTATTGACCATACACATCATCAAGCCGAGCGATCCTGAGGAGCCGAGCGGAGCCTCCAATGCTGCGCAAGGCCATGAATCTGACGAAGCCGTCGAACCGGGCAGAGCTGCCGATGCAAAGAAGAGCCGCGCGGCGAAGAAAGACCGCATCATGAAGAGCAGCGACATCAAGCCGAGGCTGCTCGTGGCTGTCGGCCTTTCGTTCCCAAAGTATGAAGACCGTGACAAGGCTTCGCGTGTTCCCTATCGATTGAACAAGGTAGCCTTGCGCAATATGGGACTGATCGACGCCGAGGACGGAGACGATGATGGCGACGATTGAAGATCTGTGGCGAACCGCGATCGTCGAAGTCAGTCGCAAGCCCATCGAGCCAAACGGATTCCGCCTCACGCGCATTCATCCGGAATCACGTTTTGACATCTATGCTGGCGTCGATGAGTCGGCGTTCGTCTTGCTCGCAATCGGGATTCACGCGACGCCGCCCGGCATCGCAACTGATTCGACGTCGCTCGACTATTTCCGACAGCAGCGTCTGGACGGTTCCTGGCTCATGGTGTTGCGGCTCCGCAAGAGGGGGCTGGAAGCGGTATTCGGTAGATTGTGTCAGGACCTTCTGGACGCAGCCGAGAGTGTTCCCGACGAGAACTCACTGGTCTCGCTCTTCAAATTGCGTCTCAACCTGTGGAAGAAGCTGTTTCAGGATGGTGGAGACGGGTTTCTTCGGCCGCACGAGATCAAGGGCTTGATTGCGGAACTGCTCGTGCTCGAGACACTGGTCCACAGCGGAATAAGGGACGTGAACGAAACGATCACCGGTTGGACAGGACCGCTGGCGACCGACCAGGACTTCGTGTTTTCGGACTGTGCACTCGAAGTCAAGGCGATCGGACCCGGCTCGGAAAGTGTATCAATCTCGTCGCTCGAACAGCTGGATTGCCGACTGCCAATGCATCTGATCGTTGTTACTCTTCGGCAAGCAGCCTCGTCCGAACCGGCTGCCATAGGACTGAACAATCTGGTCGCGCGAATCGAGGGCTCGATCGCAGGAAACATGGATGCCTTGAAAACCTTCAAGGAACGCTTGCTCGAAGCGAGTTACTTCGAGCACGAGCATTATGATTCGATTCTGTTCGAACCGTTATCGATGCTGCGTTATCGGATCGCCGATGCGTTTCCGAAGCTTACCCACGAGATGGTCCCGCCTGGGATCTCAAGCGCGAGCTATGCCATCAGCATTTGCTCAATCTCTGATTTCGAAGACGGTTCGCCAGCATGAGAGACTTCAAAGAATTCCTCGGGGAGCTCAAACAGATCGTTGTCCGTCGAGCCAAGGCAACAAATTCGGTCGATACGATCGCTTTCGTTTCTGAAGTCGCGGAGCGACTGGAAGAAGATCCGGTATTTGGGGAATTCGTCCCTGTTGAATATCTCGGAACAGGTAGCCGTGCCCGACAGCTCAAGGTACATGGCTTTACCGAACTCGATGAAGCCGATGGCACCATTGGCCTGGTCGTGGGCAAGTGGCTGGACGACGATGAGCCTGTCACGCTCACGACCGCCGAGGTCAACAGATTAACGAGCTGGCTTGAAAATTTCGTGCGCGAAGCTATCGAGCTTCAGCTGAACAAGCGCATCGCTGAAGCCAACTCAGCCTATGAGTTGGCTTGCCAACTCATAGATTATCAGAGCAAGATAAGTCGGATTCGGCTGCACATATTCTCCAACCAGACGCTTAGCACATCATTCAAGGACGAGAAATTCGGGGAAATCGCGGGCATTCCCCTTGAAAGGCATATCTGGGATCTGCGCCGGCTCAAGGCGATTTATGAATCTTCCCGTGAACGGGAGGCCGTGGAAATCGATTTGACGAACTTCGGCTCAGAAGGCATTCCCTGCATTGAAGCAGCACGCACGGAAGAGCTGAGATCGTTTCTTTGCGTCCTGGATGGGACATTGCTCGCTAACCTGTTCGAGCGCTACGGCAGTCGCCTTCTGGAAGGCAACGTCCGATCGTTTCTCGGGATGAAGGGTGGTGTGAACAAGGGCATTCGGAGCACCATTCAAGATTCACCGTCACTGTTCTTTGCATATAACAACGGAATTGCTGCGACTGCGACAGATGTGAAGATCCAGCAGGTCGACGGCAGACCGGTCCTCACGCATCTGGTCGACTTTCAGATCGTCAACGGCGGCCAGACAACGGCGAGCATATTGAGTGCTAGGAAGAAGGATCAACTTTCACTGAGCGGCGTGACCGTCCAAATGAAGCTGACCGAGGTTAACCGCGAAGGCGCTCATGAATTGATTCCGAGGATTGCCCAGTTCGCCAATACCCAAAACAAGGTTGCAGTAGCGGACTTCTTCGCCAATCACCCATTCCATCGGAAGATCGAGGAAATCTCCCGCAGACTTCAGGTCCCGGCGAAAGCGGGCGCTCGGATTCAAAGCAAGTGGTTCTATGAGCGATCGAGAGGCCAGTTTCAAAATGAACGGCTGTATTTGACGAAAGCGAAGAAGGACGCGTTCGATCTCGAGTATCCGCCCGAGCAGGTGATCAACAAGACGGAGCTGGCCAAGTACGACAGCACATGGGGGGAAAAGCCGCAATGGGTCAGTCTCGGGGCGCAGAAGAATTTCACGAAGTTCGCGGAACAATTTTCGAGTAAGACTTCCAACTCCAGCGAAAGCGAGCATTGGGCTTCCATTAGCCCAAGCTATGGAGATGCGTACTACAAGCGGATGGTAGCCATTGCCATCCTTTGGAAACAGGCGGAGCTCGTCGTCTCCTCCGGGCGCGGAGACTGGTACAAAGGGGACTACCGGCCTCAAATCGTTGCATACTCGCTGTCGCTGTTGTTCCATTCGCTTCGACAAAATGGGGGCGAGTTCGACCTTGGAAGCGTCTGGACGAAACAAGGCGTCGATGCGACAGTCGAAAATTGTATTCGCGAACTGGCCATCGTCGTTCAAGATATTCTGCTCAACCCTCCTTCAGGCATAACCAATGTCGGCGAATGGTCGAAGAAAGAAGCTTGCTGGGAAAAGATGAAGCAATCTGCTACGTGGAACGTTGAGTCGATCGGTAGCTGGTCCATCGACAAGGACGACTTCCGACAGGAAAAAGCCACTGCGAGAGCTCAAGGTGCGCAAGACGACGGAATCGCCGTTCAGAAAGCGGTTCTCGACTTAACGATAACGGGATACTGGAAAGCGCTACTCGCTTGGCCGAAATGCGCACAGCTGCTCGATCTCTCTGACCGTCAGCTATTAACCAAAGCCAGCACAGTCCATGGCTTTACGCGAATCAATATTGAAAAGAACTGGCGGAAGCTCCTCGAGATTAAACAGTTGTGTACTGACGAGGGCTTTAGGAACGAATGAACTATCGTCCCCTGACACAACACGACTTCATGTTGATGCAGACCGGCCTACCCGGGGAGCCACGCTGTGATTGACGTCGTAGACCCCAAAAAGCGGAGCCTAATGATGTCGGGTATCCGCAGCAAGCACACGAAACCCGAGCGGTTAGTGCGCAGCATGCTGCACGCCGCAGGCTTCAGATATCGATTGCATCGACGTGACATACCTGGCGTTCCTGACCTGATCCTGCCGAAGCACAAAGCGGCGATATTCGTCCACGGCTGTTTTTGGCACGTGCACGCGAATTGCCGCTTCGCTACGATACCTTCATCGAATCGCGACTTCTGGCAGAAGAAGCTGGCGCGAAACCGTGAGCGCGACCAGCGCCAGATCGAGGCGCTGAAAGCGCTTGGATGGCGCGTTTTGATCGTATGGGAGTGCGCAACGCGAATTGGTGAACTCCGCTCGAATCTTCAGGCCGACATGGCCGACTGGCTCCTGAGCGACTCGCCGTTCGCGCAAATCCCAGCGCAAGCGCCATCGAGATCGATTCAGGCGTAAGCAGAAAACAGATCTGCCCGTGAGTCGATTCGATCCGCATTCGTCTTAGGCTGCGCGAGGAAGCGATACACTGATTCGCCGAGCTGAAACGCCAAAAACGGCGGAACAGCATTTCCAACTTGGTGGTATTGCTGCGTGCGGTTGCCCTCGAAAAAGTAATTATCGGAAAAGGTCTGCAAACGTGCGGCCTCTCGCACAGTCAGGCTCCGACACTGCGAAGGGTCCGGATGGATGTAATAGTGTCCATCTTTTGAAATGTGAGAAACGATCGTAGTCGAGGCATCATCGAATAGCTGAACCCGGAAGCGGTCATCGAAAGGCGCATCTTCTTTGGTTGCATTCTGATGCTCCGGCACCAACCCGGCTGGAAATACACGCAACCGGGGGGATTGCCCCGTCACTTGCGCAAAGCTAGACGCGAACAGATAACGGTGCAAGTCGGTGGCCATGTGGCCGCGTGTTTCATGCTGACAGACTCCACGTATGCGGGCGTCGATGATCCATGACGCGAGTTCAGCCGGCACGCTCCGAGGCAGCTTCGGGCTACCGGGAACGAATTGTCCCCCAACGCTGATCCGATGTTGAGCACGCAGTGCAGCTTCATGCATGAGATTCTTTATCTCTGCGCGCTTTGGATGCTGCAGGCCCTTGAGGCGTGCAGCCGCCGCTTTTAGTTCTCTACACCACGCGTCCGGGGTGTCAACTGCCCTTGATAGCTTGCTGCGCAGAGCAGGCATGTTACCTATCATGTCTCGGACAGTAACTCTAGACTCGAGAGACGAAAGCAAGTCATGAGGCGCACCTGCATAATCCGCGCGGACGCCCAGCAAAATGACACGATGTCGCGTCTGTGGCACGCCATAATTTTCCGCATGGATCACATAGTCATCAGGCGCCAAGCCACCTGGACGCGAAACTGTGACGAAGGAACGAATGTCGTACAACGTACCTGATTGCGGTTCGGACAGGTCGTTGATAATCCTTTCAAAGATTCGTTGTCCATTATGAGTCGACGATAACATGCCCTTCACGTTTTCCATGACGAAAACCGCCGGCTGAAAATCGCGGATGATGCGCAGATACTCTTTATAGAGAAAGTGCTTGGGATCGTCCTCAAAGGTCGGATCAACGTTGCGCCGGCGCGACCGCCCCGCCATCGAATACGCCTGGCACGGAGGCCCCCCGATCAGAACCCAGTCATCGCGACCTTTGACTGCCTCGCGAATTAGCGCATCGACCCGTTGCTCCGGATCGATTCCGAGTTCAAGACAATGTGCTTCGTGATTCGCCAAGGACAAGCACGCTTTGACTCTCGGATCAGAGTGGAAGGCCGCGAGGGAAATGTCGCCCCGGATATAGTCATAGTAAGAATCAGGGACGCGATCTTCCGCCAAGGCGCGAAACAGCGCCCGAAGCGACAACGTCCTGTGTGCGACCGGGTCCTTTTCGATCGAGACTCGAATGTCAAATACCCGTTCGCCTTTTTCATCGCGGACAGCGGAAAATCCTTCGCCCAGCCCACCGGGGCCCGCAAATAAATCTACGACCGGGATACGCATGTGATTCCTAGCTTTGATTGACGGTACGTCGAGACTTTACCAGGTCCTTGAGGAATAGTCGCCTTTTCGATGAGCCACAGAGCGGCCTGAACCCCTAACATCGACCGATGACGCCTTGCGAAAATAAACATTTGACCCCTGTTGAAGAATGGGCCGTCTGGGCCACCGCGCTTTTTGGCGCGATCACACTGCTCGCAAAGATCCTGCTTGGGAACACTTCTTCCATGATCCGACTCCCCGTGCCATCGTCGAAAAACACCGACGGCCATCCTACGCTATCGTCATGGGATCCAGCGATAGTACATTCGACCAACGTCGCATCGTTCTTCGGCCTCTCACTGAACCAATCTCAACAGTCACGCTTCGTCCGGCCGTCGTCACTCAGCCATCATCGACGTTCCGGCATGGCCGCACGTCAGGACAACTCCATCTTTGACAGCTAGTGCTCGTTGCCTCCCCTTTGGTACTCCATCCTCAGCCGCTGTCGATAACGTCCGTCCCTCATTCGGATCGCCCCGAGCCATTCCTCCCACTCGTCTTCGCTCAAGTAGGCGTTGGTCGACAATCGCCGCTTTTCGGCAAACGCATCCTGCTCTTCCAGACTCAGGCTCTCCCAATACCGATCCCACACGTTCTCATACCAATACTGCGCATCCCCCTGCAGGTTGTAGATCAACGCCCCGAGTTCGTACCACGCAAGCCATGGCGGTGGCGGATTGAATCCGGATGCCGAAACTGAGCGAACAAGCTCGACATCGTTCGTCAGCAATCTGACCTTCTTTCCTGAGTAGTGATCAGCGCTGGAAAAGAACGTATGAGTCGATCCATCCCGCACGAACTGGCGTGGCCCCACTCGCTCCCTGCCCACGACCACAAGATTGACGTAGACAGGGAACTGTTCGACTTCGACATCCTGTGTCACGCAGAACGCCTTAACGCCAAGGTCTCCCATCCACACCGCCCCGGGATAATCCGGAAACGACTCCGACTGAAGCGTCATCGGCGTCCCCGCAAACGTCTCGCGCAAGTACGTCAGATCCGCCTCAAAAAGCTGCTCGATTGCCACCTTTCGCTCTTCGAGTAGCTCTCGTGATGCACGCCTACTCTGGCGCCCTTCCATAAAGTCGCCAAACATTCTCTTCAAGGTCGACACATCAACTCCCCGTCATTTTCCGACGATCTCGTCAGCAGCAAACCCGCCGCCGAAATATCCGATGGACCCAAAAACGACGCCACCGACGAGTCCCGTAATCACGGCGCCCGGTCCAGTCTCAAGACCGACTAGCGCGCCAGCAGCTGCGCCCATCTTCCAGCCGGCAATAGCACCACCCCAGCCGCCCATCTGACGAATGACCTCTTTCTCAATCGGCTTCACGGACTTCGCCTCGAACGACGCGTTTGTGGCGACGCCGAGATCGTACGCGGTGAATACGATCCCGATGACTTGAACCACGCGTGCGAATTTGACCAGACCGAGTGTGACGGCCAGCCCGCGCTCGGTGTAAATCCCAGACGGCGGAACCATCGGATTCGGCTTGACGAGCACTTCCTTGTCAAGTCCTTCCGCATAACTCTTGATACGGGCAATCCTGTTTTTCAGGTGAGGATACTGTGCTGCGTATCTATCCAGCTCCAGTTTGATCTCCTGCGTCGTCACAAGCTTTGCGCCTGCTCGCTTCGCCTTCGCGATATCAACGAAGATTACCTTGCCCTTGAATCGATCAGCTCCACCCGGAAAGTCGCTGCTGGTGGAAATGTAACTCGTTAGCTTGTCGTAGCCCATCACGTGCTCGGCAATGCTCGCGTTCGAACCCGGCCCCCTGGGCCACAACCCATATTTTTCCGGATGCACTTCTCGCATCGCGTCGAGTGGCCGCAGCCGGAGTGCCTGCAAGTATGGATCGTGAATGGTCGTATAGCTGCGCCGAACGAGAAACCCGTCTTTGCCCGGCTCATCTACAACTACGAGCACGAACACGCGAGCGGGCATCAAATGTCCGAGGACGTCGTATTGTGATCCTGATCGATCGTTTGTCGGCGCTCGATAAATGTAGTCGCTCATCGCTTCCACCTTTCCAGAGCCTGGATGCCGACAGCGATGTCGAGCTGTTGGGGGTTGTCTGTATAGACGCGAGGACAGTGCCCTTTGCTATCGGTTAGCCCCTTGTACGTGGCGCCGGATGCGGTACGAATGTGATATGGCACACCGGACAATGGCTTTCCAGCGCTGTCTACAACTCGCACCTGTTCGTCGTACTGTTCACGACGGTGCTCCGGGAGTGGATTCCCTTCCGGACAGAAGCCCATGCTGGCGAGTTCTGCCGCGGCGAAACTCTGAAAAGCGGTATCTTGGGAAGCCAACATAACCGGACGGGGATAACAACGACAAGCGCACAGATCACCGTCAAGCGCGGCCTCCTTACCCATGATTGTGTGCGGCAAACGAGGCCCCTGACCGACGATGACGCCTGTCGATTCGCACGCCGAGCAGTAAACTTCCGCCCCGAGAAAAGTCACTGGTGTGCCGTGGTGTATGAAGAGGTCCAAGCCTTCTTGAACGACACCACCGTTCGACGAAAGGTCTCCTTTCCTGATATAGAACCGTTTCATTTTTCTTCGCCCTGTTTTATTAGGTATGCGAAGTCATATCATGGAGAAATCCAACACACTATTGGACAGGTACGAAATGTCCCTATTGTCTAGCTTTGATCATGTGCTGTCGCCGACGTTTTTTCACCGCCCTATATGCCGTTCGGCTAATCCACACGCAGTGGCCTCATCAAACGCTTTTCTTCCCGTAAACTCAAACAGCAGCACCGCAAAAAGCGCGGGCCGCATGGGCTGCCACCCATACGACCCGCTGACCACAACCAACTCACACCAGGAGTTGCTCATGGCTGACGCCAATCATAAGTCACGTCCAAAGAAACGCAATCTGAACACCAGGCTTGCGATGATCCTCCGCAGCACGCCAGACCGCCCCAAGAGAGGCTGGCCGTACCTGCCATGGATGAGCGTCATCGATGCCCACTTCAAGCTGTTCGGATTCGAACCGGGTGACCGAGTCTTCCTCGACATCAATCACAAGACCCGGCAAATCACCATCACGCCGGACTGCAGCCAGCCTGCGCAGCGAGAGCGGCCGGCGTAACAAGCAAGGGCCGCTTTGTGCGGCCCTTGCTGTTTGGTTGTTGGTTCCAATGCGAAACGCCCTCCGTCACTATCGCAGTGATTTTTCAACAGTCACCTTTAGCAAATGTCACAACCCAAAGTAGCCTCACAGCTGTAGCGAGCTTCACCATCGGAGCCCGCAAGCGTCCGGCTCACCGCACAACTCAGGGCCAATCACCCAAGGGCCAAAATCCCGGCTCACATCAAGACCCAGCACGTTTCCCCGCCGGATCGTCACCAATCTCCCGATATCGCAATCAATGCCTCATACGCGCGTGGCAATCTCGGTTAACGACCTCCAATACCACGTCAGATTTAAAACATCTGCCTAATATCGCTTCCCCCTTTCGATAACCATGCGGTACGATCTGCGCAAACAATTAATCCGGGGCCGCAGATGTATTCGTTTTCCTTAGCCGAGATTGCGAAGCAGTTTCTCGCGTTACAAAACAACCGATTGTTCACGATTGCGACGCCGCTGTCCGGCCGCTCAGAGCTCGTGCTAACCGAGTTCGACTGCGAAGAGGGGCTCGGACAGCTTTTCGAGCTCAAACTCAAATTCGCGTCTCAAGACCCCGGCATCGAGCTCAAGAAGCTGATCGGCAAGCCGGTCACGGTCACGCTGCAACTGACCGACGCAATGGCCAGTTCGGAGGAGCGCTACTTTCACGGCTATGTGACGGACTTCGAGCACACCGGCACGGATGGCGGCCTCGCAACCTACGAGGCAATCGCTCGACCCTGGATCGCGTTCATGGAGCGTCGCCAGGACATCCGCATCTTCCAGGAACAGACGGTCGAGGAAATCCTGGACGCCGTGTTTCGTCGGTATCGAAAATTCGGCGACGTCGCGTTCCGCCTGCAGAAACCGACCGCGAATCGCAGCTACTGCACGCAGTACAAGGAAACGGACCTGACGTTCGCGCTGCGGCTGATGCAAGAGGAAGGGCTGTTCTTCTATTTCGAGCATGCAAAGGATGGCCACAAGCTGATCATCAGCGATACCTCGGTCAGCGCGAAGCCGATCCCCGGCCGCACGCCGTCCTTACGCTACTCGGCCGACGAGATTCTCGACGACGAACAAGTAATCACATCGTTCGCGGCACGTCGGCAATTGACCTCCGGGAGCACGACGCTCAAGACCGTGGACTACAAGGCCCCCGGAGCAAGACGGCAGGCCGAGGACAACACCGGCATCAATCAGGGCGAAGTCGACAACTACGAGGTCTACGATTACCTGGGCGCGCATGGCTTCCAGGATAGCGACCGCGGCGAACAGCTCGCTCGGTTTCGCACCGAGGCACTTGCCGCCCACAGCAAGATTTTCGTCGGTGAAAGCAACTGTCGACGTCTCACGCTCGATCACTACATGCAGATCGAGGATCACTACGATCACGAACACGCGCAGCCCGAAGAGCGGCAATTCCTGCTGACCTGGATTCGTCACCATGGAACGAACAACTACCAGGCACGACAGGGCGTCGCAACCTATGTGACCGAATTCAAGTGCATTCGCAAGAAGATTCCATACCGACCGCTGCGGACGATTTCGCACCCGGTCATTCATGGCATCCAGACGGCGATCGTGGTCGGCCCTCAAGGGGAGGAAATCTTCACGGACGAACTCGGCCGGGTGAAGGTCCAATTCCATTGGGACCGGCTGGGCAAGAAAAATCAGGCGAGTTCGTGCTGGGTTCGTGTCGCGCAGCCGTGGGCGAGCGGCGGCTTCGGGATGATCCAGTTGCCCAGAATCGGCGACGAAGTGGTCATCGTATTCGGCGAGGGCAATCCCGATCGCCCCCTGATCATCTCGTCCGTCTATAACGCACAGAACATGCCGCCGTGGCAACTCCCGGCGAACGCGACGCAAAGCGGGATTCTGACGCGGTCGACCACCGGCGGAAATGCCCACACCGCGAACGCGCTGCGCTTCGAGGACAAAAGAGGACAAGAAGAAGTCTGGTTGCACGCCGAGAAGGATCAACGTATCGAAGTCGAGAATGACGAATCGCACTCGGTTGGCAACGATCGCGACAAATCGGTCGGCAACAACGAGAACGCGAAGATCGGCCGAAACTGGACGCTCTCCACCGGCGGTGTCAAATTCGAAACGGTCGGCCTCGCATCCGTGCAAAGCGTGGGGCTCGGCAAGATGCTCAACGTCGGGCTTGCCTACAACGTCAACGTGGGTGGGCTTTACTTGCGCAACGTCGTGCTGCAAATGGCCACCACTGTCGGGCTGAGCCGAGTCGACCGGGTGGTGCAGGACTGGACCGCGCATGTCGGACATACGTACGCGGTGACCGTGCGTGGCAAAGCGGTTGGAGATGCAGTCAAGCGAGATCAGGAAAAGCCGCTCGATATCTCGCCGGACTTCAGCCCGCAGATCCCGGATCACGTTCAGAGCGCCGATAGCAACCAGATTCGAATCACTGATCAAGGTCAGGCAAGCCTTTCGGGGTCGTCGACCGCGCAACTGATCGGCCCGGGTGGCACGATCACGATCGATGCGGCGGGCATCCATCTCAAAGGCAAAGGCATTTATCTCGACGGCCCCGTTACGCAAAGCGGAGGCAACGCAAAAGCCCTTGCGCCTGTGATCGAGGCTGACTGCGCGGAATGCGCAAAGAAAACGACCAGTGCACACCCAGTGGATGTTGCTACCGGTCAAAAGCTGCTTGCGCACGACGACTTCACTTTGCCGGGTCGGGTGCCGATCCAATGGAACCGGAGATATCGAAGCGCAGACCAGAGAAATGGCGGCTTTGGCGTCGCGTGGAAGTTGCAATATGCGACGGAAGTCCTTTTGCACACCGCACCGGATGGCACACGAAAGCTGATCTATGTCGATTTCGACGGCCGGCAACTGCACTTCCCGTCCCTCGAGATCGGTCAGGAACACTTCCATCCGCTCGAGAAGTACACACTCGCCCGACTTGAGGATCGAGCAGATCAACCCGCCTACGCGGTGCGCTTTCCGAATGGACTCGTCGAAACCTACGGGCCGCACCCGCAGGATCCGAATCGGCACCTGTTGCAGCGATATGAAACGCGCGACGGTCAAGCGCTGACGTTCGCGTACACAGCAACCGGCACCTTGCAAGAAGTGCGCAACAACGTCTACGCCGTCGCGTGCCGGCACGACGATCACGGACGGATTACCGAGGTACACCTGCTGGACGAACACGGCGATTCGAAACAGAAGCTAGCCGCGTACCAGTACGACGAACATGGCGACATGGTGAAGGCGGTCGATCGCGGCGGACAAGTCTGGCGGTATCGCTATGTGAACCACTTGCTCACAAGCTACGAGACCCCGGCCGGCGCAACGTTCGTCTCCGAATGGGACGGTGATGCGCCGTCCTCTCGCTGCGTGCGCACATACGCCTACACCGTCGGCGAAGATGGCAAACAAACCATTACTCTCGATACGCGATTTAACTATTTGCCAACCGCCCAGATTACGCGCGTAACTGACGCAACTGGGAATACCACGACGTACCGTTACAACGGCCTATGGGCAGTCGACCAAATCACCCATCCGGACGGCAGCACCGAACTCACGGAATTCGATGAGATGGGGAATGTCTCTGGGCGAGTCGACGCGCTCGGACGCAAGACACAAATCGTCAGTGACCAACAAGGCAATCCCATCGCAATTCGTGACGCTGCGGGCCATCTGACACGAATCGAGTACAACGCATACAACCTGCCGACGCGGATTACCGATCCAGCTGGCCAGATTTGGCAACGCGAATACGATGCTGCCGGGCACCTCGTCAAAACAGTCAACCCGTTGGGAAACTCAACGTCGACCGTTTTCGAACATGGGCTACCCGTCGCGCGCACCGATGAACTCGGCAACGTAACGCGCATGCAATGGAACGATGCAGGTCAGCTCATTGCGCGCACTGACTGCTCGGGGTTCACGACGCAATACGCATACGACGCCTTCGGCCGGGAAATCAGCCAGACGAATGCGCTCGGACAAACGAGCAAGACATACGGAAACGCAGCGGGAAATGTGACCGCGATCAAGCCAGCCGGTTTGGGTTGCTGGCGAACGTCATACGATCAAGCTGGACGGGCGATTTCCTATACCGATCCGCTTGGGCGCGTCACGCACATGGCATGGGACGCGTACAACCGGCCTCTCAAAGTGACCGACGCTGCAGGCGAAACCCACGAATTTGGATACGATCACCGTGGCAAGTTGACGACGCTGACAAATGCGAAAGGTGAACGCAGCACTTTCGTGTATGACGCGCGAGGCCGCGTAGTCGAGCAAAGCGGATTTGACGGCCGGCGCCAGCAGGTTCGTTACAGTGCTGCGGGCGAAGTAATCGAACAAATCAATCACGGACAAGACGGACAACTTCGTACGACGCTGCTGTACGACAATCTCGGTAATGCGATCGAGCGCCGGCTTGGTGACGGTACGCAAACCATCTTCGCCTACGACGAGCGAGGTCTGCTCAAGCAGGCGCGCCATCAGGCAACCGCCGGCGACGTGTCGCAAATCACCTACGAGTACGACGCTGCTGGGCGACGCACGGCCGAAACTCAATCGCATCACGGTCGTGTCTGGCGGATGCAGCATCGACTCGACGCAAAGGGGAACCGTAGCGAGTCGCAGATCCCGGGGACCGGTACAGTGGCATGGCAGCGCTATGGAAGTGGTCATGTCCACGGCATGCTGCTCGATGGCGTTCCGCTCGCAAGCTTCGAGCGAGATGCGCTGCATCGCACGATCGTCAACATACAGGGTTCAATCGCCCAACTATTCGCGTACACCGACGCAGGCCAACTCGCATCACAGCGGCTACAGGATCTTGACGAACGAGGGCAGCCACGCACAGAACCGCGCCAGTGGCGGACGTGGGACTACGATACGGCGGGACAGCTTACGGGGCTGCGCGATGCGTGGCGCGGTACCAAGCATTACAGCTACGATCCACTTGCGCGGCTAATCAATGTCGCTCGACAAGGTGGGGAAGCGATTTCCGACGTGACGAGCGAGACGTTCCGATACGACCCAACTGGAAACCTGCTGGCCAGGATGACTGGCGACGTGCCGGAAGCCGTATTCACGGACAACGAACAACCCGTAATCGGCGACCGGCTAACGCGCTTTATTTCGACCGATGCGGCGACACGAACCCTGCTCGAGTTCGCTTACGACGGTCACGGCAACCGGACAGGACGAACGGCCCAGCTTATGACGGAGATGCCATCCGTCAAGTCGACGCCGAGCTTGCTTGACAGGCTGCTGTCACGCCAGGACACAGCCGAATCGAACACGACAGCGTCGCCCCCGCGCGTGACGCGCTATCGCTACGATGGTGGACATCAGCTCGTCGGCATCGAATATGTCGATGGCGGACGCACTGAATATCGCTATGACGCGATGGGACGGCGAATTGCAAAGCTTCATATGCCAGCCGGTCAGCCGTCGCGCATGACCTTGTTTGTATGGGACGGCGACTGGATGCTGCAAGAAGTACATGCAGGCGCGACTACGCACGACGACGCCGTCGTGACCTATATTCCACATCCTGATCATCAAGGGCCGCTCGCACGCTTGGCAGACGGCAAGCGCTATCACTATCTGAACGACCACCTAGGTACGCCGCAAGAACTGGTCGACGACGACCGCAAGGTCGTGTGGGCTGTGGATTTCGATGGTTACGGGCAAACGCAACATCAGATTGTCGCCGAGATTGACAACCCCATTCGGTATCCCGGGCAGTATCGCGATATTGAATCCGGGTTGTACTACAACCGGCATCGGTACTACGATCCAGAAGTCGGACGATATATCAATCAGGACCCGATTGGACTGCTGGGTGGTGGGAACCACTACGCGTACGCGGATAATCGACCTGTAGACGCCATTGATCCGACAGGGCTACTTACCGTAGCGGCAGGCGCTGAGTTAGGTGCTGCCGGCGGAACCGCCGTGTTTCCGGGAATCGGCACAATCGTTGGGGGCCTGCTCGGAGCGGTTGTCGGTGCCGGAGCGATGATCTGGATGGCAAATGCGGCCTCCAATTCCGGGGCACAGAGCGCGACAGAAGCACGCCAGTCAGAGTACGAATATGCTAAAGGTTTCTGTGATACACCACCTCCTCCGGGCGGTAACGAATGTTCGACGCTTTCGCGACAAATCGACCATGCCGAGAAGTGCATTAAATTGTACGAGGCATGGGATCAGAAATGGCTACCAGGGCGGCATGACCAAAAACTTGCCGGCTGGAAAAATCGCCTTCAGAACCTGAAGGATGATCACAATAGGAAATGCACACAAAAATGTCCTCAAAAGAGCAGCTGAAATCCGTATTTGAGAAGTACAAGACCCATCCTGAATTCTTGGGTCTTGAACTGACGGATCCAAACCAACGAGGGGCGGTAGATGACACTCTCCTGCATCTTGCCGCGCGTAAGGGTGCCGTTGACGATATGAAAGTTCTGATTGAATCCGGTGCCGACGTGAATATTGTGGGTGATTTGGGCAATACACCGCTTCATCAGGCGGCAATGATGAAGCAAGTAGAATCGGTGAAATTCCTTTTGAAGTGCGGCGCCAAGAAGCAACTGAAGAATGAATTCGACCAAACGCCTCTTGATGTCGCCGAGATCAGCAAAAACGCCGAAATAATTCGCCTCCTCAAAACGGGAAAATAAGTCTGCTTCATAGCTTATATACCGATTACATGGCACCGAGCACCGATCTCGATGCTCCTGCCAGGTAATCGAGCGATATTGTTCGATTTAATTTCTGAACGGAGGCATCCATCACTATGAAGGCCATCATCCGCAAGGGCGACTCAACGGATCACGGCGGTACAGTCCTCGACGGCTTTGGGCTTTCGAACTTGAACGGCAAGCCCGCATCTGGCATCGGTCACATGGTTTCGTGTCCAAAGTGCAACGGCACTTTTCCGATCGTCCAGGGCTCAAGCCAGTACACGATAGAAGGCTGCGCGGTAGCGCTGGACGGAATGAAGACGGCATGTGGCGCGTCACTGATCGCCAGCCAACAAGAATTCCTAGCGAGTGAGTAGCATCTCCTCAATTTCGGATAGAGCGGTCAAAGGCTCACGACCCGAGACCTCTGGCCGTGCAACTTTCAACGTCGGCCGTCTCCGCCGCTTTGAAAGTGACGAAGACGCCCGTCATTCACCTCCCCACCATCGCCCTCAACACCCCATCCCGCCTCACCAACCCGTGATAAAGCGCGGCAGCAAAATGGAGAAGAAACGTCGCAAAGAACAGATAAGCCACCCACCGATGCGCGATCCTGAGCCACGCAAACGCAACAGGATCAGCCGAAACAATCGCCGGCAGTTGCACCCCGCCCCCGAGCGTCACCGGATACCCGCCGGCGGAGAGCATTGCCCACCCGATCAACGGCATCGCGATCATCAGCGCGTAGAGCGCGAGATGCGACCCAAGCGCCGCAACCTTCTGCCACCCCGGCAAATCCTCCGGCAACCCCGGCGGCCTGGAGCTCAACCGCACGACAACCCGCACACAAGCGAGCACGAGAATCGCGATCCCCAGCGGCTTATGAACCGCCACCAAAACCGCATGGCGCGCCGACACTGACGAAACCATCCCCACCCCGATAAACAGCATCGACAAAATCATCGCGGCCATCACCCAATGCAGCACCCTCGCCGGCAAACTGAACACGCTTTTCATCACCGCTTCTCCGAAGAAGTCACACGCCCAGCCCCAGGCACCCCCGCCTCTTCACTCGTCCTGCGCAGATACGAATCCGCATAAGCCGCCGACCTCGCCGCCAGCAACGGATCCCCCGAAGCCTGAATCCCTTCCGGCAGCACCGTCGGGTCGTAATTCACATCCCGGCACGGCCCGCTGTCCTGCTTCGCCACGCGATCGAGCACCAGCGTCCCCGCATCGATCGCCGTCCGTTGCGCTGGCCAGGCCTTCGTCGCGTCGTCCACCGGATCGCCCGGCTCCGCGAGCGTGAGCAGCAGCCTCCACCGTTGCGCACCGTCACCGATCCGCCGCGTCAGGTCCGCCTGCAACACATCCGGATCCCCGGCCTGCGCGACCGCCCCCGCCCCGGCCGTCTGCTCCGGCACCACCCGCCACCTCACCGCCCGTTTCTCACCCGTCGCATCGACGAGATAAAACGCATTCAACGCGTAATACGTCTCGGTGACGTAACTCGCACTCGGCTTCGCCCCCTTCACCCACGCGCGAAACGCGGCCGTCTCCGGATGCGCATCGAAGAACGCCTTGAGCTTCGCCGGGTCCGGCTTCCCGGTCTTCGGATCGGGCCGGCTCGCCACCGTCTGCGCATAGAACGCTTCCGGCGTCGCCACCGGAAACACCGGCATGCTGTTCATCCCGGTCCGCCATTGCTCCCCATCCGGCGCGGTGAGCCGCAACGCCATGCTGCGGATCGGCACGCTGCTGTCCGGCGCATACGGATTCCCGCCCGGCAACGCGAACCGTCCGACCACCGGCGTCCTCACCGCCTTGAAAAAGGGTGCGGTCGAATAAGCACTCGCCGCGCCATTCCCGTCGAAGTACCCGGTCACGCACACGCCTTTCGCGTGATTGCGCCGGTACCCGGGATGCAAGCCGCCGTTCGCCTGCAGCGCATCGACGAGCTTTTGCGGCGTCAACCGCGCCGGCGCGAGCCAGCCGCCGACATACCCGAACGCCGCCGCCACGCCCACCACGGCCCCGCCGATCGCCGCCCAGCGCCATAACCCTCGCCCCGGCTCGCGTTGCGAAGAAGAAGATCGCTCCATGAAAGTCACTCCCGACCATGCGGTCATGTGTCGAATCGAAGTAAGACGCCGCCCGGCCCGCTCTATTCCATCGAAAAATTTCTCGTAAGCTGGTGGAATAACGCCGCGCGGCAATCGTCTTACCCGACGAATCCACGCCCCACCCGGCAACCGGCCCGCCATGCCCTCGACCGACCAAGACGATCAATTGCGCGAACTGATCCCGCGGCTGCGCCGCTTCGCGCTCTGGCTGACCCGCGACGCGCACGCGGCCGACGATCTCGTGCAGTCCGCGCTCGAGCGCGCGCTGTCGCGCTGGTCGAGCCGCCGCGACGACGCGTCGCTGCGCAGCTGGCTCTTCACGATCCTGTACCGGCGCTTCCTCGACGGGAAACGCAGCGCGAAGCGCTACGCGTGGCTGCTCGGCCGCCTGCAGGAACCGGACGAGCCGCACTGGCCGTCCGCCGAACGCGAGTTCGCCGCGCGCGCGACGCTCGAAGCGTTCGGCCGCCTCTCCGACGAGCAGCGCAGCCTGCTGCTGCTCGTCGCGGTCGAGGGCTTCAGCTACCAGGAAGTCGCCGATCTGCTCGACGTGCCGATCGGCACCGTGATGTCGCGGCTCTCCCGCGCGCGCCAGGCGCTGCGCCAGCTCAGCGACGGCGAAATCCCCGCCCCTTCACTGCGGTTGATGAAGAAATGAACATCCCACCCGACGAACACGATCTCCACGCCTACGTCGACGGGCAGCTCGACGACGACGCGCGCGCCGCGGTCGAACGCTATCTCGCGCTTCATCCGGACCGCGCGGAACAGGTGCAGCGCTGGCGGCAGGACGCGCAGCGGCTGCGGGCCGCGCTCGCGAGCGTGCCGCTGCCGGCGGAGAACGCGGCGCTCGATCCGGCGGCGATCCGCGCACGACGCGCCGAACGCACGCGGATGCGGTTCGCGATGGCTGCATCCTTTGTTCTCTGCGTTGGCCTCGGCACGTTCGGCGGCTGGCAGGCGCGCGGGTGGAATGCGCCGCCGGCGGTCGCGCCGATGAGCGACGCAGTCGAGGCGTACAAACTGATGGTGGTCGATCGCAGTGCGCGCGTGGATGTCACGCCGACGAGTGCGGGCGAGTTGCAGACTTGGCTCACCCGTCGCGTTGGTTCGGGCGCGAAGCTGCCGGATTTGAGCGCGGCGGGGTTCCGGCCGGTTGGGGGGCGTCTGTTCGCGACCGAACGCGGTGCGGCGGCGATGGTGCTGTACGAAGACGATGCGGGTCGCACGCTGAGCTTCTACGTGCGGCCGCCTGAGTCGGCGCATCGGCTGCTCGCGGCTGGTAAGCGCGTCGATGGTGAATTGCTCGCGCGCTATGGCTCACTGCACGGGCTCAACTATGCCGTGGTCGGGAAGGTGGATAGTCTCGGCGAGAAAGCCGTCGCGCGCGCGCGCTCGACGAGCAGACGTGATTGGCGCGATGTGGTCGCCGTCTGCAGCTCAACGCGCCCGCTCACGCACCGGATGACGCGGTGTATCCGATCGGAGCCACACACGCTCACCATTCGATTGCACAGCGTTTCGAGTCCTTTTGGAGGGTGGATATCCACAACGAGCGCGGCGACTCGACGCTTTCATCCGGGAACATTCACCCTCACCTTCGGAATGCACAGCATTTCGACTGGTTTCGAAGCCGGATATCCACAACGAACACGACAGCCCGGCCGACCACTTTCTCCCGATTGAAACACCCCGGCAATCTGCACGGAACGACCGCCTGCAGGCCGATTGACGCGATACGGTCAACCGCAGGCATCGACTCTCACCTTTCCGATTCACAGCATTTCGAGTCATTTCGCGGGCCGGTTATCCACAACGACCGACACAACATGACCGCCTCTCGCCCTTGACCTGGCGCGGTCTCTTCGAAAAATGGCCGGCAGCGCAGCGCCCATTGTGCGGACGCCTGCTCCCATCCGATCGCGTCGCAGAATCCGCATCGCCAGGCGGATGCGCGCGGTCGCGCACGATACCACACACAGAATTTCCGATTGCTTCTGAGATCGATTGTCCACACCTTTGCGGTCGACGCGTCACCAAAGACGTCGCAAAACGTCCATCACGTCGCACGCGCTTGCGATCGAGTCAGGCACAGCATTTTCAATTCTTCTTGAGCATGGTTGTCCACAACTTGGACGACAGAACCGTCGACTCGATCATGTGACGCCCGGCGTCGTATGACGCGTGCATTTGGTGAAGACGAGCGCGCTCACAGCGTTTTCATTCTGTTCCGCGCCGCATATCCACAACGCAAATGATGGATCGAAGCGCGTTGCATGTCGTGCAGCGCGAAGATTTTGGAGATGTCGCAGCTGGAAGCGACGTCGAGCGACACAATCCACTCATGCCACCGAACGCGCTTCGGCATGTGCCGGCCATCGCAGGCACAGCATTTTCATCCCCTTTTCACTACCGGATATTCACAACCTGCATCACGGCGCCATCGGCTTCCCGCACCTCGACTTTCATGCCGGCGCATCGGCACCCACCACACCGCTACGCCGCAACACTTCACGCAAGCAGACCGGACAAACCCGCTCCCCCGCATTCCAGAGCTTCACGAAAGCGGCCCGGCTTTCCAGCCGGAACGTCGATTCGGCGATCCCGATCTCGGGCCCGAATACCTTCCGGAGAAACGCTTCGTCGAACCAGTACACGGGCTCATGCGCCACTGAAGCATCGACGACCCGAACTACGCGAACCTCGCGCAGCACATCGATCGTCAGAATCGCCTCCTCGATGTCCGGCGATGATCGCGTCGGAAAGATCAAACCATGCAGCTCGCACTGCGCGATCGACCCGCTGCACGTCACGCCTTCGGCCACGATCGACGTATCGAACGCCTGCGCGTCCGACGTCGGTGCATCCGGCACTTCGCCGGACCTCACCAGCAGTTCATCCAGGCACGCGGGACAGACGTGCGTCCACGCGCGTTCGAGCGCGGCGATCTGCGGAAATGCCGTCACATGCGCGACGTTGTCGACGTACTTCGCATCGACCTGATGCGCATCGAGATCCGCACGCAGCATCCACGCGACCTTGCTGCCCTTGGGCCGGTCGAGCGACACCTTGACCAGTTCGCCGGGCGCGAACTGCCCACGCGTGCGGATGCGCGCACCGATCCCGGTCGACGCCTTCCTGAAGAACCGGACTCCGTGACGATGACAAAGCACCGGCCCCATCACCGATCTCCGCTGCGCGCATCATCCTGCACCTGCTTCATTTCCATCAGGCAGCCGTGGCACGTCGCCGTCATCAGATCGAACGCCGCCCACACTGCGTCCTCGCCGGTGATACGGTAGCTTCCGTCGGCATCACGCACCACGCCCAGCGCGACGACCGTCGGCCCGTCCGATTCGAGGATGAAGCACCGCCATTCGACGCCTTCGTCTTCGAGCGTCAGCGCAACGAGCCGGCTGGCGGCCGCCCATTCGTCGCGATCGCCGTAAAGCAGCGCGGCCGCGGTGCGCGTCAGACGGACGCCGCTGTCGCGGCCATGTACCGAACAATTGATTACCGACATCCATGTTCCCTCGTTCACGCGACAAGCAACCGGACGATGTCGGCCATATCGCTGTCCGACAACGCACCGATCCGGTCGACAAACAACGCGCACACGCATACCGGGATTCGCGCCGTATGCGACACAGCGCTTGCGACTGGTTCGCTCGCGCTTATCCACATCCACCCGGCCGAGCCGCACGAATCATCGGTGCATCTTCGCGTTACGAACGCTTCACCAGATGCCACGTCACCCAGTGCACCTTGAGCTCGCCAAGATTGTCCCTGACCAACATGTCCGGCATCGCAGCCCCGGCTTCGACGCGCAGCGTCTTGCCGCCGTATTCATCCGTTTGCCATTCACCGGAAACCGGGCAGATATCGCCGGTCCGGACCGGCGCGACGGTTTCACGATTCGGCTGCGGCGCCGACGGCGGCTCGAGGAAGTACTGCGATTCGTCGGGGATGACGCCGTCCGCGTATCGCTTGTCTTCCCATAACAGTCGCCAGTGCGTCTTGACGACCGCACCCGTGTCGTCATCGCTGAGGTTCGGTGCGCGAATGTCGCGAATGAAATAATTGAAGCAGCCGTTGCCGCGCAAACTGCGATTGCCGACCGGCACGACGCCCAGCAACTTCGATTGCTCGACAACAACGGGTTCCCAGATGCCGTCACAAGGCACCTTGTCGCCGGACTTGATCACCGGGCCGACGGCTTCCGAAACCTCCGGCAAGTTCGCTGGAAACACCGGATACGGAAGCGTGTAGAAGCTGTGCTTGTATGCATTCGGGGACAGCAGCAGCCCTACCGAGCGCAGTTTTGCGAGGTCGGTATGTCCCAGCTCGAACGGCGCATACTCCATCTGGTATTCCGATGCGTGAAGCAGTTGGGCCAGCGCATCGACCTTCGGCGGGTAGGGGGCAGCCTGCGCACCGCGATCCCAGTAATCGGGATGAGGGAAGAAATATGCGTTCAAATGCTGATACCGGTCGACCGCGTATTGCAGCGGCTCACCGCGCTGCCAGACGAACCGGTACCCTCTGGCCAGCTCGGACAATCCTCTATCGTAAGCGGCGAGAATCTCGAAAATGGTCGGCAAATTGTCTGCCGGCATGGTCTCCGGATCATCTTCGGGCCAGGTCTTCACCGCGTTCTCGTATTCGTTCGCGAAGATCGCAAACGCATCGCGCTTGCGCTTCCAGAGCGAGAAACTGGTCAGGCGTTGAAGCAGCCAGAAAATCTTGCGCCGCGTCGCGTCGTCCGTCATGTCGTACTGCTTGATCGTATTCGTCATCGCTGAGCTTCGCGTTCAGTTCCTTGATCGCCTCCGGCACGATCTTGTCGGCCCATATCCTGAATCGCGTCGAAACCGGCGCTGATGCGCTCAAGCGCGGCCCGCCACTTTTCCGGTAACAGCCGGTCGACGCGCGCATCAAGCGAACGACCAATGGCCAGACGAACGGTCGCGCAAAAATCCTTCAGTTTGGAAAATGCTTGCGACTGGTACTTGACCAGGTCCAGCGCCTCCAACCACTTCGGCGCGTGGCCGTGCCCCCATCCGGTTCAGGAATTGCACGGTAGTGTGCGGAAAGGTGTTTCACCGGACCGCGAACAAACTTGTCGACCGCACCGAGCGACCTTCGATCAACTCGAGTCTCAGTTCGTACGTCCCAATCGACTGTCGATTTTGCATACGAGCTCGTGACCGCGCGTGCTTCCGGAAGCTTTGTCAGCGGCAGCCCATTTTCGGGCCTGGCCCAGTTCTGGCGGGTCCGCATCCATCAGCGCGACCGCCAGATCGCACTGCGCTCGCTCAGAGCCACAACGGGCAGCTGTCAAGCGCCAGTGATCGGCTTCAGCTTGATGATATTCACTGAACGAGTAGTGAATATACAGCCGCTCGGCAGCAGCCATATCGCCGGATTTGGCAGCGGCCGGTGTTGCGTTCAACACCTCCGCGGACAATTTATATTGCTCTCGCGCAGTCTGCGGTATCGGGTCATCAGGCGTTTGCGCCATCGGCGCGTTCCTATTGGCTGTCGACGCGAGCAGCCACTTATCGGCTTCCTGGTGCTCGCCGAGACTTTCATAGTGCTCATACAGGATGAAGGCCGATTCCGCATCGCCCGACTCGGCCCGTCTCCTATGGGAAGCAACTTCTTCGATTGTCAGCATGGCGCGTTCATGTCCAAACGCTACGGTCGACACCCGCCACTAAACAATGTGCGTATGACGTAGCCAGCGATGCGCGGATTTTCCCTGATTTGCCTCCACGAGGCGGCATGGAGAGCATCACGTCTCGCGTAGCGTCGCCCCGAAGTCATTTGGTCAGGAAAATCCTGAGAATCTCACCGATTTCCGGTGAGATGACGTAGTCTTCGGGCGTCGGGACAGCCTTGGCTGCACGTCGTCGCCCTCACCCCCATTGTGAAATGGCCCCGTCTACCTTCCGTCCTGCACCGCCATCAATTCTCGCAGGCAGTCGGCACAGGTTGCCGTCAGTAATCCAATAGCTGTTTCCATCGACGCGTCGTCGTCGAAGCGATAGACGCCCCCCCCTTCATGCGTACCGCCCAGCTCCAGCACTTTCGCCTCTTCAGATTCAAGCATGTAGCCCGGAAACTCGATTTCGTCACGCACAAGCGTCAGCGGCAAGACCCGACGACTGCCCTTCCAGTTGCCACGATCATTGACGAGATCGGCTACGGCTCGCGTCACGAGCTCGCCCCCAACAATTCCGTGGTACGAGCAATTCACTAACGGCATCATTTCACCTTTGACTTGAAACCCGGTTTCCCGGATATCTCACCCTTTTTTCAACTTTGCCTTGAAACCCAGCTTCCCGAGGTATCTCATCTGACCCAAGGGTCCCTGCGGAACATCGGCGCCACCCGCTCGAAGCACATTCGACACGTGGTCGACGCAGCTGTTCGTACGTTCGTCATACGCCTCAAAC
Organism: Burkholderia sp. MSHR3999; assembly: GCF_000833595.1. Taxonomy (NCBI): domain Bacteria; kingdom Pseudomonadati; phylum Pseudomonadota; class Betaproteobacteria; order Burkholderiales; family Burkholderiaceae; genus Burkholderia; species Burkholderia sp. MSHR3999. The sequence goes on from NZ_JRFO01000006.1 coordinate 1,086,488, forward strand.
GTCTTCTCGATCTGAGACTGCTGATAGGCAATTGCAGCTTTTGCGTCAGGCAACGGAACCTCGGCAGTATGCAGAATCGGGTCGCCGGTCATGGCGCGTCTGCGCTTCTCGTTCACGATCTTCGTGGTTCCAGCTTTGCTGTCCGTCATCTGATGCGTGTGAACCGACAAATAGCCGCTCTCCACCTCGACCGTATAATGCCCGGTCTTCGAACCGGTGTCATAGTGCCGGATGATCGCCTTGCCGCCGCACGAGCAGCATGGATCTTCGCTCAACCCCAGCGGATCGACCCATGCGGTCGGCGCAAGAACATAGCGATATTGATTGACGCCGCCCAGCAGGCCGATGGGATCGGCGCTGACATAGCGGGCCGTCGCGGCATCGTAATAGCGATGACGGTTATAGGCGAGCCCTGTTTCATCGTCCAGTTGCTGCCCCTGGAAGCGAATCGCGTTTCGCACCGCGTGCCCGGATGCGCGCGAGACGCGTGAAATGATTTCCTTCGCTTCACCCCATGCCTTGTACGTCGCTTCCCACACAACCTCGCCAAGCTCGTCGGTCAGCATCAGTGGCGTGCCGACCTGGTCGCAATGGTAGTAATACAAGTGTGCGTCCGCCTTCGAAACCGGAACCCGTTGCAACGGATCGTCTTCGGGTGCGTAACGCGCCGAGCCGTCGCGCGAGGGCGTCGGTATTCCGCCGACCGGTAAGCTGACGTACTGCGCAAGCGGCACGAAGGAGCCTGCTTCGTACACATAGTGCGTGCTGCGCTCGTGGTCGCTCTCATAGGCGAGCCGGTTGCCATCCCAACCGAATATCGTTGCGATCCCGTCGACTTCCTTCGCGATCCGTCTCCCTGCCGCATCGTAGAAATAGCGCGCATCGGTTTGTCGCGTCGACGTTTCAATTCGTGCACGAACCAGCCGGTTGAACGCGTCCCACTCGAAGCGCTGCGTACCGTCCGGTGTGCGTTTCTCGACGACGTTCCCTTGCGGGTCGTAACTGAAATGCGAACCGGCATATTCCCTGAGCAGGTTGCCGAGAACTTTATGCACTTCAGGGGGCAACGTGCTGACGGACCGAACCGGGCTCGGCGGTGCCTGCGTGCGCGCATGTTGCGGGCTGCCTGCATCGATCAGGTTGCCTGCCGGATCGAAGGCGAAGCGCTCGGCTCCGCCGTGTCCGGTCGCTTCGATCAGCCGTCCGACCGGATCGTATCGATAGTCGAACAGACCTTGCCGGCTGTCCTCGATATGGGCGATCTGGCTTGTGGCATCGTAACGATAATGCCGGGCCATCAACGGCGCGGGTGCCTTCTCTCGATGGAGGGTCTGGCGCAGCAAACGTCCTGCCGAGTCGTATTCGGTCCGCTGCTCGAGCTTGCTCGCGTAGGTTCGATGGACTTCGCGATACAAATCATCACGTTCGAAATGCACGCACTCTTCGTTGTCGAGCAACATGCCATGGACATGCCCCGACCCATAGGTGAGCCAGTCGATCTTGTGCCCATCCGGTCGCACCGTGCCGATACGCGTGCCCAGTTCGTCGTAAGTGTGATGCCAAACGTAGCTACGCTGCTCGCCGAAGAGATCGTGTGCATGATGCTCCCGCACAAGATTTCCCGCGGGATCGAAGAAATGCTGGACACGGCTGCAGGCATTCTGCGCGTCGACGAGCCGCCCGAGCGCATCATATGCGAAGCGCTCCTCGTTACCATCGCATGCGCGTCGCGTGAGCCTGCCCCCCCGATCGAATTCGACCTGCGTGATCTTCCCGGCTACATCGATGGTCGATACATAGCCCGTGTCGTCACTGTAGACATAGCGCGTTTCCGTCCCGTCGAAGCCGACCGTTTCGAGCAGCCGGCCAACGGGATCGTACTTGCACTGGTAGCTCACATGGTTCGAATCGGTCAACCGCACCAGCCGTCCGAGGCGGTCATAACCGTAACTCAGCGTATTCCCGAGCGCATCGGTCCGCACCGCGACTCGGCCCGCAACGTCATAGCCGTAACGCGTGGTACGCTCCATCGGGTCCGTGACGGCAAGCAGACGCCCCTCGGCGTCATATTGAACACGCTGGACGCCGGCGGCGGTACAAATTGCTTCGAGCCGTCCATTGCCGCCGTACCGGTACGCCGTTGTTCCTCCTGACGCATCCGTCGTTTCGGTCAGCCGGCCTTGCACATCATAGGTCCAGGTCGTCGTCTTGCCCGAACAGTCTGTATGTGAAATCAACCGGCCCGCGTCGTTGTATGCCATGACCTTGACCCCGCCCTTGGCGTCGGTCACTTCAATCGGCAAGCCTTGCGCGTTATAGCTATACGTCGTCTTGTATCCGAGCGGATCGGTTTCGACCGCGACGCGGCTCGCATCATCGTATTCACGCAGCCACACCGCGCCTTGCGGATCGACGATCCTGACCATGTGGTCTTTTTCGTCGTAGTCCATCTCGATGACGCTCCCGTCGACACGCACATGCCGTACGAGGTTGTCATGCCCGTTATAGGTCATGCGCTCGACGCCGCCGTCCGGGTAGGTATGTTGCACGAGATTGTGATAAGCATCCCGATACATCCATTCCTCGCTGCCGTCCGGATGAACGATACGGAACGTATAGCCGTTCAGGTCGTAATAATGCTTCGTCACGTTGCCGAGCGCGTCCGTGACGCTGACCATCCTGAAGTCCGGATGCCATGCAAGCCGCGTATCGAAGCTGCCGTCGTCCGCATACTCGCGGACGCACTTCGATCTCGGCTCCGTGCCGTTCCATTCGAGGTTCATCGCACGGCCGGTTCGATCCGTATAACGTGTGATGAGGTGATGACGATACGCGTATTCGCGGCGATCTCCATTCCGGTCGATCGCCGCGACGAGATCACCATCTGCGCTATACGTATAGCGTGCCAACGTATCGATACGCTTTCCGTCGGCGCCATGATGCGTCGCTTCGACGATCCGGCCTTTTTCATCGTAACGGAAAGCAACGACCGCAGTCGGCACAATCAAGCGGGTCAGTCGATGATGATCGTCATAGTCGAGCGTAACCTGGTTGCCGGACCGATCCTTGACGAAGGCAAGGCGAAACGCATCGCCGCGCTTTTCGTACGCTTCAAGCAGCTCATGCCCACGAGTCAACGTAATCCACGTGTCATCGAGTCGCATCAGCGTCAAGCCTTCACTCCGGTCGACATGGGCGTCGCCGGGCGCAAGCTGCGGATAGTCGATGCTGCGGCCTGTCGCGTCGTGGTAGGTCAATTGATCCTGACGCACGTCGATACGCGTCGTATATGACGTGATCCAGCGTGCGCCAAGTTCTCCATGCAGATCGTTGGCGTCGAAAAACGATCGATAGGTCCGCGTCCAGGCAATGGGAAGAACGCCGGGCACGGTGAAATCGTGATGCTCGAGCCGCTCGTCGCCCAACGCGAAACCTATCGAACGCTTCGTTGCGACCGGCGGTGAACGTAACGGACAAGCGACCTTGCTGTCATTCGGTCCCGGATGTTTCGCCGGCTCCGTATGCCGAACCGTTTCCGACTGCCCCTCTCCCTCGTGACGATGAACTTTCGTCGTTCCCTGTTCCTTGATCCCCGTCGAATGCACCTTCTGCTTGCGCAGCACGTCTCGCTTCTTCTCGATCGCGACCTGCACCAGGTTGATCAGCCAGCCGATCTTGCCCGCCTCGACACCGCCCAGCGCTAGAATCTTCTCCTTGACCACCGGCACCATCGCGCGCAGCGCCTTGGCCATCTTCAGCAGCGGCTCGCGATACTTCAGGTCCAGCACCTTTGCCGCCTGCGTGCCGGCATTGATCACGCCCTTCGCCTCGATCTTCACGAAGTCGGCGATCAAGTGGCCCAGGCTCGAGAACGTCTTGCCCGCATCATGCGCGGCGAATCCCGCGGCAATCTGGCCCGCATGCCGTTCGGCCGCGCGGACGTTGTGCGCGGCGCTGAGCGGCTTCTCGCCTGCGACTTCCTCGAACAGGTGCGCGAACCCGATCATGAACTTCTCGATGTACTCGGCGCAGGTCTTGAGAACGCTGTTCAGTTCCTTCTTCACGCCATCAACGAAGCTCTGGATCTTGCCGGCGAACTGCTCGCTCAAGCTGTCGATCAGTGCCTGCAGCAGCGCCGTCTGCATGACCTGCAACGACGCCTCGCCGATCGCCCTACCGCTCTGCACGAGCTTCTGCCGCACCAGCTTCATGACCGGTCGCATGCCCATGCGGAACTGGGCCGTGCCGAGCGGAACCGGAACGACGCCGATCAGGTCGAGGCCGAGGTTCAGATAATCGAATACGTCGGGATTCCGGCCGCTCTGACCATGCTCGACCATGTCCTTGATATCGAGCACGAGATCGACCGCCGCCATGATGTTGGCGACCACCGGCAGCGAGCTGGCGACCATCTTGAGCCGCTCGATGGTGATGAAATCGTGGCTGATGCCGCGCAGCCAGCGGTCACACGCCGTGATGCCGGCATTGACGTCGACGGTTTCGATCTGCAGCAGCGGTGCGACGTAAACCTCCGTCGGCTTGGGAAGAATGACACCCGAAGAATCGGTCATGGCGGTTCTTTGATTCGAAAGTGTGTTGTCGCGTCCGACGCGAACGGATCGTCAGAGAGAGATCAAGGCAGGCACGGCGCCGCGTGCCGCTTGCGCAAGCGCGCCGACCTGCCTTGCGGCAGCGCCGAGCTGGCTCGCCTGCGCAAGCGCTGCGCTCGCGCCTGCCGGCAATGTCTGGGCGAGCGCGCCTTGCGCAAGGCTCATCGCCTGACCACCCAATGCCTGCCCGATGCCGCCTTGCACAACCTGACCGGCAACACCGGCCAATTGCGTCGCACCCGACACCGCGCTCATCGCGCCCGATGGCAGCGCCTTGGCGAGCGCGCCTTGCGCGAGGCTCATCGCCTGACCGCCCAAAGCCTGCCCGATGCCACCTTGCGCAACCTGACGGGCAACACCGGCCAATTGCGTTGCACCCGACACCGCGCTCCCCGCGCCCGGCGGCAGCAGACCACCCAGCTGCGACATCGCGGTCGCGGCCGTGTCGGCCGCCTGCGCAGGCTTCGCAGGCCATTGCGCCGTCTTGAACACGCTCGACGAATCGTATTGATTGCGCGGATCCTCGCCGAACTGAACCTGCGCAGCACCGGCCGGCAGGCCGCTTACGATCGTGTGCCCCTTTGCGTCGAGCGCGCCTTCGCGCAACACGCCGCCGTTCGCATCCAGCACTGTGAACTTGCCACCCTTGAAACCCTCACCGTTCGCATACTGATGCAGCAACTCCAGCTGCCCCGGCTGGTCCGGCCGCGGGCTCGGCAGCGGATACCCCATGCTCGCCGGCCCGCTGAACGCGTGCGATGCGCCCTTTACGTCGATCTTCCCGGGCGCATGAATCTCGATGGCCCCGCCCTTTAGCCGGATATATGCGCCACCGCTCGTCAGCAGGATCTCCTGATCCGCGGCGATTTCGATCTTCTCCGTTGCCGACAGCAGCTTGACGCTTTTCTGCGCAGTCACTTCGATGCTGTCCGACTGCGCCTGGATCTCGACCTTGCCTTTACCGGCGAACAGCTTGATCCCTGCGTTCTGCACGAACAGGCTCAGCTTCTGCCCGATGCTCGCCAGCAGCGACTTGCCCGCCGCAACGTGCACGCTCCGTCCGCTGGCAATATTCACGTGATCGTTCGCCGCCACGTGCACCGACTGCTGCGTCGACATCCCGATGCCCGACGGGCTGCCGAACAGCATCACCGGCTCCTTGAACGCGTTCGCGTTGCCGGTGCCGCCGCCCGCCGTGCGTCCGCCCGACGCGCTGCCCGGCACGCTGTCCTGCGTCGCATCGGTGAACGCGCGCAGCGCTTCGTGCGCGTCCTTCAGGTTCTCTGCCTGATGCTGTTCGCTGGCGCCCGACAGCGCCTCGACGAGGCTCTCCGCGTTCACGAGCTGCTGCTGCGCTTCCTTCACGTCGAGCGGCTGGCTGTTCGGCGCTTTCGGGTGCGTCGTCACGTACAGGCCCTGGCTCGCGCGCACTGCGCCATACGCATCCGAGCGCAAATCGAACCCGCTGCCGAGATATGACCCGCGCGTGTTGCCGTTCTGGTCGATGAGGTAGCCGAGATGCAGCAGGCTGTTCGCGCTGCTGCTCATCAGCTGCACGCGGTTCTGCCCGGTCGCGTCGTCCATCACGAGCTGGTTGTAGCCGCTGCCCGAATACTCTTTCGACCGGTACCCGGACAGAATGCCGTCGCTATGCCATTGCGGCTTGGTCGCGCCGTTGTACACGCGGCCCACCGCGAGCGGCCGATCGCAATCGCCGCCGACGTAGTCGATCAGCACTTCCTCGCCGATGCGCGGAATGTGCACGCCGCCATAGCCGCCGCCGGTATCCGATTGCACGACGCGCACCCAGCACGACGCGTTCTCGTCGCCCGGATTCACGCGATCCCAGACGAACCGCACGCGAATCCGGTTCAGCGCATCGGTATAGACTTCCTCGCCCTGCGGCCCGACGACGATCGCCGTCTCCAGATGCATTACCGGCTTGTGATGCTCGAACGGGCTGCGGTACGGGATGCTCGCGCGCTGCGCCTCGACCTCGACGAGATAGAAGCCGACCGAGCCGTCGCCGTGCAACGCCTGAAACGCGGAGATATCCCGATACCGCGCGCGCATCCGGTCAAGCTCCTGCCCCAGGCTGTGCGGAAAGTGCAGACCGCCATCCGATACGGGCAAGTTGTTCTCGATCCACCAAGCAACCTCGATCGTCGCGAATTCCCGCTGGTCGGCGGAATCGCGATCGTGCCCGGGATGATCGGACAACGTGAAACGCCGCCCCGCATCGATGCCGCGCACCCCGCCGACGCCGTGAAAACGCTTCGCCCTCGATTCCCATTCCTCCATCCGGACCTTCGTCAGATGGTCGCCGCGGGTCTGATCCAGATACGTGTAAGCGCCCGTGTACTCGTAGACCTCGAGCTGGTCGGGCAAGGCACCCTGGCCCGGCATCGTCGGCACGTTGGTGCCTTTCGGCGCCGTGGGCAGCGACGGGTTCTTGTAGTCGAAGGTGCGGGTCGACAGTGCGACGCTCTGCAGCGTGCGCGTACCCGACCATTGCGTGAACGCGTCCGCCTCGCTGTCGGCGCCCCCGCGATAGAAACGCACGGTTTCCGGCGACAGCGGCGCGAACGCCTGCAGGTTGTCGGTGATCACGAGCGTGTGCGACTTGCCGTCGTCGGCCTGCTGCCACGCGCAGTAGAGGCCTTCGTCCTCCATCAGCCGGTGCACGAAATGCCAGTCGGTCTCGTGCTGGCGCGTGTACGAACGGCTCGGCAGCGGGTTCGACAGCGCAAAGCGGAACCGGCCGCGCGCTTCCGGGTGCATGTCCAGCACATCGGCGATGATCTCTTCGACACTCTTGTCGATCCAGATCTTCTGGTCGCGGCGAAACCGCAGCACGTGCATCCAGGGGCGCAGTTCGATCTGGTAGGTCGTCAAACCGCCGTTCGCGCCAAGCCGGCGCGCGGTGTAGAGGTAGCCGCTCACGGGCCGGTACGATCGGTCCGCCTGCTGAATCCAGAGCGTCGCCGGCTGGGCGATCAGCTTCTTGAGTTCGAGACCGCCATCGGTCGACATCACGTCGAGCGTGAATGAATAGTCTCGCCCGATCCGCGATCGTCCCACCGCCCGCTGTACCACGAGCGCGTCCGCGCCGAGCGGCGAGTCGAACTTCAGCAGGCGGTCCTGCTGAATCAGGCCGCCGCGAATCGCGGCGGCGATATCCTGCATTCGCATAATGCGGCCCTATTTTATTTCAGCACCCTCGGATGGTGTCTGCTGCCCTGCCGCGCGAGATTCTACAGTCGAATCAGCACGCTGAAGTAAATAATCGTCAATCGGTGGTTCGGCATTGCACAGTGTTTTCGCACCTGCTTGCGCCGGATATCCACAATCGGAATCCCGCTGGGCCGATCACTTGCCGTTTAAAGCAGACGGCATTCAGTTCGCGCGAATATCGGTCATGCGGCACGTCGTCAGGTCGCCCTCGGGCCGGACCGAAGGTCAACTTGCTCGCCGTAGCCTTGGGGAACATGAGAATGGGGATCAGCGAATCACGTGCACGGTTCCATCGAACCGCAATTCGATACTCAAGCGCTGCTGGCGCGGGATGGGTGCTCGCGACATTCAGCCCCGACGACTTCGCAACCGGTGGCATGTATGTCCGCCGTCCCCGCGTGCTTCCGGGCCTGCTTGCGGTCATGGGCCCACAGTGTTCCGCGTCTTCGATGCACGGGTCACAGCCATGGCTCCGGACTTGTCCAACGGTTTTGACTCGCTGTGTATATATACGTAGTGATAGTTAACAAGCCGTGCACCGCGCTGTGGATAACCGGCCAAACACCCTGAAAAATCAACGCGATGCGGAATTCATAACCGGACGCGACTCGCGTGCAAAGTTCTGTGGAGCACAGAACAACTTTTGAACCGATTCGCGGGTGTCACAGATATCCTCAATCGTTCCACTGTGAATCCAGAGGCTTCCGAAGCTGTTATCCAGAAGCGCGTGTGGATAACCTTGCAGCAAGAACGCGCTTCCCTGTGCATCACAGCGCATCGAGTCCGTCGCGCTCGCGAATCCACGACGCCCCTTCACGCCGACCGCCGGCGACGCGACCACATCGCGCAACGATGCTCGACCAGCGCCCCACCCCCCGATCCAAAAAATTTGCCTCGAAACACTTGTGCTCCGCACCAACCCTGTCTATAATCTGCGGCTTCTTAGGCTCGTAGCTCAGCTGGTTAGAGCACCACCTTGACATGGTGGGGGTCGTTGGTTCGAGTCCAATCGAGCCTACCAACGCACAATAGAAGGGGTCCGGCAGCGTGCATTGCCCACAGGCAACGCAGCTCGCCAAACGATCAGACGCCGCGCGGCAGGTCCGCGCGGCGTTTTTCTTTTAGGCCGTCTTACGCCGAGCGCAGCGCATGCAGCCCCAGCGCCAGCGCGTTGAACGGCATCTCTCCCGATCCCATTCCGTAGTTCACGATGTTCGGCGCCGCACGCGGCCGGCTCAGCAGCGCCGGCACGATCCGCTCGCACGCATGGCCGTCGCCGTACGGATTGCTCGCATGCGCCATCTCGTCGTACGCGCTGTCGCTGCCGATCAGCCGCGACGCTTCTTCGACGAGGCGCTCCGCGTCCGTGCCGACGAGCCGCGCGTTGCCGGCCTGGACCGCCTCCGGGCGCTCGCACGTGTCGCGCGTGACGAGCACCGGCTTGCCGAGCGCCGGCGCCTCCTCCTGGATGCCGCACGAGTCGGTGATGATGAAGTGCGCGCGCGACATCAGGAACACGAACGACAGGTACGCGGGCGGCTCGATCACGTGCAGGTTCGCGATGCCGTCGAGCAGCGCGCACATCGGTTCGTCGACGCCCGATTCGCCGTGCAGCGCATAGACGAACTGCACGTCGCGGTGACGGCTCGCGAGGAGCCGCAGCGCATGCCCGAAGCACGCGCGCATGTCGCCGCCGTAGAAGCGGTGGCCGGACACCAGCACGATGCGGCTGTCGCCGGCGACGAACGGATAGCGCTCGACGATCGTGCGTGCGAACGCCTCGTCGCGTTCGAGGATGCGCCGCACGCCCTGCAGCGCGTCGATCAGCGTGTCGCCGCTCAGCACGACGCTGCCGGCCGGCACGCCCTCGCTGAACAGGTTGCGGCGCGCGCGCTCGGTCGGCGCGAAATGCCAGGTCGACACCGCGTCGGTGATGCGGCGGTTCAGCTCCTCGGGCCACGGCGACCAGATGTCGCCGCTGCGCAGGCCCGCCTCGACGTGCGCGACCGGCAGATAACGGTAGAACGCCGCGAGGCTGACCATCAGCGTCGTGATCGTGTCGCCGTAGACCACCACGGTGTCCGGATGCAGCCGGTCGAATACGTCGCCGACCGCATGAAGCAGGCCGGACGTCGCGTCGGCCTGCGCGTGGCCCGCATCCGTCAGGTTGAGCGCGTAGTCGGGCGTGATGTCGAACAGCGCGAGCAGCGGGTCGAACGTCTCGCGCCGTCGCACCGTGACGCAGACCTTCGCGTCGATGTTGCCGTGAGCCCTCAGCGCGCGCACGAGCGGCGCCATCCCGGCCGCCTCCTGGCGCGAGCCGAGCACAAACAGGAATTTCCGCATATCGAACCTCGAATTGCTCCCTGATTCGTCCTGGCGCGGGAGTCTGCCCCGCGCGCAAGCACGGGTGAACCGGTGGCGCAACACGGCCGGCGGCATGCGGGATGATGCAAATTTCAAACCAGCCGCTCCGCATCCGGCGGCCGCGTCGTGCGGCGTGTTCGGCCGTCGCGCCGGCATGACGGAACGTTGCACACGTGATACGACGCGCAGCGCGCGCCGGGCAGGCGCGACGCGGCAATCGGCGCGTGTCCGCTGACGAATGCCGGATGATCGAGCGTCGGCACGACTGCTGCTTCGGCAGTGCGCGAGACGCGACACCGCAGGCATCGGCGACCGTTGCGCGCGCATGGGGATTTTCCCCATGCCGGCACAGGCGACGTGCGGCCGGAGCGAAATGTTGCGTCCATGAAACGGGCATTCGGCGCCCTTTCCGCGGCCGTCTCGCGACGGCAACCGGTGAGCCGCATGCAGGCGCGCGCCGAACCGTTGCGGCACTGCGCACAAGGCGCGGCGAAGGCGTGATGCCGATGACAGCTCCTGCAACGGACGTTCCTCGGGCCGCGCACACGGCTGATACGCCGATGAATCAAAAACCTGTCGACCGTGTATCCCGGGTCTCGGCTGAAACGCAATCTCACCTTGCCGGACGGGGCACGCCGCAGGATGGCTCGGCCTTTGCTTCGGATGGGCTGTGCCACGTCCCAACGCTTGAACGATTCGCTGCAAATACCGGGACGGTTGAATGCGACTGACACGAGGCCGGGGGGCGGTGTGAGCGGTCGGTATCGGCAGCGCCGTGCGCGGAAAGCGGCGTCGCGGATCGATGCGCGCTCCACCGGCTCCCGTTGAATGCTGTACGTCCGCGACGGCGATCCCGGCGCGGACACGGGGACGAACGATGAAGGACTGTCGGGCAGGTTCGCTCTGCGTCGACGACGTGTTGCTGGTCGCGCTTGCCTGCGCGCTCGCCGCATGCGATGCGGCGCTGTCGTGCCCGGCCTGCCGCGATTTCGTCTTCCCGCCGCCGTATTGCGCCGCGTGGCTGTGGCTCGCGGCGCTGCTCGTCTGCGCGCGCAACGTGCGTGCGCTGCCGCATTGCCCCAACCGCTTCCTGCTTGCGTCGCCCTGCCCGCCGCCGGCCTGGCACGTCGTCGCGGGCGCGATCTGCTGCGACCGGTTTTCGCGTGCGTGTGCGTCAGGCGCGCCGCGCGCCCTCGCCGCTTCCGTCGATCCGCCAGCACCGCCCGTCGACGACGGCCATCTTCGCGAACCCGCTCCACCGCGCCGCAACGCGAGCCAGCACGGTCGCGACGCCCGTCGCCTCGTGACGCGCGCCCCGCCCGGCCGGCGCGCGGCCTCGCATGCGAGCGGCTGTGCGCACGGCGCACGCGCGTGTCGCACACCGGGCCGGCCGCTGCCGTGCCGCGTGCTGCTGCGCCTGCTGCCGCTGGCCGCGACCGCGCCGCCACCGTCGCCCTGCGCCGGTCACGGACCATCGGACGGCTCGCTGCCGCACGCCGCGCGGGCGCATCGCGCCACTGCTCACCAGCATCACGACGGCCGCGGCCGTCATCGCGAATCGTTTCGCCTGCGCGCCGAGCGTCCATGCGCGCGGCACCGCTCACTTCACTGGAGGTAACGCGTATGTGTGGGATCGTCGGCGCGGTCGCGCAACGGAACATCGTTCCGATACTGATCGAAGGCTTACGCCGCCTCGAATACCGGGGCTACGACTCGTGCGGCGTCGCGACCGTGGTGGACGGCGCGGCGCGCCGCGAACGCAGCGTGTCGCGCGTCGCGGATCTCGAAGCGCACGTGCTGAGCGCCGGGCTTTCCGGCAGCACGGGCATCGCGCACACGCGCTGGGCGACGCACGGCGCGCCGGCGACCTGCAACGCGCACCCGATCTTCTCGCGCGACGAAATCGCGCTCGTGCACAACGGCATCATCGAGAATCACGAATCGTTGCGCGCGCAACTGTCAAGCGAACATTATGAATTCGACGGCCAGACCGACACCGAGGTCGTCGCGCACCTGATCCACAGCGTGTATCGCGGCGACCTGCTCGCGGCGGTGCGCGACGCGACTTCGCAACTGCACGGCGCGTATGCGATCGCGGTGTTCAGCAAGTCGGAGCCGCAGCGGCTCGTCGGCGCGCGGGTCGGCTCGCCGCTCGTGGTCGGGCTGAAGGACGGCGAGTGCTTCGTCGCGTCGGACGCGCTCGCGCTCGCCGGCATCACCGACCGCTTCATCTTCCTCGAGGAAGGCGACATCGTCGAGCTGACGGCCGGCCACGCGCGGATCTTCGATCGCGACGGCGTGCAGGTCGAGCGCCCGGTGCAGACGGTGACGTCGGGCGACGCCGCAGTCGAGCTCGGCCCGTATCGCCACTTCATGCAGAAGGAGATCTTCGAGCAGCCGCGCGCGGTCGCGGCGACGATTCCCGATGCGGGCCTGTTCGATCCCGCGGTGTTCGGGCCGGACGCGCGGCGCATCTTCGAGCAGATCGACAACGTGCTGATCCTCGCGTGCGGCACGAGCCATTACTCGGGGCTCACCGCGCGCCGCTGGCTGGAGACGATCGCGCGGCTGCCCGCGCAGGTCGAGATCGCGAGCGAATACCGCTACAGCGACGCGCTCGCGCTGCCGAACACGCTGGTGGTCGTCGTGTCGCAATCGGGCGAGACGGCCGACACGCTCGCGGCGCTCAAGTACGCGCAATCGCTCGGGCATCCGGACACGCTCGCGATCTGCAACGTGCCGACCAGCGCGATGATGCGGCAGACCAGCCTGCGCTTCCTCACGCGCGCGGGCCCGGAGATCGGCGTCGCGTCGACGAAGGCATTCACGACGCAGCTCGTCGCGCTGTTCATCCTGTCGGTCACGCTCGGGCGGCTGCGCGGCTGCGTCGACGACGCGCAGCTCGCGCGCTATGCGACGCAGTTGCGGCGCGTGCCCGACGCGCTTGCCGACGTGCTCGCGCTCGAGCCGCAGATCGAACGCTGGGCGGAGGAATTCGCGCGCCACGAGAACGCGCTGTTCCTCGGGCGCGGGCTGCATTATCCGATCGCGCTCGAAGGCGCGCTGAAGCTGAAGGAGATCTCGTACATCCACGCCGAGGCGTATCCGGCGGGCGAACTGAAGCACGGGCCGCTCGCGCTCGTCACGCACACGATGCCGGTCGCGACGATCGCGCCGAACGACATGCTGCTCGAAAAGCTGAAGTCGAACATGCAGGAGGTGAGGGCGCGCGGCGGGCAGCTATATGTGTTCGCGGATGCCGATACGCGCATCGACAACGGCGACGGCGTGTCGGTGCTCAGGATGCCGGACTACTACGGGCTGCTGTCGCCGATCCTGCACGTCGTGCCGCTGCAGTTGCTCGCGTATCACGCGGCATGCGTGCGCGGCGCGGATATCGACAAGCCGAGGAATCTGGCGAAATCCGTGACGGTCGAGTAAGGGGAGGGACGTTGCGCGGCCGGCGTCACGGCGCGCGCAACGCCGTCAGTTCGCGATCGAGCTCCTGCCAGATGCTGCGGAAGATGCATCGGCGGCGGCAGATCGCGCGCCGGCAGCGGGCCTCGAAGCGGCTGAACGCGGACGCCTGCTGCTGGTCGAGCCAGACGGAGATCTCGCGGATCACGTCTTCGTCGGCGAACGCGAGCCACACGGGCGGGATGGGCGTCAGCAGGTTGCTGCCCAGCACCGGCGCGACTTCGTCGAAAAACGCCGCTTCCAGCGCGGCGTGCGACAGGTTCGGGCAGCGCTTGCGCAGCGACGCGGCGATGTACGCGTAATCGACTTCGTTGTCGACGAACAGGTCGGACATCACGACCCAGCAGTCGTGCCGTTCGCGGAGGTCGATTGCGGTCGTCATGCTGCGTGCATCGTCCCGTCGAGCGTCGTCGTCGCGGCCATTCTCGACGCGCCCGACCGGCGCCGTCAACCGTTTTGCTTGCTAGAATCAGGCGCCCGACGCAGCGGCCGCGCCGCCTGCCGCTCGATTGCGGGTGCAACAGAACAACAACGCGCATCGCGCCCGACTGAGAGCACGCCAAGCATGGCCGACATCAATACCAAGACTTCCAACCGCATCGCCGCATGGCGGGCGCAGCGCGTCGTCGCGACGCTGATCGCGAGCCTGCTGCCCGCGGCCGCCGCGCACGCGAGCGGCGACATCGACTGCTTTCCGGGCGCGACGCTGCGCTACGACTCGTACACCTGCGCGGGCGTGCCGTTCCTGAGCCCGGCCAACGACACGCGGATCAACGCGATGCTGCTGATGGCCGGCAGCGGCAAGCTCGCTCACGCGTTCCCGAGCCCGGCCGCCGTCGCGCCGGCGGACCGCGCGGCACGGCTCAGCGTGCCGTTCTGGTATGACTTCTCGGGATGGATCGACATCGGCCAGAAGGCGACGACGATGCAGGTCGCCGACGGCACGCAATCCGACACCTACGCGGACGGCGAGGGCGGCATTTGCCGCAGCGCGTCGTCGGGCACCACCGCGTTCAACGACGCGCTGGACGCGGCGAAGGGGCTCTCGGGCGACGATGCGGCGCGCCTGCGCGCGGCCCGCGCCGACATGGTGAAAGCCTGCGCGCCGGGCGCGAACGCGGCAGGGGCGGGCTGGGCGAAGCCGGCCGGCCTTCAGTCGCCGCTCGGCCAGCAGTTCGCAACCTATCTCGACGGCGCGCACGCGTTCTATGCGGGCGACTTCGCCGTCGCGGCCACCACCTTCGGCGGCCTGCGCGACAGCGCCGATCCGTGGCTGAAGGAAGCCGCGCTGTACATGGTCGGCCGCGCGCGGCTCAACGTTGCGCAGGCCGGCGCATTCGGTTCCAGCAATGACACGATGAGCCCGGACCGCGTCGACAAGGCCGCGCTCTCCGCCGCCGACGCGGCGTTCCGCGACTACCTGCATGCGTATCCGCACGGCCGCTATGCGGCGTCCGCGCTTGGCCTGCAGCGGCGCATCGCGTGGCTCGGCGGCGACACGCAACAACTGGCCGCGATGTACGACAACGCCTTCTCGACGTGGTCGCCGGCAGCGTCGAACGTCCCGCTCGGCCAGCTCGCGAACGAGCTCGACAGCAAGATGCTGATGTCGCTCGGCGACGATACGAGCCGCATTCAGTCGCCCGCCGTGCTCGCGCTCGTCGACCTGACGCGCATGCGGTCCGCGGACACGGTGTACTGGAGCGACCGCAAGCCCAAGCCACTGACGCTGAACGAGCTGCGCGCGCAGAAGCCGCGCTTCGCCGCCGCGCCGGCGCTGCACGACTACCTGCTGGCGGCGTACCACGTATACGTCGACAAGCAGCCGCAACAGGCGCTCGCGCTGCTGCCGTCGTCGCCCGGCGCATCGCTCGATTACCTCGCCCTCAGCCAGCAGACGCTGCGCGGCTTCGCGCTCGAGGACAGCGGCCAGCCTGCAAAGGCGCGGCAACTGTGGGAACGGCTGATTCCGCTCGCGAAATTTCCGCTGCAGCGCGAGGCGCTGGAGCTTGCGCTCGCGATCAACCTGGAGCGGGCAGGGCAGATCGCGCCGATGTTCGCGGAAGGCTCGCTGATCCGCAGCCCGGCGATCCGTTCGATCCTGCTGCAGCACGCCGCCGACGCGGACCTGCTGCGCCGCGAGGCGCAAAACCGCTCGGGCGACGCGGTGCTGCGCGAGATCGCGCTGGCGACGCTGCTGTACAAGGAGCTGACGCGCGGCCGCTACGCGGCGTTCCTCGACGACCTCGCGCTCGTGCCGGCCAGGCCGTCGGACGCGTTGAAGTCCTACGTGCAGAAGGGCGGCGTCGGCGACGCAAGCTATGCGTGCCCGTCGATCCGCGACGTCGCCGCAACGCTGAAGCAGACGCCCGACGATCCGAAGGGGCTCAATTGCATCGCCGAATTCGTGCGGCGCAATCCGCCCGTCTATGGCGGCGACGACCCGTTGTTCGGGCTGTCGCCCGCGAACCCGCGCATGTGGGCGTCGAAGAAAGACGGACCGCCGTCGCTCGGCAGCGCGCCGTCGCAGTTCCCGGGCCGCAACTACGCGCGGATCGACAGTTACCGGAAGGTGATCGGCAACGCGCAGGCGCCGGCCGACGATCGCGCGTATGCGCTGTATCGCGCGGTCCGCTGCTTCGCGCCGGCGGGCTACAGCGAATGCGGCGGCAACGACATCCCGACCCGCACACGCAAGCAGTGGTTCAACACGCTGAAGGCGGCGTATCCGCGCAGCAAGTGGGCGCAGTCGCTGCAGTACTACTGGTGATGCGCGGATGACGTACCGCCGCGGCGTCAATGCAGATGCCGCAGCTTGTCCGGATTGCGGACCACGTAGATCGCCGCGACCTTGCCGTCCTGGATCTCGAGCGCGGTCGTCTGCAGCTCGCCGTCGGCCTCCAGCGTGACGAAGCCCGGCAGCCCGTTGATGAAGCCCGCGCGCACGAGCGTCGACGCGTTCTGGCGGAACAGCGCCGCGAGATATTCGTGGACCTTCATCACGGGCCCGAAGCCGAACACCGGTTTGCCGGCCGCCGAGCGCTTGCCGCCGCCGTCCGCATGCAGGCTCACGTCCTCGGCGAGCAGCGCGCCGAGCGCGCGCATGTCGCCGCTGCGCGACGCCGCGAAGAACGCCTCGGCGATCTCGACGCCGCGCTGCTTCTCCACGCGAAAGCGCGGCCGCGCTTCGCGCACGTGCGTGCGCGCCCGCGCGGCGAGCTGCCGGCACGCGGCCGGCTCGCGCCGGATGGTCGCGGCCACTTCGTCGAACTCGAGGCCGAACACGTCGTGCAGCAGGAACGCCGCGCGCTCCAGCGGCGACAGGCGTTCGAGCGCGAGCATCAGCGGCAGCGTGACGTCCTCCTGCTCGTCCTCTTCGACGACAGGCTCGGGCAGCCACGGGCCGACGTAGGTCTCGCGCTGATGCCGCGCGGATTTGAGCTGGTCGAGGCACAGCCGCATCACCATCCGGCGCAGGAACGCCTCGGGCACGCGCACCTCGCCGCGATCGACGTCCATCCAGCGAATGAACGCCTCCTGCACGATGTCCTCGGCATCGGCGACCGAGCCGAGCATCCGGTAGGCGACGCGCACGAGCAGGCGGCGCAGCGGGTCGAAGCTCGCCGCGGCGTCCGTTGCGTTCGTTGCCGCGGCGGGATCGCGCTCCGGCGTCATGCCGCGGCCTGCGCGGCTTTCGCCGCGGCCGGGTCGACCCACAGGCCGAAGCCGATGGCGAGCCGGTTCCAGCCGTTGATCACGTTGATCATCAGCGTGAGCTTCACCTGTTCCTCCTGCGTAAAGTGGTCGTTCAGCGCCGCGTACGCCTGCTCTTGCGTGTGGCCTTCGGAGAGCCGCGTGAGCGCGTCGGTCCAGCCGAGCGCCGCGCGTTCGCGGTCGGTGTAGCAGGGCGCTTCGCGCCACGCGGACAGCAGGTACAGGCGTTGCTCGGTCTCGCCGTTCGCGCGCGCTTCGGCGGTATGCATGTTAATGCAGTTCGCGCACGCGTTGATCTGCGATGCGCGGACCTTGACCAGCTCGATCAGCGTCGGCTCGAGGCTCGCGGCAGCGGCCAGCGACGTGCTCATCCAGTTCTTCATCAGCGACGGGGCGGCGGCGAACGGGTCGAGTTTGGCAGTCATGGTTTCATCTCCTTGGGTTGGGTTTCGATGACATGACGAGCGAGCCCCCCGCGTGTGTGACATGCGCGCAAAAAATATTGTGCGGCGTGCGTGCGGCTGCCGATCTTCCGACGATTGCGGCGTCACATGATCGTCACGATCGGGCCGCAGGCGACCGGATGCGCACGCAAGCGTCGCAACGACGCAGGCTTTCATTCCACTTGCGTCGCCGTTTCATTCCAATCGCAGGTCGCGACATTCACATTTCTGGGCCATACTGCTCTGCACGGGCGGACGAATCGACGCCGCATCGGTGGTCCTGCCCGTCGCAGCATCGAAGGTCGCACGTCAGTCGCGCGCACCGAGCGCGGGGCTTTCTTTTCCGGCAACGCAGCTAATCGCGACGTGGACGGTGAACCGATGAGCCTCCTTGCATCCCAGCTTCAGCGCCGCTACCGCGACGTTCGCGCGCACAGCGTCGAGCTGACGGCGACGCTGTCCGCCGAAGACCAGGCCGTGCAGTCGATGCCCGACGCGAGCCCGGCCAAATGGCATCTCGCGCACACGACGTGGTTCTTCGAGACGGTCGTGCTGTCGCGCCGCGTCGCGGGCTATGCGCCGTTCGACGACGCTTACCGCTTTCTCTTCAATTCTTACTACGAATCGCTCGGCCCGCGCCATCCGCGGCCGCAGCGCGGGCTGCTGACGCGTCCGTCGCTCGACGAGGTGCGCGCGTACCGCCATTACGTCGACGAAGCGATGCTGGCGGCGATCGCGAACGCGGATGCGGCGCTGCTGGAAGCGATCGCGCCGGAGATCGAGCTCGGGCTGCAGCACGAGCAGCAGCACCAGGAGCTGATCGTCACGGACATGCTGCATGCGTTCTCGTGCAATCCGCTGCGGCCGGCGTTCCGGCCGCGCGACGGCGCGAGCGGCGTCGAGCACGCAACGACCGGCGCGCCGCGCTGGCTGCGCCAGCCGGGCGGGCTCGTCGAGATCGGCCATGACGGCAACGGCTTTTCGTTCGACAACGAGCGGCCGCGGCATGCGGTGCTGGTGCAGCCGTACGAGATCGCGGATCGCCTCGTGACCAACGCGGAGTTCGCCGCGTTCGTCGCCGACGGCGGCTACGCGCGCCCCGAGTTCTGGCTGTCGGACGGCTGGGCGACGGTCCAGCGCGACGGCTGGCGCGCGCCCGTGTACTGGCTCGACGGCGACGCCGAAGCGGCGCCGCGCGACGCGCCGCACCGCGCATGGCGCGCGTTCGGGCTGCATGGCGTCGAGCCGCTCGCGCCCGCTGCGCCGGTGTGCCACCTGAGCTTCTACGAAGCGGCCGCGTATGCGGAATGGGCGGGCGCGCGGCTGCCGACCGAATTCGAATGGGAAGCCGCATACGGCGCCGACGGCGTGCGGCAGATGACGGGACATGTGTGGCAATGGACGCGCTCGTCCTACGACCCGTATCCGGGTTTCCGGCCGCTCGCGGGCATCGCGGCCGAATACAACGGCAAGTTCATGGTCGGCCAACTGGTCCTGCGCGGCAGCAGCATCGCGACGCCGCCGGGCCACGCGCGGCCGACGTACCGCAACTTCTTTCCGCCGGCCGCGCGCTGGCAGTTCACGGGAGTCCGACTTGCGCGAGACGTCTGACCTGACGGCCACGAGCGGTGGCCTGCAATCCGCCCGCGATCCGCGGCCCGTCGCATTCGAGCGCGACCTGATCGACGGGCTGTCGCGCCGGCCGCGCAGCATTCCGCCGAAGTATTTCTACGACGCGGCGGGCTCCGCGCTGTTCGACCGCATCTGCGCGCTGCCCGAGTACTACCCGACGCGCACCGAGCTCGGCATCCTGCGCGCGCACGCGACGGAGATCGTGCGGCGCGTCGGCCCGCACGCGGACATCGTCGAGTTCGGCGCGGGCTCGCTCGCGAAGATCCGCATCCTGCTCGATGCGTTTTCGGCGGAGCGCGCGCCCGCGCGCTACGTGCCGGTCGACATTTCCGCGGACTACCTGCACGAGGCGGCCGCGCGCCTGCGCGCCGCCTATCCGTGGCTCGACGTCGCGCCGATCGCCGCCGACTACACGAAGGCCGAGCAGCTCGCCGCGCTGGCGGCCGAGCCGCGTCGCCGCATCGGCTTCTTTCCCGGCTCGACGATCGGCAATTTCTCGCCGGACGAAGCCGACACGTTCCTGCGCGACGCGGCGCGGCTGCTGCGCGGCGGCGCCTTGCTGGTCGGCGCCGATCTCGTGAAGGACGAAGCCACGCTGCACCGCGCGTACAACGACGCGCAGGGCGTGACCGCGGAGTTCAACCTGAACCTGCTCGCGCGCGCGAACGCCGAGCTCGGCGCGGATTTCGATCTCGACGGCTTCGCACATCACGCGTTCTACGATCCGCAACGGCAGCGCATCGAAATGCATCTCGTCAGCGTGCGCGCGCAGACTGTGCGCGTATGCGGCCGCACGTTCCGCTTCGACGCCGGCGAGCGGATCCACACCGAGAACTCGTACAAGTTCACCGTCGACGGCTTTCGTGCGATCGCGCGACGCGCGGGCTTCGAGCCCGATGCCGTGTGGACCGACGACGCGCGCCTGTTCAGCGTGCACTGGCTGCGCAGCCCGGGCGACGTTCGTGCGTGACGACGGGCGGCGTCGCAACGCGTAAACGCCCGTTACCAGTCTCGCAGACCCGTAGCACCTGTATCGCCGCCTCCCGCCTACACTCCGAACCGTATTCACTGGAAGCACGTCAAGTGCAGGGAGTCGCGGGATGAACACGAAACTTCTCATCGGCGCCGTTCTCGGTGCAGCAGCGCTCGCGGCGTCGGGCGTTGCGTCGGCCCACGTCGACGTCGCGGTCGGCATCGGCGTGCCGGGCGTCTATGCGTCCCCGCAGCCGGTGTACGTCGCGCCGCCCGTTGCGTATGCGCCGGTCGGCTATCGCTACGACGACTGGCGCGCCCGCGAATGGCGGGAACGCGCGTGGCGCCGTCATGAATGGCGCGAGCACGAGTGGCGTGAACGCGAATGGCGCGATCGCGGCCGCTGGGATTGATACCTGCAGACACGTCGGGCAACCGGCACGACAAGAACCGCGCACGGCAAACGCGCCGTGCGCGTCAGCGTTGCGGCCGTCCCGGCGCGAACGCGCACATCGCCAGCGGCACGACCACGATCGCCGCGCCGGTGAAGAACGTCGCCGGCGCGCCGAAGCGCTGCCAGATCCATCCGGCGATCGCGCTGGCGAGCAGCATCGCGACCCCGCTCGCGAGATTGAACAGCCCGAACGCGGTGCCGCGCCATTCGGCCGGCGCGGTATCGGCGACCATCGCCGCGAGTATCCCCTGCGTGAACCCCATGTGCAGCCCCCACACCGCGACGCCGGTCAGCACCGTCGCGGCATCGGCGCGCGCGCCGAGCAGCAGGTCGGCGGCGATCAGCAGCGCCATGCCGATCGCGAGCAGCGCGCGCCGGTCGAGCCGGTCCGACACGACGCCGACCGGATACGCGGACAGCGTATACGCGAAGCTCATCACGACCATCACCGACGGCACCCACGCGAGCTCCATCCCGGTCTGCTGCGCGCGCAGCACGAGGAACGCCTCGCTGAAGCGCGCGAGCGTGAACGTCGCGCCGATCGCGACGACGTACCAGTAGCGTGCCGAAAACATGCGCAGCGCGCGCCGGTCGAGCGGCGAGCGGAACGGGCTGATGCGGCCCGCCCGCGCGGCAGCGGGCTCGCGCACGCCGAACATCAGCACGGCGAGCGTCGCGAATGCGGGGATCGACGCGAACCACAGCACCGCGCGGATGTGATCCGCGAATACGAACATCAGCGCGATCGCGAGCAGCGGGCCGCCGACCGCGCCGACGGTATCCATCGACTGCCGCAGCCCGTAGCACGCGCCGCGAATCTCGGGCGGGGCGACGTCGGCGACGAGCGCATCGCGCGGCGCGCCGCGGATGCCCTTGCCGAAGCGGTCGACGAGGCGCGCGGCGATCACGAGCCCCGGCCCGTGCGCGAGCGGAAACAGCGGCTTCGTCAGCGCGGCGAGCCCGTACCCGGCGAGCAGCAGCGCCTTGCGGCGGCCGAGCCAGTCGCTGATCGCGCCCGAGAAAATCCGCACGATCAGCGCGGTGGCTTCGGCCGCGCCCTCGAGCGCGCCGAGCGCGACGACGCTCATGCCCATCGTCGTCACCAGGTACACCGGCAGCAGCGCGTGCACGAGCTCCGACGACAGGTCCATCAGCAGGCTGACGAACCCCAGCGCCCACACGGTGCGGGGGATCGCGGGACGGGACGATACGGCGGTGCGCGATTCCATCGGATCTCCGGAATGCGCCGGGCGGGCGCGGTCAGATGAGTGTCGCGCGGGACGGACGGTGTTTCAACTGCCGGCACGCGTGAATTGGTCAGATGAATGGTTGACGAATCCCGCGTTACGAATATTTACAAGGTGAGCATGTCGCGAATCGGCGCGTTCGTACAATGCAATCACCTCAATGCGCTCCAAGGAGCAAAAGATGAAACAACGACGCTTCCTGCCCGCGCTCGCAGCGGCACTCCTCGCGCTCGGCGCGGTCTCGGCACACGCGGCGGCAGGCGGTAACGGCGGTGGCGGCGGTCATGGCGCGGGCGGCTCCGGGGGCAACGCCGGCGGCATGTCGGGCGGCCACATGAGCGGCGAGGCCCTGTCCAACTCGAACGGCATCCATGCCGGCGACCGCGACAAGGGCTTGTCGCGCGCGGCCGACCGCTCGGACACGATTGCCGGTCGCGCAGGCGTGCAGCCGGGCCACGGCCACGTGCACGGCCATACCGCGCACGCGAGCTCGCATACGCATCACTCGAAGCACAACGCGTTCGGCCGCACGCTGTAAGCGTCGTCCGGCACGCACCAAAGCAATGGGCGCCCTCGGGCGCCCATTTCGCATCCGTCGTCAGAAGTTGAAATTGACGTTCGTCTGGCTGGTCGTCGCGTTGACGTTCGTCGATTGCGTCGCACCCGACGCGGCGTCCGCCTCGATCGTGTACTGGCCCGCGGCGGCCGGCGCCGCAGCCAGCGCGACCGGCAGCGAACCCGTGTACGTGCCGACGATCGGCGCGGCGGTCGGCACCGACAGCGCGTAGATGCCCGTGTCCAGGTTTGCGTTGGCCGACGTGATCTCGTAAGCGTTCGCATCGACCGTCTGCAGCGCGCGCACCAGTGCGTTCGCGGTGGGCGTCACGGTGCCGCTGACCGAGCTCATCGTCGAGGCCGGCAGCGCGATCGGCACGTTCGACGTCGACACGGCCGTGGTCGTGTTCACGACCACCGGCACCGAGCGGACGACGCCCGACGCGACGTTGTTCTGCACGATCACGACGTCGTAGTTGCCCTGCGTCGTGCTCTGGACCAGCGGCGACAGCACGAACTTGCCGCTGCCGTCGGCCACCGTGCCGCGCACGACCTTGCCGCCCTGTTCGGCGTACACGGTCGCGCCGGCTTCCGTCGGCGAAACGTAGCCCGAGATCGCGCCGCTCACGATGGTCGGCGTCGCGGTCACGACCGGCTTCAGCGCATACGAGCCGTTGCCGCGCTGCACGACCGACTTGCATGCATCGAAGTCGAGCACGAGATCGACGAGCGTGTTCGGCTGGACCGTGAACGGGCTGATGAGCTTGATGCCGCTTTGCGTCGCGCTCGGCGTCACGAGCGGCTGCTCGGCGCCGCCCGTCGGCACGACCGAGTTCGCGGGCGTGTTGCCCTGGTTCTGCGCGAGCACGAGGCGGATTTGCTGGTACTGGCCGGCCGGCAGCGCGGTCTGGCCGAGGTCGACGAGCGTGCCGTTGGTCAGCGACAGCAGGTCGATCTTCTGCTGCGCCGGCAGCGCGACCGTCGACCAGCCGGCGTCGTTGTCGCCGGCGTTCGCGTTCATGTTGACGCGCACCTGCGACACGGTGACGAACACGTGATCGAAGCCGCACGACGGTGCGTCGGTCATCGCGACGTGCAGCGTGCCGGTCTGCCCGCCGGGGCTGCCGCCGCCATCGCCGCCGCCGCATCCGGCGAGCGCGAGCGAAATGACCGATGCACAGGCAAGCGTCTTAAGCAAGTTGTTCATGGCGAACCCCCTCCTTCAATTCTTGTCAGGGTGCCCGGAGCATAGTGCCGGCCCGTCGCTGCATTTCTTCAAATTTGCAACGAGGCGTAACCGGCTGGCGAAAACGCGGTGCGCGGCAGGCTTTCAGGCAGGCAACGGCACGCAGGCGGATGGAAGGGGGAACCGGTTTTGCGGCGCTGCGACACGCGGGTCGCGGGCCGGCCGAGCAAGGGGGAAAGGAGGGGAAAAGAGCGGGGCGGGCGCAGGCGCGGCCGCCCCGTTGCGTTACCGTTCGCCGCTCGCGAGCGGCTCGCGCGCGAACAGCGCGTCGACGTCGCGCGCCCGCACGAAGCGCGCCGCATCGTCGCCGTCGGCAAGCGCCCGGAAATGCGCGTCGCCGCACGCGAGCTTCGCGCGCTCGTGCTCGCGCGGCGCTTCGTCGTCGGCGCTGCGCGGCGTATCGACGACGAAATACAGGCGCGCGTCGCCGTCACCGCCCGCGAGCACCGCCCAGTCGGGGTGATAGCTGCCGAGCGGCGTCTGCACGTCGAACCAGCGCGGCAGCTTCGCGTAAAGCTGCACGTCGTCGCGCGCCTCGAGCGCATCGGCGAACGCACGTTCGGCATCCGTCTCGCACACCACCGCCTCGTGAATCGACTTGCGCGCGTCCGTGCGCAGGTTGCGCAGGTAGCCGGTCAGCGCTTCGCTCTCGAACGATTCGAGCGCGTGCACGTGCCGCTCGCCGAGCTTGCGGTACGTGATGCCGTCGACGAGCGCGAGCCGCTTGCAGCGGTTGATCGCGTCGGCCGCGAGCGCGATGAACTGCTGCGGGTTGAGCCGGAAATCGTCGAGCCGGCCGCTGTCCGCGAGGATCGTCGCGAGCGAGCGGCGCGTGAGCTGCGTGCGGTCCTGCAGCTCGGTGAGCAGGTCAGGCAGCAGCAGCGCGCCCTCGTCGATCAGCACCGTGCCGGCGCCCGTCACCTCGATCGCCTCGACGCCGGCCTTGCCGATGTCGATCTCGGCCTTGCGCCACTGCAGCCGTGCGCGCGCCACCTCGGGCGCGTCGCGCAGCGCGGCCGCGCAATCGCTCACGAGCTTCGCGTTGTCGAACTGCACGCGGTACACGGTGCGATGCTTGATGCGCTCCCACAGCGCGCGGAAGTCGGGGCCGAGCACCACCGCCTTGCCCGACGGGTCGCGGCGCAGCGCGATCTCGCGGCGCTCGTCCGCGTTGCGCACCGCGAAGCGGCCGGACACCTTGCGCAGCGTCGCGACGATGCCCGGGCGCAGCATCTCGAACGCCGGCGGCAGCACGAGCGTGCTTTGCCGCAGCGCATCCTTCAGCCGGTCGAGCACCTTGCCCTGCGCGTCGACGTAGCCGTGCTCGCGCAGGTGCGTCCACAGCACGCCCGACAGCTCGATGCCGAGCGCATGCGCGGGCCCGTCGCCTTCCTGCACCGCGAGCGCCGCGAACTGGTGCTCCTCGACGATCCCGAAGCGGATGCCCGTATCGGCCTCGATTTCCTTCTGCAGGTTCTCCGCGAAGCTCTCGTAGCGCTCCGTCGCGATCACGGTGAGCGTGTTCACGCCCGGGTCGCGCACCCGTTCGCCGTCCTGATCGACCGCGAGGCGCAGCCCGCGGCCGAGCGTCTGGCGGCGCTCGCGTTCGGTCTGGATGTCGCGCAGCGTGCAGATCTGGAACACGTTCGGGTTGTCCCAGCCTTCCTTGAGCGCCGAGTGCGAGAAGATGAACTTGAGCGGCGTGTCGAACGACAGCAGCGCTTCCTTCTCGCGCATGATGAGCCCGTACGCGCGCTCCGCGTTCTCGCGGCTCGCGGCGCTGCTCTCGCTGGTGTCGGTCCAGCCGCCCTTGCGGTCGATCGAGAAGTAGCCGTTGTGCGCCGCCTCGACCTCGCGCGCGATGTCGACGCCGTCGAACAGCGCGCGATACGCGGGCACGCGCGCCGCGCGCGCGTATTCCTCTTCGAAGATCAGCGCGTAGTCGCCCTTCACGGGCATGCCGTTCTCGTCGTAGCGGCGGTAGCGCTCGACCGAATCGACGAAGAACAGCGACAGCACCTTCACGCCGCGCTCGGCGAGCCGCAGCTCCTTGTCCAGATGCTCACGGATCGTGCGGCGGATCATCTCGCGCTGCACGGCGAGCGTGTCGATGTCGCCGTACGCCTCGCCGAGCGACAGGAACGCCTCGCCCTCCGGATGGCGCAGCTCGATGTATTCCGCGCCCTTCGCCGCATGCACCTCGCCGATCCGCAGGCCCGCGTACAGCGCGCGCCTGGTCACGCGCTCGAGATCGTCGCCGTCGGTCACGGATACGATCTGGCGCTTCACGCCGGCCGCCGTCGCGACGTCGAGCTCGACGCGCGCGGCGATCGCGCCGCGCCGGTTCGACACGCCGACGAGCCGCAGGTACGGCTTGTTGTGCGCATCCTCGACGATCGCCGATGCGATCTCGATCTGCTTGACGAGCTTGCGCTCGTACGCGTCGACCGCGTCGAGCCGGTACACCATGTGGTGCCGGTCGACGTGGGTCGCCGAGTAGCGCAGCGTGCACAGCGGGTCCATCGCGGCGAGCGCCTCGCGGCCGCGCCCCTCGAGGCCGCCGTCGACGCTTTGCGGCTCGTCGACGATCACGATCGGCCGGGTCGCGCGGATCAGGTCGATCGGCTTCTCGCCGCCGGTCTTCTCGCTGTCCTTGTAGAGGTTGTTGACGTCCTTCTTGTTGATCGCGGCGACCGTCATCACCATGATCTGGATCGTCGCGCTCGCCGCGAAGTGGCGCACCTGGCCGAGCTTCGCGGAGTCGTACAGGAAGTAGTCGTACGGCATGCCCGCGTACAGGCCGCGGAAGTGATCCTCGGTGATCAGCAGCGTCTTGTGCACGCCTTCCTTGATCGCGACCGACGGCACGACGATCACGAACTTCGTGAAGCCGTAGCGGCGGTTCAGCTCGAAGATCGTGCGCAGGTATACGTAGGTCTTGCCGGTGCCGGTCTCCATCTCGACCGTGAAGTCGCGCGAGGCCGGGTCGCCGGACGGCGGCAGCCCGCCGCGCAGCTGCACGTCGGCGAGGTTGCGCGCGAGCGCGTCGGCGGTGATCGACAGGTGGTTGCCGACGCCGCGCTCCGACAGCGCGAAGCCGAGCGCCGTCTGCGCGCTCGCCGACGTGCCGGGCGCGGCGTTCGCGAGCACGCTGAAGTCGCCGCGGCACGCCTCCTGCCCGCGAAACAGGTCGCAGACGGCGTCGATCGCGTCGCGCTGGTAGTCGAGGTCCGCTTCGAAATGCAGCCGCATCACAGGCTCCGCACGCGCTTCACGCCGTGCTGCTCGAGCAGCGCGGCGAGATTGAGCTTCGCGACGTCGTCGACGAAGCCGCTGTCGCGGAACAGGCAGGTGACGTCGCGCGGCGCGCCGTGCGTGTCGAGCAGCGCGACGATGCCGTCGGCGAGCGGCTCGGCGTCGTCGCGCGACACGCGCGCGTCGAAGCAGGCAACGACCGACCGGCCGATCAGGTGGACCGTCTTGCCGGCGACCGCGTGATGCGTGACCGGCGTGCACAGGTCGAGGCCGAGCTTGAGCGTCAGCTCGGCGAGCAGGTCGTCGTCGCTGCGGCCGGTCTTCACGTGCTCGACGGATGCGAAGAGGGCATGGTCGAAATCGTCGCGGCGCGGGTCCCACTCGATCACGTTGGTCGTGTCGAGCCGGTACACGCGAAAGCCGAGGTCGCCATAGCTTTCCGGATAGTCGCGCGCGACCTGCTGCGCGGCGCGGCGCAGGCGCTCCTTGGTCAGCTCGGCGAGCGTCGCGGGCTTCTTCAGCTTCGCGCAGAATTCGGCCGCGGCCTGCTGCGCCTTGTCACGGCCGTCGAGCGGCTCGGGCAGCTGCACGAGCACGTAGCGGCGCGCGCCGCCGTCGGTCGCGTTGAGCTGCATCACCGCGTGGCCGGTCGAGCCGGAGCCCGCGAAGCAGTCGACGACGATGTCGTCGCCGCGCGTGCACCAGCCGATCACCGCCGCCGCGAAATCGACCGGCTTCGGCTGCTCGAACGGCACGCCGAGCGCCTTCAGCAGCGCGTCGTCCGAGCCGCCGAACGGCAGCACCGACGGCACGTTCTCGTACATGTTCTCGTCGAGGTAGTAGATCCGCTGCGGCTGCGTGGTCTCGTCCGCGCCGAACTCGATCAGCCCGCGCTCGAGCAGCGCCTGCATCGTCGCGGGCGGATTGCGCCAGCCGCGCTCCGGCATCGCGCACGGCTTGCCCGTGACCGGGTGCACGAGCGGCACGAAGTACTCGTCCGGGGCCTTCTTCTTGTTCGGCCACGCCATCGACACGAGGCGGTACACGCGGCCGTCTTCCGACAGCCGGTCGTACATCACCTCGCCGCCGGACAGGTTGGTCTGCGCCTTGACCCACGCGCGATACGCCTGCGCGGCGTCCGCGTGGGTGCCGCTGCGGCGCACCAGGTCGTACGCCGCGTCGAGCATGCGCTGCGCGTTGCGCTTCGGGCGCTTGAGCGGCGTCGCTTCGTGCAGCGCCTCCGCGTTGCGCGCGAACAGCACGAGCGATTCGTGCTGGTACGCGACGCCGCGCGCGTCGCCCTTCGGGTTGCGCTTGTCCCACACGGCCACGCCGAGCTCGTTCTCCTCGCCGAAGATCTCGCGCAGCATCAGCACGAGCGCATGCACCTCGTGCTCGTCGATGTGCACGGCGATCAGCCCGGCGTCGGACAGCAGCGCGTGCGCGAGCTTCAGGCGCGGATACATCATGTTCAGCCAGTCGGTATGGAACCGGCCGTTCGCCTCGGTGTTGGTGCTGCGCTTCACGCCGCCGTCGGTCTGGCCCGTGACCGCGAGGTAGTGGCGCAGGCTGTCGCTGAAGTCGTCCGGGTACACGAAATCGCTGCCGGTGTTGTACGGCGGATCGATGTAGACCAGCTTCACCTTGCCCGTGTAGCTCTTGTGCAGCAGCTTCATCACGTCGAGGTTGTCGCCCTCGATCACGAGGTGGCGGGTGTCGTCCCATGCGACGCTGTCGGCCGGGCAGGGCCGCAGCGTGCCGGTCGACGGCGTGAGCGCCGCCTGCCGCGCGCGGCGCTTGCCGTGCCAGTGGAAGCCGTATCGTTCGTCGGCGTCGCCGACCGTGCGATCGCCGACCAGCGCCTTCAGCGCGTCGACGTCGACCGATGCGCCGCCGGGGCCTTCGGTCACGAGTTCGGGGAACAGCGCCTTCAGGCGCGCGACGTTGTCGGCGGTGAAATCCGTCGACTTCGCCTGCGGGCTCGCCGCATCGAGTTTGTGCATCGTCATTTTCATCCTGGGCCCGGCCGCGCCGCGCCCGGACGTCGGGCGCTGTCGCGATGCCGGCGGCCGGCAGAGGGGGCCGCCGCGGGCGAACCCGAAACGCTAGCGAGTCGGTCGGCGCAGGTCAAGCGCCGTCGTGCGCCGCAAACCGCTCCGACGAGCGGGATCGCCCGCCGGACGGGCGCGGCGGGGCATCGGCCGCGTTGTCGCAGCGCGCGGCGGGCGGGCCGGAATAGGGGACGAAAAAAAGGGGCACGGACGGCGCGGTGCGCCGGCGTGCCCCGAGGGAGCATGCGTGAATGAGGGTCCCGGGCAGGGCGCGAGGCGCCCCGCACGGGGTCGGAAGAGGGTCAGAAGAGGATCAGAAGCGGGTGCGGATGCCGGTCGTCAGCTCGAGCTGGTTGTTCGAGCCGAACGTCGACGACACCTTGTAGCCGCCGTGCAGCTTCATGTAGTCGCCCGCCAGGTAGAGCTCGGTGCGCTTGCTCAGGTGGTAGAAGATCGAGCCGTAGATCGTCTCCTTGAAGCCGTTGCCGACGCCGTTGGTCAGGCTGAACGCGCCGAGGTTCGCGTTCGGCGTGAAGCCGTCCGCGTTGTACGCGGCGTTCTTGATGCGCATCTGCTGGTAGCCGAGCTCGTAGTCGAGCGGGCCCTGCGGCGCGATCTTCATCGACACGGTCCACGCGTTGTCGTGACGCTGGCCGAGCGCGCCTTGGTCGCCGTTGTAGCGGAAGTAGCCGGCATTCACGCGCACGATGCTGAACGTATAGTTGCCGCCGGCCGAGAACGTCTGGTTCCTGAAGCCGTTGTGGTTCACGTGGCTGTAGAAGCCCGACACGTTGAACGGCCCGCCGTTGTAGCCGAGCGCAACCTGGTACGCGGAGCCGGTCGCGAAGCTGGTCGAGTTGCTGAACTGGTAGCCCGCGCTGGCGAAGATGCCGTTGCTGAACAGCTTCTTCCACGCGAGGCCGTTGTTGTAGCGCGTGCCGGTCGGGCCGGCCGCGTAGAAGATCATCTGCTTGAAGTTGTTCGAGTTGGTCCAGCCGCCT
Organism: Burkholderia sp. MSHR3999; assembly: GCF_000833595.1. Lineage (NCBI taxonomy): Bacteria > Pseudomonadati > Pseudomonadota > Betaproteobacteria > Burkholderiales > Burkholderiaceae > Burkholderia > Burkholderia sp. MSHR3999. Next base: position 1,116,746 of record NZ_JRFO01000006.1, read on the forward strand.
TCCTCGGTGGTCAGCTGCGCGGTGCCGTACGCGTCGCCGTAGATCGCGGCCGCGTCGCGCGCGATCGTGTTCTGGAAGCCGGCCGTCAGCTTGCCGAAGCGGTCGTCCTGGACGCCGACCCACGCGTCGCGGTCGAAGATCTGGCCTTCGTCTTCCATCTGGCCGTTCGCGACCACGAATTCGCTTTCGAGGCGGAAGATGATCTTCGTACCGCCGCCGATGTCCTCGGCGCCGCGCAAGCCCCAGCGGCTGCCGCTGAACCACGGCTCGCCGTCGTTGCCCATGCCGATCACGTGCTTGCCGTTCGCGTCGGCGTGCGTGCGGTAGGTCGGGAAGCTCAGGTCCATCAGGCCATAGAGCTGCACGCTCGATTGCGCATGAGCCTGCGTCGCGGCGCACAGCCCCGCCGCGATGGAAAGGGCCAGGTATTTTCGTTTCAAGATCGTCTCCTCCGAGCTGCCGCATTGAAATTCGGTTGTTGGCAGTACCTATTGGTTGCCGTCTCCTGCCGGCCTTAGCGAGAGGACCGACGCGTAGCATCGTAGAGCGCGCAATCCTTCACGCCGCTTTCCCGGCCCGGCGAATCGGATCGGTGAAAACACCGAACGACGGAGTCCTGACGAGTGCCGAAGGCCGTGCGGGCGGGGGAGAGCAGGATCATCGGCGCCGCGCGCCGGGATCTGCGGCGTTTGCATGAATACAACAGTGAGCGCGGCCGGCCCGCGGCGATTTTGCGGGCGTGCGCAAGCGCCGCCGCGCCGGCGGCAGCCCGTGGGGTTATGCGACGTCAGCCTTGCGCGGTCTTCGCGCGCAGGATGTAGCCGAGCCCGCGCAGCGTGATGATCTCCGCCGTGCTGAGCGCGAGATGCTTGCGCAGCCGGTGGATGTAGATGTCGATCGCGTCCGCGCTCGGCTCGTCGTCGAGCGCGAACACGCTGTCCATCAGCCGCGCCTTCGACACGGTCTTGTTCTGCTGCAGCATCAGCGTCTCGAGGATCGCGTGCTCGCGGCGGCGCAGGGTCAGCGGCACGTCGTTGCAGCGGAATTCGCGCGTGCCGAACGCGTAGACGAGATCGCCGCACACGAGCCGGGTCGCGCCGACGCCCGCCTGGCGGCGGATCAGCGCGCGGATGCGCGCAACCAGCTCGCGCGACTCGAACGGCTTGACGACGTAGTCGTCGGCGCCCGCGCCGAAGCAGTCGACCTTGTCGTCGACCGAGCCGTGCGCGGTCAGCATCAGCACCGGCACGTTGTCGTTGCGGCGCCGCAGGCGGCCGAGCACTTCCTTGCCGCTGATGCCCGGCAGCCGCATGTCGAGCAGCACCGCGTCGTAGCGCTCGGTCTTCAGCACCGCGTCCGCGCGCTCGCCGTCGCCGACGCTGTCGACCGCGAAATCCTCGCCGCGCAGCAGGTTCACGATCCAGTGCGCGAGCTCGGCGTTGTCTTCGACCAGCAGGAGTTTCATCAGACGTTCTCTTCAAACATACGCAGGCAGCCGCACCGTCACGACGACCCCGCGGTTGCCGGGCCCCGGCGCGAGCGACGCCATCCCGCCGTGCGCCTGCGCGATCTCGCGCACGATCGCGAGGCCGAGCCCCGATCCCTCAGTATCGCTCGATACGCGGTAGAAGCGCTTGAACACGTGCGGGCGCGCCTCCGCAGGAATGCCGGGGCCGTTGTCGATCACGTCGAGCACGACCGTGTCGCCGTCGCGGCGCGCGGCGACCGTCACGCAGCCGCCCGGCTGCGTATAGCGCACCGCGTTGTCGACGAGATTCATCACGAGCGCGGTCAGCAGGCTGTCGCTGCCCGTCACGTCGAGATGGTCGCCGAGATCCGCGCCGAGGTCGATATTGCGCCGCTGCGCGAGCACGATCGTCTCCTCGAACACGCTCGATACGACCGCCGCCAGGTCGACGCGATGCGTGAGCAGCGTCGGCGGCGTCGCCTCCGCGTGCGCGAGCAGCAGCAGCTTGTCGGTTACGTCCGCCATCTTGCGGCTGCTGCGCTGCATGCTGTCGAGCATCGCGGTCAGCTCCGGATCGTCGCGCTCGCGCTGCTGCGCGTACTGGATCTGCGTGTCGAGCACCGCGATCGGCGTGCGCAGCTGGTGCGCGGCGTCGGCGATGAAGCGCCGCTGCGTCGCGGTGTGCGTGTTCAGCCGCGCGATGCACTGGTTGATCGCGTCGACGATCGGCCGCAGCTCGTGCTGCAGCCGCTCCGGGCGGATCGGCTCCAGCTCCATCGGCCCGCGGTCCGCGACGTCGTCCTTCAGCTTCATCAGCGGCCGCAGCTCGAAGGTGAGGCCGAGATACACGAGCGCGACCGCGAGCAGCAGCATCAGCGACAGCCGCGCGAGCTGCGGCCGCCAGATCGTGTCGAGCATCGCGCCGCGCGAGCGCGGCGTCTTCGCGACGGCCACCGTCACCGTCTCGACCTGGCCTTCGTTGTAAAGCTGGCGGTCGTACGCGACCGCGCGCAGCCCGATGCCGTCGAGCGACGTGTCGTAGAGCGTCGGCTCGGCGCCGTGCCGCGCGCTCACCTCGAGCCCGGGATTGCCCGCGAGCAGCCGGCCGTGGCCGTCGACCACCTTGTAGAACACCGAATCGCGCGACGGCGACTCGAAAATCTCCAGCGCGGCCGGCGGCACGTCGGCCGCGAGATAGCCGTTGCGCCACTCGACGTCCTCGCCGATCGTGCGGGCGGACGCGACGAGCTCGCTGTCCTGCACGAGGTCGGCGGTGCGGCGCGCGGTGTCGTACGACATCGCACCCGCGATCAGCACGAACGCCGCGAGCGGCAGCAGCAGCCACCAGAGCAGCCGACCGCGCAGGCTGTGCGTCATCCGTTCCCGCTCCTTCTTCTCAATGCCGAACCGCGCCGGGGCCGGCAAGGCCTCAGGCGCGGTCCGTTGTCTTGCGGCGGCGCTCAGAATTGCGCCGGACGCCACTTCAGCAGCCGCTTCTCGATCCGGGTCAACAGGTAATCGGCGGCCAGCGCGACCACGGCCAGCACGATCATCGCCGCGAACACGCCGCTCGCGTTGAACGCGCCCTGGGCGGTGGAGATCAGCAGGCCGATGCCCTGCTTGGAACCCAGGAATTCGCCGACGACTGCACCGACCAGCGCGAAGCCGAAGCTTACATGCAGGCTCGCGAGAATCCAGCTCAGCGCGGACGGGATCACGACCGACGTGGTGATCTGCCGGCGCGACGCGCCGAGGATCTGCGCGTTCGCGATCAGGTAGCGGTCCGCTTCGCGCACGCCCTGGAACGCGTTGCCGAACACCACGAAGAACACCATCACGACGGCCAGCGCGATCTTCGACGCCATCCCGAGGCCGAGCGCGATCACGAACACCGAGCCGAGCACGACGCGCGGGATCGAGTTCGCGATCTGGATGTACAGGCCGAACACGTCGGCCATCAGCTTGTTGCGGCCGAGCACGATCCCGCAGATCACGCCGGCGACCGAGCCGATCAGGAAGCCGATCGTGGTTTCCTCGAGCGTCACCCAGACCTGCGTGAGCAGCGGCCCCTGCGACGTGCCGTTGACGAACCAGTCCTGGATCTGCGCGAAGATCAGCGTCGGCTGCGAGAAGAAGAACGAATCGATCCACTTGAGCCGCGCGGCGAGTTCCCAGCCGCCCAGCACGATGACGAGCACGGCGATCCGCAGGCCGATGATCAGTTGCCGGCGGCGGCGCAGCCGGGCCTGTGCGGCGCGCGACTCGTCCTCGAGCGTCGGCGCCGGAATGGCGGTGGGGGGAAGCGTCATGTCGGTCATGCTCCTGTCCTTTGCGTCCTTGCTTGCGTCAGCCGATCTGCACTTCTTCGCGCAGGTCGTGCCAGATGTCCTTGGAAATCTCGATGAAGTGCGGGTGATAGCGAATCTCCGACGTGACGCGCGGGCGCGGCAGGTCGATCGGGTACACGCGCTTGAGCGTCGCCGGGCGCGCGGTCAGCACGAACACGCGGTCCGCGAGCGCGATCGCCTCTTCCAGGTCGTGCGTGACGAACACCACCGAGCCCTTGTTCGCGGACCAGAGCTGCAGCAGCTCGTCCTGCATCAGCGTGCGGGTCTGCATGTCGAGCGCGGAGAACGGCTCGTCCATCAGCAGGATTTCCGGCTGGTTGATGAAGGTCTGCGCGAGCGCGACGCGCTTGCGCATCCCGCCGGACAGCTGGTGCGGGTAGTGCTTCGTGAACTTGTCGAGGTCGACCTTGCGGATCCATTCCTCGGCCTGCGCATACGCGACGTCCTTCGAGCGGCCGCGGAACAGCGGGCCCGCGGCGACGTTGTCGATCACGTTGCGCCACGGGAACACCGCGTCGGCCTGGAACACGAAGCCGATGCGCGGGTCGATCCCGTCGACCGGGCGGCCCATCACGCGCACCTCGCCCGACGCGGGCTTGAGCAGGCCGGTGATCAGGTTCAGCGTCGTCGACTTGCCGCAGCCGGTCGGCCCGACGATCGCGATGAACTCGCCGCGCGCGACGCTCATGCTGAAGTCGCGCAGCGCGACGGTTGCCTTGCCTTCCGGCGAAATGAAGCGGCACGACACGTTGCGAAACTCGATCGCCGGTGTGCTCGGTGAAACTGCCTGGTTCATCGCATGTGGTCCTGCGTGTGGGACGCCGCGTCGCGGGCGGCGCCTGGGCCGGTCAGCCGGGCCGGAACGGGGAAGCGGGGCGCGCGGGATCGTCCGCGGCCTCGCTTGTTTCGCGCTTACTTCGCGCTCACATACTCGTTGGTGTAGGTGCGCGCCAGGTCGATGTGCTTGCCCTTCACCGACGGGTTGAACGCCGACAGCACCTTCAGCACGGTCGCCGGGCCGTCGGCCGGCATCTTCGCGTCGGCGGTGTACATCGGCAGCGACGCCTTCAGCGCGCTCACGTACAGCGCCTTGTCCTTCTGGTAGTCGGCCGGCATCTTCGCGGCGATTTCCTCGGCGCTGTGCGTATGGATGAACTGCATCGTCTTCGCGAACGCATGCGCGAGCTTGGTCGCCTGCGCCTTGTGCGAATCCGCCCACGCGGACTGCACGTACAGGCTCGCGGCCGGGTAGGTGCCGCCGAGCGCCGCGCGCGTGCCTTCGAGCGTGCGCAGGTCGACCAGCACCTTCGCGTCGCCCATCTTCTCGAGCGCGGACACGGTCGGCTCGGTCGTCATCCCGGCGTCGATCCGGCCCTGCTTGATCGCGGCGATGAAGCTCGCGTCGGCGCCCACCGGCAGCATCGTGTACTGGGTCGACGGCACGCCGTGCTGCAGCGCGAGGTATTGCGTGAGGAAGCTCGTCGACGAGCCGAGGCCCGTCACGCCGAGCGTCTTGCCCTTCGCGTCGGCCATCGACTTGAAGGTCGGCGCGGCCTTGGTCGCCACCATCTCGACTTCGCCCGGCACCTGGCCGAACACCGCGATCGCCTTCACGTCCTTGCCCTTGCTCTGCAGGTCGATCGTGTGGTCGTAGAAGCCGACCACGCCCTGCACCGCGCCCGCGAGCAGCTCGTTCTCGGCATCGACGCCGGCCGGCTGCGACAGCAGCTCGACGTCGAGCCCTTCGTCCTTGAAGTAGCCGAGTTCCTGGGTCAGGCGCGCGGGCAGGTAGATCAGCTTCGCGATCCCGCCGACCATGATCGTGATCTTGCCGCCGTCGTCCGCGGCGAAGGCGGGATGCGCGGCGAGCGCGCAGGTCAGGGTGGCTGCAACGGCGAGGGGGCGCAGGATGGGGCGCATCGGGGTGTCTCCGTTCGTTGTCCGTATGGCGCGATGCTTTCTTGCATCGTTGCAACGAGTATAGGGACCCGAAACCTTCCGCTACCTTTCGCGGGGCGGCAATTCCTTTAGGGGTTTTCCAGCAATCTGGCCGGACGAATGGGTGCGGACGGCGCCTACCGCCATCCCCCCAGCACCCGCCCCATCGCATCCAGCCCCATGTCGAACAAATGCCCGAAGAACGGCACCATGTTCGGCACCATCAGCTGCACGAGCAGCAGGCCGACCAGCATCGTGACCGGGAAGCCCACCTGGAAGATCCCGACCTGCGGCGCCGCGCGGTTCAGGATGCCGAGCGCGAGGTTGGCGATCAAAAGCGCCGCGACCACCGGCAGCGCGAGCAGCAGCCCCATCTGGAACACCGTCGCGCCGAACGCGGCGAGCGTGCGCCAGCCGGGCGCGTGCAGCAGTTCGGCCGACACCGGCAGCGCCTGGAACGACGCGGCGAGCGCCGCGAGCACCTGCAGGTGGCCGTCGAACGCGAGGAACGCGAGGATCGCGACCGCGTTCAGGAAGCGGCCCATCACCGGCGTCGCGCCGCTCGCGTGCGGATCGAAGAAGGTCGCGAAGCCGAGGCCCATCGACAGGCCGATCGCGTCGCCGGCGGCCTGCGCGGCGGCGAACACGATCTGCATCGTGAAGCCCATCGCCACGCCGATCAGGAACTGCGTGACGACGATCCAGATGCCCTGCGCGGAAAACACGGTGACGGCCGGCATGGCCCCAAGCGTCGGCGCGACGACCAGCGCCATGAACGCCGCGACGCCGATCTTCACGCGCCCCGGCACCGACGCGTGGCCGGTCACCGGCGCGACCGCGACGAGCGCGAGCATCCGCACGAACGGCCACAGGAACGCCGTGAGCCACGCATTGAGCTGCGCGTAGGTGACCGAGAACATCGCCGGAGCCCGGAGCCGCTAGGCGTGCGCCGCTCAGCCCGCGCCGAGCGTCGCGACGTGCAGCAGGGTCTGCCGCAGGTAGTCGAGCACCGTCGTCATCATCCAGGGGCCCGCGATCACGAGCGTGGCCAGCACCGCGAGCAGCTTCGGGATGAACGACAGCGTCGATTCGTTGATCTGCGTCGCCGCCTGGAACAGGCTCACGAGCAGGCCGACCGCGAGCGCGACGAGCAGCAGCGGCGCGGAGACCAGCAGGCCGACCACCATCGCGTGGTGCGCGAGCGTCATCACTTGTTCGGGCGTCATCGCATGCTCTCCGGCGTGTTTCAGGTGAAGCTCTGCGCGAGCGAGCCGAGCAGCAGCTGCCAGCCGTCGACGACGACGAACAGCATCAGCTTGAACGGCAGCGACACGGTGGACGGCGACACCATCATCATCCCCATCGACATCAGCACGCTCGCGACGACCATGTCGATGATCAGGAACGGGATGAAGATCGTGAAGCCGATCTGGAAGCCCGTCTTCAGCTCGCTGGTGACGAACGCGGGCACCAGCAGCGACAGCGGCACGTCTTCCGGGCCCTGCATCGGCGCGGCCTTCGAGATCTTCGCGAACAGCGCGAGATCGGTCTCGCGGGTCTGCTTCAGCATGAAGCCCTTGAACGGCGCGACGCCGCGCTGCACCGCCTGCTCCATCGGCACGCTGCCGTCGGAGAACGGCTTGTAGCCGTCGTTGTACGCGCGGTCGAGCACCGGCGACATCACGAAGAAGGTGAGGAACATCGCGAGGCCGACCAGCACCTGGTTCGGCGGCGTCGACGACGTGCCGAGCGCCTGCCGCAGCAGCGACAGCACGATGATGATGCGCGTGAAGCTCGTCATCATCAGCAGCATCGCCGGCAGGAACGACAGCATCGTGAGCAGCAGCATCGTCTGCACGCTCAGCGAGTAGGTCGTGCCGCCGTTCGGGCCGGGGGCCGCATTGAAGGCGGGCAGGCCCGCCGCCTGCGCGCACGCGAGCGCGGGGGCAAGGCCGAGGATCAGGGCGGGCGCGATGCGCGCCGCGCGGCGCAGGAAGACGTGTTTCATCGGAATGCGGTGAGTGGAAGGGCGCGCGAGCCGCATCTCAGCGGTCCTTGCCGCGCCCGAAACGTTTCGCGGCTTCGCCCGCGAGCGCATCGCGAAAGCGCTGGCCGAACGTGCCGGGCAGGCCGTCGCCGGCAGCGGGCGCGGAGGCCGGCGGCGCATCGGCCGCGACGGCCGCACCGGCGGGCGCGGAGCCGGCCGGCAGTGTGTGCAGCAGCCGGACGTTGCCGGGCGCGACGCCGAGCACCAGCCACGTATCGCCGATCTCGACGATCGTCGCGCTTTCCTTCGCGCCGACCGCGACGCTCGACACGACCTTCAGCGGGCCGCCGCGCCGCGCCGGCTGGAAGCCGAAGCGGCGCGCGAGCCACGCGCAGCCGAACACGAGGCCGATCACGACCGCGAGCCCGACGAGCGTCTGCAGCACCGCGCCGACGCCGAGCGACGGCGCGGCCGAGCCGACCACCACGCTCGACGCGATCGCGCCGGCATGGTTCACCGCGTTCAGGTCGGCGGCGCTTGCCGCCTCGGCGACGAACGCGCTGGCGACGAACGCGGCCGCGCGGCGGCCGGACGGCGCGAATCTCATCGATTCAGTTTCCGGATGCGCTCGGACGGCGTGATGATGTCGGTCAGGCGGATGCCGAACTTGTCGTTCACGACCACCACTTCGCCCTGCGCGATCAGGCAGCCGTTGACCAGCACGTCCATCGGCTCGCCCGCGAGGCCGTCGAGCTCGACGACCGAGCCCTGCGCGAGCTGCAGCAGGTTGCGGATCGCGATCTTCGTGCGGCCGAGCTCCACGGTCATCTTGACCGGGATGTCGAGGATCATGTCGATGTCGTTGTGCGTCGACGTCGACGCGGCCTTCGACAGCGGCTGGAACACGCCGGCGCCCGTCGCGCCCGGCTCGACCGCCGGCTGCTGGTTCTGCTCGGCGAGCGCGGCCGCCCAGTCGTCCAGCCCCTGCTCCTCATCGGCGTCGGCGGCAGCCGCGGGCGCGGCCGCGGGCGCCGTCTCCGCGAGTGCGGCGTCAGCCAGCGCCTGCGGGTCGAGGTCGTCCGTCTGATTCAGCTCACTCATATCCACCTTCCCTCATCGTGTCGTTCGCGCTGATCATCTTCTGCACGCGCAACGCATATTGACCATTGAAAATCCCGTAACCGCATTCCATGACCGGCACGCCGTCGACCTTCGCGGTGATCGTGTCCTCGATCGCGAGCGGCAGCACGTCGCCCGCGCGCAGGTTGAGGATCTGCTCGAAGGTCACCGGGATCTCGGCGAGATTCGCGGTCACCTCGACCTCGGCCGTCTGCACCTGCTGCGACAGCACGCGCACCCAGCGGCGGTCGACCTCGAGCGCCTCGCCCTGGATCGGCGACGCGAGCACGTCGCGAATCGGCTCGACCATCGAATACGGCATGCAGATGTGCAGCGTGCCGCCCGTCGGCCCGAACTCGATCGAGAACTGCGTGACGATCACGATCTCGTTCGGCGTCGCGACGTTCGCGAACTGCGTATGCATTTCCGAGCGCACGTATTCGAACTGCAGCGGCCGCACGCTCTTCCACGCGGTCGTGTAGTGCTCGAACACGAGGTTCAGCATCTTGCCGATGATGCGCTGCTCGGTCGCGGTGAAGTCGCGGCCCTCGACGCGCGTGTGGAAGCGCCCGTCGCCGCCGAACAGGTTGTCGACGACGAAGAACACGAGGTTCGGGTCGAACACGAACAGCGACGTGCCGCGCAGCGGCTTCACGTGCACGAGGTTCAGGTTCGTCGGGATCGGCAGGTTGCGGGTGAACTCGCTGTACTTCTGCACCTTCACCTGGCTGACGGAGATTTCCGCCGTGCGCCGCATGAAGTTGAAGATGCCGATGCGCAACAGGCGCGCGAAGCGGTCGTTGATGATCTCGAGGCCGGGCATCCGGCCGCGGACGATCCGCTCCTGCGTCGCGATGTTGTAGGGGCGGATGCCGGCTGCGTCGCGCTTGTCGTCATCCGCGTCGGCTTCGCCCGTGACGCCCTTGAGGAGTGCATCGACCTCCTCCTGGGACATGAACTCCGAGTGGCCCATCTGCGTTCCTTTGTCGGCGAGTTACTGGACGACGAACTCGGTGAACAGCACGTCGTCGACCTTCGCGTGCTGGTTGCCCGGCTGCGTCGGCTGCTCGATCAGGCCCTTCAGCTCGCCGGCGAGCGCGCGCTTGCCGTCGGGCGTCGCGAGCTCCTCCGGGTGCTTGTTGCTCAGCGCGAGCAGGATGCGGCTGCGGATCTCCGGCATGCGCGCGGTCAGTTGCTCCTGCGCCTTCGCATCGGTGATCTTCAGCGACAGCCCGACGCGCAGGTAGTGCTGGATGCCGTCTTCCGACTGCAGGTTCACGGTGAGCGGGTCGAGCGGGAAGAACACCGGCGCGGCGAGCGGCGGCGGCTCGACCGGGCCGCTCGCGTGGCTAACGCCCTGCTTGCTCAGGAACACGTACATGCCGCCCGCGGCGGCGGCCGCGGCGCCGAGCGCGATGACGGCGAACAGCGCGATGCGCTTGAGCTTGCCGGACGAAGCCGGCTTGTCGGCGGGCGGATTTGCAGTCGTGGAGGCCATGTGAATGCGTGCGTGGTGACTCGTAGCATGCATTGTTCGGCATCCGGCCCGAAGCCGATGGGCGGAAAAGAGGGGGGAATTGCGGTTATCTCAGGCGATTGTCGGGCGGGCGGGGCGGTGAGGGGGCGCAGCGACGGGCAGCCGGAGGGCCGGCAACGGCAAAGGGCCGGGCGAGCGCCGGCAGCCGCGATCGGCCGGGCGGCCGCCGTCAGATCGGCAGCAGCGTCAGCAGCGGCGCGAGCAGCACCATCGCGACGCCCGCGATCATCATCGTCAGGCTCGACACGACGCCTTCCTCGCTGCCGATCTCGCGCGCCTTCGCGGTGCCCACGCCGTGCGCGGCCGCGCCGAACAGCGCGCCGCGCGCGAGCCGCGTGCGCATCGGCACGAGCGCGAGCACGATCTCGCCGAGCAGCATCCCGCAGATGCCGGTCGCGATCACGAACAGCGCGGTCAGGTCCTTCGGCGCATGGATCTTGTCGGAAACGGCGAGCGCGAACGGCGTCGACACCGAGCGGGTCATCAGCGAGCGCTGCAGCTCCGGCGACAGGTGCAGCAGCTTCGCGAGCAGCAGCGACCCGCAGACCCCGGCGGCGATGCCGACCACGACGCCGACCGACAGCGACAGCCAGTGGCGGCGGATCAGGTCGCGGTAGTCGTAGATCGGCACCGCGAACGCGATCGTCGCCGGGCCGAGCAGCCACATCAGCCAGCGCGTGTCGCGGAAGTAGACCGAATACGGGATGCCCGTCAGCGCGACGAGCGCGACCAGCACGCCGGGCACGAACACGAGCGGCGAGAACAGCAGCGTCTTCTTGTATGCATAGAGCCGCTTCGACGCGAAGTACAGCGCGACCGTCAGCACGAAGCAGCCGACGGAGATCGCGGCGTTCACCTGGTCGGCGGACAGATTCGACAGCGGGGCGAGCATGATCGGGGTTCCGTCGGCGATAGATCGGGCGGAATCAGGCGTGCGCGCGGCGGCGCCCGGCCAGCACGCGCTGCGCGGCGAGCTTGCGCTCGAGCTTCGCGGCGAGGTCGACCGCGACGGCCACCGCGACCATCACGAACGCGGTGCCGGCGACGACGACGAGCGCGAGCCGCCAGCCGTCCTCGCGGAACAGGCCGCCGTACTGCACGGCCGCGACCGCGGCCGGCACGAAGAACAGCAGCATGTCGGACAGCAGCCAGTTCGCGCCGTCCTTCACCCAGGCCGGCGCGACGCCGCCCGAGAACAGCAGCACGAGCAGCACCGCGAGGCCGATCACGCCCGACGGCACCGACAGCCCGACCGCGCGCACGGCCCAGTCGACGGCCATCCACAGCACGCCGAGCGCGGCGGCCTGCAGCGCGATCCGGCCCGTGCGCGCGACGCTGCCCGAAGCGGCGGGGTGGGCGGCGGCGGTCGGCTTGTTCATGGCGGGCTCCATACAGATATTTCGTCAATGGCGCAAGTATAGGTTTCCCCATCCATAAATAAAATGACTTGTCTCTATCCTTGTCATTCCATTTCGGAATTCAACGATCGTTGCACCAATCTGGGGAGGCGCCGATGGAGTTGCGCGCACTGCGGTATTTCGTCGAAGTGGTCCGCCAGCAGAGCTTCACCGCGGCGGCCGACAGGCTGTTCGTGACCCAGCCGACCATCAGCAAGATGGTGAAGGCGCTCGAGGACGAGATCGGCTCGCCGCTGCTGCTGCGCGACGGCCGGCAGATGGTGCTCACCGATGCCGGGCGGATCGTGTTCCAGCGCGGGCAGGACGTGCTCGCCGCGCAGGCGCAGCTACAGTCGGAGCTGAACGACCTCGGCACGCTCGGCCGCGGCGAGCTGTCGATCGGCATCCCGCCGCTCGGCGGGTCGCTGTTCACGCCGATCATCGCCGCGTACAAGCAGCGCTACCCGAACATCGAGCTGAAGCTGTTCGAGCAGGGTGCGCGGATGATCGAGGCCGCGCTGGTGGCGGGCGAGCTGGAGCTGGGCGGGCTGCTGGAGCCGGTCGATCCGGAGGTGTTCGACCGGCTGCCGATGGTGCGCGCGCCGCTGTGGCTCGTCGCGCCGCGCGAGTCGCGCTGGGAGGAGCACCCGGCGGTGCCGCTCGCCGACCTCGCGCGCGAATCGTTCGTGTTCTACGCGGAAAGCCTCGCGCTGCACGACGCGGTGCTCGACGCGTGCCGGCAGGCCGGCTTCTCGCCGTCGATCGTGAGCCGCAGCGGGCACTGGGATTTCATGGCCGCGCTCGTGCACGCGGGGGTCGGCATCGCGCTCCTGCCGGAGCCGTACTGCCGGCGGCTCGATCCCGACCAGTTCACGTGCCGGCCGATCGTCGAGCCGGAGATCACCTGGGCGATCGCGCTCGGCTGGCTGAAGAAGGGCTATCTGTCGCACGCGGCGCGCGCGTGGCTCGAGGTCGCGCGCGCGACGCTGCCGGGCGCGCCGGGCGACGATCTCGCGTTCGGCGGGTTGCGGGCGCGGTGATCCGGCGCGCGCTCAATGCCCCATCGCCGGCCCCGCGCCCTTCCTCGGCTTGGTGATCCACACGAGCGCCGCGAGCGCGACGAACACGATCGCCGACAGGTGGAAGAAGTCGTTGGTCGCCATCATGAAGCCTTGCTGCGTGACGATCTGGTTGATCTGCGCGTTCGACATCTGGCCCGCGATGCCGAGCTGCGCGAGCGCGCCCTGGTAGTCGGTCGTGCTCTGCGCGTAGATGCTCACGGATTCGGACAGCCGCGCATGGTGATAGATCGCGTCGTTCTCCCAGAACGTCGAGCTGGCCGCGGTGCCGATCGCGCCGGACAGCGTGCGCAGGAAGTTCGACAGCCCCGACGCGCTGGCGAGCCGCTCGTCGGGAACGCTCGACAGCGTGATCGTCGTCATCGGTACGAAGAAGCACGCGACGCCGATCCCCTGCACGAGCCGCGGCAGGATCACGTGATTGAACGGCACGTCGAGCGTAAACGTCGAATTCCAGATCGACACGCCGGCGAACACGATGAACGCGAAGCTCGCGACCATCCGCAGGTCGAGCCGGTGCATGTTGCGGCCGATCAGCGGCGACAGCACCAGCGCGAGCAGCCCGACCGGCGCGGTCGCGAGGCCGGCCTTGCCGGCCGTGTAGCCCATCACCGTCTGCAGCCACAGCGGGAAGATCACGACCGAGCCGAAGAACGCCATGAAGCCGAACGAGATGATCAGCGCGCCGAGCGCGAAGTTGCGGTCCTTGAAGAGCGTGAGGTCGACCACCGGCTCCTTCTCGGTCGCCTCCCACACGAGCATGAACGCGAGCGACACGACCGCGATCAGCGCGAGCGCGACGATGAACGTCGAGTTGAACCAGTCGCGGTCCTTGCCGAGGTCGAGCATCATCTGCAGGCACGACACGCCGATCACGAGCAGCGCGAGGCCGACCGCGTCGATCCGCTGCCTGGTCGTCTTCGTCTCGCGGCCGCGCAGCAGGAAGTACGCGCAAGTCGCCGAGAACACGCCGATCGGCAGGTTGATGTAGAAGATCCACGGCCACGTGTAGTTGTCGCTGATCCAGCCGCCCAGCAGCGGGCCGAAGATAGGAGCTACGATCACCGTCATCGCCCATAGCCCAAGCGCGAGCCCGCGCTTCGCGGGCGGGTAGCTGCGCATCAGGATCGTCTGCGACAGCGGCACCATCGGCCCCGACACGAGCCCCTGCAGCAGCCGGAACGCGATCAGCGTCTCGAAGTTGTTCGCGAGGCCGCACAGCGCGGACGCGATCGTGAACGCGAGCACCGACAGCGTGAACAGGCGCACCTCGCCGACCCGCCGCGCGAGCCAGCCGGTCAGCGGCACCGCGATCGCGGACGCGACCGAATACGACGAGATCACCCACGTGCCTTCGCTCGTCGCGACGCCGAGGCTGCCCGAGATCGTCGGCACCGCGACGTTCGCGATCGACGTGTCGAGCACTTCCATGAAGGTGCCGAGCGCGAGCCCGACGGTGAGCAGCGCGAGGGCGCCGCCAGACAGCGGCGCCGGTTCGGCGGCGGGGGACGCGGGCGAGGCCGCGGGAGCCGTGGTGGCGGACATCGGAATCTCCTATGCGCGGCGCGCGCAAAGCGCACGTCGGGCGTGCACGGCCGAGAACGACGGGAAATACGTGGAGCGGAGCGTATGACGTGTCATCTTCTGCCCAGACAGATAAATAAGTGAACGCTTAACCAAAATATCGACGCCTCGCGCAGCGTCAGCGGTCCGGCTCGCCGGACGAATCGCACCCGAGGATGCCGGGGCCGTTCGCGATGAAGCGCTGCAACAGGCCCGTGAGCGTCGCGAGCTCGTCGGCCGAGAAGCCGGCGAGCTGCGCATTCAGCGCGGTCGCGATCAGCGACGGCAGCGCGCGGGCGGCGTCGGCGCCGCGCTCGGTCAGCGTCAGCTCGATCACGCGGCGGTCCTGCTCGCTGCGCGAGCGCGCGATGAAGCCCTTGCGCTCGAGCCGGTCGAGCATCCGCGTCATCGAGCCGCTGTCATACGCCATCTTGCGCGACAGCTCGAACGGCGTGCGCACGTATCCGCGCGACAGCAGCAGGATCACGCCGACCTGCTGCGCGGTCAGGCCGAGCGGCTCCAGCGCGCGGTCCATCCGCTCGATGAGCGCCTGACGCGCCTTCGTCAGGTAGTAGCCGAGGCTCGATTCCAACTCGATGCCGTCGGGATCGTAGAGACCGCCGTTCATTCTCGATTGCGCGCGCAGCAATAGTGCGTTGTCGGTAAAACGCGCCCAGTATCTTGAAAATTAATTGCTTAGTCAATATTATTTCAGGCAACCAGTTACGACGTGCGACCTGCACTGCCGGAGACGATGTTCTGACCTGCCTTGCCCGCGCCGCGGGCGCCCCGAGGATGTTCGCGATGCTGTTCCTGAAAAACGCCGCCGGCGCGCTGCGCCGCAACCTGACCGATACCGCTCACCATGTGTTCTCCGGGCCGCACCGCGGCTGGAAGCTCGCGCTGTACGTCGCGATGCTGGTGCTGCCGGGCGGCTCGCTCGCGGCGCTCGGGTTCGCGTGGTTCGATCATCGCCGGCAGCGCAACGCGAAGGGGGCACGCAACGGCGAACGCAAGGCGGCGGCCGCCACGGAGCCGTCGTCATGGCGCGCGGCCGCCATCGAACCCGCACGCTGCCACTGACTCACCGTCCGGCGCCTGCCGGCGAGCGGCGCGCCCCGCGTGCGCCATCCGCCGCAAGCGATCCGTAATGCCCGGTAACCCGGCCTGCCGCGCCGGTAACACATTCCCGCCCTCGCGCGCCTTACCCTAACGGCTGCGCAGCTTCCCTGCCGTCAGTTACCATTTGTCCGCCTGCGGCCTGCCGGCCGCATCGCGCGCCCGCGTGCCCATGCCCCGGGCCGCGCCCAGACAGGAATCACACGCATGCCGTACGTCCCATCCCCGCGCGACCGCCGCCCGCTCGCCGCTGCCGTCGCGTTCGCGACCGCGGTGCTGCTCGCCGGCTGCGCCGTCGGGCCCGACTATCACCGCCCCGACACGCCGATGCCCGCCGCGTTCAAGGAAGCGCCCGCCGGCTGGAAGGTCGCGCAGCCGGCCGACGGCGCCGACCGCGGCGCATGGTGGCGCGTCTACGGCGATCCGCAGCTCGACGCGCTGATCGACAAGCTGAACGCGTCGAACCAGACCATCGCGCAATCGGCGGCCGCGTACCGGCAGGCGCGCGCGCTCGTCGCCGAGGCGCGCGCCGCGTATTTCCCGACCGTCGGGCTCACCGCGTCGGGCTCGCGCTCCCGCTCGCCGCGCGCGTCGCTGTCGTCCGGCTCGTCGTCGAGCTTCGGCGGCGGCAGTTCCGGATCGATCGGCAACAGCTACAGCGTCGGCCTCGACGCGTCGTGGGAGCCCGACCTGTGGGGCAAGGTGAGCCGCACGGTCGGCGCGCAGCGCGCGGGCGAAGCGGCGGCCGCCGCCGATCTCGCGAACGCACGGCTGTCGCAGCAGGCGACGCTCGCGCAGACCTACTTCCAGCTGCGCACCGCCGACACGCTGCAGATGCTGCTCGACGACACCGTCGCGTCGTACGCGCGCTCGCTGCAGCTCACGCAGAACCGGTACGCGCAGGGCGTCGCCGCGCGCGCGGACGTGATCCAGGCGCAGACGCAGCTGCAGAGCGCGCAGGCGGCCGCGATCGACAACGGCGTCGCGCGCGCGCAGTACGAGCACGCGATCGCGACGCTGATCGGCGAACCGGCGTCGACGTTCTCGCTGCCGCCGCTGCCGCTCGCCGCCGAGCCGCCCGTCACGCCGGTCGGCGTGCCGTCGGCGCTGCTCGAGCGGCGGCCCGACATCGCGGCGGCCGAACGCCGCGCGGCCGCGGCCAACGAGCAGATCGGCGTCGCGATCTCGGCGTTCTTCCCGACGCTCACGCTGTCGGCGCAGGGGGGCGTGCAGAGTTCGGTGTGGTCGAACCTGTTCACGCTGCCGGCGCGCTTCTGGACGGTCGGCCCGCAGCTCGCGGCGACGCTGTTCGACGCGGGCCTGCGCGCCGCGCAGACGGAGGCCGCGCGCGCGACCTACGATCAGGACGTCGCCGCGTACCGGCTGTCGGTCCTCACCGCGTTCCAGGACGTCGAGGACAACCTGGCGTCGCAGCGCATCCTCGCGCGGGAAATCGACGTGCAGCGGCAGGCAGTGGACAGCGCCGAGCATGCGCTCGCGATCGTGACGAACCAGTACAAGGCCGGCACGGTCGACTACCTGAACGTGCTGACCGCGCAGACGACCGCGTTCAGCGCGCACCAGAAGCTCGCGACGATCGCGGGGCAGCGGATGGTGTCGTCGGTCGGGCTCGTGAAGGCGCTCGGCGGCGGCTGGGACGTGTCGCAGATCGCGCGCGAGACGGGCGGCGTGGCCGCGCCTGCGCCGGCCAGCGGCGCGGCGGCCGTGCCGGTTGCGCAGAAGTGACGTGAAATGCGCGCGGCGCGCGCGTCAGCGCGCCGCGTCGCCGTAAATCAGCGACACCGAGCCGTCGCCGATCGGATGGCCGAGCAGGTTCAGCAGGCCCGCGAGGTTCGCCAGCTGCTCGGGCGCCGCATGCGCGGTGCCGCGGAACGACCCGCTGCCGGGCCCGAATGCGCCGTGCCCGTCGAGAAACAGCGGGCCTTTCGTCGTGGCCAGGTCGAGATCCGCGCCCGAACCCTTCGCCTGCAGCACCGCGCGGTACGAGCCGAGCGGCTTCACGCGCGACACGCGCGAGCTCATGTCGTCGATCGTCACCGTCAGCTGGCCGAACGTGTTGCTGCCGATCAGCCGCCAGTCGCTCCAGCCGACCCGCACGTCGCCCTGCAGGTCGAGCGTGTTGAACGGCGTGCCGAGCCCCGCTAGCAGCGATGCCGGCACCGCCATCGCGCCCGCGGACAGCACCGCGCCGCGCCACGTCGCGTCGAGCGTGACCGCGTCGGGCATCGCCTCGGTCTGCCGCATCCGCATCTGCACGCGCCCGGTCAGGAGCGGCCAGAAGCGCGTCGTCCATTCGACCCGCCCCGGCAGCAGCGTCGCCGCGCTGCGGTCGGCGCCCGGCGCGAGCATCAGCGTGCCCGAGCCGTGCCACAGCGAGCCGTCCGGATCGACGAGGTTCACGTGGCCGCCCGTCGCGCGCGCGAATTGCGGCGCGATCCACGCGGCCGGCGCGAGCGCGACCAGCGTGACGGCGGTCGCCAGCCCGCCCGCCGCGAGCCACGGCAACGCGGCCCAAAGCCGTCTCGACCACGGCCTCATCGGCCGGCCGCCGCTTGCATCATCCATTGCGTCGTTTCTGCATCATTTCTGCGTCGACGGCTGCATCACGGCCGTCAGGTCGACCTGGCCGTCGTCCTTCAGCGCGGTGACGTGCGCCTCGCCGACCTGCACCTTGTACTGCTTGCGCACGTCGTCGAGCCATTGGGTCCACGCCGGGAACGACGCGTTCTTCAGCTGGATCTGCACGCCGTTGCCGACCAGCTGGATCTGCCCGCCGGGCATCCCGTGGTCGGACAGCGACGCCGTCAGCGCGTCCTTCAGCGCGGCGCCGGTCGGCGCGACGCCCTGCGCGGCCGCCGTGAGCGAGCGCGCCTCGTTCGCCTGCGCGGTCATCTTCGCGAGCTCGGCGCGCATCGCCGGCAGCGCGCGCGTGATCCGTGCGCGGCCTTCTTGCGCGGGCGACCACAGCACCGAATAGGCGATCGCGACCGCCAGCACGGCGCCGCCCCAGCCGAGCAGGTTCTTTTCCCGCGGGGTGCGCTCACCCCAGAATTGCGTGAGGGTCTGGTTCAGTTCAGCCTTCATGACCGGCTCCGGATCGTCCATTTGCCCGTGCTGCTGTCGACTTCGCCGGCCAGCCCGTTGCGCGCGAGGCGCTGCGTGAAGTCGGGATCGACCGTCACGCCCTGCTTGAAGCCGACGTCGAGCCGCCGGTCGTGATAATCGAGCGACGCGATGCCGTTCAGCGGCAGCGCGCCCATCGAGCGCGACAGCCCGCTCGCGAGCGCGAGGAAATCGTTCGGCGACAGCTCGCCCGCCGCGAGGCGCAGCTGGTCGAGCTGGCGCTGCATCTGCGCAGGCGGATCGAGCACCGTCGTGGTTTTCGGGAACGCGGACAGCAGCGTCTCGGTGATCTGCGCGGACAGCGCATCGCGCTCGCGCGACAGCTTCCACCAGTGCGCGTTCATCCCGATCACCGCGACGCCGAGCGTCGCCGCGACGAGCGCGACCGGGACCCGCAGCCGCTTGAGCGTCGCGCGGTCGAAGCGCCACGGCTGCGACTCGAATTCGAACTGGCACAGATCGAAACGCTCGGCCAGCGCGCGGCGCGCGAACGTGTCGAACGGCAGCGGCGCCGCGCCCGGCAGCAGCGCAGCGGCGCCCGACGGCTCGACGTCCGTGCGCTTGACCGACGCGAGCTGCGGTTCCGCGCCCGGCTCGCCGAGCTCGTACAGCTCGACCGGGGCGCCGCCCGCGAGCGCGGCGAGCGTGCCGGCCGCGCGCTGCGCGGGCGCAGCGAAGCCTTCGCCCAGCGCGCCGCGCGCGACCGCCAGCTCGAGCCGCGGCGAGCCGGATGCGTCCGGCTGCGCGCCCGCTTCGACGAGCACCGGCTCGACCGACGCCGCGACGCCCAGCACCGCGGCGACCGCGGTCGGGCGCGGCGGCGGGGCGGCGTCAGCCTCGGCTTCGGCGACGGCCTCGTCGGCCGCCGGCGCCGGATCGGTGACGGCCGCGGCCGCCGCGAGCGGCGGCGGCAGGCAGCGCGTCGCGGGCACCGCGCGCAGATGCCGGTGGCCGGCCGCGGCAAACGCGTCACAGATCGCGCGGAACCACGCGCGATCGACGACCGCGAGCACGCGGCGCCCGTCGGGCAGCGCGGCCGGATCGATCGCGACGTGGCAGCCCTGCGGGTCCTGGATCAGCTGGTCCTCGACGATGTTGGGCAGCGCCTGGCGCAGCTTCGGCCCCTTGAGCGGCGGCACCGTCGCGGCCAGCAGCAGCACGTCGCGCGCGGCGACGACCAGCACCGTCGCGGCCGCGCGCGGCAGCAGCGCGAGCGCGGCGCGGCCGGCCCGCTGCGTCTGGCCGGCCTTGTCGACGAGCATGAACGGCAGCTCGGGCCATTGCCATTCCTGCAACGGCACGGCGGGCTCGCGCGGCGGCAGTAAAACAATCAGCGTGCTCAAGGGCTCCTCTCCCGAATGGCGTCGTTATAGCTGGTCGCGGATGCGCACGACCCGCGTCGAGTGCGTGGTCGGATCACGATACACGAGCGAGGTGCGGTCGACCTCGGCGCGATCGTGCTGGATCCGGCCATGCACGATGAAATAGTTCGAATTGACGTCGATCAGCGCCGGATCGGGCGTCACGTTCGGCGGCGCGCCGGCGCCGCGCAGCGCAAGCTGCACGTCGCCGACGTTGCGGAAGAACACGGTCTCGCGGCGCGACACGAGCGCCTGCGCCGACGCCACGCTCATCCCCGGCACCAGCGCCGCGATCACCTCCGCGGGCGCGGTGTTCATGTTCACGGGCGTCGTGGTCGGCAGCACGGTGACGAACGGGCGCAGCCGTTCGACCATTTCCGGCGTGACGCCGTCGACGTCGAGCAGGCTGTCGACGCTCGTCATGATGAGCGGCGCCGGCCCGCGATCGCTGTCGGCAAGGCCAGGCTCGTCGGTGAAGGCCGTGCCCTGCGTGCCCGTGCCCGCTTCCGGCAGGGGCGCGCCCGCCGCGCCGGGCAGCGTCGCCATCTGGAAGCGCGACGCCGAATGCTTCAGGCCCGCGCGCACCTGCAGCGCGATGCGCTTCGCGAACGCGCCGTCGTAGCCGAGCGTCGTCAAGAGGCGCTGGAACGCCTGGAGCTGCGCGGCGTTGAGCTGCAGCACGCCGGGCGCGGGCGTCGACACGAGGTTGCGCAGGTTGAACTTCGCCTGCGCGTCCTCGATCGCGCCGGACAGGTAGGTGTCTTCGCCGCCGTCGCCGCCGCCCACGCCGATCTTGCCCATGAAGTCCGACAGCTTCGTCTTCGCGATCGGTACGCCCCAGATGCCGCCGAGATACGTGATGCCCGGCGCCGTGTCGCCTTCCGAGCGCAGGATCATCCGCGTCCAGTCGAGCGCGCCGCGCGCGACCCACTGCGCCTGCGCGATCAGGCGCTGGTTCTCGATGCGGCGGATCTGCACCTGCTCGCGCCACAGCATCCCCGATACGAGGATCGCCGACAGCGCGACGACGAGCAGCGCGGTGATGATCGCGGCGCCGCGTTGCCGGCGCGCGGGGCGGGGGGGCCGGAGGAACGGAAGCGGGGCGGGGGCGCGCATCGTCATTCCCCGACGAGGAAGATACGGGTCACCGGCACGCGCAGCGACGTCGCGCCGATGCTCACCTGCAGGCCCGTCACCGCGCGCGGCGGCGGCGCGTTGCCGAGCTGCGGCACCTTGATCGCATCGTTGTTCTGCGCGAGCGCTTCGTCGGCCGTCTGCACGTTCGTGGTCCAGCCGACGCGCGGCACGTAGAGCTTCGCGTCGATCGCGCCGACCCCGCCCATCAGCGCCACCGCACTCCAGCCCTCGACGTCGGGGTTCTTCAGCGTGTCGCGCAGCCGGTTCGCGTCGGCGAGCGGCGGCGACGCGTAGCGCACCACGCGCCCCGCCGCGATCCGGTAGCGGATCACCTGCAGCCGCGGCGCGGCGCCCGGCGCGTCGAACGCGCGGACGATCTGCAGCGTGTTGCCGGCGACGCCGAGCGCGGGCTGGCCGGCCTCGTCGTCGGTCGCCGCGCGGCGCGCGTCGATGCGCATCTGGTCGAACATCTGCGCGAAGATGCGTTCGTCTTCCATCGCCGACGACACCTTGTCGCGGCCGCGCATGATCTGGTCGAGCCCGCGCCATGCGAGCACCGCGACGACCGCGAGAATCGCGATCGCGATCATCAGTTCGATCAGCGTGAAGCCGCGCGTGCGGACGCGCCGCGCCGATTCAGAGCGAGCGGCTGGTTTCATTCGCGACCACCGTGACCATCTGCGCGAGCACGCCTTTGCCGTCCGGCGCGCTCACCGATACCTGGACGCGCCGGAACACCGGATTCGGCGTCGCGCTGACGCGCTGCGTGCAGACGAGCTTCACGTTGCCCTGCGAGCAATCGAAGCTCTGCTCGCCGATCTCCGGCCACGCATGCGCGAGCCGCAACTGCGCGAGCGCGTTGTCGGCGCTCCAGCTGGCCAGCAGCCGGCGATGCAGGTCCGACGAGCCGGTCGCCAGCGTGCCGACCGCGCGAATCGACGCGGCGAGCGCAACCGCGATGATCGCAAGCGCGACCAGCACCTCGATCATCGTGAAGCCGCGCGCCGCTGAACGTCCGGTGCGGGGACGCATCGCGGGAGCGGCGGAAGGAGAGAGAGACGGCCGGCGATGCATCGTCACTGCACCTCGTAGCGGCCGTTGCCGGTGCCGACGATCGTCACGCTGCCGACGGTCGAGCGCAGCGTCACGCGCACCGGCATGTCGATGCTCTCGGTGCCGAACACGACGCGGTCCACGCGCGTATCCGAGCCGGGGTAGTCGATGTCGGCGCCCGTCACGCCGCCGTCCCAGTCGCGCGGGCGCAGCAGGTCGTCGCGCAGCGTGCGCCAGCCGTCGGCGGTGCTCATGTCGAAGCGAAAGCCGCGCGCGGTCGGCTGCCATGCGATCGGACGGGCGCGCACCTGCGCCTCGTCGCCCGCCGTCTCGAACAGCAGCGCGAGCCGCTGCGCTTCCTCGCGCAGGTCGGTGCGCGGATTGCGCGTCAGCGACAGCGACGCGAGCGACACCAGCAGGCCCGCGATCACGAGCACGACGAGCATCTCGAGCAGCGTGAAGCCGCGCTGCGACGCCCGCACGCCATCCGCGCGCGCCGGCGCCCGGCGCACACGGCAGCCGCGCCCGAAGCGGGAAGTCGTGCGGATGGCGAGCATGGGGATCAGAAAAGAGACGTCGGGCCGGTCAGCGATCGTTTACTGCCACGATCCGATGTCGGAGTCGTTGGATTCGCCGCCTTCCTTGCCGTCGGCGCCGTAGCTGAACACGTCGATCTCGCCGTGTACGCCCGGGTTCAGGTACTTGTACGCGTTGCCCCACGGATCGTTCGGCAGGCGCTCGAGATAGCCGCCGTCCTTCCAGTTGTTCGGGATCGGATCGGTGCTCGGCTTCTGGATCAGCGCCTGCAGGCCCTGGTCCTGCGACGGATAGCGGCCGTTGTCGAGGCGGTACAGCTTGAGCGCCTGCATGATCGTGCCGATGTCCTGCTTCGCGGCGATGCGGCGCGCCTCGTCCGGACGGCTCATGATCTTCGGCACGATCAGCGCCGCCAGAATCCCGAGAATCGCGACCACCACCATGATCTCGATCAGCGTGAAACCGCGCTGACGGCGAACCGCTCCGTTGCGTCGAGTAATCCACGTTTGCATGCTGACTTCCTCTTTCCAAAAAATTGTCGTCGATTGAGTGACGTTTCCGAAACAACCGGGTCAGGTCCCTGCGGGACTGCTGCGCCGATTGCGCCGGGCACGGAGCACGCATTGTAAGGCGCGGCCCGCCAAGGGCTTTCACTCAACGCAAATTTCACATACATCCGTACAATAGCGCGCATGAACGCGATCTCGATCCGGATACTCTCCCTCGCCCTCTTCGCGGCGTTGTGCGCGACGGCCACCTATTGGGTCGTCACGCTGTCGGCCCGCGAAGCGCCGCTGCCCGCCGCCGCCGCGCGGCCCCCGATTCGCACCGAGGACGCCGCCGCGCTGTTCGGCGGCCAGCTCGACAAGAATCCCGTGCAGGACATCCACCTGTTCGGCATCCTCGCGCTCCAGCGCGGCGCCGCCGCGATCGTCGGCGTCGGCGGCGAGCCGCCGCGCGCGGTGTCGCTCGGCGCCGAGGTCGCGCCCGGCGCGAAGCTCGCCGAAGTCCGCGACCGCTCGATCATCGTCGAGCGCAACGGCGCCCGTGCCGAAGTCGCGTTGCCCGCCAACACGCCGTCTCCGGCGATCTACATGCGCTGAACGTCCGGTGACGGCCGGCACGGCCGTCACTGCACCATGTTGTTCAGCTCGATGATCGGCAGCATCACGGCCAGCACGATCACGAGCACGATGCCCCCCATCGCGAGAATCAGCAGCGGCTCGAGCAGGCTCGTCAGGAACATCGTGCGGCGTTCGAGCTCGCGCGCCTCGCCTTCGGCCGCGCGGTCGAGCATCGTCGTCACGTCGCCCGTCGCCTCGCCCGAACGGATCAGGTGCACCAGCACCGGCGGAAACGTCTTCACGTTGTTCAGCGCGCGCGACAGCGCGGAGCCTTCGCGCACCCGCACGATCGCGTCGTCGATGTTCGCGCGCATCGCGCGGTTCGACAGCGTCTCGCCCGCCGCCTGCAGCGCGCGCAGGATCGGCACGCCGGCCGCGGTCAGGATGCCGAGCGTGCTCGCGAAGCGCACCGTGTTGTAGCCGCGCACCAGCTTGCCGGCGAGCGGCGCGGTCAGCAGCCAGCGGTCGAACGCGAGGCGCGGCCCGTCGCGCGACAGCGTCGCCCTGACGAACCAGACGACGAGCACGGCCGCGATCACGATCGCCCACCACCAGTGCCGCACGAAATCCGACAGCGCCATCATCACGACCGTCAGGATCGGCAGTTGCTGCTTGGTGCTCGCGAACACGTTGACGACCTGCGGCACGACATAGCTCAGCAGGAACGTGACGATGCCGAACGCGATCAGCGTGACGATCCCCGGATACGTGAACGCGAGCAGGATCTTCTGCTTCAGCGCGTTGCTCTGCTCGATGTAGTCGGCGAGGCGCGACAGCACGATGCCGAGCTTGCCCGTGTGCTCGCCCGCCGCGACGAGCGCGCGATAGATTTCCGGGAAATCGCGCGGATGCTGCGCGAGCGCGTTCGCGAGCGAATGGCCGCCCAGCACCTCGGCGCGGATCGACGCCATCAGTTCGCGGATGTAGTCGCGCTCGGCCTGCTCGGTCAGCACGCCGAGCGATTCGTCGAGCGGCAGCCCGGCGATCAGCAGGCTCGCGAGCTGGCGCGTGAGGATGGCCTGTTCGCGCTGCGACAGCTTGCGGCCGAGCGCGAGGCGCTGGCTGCGCGCGCCGCGCGTCGCGCTGGCCGCCGGCTCGACGACGAGCGGCGTCAGCCCCTGCGTGCGCAGCTGGCCGCGCGCGGCGCGCGCGCTGTCGGCATCGACGACGCCCTTTTGCGCATGACCCGCCGCATCGATTGCTTCGAAACGGAATGCCGGCATCGCGCTATGCGCCTCCCGTCACGCGCAACACTTCCTCGAGCGACGTCGCGCCCGCCGCGAGCCAGCGCTCGGCGTCGTCGCGCAGCGTGCGCATCCCTTGCGCGCGGCCCGTCGCGAGAATCTCCGCGTCGGCCGCGTTGCGGTGGATCAGCGTGCGGATCGACTCGTCGACGATCAGCAGTTCGTATACGCCGCGCCGGCCCGCATAGCCCGAATGCCCGCACTTGTCGCAGCCGACCGGATGCCACACCGTGCGGCCTTCCTCGTGCCGCTCTTCCTTGCAGACCGGGCAGAGCTGCCGCACGAGCCGCTGCGCGAGCACGCCGAGCAGCGACGACGCGAGCAGATACGGCTCGACGCCCATGTCGGTCAGGCGCGTGACGGCCGACGCCGCATCGTTCGTGTGCAGCGTCGCGAGCACGAGGTGGCCCGTCAGCGACGCCTGCACCGCGATCTGCGCGGTTTCGAGGTCGCGGATTTCGCCGATCATGATCACGTCCGGGTCCTGCCGCAGGATCGAGCGCAGCGCCCGGGCGAAGGTCATCCCGATCCGCTCGTTCACCTGCGTCTGGCCGATGCCGGACAGGTCGTATTCGATCGGGTCCTCGACCGTCATGATGTTGGTCGTCGCGGTTTCGAGCCGCGACATCGCCGCGTACAGCGTCGTCGTCTTGCCCGAGCCCGTCGGGCCCGTGACGAGCACGATGCCGTGCGGGCGCGCGATCAGCTTGTCGAACTGCGTGAGCGTGTCGCGGCCCATCCCGAGCGCTTCGAGGTTCAGGCGCTGCGCGTCCTTCTCGAGCAGACGCAGCACCGCGCGCTCGCCGTGCCCGGTCGGCAGCGTCGACACCCGCACGTCAACCGGCCGGCCGCCGACCCGCAGCGTGATCCGGCCGTCCTGCGGCAGGCGCTTCTCGGCGATGTCGAGCTGCGCCATGATCTTGATCCGCGAGATCAGCGCGCCGTGCAGCGCCTTCTTCGGCCGCACGACGTCGCGCAGCGTGCCGTCGACGCGAAAGCGCACGACCGACGCGTTCTCGAACGGCTCGATGTGGATGTCCGACGCCTGCTCGCGCGCCGCTTGCGTGAGCAGCGCGTTGATCATCCGGATGATCGGCGCGTCGTCTTCCGATTCGAGCAAGTCCTCGACTTCGGGGATGTCCTGCATCAGCCGCGACAGGTCGACTTCGCCCTCGACCTCGCCGACCACCTGCGCGGCGCTGCCGTCCTGGCGCGCGTACGCCTGGTTGATCGCGTGCGCGAGTTCGTCGGCCGGCAGGCGCAGCACCGAGATCGAGCCGAAGTTGCGCGCGATCTCCGCGAGCGCCGCGTCGCTCGTGCGGTCGCTGATCCACACTTCGAGCGTGTCCTCGTGCTGATGCGCGATCAGCACCTGGCCGCTCTTCGCGAAGCCGTACGGCAACAGCCGCGCGGCGAGCGGCGACGGCGGCGGGCGTTCGCCCGGCGCGCCTTCGTGGGCGGAGGCGAGCATGTCGCTCACTGCGAGGCTCCCGACGGGGCCGTGGGCGCCGTCAGCGGCTGCTGCTGCATCTGCTGCTGCGGCACGGCTTGCGGCTGGACGGCCGGTTGCTGTTGCGACGGCTGTTGCGGCACGGGCTGCTGGCCCTGCTGCTGGCGGCGCATCTTCGTCAGGTCGAACAGGTTCAGCGCCGAGCCGCCTTCGCCCGGGCCGATCGGCATCGGCGGAACGGTCGGATCGTCCTTGTCGCGCATGACGTTGTTGTCCGACTTGTACGAGCCCGTTACGCCCTGGATATAGTCGTAGCGGTTCGCCGAGACCGCCTGCGCGGTCTGCCGGTCGCTGATTATCACGGGGCGCAGGAACACCATCAGGTTGGTTTTCTGGCGGTTCTTCGATTCCGAGCGGAACAACTGGCCGATCCACGGGATGTCACCCAGCAGCGGCACTTTGCTGTTCGACACGCTGTAGTTGTCCTGCATCAAGCCGCCGAGCACGATGATTTCGCCGTTGTCCGCCAGGATCGTCGACTGGATCGAGCGCTTGGTGAAGGTCGGGCCGGTCGTTGCGGTCAACGTGTTGGCGACGACCGCCGAATCCTCGGTGTAGAGCTGCAGCTTCAGAATGCCGCCGTCGGTGATCTGCGGCTTCACGTGCAGCGTGAGGCCGACGTCGCGGCGATCATAGGTATTGAATGCGTTGTTTGCATTGCCGCTCGTCAGGTTCGAATACGAACCTGTCGGAATCGGCACGTTCTGGCCGACGACGATCTTCGCCTCTTCATTGTCGAGCGTGACGAGGTTCGGCGTCGACAGCACGTTCGCATCACTCACGCCCGCGAAATAATTCAGCAGCGCGCCGAGGCCCTGCACGCCGAACATGTTGTGCAGCCAGCCGACGTTGAGGCCCGGCAAGAGGTTGGTCGCCAACCCGGCGAGACCTGTCGTCGTACTGCTGGTCGATGTCCCGATCCCTAGGATGTTGCCGGTGGCATTCGTGCCCGGGGCGGTCGAATTAAAGTTCGTGCCACCGAGAAACTGGCCGTTCGCGATCTGCCACTGAATGCCGAGGTTGCCGGCCGTCGTCGCCTGCAACTCGACGATCAGCGCTTCGATGTAGACCTGCGCGCGCCGCGCGTCGAGCTGGTCGATCACCGCGCGCAGGTTCCGGTAGACGGGGTCGGGCGCCGTGATGATCAGCGAGTTCGTCGCCGAATCGGCCTGGATCATGCCACCCGGCTGGTTCTCGTCGCCCTTGTCCTTGTCGCCGCCGAGCAGGCCGCCGGTGCCGAGGCCGCCGCCTTGCGACGAGCCGCCGCCGTAAGACGACGACGAGCCGCCGAGGCCGCCCGACGGCAGCGGCGGGGTGCCCGCTGTGCCGGTCGAGAAGCTGCCGGCCGCCGACGAGCCGCCCTGGTTGAACGCGCTCGCTTCGTTCGACGTCGCCGACGCGCCGGTTTCGCCGCCGCCCTTGCCGAGCATCCCGCGCAGCGTCTTCGCGAGCTTCGTTGCCTCGGCGTTCTTCAGCGGCACCACGTGCATGTTGCCCGGCACGCCGCTGGGCGCGTCGAGCTGCTGCACGAGCCGCTTCGCGGCCGCGAGGCGCGACGCGCTCGACGCGCGCAGCATCAGCGAATTGGTGCGCGGGTCGGCGATCACCGATACCTTGAGCGTCGCGTCGCTGTTGCCGATCGCGCCGGGGTCGAGCATCTTCTGCAACTGCGCGGCCAGATCGATCGCGTTCGCATTCTTGAGCGGCACGACCAGTACCTGCGCACCGGCGGCGCTGTCGACGCCCGCGATAATCTGCGCGATGCGGCGCACGTTGTCCGCATAGTCGGTGACGACGATCGTGTTGTTCGCCGGATAGGCGGTGACCGTGTTGTTCGGCGAGATCAGCGGCCGCAGCACCGGCAGCAGGTTGTTCGCCGATTCGTTACGCAGTTCGAACACCTGCGTGACGACCTGGTCGCCGCGCGCCTGCGGCGTGTTGCCGACGTAGGTCGGCACGCCCTGCAGCTTGGCATCGGCCTCGGGCACGACCTTCAGCACGCCGTGATCCTGCACGAGCGCGAAGCCCTGCATGCGCAGCGCGGACTGCAGCGTCTTCAGCGCCTGGTCTTCCGGCACCGGGCGCTCGGCGACGAGGTTGAGCTGCCCCTTCACGCGCGGATCGACGATGATCGTCTTGCCGGTCGCGGCGCCGATCGCCTTGGCGACCTGATCGATATCCGCGTTCACGAAGTTGAGCGTGACCTGAGCGTGGGCGGCCTGCGCGACGATGATGCCGGCGACCATCAGGGTCGCAGCGACGCGCCGCATAACGAAGCGATTTCTTGTCATGGATGAATGGGTCGATGCCGGCTCAGGCCACATCCGGCGGTGGTACTGGATCCAATTCCGAAAACAGCGACATTAGCAGTTTTTCATGTCCGAAATATCACATCGATCCGAATACTGTCTCATATACGACAGTATTCCTGACGTATGTATGCGAGATGTAATATTTCGCGTTTGCTGCCGTTTGTTCGTCTCCGTCATCATTTCAGGATGGATTGAAACGAAAATGCGGTATAACCCGGCATGCGGCGCCGCGCTTGCCGCAACGCGACCGGCTGCCGGTATGATACGAGCGTCGCATTGCATATCGCGCGAATTCCGTTGCGGCCGCGGGTTTTCCCGCCCCCGTTTTCTGCACTTTTCGATCAATGAACAGACGGCTCGTTTCGATTGCATTGTTGACCGCCGGCGCATGGCTCGCCAGCGGCAACGCTCGCGCCGATTGTTTCGACGAAGCGGCCAAATACCAGCAGGTCAATCCGCTGATCCTGCGCGCGATCGCGTGGCAGGAATCGCGCAACCGGCCGGACGCGAGGAACAAGAATGCGAACGGCTCGACCGACTACGGGCTGATGCAGATCAATTCGATCCATCTGCCGGTGCTGTCGCGCTACGGAATCGGCCGCGACACGCTGATGGAGCCGTGCAAGAACGTCTATATTGCGGCGTGGCACCTGCGCCAGAAGATGAACCGGTACGGCAACACGTGGCAGGCGGTCGGCGCCTATCACTCGGAAACGCCGTCGCTGCGCGACAAGTACGCGAAGCAGATCGCCGGCATCCTCACGCAATGGAAATTGCTGCCGCCGCAGCCGTGACCCGGCGCCGCGCCGGCCGGCCGATGCGCGTTTGATGCACAATGCGGGCTCACGCCGCGAATTTGCCCCGGCGCCCGGCTCCGGCCGATGGCGCGCCGACCGGGCCGCCGCGGCCGCTTTTTCCTTTTTTCCGTTGGTGCGTATCGTTATGAATCCGGCAATGAACCAGCCGTTGCCCGTCACCGTGCTGTCCGGCTTTCTCGGCGCCGGCAAGACCACGCTGCTCAACCATATCCTCGCGAACCGCGCGGGCCTGAAGGTCGCGGTGATCGTCAACGATCTCGCGGCGGTCAACATCGACGCATCGCTCGTGCGCGACGCGCAGGCGCTGTCGCACGTCGAGGAGCGGCTCGTCGAGATGTCGAACGGCTGCATCTGCTGCACGCTGCGCGACGACCTGCTCGTCGAGATCCGCAAGCTCGCCGCGGAAGGCCGCTTCGACGCGATCCTGATCGAATCGACCGGGATCGCCGAGCCGATGCCGATCGCCGAAACCTTCACGTTCGTCGACGACGACGGCAGGTCGCTCGGCGAGTTCGCGCGGCTCGACACGCTCGTCACCGTCGTCGACGCTTTCAATTTCCTGCGCGACTACGGCTCGGACGACGCGCTGGCCGCACGCGGCATCGCGGCCAGCGAGGACGACGACCGCACGCTCGTCGAACTGCTGATCGAGCAGATCGAATTCTGCGACGTGCTCGTGATCAACAAGGCCGACCTCGTCGGCGCGGACGAACTGGCGCGACTGCAGCACATCCTCGCGCGGCTGAACCCGCGCGCGCACCAGATCGTGTCGACGTTCGGCAACGTGCCGCCCCGCGAGCTGCTGGACACCGGCCGCTTCGATTTCGACGAGGCGGCGAACGCGCCGGGCTGGCTCGCGTCGCTCGAGCACGATCATGAGCACGTCGAAGACCATGACCACGGCCATGCGCATCCGCACGTGCATGGCGAGGCGGACGAATTCGGCATCGGCAACTTCGTGTACCGCGCGCGCCGGCCGTTCCATCCGGGGCGCCTGTGGGCGCTGCTGCACGAGGAGTGGCCCGGCGTGCTGCGCAGCAAGGGGTTCTTCTGGCTCGCGACGCGCAACGACATCGCCGGCTCGCTGTCGCAGGCGGGCGGCGTGTGCCGGCACGGGCCGGCGGGCTTGTGGTGGGCCGCGCAGGATCGCGCGGAATGGCCGGACGACGACGCGCTGCTCGCCGAGATCCGCGCGGAATGGCAGGGCGACCTCGACGACCGCTCGGTCGGCGACCGGCGCCAGGAACTCGTGCTGATCGGCATCGGCCTCGACGCGGCCGCATGGCGCGCGAAGCTCGACGCGTGCCTGCTGACCGACAAGGAATTCGCGCTCGGCGCCGCAGGGTGGGCGGAGCTGTTCGACGACCCGTTCCCGGCCTGGGACATCGACTCGCACGACGACGAGGACCACGGCGACGCGCAGATCCTGCATCGTTCGTAACAACCGTTAAATCTTGCAAATACGTCGTGAAGTGTGGCGAAAAAGCCGCGCGCCGCACGAAAAAAAACCCGCCGAATGGCGGGTTTTTCGTAACAGGCGCTGAACTTAACGCTTGTTGACGGCGTCCTTGAACGCCTTGCCAGCCGTGAACTTGACGGTCTTGGCTGCCGGGATCTTGATGGTTTCACCCGTCTTCGGGTTGCGGCCCGTACGTGCTGCGCGCTTGCCCGAACCGAAGCTGCCGAAGCCGATCAGCTGAACCGCATCGCCCTTCGACACGGCTTTCTTGATGACTTCGAGCAGCGTGTCCAGCGTTTCGCCGGTTTGAGCCTTGCTGGCGCCCGTTTGGGCGGCGACGGCGTCGATCAGTTCCTGTTTGTTCATTAAGGTTCCTTTTTCAGGTTAGGTTGACACGAACAGCGCGAACGCGCCGATTATACGTGCGCGAACCGTGCCGTCGAGAGTCGGACTCCGACGGCACTCCGCCGAATCCTGGCCCCGCAGGTCGGCCCCCGGCATGCCGAAGACCGCCCCGCAGAACGGCGCTTGCTATGATAGCGCAGCGCAAACCCAATAACGACAAGGGTTTCAAAGATTTTCATCGGTGTTTCGCCGAATGAATCATTGCTTGCGGGTTTTTTGACCTGCGCCAACCGGACAGGATACGCAGCGCGATCGGCCCGTGTGCAGCGCCGTTGGTTTTTGCCAACGGCGCGCCGGGCCGGTCCGCGCAATCCCTTGCCAGGCTTGGTCGCCACGATATTTGTTTCGCATGCCAGACCGACTCGTTCCCGCCACGCTCGCGTTCAGCGACGACGGCACCCTCGTCTCGCCCGCGTACGGCGACATCTATCACAGCGCCGCCGGCGCACTCGCGCAGGCGAACTACGTGTTCGTCGCAGGCAACGGCCTGCCCGCGCGCTGGCAGGGCAGGCGCACCTTCACGATCGTCGAGACCGGCTTCGGCGCCGGCGGCAACTTCCTCGCGACCTGGGCCGCGTGGCGCGACGATCCCGCGCGCTGCGAGCGGCTCCACTTCGTGTCGGTCGAGAAGCATCCGTTCACGCGCGACGACCTGCGCCGCGCCGCATCGCACATGGTTGCGCAGACAACGACATCGGCGGACGTCGACGCGCTCGCCGATGCGTGGCCGATGCTCGTGCCGGGCCTGCATCGGCTCGAATTCGACGGCGGACGCGTCGTGCTCACGCTCGTGTTCGGCGATGCGCTCGCGATGCTGCCGAAGCTCGCGGTGCGCGCCGACGCGTTCTATCTGGATGGCTTCGCGCCGTCGAAAAACCCGGACCTGTGGTCGGTCGACGTGTTTCGCGCGCTCGCGCGCCTCGCCGGCGACGGCGCGACGTTCGCGACGTATTCGAGCTCGGGCGCCGTGAAGCACGCGCTCGCGGAAGCGAGCTTCGCGTATCGCAAGGTCGACGGCTTCGCCGGCAAGCGCGCGATGCTCGTCGGCGAATTCGCGCCGCGCTGGCAGATGCGCCGCCACGAGCCGCCGCGTGCGCTGCCGGTCGACACGCGCCGCGCGATCGTGATCGGCGCGGGCCTCGCGGGCTGCGCCGTGGTCGAGCGGCTCGCCGCGCGCGGCTGGGACGTCACGCTGATCGAGCGGCGCGAACGCATCGCGAGCGAAGCGTCGGGCAATCCCGCCGGCGTGTTCCATCCGCTGATGACGCGCGACGACAACGTCGCGAGCCGGCTCACGCGCAGCGGCTTCCTCCACGCGCTCGCACGCTGGCGCGCGCTCGAACGCGCGGGCCACGGGTTCGGGCGCAGCACGCGCGGGATGATCCAGCTCGCGGAATCGGCCGACGATTTCGAGCGGATGCGCACGGCCTTCGACGCGCTCGGCGTGCCGCCGGACTATGCGCGGCTGCTGAACGTCGACGAAGCGCGCGCGCGCGCCTGTCGCTGCCGGTCGCGCACGGCGGCCTGCTGTTTCCGCACGGCGGCGCGGTGCGGCCGGCCGAGTTGTCCACCGCGCAGTGCGCGGCGGCCGGTGAGCGCGTGCGAATCCTGACACGCACCGAAGTCGCGCGGCTCGAACGGCACGGCGCCGGCTGGCGCGCGCTCGACGCCGCCGGCCGGACGCTCGCGCAAGCGCCGGCCGTCGTGCTCGCCAACGCCGGCGACGCGGTGCGGCTTGCCGGCCTGCGGCACGTCGCGCTGCAGCCGGTGCGCGGGCAGCTCACGCTGCTGCCGCCGGGCAGCGCGGCGGCGCTCGACTGCCCGGTGATCGGCGACGGCTATGCGGTGCCGCTCGACGACGGCACACTGCTGATCGGCGCGACGTTCGAACCGGACGACGTCGACCCGGCGCTGCGTCCGGCCGGTCATGCCGAAAACCTGGAGCGGGTCCGGCGCCTGCTCCCGGGCCTGATCGGCGACGCGCCCGGCGTCGGCGAACTGCCCGGCCGCGTCGCGTTCCGCTGGGTCGCCGGCGACCGGCTGCCGCTGATCGGCCCGCTCGCGGACGAAGCGCACGCGCTCGCCCACGCGAAGGCGCTCAGCGGTGCGAAAGCGCGCGACCTGCCGCGCACCGAGGGCCTTTACGGCGCGTTCGGCTACGGTTCGCGCGGCCTCGTCTGGGCGGCGCTCGGCGCCGAGCTGATCGCGTCGCAGCTCGAAGGCGAGCCGTGGCCGCTCGAGCGCGAGCTCGCCGACGCGATCGATCCGGCCCGCTTCCTGATCCGCGCGCTGCGCGCCCGACAGGTGGGCGCGACCAACTGACGCGCCGCGCATCCGCATCCACATCACAGTGATCGCAGTTCGTCGCGCGATGTTATCCACGTTCACCTGTGGATAACCGCGCGAATTCCGTGCGTACTCCGTGTGCAATCACAGTGGACGTAAACTGGGCAAGTCGGCACAGCTGTGAAACGGACCAAAAGTTGCTCAACTCAAACCGCTGTGCGCGCACAGCCTGTGCAGCGGGTTATGGTTTCGCCAACGCGTTGATCCGTCTACGTAAACGGAAGTTATCCACAGAACTGTGCGGTTCTTGTTAACTTCTACTACGTATATATACAGGTAAACCTTTGAACCCAAAGGCAAGCCCGCCCGCTGGACGGCCGGTCTGCCAGGCAATCGGTTCCAGAGCGAAAAACCTGTGGCACAATCGGTTTCCTTCGCGTTCGTCCGGCCAGGCGCCGGACATGCTTCAATGGAACGGTCGGCACAGTTTCGAATCTGAATCTTCGAGATCGCGCAGGCCATTCACACATCAGGCCGGCAATCCAGATCGGCATACCTGAACGACATCGCCGCCGAATGGCGGAGCAGGCTGTTCCCATGTCCTGCCGTCGCGCACAACAATCACATTTCGGGGCAATACCCAGCCGGCGCGCATCTCGACGTTGACGCTTGACCCCGTGTCGCTGGCGGTTGCTTCCAAAGGAGAAGTCACCACGATGAAGTCGGCGTTCTCATTCCTGCCCAATTGGCCGCTCGCGCCGGATGCCGTGTTCTGGGCCGGGCTCGCGCTGTTCGCCGCCGGCCTGTGCGGCGAGCTCTGCTATCGCGCGTGGCGGCTGCCGCGCATCACCGGCTATGCGGTGATCGGCCTCGTCGCCGGCTCGTTCGGTTTCGGCGTGATCGACGCCAGCACCGACGAAACGTCGCGCTTGCTGATCGACGTCGCGCTCGGCCTGCTGCTGTTCGAGCTCGGCAGCCGGCTCGACTTGCGCTGGATCCGCCGCAACCCGTGGCTGATCGCGTCGAGCCTCGCCGAAGCCACGCTCACGTTCGTGCTCGTGCTGTTCGTGCTGCTCGCGCTCGGCGTGTCGGGCATGGTCGCGCTGGTGCTGTCGGCGATCGCGGTCGCGACGTCGCCGTCGATGGTGATCCAGCTGAAGACCGAGCTGCGCGCGGAAGGGCAGGTGTCGCAGCGCCTGATCACGCTGACCGCGCTCAACAGCGTCTATGCAGTCGTGCTGACCAAGCTCGTGACGAGCTGGCTGCACCAGGAGGCGTACGGCAACGTGTTCGCGACGATCCTGCAGCCGGTCTACCTGCTGGTCGGCTCGTTCATCGTCGCGTACGTCGTCGCGCGCGCGTGCAATTACCTGTTCCGCCACATGTCCGCGACGATGCGCAGCGAGCATTCGTTCGTCGCGCTGTTCGGGCTCGTGATGATCGCGATCGCGGTCGCGCAGGCGCTGAAGCTGTCGACGCTGCTCACGCTGCTGCTCGCCGGCATCATCGTGAAGAACCTCGAGGCGCGTCCGCAGCTCTGGCCCGAACACTTCGGCACCGCCGGCTGGCTGCTGACGGTCGTCCTGTTCGTGCTGACGCTGACGTCGTTCACGTGGGGCGACATCGCGCTCGGCGGGCTGTTCGCCATCGCGCTGATCGTGACGCGGCTGGCCGCGAAACTGGCCGGCGTCGTCGCGTTCGCGAAGCCGAGCGGCATCGGGATGAAGCAGGGCGTCGCGCTCGGCATCGCGCTGTCGCCGATGTCCGCGCTCGCCTACCTGCTCGTCGACGATACCTACCAGCTGTACCCGAATTTCGATCCGCACCTGCGCGCGATCGTGATGTGCTCGATCGTCGTGCTGCAGCTGGTCGGCCCGTTCCTCGTCTACCGCTGCCTGTCGGCGGTCGGCGAACGCAGCGACAGCAACTGATTTACGGGAACTGCCATGTCACTCGAAACCTTCGTCAATTCCGAGCCGTTCACGTTCGGCATCGAACTGGAAATCCAGGTCGTCAACACGCACAACTACGATCTGACGAAAGCGGCGTCCGACCTGATGCGGCTGATCCAGGGCGAAACCTTCCCGGGCAACATCACGCCGGAAATCACCGAGAGCATGATCGA
The DNA here is from genome assembly GCF_000833595.1 of Burkholderia sp. MSHR3999. Lineage (NCBI taxonomy): Bacteria > Pseudomonadati > Pseudomonadota > Betaproteobacteria > Burkholderiales > Burkholderiaceae > Burkholderia > Burkholderia sp. MSHR3999. The sequence goes on from NZ_JRFO01000006.1 coordinate 1,152,816, forward strand.
GCTGTCGACCGGCATCTGCCACACGCACGAGCAGGCGGTCGGCGAGCTGCGTGCGATTCGCGACGTGCTCGTCAAGGCGGCCGACCAGCTCAACGTCGGGCTGTGCGGCGGCGGCACGCATGCGTTCCAGCAGTGGAGCGATCGGCAGATCTACGACGCGCCGCGCTTCCAGTACATCTCCGAGCTGTACGGCTACCTGGCGAAACAGTTCACCGTGTTCGGCCAGCACGTGCACATCGGCTGCCCGGACCCGGACAGCGCGCTGTTCCTGCTGCACTCGATGTCGCGCTTCATTCCGCATTTCATTGCGCTGTCGGCGTCGTCGCCGTTCGTGCAGAACGTCGACACCGGCTTCCAGTCCGCGCGCCTGAACTCGGTGTTCGCGTTCCCGCTGTCCGGCCGCGCGCCGTTCGTGCTGACCTGGAACGGCTTCGAGGAGTACTTCACGAAGATGGTGAACACCGGCGTCGTCAATTCGATGAAGGATTTCTACTGGGACATCCGGCCGAAGCCCGGCTACGGCACGATCGAGGTGCGCGTGATGGACACGCCGCTGTCGGTCGACCGCGCGGCGGCGATCGCGTGCTACATCCAGACGCTCGCGCGCTACCTGCTGACCGACCGGCCGCTGACGCTGTCCGAGGACGACTATCTCGTCTACACGTTCAACCGCTTCGAGGCGTGCCGGTTCGGCCTCGAAGGCACCTGCGTGAATCCCCAGACCGGCGAGCGGCGCACGATCGCCGAGGACATCCTCGACACGCTCGACCGGATTGCTCCGCATGCCGCGGCACTCGGCTCGCGCGCGGCGCTGGACGAGATCGGCGCGCTCGCGCAAGCGCGCGTGAACGACGCGTCGTGGCTGCGCACGGTCTACAAGCAGGAAAAATCGCTGAATGAGACCGTCCGCCAGCAGTGCTTACGTTGGCGCGAATGAAAAAATGTTTTGCTGATTGCGGGCTCGACCGCAAAGCAATTCGCTGAGCGAAGGTTGAAGGAGCGCTGAGGGGCGGTTGACGCAGGTCAATGGCGAAATCGTTTGCAGGTTTCCTCCAAATCTGTGGATAACCCGATATTCCTCTGCAAAGTCAACGGCCTGCCGAACGGATAACCCGGTGGATGGCAAGCCGGTGGCGGCTTGCCGGGCGACGCGGGAAAATGCTCGGCGGTCCGGCGGCGGCGATTGGAGAAAATCCGCGCACACCGTTTTCCGGTCTTATTCAGCCGTTATCCACAGATTGAAGGGGATAACTTAGCTGTGCGATTTTCCGCTCTCGCTTAGAATGTCGGCTTTGCGGACGCCGGAACGACGTGTGTCTCACCGGTTGCCGCGATGGCGGCCGCCGTGTGTGCCTCGCGACGGCCGTGTCGGGTGCGTGCGGTTTCGCGCACCTCTTCTGAGACAGAGATTCGATCTCCACACTACGGCTGCCCGGGATGACGGGCGGCGGCAAAGCGAAAAGACTATGAGCGAAGGCGTTTACGGGAATCAGGCTGCGGGTCGTGTCACCCACAGTCTGCTGCGATTGAGTACGGCCATGCGGAGCCAGGCATGGGATTGGGCGGAAGGCGCCGGCCTCACGCCGACGCAGGGCGAGATCCTCGTGCTGCTGCTGCAACGCAAGGGCCCGATGCGGCTCGGCGAGATCGCGCGCGAGACGCAGCTCACCGCGGCGACGACCAGCGATGCGGTCAGCACGCTCGAGACCAAGGGGCTGGTCGAAAAGCGCCGCGCGCTGGACGACGGCCGCGCGCTCGCGGTGCGGCTCTCCGCCCGCGGCCGCACCGCGGCGAAGAAGGCGCTGCAGTGGCCCGAGTTCCTGACCAAGGCGGTCGGCACGCTCGGCGCGGACGAGCAGGGCGCGCTGTACCGTGCGCTGCTGAAGACGCTGCGCGAGCTGCAGGTGGCCGGCGCGACGCCGCCGCACCGGATGTGCGTGACGTGCGCGCACTTCCAGCCGTCGAAGGCGTCGAAGAAGGCTGCCGCGGCGCACTACTGCGCGGCGCTCGACCTGACGCTCGCCGACAGCGACCTGCGCCTCGATTGTTCGGTACACGAAGAAGGTGACGCGGCGACGCAAAAGAAGATCTGGAAGATTTTCGCGGCCTGACGTCCGTCGATCGACCGGGAGGCCGATGATGAACGCTGAAGTCGTGGCGATCCGCCACGTGCATTTCGAGGACCTCGGGAGTTTCGAGCAAGTGCTCGGCGAACGGGGGAGGCGGGTGCGTTACGTCGACGTCGGATCATCCCGGGTCGAGGTGCTCGACGTGCTCGAGCCAGCGCTCTTCGTCGTGCTCGGCGGGCCGGTCAGCGTGTACGACGACGCGCAGTATCCGACGAACGCGCCGCTCGCGGCGCTCGTCAAGCAGCGCATCGACGCGGGCCTGCCGATCCTCGGCATCTGCCTCGGCGCGCAGTTCATCGCGCGCGCGCTCGGTGCGCGCGTCTATCCGGCCGCGCGCAAGGAGCTCGGCTGGACGCCGCTCACGCTCTCCGACGCGGGCCGTGCGTCCGCGTTGCGTCATCTCGACGGCGCGGCGACGTCGATGCTGCACTGGCACGGCGATACCTTCGACCTGCCGGGCGGCGCGATCCATCTCGCGTCGACGCCCGCGTGCCGCCATCAGGCGTTCGCATGGGGGCAGCACGTGCTTGCGCTGCAATGCCATCCGGAAATCCGCGCCGATCGCTTCGAACCCTGGCTGATCGGCAACGCCGGCGAAATTGCCGCGACGCCGGGCATCGACGCGCGCCGGCTGCGCGCCGACACCGCGCAACACGGCCCCGCGCTCGAAACGGCCGCGCGCCGCATGTTCGCGGAATGGCTCGACAGCGTCGGGATTTGACGCCCGCATCGGCTGAACCTGGGTCCTACCTGGGCGGCCCCACCTGGGCTGCCCCACCTAGGCGGCCCCACCTGACCAATCGCTTACCGTCGAACCCGCGTCCTGCACGCAACGGACACGCGTGCTACGCTCAGCCGCTGTTTCCCTTTCCGAGCGAGCGTCACTCATGACTGCGCTGTTTTCACCGTTCACGCTGCGCGGCGTGACCCTTCCGAACCGGATCGTCGTTTCGCCGATGTGCCAGTACTCCGCCGAGCGCGGCGAGGCAACCGACTGGCACATGATTCATCTCGGCCACCTCGCGCTGTCGGGCGCGGGCCTGCTCTGCATCGAGGCGACCGCGGTCGAGCCGGACGGGCGCATCACGCACCACGACCTCGGCCTCTGGGACGACGCGACCGAAGCCGCGCTGAAGCCCGTGCTGGCGGCGATCCGCAAGCATGCGCCGATCCGCGTCGCGATGCAGTTGTCGCATGCGGGCCGCAAGGCGTCGAGCCAGGCGCCGTGGGAAGGCGGCCAGCTGATTCCGGTCGCCGACGGCGGCTGGCTGCCGCATGCGCCGTCCGCCGTGCCGCACAAGGATGGCGAGACGCCGCCGCTTGCGCTCGACACCGCGGGCCTGAACCGGATCCGCGACGCGTTCGCGGCGGCCGCGAAGCGCGCGGCGCGGCTCGGCATCGACGCGATCGAGGCGCATGCGGCGCACGGCTATCTGCTGCACCAGTTCCTGTCGCCGCTCGCGAACCGGCGCACCGACGAATACGGCGGCTCGCGCGAGAACCGGATGCGCTTTCCGCTCGAGATCTTCGAGATCGTGCGCGCGGCGTTTCCGGAGGACCGGCCGGTCGGCGTGCGCGTGTCCGCGACCGACTGGGTCGAGGGCGGCTGGGAGCTCGAAGACACGATCGCGTTCGCGCACGAGCTGAAGCGCCGTGGCTGCGACTGGATCGACGTGTCGTCGGGCGGCGTGTCGCCGCTGCAGAAGATTCCGCTGTCGCCGGGCTACCAGGTGCCGTTCGCGCAGGCGGTGAAGCGCGCGGTCGGCATGCCGACGATCGCGGTCGGCCTGATCAACGAGCCGGCGCACGCGAACCGGCTGATCGACGCGGGCGACGCCGACTTCGTCGCGATGGCGCGTGCGATGCTGTACGACCCGCGCTGGCCGTGGCACGCGGCCGCCGAGCTCGGCGCGCAGGTGACGGCGCCGCCGCAGTACTGGCGTTCGCAGCCGCGCGAGCACAAGGCGCTGTTCGGCGACATTGCGTTCGGTCAGCGTTGAACGCCGCGTTCGCGGTTGAATGTTGCAATCCCGACCGTGTAGGATGCGGGTGATTCGCCGCATGCCCTGACGCGGCGCCGATCGGCGCCGCGTTTTCATTTGGCGGGCCTGCGGCGGCCCTTTCCTTTTCAAGTCGACTTCACAAGGATTCGTTCGATGAGTTCACGCAGGATCGCGGTGCGCCGCTCGGGAGTACACGGCAGGGGCGTGTTCGCCGTGGCGCCGATCAAGGCCGGCGAGCGCGTTGTGGAATACAAGGGCGAGCGAATTTCGTGGAAGGAAGCGCTGCGCCGCCATCCGCACGATCCGAACGAGCCGAATCATACGTTCTACTTCGCGCTCGAAGAGGGCGGGGTGATCGACGGCAAGGTCGACGGCAACAGCGCGCGCTGGATCAATCATTCCTGCGCGCCGAACTGCGAAGCCGAGGAGCTCGACGGCCGCGTCTACATCCATGCGCTGCGCGACATCGAGCCGGAAGAGGAGCTGTTCTACGACTACGGCCTCGTGATCGACGCGAAGCTGACGAAGAAGCTCAAGCGCGAATACGCATGCCATTGCGGCGCCCAGTCGTGCCGCGGCACGCTGCTCGCGACGTCCGACACGGGTGCGGACGCGAAGAAGAAAAAGAAGAAGAAGGACGACGCGAAGCCGAAGGACAAGAAAAAGAAGAAGTAAGCGATGGCGCGCGTGGTCTTGCCCACGCGCCAGACGAGCCGGCGAACATGCATTGCCGGCTCCGTCCTCGATGCTCAGTGCATCTGCGCCGTGGCCGGCGCGGCGTCGCTCGCCGGCTGCGCCGCGTGCGCGGCGAGCGGCACCTTCACCACGAACCGCGAGCCGCCTTCCGGCGCGTCCGCATACGACACGCTGCCGCCATGCATCGCGATGATGTCGTGCACGATCGCGAGGCCGAGGCCCGCACCCGTCTCGACACCGCTGCCGCTTTGCGCATCCCCGCGGAAGAACCGCTTGAACAGGTCCGCCTGCTGGTTCGCGGGCACGCCGGGGCCGTTGTCCTCGACGACGATCTCGGCCGCCGGCGTGCCGGCGTCGAGCATCGCGCGCCCGACGTTCACCGTGATCCGCGCGCCGTGCGGCCGCGCGAGCGGCACGTACTTCAGCGCGTTGTCGAGCAGGTTCGCGATCACCTCGCGCAGCAGCACCGGGTTGCCGCGCACGAGCAGCGTCTGGTCGTCGTCACGCGGCTCGTCGCTGCGCTGGAAGCCGAGGTCGACGTGCGCGGCGAGCGCGCGCGGCACCCATTCGGCGCCGGTCTCGAACGCCATCGCGGCAAGGTCGACGTCGACGAAGCGCGCGGCCTGTTCGCCCGGTTCCGCGCGCGCGAGCGACAGCAGCTGGTTCGACAGCCGCACCGCGCGATCGGCGGCCGCGCGCAGCTCGCGCACCGCGGTGAAGGTCTGCTGCGGATCGCGCGCGATGGCGGCCTGTTCCGCATGCAGCTTCACCGCGGTGAGCGGCGTGCGCAACTGGTGCGCGGCGTCGGCGATGAACTTGCGCTGCGCGTCGAGCGCGGTCTTCAGGCGCCCTAGCAGCGCGTTCATCGCGCTCGTCAGCGGCCGGATCTCGAGCGGCACGTCGGTTTCGTCGACCGGCTCCAGCGACGTATGGGTCTGCCGGTTCAGCGAATCGGCGAGATGCGTGAGCGGGCCGAGCTGCTGGTTGACGACCCGCCACACGATGCCCCAGCCGGCGAGCAACAGCAGCAGCAGCGGCATCATGATCGCGACGAGGAATTCGGCCGCGATCCGGTAGCGGTGCCGCACCGGCTGCGCGACCTCCACGACCATCGGCTTGCCGCCGTCGACTTCCTCGACGCGCACCTGCGCGACCCGCACCGCGCGGTTGTCGTATTCGGCCTCGAACACGTACGCGTAATGCATGCGCCGCACGTTGGTGCCCTGCAGCGGCAGCTTCGGATCGCCGGCGAGTTCCTGCTCGCCGTCGCTGATCCGGTAGATCAGCGCTTCGGCCGGATCGGAGAACATCGCCTGCGCGAGCGGCGGCACCGTGAACGGCGCGTCGGGGCCGGCAATCTGGATCTGTTTCGAGATGGCGGTCGCGAGATCCGCGAGCGAGCGGTCGATCACGTGCTGCGTGTATTGCCACGCGAGCCAGTACGCAATCAGGCCGCTCATCAGCGCGAGCATCGACAGCGGCGCGGCGAGGCGCCGCAGCAATGAGCGGCGCAGGCTGGTCACAGCCGGATCAGAAGACATTTCGAGAATGAAATGGATGAACGCCGCTCACGGGGAGCGGCGCGGGCGCAGGCCGGTCGGCGGGACGGGCAGGGGGCGGCGGTGCAAGCGGGTGCCGGGCGGCTGGTGTGAACGTCCGGTGCCGGACGCCCGTCACCGGAAACCGGCCGGCGCTTGGCCGTCGCCTCGCTCAAACGCTCGCCGTCTGGCGGATTTCCTGCAGCAGGTAGCCGAAGCCGCGCACCGTGACGATCTCGACCCGGCACTGCTCGAGTTTCTTGCGCACGCGGTGCACGTAGACTTCGATCGCGGTGTCGCCGAGATCGCCGCCGAAGTGCGTCAGGTGGTCCTGCAGCTGGGCCTTGCTGACGACGCGGCCGTGGCGCAGCAGCAGCATTTCGAGCACCGCGAATTCGCGCGGCGACAGCTCGAGCGGCTTGTCGTCGTTGAAGATGCGGCGATCGACGCCCGACAGGCGGACGCCGCCGAGCGACACTTCCGGACGCGGCATGTCGCTGTGCGGGCCGCTGCGGCGCATCACCGCGCGGATCCGCGCTTCCAGCTCGGCCGGCTCGAACGGTTTGAGCATGTAGTCGTCGGCGCCCGAGTTCAGGCCCTGGATCCGGTCGTTCAGCTCGTCGCGCGCGGTCAGCACGATCACGGGCGTATGACGGTTGGTCTGGCGGAAACGGGTCAGGAGCGTCATCCCGTCGATGCCGGGCAAGCCGAGGTCGAGGATCACGAGTTCGTGGCGGTTCTGCGCGAGCGCCTGCTCGGCAAAGATGCCGTCGTGCACCATGTCGACGGTGAAGCCAGCCTGTTCGAGGCTGCTCTGGATACCGCGTGCGATGGGGCGGTCGTCTTCGATCAGAAGGAGTCGCATGAAGTTCGCTCAAGTACAATGGGTTGGCGGTTCAGGCACGCGGACAGCACGACGCCGTTTCCACAGGGGCGCCGCGAGCCAGACGTCAAGCAGGCGGCCAGCGAACGAATCAATCCAACAACCATGTCCGATATTTCGATCCACGACCTCGAAGCCGCGATCAATTTCTGGCGCGCCCGCTCGCCGTCGAGCGGCGACGAACTCAAACTCTGCGAAGAGGCTAGCGCGCTCTCCAAGCCGTATGCGCTGCTGATTGTACAGCGGCAAAGCGCCATACAACTGGAAGGTTTGGACCCCAAGGCGCGGAAAGCATGGGACGCTTACGTGCGCCTTAAGGATGGCTTGGAAAGCTGAAGGCTTTCGCTCACTACATCGTAGAAAACGTTCATCGAAATGAAAAGTTGACGCGCCGCGCGCCCGAATGGCGCGCGGCGGGAAGACGTCAGGCGGCGGGCTTCGCGTGCGCGCCGGCCTGGTCGATGAAGTGGGCGAGCGCGATGTCGCGTTCGGTCAGGCCGTCCGCGTCGTGGGTCGACAGCGTGACGTCGACGCGGTTGTAGACGTTGAACCATTCCGGATGATGGTTCATTTCCTGCGCCTTGATCGCGACGCGCGTCATGAAGCCGAAGGCCTCGTTGAAATCGGCGAAGCGCAGGCTGCGCTGGATCGCGTCCCGGCCCGGCACGGCCGTCCAGTGCGGCAGGCGCTCGAGTTGGGTCTTGCGTTCTTCTGATGTGAGTTTGTGGATCATCGTGCACCTCGTTCGGTAACGGCGGGCTGCGCGTAACGTCCGTCGCGCGCAGCACTGCCGGCACCGATCATTCTTCCATAGTTGCGTGACAGGTGTAGGCGGCGCACATGACGGTTCGCGTCATGCGTGCGCGTCGTTCGGCCGGCCCGCGCCGGTGCCGCGATGCAGCACGCGGTCGGTGTCGAGCACCGCGCCGGCCGGGTGTTCGGGCAGGCCGGCGAGCCGGTCGGCGAGCGCGCGGCCGTCGACGTGCGCGAGCGCGAACAGCTGCGCGAAGTCGTCGATCACGAAGTAGGTCTGCTGGAACGTGTCGATCCGGTATTGCGTGCGCATCACGCGCTCGAGGTCGAAGCCGAGCCGGTTCGGCGCCGCGCTTTCCAGGCTGTACAGGCTTTCGCCCTTGCTCGACACGATCCCCGCGCCGTAGATCGATAGCCCGTTCGTGCCGCGCGGGTCGCGGATCAGCCCGAACTCGACGGTGTACCAGTAAAGGCGCGCGAGCCGCGCGAGTGCGTGCGGATCGTCGGCGACCGCGAGCGCGATGCGCCCGTACGCCTGCATGTAGTCGGCGAACACCGGGTCGATCAAGAGCGGCACGTGGCCGAACAGGTCGTGAAAGCAGTCCGGTTCCTGCAGGTAGTCGAGCTGGTCCGGGCGGCGCATCCACCAGGTCACCGGAAAGCGGCGGTTCGCCAGATGCTCGAAGAACACGCGGTCGGGCACGAGCCCCGGCACCGCGACGATCTCCCAGCCGGTCGCCGGCTTCAGCTGGCGGTTGACCGCGGCGAACGACGGCACGCGGTCGGCCGGCAGGTCGATTTTCGCGAGACCGGACACGAACGCGTCGCACGCACGTCCCTGCAGCAGCACGGTCTGGCGTGCATAGAGCTGGCTCCACACCGCGTGGTCGACCTGGCCGTAGCGTTCGAGCGGCTGGTCGATGGTGAAATCGGCGCGGGTTTCGAGGCCCGCGTCGAACTGCTCCTGCAGTTTCGCGGTGACGACGGTGGACATGTTCGGCTCTGCACGTTGCGGTTGGGATGCATGCAAGTGTAGAGCGGCATCCACGCGGGATGGGCGCAAAGTTGGTGTGAATTTGCCTGATGATGCGATAATCGCGCATCAAAATGCAAAATCACGCGGAGAAACTTCATGTTGGAACTCGATCACTTCGATCTGGCGCTGCTGGACGTGCTGCAGCGCTTCGGGCGGGCCACGCATCAGCAGCTCGGCGAGGAGGTGCCGCTGTCGCCGTCGCAGATCGGCCGGCGCCTGCAGCGGCTCGAAGCCGCGGGCGTGATCGAAGGCTACCGCGTGATGCTGCGCCCGGAGAAGCTCGGGCTCGGCGTCACCGCGTTCACGAGCCTGAAGCTCAAGCATCACGGCGATTCGATCATCGAGCAGTTCCAGCAGCAGATCGACGTGCTGCCCGAGGTGCTCGAATGCCACGCGGTGGTCGGCGACGCGGACTACCTGCTGCGGATCGTCGCGCCGGACCTGAACGCGCTGTCGCAGTTCGTGATGAAGAAGCTGATGCGGGTACCGGGCGTCGACAGCGTGCGCTCGCACATCGTGCTGACGACGTTCAAGCGCAACGGGCCGCTGCCGCTCGCGCACCTGGAGCCGGGCGCCGCGTGAGCGCGCGGCCGGGGAGGGTGAAGCGGGTTCAGGCGGCCGTTTCCGGCGCGCCGGCGTTCAGCAGGTCCACATATGCGACCGCGACGAGATCGTCGTGCGACACGCCGAGCTTCGCGAATACGTCGTGCGCTTCGGCTTCGCCGCCCGCTTCGTCGTCGTCCGGCGCGAGCACGACTTCCAGCTCGATGAAGTCGCCGAGGCCGTCGACGCGGTCGAGGTGAATGCGGGTGCGGCCCGCCAGGTACACGTGCCGCTCCTTCGTGACGATGCCGCGCGTCGTCAGCGCGGTCGCGAGCAGCGCATGCATCGCGTCCGGGTTCGTCACCGGGCTGCGCGTGTAGTACGACGCCTTCGGGCCGTCGCGGTCGTCGCGCTGGTAGAAGATCAGCTCGGCGGGCGTGCCGTCCTCGAAGCGGCGCAGCTTCAGCCGGCCGCGCGGCACGTCGTAGAAGAAATCCTGCTGGCGATAGAACAGCGGCGCTTCGGTGGCGAGCGCCGCCGCGCGTTCGCGCAGCTGGTCGAATTCACGGGCGCGGGCTTTGATCTCGATGTTGCGGGCCATGCGGGTCTCCTTCGATCGACAAGGGTTCGCGAATGCGAACGCACAATCTAGCAAAAAGCGGGCGACGGCGACGTGACGCGGAGCGTCGCGGGATCATCAGCGGCGCTCATATCAGACGCGCGACGCGCGCGGCCGGCGGGCGGTGCGGGGCCGCGTAGTTGTCCACCGGCGCGCGTTCGTCACAAGGGTGAGCCCGGACACATTGGATCTCGCACCGCAGCAATGCGCAGGCGACGGTGGATAACGCGTCGCGCCCGTCTCGCGCGCTTACCCGGCCCACTGCGCTTCGATCAGCCGCAGCGCCGCCGCGATCGCCGGCTCGTCGCGCCGCGCGGCGAGCGTCACGAACGTCAGCTCGGTCGGCACCGTCACGCGCTCGACGATCGTCAGCGCGTGCGCATGCGCTTCGGCCAGCGCGGTCGAGTCGCGCGCGAGCGTGAGCCCGATTCCCGACTTGACGAGATCCAGCATCGACTGCTCCTGGTCGACCTCGGCGACCTTCACCGGCTGCGCGCGCGCATCCGCGAACCGGCGCGACAGCAGCCGGTGATGCGCGGACTGCGGCGGCGTCCAGATCCACGGCAGCGCGGCGAGCGCGCGCCAGTCCTGCGCACGCTGCACGCGCTCCTTCCAGCCGGCCGGCGCGAGCACCCGATACTGGAAATGCGTGAGCGTGACGGTATGGAACAGCGCGCCGTCGCGCGGATCGTCCTCGCCGGGCTGGCCGATGTAATAGCCGACGTCGAGCGCCTGCGCGCGCACCTGCTCGAGCACCCAGCCCGACATCCCGTGGCGCAGCGCGGTCTCGATCTGCGGATGGGTCTCGACGAGCGCGCGCAGGAAGCCGCCCAGGCGCAGGAATTCCGGATCGAGGATCGTGCCGATCCGCAGCCGGCCGCGCACCTCGTGGCGCAGCGCGGCGGCCGCGCGCTGCACGTCGGCGGCAGCCGCGAGCGCGCGTTCCGCGTGCGGCAGCAGCGTCTGGCCGTCGCGCGTGAGCGCGAGCCCGCGCGACGTGCGCGTGAACAGCACGACGCCGAGCGTCTCCTGCAGATGCTTGACCTGCAGGCTGACGGCCGGCTGCGTGAGGTGCAACTGCTCGGCGGCGCGCGTCAGGTTGCCTTCGCGGGCCACCGCGGCGAAGGCGCGGAGCAGGGTGAGGTCCATCGTCGTGATCGATCCTGATATAAGCGCGGCTTATGACGCAATTGAGCATAACTCATTGGATCGGCGGCGGGCGGCGGCGGTACGCTTCATCGGCCACGTCATCCGACGTATCCCACCCAACGAGCGAGACCTGGAGAGAGAGATGAGCGAGACCGAACTGCGCCCCCGCCTGCTGACCCACTTCATCGGCGGCCGAGCGGTCGACGGCGCGAGCGACCGCTACGGCGACGTGTTCGACCCGGCGCTCGGCGAGGTTGCCGCGCGCGTGCCGCTCGCGAGCGCGGCCGAAGTCGACGCGGCGGTCGCGGCCGCGCAAGCCGCGTTCCCGGCCTGGAGCGAGACGGCGCCGATCAAGCGCGCAAGGGTGATGTTCCGTTTCAAGGAACTGCTCGACCGCCACCACGACGAGCTGGCCGAGCTGATCACGCGCGAGCACGGCAAGGTGTTCTCGGACGCGAAGGGCGAGGTGATGCGCGGCATCGAGGTCGTCGAGTTCGCGTGCGGGATCCCGAACCTGCTGAAGACCGATTTCACCGACCAGATCGGCGGCGGCATCGACAACTGGAACCTGCGGCAGCCGCTCGGCGTCGTCGCGGGCGTGACGCCGTTCAATTTCCCGATGATGGTGCCGTGCTGGATGTTCCCGGTCGCGCTCGCATGCGGCAACACGTTCGTGCTGAAGCCGTCCGAGCGCGATCCGTCGGCGTCGCTGCGGCTCGCCGAGCTGCTGAAGGAGGCCGGGCTGCCGGACGGCGTGTTCAACGTCGTGCACGGCGACAAGACCGCCGTCGACGCGCTGATCGCGCACCCGGACGTCGCCGCGCTGTCGTTCGTCGGCTCGACGCCGATCGCCGAAACCATCTACACGGAAGGCACGAAGCGCGGCAAGCGCGTGCAGGCGCTCGGCGGCGCGAAGAACCATCTCGTCGTGATGCCGGACGCCGATCTCGACCAGGCCGTCGACGCGCTGATCGGCGCTGCCTACGGCTCGGCCGGCGAACGCTGCATGGCGATCTCGGTGGCGGTCGCGGTGGGCGACGTCGGCGACGCGCTGGTCGAGCGCCTCGTGCCGCGCGTGAAGGCGCTGAAGATCACGAACGGGATGGACCCGGCCGCGGAAATGGGGCCGCTCGTCACCGACGCGCATCGCGCGAAGGTCGCCGGCTACATCGACGCGGGCGTGGCCGCCGGCGCGAAGCTCGTCGTCGACGGCCGCGATCACGTCGTGCCGGGCCACGAGAACGGCTTCTTCCTCGGCGGCACGCTGTTCGACCGCGTGACGACCGACATGTCGATCTACCGCGAGGAGATCTTCGGGCCGGTGCTCGCGATCGTGCGCGTGCCGGATTTCGCGAGCGCGGTGCAACTGATCAACGCGCACGAGTTCGCGAACGGCGTGTCGTGCTTCACGTCCGACGGCGGCATTGCGCGCGCGTTCTCGCGGCAGATCCAGGTCGGCATGGTCGGCATCAACGTGCCGATTCCGGTGCCGATGGCGTGGCATTCGTTCGGCGGCTGGAAGCGCTCGCTGTTCGGCGATCACCACGCGTACGGCGAGGAAGGCGTTCGGTTCTATACGCGCTACAAGAGCATCATGCAGCGCTGGCCGGACAGCATCGCGAAGGGCGCGGAATTCACGATGCCGGTCGCGAAGTAGGCGGCGGGCAATCGGGGCGGATCGGGCGGCGGCCGCCCGAAGCACTATGCTGGAAATATCGCGCGATGCCGAAATCGCGCGGCGCACAACAAACGAGCTTTGCATGGGACCCGCGTAAGCGCTAAGGCGCTAACGCGGGTCGACCGCGAAGCATGGGACCAGCGTAAGTGCTAAAGCACTAACGCTGGTCGACAGGGGACAGGCTGTGAACACTGAACGGACGCTCGAGGGTGAATTCGATTACGTGATCGTCGGCGCGGGCACCGCGGGCTGCGTGCTCGCGAACCGTCTGACCGACGATCCGGACGTCAGCGTGCTGCTGCTCGAAGCCGGCGGCAAGGACGACTATCCGTGGATCCATATCCCGGTCGGCTACCTGTATTGCATCGGCAATCCGCGCACCGACTGGCTCTACAAGACGCAGCCGGAAGCGGGGCTGAACGGCCGCGCGCTGTCGTATCCGCGCGGCCGCGTGCTCGGCGGCTCGTCGTCGATCAACGGGATGATCTACATGCGCGGCCAGCGCGAGGACTACGACGGCTGGGCGCGCGACACGGGCGACGCGGGCTGGTCGTGGGACAGCGTGCTGCCGATCTTCAAGCGTAGCGAGGATCATCACGCGGGCGCGAGCGACGTGCACGGCGCGGGCGGCTGCTGGCGCGTCGAGAAACAGCGGCTGCGCTGGGAAATCCTCGAATCGTTCGCGCACGCGGCGCAGGAAACCGGCATTCCCGCGACCGACGATTTCAACGGCGGCGACAACACCGGCGTCGGCTATTTCGAGGTGAACCAGAAGCGCGGCGTGCGCTGGAGCGCGTCGAAGGCGTTCCTGCGCCCGGCGATGTCGCGGCCGAACCTGACCGTGATCACCGGCGCGCACGCGCAGCGCGTGATCTTCGACGGGCGGCGCGCGACCGGCGTCGAATATCGCGGCGGGGATACGAATTTCGTCGCCCGTGCGCGCGCCGAAGTGCTGTTGACGTCGGGCGCCGTCAATTCGCCGCAACTGCTCGAACTGTCCGGCATCGGCGACGGCCGGCGGCTGCAGGCGCTCGGCATCGACGTCGTGCAGGACCTGCGCGGCGTCGGCGAAAACCTGCAGGATCACCTGCAGCTGCGGATGGCGTTTCGCGTCGAGGGCGTGCGCACGCTCAACACGCTGGCCGCGCACTGGTGGGGCAAGCTCGCGATCGGCGCCGAATATGCGCTGCTGCAGCGCGGGCCGATGTCGATGGCGCCGTCGCAGCTCGGCGCGTTCGCGAAATCCGATCCGGACGACCCGACGCTCACGCGGCCCGATCTCGAATATCACGTGCAGCCGCTGTCGCTCGAGCGCTTCGGCGAGCCGCTGCACAGCTTCAATGCGTTCACCGCATCGGTCTGCCACCTGCGGCCGACGTCGCGCGGCAGCATCCACGTCGCGAGCGCCGATCCGGGCGCGGCGCCCGCGATCGCGCCGAACTATCTGTCGACCGACTACGATCGCCACGTTGCCGCGAACGCGCTGCGGCTGACGCGCCGGATCGCGTCCGCGCCGGCGCTCGCGCGATACCGCCCCGAAGAAATCCTGCCGGGCCCGCGCTACCGGACCGAAGAGGAACTGATCGAAGCGGCCGGCGCAGTCGGCACGACGATCTTCCATCCGGTCGGCACCTGCCGGATGGGGCGCGCGGACGACGACGGCGCCGTGGTCGACAGCCGGCTGCGGGTGCGCGGCGTTGCCGGGCTGCGGGTGGTCGACGCGTCGGTGATGCCGTCCATCACGTCGGGCAACACCAACTCGCCGACGCTGATGATCGCGGAGCGCGCGAGCGACATGATCCGCGCGGACCGGCGCGCATCGCGCGACGCGGCGCTGGTGGGGCGCGATGCGGCCGTATCTGCCGCGTGACTGCCAGCTAGTTCGCGATGCATATCAAGCCGGCGCCCGCCGATTATTTCGGTTAGGAAAATATTCGCTGTTATGCCGCGCGTGAGCGTGACGGATTGTTGTTGCGCAATCGCGCGCAAATCGAATGCGACTTTCGGCGCAAGCCCGTGCGCACGCGGCCGCGCAGCCGCGTGCGCACGCGTGGCGCAATCGGCATGCCGGCCAAAAATATTCCGTAAAACGCCGTTGCGATCCGTCCGATATGGCGGCCAGCCCTATAAGTGCAAATCCCGATGAATGCACTGCACCAACGGCGCGACAATGTTGCGCAGTGTGAATACGCGTCGGCGCGGGAGACCACCCACGAGACGTGACGCAAAGCTCGGGGGCAGCCTGATCATCCGCTGACATGTTTGCGGCCGTTTGCGCGAACCCTCCCGGTGCTTCGCCCGATTTCGTACGGAAGGGAACATGATTCTCGGCGACACGATTCTCGAAACACGCGGACTGACGAAGGAATTCAAGGGCTTCACCGCCGTGAACGGCGTCAATCTGCGCGTGCGCCGCGGGTCGATCCACGCATTGATCGGACCGAACGGCGCGGGCAAGACCACTTGCTTCAACCTCCTGACCAAATTCCTGACGCCGACGGCCGGCCAGATCGTCTTCAACGGCATCGACATCACCGACGAGCGTCCCGCGCAGGTCGCGCGGCGCGGCATCATCCGTTCGTTCCAGATTTCCGCGGTGTTTCCGCACCTGAGCGCGCTGCACAACGTGCGGCTCGGCCTGCAGCGCTCGCTCGGCACCGAATTCCATTTCTGGCGCAGCGAGCGCTCGCTGAAGGCGCTCGACGATCGCGCGATGGACCTGCTCACGCAGGTCGGCCTCACCGATTTCGCGCACGTGCCGACCGTCGAGCTCGCCTATGGCCGCAAGCGCGCGCTCGAGATCGCGACGACGCTCGCGATGGAGCCGGAGCTGATGCTGCTCGACGAGCCCACGCAAGGGATGGGCCACGAAGACGTCGACCGCGTGACCGCGCTGATCAAGAAGGTTGCGAGCGGGCGCACGATCCTGATGGTCGAGCACAACATGAACGTGATCGCGGGCATCTCCGACACGATCACCGTCCTGCAGCGCGGCGAGGTGCTCGCCGAGGGCTCGTATGCGGAGGTGTCGAAGAATCCGCTCGTCATCGAGGCATACATGGGCAGCGCCGATGCAGCGCTCGCGGGGGCGCACGCATGAAGCGCAGCGAACGGGAGGAACGCGAATTGAGCGGCGTCGAAAGCGGCACGCCTGCGCTGGAGATCTCGGGCCTCGAAGCCTGGTACGGGGAATCGCACATCTTGCACGGCGTCGACCTCGCCGTGCACCGCGGCGAGGTCGTGACGCTGCTCGGCCGCAACGGCGCGGGCCGCACCACGACGCTGCGCGCGATCATGGGCCTGACGGGCCGCCGCAGCGGCTCGATCAAGGTCGCCGGCCACGAGACGATCGGCCTTGCGACGCACCGGATCGCGCATTACGGCGTCGGCTATTGCCCGGAGGAGCGCGGCATCTTCTCGAGCCTGTCGTGCGAGGAGAACCTGATGCTGCCGCCGCCGATCGGGCCGCGCGAGCACGCGATGTCGCTCGACGACATCTACGCGATGTTCCCGAACCTCGCATCGCGCCGGCAGAGCCAGGGCACGCGGCTGTCCGGCGGCGAGCAGCAGATGCTCGCGGTTGCGCGGATCCTGCGCACCGGCGCGAACCTGCTGCTGCTCGACGAGATTTCCGAGGGCCTCGCGCCGGTAATCGTGCAGACGCTCGCGAAGATGATCGTCGCGCTGAAGGCGCGCGGCTACACGATCGTGATGGTCGAACAGAATTTCCGCTTTGCCGCGCCGCTCGCCGACCGGTTCTACGTGATGGAGCACGGCCGGATCGTCGAGCATTTCGGCGCGCGCGAACTCGCAAGCAAGATGCCGGTGCTGCACGACCTGCTCGGCGTCTGACGCCATCCGTTGCCCAGGCCGCTAGCCGGGCGGCCTTCGAACAACCACAACGCATCAGAAGAACAGGAGACGTCAATGAAAATGAAGACCCTCGCACGCGCCTGTCTCGCGCTCGCGGCCGCCGCGCTCAGCGCCGGCGCCGCGCAGGCCGCGGATACCGTGAAGATCGGTTTCATCACCGACATGTCGGGGCTTTATGCGGACATCGACGGGCAGGGCGGCCTCGAGGCGATCCGCATGGCGGTCGCGGACTTCGGCGGCAAGGTGCTCGGCAAGCCGATCGAGGTCGTGTACGCGGATCACCAGAACAAGGCGGACATCGCGGCGTCGAAGGCGCGCGAGTGGATGGACCGCGGCGGGCTCGACCTGCTCGTGGGCGGCACGAATTCGGGAACGGCGCTGTCGATGAACACCGTCGCGGCGGAGAAGAAGAAGGTCTACATCAACATCGGCGCGGGCGCGGACACGCTGACGAACGAGCAGTGCACGCCGTACACGGTGCACTACGCGTACGACACGATGGCGCTCGCGAAGGGCACCGGCTCGGCGGTGGTGAAGCAGGGCGGCAAGACGTGGTTCTTCCTGACCGCCGACTACGCGTTCGGCAAGGCGCTCGAGAAGAACACGTCGGACGTCGTGAAGGCGCACGGCGGGCAGGTGCTCGGCTACGTGCGGCATCCGCTGTCCGCGTCGGACTTCTCGTCGTTCCTGCTGCAGGCGCAGGCGTCGAAGGCGCAGATCCTCGGCCTCGCGAACGCGGGCGGCGACACGATCAACGCGATCAAGGCGGCGAAGGAGTTCGGCATCACGAAGACGATGAAGCTCGCCGCGCTGCTGATGTTCATCAACGACGTGCACAGCCTCGGCCTCGAGACGACCCAGGGGCTCGTGCTGACCGACAGCTGGTACTGGAACCGCGATGCGGCGTCGCGCCAGTGGGCGCAGCGCTACTTCGGCAAGATGAAGAAGATGCCGTCGAGCCTGCAGGCGGCCGACTATTCGTCGGTGACGACCTACCTGAAGGCGGTGCAGGCGGCCGGCACGACCGACTCCGACAAGGTGATGGCCGAGCTGAAGAAGGCGAAGATCAACGACTTCTACGCGAAGGGCTACATCCGCGCGGACGGCAGCATGATCCACGACATGTATCTGATGGAGGTGAAGAAGCCGTCCGAATCGAAGGAGCCGTGGGACTACTACAAGGTGCTCGCGACGATTCCGGGCGAACAGGCGTTCACGACCAAGCAGGAGACGCGCTGCGCGATGTGGAAGTAAGCGCGCGGCGGCGGGCGGGGCAGGGCGCCCCGCCGCCTGCGCGCGCGGCGAACCGGTTGCGCGCGCAACGAACCTCACTCTGACGGCGGAAGCGATGGAAATCTTTGGCATTCCGTTGCCGGCGATGCTGAGCCAGCTGTTGCTCGGGCTCGTCAACGGCTCGTTCTACGCGATCCTGAGCCTCGGGCTCGCGGTGATATTCGGGCTGCTCAACGTGATCAACTTCGCGCACGGCGCGCTGTTCATGCTGGGCGCGATGCTCGCATGGATGGGGCTGTCGTATTTCGGGCTGCCCTACTGGGCGATGCTCGTGATCGCGCCGGTGCTCGTCGGCGTGTTCGGCGTCGTCGTCGAGCGCTCGATGCTGCGCTGGCTGTACAAGCTCGACCACCTGTACGGGCTGCTGCTGACGTTCGGCCTGACGCTCGTCGTCGAGGGCGTGTTCCGCTCGATCTACGGCGCGTCCGGGCAGCCGTACGACGTGCCGTCGCAGCTCGCCGGCGCGACCAATCTCGGCTTCATGTTCCTGCCGAACTATCGCGCGTGGGTCGTCGTCGCGTCGCTCGCGGTATGTCTCGCGACCTGGTTCGTGATCGAGAAGACGCGCCTGGGCGCGTACCTGCGCGCGGGCACCGAGAATCCGAAGCTCGTCGAGGCGTTCGGCGTGAACGTGCCGATGATGATCACGCTCACCTACGGCTTCGGCGTCGCGCTCGCCGCGTTCGCGGGCGTGCTGGCCGCGCCGGTGATCCAGGTGTCGCCGCTGATGGGCCAGCCGATGATCATCACCGTGTTCGCGGTGGTCGTGATCGGCGGGATGGGCTCGATCCTCGGCTCGATCCTCACCGGCCTGATGCTCGGCGTGATCGAGGGCTTCACGCGGGTGTTCTATCCGGAGGCGTCGGCCACCGTCGTGTTCGTGATCATGGCGATCGTGCTGCTGATCCGTCCGGCGGGCCTCTTCGGCAAGGAAAGATGATGCAGAGAAAAGTGCTCTACGGCGTGCTGCTCGCCGCACTGCTCGTCGCGCCGTTCGCCGGCGCGTATCCGGTGTTCGTGATGAAGGTGCTCGCGTTCGCGCTGTTCGCGGCCGCGTTCAACCTGCTGATCGGCTATACGGGGCTGCTGTCGTTCGGCCACGCGATGTTCCTCGCGACCGCCGGCTACCTGACCGGCTACGCGCTGCAGACGCTCGGCTTCACGCCCGAGCTCGGCGTGCTCGCGGGCACCGCGGCCGCGACGCTGCTCGGCCTCGTGGTCGGCCTGTTCGCGATCCGCCGGCAGGGGATCTACTTCGCGATGATCACGCTCGCGTTCGCGCAGATGATCTACTTCATCTACCTGCAGGCGCCGTTCACGCACGGCGAGGACGGCCTGCAGGGCGTGCCGCGCGGCCGGCTGTTCGGCGTGCTCGACCTGTCGTCGGACCTGGTGCTCTATTACGTCGTGCTCGCGATCATCGTCGCGGCCTGCGCGTTCATCGTGCGAATCGTGCATTCGCCGTTCGGCCAGGTGCTCGTCGCCATCAAGGAGAACGAAGCGCGCGCGGTCTCGCTCGGCTACGACACCGACCGCTTCAAGCTGCTTGCGTTCGTCCTGTCGGCCGGGCTCGCGGGGCTGGCCGGCTCGCTGAAGGTGCTCGTGCTCGGCTTCGAGACGCTTTCCGACGCGTACTGGACGATGTCGGGCCTCGTCGTGCTGATGACGCTCGTCGGCGGGATGGGCACGCTGTTCGGCCCGCTGCTCGGCGCCGCGCTGATCGTTTCGCTCGAGGACCGGCTCGGCGACATCGGCGAATGGCTCGCGTCGCTGACCGGCATCGGCTGGTTCCACTCGCTCGGCGAATCGGCGACGATCGTGACCGGGCTGATCTTCATCGCGTGCGTGCTCGCGTTCCGGCGCGGCATCGTCGGCGAAATGATCGCGCGGTACAAACCGCTTAAAGCCTCGTGACGCGTTGATGCGAAGCACCATCGGGCACCGGTTCCGGACCGCGCCCAGGCGCGCTCCGGCAGGCGCTGGGCGGCAGTCTGGTGCCCCATTTTCGTGCGGCGATGCACCATAGGGGTAAATGCTAAGTTGCCGCAGTGTGAAAGGTCCTTTAATCTTCGTCTCAGTTCTGATGCACCGCGAAACGAATTTTGCAGGTGGAGAACGAGGAGACAATCGAGGCACAAAGTGCCCGGACCCAAAGCGCTGTTGGACGGAATCCAACAGCGCTTTTTCATTTGCGCGTACAACTTTCTTTCCGCCGATCGCGCAGCAGCCGGCTTCGCATGCTGCCCATGCTGTCATTTCATGCGTTCGGCGCGGCTGTCTTTCTCACCGTTTCCCGACAATGGATTGCTGCAAGCGCTTCGGGCTTACCCGGTTGGCGCACGCAGGACGCGTCCGCTACACTCGCCTTTCGCCGACCAATCGGTCGGGAATTCAGTCGGCAGTTCTCCTACAAGCAGAATCCAGAAAGCGGAGTGCGGGTTGATGAGAAGCGCAGCGCGCATCAGCGTCCGGTGCACACGCCGTGCATTGCGCCGGCATCACAGCGGACAGAGTCCGTTTCGCGATCGATTTCCACCTGGTTATCCCGGTTATTCCCTGCGACGAGCCTGCCCGGCGGCGTCACGGGAAAACGAGCGTAGGCGCGGCCATGCGGGATAGTTAAATTATTAACTTGTTTGAGTCGAGACCGGGCGCCGCCCGAGCGCCCCGAGGATTTTTCGAGCAGCGTTTGGAGAATTGAAATGAACGCGTCCCACCCGAGGCAGTGAAAGCAGAGGAAGTGGGTGGATCCTCACGGGCCGACGGCATCGAAGTGCCCAGGTGGAAAATGCAAGCATTTCCCGGCAACCGGAGGATCCACGATGAACAGTATGGCCGTAGGCGTAGATATCGCCAAGCAGGTTTTCCAGGTGCATTACGTCGATCAGGAAAGCGGAGAGATCGTGAACAAGCCGATCAAGCGGGCAAAGTTTCTGGAGCACTTCGCCAACCGTGCGCGGTGCCTGATCGGAATGGAGGCGTGTGGTGGCGCGCACCACTGGGCCCGTCAATTGACGAAGCTGGGTCACGAGGTGAGGCTGATGCCGGCGCAGTTCGTGAAAGCGTTCAACATTCGCAACAAGAACGATGCGGCGGACGCGCGGGCGATTTGGCTGGCGGTGCAGCAGCCGGGCAAGCCGGTGGCGGTGAAGAGCGAGATGCAGCAGGCGATGTTGGCGCTGCACCGCATGCGTGAGCAGTTGGTGAAGTTCCGCACGATGCAGAGCAACGGACTGCGCGGTTTGCTGACGGAATACGGCGAGGTGATGAGCAAGGGCCGGGCGAAGCTGGACAAGGAAATACCGGCCGTGCTTGGCCGGATCACCGAGCGCTTGCCGGCGGCGCTGATCGAGACGTTGCGCGAGCAGTGGAACGGGTTGGCGAGGCTGGACGAGCAGATTGCCGAAATCGAGCGCCGGATGCGCGACTGGAAGAAGGAAGAGCGGGCCGTAAAGGCGATCAGCGAGATACCCGGCGTCGGGTTGCTCACGGCCACGGCGGCGGTGGCGATGATGGGCGATCCGAAAGCGTTCAGCTCGGGGCGAGAGTTCGCGGCATGGGCCGGATTAGTGCCCAAGCAGACCGGCTCGGGCGGCAAGGTGAACCTGCACGGAATCAGCAGGAGAGGCGACACATATTTGCGCACGCTGCTGATCCATGGTGCGCGAAGCGTGTTGACGCATGCGAAGGAGCCCGGCCCGTGGGTCGAGCAGATGAAGAAGCGGCGGCCGATGAATGTGGTGATCGTCGCGCTAGCGAACAAGATGGCGCGCACGATCTGGGCGGTACTGGCCCATGACCGGCCGTATCAGAAGGACTACTTGAGCGTGAAACCGGTCTGAACGGCTCAGGCGAGGTAGAAGACCAACGTTTAACACAGGGTGAACGTCGAAAGGTTGCGCAGCAATCGAGTGTGATGACAAGTCAGGTAGGACCGGGACTTGCTAAACCTGAATCACGTGACGAGCTTCGAGCTCGCCAGGAGAATGAGGGGCGAGTCAGCGGATTTCATAGAGGCCCGCAGCGGCAGGATCGGCTGCAACAAGGCCGGATATAGAGCTGCAGCCATCCTGTCTGTCTGAACATTCGAAAACTGTTGCAAACGGGACGCGTTCATATAGACACGTGATGAAAATGAATCGATGGATGGAGGCCGTGCTCGCCGCGGGCCTCGTGTGCGCGGCGGCGACGGCGTCGGCGCAGGTGAAGATCGGCGTCACGCTGTCGGCCACCGGGCCGGCCGCGTCGCTCGGCATCCCGGAAAAGAACACGATCGCGCTGCTGCCGAAGGAAATCGCGGGCAAGAGCGTGCAGTACATCGTGCTCGACGACGCATCCGACACGAGCCGCGCGGTGCAGAACGTGCGCAAGCTGATCGACGAGGACCACGTCGACGCGATCATCGGCTCGTCGGTCACGCCGAACTCGCTCGCGATGCTCGATCCGGTGTCGCAGGGCAAGACCCCGGCGATCTCGCTCGCCGCGAGCGCACAGATCATCGCGCCGATGGACGCGAAGCGCGCGTGGATGTTCAAGGTGCCGCAGAACGATCGCCTGATGGCCGACGCGATCGCGGGCTACATGGCGAAGCACGGCGTGAAGACGGTCGGCTTCATCGGCTTCGCGGACGCGTACGGCGACAGCTGGTACAGCACGTTCAGCGCGGCGGCCGCCGCGAACGGGCTCAAGATCGTGTCGAACGAGCGCTACAACCGCACCGACGCATCGGTGATGGGCCAGGTGCTGAAGCTGGCCAGCGCGAATCCCGACGCGGTGCTGATCGCCGGCTCCGGCACGCCGGCGGCATTGCCCGCGAAGACGCTGAAGGAGCGAGGCTACAAGGGCAAGGTGTACCAGACCCACGGCGTCGCGAACAACGACTTCCTGCGCGTGTGCGGCAAGGACTGCGAAGGCGAGATCCTGCCGGCCGGCCCGGTGCTCGTCACCGACCAGTTGCCCGATTCGAACCCGGTGAAGAAGCCGTCGCAGGCATACAAGGCGGCTTACGAGAAGGCGTACGGCGCGGGATCGGTGTCGACGTTCGGCGGCCATGCGTGGGACGCGGGGCAACTGCTGCAGCGCGCGATTCCCGATGCGCTGAAGAAGGGCCAGCCTGGCACCGAGGCATTCCGTGAAGCGCTGCGCGCGGCGCTCGAGAACGTGAAGGACCTGCCGGTGTCGCACGGCGTGATCAACACGACGCCGGCCGATCACAACGGCTTCGATACGCGGGCGCGCGTGATGGTGCAGATCGTCGACGGCAAGTGGAAGCTGCAGGCCGACTGAGTTCCACGTGAATGACGACGGCGCGTGCGGGCGGCAGGACGCCGCGCGCGCCGTCGGCCGGCGCTCGCCGTTTCCCCGCAGCCTTCTCGACACACGAAACGTATGGATTTCTCGATTGCGGCGATCCTCGCGCAAGACGGCATCACGACCGGCGCCATCTATGCATTGCTGTCGCTGGCGCTCGTGCTGGTGTTTTCCGTCACGCGGGTGGTCTTCATTCCCCAGGGCGAGTTCGTCGCCTACGGCGCGCTGACGCTTGCCGCGTTGCAGGCGCAGAAGTTTCCCGCCACCTGCTGGCTGCTGTTCGTGATGGGCATCGCGTGCTTCGTGCTCGAAGTCGGCGGCCTGATCCGGCATCGCGCACGTCGTCATCAGCTCGGCCGCACGCTGACGACGCTCGGCAGCCGCTACGTGCTGCTGCCGCTCGCGGTGTTCGCGCTCACGCGCAGCTATGCCGCGCAGCCGCTGCCGATGCTCGCGCAGATCGCGCTGACGCTCGCGATCGTGGTGCCGATGGGGCCGTTCGTCTACCGGCTCGTCTACCAGCCGGTGGCCGAGGCGACGACGCTGCTGCTGCTGATCGTGTCGGTCGCGCTCCATTTCGCGATGGTGGGCCTCGGGCTCGTGATGTTCGGCGCGGAGGGCTCGCGGACCGGCGCGTTCTCCGATGCGTCGCTGTCGGTCGGCAGCCTGACGATCTCGCTGCAGAGCGTGCTGGTGGTCGTCACGGCGCTGGTGCTGATCGCGGCGCTCTACGTGTACTTCGGCCGCACGATCGCCGGCAAGGCGCTGCGCGCGACGTCGGTGAACCGGCTCGGCGCGCGGCTCGTCGGCATCGGCACGACGGAAGCGGGGCGGCTCGCCTTCACGCTCGCGGCGGGGCTCGGCGTGCTGTCGGGCATCCTCGTCGGGCCGTTGACGACGATCTACTACGACTCCGGCTTCCTGATCGGCCTGAAGGGCTTCGTCGGCGCGATCATCGGCGGGCTCGTCAGCTATCCGCTCGCGGCGGCCGGCTCGCTGCTCGTCGGCGTGCTCGAATCGTATTCGTCGTTCTGGGCGAGCGCGTACAAGGAGGTGATCGTGTTCACGCTGATCATTCCGGTGCTGCTGTGGCGCAGCTTCGCGACGCCGCACGCGGAAGAGGACGAGGAGTGACGCGATGAAGAAGATCGTGCGCAACAAGACGTTCTGGCTGTTTCTCGTGGTGCTGTTTGCGCTGCCGGTGCTGCCCGGCGTGCTGCGGGTGCCCGAATACTGGATCACGCTGCTGAACTACATCGGCCTGTACGCGATCGTCGCGATCGGGCTCGTGCTGCTGACGGGCGTCGGCGGGATGACGAGCTTCGGGCAGGCGGCCTTCGTCGGCATCGGCGCGTACGCGACCGCGTACCTGACGACGCGCTGCGGCGTGTCGCCATGGCTCGGGCTGATCGCCGGCGTCGTGCTGACGGCGCTCGTCGCGCTCGTGCTGGGCGCGGTGACGATGCGGCTGTCCGGGCATTTCCTGCCGCTCGGCACGATCGCGTGGGGCCTCGCGCTGTTCTACCTGTTCGGCAACCTCGAGCTGCTCGGCAAGTACGACGGGATCAACGGCATTCCGGCGCTGCACCTGTTCGGTGTCGTGCTGGACAGCGGACGCAGCCTGTATTTCCTGATCTGGGCGGTCGTGCTCGCGGCGATCGTGTCGGTGCAGAACCTGCTGAACAGCCGGCCGGGCCGCGCGATCCGCGCGCTGCGCGGCGGCGGCGTGATGGCCGAGGCGATGGGCGTGAACACCGCATGGATGCGCGTCGTGATCTTCGTCTACGCGGCGGTGCTCGCAGCGGTTTCCGGCTTCCTGTACGCGCACCTGCAGCGCGCGGTGAACCCGACGCCGTTCGGCTTGAACCACGGGATCGAATTCCTGTTCATGGCGGTGGTCGGCGGCGTCGCGCATGTGTGGGGCGCGGTGCTCGGCGCGGCGATCCTCACCGTGCTGCAGGACTACCTGCAGACGCTGCTGCCGAAGCTGCTCGGTTCGGAAGGCAACTTCGAGATCATCGTGTTCGGCGTGCTGATGGTGCTGCTGCTGCAGTACGCGCGGCAGGGCGTGTGGCCGTTCGTCGCGAGGCTGTTTCCACGTGGAACGCGCGCGCGCGTGCCGCACGACGCCGATTCTTTGCCGCAGCGCAGCAGGCCGGCGACGGGCGAGGCGCTGCTGGTCGTCGACAACGCGCGCAAGCAGTTCGGCGGGCTGGTGGCCGTCAACGACGTCAGCTTCGAGGTCAACGCGGGACAGATCATCGGCCTGATCGGCCCGAACGGCGCCGGCAAGTCGACGACGTTCAATCTCGTGACGGGCGTGCTGCGGCCGACCGGCGGCGCGATCACGTTCCGCGGCGAGCGGATCGACGGCCTGACGTCGCGCGAGATCGTCCGGCGCGGCATCGGCCGCACGTTCCAGCACGTGAAGCTGCTGCCGGGGATGACGGTGCTCGAGAACGTCGCGCTCGGCGCGCATCTGCGCGGCACGACGGGCGTCTGGCGCAGCGTCATGCGGCTCAATGCCCGCGAGGAGGCGCGGTTGCTGGCCGAAGCGGCGCGCCAGATCCGCCGCGTCGGGCTCGAAACGCATATGTACGACGAAGCGGGGAGCCTTGCGCTCGGCCAGCAGCGGATCCTCGAAATTGCCCGCGCGCTGTGCTGCGACCCGACGCTGCTGCTGCTCGACGAGCCGGCCGCCGGGCTGCGCTACAAGGAGAAGCAGCAGCTGGCGGATCTGTTGCGGCGGCTGAAATCGGAAGGGATGAGCGTGCTGCTCGTCGAGCACGACATGGATTTCGTGATGAATCTCACCGATCGGCTGGTGGTGATGGAGTTCGGCACGCGGATCGCGGAAGGGCTGCCGCAGGACGTGCAGCAGGATCCGGCGGTGCTCGAAGCGTACCTGGGCGGGGTGGAATGATGGCGGACGCGATGCCGATTCTCGACGTGCATGGGCTCTCGGTCCGATACGGCAAGGTGGAGGCGCTGCACGGCGCGGCGATCAAGGTCGGCGCGGGGCAGATCGTCAGCGTGATCGGGCCCAATGGGGCCGGCAAATCGACGCTGCTGAACGCGATCATGGGCGCGTTGCCGGTCACCGGCCACGCGTCGGGCGCGGTCGTCTATCGCGGCACCGACATCGGCGCGCTGCCGGTCGAGCAGCGGGTGGCGCGCGGCATGTGCCTCGTGCCGGAAAAGCGCGAGCTGTTCGGCACGATGTCGGTCGAGGACAACCTCGTGCTCGGCGCATACCGTCGCAAGCAGGCGGGCGAAGCGAGCTTCCTCGACCAGCTCGATCATGTGTTCGCGCTGTTTCCCCGGCTGAAGGAGCGGCGTAACCAGGCGGCCGGCACGCTGTCCGGCGGCGAACGGCAGATGCTCGCAGTGGGGCGGGCGCTGATGGGCAAGCCCGATCTGCTGATGCTCGACGAACCGAGCCTCGGCCTTGCGCCGCTGATCGTGAAGGAGATTTTTCATATCATCAGCGCGCTGCGCGGCACCGGTGTCGCGACGCTGCTGATCGAGCAGAACGCGCGGGCGGCGCTGCAGATTTCCGACTACGGCTATGTGCTCGAGACCGGCGAGTTCGCGCTGGAAGGGCCGGCGGCCGAGCTTGCACAGAATCCGCGCGTGATCGAAACGTACCTCGGGTTGGCGAAGAAGACGGCTTGAACGGTGGGTTCGGCGGAAAGCGGGCGGCGTGTTTCACGTGAAACACGCCGCTTTTGTTTGAGTCGGGACGCAAGACTCGACGGCCACAGCGTTGGGATAAGTGCCACGCAAACGGCCCGAAATTCTGTGCGTGCGCTATGCGGAACACGGCCGGACGGCACAGATTCGCCGATCGACCAGCGGAAAACCGGCGAAATGAACGGACCCTACCATTCGGACGGTCTTCGGGTGAAAAGCGAACCCGCTATAATTCGGCCCATACATTTCTCAGATAGGTTCGTGCGCAGTCCTGCGTGCGGAATCCACCATGCTTTTTCCCACAGAATTTGACGTCATCGTCGTCGGTGGCGGTCATGCCGGCACGGAAGCCGCGCTCGCGTCCGCCCGTATGGGCGTGAAGACGCTGCTGCTGACGCACAACATCGAAACGCTTGGGCAGATGAGCTGCAATCCGTCGATCGGCGGTATTGGCAAGGGGCATCTGGTCAAGGAAGTCGACGCGCTGGGCGGCGCCATGGCTGCCGCGACGGACGAGAGCGGCATCCAGTTCCGTATTCTCAATTCGTCGAAAGGGCCGGCCGTGCGTGCGACGCGCGCCCAGGCCGACCGCATCCTGTACAAGGCGGCGATTCGTCACCGCCTCGAGAACCAGCCCAATCTGTGGCTGTTCCAGCAGGCGGTCGACGACCTGATGGTCGAAGGGGACCGTGTGGTGGGGGCCGTGACGCAGATCGGCATCCGTTTCCGCGCCCGCGCGGTGGTGCTGACCGCCGGGACCTTCCTCGACGGCAAGATCCACGTCGGCCTGAACAACTACACGGGCGGCCGCGCCGGCGATCCGGCGGCCGTGACGCTGTCGTCGCGCCTGAAGGAGCTGAAGCTTCCGCAAGGGCGGCTGAAGACCGGTACGCCGCCACGCATCGACGGCCGCACGATCGACTTCTCGAAGCTGGAAGAGCAGCCCGGCGATCTGGACCCGATTCCGGTGTTCTCGTTCCTGGGCCGCGCGGAGCAGCATCCGCAGCAGCTGCCGTGCTGGGTCACGCACACGAACGAGCGCACGCACGACATCATCCGCGGCGGTCTCGATCGCTCGCCGATGTATACAGGCGTGATCGAAGGCGTCGGGCCGCGCTACTGCCCGTCGATCGAGGACAAGATCCATCGTTTCGCGTCCAAGGAATCGCATCAGATCTTCCTGGAGCCCGAAGGGCTGACGACCAACGAGTTCTACCCGAACGGGATCTCGACGAGCCTGCCGTTCGACGTCCAGCTCGAGCTCGTGCACTCGATGCGCGGCCTCGAACAGGCCCACATCCTGCGCCCGGGCTACGCGATCGAGTACGACTACTTCGATCCGCGCGCGCTGAAGGCATCGCTTGAAACCAAGGCGATCAACGGGCTGTTCTTTGCGGGCCAGATCAACGGGACGACGGGCTACGAGGAAGCGGCGGCTCAAGGGCTGCTGGCCGGCGTCAACGCGGGCTTGTACGTGCAGGAGAAGGATGCATGGTGCCCGCGTCGCGACCAGGCGTATCTGGGCGTGCTGGTTGACGATCTGGTGACGCGCGGCGTCGCCGAGCCGTACCGTATGTTCACGAGCCGGGCCGAATACCGTCTGAGCCTGCGTGAAGACAATGCGGACATGCGCCTGACCGAGATCGGCCGCGAACTGGGCCTGGTGGACGACGTGCGCTGGGATGCGTTCTGCCGGAAGCGCGACGCTGTTTCACGTGAAACCGAGCGCCTGAAGTCGACGTGGGTCACGCCGAAGACGCTGCCGGCCGACGAAGCCACGGCGCTGCTCGGCAAGGCAATCGACCACGAATACAGCCTCGCCGAACTGCTGCGCCGCCCGGGCATCAGTTACGACGGCGTGTGCAGCCTGAAGGGTGGCGAATGCGGCCCGGCGGAGCCGCTGGCCGACGATCCGGTGCTGCTCGAGCAGATCAAGGAGCAGGTCGAGATCGGCATCAAATATCAGGGCTATATCGAGCGTCAGGCGAACGAGATCGAGCGCAACGACGCGAACGAAAACACCCGCTTGCCGGAAGGCATCGACTACCGCGAAGTGCGTGGCCTGTCGTTCGAAGTGAGTCAGAAGCTGAATCAGTTCCGGCCGGAAACGATCGGCCAGGCGTCGCGCATTTCGGGCGTCACGCCGGCGGCGATTTCGCTGCTGATGGTGCACCTGAAGCGCCGCGGCCTGGGTCGCCGCAACGGCAATGCCGCCGAGGCAGTGGAGCAGGGGGGCGGCAGCGTCCCGACGCAGCAATGACGGCGCGTCGCGCGCCGGCGCTCAATCGGGATGGCCTGGAGAGGATGCTCGTCGAGGGTGCGCATGCACTCGACGTCGCGCTGACGGATGCGCAGCGGAATCAGCTGCTCGACTATGTCGCGCTGCTCGGGAAGTGGAACGCGGTCTACAACCTGACCGCGATTCGCGATCCGCAGCAGATGCTGATTCAGCACATCCTCGATTCGCTTTCGATCGTTCCTCATTTGCGTGGCCGCGCGTCGGCACGCGTGCTCGACGTTGGGTCGGGCGGCGGGTTGCCGGGCATCGTGCTGGCGATCGTGCTGCCGGACTGGCAGATCACGCTGAACGATATCGTCCAGAAGAAGTCTGCATTCCAGACGCAAACCCGTGCCGAGCTGAAACTCGCGAACCTGTCGGTCGTGACCGGGCGCGTGGAAACGCTGCAGCCGGGCGTCGAAGTGCCGGAAAAATTCGACGTAATCGTATCGCGCGCTTTCGCGGATCTATCCGACTTCGTTAAACTTGCTCGACATCTGGTCGCGCCTAGTGGATCGATTTGGGCGATGAAGGGCGTGCATCCGGATGACGAGATTGCACGGCTGCCCGACGGCAGCCACGTGAAGCAGACCATTCGGCTGGCGGTGCCGATGCTCGATGCCGAACGGCATCTGATCGAAGTCGCCGTCGACGAAGCGAATTGACGGCGCGCTGTCGGCGCGCCGATTGTTTGAAGTTAGAAGGACACACCAACGATGGCAAAGATCTTCTGCGTTGCGAACCAGAAGGGGGGCGTCGGCAAGACGACGACAACGGTCAATCTCGCCGCGAGCCTTGCAGCGCAGGAGCAACGTGTCCTGCTGATCGATCTCGACCCGCAAGGCAACGCGACGATGGGTAGCGGGATCGACAAGGCGGGCGTCGAGTCGACCGTGTACGAGGTGCTGGTCGACGGCGTCACGGTTGCCGATGCGCGCGTGCGCCCCGAAGCGGTGACGTACGACGTGCTGCCGGCGAACCGCGAACTGTCCGGCGCCGAAATCGAGCTGATCGGCATCGACAATCGTGAGCGCCGGTTGAAGGCGGCGCTCGAGCGCGTGGCCGACGATTACGACTTCGTGCTGATCGATTGTCCGCCGACGCTGTCGCTGCTGACGCTGAACGGCCTGTGCGCGGCGCACGGCGTCGTGATTCCGATGCAGTGCGAGTACTTCGCACTCGAGGGCCTGTCGGATCTCGTCAATACGATCAAGCAGGTGCATGCGAACATGAACCGCGACCTGAAGATCATCGGCTTGCTGCGGGTGATGTTCGATCCGCGCATCACGCTGCAGCAGCAGGTTTCCGACCAATTGAAGGCGCACTTCGGCGACAAGGTGTTCGACGTGGTGATTCCGCGCAACGTTCGCCTCGCGGAAGCGCCGAGCTACGGGTTGCCGGGCGTCGTGTTCGACCGCGGCTCGCGCGGTGCGCAGGCCTATCTCCAGTTCGGCGCCGAGATGATCGAGCGCGTGCGCGCATTCGATGCGTGATCCGGACATGAGCGAAGCGAGGAAGAAAGACATGAACGCGGTGCCGAAGAAGAAAGGGTTGGGTCGTGGCCTCGAAGCGCTGCTCGGCGGCAGTGCCGACATCACCGAAGCGGTGAAGATCGAGGGCGCGCCGAACACGCTCGCGCTTGCGAAGCTGCAGGCCGGCAAGTACCAGCCGCGGACGCGAATGGACGAGGGCAGCTTGCAGGAACTGGCGGCGAGCATCCGCGCGCAAGGCGTGATGCAGCCGATCCTGGTTCGCCCCATTTCGTCAGACAAATACGAGATCATCGCGGGCGAGCGGCGTTTCCGCGCCGCGCGTCTCGCCGGCCTCGAAGAGGTGCCGGTGCTCGTGAAGGATGTGTCCGATCAAGCCGCCGCCGCGATGGCGCTGATCGAGAACATCCAGCGCGAAGACCTGAATCCGCTGGAAGAGGCGCACGGCATCCAGCGCCTGCTCGACGAATTCCATTTCACGCACGAGCAGGCCGCCGAGTCGGTCGGCCGTTCACGCAGCGCGGTGTCGAACCTGCTGCGCCTGCTGAATCTCGCGGCGCCGGTGCAGACGATGCTGCTCGCCGGCGATCTCGACATGGGCCATGCGCGCGCGCTGCTGGCGGTCGATGCGGCAACGCAGATCACGCTTGCGCACCAGGTCGTGAACAAGCGCATGTCGGTGCGCGAAACCGAGAAGCTCGTCACGCAGACGACGAAGGAAGCGCCGGCCGTGAAGGCACGCGCGAAGGACGACGGCGGCCGCGACACGCGCCGTCTCGAAGAGGAGTTGTCCGACCTGCTGGCGTCGACGGTGAAGATCAAGCTCGGCCGGCGCGGGCGAGGGCAGGTGATGATCGATTTCGGCAACCTCGATGCGCTCGAGGGCATCCTCGCGCGCTTGCGCGGCAACGTGACGGCGGAAGAGTAACGGGGTGTCGCCGATGGACAGCGCGGGCGCGTGGGCGCCGCGCCGGTGGCTCGGCTGGCTCTCGCAGGAGCCGGTGCTGGCCGTGCTGGTCGCCGGCTTCATCCTGCTGCAATGGATGCGCCCGCAACCATTCGGAGTGCTGGTCGATCGCGTCGACTGGCAGACGGTCGCGACGCTTGCCGGCCTGCTGATGCTGACGAAGGCGCTCGAGTTGTCCGGGTGCCTGATGTGGCTGGCGCATCGCATCGTGCATCACGTGCATTCCGAGCGCGCGCTCGCGATGCTGCTCGTCGGGTTCTCCGCCGCGCTCGCGATGTGGCTCACCAACGACGTCGCGCTGTTCGTCGTCGTGCCGTTGATGGTGTCGCTGCGCGCATTGACGCCGCTGCCGTTCCGGCGGCTCGTGATCGTCGTTGCGCTGGCCGTCAACGCGGGGTCGGTCGCGACGCCGCTCGGCAATCCGCAGAACCTGTTCCTGTGGCAGTTGAGCGGCGTGTCGTTCAGCCGCTTCGTGCTCACGCTCGGGCCGCTTGCGATTGCGTTGATGATCCTGCTGCTCGCGGTGACGGCTTGTGCGTTTCGTGCGAAGCCGCTCGACCTGTCCGCCGATGTCGTCGCGTTGCCGGTGCAGCGCATGCAGGCACTCGTCGCGGCGGCCCTGTTCGCCGCGTTCGTGCTGCTTGCCGATGCGCATCATGCGCTGCACGGCCTGATCGCCGTTGCCATCGTGCTGGCGGTCGTGCGGCGCGACGCGGTGTTGAGGATCGACTGGCTGCTGTTGCTGATCTTCGTGCTGATGTTCGTCGTGCTGCGCACCGCGGCTGCGCTGCCGACGATACATGACGCGATCGCGCATGCGCGTCTCGATACGCCGCTGCGCGTGTTCGCGGCGGGCGCGATGTTGTCGCAGGGGATCAGCAACGTGCCTGCCGCGATCCTGCTGTCGGAGTTCACGCGGGACTGGCGCGCGCTTGCGTTCGGGGTATCCGTCGGCGGCTTCGGCGTCGCGATCGGCTCGCTCGCGAACCTGATCGCGGTGCGGCTCGCGAAGGAGCCGCGCATGTGGCTGCCGTTTCACCTCGTGTCGATTCCGTTTGCGATCGCAAGCGCTGTGCTCGGCGGATGGCTGCTCGTTCACGGCTGAGTCGCACAGTACGTTCCTACGCAGCGATGCATCGAAAGCGGGGCGCCCACAGCGACTCATCCGCGACGTCACATCCACAACGATTCATCCACAGCGGCCCATCAGCCGCGCGATACACCATCGCCGGCCCGTCCGGTTCGCGACTTTCTTCGCACACGAAATACCGTGCAAACAATTGTCCTTACAACTGTCATCGTACCTCGTGGATTCGCGCGTTTTTCACATCATGAGGCGTCGTTTTACGCAGGTTTTTGTCGCGTCTAAAGCCTTGAATCACCTGCAACTATCGCTTACAATCGCCCGGATTTGTTAGCTAGGCGCCCCTGAAAGCTTTCGGAAAGCTTGGGGCCGGATTCAGGGATTTTGCGGAAGACTGCGATGGCGGGTCAGGCGCCGAAAGGTAGGCACGATGATCACCGCGCGCAACGCACCGCTTCAGCGGCCGGCGAGCGGCGCGAATCTCCCGGCGACGACTGGGATGCCGAGCTGCAAGACGACAACATCGTTCCGCTCACGCGGGCAGAAGCCGAGAAGCTGTTCGGCCCGAACGTGAGTCGGCCCTCGCGCATGACCCCCTACAAGGTGGTGATCGCGCAAGTGGCCTTGTCCCTGGTTGCAACGCTGGCGTGGTGGCTGTTTTCGAAGTCGCCGGGCGCCGCTGCGCAATCCGCGTTTCTGGGCGGAGCGATCGGCTGGGTGCCGAGTGCGTTGTTCGTGGCACGACTGAAGGCAGGTGGCTCGGCCACCGTGATGAGCTGGGTGGCAGGCGAAGCCCTCAAGCTCGGTGTGACGATCGGGATGTTCGCCGCAGTGGCGTTCGGCTATCCCGGCGTGCACTGGGTGCCGCTCCTCGTCACGTACCTCGTCGTGCTGAAGACGTACTGGATCGCACTGGCCTGGCGGTAAGGAACAAGCAGCGCGCGGTTTCGACATGAAAACGCGCCGGCCCGTTCCCGCAATAGCGTATTGCGGAATCGGGCAAACGATTTTCGACAATTTGGGTGGCATTAACGATATGGCAGCTAGCGAAGGCACGCGCGGTCCGGATCCGTCCGAGTACATTGCGCACCACTTGCAGAATTTCTCCACCTCGCATCAGACGTCGATTTTCGACATTCATGTCTGGAATCTCGACACGCTGTTCTGGTCGATCGTGTGTGGCGTCGTCACCATCCTCGTGCTGCGGCTGGCTGCCCGCAAGGCGACGTCCGGCGTGCCAGGCCGCTTCCAATGCGCGATCGAGATGCTCGTCGAGATGGTCGAAGACCAGTCGAAGGCGATCGTCCACGGCAACCGCACCTTCATCGCTCCGCTCGCACTGACCGTGTTCGTGTGGGTCGCGCTGATGAACGCCCTCGACTTCCTCCCCGTCGACCTGCCGGGCCGCGTGATCGGCCTGCTGGGCCTGTCGGGCATCATTTCCCACCATCGCATCGTTCCGACGGCCGACCTGAACGGCACCCTCGGCATCGCGCTCGGCGTGTTCGTCCTGATGATCTACTACAGCATCAAGATCAAGGGCGCGGGCGGCTTCGTGCATGAACTGCTGTCGGCGCCGTTCGGCGCGCACCCGGCGCTGTGGATCCCGAACCTCGCGCTCAACATCGTCGAATTCGTCGCGAAGACCGTCTCGCTCGGCATGCGGTTGTTCGGCAACATGTACGCGGGTGAGCTGGTGTTCCTGCTGATCGCCCTGCTCGGCAGCATGTGGAGCTTCGGCGGTGACGCAACGTTCCTCGGCTTCATTGGTCACGTGATCGCGGGCAGCGTCTGGGCAATCTTCCACATCCTGATTGTTCTGTTGCAGGCATTCATTTTCATGATGCTGACGCTGGTGTATCTCGGCCAGGCGCACGACAAGCACTAAGCGCGGCGTGCAAAAAAGAGTCTTCGTTTTAGTTTTTTAAATCTCAGTTCCAAGTCTTTTCACAAAGGAGTGATCATGCAAGCTTTCATCGCCAACATCCAGGGTCTGACCGCCATCGGTATCGGCATCATCATCGGCCTGGGTGCGATCGGCGCCTGTATCGGTATCGCGCTGATGGGTGGCAAGTACATCGAAGCATGCGCACGTCAGCCGGAACTCATCAACCCGCTGCAAACGAAGATGTTCCTGCTGGCTGGTCTGATCGACGCGGCGTTCCTGATCGGTGTTGGTGTCGCAATGCTGTTCGCGTTCGCGAACCCGCTCCTGTCGAAGCTCGCAGGCTAAGGTTCCTCGGAAATATGCGCCCGGCGTGAGCCGGCGCAGGGCGGAACGGAGACTTGGGGCGCTGATCGAATGCAACTCGATGAGCGCCTTACCGTTTCATTTTTCCGGAATAGCAGATAAGGAAACACCGTGAATCTCAACGCAACTCTGTTTGCGCAAATGGTCGTGTTCCTGGTCCTCGCGTGGTTCACGATGAAATTCGTGTGGCCGCCGTTGATCAACGCCCTCGACGAGCGCGCGAAGAAGATCGCCGACGGCCTCGCCGCCGCGGAAAAGGGCAAGGCGGAACTCGACGCAGCGCACAAGCGCGTGGACCAGGAACTCGCGCAGGCCCGCAATGACGGCCAGCAGCGCATCGCCGACGCCGAAAAGCGTGCCCAGGCGGTCGCCGAGGAAATCAAGGCCAATGCCCAGGCTGAAGCCGCCCGCATCGTCGCCCAGGCGAAAGCGGAAGCAGAACAGCAAATCGTGAAGGCGCGCGAAGCGCTGCGTGGCGAAGTCGCCACGCTGGCCGTGAAGGGCGCCGAGCAGATCCTGAAGCGCGAAGTCGATCAAACGGCCCACGCCCAACTGCTGAATCAACTGAAAGCCGAGCTCTGATCATGGCCGAACTTGCAACCATCGCCCGCCCTTACGCAGAAGCGCTGTTCCGCGTGGCCGAGGGGGGTGACATCGCCGCCTGGTCCACGCTCGTGCAAGAGCTGGCCCAGGTTGCGCATCTGCCCGAAGTGCTCTCCGTGGCGTCGAATCCGAAGGTGACCCGCGCGCAAGTGGCCGAGCTGCTGCTTGCCGCGGCGAAGTCGCCGCTCGCGACGTCCGCCGAGGCGAAGAACTTCGTGCAGATGCTGGTCGACAATCATCGCATCGCGCTGCTGCCGGAAATCGCCGTGCAGTTCGACGCGCTCAAGAACGAGCGCGAAGGCGCCGCCGACGCAACGATCGTCAGCGCATTCCCGCTGAACGGTACGGACCTCGAAGGTCTCGTCGCGAGCCTCGAGCGCAAGTTCAAGCGCAAGCTGAAGCCGACGGTCGAAGTCGATTCGTCGCTGATCGGCGGCGTGCGCGTGACGGTCGGCGACGAAGTGCTCGACTCTTCGGTTCGCGCGCGCCTTGCTTCGATGCAGGCTGCCTTGACCGCCTGAGCGCCACGCCGGCACGCAACAGAATTGACTATCAGGAGCGAATAATGCAACTCAATCCCTCTGAGATCAGCGAGCTGATCAAGAGCCGGATCCAGGGCCTTGAAGCGAGCGCAGACGTTCGCAACCAGGGCACCGTGATCTCCGTGACCGACGGTATCGTGCGCATCCACGGCCTGTCGGACGTGATGCAGGGCGAAATGCTCGAGTTCCCGGGCAACACGTTCGGCCTCGCGCTGAACCTCGAGCGCGACTCGGTCGGCGCGGTGATTCTCGGCGAATACGAACACATCTCGGAAGGCGACATCGTCAAGACGACGGGCCGCATTCTCGAAGTCCCGGTTGGCCCGGAACTCGTCGGCCGCGTGGTCGACGCGCTCGGCAACCCGATCGACGGCAAGGGCCCGGTCAACGCGAAGCTGACCGACGCAATCGAAAAGATCGCCCCGGGCGTGATCTGGCGCAAGTCGGTGTCGCAGCCGGTGCAGACCGGCCTGAAGTCGATCGACTCGATGGTGCCGATCGGCCGTGGCCAGCGTGAGCTGATCATCGGCGACCGTCAGTGCGGCAAGACCGCGGTGGCGCTCGACACGATCATCAACCAGAAGGGCAAGGACCTGATCTGTATCTACGTCGCGATCGGCCAGAAGGCTTCGTCGATCATGAACGTGGTGCGCAAGCTCGAAGAAACCGGCGCGCTCGAATACACGATCGTCGTCGCCGCTTCGGCATCGGATTCCGCCGCCATGCAGTACCTCGCGCCGTACGCGGGCTGCACGATGGGCGAATACTTCCGCGATCGCGGCCAGGACGCGCTGATCATTTACGACGACTTGACCAAGCAGGCTTGGGCATACCGTCAGATCTCGCTGCTGCTGCGCCGCCCGCCGGGCCGTGAAGCATACCCGGGCGACGTGTTCTATCTGCACTCGCGTCTGCTCGAGCGCGCGGCTCGCGTGTCGGAAGAGTACGTCGAGAAGTTCACGAACGGCGAAGTGAAGGGCAAGAGCGGCTCGCTGACGGCACTGCCGGTCATCGAAACGCAAGCGGGCGACGTGACCGCGTTCGTTCCGACGAACGTGATCTCGATCACCGACGGCCAGATCTTCCTGGAAACCGACCTGTTCAACGCGGGCATCCGTCCGGCAATCAACGCCGGCGTGTCGGTGTCGCGAGTCGGTGGCGCCGCGCAGACGAAGGTCGTGAAGAAGCTGTCGGGCGGTATCCGTACCGACCTCGCGCAGTACCGTGAGCTCGCAGCGTTCGCGCAGTTCGCGTCGGACCTCGACGAAGCGACCCGCAAGCAGCTCGAGCGCGGCCGCCGCGTGACGGAACTGCTGAAGCAGCCGCAGTACCAGCCGCTTCAGGTGTGGGAACTGGCCGTGTCGCTGTACGCCGCGAACAACGGCTACTTCGACGACCTCGACGTCAAGCAAGTGCTGCCGTTCGAGAAGGGCCTGCGCGAATTCCTGAAGACCAGCCACGCTGACCTCATCAAGCGCATCGAAGACACCAAGGACCTCTCGAAGGACGACGAAGGCGCGCTGCGCGCGGCGATCGAATCCTTCAAGAAGTCGGGTGCCTATTGATCCGCGCGTGAACACTGAAGCCGCGCGGGCCGCTTGACGCGCCCGCGCCGCTTCGGTCAAGGAGCAAGCTATGGCTGGAATGAAGGAAATTCGCGGCAAGATCAAGAGCGTGCAGAACACGCGCAAGATCACGAAGGCGATGGAGATGGTGGCCGCATCGAAGATGCGCCGCGCGCAGGAACGCATGCGCGCCGCTCGTCCGTATGCGGACAAGGTCCGCGCCATCGCCGCGCACATGAGCCGCGCGAACCCGGAGTACCGCCACCCGTTCATGGTGGCGAACGAAGGCGCGAAGACGGCCGGCATCATCCTCGTCACGACGGACAAGGGTCTGTGCGGCGGTCTGAACACCAACGTGCTGCGCGCGACGGTGCAGAAGTTCAAGGAGCTGGAAGAGAAGGGCCAGAAGGTCGAAGCCACCGCGATCGGCGGCAAGGGCCTCGGGTTCCTGAACCGCTTCGGCGCGAAGGTGATGTCGCAGGTCGTGCACCTCGGCGACACCCCGCACCTCGACAAGCTGATCGGCGCGGTGAAGACGCAGCTCGACCTGTACTCGGAAGGCAAGCTGTCGGCGGTTTATCTCGCGTACACGCGCTTCGTCAACACGATGAAGCAGGAAGCGGTGATCGAGCAGCTGCTGCCGCTGTCGTCGGAGCACTTCGAGGCGAATGACGGCACGCCGGCCACGTCGTGGGACTACATCTACGAGCCGGATGCGCAGGCTGTCGTCGACGAGCTGCTGGTGCGCTACGTCGAGGCGCTGGTGTACCAGGCCGTCGCGGAAAACATGGCGTCGGAGCAATCGGCGCGGATGGTCGCGATGAAGGCTGCGTCGGACAACGCGAAGACCGTGATCAGCGAGCTGCAGCTGGTGTACAACAAGAGCCGTCAGGCCGCGATCACGAAGGAACTGTCGGAGATCGTCGGCGGCGCCGCAGCTGTTTAAGCGCGAGCCGCCAGACCACCCGAAACTGCGCCTTTGCGCGAGTAAAGAATCAGGTATTTAAAGGAAAAGCGATGAGTACTGCTGCTTTGGTAGAAGGCAAGATCGTACAGTGCATCGGCGCCGTTATCGACGTGGAATTCCCGCGCGAAAGCATGCCGAAGATTTACGACGCGCTCATTCTGGAAGGCTCGGAACTGACGCTCGAAGTCCAGCAGCAGCTGGGCGACGGCGTGGTCCGCACCATCTGTCTGGGTGCATCCGACGGCCTGCGCCGCGGTCTGACGGTGAAGAACACGAACAAGCCGATCTCGGTGCCGGTCGGCAAGCCGACCCTCGGCCGGATCATGGACGTGCTCGGCCGCCCGATCGACGAGGCTGGCCCGATCGAGAGCGAACACACCCGCTCGATCCACCAGAAGGCGCCGGCGTTCGACGAACTGTCGCCGTCGACCGAACTGCTCGAAACGGGCATCAAGGTCATCGACCTGATCTGCCCGTTCGCAAAGGGCGGCAAGGTCGGTCTGTTCGGCGGTGCGGGCGTGGGCAAGACCGTCAACATGATGGAGCTCATCAACAACATCGCGAAGGAGCACGGCGGTTACTCCGTGTTCGCGGGCGTGGGCGAGCGTACCCGTGAAGGGAACGACTTCTACCACGAAATGAAGGACTCGAACGTTCTCGACAAGGTCGCGCTGGTGTACGGCCAGATGAACGAGCCGCCGGGCAACCGTCTGCGCGTCGCGCTGACCGGCCTGACGATGGCCGAGCACTTCCGTGACGAAGGCCTCGACGTGCTGTTCTTCGTCGACAACATCTACCGTTTCACGCTGGCCGGTACCGAAGTGTCGGCACTGCTCGGCCGTATGCCGTCGGCAGTGGGCTATCAGCCGACGCTGGCTGAAGAAATGGGCAAGCTGCAGGAACGCATCACGTCGACCAAGAAGGGCTCGATTACGTCGGTCCAGGCCGTGTACGTCCCTGCGGACGACTTGACCGACCCGTCGCCGGCTACGACCTTCGGCCACCTGGACGCAACCGTCGTTCTGTCGCGTGACATCG
The DNA here is from genome assembly GCF_000833595.1 of Burkholderia sp. MSHR3999. Taxonomy (NCBI): domain Bacteria; kingdom Pseudomonadati; phylum Pseudomonadota; class Betaproteobacteria; order Burkholderiales; family Burkholderiaceae; genus Burkholderia; species Burkholderia sp. MSHR3999. Next base: position 1,192,797 of record NZ_JRFO01000006.1, read on the forward strand.
CTTCGCTGGGCATCTACCCGGCGGTCGACCCGCTCGACTCGACGTCGCGCCAGATCGACCCGAACGTGATCGGCGAAGAGCACTACACGATCACCCGCCGCGTTCAGCAGACGCTGCAGCGCTACAAGGAACTGCGCGACATCATCGCGATTCTGGGCATGGACGAACTGTCGCCGGAAGACAAGCTGTCGGTCGCACGTGCGCGTAAGATCCAGCGTTTCCTGTCGCAGCCGTTCCACGTCGCTGAAGTGTTCACGGGCTCGCCGGGCAAGTACGTGCCGCTGAAGGAAACGATCCGCGGCTTCAAGATGATCGTCGACGGCGAGTGCGATCACCTGCCGGAGCAGGCGTTCTACATGGTCGGCACGATCGACGAAGCCTTCGAGAAGGCCAAGAAGATCCAGTAAAGGTCGGGTGTAACGCAGCGGGCGCCCGTGCGTCCGCGATGGCTGCCGTGCAGGTGGCTTTTCGCGGACGGGCGCCCACGTAACACGCTCAACCAGGAGTCGATATGGCAACCATCAAAGTAGACGTCGTCAGCGCGGAAGAGCAGATCTTCTCGGGCGAGGCGAAGTTCGTCGCGCTGCCGGGCGAAGCGGGTGAGCTGGGCATCCTGCCGGGTCACACGCCGCTGATCACGCGGATTCGTCCGGGTGCGGTGCGCATCGAAACCGAAAGCGGCAACGACGAGTTCGTGTTCGTCGCGGGCGGCATTCTCGAAGTGCAGCCGGGCGCCGTGACGGTGCTCGCCGATACCGCGATCCGCGGCAAGGATCTCGACTCGGCGAAGGCCGAGGAAGCGCGCAAGCGCGCCGAGGAAACGCTGCAGAACGCGAAGTCGGACATCGACCTCGCGAAGGCGCAGTCCGAGCTCGCGACCGCCATGGCGCAGCTCGAAGCGATCCAGCGTCTGGCGAAGATGCGCAGCCGGCACTAAGCCAGCCGTGCGTCGTGCAAAAGAAAGCAGCCTCCGGGCTGCTTTTTTTTTCGCCCCGGTTTCGTCAGGGTTTCGTCCGAGCGTGCTATTTCGCCCGGACGCCGAGAATCGATGTCAGAGTGTCGTCAGCGGAGCGCGCTATCGTCCGCTGCATCAGACCGACAAAAGACGGAGACATCATGGCTGCAGACCCAGGCGTGCGGGCGCTGATCGCGCCCGAGAACGGATTGTCGTACGTGCGCGGCGCGACCGACGTGCCGCTTTCCGAAGCGACGATCGGGCAGTTCCTGCGGGATACCGCCGGACGCTTTCCCGACCGGCCGGCCGTGGTGTTCCGCGAGCAGCGCATACGCTGGAGCTGGCGCGAATTCGCCGACGAAGTCGACGTGCTGGCCACGGGCCTCGCCGCGCTCGGCATCACGCGGGGCGACCGCGTCGGCATCTGGTCGCCGAACCGCAGCGAATGGCTGCTGACCCAGTTCGCGACCGCGCGCATCGGCGCGATCCTCGTCAACCTCAATCCCGCCTACCGGCTCGCGGAAATCGAATACGCGCTGAACAAGGTCGGCTGCAAGGCGGTGATCGCCGCCGAGCGCTTCAAGTCGTCCGGCTATGTCGACATGCTGCAGGCGATCGCGCCGGAACTCGCGTGCTGCGCGCCGGGCGACCTGCACGCGGTGCGCGTGCCGAGCCTGCGTACGATCGTGTCGATGGGCGAGGTCGCGCCCGCCGGCATGTTCCGCTTTGCCGACGTGATGGCGCGCGGCCGCGCGGCGCTCGACCGGGAAGCGCTCGACGCGCTCGGCGCGACGCTCGCGTCGATCGATCCGATCAATATCCAGTTCACGAGCGGCACGACCGGCAGCCCGAAGGGCGCGACGCTCTCGCACCGCAACGTCGTCAACAACGCGCGCTCGATCGCGCAGGCGATGCGCTTCAGTGAGCAGGATGCGCTGTGCATTCCGGTGCCGCTTTACCACTGCTTCGGGATGGTGCTGGCCGTGCTCGCGTGCGTGTCGACCGGCGCCGCGATGGTGTTCCCCGGCGAGGCGTTCGACCCGGCCGCGACGCTCGCCGCGGTTGCCGACGAACGCTGCACCGCGCTGCACGGCGTGCCGACGATGTTCATCGCGGAGCTGGACCATCCGGACTTCGCGAACTACGACCTGTCGTCGCTGCGCACCGGCATCATGGCCGGCTCGCCGTGCCCGATCGAGACAATGAAGCGCGTCGTGTCGCAGATGCACCTGTCGGAAATCACGATCGCGTACGGGATGACGGAGACGAGCCCCGTGTCGTTCCAGAGCTCGACCGACGACCCGCTCGAGATGCGCACGACGACCGTCGGCCGCATCCAGCCTCATCTGGAAGTGAAGATCGTCGATCCGAGCGGCGGCATCGTGCCGGTCGGCGCGACGGGCGAGCTGTGCACGAAGGGCTATTCGGTGATGCGCGGCTACTGGGACGACGACGAGAAGACGCGCGACGTGCTGATCGACGGCTGGATGCACACCGGCGATCTCGCGACGCTCGACGCTGACGGCTACTGCAACATCGTCGGCCGGCTGAAGGACATGCTGATCCGCGGCGGCGAGAACATTTATCCGCGCGAGATCGAGGAATTCCTGTTTCGTCATCCGAAGATCCAGAGCGCGCAGGTGTTCGGCGTGCCCGACGCGAAGTACGGGGAGGAAGTGTGCGCGTGGATCGTGCTGCGCGCGGGCGAGCAGCTGACCGAGGATGACGTGCGCGCGTTCTGCCAGGGGCAGATCGCACACTACAAGATTCCGCGCTACATCCGCTTCGTCGACGAGCTGCCGATGACGGTGACGGGGAAGGTGCAGAAGTTCGTGATGCGTCAGCGCATGATCGACGAGCTGAAACTCGACGTGCAGAAGACCGCGTGACGCGGGAAACGTGGCGCCCGGCGGGCCGCCACGTTTTCGATGGACGAAAAAAAGCGGGCTTATTAGCCCGCTAAAAACCACACGCTACGGGGTTAGCGCGAGGAGACCAAAGATGGAACGCGTCCGGTCCGGAGACCGGAAACGACTCCAACAAGGATGCCCCCCGGAAGGGCTTCGGCATATAACCGACGGGCTCGCCGTGCTTTGCGTCCGCTCACACTTGGCACACGAGACCGCATCCGTGTTGAAACCGTTGAAAGGCATTGTGGGCGAATTGATGTCCCCTCGCGGTAACAAAGTGTTTCAGGTTGTAACGCCCGCCGGATAAGGCTTTCCGGGATTTTTTGCTGTTTTAAGGGATTTCATGGAGGTCATTTTTACCAATATTATCGAAAGTGTTTTCATCGCGTGCGCGTAATGCGATTTTCGTGCGCGACAGGCTCGACGAAGTCCACAATTGCACGCGAAAAAGTGCAATGCGCAGAGGATTCGATGTCTGACGATTCAATCGTCAGAAAGATTTTGAAACGTGATCGAGGGGCGCGCCAGTCGGCCGGTCGGCCAAACCGCACGCCTGCGCCATCGCGTCACGCGCCGACCGCCCGAGGCGCGGCCCCGGCCGGCGTCACTTCAGCCACTTGTCCGAGATCGCCCGGAACTCGCCGTTCGCGAGCGCCAGGTGCAGCCATTGATCGACGTACTGCTGGAACACGACGTCGCCGCGCGGCACCATGTACGCCTTTTCGCCGAACTGGAACGGCTGGTCCGGATGCACCGAGCACAGGCCCGGATTCAGTTTTTGCTGCAGCAGCGTCTCGGACGCGTCGGTCACCATCACGTCGGCCTTGCCGACGAGGATCTGCTTGAAGATCGTCACGTTGTCCGGGTACACGGTGACGTTCGCGTGCGTGAAGTGCTGCTTGGCAAAACGCTCGTTGGTGCCGCCCGGGTTCACGATCACGCGGGTCTCGGGGCGGTCGATCTGCGCGACGGTCTGGTATTTGTCGGCGTCCGCGCAGCGCACGATCGGGGTCTTGCCGTCGGTCATGTACGGCTGCGTGAAGAACGCGCGCTTCTGGCGCTCGAGCGTCGTCGATACGCCGCCGACCGCGATGTCGCACTTCGCCACGAAATCCGCGGTCAGGTTCGGCCAGCTCGTCTTCACGTAGTCGGCCTTCACGCCGAGCGATTTCGCGAGCGCGTCGGCCATGTCGATGTCGATGCCTTCGAACCTGCCGTCGGCGCGGTAATACGAATACGGCTTGTAGTCGCCCGTCGTGCAGACACGCAGCGTGCCGCGCGCGAGCACGTCGTCGAGCCGCGAGCCGGCGCCTGCCGTGCCGCCGCCCGGAGCCGTCTGCGCGTGCGTGGTGGCGGCACATGCCAGCGCGGCGACGGCGGCAATCTTGGCGAGCTGCTTCATCGGGTCTCCTCCTTCGTTCGTTTCGATATGGGTGTCCGATCATAACGGAGCCATCGCGCGCGTCATATGGCCGCCATCGGCGCCGCGCACGCGGCGGGATGGCCCCGGTCCGGTAAAATGCGCTTTTGCCTCTTCCGCATCGGCGCCTCCACCGTGGCTCATACCCTGCTCAACGACACCTTCCTGCGTGCGCTCCTGCGCGAGCCGACCGACTACACGCCGATCTGGCTGATGCGTCAGGCAGGCCGCTACCTGCCGGAGTACAACGCGACGCGCGCGCGCGCGGGCAGCTTCCTCGGCCTCGCGAAGAACCGCGACTACGCGACCGAAGTGACGCTGCAGCCGCTCGAGCGCTTTCCGCTGGACGCCGCGATCCTGTTCTCGGACATCCTGACGATTCCCGACGCGATGGGTCTCGGTCTCGACTTCCAGGTCGGCGAAGGGCCGAAGTTCGCGCATCCGGTGCGCACCGAGGCGGACGTCGCGAAGCTCGCGGTGCCGGACATCGGCGCGACGCTCGGCTACGTGACGGACGCGGTGCGCGAGATCCGCCGCGCGCTCACCGACGGCCAGGGCCGCCAGCGGGTGCCGCTGATCGGCTTCTCGGGCAGCCCGTGGACGCTTGCGTGCTACATGGTCGAAGGCGGCGGCTCGGACGACTTCCGCACCGTGAAGTCGATGGCGTATTCGCGGCCGGACCTGATGCACCGGATTCTCGACGTCAACGCGCAGGCGGTCGCCGCATACCTGAACGCACAGATCGAAGCGGGCGCGCAGGCGGTGATGATTTTCGACACATGGGGCGGCGCGCTCGCCGACGGCGCGTATCAGCGCTTCTCGCTCGACTACATCCGCCGCGTCGTGTCGCAGCTCAAGCGCGAGCACGACGGCGAGCGCGTGCCGGTGATCACCTTCACGAAGGGCGGCGGGCTGTGGCTCGAGGAAATCGCGGCGACGGGCGTCGACGCGGTCGGGCTCGACTGGACCGTCAACTTCGGCGTCGCGCGCGAACGTGTCGCGGGGCGCGTCGCGCTGCAGGGCAACCTCGATCCGACGATCCTGTTTGCGCCGCCGGCCGCGATCCGCGAGCAGGCGCGCGCGGTGCTCGACAGCTACGGCAACCATCCGGGCCACGTGTTCAACCTCGGGCACGGCATCTCGCAGTTCACGCCGCCCGAGCACGTCGCCGAACTGGTTGACGAGGTGCACAACCACAGCCGCGCGATTCGTAGCGGAGCCGCGCGCTGATTGCAGGCGCGGCCGTGCTGCGGTGCGGAGCGGCCGCGTTTCGCGCCCTGAACTAAACAGGGCGCAACCCCGCCCGGGCGGGTGATCGGCGGCTTGTCAAGACTTGACTTATACACATTTTCCACGTTGCAGCGCGGTAGAACCCCGTATCGGTCAATTTGCCCCGCTATGGTCTGAGAATTTGAATAGCAGCCTTATGGAATAAGGCTTCGCGGGCCCCGGTTCCGAACCGGCAAAAGCAGCGGCAGGCTCGGCCCGACGCGCTCCGGGCGCGATGAAAGGCAAGTTCTCAACAAAGTTATCCACAGGCTGGTCAGGGTATACGGCGATTCCTAATGCGAATCCAAAACTTAGCGACGAATCTGAAGTTTTACTTTAAGTTTGCCGCCGCCGCCCCCGTATTGAGGGGCGGAACCCGGATCGCTCGCACGCTCACGGGAGGCGCGTGACCGACGGCACCTATCTGCGGGTGGCGCTCGACCATCCGCTCGCGACCCTGTTCGATTACCGCTGCGACGCACGGCCGGCGCCCGGGCCCGGCACCCTCGTGCAGGTGCCGTTCGGCAAGCGGCAGGCGGTCGGGCTCGTGTGCGAAGTGACGACTCACACCGACGTGCCGCCGTCGCGGCTGCGTGCGGTCGACGCGATCTGCGCGGACCTGCCGCCGCTGTCCGCCGATTGGCTCGCGCTCGTCGCGTTCGCCGCCGACTACTACCAGCGCGGCCGCGGCGAGGTCGCGCTGCCGGCGCTGCCGCAGGCGCTGCGCGACGCCGGACGCTGGGGCCGGCTGCTGGCGCCGGAGATCCGATACCGGCTGTCGGAAGCCGGCCGCGCCGCGCTGCCGGATGCGTTGCCCGCGCGCGCGGCGGCGCTGCGGCGGCTGGCCGGGGCGCTCGCCGACGCCGAGTCGCTGAGCCTGCCCGACGCCCGTGCGCTGCATCCGAAGGCGGCGGCGACGCTCGACGACTGGGCCGCGCAAGGCTGGGTCGATGTTGACGAAATCGGCTGGACGGACAACCCTGTGCCCAAGCCTGTGGATAACCTGTCGACAATGGGTGGACAAGGCGGTGGGCGAACCGTGCCGCCGCCGCTGACCGACCAGCAGGACGAGGCGCTCGACGCGATCCGCGCCGCGCAGGGGTTTGCGCCGTTCCTGCTGCACGGCGTGACCGGCAGCGGCAAGACCGAGGTCTACCTGCACGCGCTCGCGTCGCTGCTGGACGCGCGGCCCGATGCGCAGGCGCTCGTGCTCGTCCCCGAAATCAACCTGACGCCGCAGTTCGAAGCGGCGTTTCGCGCGCGCTTTGCCGGCACGCTCGCGTCCGACGCGATCGTCACGCTGCACAGCGGCCTCGCCGAAGGCGAGCGCGCGCGCAACTGGCTGGCCGCGCACACGGGCCGCGCGCGGATCGTGCTCGGCACGCGCCTCGCGGTGCTCGCGTCGCTGCCGGCGCTCGCGCTGATCGTCGTCGACGAGGAGCACGAGCCGGCCTACAAGCAGCAGGAAGGGCTGCGCTATTCGGCGCGCGACCTCGCGGTGTGGCGCGCGAAGCAGCTCGGCATCCCGGTCGTGCTCGGCTCCGCGACGCCGTCGCTCGAAAGCTGGTGGCAGGCCGAGCAGGGGCGCTATACGAAACTCACGCTGTCGCGGCGCGCGGTGGCCGACGCGGTGCTGCCGAGCGTGCGGCTGATCGACCTCGAAGAGGAGCGGCGGCGCGGGCGAGCGTCGATGGGCGGGCTGTCCGGGCCGCTCGTCGCGGCGCTGAAGGCGCGGCTCGAACGCGGCGAGCAGAGCCTCGTGTTCCTGAACCGGCGCGGCTACGCGCCGCAGCTCGCGTGCGACGCGTGCGGCTGGGTGGCCGGCTGCCCGCGCTGCAGCGCGTACGTCGTGCTGCACAAGCCCGAGCATGCGCTGCGCTGCCACCACTGCGGCTGGGAGGCGCGCATTCCGCGCTCGTGTCCCGAATGCGGCAACGTCGACATCGCGCCGCTCGGCCGCGGCACGCAGCGCATCGAGGAAGCGCTCGTCGAGGCGGTGCCCGGCGCGCGCGTGCTGCGGATCGACGCGGACAGCACGCGCCGCAAGGGCAGCGCGCAGGCGCTGTTCTCGGACGTGCACGCGGGCGAGGTCGACATCCTGGTCGGCACGCAGATGATCGCGAAAGGGCACGATTTCCAGCGCGTGTCGCTCGTCGGCGTGCTCAACGCCGACACCGCGCTGTTCTCGCACGATTTCCGCGCGAGCGAACGGCTGTTCGCGCAGCTGATGCAGGTGAGCGGCCGCGCGGGCCGCGCCGGGCTGCCGGGCGACGTGCTCGTGCAGACGCGCTATCCGCGCCACGCGCTGTACCACGCGCTCGCGCGGCACGATTACGTCGGCTTCGCGAATTCGACGCTCGGCGAGCGCCGCGACGCGCATCTGCCGCCGTTCGTCTACCAGGCGCTGCTGCGCGCCGAAGGGCGCACGCTCGACGCGGCGCTCGAATTCCTGCAGCGGGCCGCGGCGGCGCTGCCGGGGCTGCCCGGCGCGGACCGCGTGACCGTCTACGACGCGGTGCCGATGACGATCGTCAAGGTCGCGAACGTGCATCGCGCGCAGCTGCTGCTCGAAAGCGCGTCGCGGGCGGCGCTGCAGCACGCGCTGCGCGCGTGGCAATTCGAGCTGCGCGCGCTGAAGGGCGTGCTGAGGTGGAGCGTCGAGGTCGACCCGCTGGATATCTGACGGGCCGGCGCAACCTGCTTTCATGCGCGCGGCAGGGGGCTTGCGTGACCGGCGCGCGTCCGCACGCCGCGGATCAGGGAAAATCCCGATCCCCGCGGCGCGGGCAACCCCTAGGTTGCGACAGCATAAGCCACTGATTATATTGAATAAGTTTGAGGTGCAACCCTGCTTGCAATCTGGTTGCACCTTTTTATTGTGTGCCGTAGGATTTCGCGCATCCTCTCACGTCACTGGCCGGCTTTCGTCCGGCGCACGAACCCATCATGGCAAGCACCACCCTTGGCGTCAAAGTCGACGATCTGCTCCGCTCGCGCCTGAAAGACGCGGCGACGCGGCTCGAACGCACTCCCCACTGGCTGATCAAGCAGGCGATCTTCGCGTATCTCGAACGCATCGAGCACGGCCAGCTGCCGCCGGAGCTGGCCGGCCACAGCGGCGTGACCGAGCTGGCCGACAGCCACGCCGGCGAAGGCGACGACGACAACTCGCCGCATCCGTTCCTCGAGTTTGCGCAGAACGTGCAGCCGCAATCGGTGCTGCGCGCGGCGATCACCGCCGCGTACCGCCGCCCCGAGCCGGAATGCGTGCCGTTCCTGATCGGCCAGGCGCGGCTGCCCGCGAACCTGCAGGCGGACGTGCAGGCGCTCGCGACGCAGCTCGTCGAGGCGCTGCGCGAGAAGAGCTCGGGCGGCGGCGTCGAAGGGCTGATCCACGAGTTCTCGCTGTCGAGCCAGGAAGGCGTTGCGCTGATGTGTCTCGCGGAAGCGCTGCTGCGCATTCCCGACCGCGCGACCCGCGATGCGCTGATCCGCGACAAGATCAGCAAGGGCGACTGGCGCTCGCACGTCGGCCACGCGCCGTCGCTGTTCGTCAACGCGGCGACCTGGGGGCTGATGATCACCGGCAAGCTCGTCACGACGAACAGCGAAGCGGGCCTGTCGTCGGCGCTCACGCGCCTGATCGGCAAGGGCGGCGAGCCGCTGATCCGCAAGGGCGTCGACATGGCGATGCGCCTGATGGGCGAGCAGTTCGTGACCGGCGAGACGATCTCCGAGGCGCTCGCGAACAGCCGCAAGTACGAAGCGCGCGGCTTCCGCTACTCGTACGACATGCTCGGCGAAGCGGCGACGACCGAAGAGGACGCGCAGCGCTACTACGCGTCGTACGAGCAGGCGATCCACGCGATCGGCAAGGCGGCCGGCGGCCGCGGCATCTACGAAGGCCCGGGCATCTCGATCAAGCTGTCGGCGCTGCATGCGCGCTACTCGCGCTCGCAGCAGGAGCGCACGATGACCGAGCTGCTGCCGCGCGTGCGCGCGCTCGCGCTGCTCGCGCGCCGCTACGACATCGGCCTGAACATCGACGCGGAGGAAGCGGACCGCCTCGAGCTGTCGCTCGACCTGCTCGAGGCGCTGTGCTTCGATCCGGAGCTGGCCGGCTGGAACGGCATCGGCTTCGTCGTGCAGGGCTACCAGAAGCGCTGCCCGTTCGTGATCGACTACCTGATCGATCTCGCGCGCCGCAGCCGTCACCGCCTGATGATCCGCCTCGTGAAGGGCGCGTACTGGGATACCGAGATCAAGCGCGCGCAGGTCGACGGCCTCGAAGGCTATCCGGTCTACACGCGCAAGATCTACACCGACGTGTCGTACCTCGCGTGCGCGAAGAAGCTGCTCGCGGCGCCGGACGCGGTCTATCCGCAGTTCGCGACGCACAACGCGTACACGCTGGCGGCGATCTACCAGCTCGCGGGCCAGAACTACTACCCGGGCCAGTACGAATTCCAGTGCCTGCACGGGATGGGCGAGCCGCTGTACGAGGAAGTCACCGGCCGCGACAAGCTGAACCGCCCGTGCCGCGTGTACGCGCCGGTCGGCACGCACGAGACGCTGCTCGCGTACCTCGTGCGCCGCCTGCTGGAGAACGGCGCGAACACGTCGTTCGTGAACCGCATCGCCGACAAGACCGTGTCGGTGAAGGAGCTGGTCGCCGATCCGGTCGAGGAAGCGCTGAAGGTCGTGCCGCTCGGCGCGCCGCACGCGAAGATTCCGCTGCCGCGCAACCTGTACGGCGACGAGCGCCCCAACTCGATGGGCCTCGACCTGTCGAACGAGCACCGCCTCGCGTCGCTGTCGTCCGCGCTGCTCGCGAGCGCGCACCATCCGTGGCGCGCCGCGCCGATGCTCGCCGACGACGCGATCGCCGACGCGCCGGCCCGCGACGTGCGCAACCCGGCCGACCAGCGCGACGTCGTCGGCGCGGTCAGCGAAGCGAGCGCCGAGCACGTGAGCGCCGCGCTCGCGCATGCGGTGGCCGCCGCGCCGATCTGGCAGGCGACCCCGGTCGACGCACGCGCCGACTGCCTTGCACGCGCGGCCGACCTGCTCGAAGCGCAGATGCACACGCTGATGGGCCTGATCGTGCGCGAAGCGGGCAAGTCGCTGCCGAACGCGATCGCGGAAATCCGTGAAGCGGTCGATTTCCTGCGCTACTACGCCGCGCAGATTCGCGACGAATTCTCGAACGACACGCATCGCCCGCTCGGCCCCGTGGTCTGCATCAGCCCGTGGAACTTCCCGCTCGCGATCTTCATGGGTCAGGTGGCCGCGGCGCTCGCGGCCGGCAACACGGTGCTCGCGAAGCCGGCCGAGCAGACCCCGCTGATCGCCGCGCAAGCGGTGCGCATCCTGCGCGAGGCCGGCGTGCCGGCCGGCGCGGTGCAACTGCTGCCGGGCACCGGCGAGACGGTCGGCGCGGCGCTCGTCGCCGACGCGCGCACCCGCGCGGTGATGTTCACCGGCTCGACCGAAGTCGCGCGCCTGATCAACAAGACGCTGTCGGCGCGCCTCGATCCGGACGGGAAGCCGATCCCGCTGATCGCCGAGACGGGCGGCCAGAACGCGATGATCGTCGATTCGTCGGCGCTCGCCGAGCAGGTCGTCGCGGACGTGATGCAGTCGTCGTTCGATTCCGCCGGTCAACGGTGTTCGGCGCTGCGCGTTCTGTGTTTGCAGGACGATGTCGCGGACCGCACGCTGACGATGCTGAAAGGCGCGATGCAGGAGCTCGCGCTCGGCAACCCGGACCGCCTGTCGACCGACGTCGGCCCGGTGATCGACGCCGAAGCGAAGCAGACGATCGACGCGCACGTCGCGGCGATGAAGGACAAGGGCCACGGGGTCACGCAGATGCCGATGCCGGAAGCCTGCGCGCACGGCACGTTCGTGCCGCCGACGCTGATCGAGATCGGCAGCATCGACGAGCTCAAGCGCGAGGTGTTCGGCCCGGTGCTGCACGTCGTGCGCTATCGCCGCAGCGCGCTGGACAAGCTGCTCGAGCAGATCCGCGCGACCGGCTATGGCCTGACGCTCGGCATCCACACGCGGATCGACGAGACGATCGCGCACGTGATCGAGCGCGCGCACGTCGGCAACATCTACGTGAACCGCAACGTGATCGGCGCGGTGGTCGGCGTGCAGCCGTTCGGCGGCGAAGGGCTGTCGGGCACGGGCCCGAAGGCGGGCGGCGCGCTGTACCTGCAGCGCCTGCTCGCGACGCGTCCGTCCGGGCTGCCGCGCTCGCTCGCGGAGATGCTGGTGGCCGACGCTGCCGCCGAAGGCGAGCCGCGCGAGAACCCGGCGTCCACGCTGACGGCGCTGCGCGACTGGCTGATCGAGCAGCGCGAGCCGACGCTGGCGGCGCGTTGCGACGGCTACCTCGCACAGGTGCCGGCGGGCGCGACCGCGGTGCTGACCGGCCCGACGGGCGAGCGCAACACGTATACACTTGGCCCGCGCGGCACGGTGCTGTGCGTCGCGGCGACGCCGAGCGGCGCGCGCGCGCAGTTCGCGGCGGTGCTCGCGACAGGCAACCGTGCGCTCTTCGCGGGCGCGGCGGGCGAGGCGCTCTTCGCCGCGCTGCCGGCGGCGCTGAAGGCGCATGCCGGCGTGCGCAAGCAGGCCGATGCGGCGTTCGACGCGGTGCTGTTCGAAGGCGACAGCGACGAGCTGCAGACGCTGGTGAAGGAAGTCGCGCAGCGGCCGGGCCCGATCGTGTCGGTGCAGGGCGTGTCGGCGGGCGCGTTCGAGAACGGCGACGCGGAAGACTACGCGCTTGAGCGCCTGCTGACGGAGCGCTCGGTCAGCGTAAACACCGCGGCGGCGGGCGGCAATGCGAATTTGATGACGATCGGCTGAACATCCTTGCCGTTCGGATCAAGAAAAGGAAGCGGCAAGGCGATCCCGAAGCCGCTCCATTTATACCTGGTACCTAGGAGAAGCTATGCAACACACGATGAAAAAGCTGGCAGGCGCGACGTTCGTTGCGTTCATGTCGCTGGCGGGGACTGCGCATGCGGATGACGTGAAGGTCGGCTACGCAGGGCCGATGACGGGTGCGCAGGCGCATTACGGCAAGGATATGCAGAACGGCATCGTGCTCGCGATCGAGGATTTCAACGCGACCAAGCCGGTGATCGGCGGCAAGCCGGTGAAGTTCGTGCTCGACACGCAGGACGACCAGGCTGACCCGCGCACGGGCACGACGGTCGCGCAGAAGCTCGTCGACGACGGCATCAAGGGCATGCTCGGCCACTTCAACTCGGGCACGACGATTCCGGCATCGCGCATCTACGCGAACGCGGGCATTCCGCAGATCGCGATGGCGACCGCGCCGGAATACACGCAGCAGGGTTACAAGACGACCTTCCGCATGATGACGTCCGACACGCAGCAGGGCTCGGTGGCGGGCACGTTCGTCGCGAAGGATCTCGGCCTGAAGAAGATCGCGATCGTCGACGACCGCACCGCTTACGGCCAGGGTCTCGCCGACCAGTTCGAGAAGGCGGCGAAGGCCGCCGGCGCGACGATCGTGCTGCGCGAATTCACGAACGACAAGGCGGTCGACTTCAAGGCGATCCTGACGAAGCTGAAGGCGGCGCAGCCGGACATCGTCTACTACGGCGGCGCGGATTCGCAGGCGGCGCCGATGGTCAAGCAGATGAAGGCGCTGGGCTTCAAGGCGCCGCTGATGGGCGGCGAAATGGTGAAGACGCCGACGTTCCTGAAGATCGCGGGTGACGCGGCCGACGGCACGATCGCTTCGCTCGCGGGCCTGCCGCTCGACGAGATGCCTGGCGGCAAGTCGTACGCCGACAAGTACAAGAAGCGCTTCGGCGAGGACGTGCAGACCTATTCGCCGTACTCGTACGACGGCGCGATGGCGCTGTTCAACGCGATGAAGAAGGCGAACTCGACCGATCCGGCGAAGTACCTGCCGCTGCTCGCGAAGACCGACATGGCCGGCGTCACGTCGACCCACCTCGCGTACGACGCGAAGGGCGACCTGAAGAACGGCGGCATCACGATGTACAAGGTCGAGAAGGGCGAGTGGAAGCCGCTGAAGAGCATCGGCGGCAAGTAAGCGTCACGTCGGCGGGCGGCGGCGGATGCCGCCGCTCGTGCGGCAAAGCGAAAGCCACCGGACCGGAAGGTCCGGTGGCTTTTTTCTCGACCTGACGGCGCGCGTTCAACCGTCCCGCCGGCGCAGCAGGAACTTCTGCAGCTTGCCCGTCGGCGTGCGCGGCAGCGCATCCGCGAACACGACCTCGCGCGGCACCTTGTACGCGGCGAGGCGTTCCGCGCAGAACGCGCGCAGCGTGTGCTCGTCGCGCGCCGCGCCGGCGCGCACGACGACGTGCGCGACCACCGTCTCGCCCCATTCCGGATGCGGGATGCCGACGACGGCTGCGTCGATCACGTCCGGATGCGCGCCCAGCACGTCCTCCACTTCCTTCGAATAGACGTTCTCGCCGCCCGTGACGATCATGTCCTTCAGCCGGTCGACGAGGAACAGGTAGCCATCCTGATCGATTCGCGCGACGTCGCCGGTGCGATACCAGCCGTTGGGCGCGAACGCGGCGCGCGTCGCGGCCGGATCGTCGAGATAGCCGAGCATCATGCTGTCGGTCTTCAGCCAGATCTCGCCGGCCTCGCCGGGCTGCGCGTCGGCGCCGTCCGTGCGCACGACGCGCAGGTCGACGCCGGGGCCGCCGTGATGGCCGATCGAGCCGGCCTTCGCGACCTGTTCGTCCGGGTACAGCGAGGTGCCGGCCGGCCCCGTCTCGGTCATGCCGTACACCTGGAAGAACGCGCCGCCCCGGTATGCTTGCGCGAGCCGCTCGGCCTGCGCGGCGCCGATCGGCCCGCCGCCGTAGATCCATGCGCGCACGCTCGTCAGGTCGAACGCGGCGAAGCCTTCGACCTGGTCGAGCGGCAGCGTGTACGACACCGGTGCGCCGAAATAGAGCGTCACGCGCTCGCGCTCGACCGTCTGCAGGAAGCGCAGCGGATGGTACTCGCGCAGCAGCACGACGGTGCCGCCCGCCATCAGCGTGCCGCCGAACCAGTTGTTGAGCGGCGACGAATGCCAGATCGGCATCGCCATCAGCGTGCGTTCGTCGCGCGTGATCGACAGCGCGAGCGCGGCCTGCATCGCCGCGAGCGTCACCGTGCGATGGCTGTGCATGCAGCCCTTCGGGCGGCCGGTCGTGCCGGACGTGTAGAGGATCTGCGCGAGATCGCCGTCGGCGGGCTCGATGCCGGCGACGCCGTCCGCTGCCGCGAGCATCGTGTCGAAGCACGGCAGGCCGGCCGGCGCGCCTTCCGTCACGAGGCGCTGCGCGGGGTGCGCGACGCGTTCGAGCACGGGCGCGAGCGATGCGTCGAACAGGATCGCCTTGCTGCCGCTATGCGCGAGCACGTAGTCGATCTCGGCCGCCTGCAGCTTGTGATTGACGGGCACGAACGCCGCGCCGAGCCGCCACGCGCCGAACAGCAGGTCGACGAACGCGGGCGTGTTGAAGCAGATTGCCGCCACGCGGTCGCCCGCCGCGACGCCGAGCGCGCTGAGCACGGCCGCCGCGCGGTGCGAGCGGTCGCGCGCCTGCGCGTAGGTGATCGTCGCGCCGTCGTGGCGCAGGAACGGTTTATCCGGCGTGGCGCGCGCGGCGCGATCGAGGGCGGCGACGAGGTTCATCGAAGTCTCCGGAGCCAATCCATTGCGAACTGCGCATTGCGAACTGCGCGGCGCGTCCGTCACGCGGGATACGCGCGCTGCAGCAGCGCGGCAACGTCGACGCCGCGCGGATCGAAGCCGCCCGCGACGCGGCCCCACGCCGGCTCGGCGAGCCGCGTCGCGACGAACGCGTCGGCCACCGCCGCCGGTGCGTCGCGCCGCAGCAGGCACGCCTGCGCGGCGAGCACGAGACGCTGCGCGAACAGGCGGCCGGACGCTTCGAGCGTATCGGGCGGCGCGGCCAGCATCGCGCGCAGCGCGTCGAGCGCGGCGCGGATGCGCGGCTCGTCGCCGCCCAGTTCGCGCAGCTCGTCGAAGAGTGCCGTGGCCGCATCCGGCTCGCGCGACACCGCGCGCAGCACGTCGAGGCACATCACGTTGCCGGAGCCTTCCCAGATCGAGTTGACGGGCGCTTCGCGGAACAGCCGCGCGATCGGGCCGTCGTCGACGTAGCCGTTGCCGCCGAACACTTCCATCACTTCGCCGGTCAGCTCGACCGCGCGCTTGCAGACCCAGAACTTCGCGGCGGGCGTGACGATCCGCTTCCATGCGCGCTCCCCCGGCGTGTCGTCGCGTTCGAACGCGGCGGCGAGCCGCATCGCCAGCGCGAGCGCGGCCTCGCTTTCGAGCGCGAGATCGGCGAGCACCGTGCGCATCAGCGGCTGCTCGGCGAGCGCGCGGCCGAACGCATGGCGCTGCCGCGTATACGCGATCGCCTGCACGACGCCCTGGCGCAGCATCGCCGCGCTGCCGAGCACGCAGTTCAGGCGCGTATAGGTTGCCATCTCGATGATGGTCGGGATGCCGCGGCCTTCGTCGCCGAGCATGATGCCCCACGCATCGTCGAGCTCGATCTCGCTGCTCGAATTGCTGCGGTTGCCGACCTTGTCCTTCAGGCGCTGGATCTCGACCGCGTTCTTCGTGCCGTCGGGCCGCCAGCGCGGCACGTAGAAGCACGACGGGCCGCCGGCGTCGGTGCGCGCGACGACGAGGTGCGCGTCGCACATCGGCGCGGAGAAGAACCACTTGTGGCCGCGCAGCCGGTATTCGCCGCCGCGGCCGCCCGCGCCGGCCGGCGTCGCGAGCGTCGTGTTCGCGCGCACGTCGGAGCCGCCCTGTTTCTCGGTCATGCCCATGCCGATCCAGATCGAGCGCTTGTCCGCGACCGGCACGTCGCGCGGGTCGTAGACGTCGCTGTAGAGCTTGTCGCGCAGCATCTCCCACAGCGCGGGCTCCTTCTGCAGCACGGGGATCGCGGCCTGCGTCATCGTCGCCGGGCACAGCGTGCCGGCCTCGATCTGGCCGTGCAGGTAGAAGCCGGCCGCGCTCGCCGCCCAGCGGCCGGGCCGCGTGTCGCGGAACGCGAGCGACACGAAGCCTTCGGCGCGATACAGGCCGAGCAGCGTGTGCCAGGCCGGATGGAACTCGACGCGGTCGATGCGCCGGCCGCGCCGGTCGAATGCGTGCAATTCCGGCGGATAGCGGTTCGCGTCGTCGGCGAGCTGAGCGGTGTCGGCGCTGCCGAGCCGCGCGCCGTACGCGTCGAGCTGCGGCTCGGCCCAGCCTGCGCCGGCGCGCGCGAGCGCCTCGCGCAGCGCGGCGTCGGTCGTGAAGAGGTTATAGTCGACGAGTTCGTCGAACTGGTTCGAGACTGCGTGCGTCGGGCCTGTCATCGATGTGTCTCCTCATCCGGGGCTTCGTCTTGTCCTGATTCCAGAGTAGCAAATATGCCGCCGCGACATGTTCAGGTTCCGGCGCCGCCCGGCACGCCGGCGGCGCAACCCCGGCCCGCGCTGCGCCGCCGGCCGCGCCAGCCGCGCGCGCAGGCGAGCTCCGACGCGCTGCAGCAGGCGTTCGTTCAGCTTTTGCTCGAACGCGGGTATGCGAAGGCGACGATCCGCGAGATCGCGGCGGTGGCGGGCGTGAGCGTCGGCACCTTCTACGAGTATTTCGCCAACAAGCAGAGCCTCGCGGCGCTGTGCATCCACCGGCGCGTGCAGGCGATGGCCGACCAGTTGCGCGTCGCGGCGCAGGCATTGCGCGGCCGGCCGCGCGCCGAAGTTGCCGCCGCGTTCGTCGCGCTGCAGCTCGATATCGTGAACGCGGACGCCGCGCTGTGGAGCGCGCTGTTCGCGCTCGAGCGGCAGGTGTCGCCGCTTGCCGCGTACCGGCGTCATTACGACGGCTACGTCGAACTTTGGCGCGACGCGCTGGCGCACGCGGCCGATCCGCCGCCGGCAGAACGGCTCGGCGAAGTCGCGCGGCTCGCGCATTCGCTGTGCTACGGGTGGGTGTCGCAGTCGCTGCTGACGCGCGGGCCCGCGCCCGGCGCCACCGCGCTGCGCGACGAACTGCACGCGGCGCTGCAGGCATATCTCGCCGCCGTGCCGGGGGCGTCGGGCGGTTGACGCCTGCCCGCGAAATGCCTTCATTGCATGACGGGAACCCCCAATCCTCTAAAAATTGAACCTGGCGCGATGCGAGTCATGACCTGAATGCATGGCTGCCATGACTATCTTTCGATTGCCGCGCGATATTGGCTGCGGCTAAATCGGTTGAACGATCCGGACGCGCCCGCCGCGTCCGGCAGCGATACAACCAGGAGGAGTCATGCGAAGCGCCACCGCGCCCCGTTCGAAGCTGCCCGACGTCGGGACGACGATCTTCACCGTGATCGGCCAGCTCGCCGCGCAGCACGATGCGCTGAACCTGTCGCAGGGCGCACCGAATTTCGCGCCCGATCCGGCGCTCGTGGAAGGCGTCGCGCGCGCGATGCGCGACGGGCACAACCAGTACGCGCCGATGGCCGGCGTCGCGCCGCTGCGCGAGCGGCTGGCCGAGAAGACCGAGGCGCTCTACGGCACCCGCTACGACCCGGCCACCGAGGTCACGGTGATCGCGAGCGCGAGCGAGGGGCTGTACGCGACGATCAGCGCGCTCGTGCATCCGGGCGACGAGGTGATCTACTTCGAGCCTTCGTTCGACAGCTATGCGCCGATCGTGCGGATGCAGGGCGCGACGCCGGTCGCGATCAAGCTGTCGCCCGAGCACTTCCGCGTCGACTGGAACGAGGTGGCCGCGGCGATCACGCCGC
Organism: Burkholderia sp. MSHR3999; assembly: GCF_000833595.1. NCBI lineage: Bacteria > Pseudomonadati > Pseudomonadota > Betaproteobacteria > Burkholderiales > Burkholderiaceae > Burkholderia > Burkholderia sp. MSHR3999. The sequence goes on from NZ_JRFO01000006.1 coordinate 1,211,202, forward strand.
GCACGCGGATGATCATCGTCAACACGCCGCACAACCCGACCGCGACGGTGTTCTCGGAAGCGGACGTCGCGCGCCTTGCGCAGCTCACGCGCGGCACCGACATCGTGATCCTGTCCGACGAGGTCTACGAGCACGTCGTGTTCGACGGCGCGCTGCACCAGAGCATGGCGCGGCATCGCGAGCTGGCCGAGCGCAGCGTGATCGTGTCGTCGTTCGGCAAGTCGTTCCACGTGACCGGCTGGCGGGTCGGCTACTGTCTCGCGCCGGCCGGGCTGATGGACGAGATCCGCAAGGTGCACCAGTTCATGGTGTTCTCGGCCGACACGCCGATGCAGATTGCATTCGCGGAGATGCTCGCGCAGCCCGACAGCTATCTCGGCCTGTCGGCGTTCTACCAGGCCAAGCGCGACCTGCTCGCGCGCGAGCTGGCCGATTCGCGCTTCGAGCTGCTGCCGAGCGAAGGCTCGTTCTTCATGCTCGCGCGGTTCCGGCATTTCTCCGACGAGCGGGACAGCGATTTCGTGCTGCGCCTGATCCGCGATGCGCGCGTCGCGACGATTCCGCTGTCGGCGTTCTACACCGACGGCACCGACGCCGGCGTGATCCGGCTCAGCTTTTCGAAGGACGACGCGACGCTGATCGAAGGCGCGCGCCGGTTGCGCGGCATATGACATCACTCCGGTCGACGAGGAAAACCTGATGAAACACTTGAAACTCTGGCTCGCGCTCGCCTGCGCGTTCGGCTCCGGCGCGGCGTGCGCCGACGGGCAGCAGACGCTGCGCTTCGGCCTCGAGGCCCAATATCCGCCGTTCGAATCGAAGGCGCCGAACGGCGACCTGCAGGGCTTCGACATCGACGTCGGCAATGCGGTGTGCCAGACCGCGAAGCTGTCGTGCAAATGGGTCGAGACGTCGTTCGACGGGCTGATTCCCGCGCTGCAGGGCCGCAAGTTCGACGCGATCAACTCGGCGATGAATGCGACCGAGCAGCGGCGCCAGGCGATCGACTTCACGACGATCATCTACCGCGTGCCGACGCAGCTGATCGCGCGCAACGGCAGCGGCCTGCAGCCGACGCCGGAATCGCTGAAGGGCAAGCGGGTCGGCGTGCTGCAGGCGTCGATCCAGGAAACCTATGCGAAGGCGCACTGGGAGCCGGCGGGCGTGTCGGTGGTCGCGTACCAGGACCAGAACCAGGCGTACGCGGATCTCGTGGCGGGCCGCCTCGACGCGACGCTGGTGCTCGCGCCGTCCGGCCAGCGCGGCTTCCTGTCGCGCCCGGACGGCAAGGACTTCTCGTTCGCCGGGCAGCCGGTGCGCGACGACCGGATTCTCGGCAACGGCATCGCGTTCGGCCTGCGCAAGGGCGACGACGCGCTGAAGGCGAAGCTGAACGCCGCGATCGACAAGCTGAAGGCCGACGGCACGGTCAAGACGCTGGGCCGGAAGTACTTCGGCGACATCGACATCTCGACAAAGTAAGGATTGCGACGCGATGCCCAGCAGCGATCAGGCGGCCGGCGGCGATGCGATCGTCGCCGCGCTCGTCGCGGAACTCGGCGCGGCATGCGTGACGCCGTCGGCCGACATCGAGCCGCGCTTTTTCACCGCGTACAACGAGCCGCCCGGCGTGCGGCCGCGCGCGCTGGTGCGAGCACGCAGCGTCGACGACGTGTCGCGCGCGCTCGCGTTGTGCACGCGGCTCGGGCAGCCGGTCGTGCCGCAGGGCGGACTGACCGGGCTGGCGCGCGGCGCGGTGGCGCTCGGCGGCGAAGTGGTGCTGTCGATGGAGCGGTTCGCGGGCGTCGAGTCGCTCGACGCCGCGGCGGGCACGATCACGGTGCGCGCCGGCACGCCGCTGCAGACCGTGCAGGAGGCGGCCGAAGCGGCGGGCTTCACGTTCGGCGTCGATCTGGGCGCGCGCGGGTCGTGCCAGATCGGCGGCGCGCTCGCGACCAACGCGGGCGGCACGCGTGCGATCCGCTACGGGATGATGCGCGAGCAGGTGCTCGGGCTCGAGGCGGTGCTCGCGGACGGCGCCGTCGTGTCGTCGATGAACCGGATGCTGAAGAACAACGCCGGCTACGACCTGAAGCAGCTGTTCATCGGCAGCGAAGGCACGCTCGGCGTGATCACGCGCGCGGTGCTGCGGCTGCATCCGCAACTGGCGGCGCCCGCGACCGCGCTGTGCCGGGTTGCCGGCTACGACGCGGTGGTCGGGCTGTGGAACCGCGTGCGCGCGCTGCCCGAGGTGGTCAGCTTCGAGGCGATGTGGCCGGCGTTCTACCGGTATGTCGCCGAACACACGCCCGGGGTCGTCGCGCCGTTCGCGGCCGACGACGGCTTCGCGGTGCTGATCGAATGCGCGACGAGCGCGCCGGGCGGTGATGCGCGACACGCGCTGGAGACATGCCTCGCCGACTGCTTCGACGCGGGGCTCGTCGACGACGCGGCGCTCGCGACGTCGGAGCGGCAGGCGCGCGACATGTGGACGCTGCGCGAAGGGCTCGCGATCGATGCGCTGCCGAATCTCGTCAACTTCGACGTGAGCCTGCCGACGGGCGAGCTCGGCGCGTTTGCCGAGCGTTGCGAGGCGGCGCTGCGCGCGCGCTGGCCGGCGGCCGTGTGCCTGTTCTTCGGGCACGTCGGCGACGGCAACGTGCATATCGGCGTGTCGCTCGCGGCGCACGGCGCCGCGACCGGCGACGAACTGGATCGGACCGTCTATGCAGTCGTGCAGGCGATGGGCGGCTCGATTTCCGCCGAGCACGGGATCGGCGTGCTGAAGCGCCCGTATCTCGGCTGCACGCGCAGCGACGCGGAAATCGGCCTGATGCGCCGGCTGAAGGACGCGCTCGATCCCCATCACATCCTGAATCCCGGCAAGGTGCTTTGACGCGCGGCGCGAGGCAGGCCGGCAGCCGGCCCGGGTTCGATCAGCCGTCGACCCAGCGCAGCGCGCCGATCCGCAGGTGGTCGACGACGCTGCGCACCCAGCCGAGCTCGGCGTCGAGCAGCACGAGCGCATGCTCGTTCTGCAGCAGGAACAGGCGCGGCACCTGGTCGGCCTGCGCGGCATTGCGCAGCGCTTCGAGGCGCGCGCGTTCGGCTTCGAGCGCGGCGATGCGGCGCTCGAGCTGCTGACGGGCGTCGTCGGCGTCGAGCAGCGGCAGGAACGCGAGCCCGGTGCCGAACGCCGGAAACTCGCGCGCGGGCTCCGCAAGCTGCGCGCGCAGCCACGCCTCCCCGGCGGCGCGCCCGGCATCGGTGAGTTCGTAGCGCGTGCGTTCGGGAAACGCGCCGTCGCGCTCGGTGTCGTGCACGGCGATCAGGCCGTCGCGCAGCAGGCGGTCGATCGTCTGGTACAGGCTCGTGCGCTGCCGCACGTTCACGACTTCGTCGTGGCCGCGCGATTTGAGTTGCTGCAGCATCCCGTACGGATGCAGCGGGCCTTCGGTGAGCGTCGCGAGGATCGCGAGCGCCAGCGGCGATGGACGGCTCATGAGGAATAAATAGTCTTGCTATATCTAGTCAAATTATGACTAGTTTATGCGTGACTATCATATTCGACAAGGGTTTCAGCCGAGGTGCGTGCGTTTCGCGGCCGGCGCGACCGTCTCCATCGTCGCGAGACCATGCACGATCCCGCAGTCCTCGACCGAGTGCTCGCCCACGCACTGGCGGCGCAATTCGGTCAGTTGGTCGCGCAGATGCGTCAGTTCGGCCAGCCGCGCGTCGACGTGCCCGATGTGTTCGTCGAGCAGCGCGTTGATCGAATCGCAGCGATCGCCGGGCGTATCGGTGAGGTGCAGCAGCGCGCGGATCTCGTCGTGCGCCATGTCGAGCGCGCGGCAGTTGCGGATGAAGCGCAGCCGTTCGACATGGGTTTCCGTGTAGTTGCGGTAGTTCGCGTGGGTGCGCTCCGCATCGGGCATCAGTCCCTCCTTCTCGTAGAAGCGGATCGTCTCGGGCGTGCAACGCGCCGCCTTGGCCAGTTCGCCTATCTTCATACTTTTCTCCTGCCGAAGGGTTGACCTTGTAGTGGCTTCAAGGTGTTAACTCTACACCGCCAAGCTATTGAGGAGGTTGCGATGACCGACGCCCTGCGTACCCACGACGAACGAACCCGCACGGCCGGCGAGGCCGGCGCATGCTGCGCCGATGCGCGCGACGCGTGCGCGGCGGGTGTCGCCAGTGCGCAAGCGGATACGTCGGCGAAGAAGAAGTCGCACGCGTGCGGCCATGACCACGGTCATGCGCATGAGCACGGTGAGGGTGCGGTGCACAGCGACGGCGAAGCGCACGACCACGACCACGCGGCCGGCGGCTGCTGCGCGCCCGCCGCGCTGACGCTTGCGCCGCTGCCCGTGTCGCAGGCCACGGCGTCCGGCGACGTGCGTTCCGCGTTCCGGATCATGCAGATGGACTGCCCGACCGAGGAGACGCTGATCCGCAAGAAGCTCGGCGGGATGCGCGAGGTGTCGGCGCTCGAATTCAACCTGATGCAGCGGATGCTGACGGTCGAGCACGCGCCCGGCGCGCAGGCGGCGATCGCCGGCGCGATCCGCACGCTCGGCATGACGCCCGAGGCCGCGTCCGCCGATGCGCCGCCGTCGCGCGCGCGCGCCGAGCCGGCGAAGCCGTGGTGGCCGCTCGCGCTGGCCGGCGTCGCCGCGATCGCGTCGGAGGCCGCGAGCTGGGCCGGCCTGCCGTCGTGGCTCGCGGCGGTGCTCGCGCTCGGCGCGGTGCTCGCGTGCGGGATCACCACCTACAAGAAGGGCTGGATCGCGCTGCGCAACGGCAACCTGAACATCAACGCGCTGATGAGCATCGCGGTGACGGGCGCGATGGCGATCGGCCAATGGCCGGAAGCCGCGATGGTGATGGTGCTGTTCACGATCGCCGAACTGATCGAGGCGAAGTCGCTCGACCGCGCGCGCAATGCGATCCAGGGGCTGATGCGGCTCGCGCCGGATACGGCGACGGTGCGCGACGCCGACGGTTCGTGGCGCACCGTCGAGGCCGCGCAGGTCGCGCTCGGCGCGATCGTGCGCGTGAAGCCGGGCGAGCGGATCGGCCTGGACGGCGAAGTCGTCGACGGCCGCTCGACCGTGAACCAGGCGCCGATCACCGGCGAGAGCCTGCCCGTCGAGAAGACGGCCGGCGATACCGTGTTCGCCGGCACGATCAACGAATCCGGCTCGTTCGAATACCGGGTGACCGCGGTCGCGTCGAACACGACGCTCGCGCGCATCATCCACGCGGTCGAGGAGGCGCAGGGCGCGAAGGCGCCGACGCAGCGCTTCGTCGACCAGTTCGCGCGCGTCTACACGCCGATCGTGTTCGCGATCGCGCTGCTGGTTGCCGTGGCGCCGCCGCTCGTCGCGGGCGGCGCATGGCACGAATGGATCTACCGCGCGCTGGTGCTGCTGGTGATCGCGTGCCCGTGCGCGCTCGTGATCTCGACGCCGGTGACGATCGTGTCGGGCCTCGCCGCCGCCGCGCGGCGCGGGATTCTCGTGAAGGGCGGCGTCTACCTGGAAGAGGGGCGCAAGCTCGCGTGGCTCGCGCTCGACAAGACCGGCACGATCACGCACGGCAAGCCGGTGCGGACCGATTTCGTGCTGCGCGCGGCCGACGTCGACGCCGCGCGCGTGCGGCACCTCGCCGCGAGCCTCGCCGTGCGTTCGGATCACCCGGTGTCGCAGGCGATCGCGGCGGCGGCCCGTGCGGAAGGCGCCGCGCCGTTCGCCGACGTGCAGGACTTCGAAGCGCTCGTCGGGCGCGGCGTGCGCGGCGCGATCGACGGCGCGCGCTACTGGCTCGGCAACCACCGGCTCGTCGAGGAGCTGGCGCGCTGCTCGCCGTCGCTGGAAGCGCAGCTCGACGCGCTGGAGCGCGAGGGCAAGAGCGTCGTGATGCTGATCGACGAGACCCGCGTGCTCGGCGTGTTCGCGGTGGCCGACACGATCAAGGACACGAGCCGCGCGGCGATCGCCGAGCTGCATGCGCTCGGCATCCGCACCGCGATGCTGACGGGCGACAACCCGCACACCGCGCAGGCGATCGCACGGCAGGCCGGAATCGACGACGCGCGCGGCAACCAGCTGCCCGAGGACAAGCTCGTGGCAGTCGAGGAGCTCGCCACGAGCGGTGCGGGCGCGGTCGGGATGGTCGGCGACGGGATCAACGACGCGCCGGCGCTCGCGCGCGCCGACATCGGCTTCGCGATGGGCGCGATGGGCACCGATGCCGCGATCGAGACCGCCGACGTCGCGCTGATGGACGACGACCTGCGCAAGATTCCCGCGTTCGTGCGGCTGTCGCGCGCGACGCATCGCGTGCTGGTGCAGAACATCGGTTTCGCGCTCGGCGTGAAGCTCGTGTTCCTCGGCCTGACCGTCGCGGGGCTCGGCACGATGTGGATGGCGGTGTTCGCCGACGCGGGCGCGAGCCTGATCGTCGTCGGCAACGGCTTGCGGCTGCTATCGCGCAGCAAGGCTGCCTGACAGGCGCACCTACGGTGCCAAGGAGCGGACGATGGGTTTCCTGAAATGGATCACGGGCGGCCGCGCGCAGCGTGGCCATCATGGCGGCGGGCACGGCAGTGGGCACCACGAACGCGGCCGCGACCCGCACGGCTGGGGCTGGCAGACGCCGGCCGCCGGCGGCGCGCCGCTGCGCCAGCTAGCTTGCGCGGGATGCGGCGCGCTGAACGACGCGCAGGCGCGTTTCTGCATGCAATGCGGCGCGGCGCAGCAAAGCGCCGCGTGCCGTCGATGCCACGCGGCGCTCGCCGCCGGCGCACGCTTCTGCCCGGCGTGCGGCACGCAAACGGCCTAGAGGATGTTATGAACTTTGCCGCTGATAAGGCAATATGTCGGGATGAAAACCCGCAAGCCTTATCCGAGCGATGTAAGCGACGAAGAATGGTCGTTCGTAGTGCCGTATCTGGCGCTGGTGCGAGAAGACAGTGAACAACGCCGCCACGAGCTTCGCGAGGTCTTCAATGCGCTGCGCTGGCTGATCAGAAGCGGCGCGCCGTGGCGCATGTTGCCTAATGACCTGCCCCCGTGGGAAGCGGTCTATCAACAGACGCAGCGCTGGATGCGAGCGGGCTGTTTCGAGGCGATCGTGCATGATCTGCGAGAACTGTTGCGCGTGTGCGATGGACGCAAAGCGCAACCCAGTGCCATGATCCTGGACAGCCGCACATTGCAATCGACACCGGAATCCGGTGCACGCGCCGGCTACGACGGCGCGAAGCGCCGCAAGGGTTCGAAAGTGCATCTGGCGGTCGATACTCTGGGTCAGTTGCTGGCACTGCATGTGACACCGGCCAATGAGCAGGATCGCGAACAGGTCGAGCAATTGGCGCATGCGGTACAAGAATTGACCGGCCAGAGCGTGGCGCTTGCGTACGTGGATCAGGGCTATACCGGCGAAGCGGCTCGTCAGGCAGCACAAAGCCACGGCATTGAGTTGGAGGTGGTCAAGCACACCGAGGCCAAACGCGGTTTCGTGTTGCTGCCCAGACGCTGGGTGGTCGAGCGCAGCTTCGCATGGGCCGCGCGCTTTCGACGCCTCGCGCGCGACTATGAACGCTTACCTCACACGCTGGCCGGATTCCATTTCCTCGCCTTCGCCTGTCTAATGCTGCCCAAAATCATCGACCTCATTCATATAGGTTCATAACAGGCTCTAGCGTTCGCCCGTCAGCGCAGCGGCAGATGGATTTCCGTGCGCAGGTCGGCCGGCGCCGCATCCATCGGCGTGTTCAGGTACAGCTCGAACGGCGGCGCGTCGGCGGCTTCGCGGCCGGAATGGCGCAGCCAGTCGCCGTACAGCCACTGGTACGCGGTCTTCAGGTCCGCATAGGGCCCGGTGTGCAGCAGCACCGCGTACTCGCCGCCCGGCACGGTCACGCGCTCCACAGGCGCCGCCGGCTCGACGTCCGGCGCGCCGTCGGCCGGCACGAAGCACGCTTTCGCGCGCAGCTGCGCTTCGGGCGTGGTGTCCGGATCGTCGTAGTAAATCCCGATCATCTTCGCGCCGGGCCCGATGAGCCCGTGTTGCGCGACCCAGCCGCCGATTCGCGCGAACGCGTCGCTGACCTTCATGTACGACCCCGTGTGGCCGACCGCGTAGCCCTGCAGCGCCGGCAGGCGGCGGATCGAGACTTCATGCTTGAACATGTCTTCTTCTCCTCTCAGTAATGGATAGATCGGGCGATGCACGCCGGCGCGCCGGTGCTGCGCGGGCGGCACGCCGTACGCATCGCGAAACGCGCGCGCGAACGCGGAGGTCGAGCCGTAGCCTGCGCGCCGCGCGACCTGCTCGATCGGCAGCGCGGTGCAGGCCAGATCCTCGGATGCGCGCGTGATCCGCATCCGCCGCACCGTCGCCAGGATCGACTCGCCGTACAGCGCGCGATAGACGCGATGCCAGTGGTACGGCGACAGGCACGCGATCTCGGCGAGCCGGTTCAGGTCGAGCGTGTCGTCGAGGTGCGTGCGGATGTAGTCGTGCACGCGCGCAAGACGCGTCGCATAGCGGACCCAGCAAGGCGATTCTGCTTTCATTGGCGTACCCGGAACAGGACCGACGTCAAGGTAGCACGGCGCGCGTTGACAAATCTTGCTGAGTTGCGGCGCGCGGGAGCCATGCGGGATTGAATCCGCCCCATTTCTTTTTTGAAATGGGGTCTCGTCCTCATCGATCTATGACTAAAGTTAAAGACGGTGAAATCGGAGGAAAGCGTCATTTTTCTGGGTTAAGTTGCAAGGGCAGGATCGCGCGTCATTTCGAAGTACGCAGGTAGTTCGTCGATGTTCAATCGCAACGCCACGTTTTCGGGAGAGAAGAAATGGATGCATCCAGCTTCATCACAACGCTGCAGACCACGCTAGGGGGATACCTGCCCAAGATCGCCGGCGCGATCGGCATCCTGGTGATCGGCTGGCTGATCGCCGTCGCGGCGCGGGCCGGCACGCTGCGGCTGCTCGGTGCGCTGAAGGTCGACCAGCGGATCGCCGAAAGCACCGGCCAGGGCGCGTACGTCGAGCGCATCGTCGCCGGCGGCCTGTTCTGGCTCATACTGCTCGTCACCGCGGTGGGCATCTTCAACGTGCTCAACCTGTACGCGGTGTCCAATCCGTTCTCGCTGCTCGTCACCCACATCGTCGACTACCTGCCGAACCTGATCGGCGGCGCGGCGCTCGCGCTGATCGCGTGGCTGATCGCGTCGCTGTTGCGCAGCCTCGCGAACCGCGCGCTGAAAGCGTGCAAGGTCGACGAAAAGCTGACCGAAAGCGCCGGCATGCAGCCGATGAGCGGTTATCTCGGCGACGTGCTGTTCTGGCTCGTGATCCTGATGTTCCTGCCGGCGATCCTGTCCGCGTTCGCGCTGTCGGGCCTGCTGTCGCCGGTGCAGGGGATGGTCGACAAGCTGCTCGCGATCGTGCCGAACCTGTTCGCGGCGGCCGTGATCGGCGTCGTCGGCTGGATCGTCGCGCGCGTGCTGCGCGGGCTCGTCACGAACCTGCTGATCGCGGCGGGCGCGGACAAGCTCACCGAGCGCCTCGACAGCCCGACGCCGGTGCGCGTGTCGAGCTTCGTCGGCACGGTCGTCTACGTGTTCGTGTTCGTGCCGACGCTGATCTCCGCGCTCGACGCGCTGAAGATCGACGTGATCTCCGGCCCCGCGACCAACATGCTGAACCAGTTCCTCGCCGCGGTGCCGGACATCGTCGCGGCACTCGTGATCGTGCTCGTCACGTTCTACTTCGCGCGCTTCGTCGCCGCGCTCGCGCAAAAGCTGCTGGTCGCGGCGGGCGTCGACGGCCTGCCGAAGGTGCTCGGCGTCGAGCCGGTGTTCTCGGGCATGCTGCAGCCGTCGGTGCTGGCCGCGCGGCTGATCGTGTTCTTCGCGATGCTGTTCGCCGCGGTCGAGGCGTCGAACCGGCTCGGCTTCTCGCAGGTGCGCGACGTGGTCACGCTGTTCATCGAGTTCGGCGGGCACGTGCTGATGGGCGGCGTGATCCTCGTGATCGGCTTCTGGCTCGCGGGCCTCGCGCGCCGCGTGATCCAGCAGGCGGACACGCAGCACAGCGTGCTGTTCGCGCGCATCGCGCAGTTCGCGATCCTCGGCCTCGTGTTCGCGATGGGGCTGCGCGCGATGGGCATCGCGAACGAGATCGTGCAGCTCGCGTTCGGCCTCGTGCTCGGCGCGATCGCGGTGGCGGTCGCGCTGTCGTTCGGCCTCGGCGGACGCGACGCGGCCGGCAAGCTGCTCGATCGCTGGTTCAACCAGCGCGGCGGCGAGTAAGCGGCAAATGAGCAACGAACGAGCGATGGGCCGCGCTGACGTTTTGCTTACGGAAACGACCGCGCGGACCTTTGCCGAATTTCGATAACACGTCGATTAATGACTCACTAGCATCGATTCTCAGTCGTGCAGACCAGCCCGGCGGACGCGCCCTCGCGGCGCGCCGCCGGACGGACACGCGGTCTGGCGCCCTTGAGGAGAAACCGATGAAAGCAGAGTCGAATGGCCGGCCCGCCGCCGGCGGCAAGTCGTCCGGCCAGCCCGCGCTGCAGCAGACGCTCGGGACCTGGCAGCTGTGGGGCATCGCAGTCGGCCTCGTGATTTCCGGCGAGTATTTCGGCTGGAGTTACGGCTGGGCGAGCGCGGGCACGCTGGGCTTCGTGGTCACCGCGCTGTTCGTCGCGGCGATGTACACCACCTTCATCTTCAGCTTCACCGAGCTGACCACGTCGATTCCGCATGCGGGCGGCCCGTTCGCGTATGCGCGCCGCGCGTTCGGCCCGACGGGCGGCTACCTGGCGGGCGCGGCGACGCTCGTCGAATTCGTGTTCGCGCCGCCCGCGATCGCGCTCGCGATCGGCGCGTACCTGCACGTGCAGTTTCCGGGGCTCGAACCGAAGCATGCGGCGATGGGCGCGTATCTCGTGTTCATGGCGCTGAACATCGTCGGCGTGCAGATCGCCGCGACCTTCGAGCTCGTCGTCACGCTGCTCGCGATCTTCGAGCTGCTGGTGTTCATGGGCGTCGTGTCGCCGGGCTTCGCGTGGAGCAACTTCATGAAGGGCGGCTGGGCGGGCGCCGATCACTTCAGCGTCGGCTCGTTCCACGGGATGTTCGCGGCGATCCCGTTCGCGATCTGGTTCTTCCTCGCGATCGAAGGCGTCGCGATGGCGGCCGAGGAAGCGAAGAACCCGAAGCGCTCGATCCCGATCGCGTACGTGGCCGGCATCCTGACGCTCGTCATTCTCGCGATCGGCGTGATGGTGTTCGCGGGCGGCGCGGGCGACTGGACCAAGCTCGCGAACATCAACGACCCGCTGCCGCAGGCGATGAAATACATCGTCGGCGAGAACAGCGGCTGGATGCACATGCTCGTGTGGCTCGGCCTGTTCGGCCTCGTCGCATCGTTCCACGGGATCATCCTCGGCTACTCGCGCCAGATCTTCGCGCTGGCCCGCGAAGGCTACCTGCCGGAGTGGCTCGGCAAGGTGCACCCGCGCTTCAAGACCCCGCATCGCGCGATCCTCGCGGGCGGCGTGGTCGGCATCGCGGCGATCTACAGCGACGAGCTGATCCAGTTCGGCGGCCAGACGCTGACCGCGAACATCGTCACGATGTCGGTGTTCGGCGCGATCGTGATGTATATCGTCAGCATGGCCGCGCTGTTCAAGCTGCGCCGCACGCAGCCGGGCATGGCGCGGCCGTTCCGCGCGCCGCTGTATCCGTTGTTCCCGGCGTTCGCGATCGTCGCCGCGCTGATCTGTCTCGCGACGATGGTGTATTTCAACGGGCTCGTCGCGATGGTGTTCGTCGCGTTCCTCGCGCTCGGCTACGCGTACTTCCTCGCGACCCGCGCGCAGCGCGCGAGCGCGCCGGGCGACGCGCTGCTGGAGGAATGAAGGTGATGGGCCGTTGACACGGCATCCGGCGCGCCCGCGGCAAGGGCGCGCCGTCGGCTTTTGGCAAGGAGACTCGCACAATGTCCTACACGGAGACGATCGGTTCGCGCACCTACCGCTTCGCGGACCTGAAGACGCTGCTCGCGAAGGCGAGCCCGCTGCGTTCCGGCGACCAGCTCGCCGGCGTCGCGGCGGCGAGCGAGGAGGAGCGCGTCGCCGCGAAGATCGCGCTCGCGGGCGTGCCGCTCAAGGCGTTCCTGAGCGAAGCGCTGATTCCCTACGAAGACGACGAGGTCACGCGCCTGATCGTCGACGATCACGATGCGGCCGCGTTCGCGGAAATCTCGCACCTGACGGTCGGCGACTTCCGCAACTGGCTGCTGTCGCCGGCGGCCGACGGCGCGGCGCTCGAACGGATCGCGCCGGGCCTCACGCCGGAGATGGTCGCGGCCGTGTCGAAGCTGATGCGCAACCAGGACCTGATCGCGGCGGCGAGGAAGCGCCGCGTCGTCACGCGCTTTCGCAACACGGTCGGGCTGCCGGGCCGGATGTCGGTGCGCCTGCAGCCGAACCACCCGACCGACGACGTGAAGGGGATCGCCGCATCGATGCTCGACGGGCTGATGTACGGCTGCGGCGACGCGATGATCGGCATCAACCCGGCCACCGACAGCCTCGCCGCGATCGTGAAGCTGCTCGCGATGATCGACGGCTTCCGCGAGCGCTACCGCGTGCCGACCCAGTCGTGCGTGCTCACGCACGTGACCAACACGATCGCGGCGATCGAGAAGGGCGCGCCGGTCGATCTGGTGTTCCAGTCGATCGCGGGCACCGAGAAGGCGAACGCGAGCTTCGGCATCTCGCTCGCGCTGCTCGGCGAGGCGCGCGACGCGGCGCTGTCGCTCCAGCGCGGCACGGTCGGCAACAATCTCATGTACTTCGAGACGGGGCAGGGCAGCGCGCTGTCCGCGAACGCGCACCACGGCGTCGACCAGCAGACCTGCGAGGTGCGCGCATACGCGGTCGCGCGCAAGTTCGAGCCGTTCCTCGTGAACACGGTGGTCGGCTTCATCGGGCCCGAATACCTGTACGACGGCAAGCAGATCATCCGCGCGGGGCTCGAGGATCATTTCTGCGGCAAGCTGCTCGGCGTGCCGATGGGCTGCGACATCTGCTACACGAACCACGCGGAAGCGGACCAGGACGACATGGACACGCTGCTGACGCTGCTCGGTGCGGCCGGCATCAACTTCATCATGGGGATTCCGGGCGCGGACGACGTGATGCTGAACTACCAGAGCACGTCGTTCCACGACCAGCTGTACGTGCGCGAGGTGCTCGGCCTGCGCCGCGCGCCCGAGTTCGAGGAATGGCTGGAGACGATGGAGATCGCCGACGCGCACGGCGCGTTGCGCGCCGCGTCGGCCCGCGTGCCGCTGCTCGCGGGCGCGAACGACTGGATGGGGCTTTCAGCATGAGCGACGCCGTCGAAAAGAACCCGTGGGGGCAGCTGAAGTCGTTCACGAACGCGCGGATCGCGCTCGGCCGCGCGGGCAACAGCCTGCCGACCGCGCCGCTGCTCGCGTTCAACCTGTCGCACGCGCAGGCGCGCGACGCGGTGCACCAGCCGCTCGACGCCGACACGCTGCGGCGCGAGATCGAGGATGCCGGGCTGCCGACGCTCGGCGTGCAGAGCGCGGCGCCGGACCGCCAGCACTACCTGCGCCGGCCCGACCTCGGCCGCAAGCTGTCCGACGACAGCCGCGGGCTGCTCGCCGGCTACGGCGCGGCGCTGGACGATGCGCCCGACGTGGTGTTCGTGGTCGGCGACGGGCTGTCCGCGTTCGCGGCCGCGAAGCAGGCGCTGCCGCTGCTGGAGGCGGTGCGGCCGCGGCTCGACGCGGACGGCTGGCGGATCGGGCCGGTGGTCGTCGCGCGGCAGGCGCGCGTCGCGCTCGGCGACGAGATCGGCGAGCTGCTGCGCGCGACGCTCGTCGCGATGCTGATCGGCGAGCGGCCGGGGCTGAGTTCGCCGGACAGCCTCGGCGTCTATCTCACCTATGCGCCGAAGGTCGGCTGCCACGACGCGCTGCGCAACTGCATCTCGAACGTGCGGCCGGAAGGGCTGCCGTACGACGCGGCCGCGCACAAGCTGCACTACCTGCTGACGCAGGCGCGCAGGCTCCGGCTCACGGGCGTCGGGCTGAAGGACGACAGCGACGCGCTGCTGCCGCAGGCGGAAGCCGAGCGGATCGGCGCGGTGTGACCGCGCGCCGCTACCTGAACAGCCGCTCACACAGAAAGTCGACGAACACGCGCAGCTTCGGCGACAGTTGCCGGCTCGACGGCCACACGATCGAGAATTGCCCCGGCGCGATCCGGTAGTCGTCGAGCACGGTGACGAGCGCGCCGTGCGCCAGCGCGTCGCGCGCGAGGAAGTCGGGCATGTAGCCGATGCCGAGGCCCGCGAGCACCGCGCCGCGCAGCGCCTCCATGTTGTTGCAGGTCATCGCGGTGCGCAGCTTCAGCGGCGTGCCGTCGTCGGCCGCGAGCGCCCAGTCCTGCAGCTTGCCCGTGGTCGGAAAGCAGTAGCGCACGCAATCGTGCGCCTCCAGGTCGCGCGGCACGCGCGGCGTGCCCGCCTGCGCGAGATACGCGGGCGTCGCGCACAGCACGAACCCGAACGGGCCGAGCCGCCGCGACATCAGGCTCGAATCCGACAGCGCCCCGCTCCTGATCACCGCGTCGAACCCGCCTTCGACGACGTCCACCATCCTGTCGTTGAAATCGAGGTCCAATTCGACGTCCGGATAGTGCCGCCGGAATTCCGGCAGCACCGGCAGCAGGAACCGGTAGCCGATCACGGGCAGGCTCACGCGCAGCTTGCCGCGCGGCCGCTGCGCGGACGCGGTCACGGTCGCCTCCGCGTCGCGGAAGTCCTCGAGGATGCGCTGGCAGCGCTCGAAGAAGTGCCGGCCCTCGTCGGTCAGCGTGACGCGGCGCGTGGTGCGGTGGAACAGGCGCACGCCGAGCGACTGCTCGAGCTTCGCGATCGTCTTGCCGACCGCCGACGCCGAAATGCCGAGCGCGCGGCCGGCCGCGACGAAGCTCAGCGTTTCCGCGGTGCGCACGAAAGCGACGATGCCGTTCAGGTTGTTCATCGAGGTTCCGGATAGGGGCCAGAGCGTTGAAATTCAGGAATTCTAGTCCGCTATATCCGGAGTTCGGCGTGGTTTTTCGGCGATTGAATCCGAATTATCGTGTGTCGCTTCGACGGCGCGGGTGCGCCGGGTTTTCGAGGAGCGAGAGATGGACCACACGTTTTCCGCCGCGTCGGCGTACCGCCGCACGCTCGTGCTGGCCGCGGTATGCGCGGCCGCGGTCGCGCTGCCGCTGAGCTTTTCCGGCGGCGCGGTCGCGACGCCCGCGATCGGCCGCGACCTGCACGGCGGGCCGGTCGCGCTGAACTGGATCACGAACGCGTTCATGCTCGCGTTCGGCAGCTTCCTGATGGCCGCCGGCGCGCTCGCCGACCAGTTCGGCCGCAAGCGCGTGTTCGCGATCGGCGTCGCCGCGTTCACGCTGTTCTCGGTCGCGCTCGCGTTCGCGCCGTCGATCGTCGTGCTCGACCTGCTGCGCGCAGCGCAAGGCCTGGCTGCCGCCGCGGCGCTCGCGGGCGGCACCGCCGCGCTTGCGCAGGAGTTCGACGGCCCGGCGCGCACGCGCGCGTTCAGCCTGCTCGGCACGACGTTCGGCGTCGGCCTCGCATTCGGCCCGGTGCTGGCCGGCTGCCTGATCGAGCGCTACGGCTGGCGCGCGATCTTCGTGACGGGCGCGGCGGCCGGCGCGCTGTCGCTCGCGTTCGGGCTGCCGCGCATGCGCGAGTCGCGCGACCCGCACGCGACGGGGCTCGACTGGCCCGGCACCGCCGCGTTTACCGCCGCGCTCACGCTGCTCACGTTCGGCGTGATCGAGGCGCCGGAGCGCGGCTGGACGAGCCCGCTCGTCATCGGGCTGCTGGCCGGCGCGGCGCTCTTCGCGGCGGCGTTCGTCGCGATCGAGACCCGCGTCGCGCGGCCGATGCTCGACCTGTCGCTGTTCCGCATCCCGCGCTTCGTCGGCGTGCAGGTGCTGCCGGTGTCGACGTGCTGCTGCTATATCGTGCTGCTGGTCGTGCTGCCGCTGCGCTTCATCGGCATCGACGGCTTCAGCGAGATCGACGCCGGCTGGCTGATGCTCGCGATCTCCGCGCCGATGCTGGTCGTGCCGCTCGTCGCGGCGACGCTCGCGCGCCGGCTGTCGGCCGGCGTGATTTCCGGCGTCGGGCTCGTGATCGCGGCGGCGGGGCTCGTGTGGCTGGGCGTCGCATTGCGCCACGGCGCAGGGCCGGCGGCGATCGCGCCGATGCTCGCGATCGGCGTCGGCGCCGGCATGCCGTGGGGGCTGATGGACGGGCTGTCGGTGAGCGTCGTGCCGAAGGAGCGCGCCGGGATGGCGACCGGCATCTTCAGCACGACGCGGGTGGCGGGCGAGGGCATCGCGCTCGCGATCGCCGGCGCGGTGCTCGCGACGCTTGCGCAGGCGGGACTGCGCGCGGGCGCAGGGGTGTCCGTGGCGGGGGCGACGCCCGATGCGATCGTCCGCGCGTCCGCCCGGCTCGCGACCGGCGACCTCGGCGGCGCGGCGGCCGCATGGCCTGAGGCCGGCCGCGCGCTGCTGCGGCACAGCTACCTGCAGGCGTTCAACCATCTGCTGATCGGGCTGGCCGTCGTCACGCTGCTGTGCGCGGCGGTCGTGTTCGTGTTTCTGGGTGGGCGGCGTGGCGTGGAGTCCGGCGAGGCATGCGCGCGGCGGGCCTGACCGACGGGCCGCTGCTCGCGAGCCGGCGCGTCGTGCCGGCACCGGCGGCGCGTCGCTCAACCGTTGCGCATCGTCGCATTCACAACTTTCGCTTGATTTTTCGGCTTCCGTTCCGAAACTGTAAGACGACCGCGCCACGTACACATCGATCTTTCGGTGAAGGCGATACGCGGCGTCTCGAAGCGCCGTAGAAAGCCACAGGAGAATCGGGATGAGTGAGCAAGTCAGTGACAAAGTCGTTCTACACACCATCAAATTTGCGATGTCGTGTGAGAGCGGAGGCGAGGGGGACATCGTGGAACAGGTGCGCCGCGCATTTCGATCGTTGCAGTTGCTCCGTCGTACACAACTCCCGAAAGACATCAATCTTGCCGCCGCCGAGCACTACATGTATGCCCGGTTCCTGGCGGGGGCGACGGGCGATCCGTTGGTCAAGGCAACGCCGGTGCTGTACGGGGCGAAGAAGCGGGTCTATTTCGCGCTCGGCATTCAGGACAGGATGGCGACCACCCCTAATCCCGTGTTGGCCCCGAACACGTCGGTCGAACGTTGGGGACTCAAGGGGGCAAAGGAAGGCTTGCGCGACTACTCGGCCGTCAACAATGGACAACCCGCCAACCGATTCGGCGCGTCGCTCGGCACGTTGAGCAGGGAAGCCTTGCGATACAAGCGAGGCTGATGCGCCATTTGCCCGCACGCCGCTGTCCGCAATTGGCACAGTGTGGCGCGTGCGAACCGCTGAAGGTGCTCCGAATCTGCACAACCCGCCGGGATGGCGGGCGCGCGGCGCGCGCGCGGGCGGGGCCGTGCACGATGGCATGCATGTTGCTGTGTAGTGAACGCGCGCAACCGGCGCCGCAATTGCACAAAGCAAGATGAACAGGAGACATCTGATGAACCCGTTCGACCTGAAACAACTGGGCCTCGACGTCGAATACCCGTACCGTCAGCAATACGACAACTACATCGGCGGCAAGTGGGTGCCTCCGGTCAAGGGCGAATACTTCGAGAACGTGTCGCCGATCAACGGCCAGCCGTTCTGCCGCATTCCGCGCTCCGGCGCCGACGACATCGAGATCGCGCTCGACGCGGCCCATGCCGCGCGCCGCAAGTGGGGCAAGACGTCGGTGACCGAGCGCGCGAACCTGCTGCTCGCCGCGGCCGACCGGATGGAAAAGAACCTGAAGCTGCTCGCCGTCGCGGAAACGATCGACAACGGCAAGCCGCTGCGCGAGACGATGGCCGCCGACCTGCCGCTCGCCGTCGACCACTTCCGCTATTTCGCGGGCTGCATCCGCGCGCAGGAAGGCGGCATCTCCGAGATCGACGACAACACGGTCGCGTACCACTTCCATGAGCCGGTCGGCGTCATCGGCCAGATCATCCCGTGGAACTTCCCGCTGCTGATGGCCGCGTGGAAGCTCGCACCGGCGCTCGCGGCGGGCTGCTGCATCGTGATGAAGCCGGCCGAGCAGACGCCCGCGTCGGTGCTCGTGCTGATGGAGCTGATCGGCGACCTGTTCCCGCCCGGCGTGATCAACATCGTGAACGGCTTCGGCAAGGAGGCCGGCGAAGCGCTCGCGACGAGCAAGCGCATCGCGAAGATCGCGTTCACGGGCTCGACGCCGGTCGGCAAGCACATCCTGCGCGCCGCCGCCGACAACCTGATCCCGTCGACGGTCGAGCTGGGCGGCAAGAGTCCGAACATCTTCTTCGCCGACGTGCTCGACCAGGACGACGCGTTCCTCGACAAGGCGCTCGAAGGGCTCGCGATGTTCGCGCTGAACCAGGGCGAGGTGTGCACGTGCCCGTCGCGCGTGCTGATCCAGGAGTCGATCTACGAGCGCTTCATCGAGAAGGCGGTCGCGCGCGTCGAGCGCATCAAGGCCGGCCATCCGCTCGACCTGCAGACGATGATCGGCGCGCAGGCGTCGCAGCAGCAGCTCGACAAGATCCTGTCGTACATCGACATCGGCCGCGGCGAAGGCGCGCAATGCCTGACGGGCGGCGAGCGCACGGCGCCGGCGGCCGACCTCGGCACGGGCTACTACGTGAAGCCGACGATGCTGTTCGGCAACAACAAGATGCGCGTGTTCCAGGAAGAGATCTTCGGGCCGGTCGCGTCGGTGATGACGTTCAAGGACGAGCAGGAAGCGATCGAGCTCGCGAACGACACGTTCTACGGCCTCGGCGCGGGCGTGTGGACGCGCAACGGCACGCGCGCGTACCGGATGGGCCGCGAGATCGAGGCCGGCCGCGTGTGGACCAACTGCTACCACCTGTACCCCGCGCATGCGGCGTTCGGCGGCTACAAGCAGTCGGGCATCGGCCGCGAGACGCACAAGATGGCGCTGTCGAACTACCAGCAGACGAAGTGCCTGCTGGTCAGCTACCAGGCCGAGGCGCTCGGGTTCTTCTGATCGCCGCTCGTGCGGGCGCGCGCCGTTCGCGTTCGCGCGCCGGCGCGCGTCAGCCCGCGCCGGCGCGTTCCGCGAGGAGCCGACATGGCGGAACCGGTTCTGCCGATTGCCCGGCATCCGGTGTTTCACGACGGCGAGCGCGACGCGCATCGCCGCTTCGGCGTCGTCGACGAGGCCGGGCGCATGCGCGACGTCGTCCCGACGTGGCCGAGCGTCGGCGCGCGGCATTTCATCGAGACGCAACCGTTCATGTTCGTCGGCGCCGGGTGCGGCGGCCGCGCGGCTGCACCAGCCGGGTGCGCGTCGCGCGGCATCGCGGTCAGCCCGAATTGCGCGTCCGGGCGCGCCGTCGTTGAATGACGGGCTTGAGCCGGATCGCACGCGATTCGGCACGGGACTTGCGTGTCATGCGCAGTTCCGGGCGGTTGAAGGAGAAACACGATGAGTGAACGAGTGGAGCGTGCCGCCGAGCCGACGGCCGAGGACACGCAACGCAGCGCGCAAGGCGGCGACGTGCCGGCCGGGCAGGCCGTCGTCAGCGTCGCGCACGACGCCGACGAGCAGGCGCGCAACCTGATCGGCTGGCGGCAGACCTACGACCAGCTCGCGGCGGGCCGCTTCGTCGGCACGCTGACCGAGCTGCCGCTCGACACGATGAAGCTGTTCCGCGAATCGACGAGCCACATGCTGCGCCAGGCGTGCGAGGTGCGCGGCGATGCGTACTGGTTCGGCATCCCGCTCGTGCGCGACGGCGCGGCGCGCGTCGACGCGCACCGGATCGAGGCCGGCGCGCTCGCGTTCCGGCCCGGCAACGTCGAATTCGAATTGCTGACGCCCGCGCAGTTCTCGATCTACGGCGTCGTCGTGCGCGGCGACGTGCTGCGCCGCTACGCGGAGCAGGTCGAGCGCAGCGGGCTCGACGACCGGCTGCCCGCGCAGAGCGTGATGCAGGTCGGCGAGGCGCGGCTCACGCGCCTGTGCGCGCTGCTCGGCGCGCGGCTCGACGACGCGGCCGCCGCCGCGCCGCTGTCGGACCCGCTGCGCAACGACCTGCAGGCCGAGGTGCTCGCGGCGCTGTTCGACGTGTGCGCGCTGCCCGCCGACGGCGCGGCCGGCACGGCGCTGTCGCGGCGGCGCCGGATCGTCGAGCAGGCGCGCGACTACGTGCTCGCGCACCGCTCGCGCCCGGTCGGCGTGCCCGAGCTGTGCGAACGGCTGCACGTGAGCCGCCGCACGCTGCAGTACTGCTTCCAGGACGTGCTCGGGATGGCGCCCGCGACCTATCTGCGCACGCTGCGGCTGAACGGCGCGCGGCGCGACCTGTGCGGCCGCGCGGTGGGGTCCGTGCAGGACGTCGCCGAGGCGTGGGGCTTCTGGCACCTGAGCCAGTTCGCGACCGATTACCGGCGGATGTTCGGCAAGCGACCGTCGGAGACGCTGCGCGAGAGCGTGACGATGGTCGCGGCGGGGTAATGGCGAGGTAGCGGCGGGGGCGGCGAATGCGCGATGGCGCCGCGGGTCAGATGACCGGCCAGCCCACCGCATCCCAATCGACCGCGCGATAGGCGGCCTCGACCGCCGCGAGGGCATCCGGCGCTTCGCTGCGGTGCAGCCCGCGCAGCGCGTCCGGCAGGTCGAGCGCGACCGGCATGCAATGCGGATAGTCGCGCACGCGCAGCGCCGGCGCGATCGTCGTGAAGCACGCGAGCGTCGGCACGTCGAAGCCGTCCGCGAGGTGCACGGCAGCGCTGTCCGACGCGAACAGCACGCTCGCCCCCTTGATCCATGCGATGAATGCCGCGGTGTCGTGCGCGAATCCGCTCGCGTCGACATAGGCGGGATGCGCGACCGGCCCGAACCCGACCACGGGCAGCCGGTAGCGCCGCGCGAGCCGGTCGACGAAAGCGGCCCGCAACGCCGGCGGCACGCTGCGCACCGCGGTGCTCGCGCTCGGGCAGAACAGCGCGTACGGCCGCCGCCACGCATCGGGCAGTGCGGGGAGCGGCACGCGTGCGAGCCAGCGGTTGCGCTTGGCCGATGCGGGCAGCGCCGCCGGGTCCGCGCCGAGCGCGGCGAGAAAGAAGTCGATCATCGGCAGCCGTGCGAAATCCGGCCAGTACAGGTGATTGCCGAGATCGATGCAGTGCGAGGCGGCCGGCAGCGCGTCGGCCGGCCACGGCAGCGCACGCGACGGCGCGACGACGTCGGCCGCGAGCGCATACAGCGTCTCGACGTAGCGTGGCGCGCGGGCAGGGCGGTACAGCGTGAAGCGCAGTCCGGGGTGCGCTTCGCGCAGCGCGGCGAGCGCGGTCAGGCCGATCACCGAATCGCCGAGCTTGACACCCATGCCGTTGATCACGTGCACGTGCGGCGCACCGTCGTAGTCGAGCCGGAACGGCTGCGTCGCCGCGTGCAGCAGGCCCAGCGCGACGGCGGCCGGCACGTGGCCGGCGGCGCGGCCGTGGCCGTGCTCGAGGTCGTAGGGTGCGACGAGCGTGCCGTCCGGCGCGAGCAGCGTGCCCGGCCAGACGCGCGCCTCGTCGGGTGACAGGGCGGCTGCGGCCGGCACGGCGCCCGCTCCCGCGTCATGCGCCGCGTGCGCGGCGCCCCTGCTCGCGGATCTGCTCGAGCGTCGCCGCCGGCGTGCAGGCTTCCTGCGGCACGCGGATCTCGATCAGCGCGGGCAGGCCGCAGGTAAGCGCGCGTTCGAGCGCGGGCGCGAAGTCGGCGGTGCGCTCGACCGTCTCGCCGTGCGCGCCGAACGCGCGCGCATACGCGGCGAAATCCGGGTTCGTGAGCCCGGTGCCGTGCACCCGCCCTGGGTAGTTGCGCTCCTGATGCATGCGGATCGTGCCGAAATGACCGTTGTTGACGACGATCACGACGATGTTCAGCCCGTACTGCATCGCGGTCGCCAGCTCGTTGCCGGCCATCATGAAGCAGCCGTCGCCCGCGAGCGCGACGACCGGCCGCTCCGGATACAGCGATTTCGCGGCGAGCGCGGCCGGCACGCCGTAGCCCATCGCGCCGCTGGTCGGCGCGACCTGCGAGCGGAAATGGCGGTACGCGAAGTGCCGGTGCAGCCAGATCGCGTAGTTGCCCGCGCCGTTGGTCAGGATCGCGTCGTGCGGCAGACGTTCGCGCAACTGCACCATCACGTCGCCGAGCTGGACATCGCCGGGCATCGGCAGCGGCGCGTGCCAGTCGAGATACGCGCGGTGCGCGTCGGCGGCGCTGCCGGCCCACGCGGGCGCGGCCGGCGGGTCGAGCGCGGCGAGCGGCGCGGCGATCTCCGGCATGCCGGACACGATCGGCAGGTCGGCCGCATAGACCCGGCCGAGCTCGTCCGCGCCCTGGTGGACGTGGATCAGCGTCTGGCGGGTCTTCGGGATGTCGAGCAGCGTGTAGCCGCCGGTCGTCGCTTCGCCGAGGCGCGGCCCGAGCGCGAACAGCAGGTCCGCGTCGCGGATGCGTCGCGCGAGCGCGGGATTGATGCCGAGCCCGACGTCGCCCGCGTAGTTCGGATGCGCGTTGTCGAAGGTGTCCTGGTAGCGGAACGCGCACGCGACCGGCAATTGCCAGCGCTCGACGAAGGTGCGCAGGTTCGCGCACGCGTCGGTCGTCCAGCCACTGCCGCCGACGACGACCAGCGGCCGCTCGGCGCGCGCGAGCCGCTCGCGCAGCTCGTCCATCTGCGCGGCGGACGGCGCGGCCGCGACGCGCTTCGCGGGCGGCGCGGCCGGCTGCGAAGCGCACGGCTCGGACAGCACGTCCTCCGGCAGCGCGAGCACGACCGGGCCCGGCCGGCCCGACATCGCGACGTGGAACGCGTGGCTCAGGTATTCAGGGATGCGGCGCGGGTCGTCGATCTGCGCGACCCATTTCGCCATCTGGCCGAACATGCGGCGGTAGTCGATTTCCTGGAAGGCCTCGCGGTCGAGGTGTTCGCGCGCGCACTGGCCGATGAACAGGATCATCGGCGTCGAATCCTGGAACGCGGTGTGCACGCCGATCGACGCGTGCGTCGCGCCGGGCCCGCGCGTGACGAACGCGACGCCGGGGCGGCCGGTCAGCTTGCCGACCGCCTCCGCCATGTTCGCGGCGGCCGCCTCGTGGCGGCAGACGACCGTCTGGAGGCGCGCGGTGTGGTCCGCGAGCGCATCGAGCACGGCCAGAAAGCTCTCGCCCGGCACGCAGAACACGCGTTCGACGTGATTGGCGAGCAACGCATCGACAAGCAGGCGCGCGCCATTGACGCCGCGCGGCTCGAGATCCTCGGAATGCGACATGAGATGCCGTCTCCCTGGGTAGCGGGACGTACAGCTTACGCCGGTTCGGGGGCGGGTGAAAAGTGACGGAACGCGGGTGCATTGACGAACGCCCGCCACAAAGCCGATTCTGGAGAGTAGCCATCGCACATTCCCGACTGACGGAGAACGCATGCATATCACCAGACCGTTCAAGAGCGGCAATTCGCAGGCCATGCAGATTCCAGCCGATCTGGCCTACGAACGCAGCGACATCGAACTTGAAATCGAGCGCGTGGGTGATGAAATCCGCATTCGACCGGCGCGGCGTCGGTTGGCCGGCGTGCCGGAGAAGTTCGCGAAATTCGGGCCGGATTTCATGGCCGACGGCCGCGGCGAGCAGGAGCACACCCAACGCGACGGCCGGTGAGGCCGTGCCCGCTCCTGCTCTCGCACACCGCCATCAGCACTCGACGATATTCACCGCCAGCCCGCCGCGCGACGTCTCCTTGTACTTCGTCTTCATGTCCGCGCCGGTTTCGCGCATCGTCTTGATCACCGAATCGAGCGACACGTAGTGCGTGCCGTCGCCGCGCAGCGCCATGCGCGCCGCGTTGACCGCCTTCACCGACGCCATCGCGTTGCGCTCGATGCACGGGATCTGAACCATCCCGCCGACCGGATCGCAGGTGAGGCCGAGGTTGTGCTCCATGCCGATCTCGGCCGCGTTCTCGACCTGGCGCGGCGTGCCGCCGAGCACCGCGGCGAGCGCGCCCGCCGCCATCGAGCAGGCGACCCCGACTTCACCCTGGCAGCCGACTTCCGCGCCGGAGATCGACGCGTTCAGCTTGTACAGGATGCCGATCGCGGCGGCCGTCAGCAGGAAGTCGATCACGCCCTGCTCGTTCGCGCCCGGCGTGAAGCGCGTGTAGTAATGCAGCACCGCGGGGATGATGCCGGCCGCGCCGTTGGTCGGCGCGGTGACGACGCGCCCGCCGGCCGCGTTTTCCTCGTTGACCGCGATCGCGTACAGGTTGATCCAGTCGATCATCGACAGCGGGTCCTGCAGCGCGCGCTCCGGGCTGCCCGTCAGCGTGCGGTACAGCTGCGGCGCGCGGCGCTTGACCTGGAACGGGCCGGGCAGGTTGCCGTCCGCGTCCGGGTTGCCGATCCCGCAGCCGCGCGACACGCACGACTGCATCACGCTCCAGATCTTCAGTAGGCCGTCGCGGGTCTCTTCCTCGGTGTGCCACGCGCGCTCGTTTTCCCACATCAGCTGCGCGATCGACTTGCCGGTCGACTCGGTCAGCGCGAGCAGCTCCGCCGCGTTGGTGAACGGATGCGTCATCTGCTCGGCGGCGCTCAGCACCTTGGTGTTCGGCGCGCCGGCCGTCACGACGAAGCCGCCGCCGACCGACAGGTAGGTGCGCTCGACCAGCACCGCGCCGTTCGCGTCGGTCGCGCGCAGCTTCATCCCGTTCGGATGCTCGGGCAGCGCCTGGCGGTAGAACGCGATGTGCTCCTTCAGCACGAACGGAATCGGGTGCTTGCCGAGCAGCGCGAGCGTCTTCGACGTGCGCACGGCTTCGAGACGGGCGGCGATCGTGTCGGGATCGACGGTGTCGGGCGCGTCGCCGAGCAGGCCGAGCATTACGCCGCGGTCGGTGCCGTGGCCCTTGCCGGTCGCGCCGAGCGAGCCGTACAGCTCGACCTTCACGCTGGCGGTCGCGTCGAGCTGCCCGTCGCGCTCGAGGCCCTGGACGAACATCAGCGCGGCGCGCATCGGGCCGACCGTGTGCGAGCTGGACGGGCCGATGCCGATCTTGAAGAGGTCAAACACGCTGACTGCCATTTATGTTTCCTGTCTTGCTGTAAGTAGTCTAGCGCGCCTGCAGCGGCAAGCACGCGGCTAGCCATGCGGGCGGCGTCGGGGAGAGCTGCTGCGCGACGCGGGCGTAGCGCCCGTCGAGCCGCGCAGCCAGATGAAAGAGTTCGGTGGCGTTTTTCGGGTCCCACTGCCCCGTGTAGCCGGGAAGGCCGGCCTCGCGCCGCTTCGCGTCGAACGCGACCGGCGAATGCACGAATTCCTCATGCGTTTTCTCGCCGCGCGCGTACGGCACGAGCCAGTCGAGCGCCGCCGCGAGCGTCGCGCCGTTCGCGCCCTTTTCGCGCAGCCAGTTGCGGTTGAAGCGGCGCGCGGCGAGCGCGGCGGTCACGAGCGGCTGCAGGTCGTACACCGCGTAGTGCAGCGCATCACGCTCCGTGAAGTCGTAGGTCGTGCCGTCCGCGGCGATGTTGTCGGCGAGATGCTCGACGAACAGGCGCTGCGCGGCGTTCATCATCCGGCGGTCGCCGAGCGTGAACGCGGACAGCGCGATCAGCTTGATCCGGTGGCTCTGCCAGTTGTTGCGCCAGGTGCCGGCGAGCGGGCGCTTCTGCGCGTCGATCTGCGCGACGTAGCCGGCGCCGAGCTTCGCGATGAACGCCGACGCGGCGTTGCGGGTCTTCACCGGCAGCGCGCTCGCGGTCATGTCGTACGCCAGGATCAGGCTGTCGAAGCGAGTCTCGTCGATCGGGTTGAAGCTCGGCTGGTAGGTGGCGACCCACGCGGACAGGAAGCGGTCGACGAGCTGCAGGTAGCGCGGATCGTTGGTCACGCGCCACGCGAGCGCGGCGTCGCGCATCAGGTCCATGTCCTTCAGCGCGGCGACGCTCTGGTCGTAGAGGCCTTCGTGCGGCAGCGTGCCTTCGGTGTGCACGCGCGGCAGCGCCTTCGGCTGCTCGCCGAGATGCGCGTCGACGCCGCGGATCAGCGCCTGCACGCCCGGCTCGGCCTGGGTCGTCTCGCTCGACTGCAGCGCGGGCGCCGCGCAGAAGTTCATCGCCGCGCGCGCCGCGCCCGACGCGCCGAGACCGGCGGCGGCGAGCGACAGCGACGCGACGAGCGCCGGCACGAACGCGCGGGCGCGCACGCGCCGCCACATGTGCCGTGATTCGCGGCCCGGGAACATCGGACGCACCATGCGGAACTCCTTCATTGGCTGGATCGCGTGTGATGTTAGCCGGATTGGGGGACGAACGTCAGGCGGATCGGCGTCCAACGCAAAAGCCGCACGCAACCCCGGGGATTGCGTGCGGCGCAGCATCGAACGAACCGGAACGAACGCGCGCGTTACGCGTATTCCGACATCGGCACGCACGCGCAGAACAGGTTGCGGTCGCCATAGGCGTTGTCCGCGCGGCCGACGGGCGGCCAGTACTTGTTCGTGCCGAGCGATGCGACCGGATACGCGGCCTGCTCGCGCGAGTACGCGTGCGGCCATTCGTTCGCGGTGACGACGGCGGCCGTGTGCGGCGCGTGGCGCAGCGGGTTGTCCTCGCGATCGGCGCGGCCTTCCTCGACCGCGCGGATTTCCTCGCGGATCGCGATCATCGCGGCGATGAAGCGGTCGAGTTCCTCCTGCGATTCCGATTCGGTCGGCTCGACCATCAGCGTGCCCGGCACCGGGAAGCTCATCGTCGGCGCGTGGAAGCCGTAGTCCATCAGGCGCTTCGCGACGTCGTCGACGGTGATGCCGCTCGAGTCCTTGATCGGACGCAGGTCGAGAATGCACTCGTGCGCGACCAGCCCGCCCGGGCCCGAATACAGCACCGGGTAGTGCGGCGCGAGACGCTTCGCAATGTAGTTCGCGTTGAGGATCGCGGTTTCGGTCGCGGCGGTCAGGTTCTTCGCGCCCATCATCGCGATGTACATCCACGAGATCGGCAGGATCGACGCCGAGCCGTACGGCGCGGCCGACACCGCGCCGATGCCTTCCTCGCCGCGCGCGTAGCCGGTCGAGCGCTGGTTCGGCAGGAACTTCGCGAGGTGCGCGCCGACCGCGACCGGGCCGACGCCCGGGCCGCCGCCGCCGTGCGGGATGCAGAAGGTCTTGTGCAGGTTCAGGTGCGACACGTCGCCGCCGAACTGGCCCGGCGCGGTCAGGCCGACCATCGCGTTCATGTTCGCGCCGTCGACGTACACCTGGCCGCCGTGCGCGTGCACGATCTCGCAGATCTCGCGCACGTTCTGCTCGAACACGCCGTGCGTCGACGGATACGTGATCATGATCGCCGCGAGGTCTTTCGCATGCTCGTCGGCCTTCGCCTTGAGATCCGCGATGTCGACGTTGCCCTGCGCGTCGCAGGCAACGACCACGACCTTCATGCCGGCCATGTGCGCGGACGCCGGGTTGGTGCCGTGCGCGGACGCCGGGATCAGGCAGACGTCGCGGTGGCTCTCGCCGCGCGACGCGTGGTACGCGTGGATGATCAGCAGGCCCGCGTACTCGCCCTGCGAGCCCGCGTTCGGCTGCAGCGACACGGCCGCGTAGCCGGTCGCGGCAACCAGCATCTGCTCGAGCTGGTCGATCATCTCGCGATAGCCGACGGTCTGCTCGGCCGGCGCGAACGGGTGGATCTGGCCGAATTCGGGCCACGTGACGGGCAGCATCTCCGACGTCGCGTTCAGCTTCATCGTGCACGAGCCGAGCGGGATCATCGAGCGGTCGAGCGCGAGATCCTTGTCCGACAGGCTGCGCAGGTAGCGCAGCATTTCCGTCTCCGAATGGTGGCGGTTGAACACCGGGTGCGTCAGGTACGCGCTCGTGCGTTCGAGGCCGGCCGGCAGCGCGGCGACGCCGGCGAGGCCCGCGTCCAGCGCGTCGACGTCCGGCGCGGTGCCGCCGGCTGCCTGCGCGAACACCGCGAGCAGGTCGGCGAGGTCGCCGCGGGTCGTCGTCTCGTCGACCGACACGCCGACCTGCGTGGCGCTCACGCGGCGCAGGTTGATGCGCTTCGCGTTCGCCAGTTCGTGGACCTGCGCGGTGCGCGCGCCGGTGTCGATCGTCAGCGTGTCGAAGAAGGTGTCGTTGACGGTCGCGAAGCCGAGCTGCTTCACGCCGGCGGCGACGAGCGCCGCGATGCGGTTCACGCGCAGCGCGATCGTCTTCAGGCCGTGCGGGCCGTGATAGACCGCGTACATGCTCGCCATGATCGCGAGCAGCGCCTGCGCGGTGCACACGTTCGACGTCGCCTTCTCGCGGCGGATGTGCTGTTCGCGCGTCTGCAGCGCGAGGCGCAGAGCGGGCTTGCCCTGTGCGTCGACGGTCACGCCGACGAGGCGGCCCGGCATCTGGCGCTTGAATTCGTCGCGCACGGCCATGTAGGCGGCGTGCGGGCCGCCGAAGCCCATCGGCACGCCGAAGCGCTGCGCGCTGCCGACCGCGACGTCCGCGCCCCAGTCGCCGGGCGGCGTCAGTACGGTGAGCGCGAGCAGGTCGGCCGCGACGACCACGTGGCCGCCGGCCGCGTGGATGGCTTCGGTGAGCGCGCGGTAGTCGCGCACGTCGCCGTTGACGCCCGGATATTGCAGCAGCACGCCGAACGCGTTCGACTGCGCGGCGTCGGCGGCGGGGCCGGTCTTGACCTCGATGCCGACCGGCAGCGCGCGGGTGCGGATCACTTCGAGCGTCTGCGGCAGCACGTCGTCTGCGACGTAGAACACGTTCGACCGAGGCTTGCCGACGCGCTGCAGCAGCGTCATCGCCTCGGCCGCGGCGGTCGCCTCGTCGAGCAGCGACGCGTTCGAGATCGCGAGGCCCGTGAGGTCGGCGACCATCTGCTGGTAGTTCAGGAGCGCCTCGAGGCGGCCCTGGGAAATTTCAGGCTGGTACGGCGTGTAGGCCGTGTACCACGCCGGGTTTTCGAGCACGTTGCGCAGGATCACCGCCGGGGTGTGCGTGTCGTAGTAGCCCTGGCCGATGTACGAGCGGAACACCTGGTTCTTGTCCGCGAGCGCGCGCAGCGCGGCGAGCGCTTCGGCTTCGCTCTTCGGTTGCGCGAACGGGCCGAGCGGCAGCGTTTCGGCACGGCGGATCGACGCGGGAATCACGGCGTCGATCAGGGCGGCGCGGGTCGCGAAGCCGAGCGTGTCGAGCATTGCCTGCTGGCTGGCGGCGTCGGGGCCGATATGGCGTTCGGCGAACGCGTCGTGCGTTTCGAGCGCGGCGAGCGAGAGGGGCGTGCGGTTCATCAGGCGGTCCGGGTGTTCGAGCTTCATGGCAATCCTGCGGTCGCGGCGCGCGGCCCGTGCTGCCGGGCCGGCGCGCCGCGCGATTCGTGAATGGTTGGGTTAGCCGACCAGCTTCGCGTAGGCGGCTGCGTCGAGCAGGTTGTCGGTCGATGCGCCGTCGGCGAGCTTGATCTTGAAGAGCCACGTGTCGTACGCGTCGCTGTTCACCTCTTCCGGCGAGTCGACGGCTTCCGCGTTGATCGCGACCACCTCGCCCGACACGGGCGAGTAGATGTCCGACGCGGCTTTCACCGACTCGACGACGCCGATGGCGTCGCCTGCCTTCACCTGCTTGCCGACTTGCGGCAGTTCGAGGAAGACGATGTCGCCGAGCGTGCTCTGCGCGTGATCGGTGATGCCGATCGTCAGCGTGCCGTCGGCTTCGGCGCGGACCCACTCGTGTTCGTCGGTGTACTTCAGTTCGGCCGGGACGTTGCTCATCGGATGCTCCTGAATAGAAAGGGTGTGATTCGTCGTTCGGGCGCGTCGCGCGGACGCGCCGGGTGCGGGTCGCCGGGCGCCATGCCGCCCGGCCCTCCGGGTCGTTACGCAGCGAGGACCTTGCCGTTGCGCACGAACGGCAGTTTTACCACGCGCGCGGGAAGTTGCTTGTCGCGAATCTGCACCTGCACGGTGTCGCCGATCTGCACGGCCGCGGGCACGCGCGCAAAGGCGATCGACTCCTGCATCGACGGCGAGAACGTGCCGCTCGTGATCTCGCCTTCGCCGTGCGGCGTGACGACCTTCTGGTGCGCGCGCAGCACGCCGCCCGCCTTGCCGTTCTCCTTCTGCAGGATCAGGCCGACGAACGCGGCGCGCGCGCCGTCGCGCTCGAGCGCGTCGCGGCCGACGAACGCGCGCGGCGCCGTGAGGTCGACCGTCCACGCGAGGCCGGCGTCGAGCGGGGAAACGGTTTCATCCATGTCCTGGCCGTACAGGTTCATGCCGGCCTCGAGGCGCAGCGTGTCGCGCGCGCCGAGCCCGCACGGGCGCACGCCGTTTTGCTGCAGCGCGTTCCACAGTGCTTCGACGTGGACGGCCGGAACGATCACCTCGAAACCGTCTTCGCCGGTGTAGCCGGTGCGCGCGACGGTGAGGTCGCCGAACGGCGTGCCCGCGACCTGCGCGGCGTTGAACGGCTTGAGCTCGCTCGTCGCGGCGCGCGCGGCGGGGATCGTCGCCCAGGCTTTTTCACGGGCGTTCGGGCCCTGCACGGCGACGATCGCGAAATCGCGGCGCGGCGCGATCGTGACGCCGTAGCCGCCTTGCTCGTTGAGCTGGTTGAACCACGCGATGTCCTTCTCGGCGGTGCCGGCGTTGACGACGACGCGGAAGAATTCCTCGGTGAAGTAATAGACGATCAGGTCGTCGATGACGCCGCCCTGCGGATTGAGCAGGCACGAGTAGAGCGCCTTGCCGGGCGTCTTGAGCTTGCCGACGTTGTTCGCGATCGCATGCTCGAAGAACGCGCGCACGCGGCTGCCGGTGAAATCGACGACGCACATGTGCGACACGTCGAACATGCCGGCGTCGGTGCGCACGGCCTGGTGCTCTTCGATTTGCGAGCCGTAGTTGACGGGCATGTCCCAGCCGCCGAAGTCGACCATGCGGGCGTTGAGCGCGCGGTGCGCGGCGTTGAGCGGGGTATGTTTCAGTGCAGTCATCGAGGCCTCAGGCAAGGCGCTTGCGCGCGGGACAATACGGCGTTGTGCCGACCGCCTCGGCCTTGGGCCGGCGGGCGGTGCTGTACATGCCCCTCTGTCCTCGATACCTGAGAGATTGCGTCGTGGGCCGGACCCAACGAACGCGCGCCCCTTCGGTGGGCAGCCTGCCCGCGCTGCATTCGCGCAGCGGGCTACTGCCGCTCTCCAGAGTGCGAAGATCGCGGCCTGCGACGTGCGCAGGCGGGATGCTTCGACGCGGCCGGTCCTTTTGCCTGAGAGTTTGCGGGTGTGCCCCTTCGGCGGCGCGACCGGCGTTCAGCAGCGCGGCCACGCGCTCTCCCGACGCGTGCGGGCGACTGTACGCGAGCCCGGAAGCCTTGTCAATTTGGGCAAATATGTGTCGCTTCGCGACAAGCGGCGGCACGGCGCCGCCGCGTTTTTCGTCCGGCCGCGGCCGGCGTCACTCGCCGATTGCGCGCGCCGCGGTGTCGAGTTCCTGGTTCAGCACGCGCTGCTCGTCGCCGGACAGGCCGCCGCCGTGCTGCGACGCCATGTCGGTCGATTCCTGGCGGATCACGTCGAGGCGGTGGTGGAGCTGCGCGCCGTACGGCGGCGGGTAGTAGCCGCCATTCACGCGCGAATCGATCCGGCGATGCAGGTTGTCGATTCGGCCCTGGATCTGCTGCGCGCGCTCGAAGCCGACGACCTGCGGACTGGGTTGCGGAACGACTTGCGGAGCCGGGCGGGGCGGTGGCGGAGGCGCCGGGCGACGCTGCTGCGGCTGCACGATGCAGGCCGCGAGCGAGGATACCAGGGCGCAGCACACTGCCGCGCGAATCAACCGTTGCATCAACATTCTCCTGACGGTGTGGTGTCGGTTTGGTGTCGGATCGACTTTTTTGAGAAACGCATCAGATAGGAGCACCGCTGACTTTCGTTCCCGCGCCATTTGTAACCGATTGTTCCGGCGCGACGCGGGCCGCTCAGACGATCTTGCGCACGAACGGCAGGCGCCGACCTTCGTGCTCGCTTTGCGCGGCGAGCTCGATGATCGTCATCACGTCGACTGCGTCCTGCGGCGATACCGGGAACGGCGCGCCTTCGCGGATCGACGCGGCGAGCGCGCGGTAGAACTCCGCGTACTGGCCGTCGAGGGTCGGCACCGGGCGCTCGGTTTCGACGTCGCCGTCGAGCACGCGCAGCACGCCGGGCGGGTTGCCGCCGCCGAACTCGACGTCGTCGGGCGTGAGGCCGGCCTTCAGCTGGTCTTCCTGCGTGTCGAGCCCGAACTTCTGGTAGCTGCCGCGGGTGCCGTGCAGCGTGAAGCGCGCCGGCTCGATCGCCGACAGCGCGCTCGCGTGCAGCGCGACGTCCTTGTCCGGGTAGCCGAGCTGCACGTGGACGAAGTCGGGCGCCGAACCGTTGTCGCGGCGGGTCTTGACGGTCGCGCTCACCGTGTCGGGCACGCCGAACAGCGCGAGCGCCTGGTCGATCAGGTGCGGGCCGAGGTCGAGCAGCAGGCCGCCGCCGCGCGCGGCTTCCTCGCGCCAGCGCACGCGCACCTGCGGCCGGAAGCGGTCGAAATGCGACGTGACATAGGTGATGCGGCCGAGCTCGCCGGATTCGACGATGCGGCGCACGGTGAGGAAGTCGCCGTCCCAGCGGCGGTTGTGGAACGGCGCGAACACGCGGCTGCGGGCGTTCGCGAGCCGCGCGAGCGCGAGCGCCTCGTCGGACGTCAGCGTCACCGGCTTGTCGACGACGACGTGGCGGCCCGCGTCCAGCACCTGCCGCGCGAGCGGGAAGTGCGTGTCGTTCGGCGTGGCGATCACCACGCACTCGATGTCGTCGAGGGCCAGCAGCGCGTCGAGATCGGCCACGATGCGGGCATCCGGATACGCGGCCCGCGCGCGGTCCGGCTGCCCGGTGGCGATCGCGGCGACCTGCGTGCGGCCGCTCGCCGCGATCACCGGCGCGTGAAACGTCGCGCCGGCGAAACCGAAACCCATCAAACCAATCCTGAGCAATGACGACATGGCGATCCTTGGCAACAAGCGAAACGTGAGGACGGCGCACCGTGGCGGCGCGATGACGACCGGCTATTTTGGCACGACGGCGGTCTGGAATCCGGCGCGATTTTTCCGCTCGCGCACGTGGGTATATAGAGGGGCAATGGCCCGCGGCCGCTCATTGTCGCGCAATCGCCGCCGCGCGTAGCCGAATCGGCCGAACGGACCGGGGCGCATGCGCCCGTCCGTCCGCACAGCACCGCCCGGCGCGGCTCCGGAATTCGCCGCCGCGGCCGTGTTAACATGCGCGTCCTGCCCGTGCGTCCGCATGCCCGACCCGGCGCCCCGCGCGCGGCATCCTCCCGGCGTCCCGCCGTCAACCGCAACACCATCCGCAACCATGTCCGCAGGCCTCAATCCCGCTCAGAACGAAGCGGTGCGCTATCTCGACGGTCCCTGCCTCGTGCTCGCCGGCGCGGGCAGCGGCAAGACCCGCGTCATCACGCAGAAGATCGCGCACCTGATCGAAGCCAAGGGCTTCGAGCCGCGCCACATCGCCGCCGTCACGTTCACCAACAAGGCGGCCGCCGAAATGCGCGAGCGCGTGTCGAAGCTGCTCGAGGGCAAGACGCTCACGACGCCCGGCAAGGAAGGCCGCAAGGTGCCGGTGAACCAGCTCACCGTCTGCACGTTCCACTCGCTCGGCGTGCAGATCCTGCGCCAGGAGGCCGAGCACGTCGGCCTGAAGCCGCAGTTCTCGATCATGGATTCGGACGACTGCTTCGGGATGATCCAGGAGCAGATCGGCACGACCGACAAGGGCCTGATCCGCAAGATCCAGACCACGATCTCGCTGTGGAAGAACGGCCTCATCATGCCCGAGGAGGCGATGACGATCGCCGCCAACGAGGACGAGCACCAGGCCGCGCTCGTGTACCGCAACTACGTCGCGACGCTGCACGCGTACCAGGCGGTCGACTTCGACGACCTGATCCGCCTGCCCGCCGAGCTGTTCGCGCGCAACGAACAGGTGCGCGACCGCTGGCAGAACAAGCTGCGCTACCTGCTGATCGACGAGTACCAGGACACCAACGCGTGCCAGTACGAGCTGCTGAAGCTGCTGGCGGGCCCGCGCGCGGCGTTCACCGCGGTGGGCGACGACGACCAGGCGATCTACGGCTGGCGTGGCGCGACGCTCGAGAACCTCGCGCAGCTCGGCAAGGATTTCCCGAAGCTGCACGTGATCAAGCTCGAGCAGAACTACCGGTCGACGGTGCGCATTCTCACCGCCGCGAACAACGTGATCGCGAACAACCCGAAGCTGTTCGAGAAGAAGCTGTGGTCCGAGCACGGGATGGGCGACTCGATCACCGTCACGCCGTGCAACGACGAGGAGCACGAGGCCGAATCGGTCGTGTTCCGGCTGTCCGCGCACAAGTTCGAGCGGCGCGCGCAGTTCCGCGACTACGCGATCCTGTATCGCGGCAACTTCCAGGCGCGGATCTTCGAGCAGGTGCTGCGGCGCGAGCGCATTCCGTACGTGCTGTCCGGCGGCCAGTCGTTCTTCGACAAGGCCGAGATCAAGGACCTGTGCGCGTACCTGCGCCTGATCGCCAACGCCGACGACGATCCCGCGTTCATCCGCGCGATCACGACGCCGCGCCGCGGCATCGGCAACACGACGCTGGAAGCGCTCGGCTCGTTCGCGGGGCAGGCGAAGGTGTCGCTGTTCGAGGCCGTGTACATGGGCGGCATCGAGGCGCGGCTGTCCGCGCGCCAGGTCGAGCCGCTCAGGATGTTCTGCGACTTCATCCAGCGCCTGACCGAGCGCGCGGACAAGGACCCGGCGACCGTCGTGCTCGACGACATGATGGAGGCGATCCACTACGAGGCCTACCTGTACGACGCGTTCGACGAGCGGCAGGCGCAGTCGAAGTGGCAGAACGTGCTCGAATTCCTCGAATGGCTGAAGCGCAAGGGCACCAAGCCCGAGGCGGCGGAGGCCGTCGACGGCGAGGCGGAGGGCTTCCACAACGCCGACGGGCTCGCCGATACGGGCAAGAACCTGCTCGGCCTGATCCAGACCGTCGCGCTGATGTCGATGCTCGAAGGCAAGGAGGAGGACCCGGATGCGGTGCGGCTGTCGACCGTGCACGCGTCGAAGGGGCTCGAGTATCCGCACGTGTTCCTCGTCGGCGTCGAGGAGGGCATCATGCCGCACCGCGGCGGCAGCGAGGACGACGGCCCGATCGACAGCGAGCGGATCGAGGAGGAGCGCCGGCTGATGTACGTCGCGATCACGCGCGCGCAGCGCAGCCTGCACCTGAACTGGTGCAAGAAGCGCAAGCGGGCGCGCGAGACGGTCGTGTGCGAGCCGTCGCGCTTCATCCCCGAGATGGGCCTCGACGACGCGCCGCCGCCCGCGCCGGAGGAAGCGCCGATGACGCCGAAGGACCGGCTCGCGAGCCTGAAGGCGCTGCTGCAGAAGTGATCGCGGCCGCCGCGTGACGGACGGCCAGACAAAACCCCCGCGATGCTTGTCGCAGCGCGGGGGGTTTTCGTTGGGCCGGGCCGGGCGTTACTTCGCCGCGTTGACCATGTAGTCGACGGCGGCCTTCACGTCGGCGTCGGACGCGGTCGACCCGCCCTTCGGCGGCATCGCGCCCTTGCCGTGCAGCGCGTAGTTGTAGACCGTGTCCATCGGTTCCTTCAGGCGCGGCGCCCAGTCTTCCTTGCTGCCGAACTTCGGCGCGTTCAGCACGCCGGCCGCGTGGCAGGCCTGGCAGACCTGCGTGTACAGCGCCTTGCCGGCGGAGGCGGCGTCGGCGCTGGTCGGCGCGGCCGCGGGCTTCTCGCCCGCCTTCGGGATCGCGGCGATCGCGGCCTGCGCGGCGGCGATCGCGGCGTCGGCGGCGCCCGACGCGGGCGCGGCGCCGGCAGCCGCCGTCGCGTTGGCGGCCGGCGCGGCGGGCTCGGGGAAGTTCGCGCCGTCGTTGTTCGCCATGTAGACGATCGCGCGGGCGATCTCGTAGTCGCTGTAGTCGTCCGGGCTCGTGCCGCCGCGCGGGGGCATCGCGCCCTTGCCGGCCAGCGCCGTCTTCAGCAGCGTGTCGAAGCCCTGCGAGATGCGCGGCGCCCAGTCGTCCTTGCTGCCGAATTTCGGCGCGCCCGCGGCGCCCGTGCCGTGGCAGGTCACGCACACGGCCTTGTAGACTTCCTCGCCCGTCTTGTAGGTGCGCGGCGCGTTGGCGTCCTTCACGTCGACCTGCGCGAGCGGCGCGATGCGCTTGGCCACCTGTTCGTCGGACAGCGCGTCGGTGCCCGCGCCGGAACGGAACGCGACGTTCGCGTAGGTGGCGAACAGGATGATGAGGACGATCGGAACCGCGAACGACGCGACGATGAGGGCGATCAGCTGCCGGGGCGTCTTGATGGGAGATTGGTGGGGTGCTTCGCTCATGCTTGCCTCGTCTCCGTGAATAGGAATTGTGAGCGGTGCAACGGCAAAATGGCTGTGAAAAGAAGCAGGACGATTATAGACGGAACGTTTACATCACGGCGAGCGGCGCGGCGGCGCGTGTTTACCCGCACGATCGCGGCCGGGCGGGCGATTTGCCGGCATGGTGGACGCGTCATGGGAAACCGGGTATCCTTGCCGTCTTGCCATTCGTGGTCGGCCAGTATCTGGGGTCGCTCCACGGTCACACAGGCGCCCGTAGCTCAATGGATAGAGTACTGCCCTCCGAAGGCAGGGGTTGCTGGTTCGATCCCAGCCGGGCGCGCCAATTGCCACAAGGCTTTCAGCGGTTTCCTCCCTTCGTCAGGCAGCTTCGTTGCAGCTAGATTGCAGCCGGCATCGGCGCGGGCTCGGCCGTCAGCGGCGCGACCCAGTGCGCCAGGTGGTCGGCCGACAGGTGCGCGTACCGCTGCACCATCTCCATCGTTTCCCAGCCGCCCAGCTCCTTGAGCACCTGGAGCGGCGTGCCGCGCTGCACGTGCCAGCTCGCCCATGTGTGCCGCAGGTCGTGCCAGCGGAAGTCGCGGATGCGCGCACGCTCCAGCGCCTTGCGCCAGGCGGCCGTCGTGGTCTGGTAGACCGGCTTGCCCTGATACACGAACACGCTGTCGGCGAAGCCGGGCGCGCGCTTCGTCGCTAGCTGGCGGCGCAGCACGGCGATCGCCGTGTCCGACAGCGGCACCGTGATCGCCTTCTTCGCCTTCGCCTGGTCCGGGTGAATCCACGCGACGCGCCGCGCGAGGTCGACCTGCGACCACTGGAGCCCGGTCACGTTCGAGCGGCGCAGCCCGGTCTCGAGGCTGAAGCGCGCCATGTCGGCGAGATGCGCGGGCAGCGCGGCGAGCAGCCGCTCGCTTTCCGCCGGCGTCAGCCAGCGGATCCGCTTCGATACGACCTTCGCGCGCTTCGTGACCGGCGCGCGATCCAGCCATTCCCACTCGACGGCCGCGTTCAGCACGGCCTTCAGCACGCCGAGCACGCGGCGCACCGTGCCGTCGCTGACGGTCCGGCCGGTCTCCACGTCGCCGTGCCGGGTGCGCACCACGCGCGGCTCCCGCCGTTTCGCGAGCGCGATCGCGTCGATGCGGTTCCGGTCGATGTCGGCCAGCGCGACGCCGGCGAGGTGCCGGTCGAGCCAGCGCAGATGCGTCTTCGACGTTTCCAGGCTCGGCAGCCCTTCGCGCTCGACGACGTATCGGACGACCGCGTCGTTCCACGTATGGCGCGGCTTCGTGCCGAGCCGCGCCTGGTTCCACAGGTCCACCTTCAGCCGGTCGTGGAATTCCTGGGCCTGCGCTTTGTCGCGGGTGCCAGTGCTTCCCTGTATCGGCGTTCCGCCGCCAGGGGGGTACAGCTTGTATTGCCAGTTCGGGCTGGTTTTTCGTTTGTAGAGCGACATGCGTTCACTTCCTCCGGCGGTTCGCCCTGCGCCGCTCGCGGGAGCCATTCTCCGGCGAGGTAGCGCTGCAGGGCAGCGATCGAGAACATCCAGCGCTTGCCGACCTTGCGGCCCGGCAGCGCGCCGGCCTTGGCCTTCAGGCGCACCGTTTCAGGGTGCGCGCCGAGCAGGGCCGCCGCGCCGAACAGGTCGACGGTCGCCGCGGGCGCGGCTTCGGCGTGCCGCGCGCCTGGGGGGCAGGCAGCGCAACTCGTGGAATGGTGGCTTGCACGAGAAATGGTCATAACGCATTGATTTTCATGGTTTTTGTTTGCCATCAGTTGCCATCATTCACGCGTGGCGGCCCCGCAAGACTCATGGCGCGAAAAACGGGCAGCGCGGGCGACCGATGGCGATGCGCACGCGACTCGTGGCGTGCGTTGCCGGCCGATGCCTGCCGCTTCCCGGTTGTCTTTCTTCTTCTTTTTCAATGAGTTGAAGAGAAGGAAGAAAGAGACGGGCGCGGCCGGCGCGAAACCCGGACTCGTGGCAAAAACGGCCCGACACATGGCGAATCCGGCACCACGCGCGGCGGCAGTTCGTTCAGGAATCAAGGACTTGCAAGCGGACACCCGCGAAATCCACGATTCGCGCGCGCTGCCTGCGGGTTCCCCGCACTCCGGCCGGTTCAGCCGGTTGCGGCTCATGCGCGGCCTCCGTGCATTGCGTCGGACGCCAGGTCTTCGCGCACGGACACGTGCAGGCCGAACGCGGCCAGGCGCTCGAGCGACACCGGCGTCAGGTACGGCACGCGACGCATGTAGATGCGGCGCTCGACTTCCTTCTCGCCGACCACCACGCCGGCGTGCTTGAGCTGCGCCTTGAACACGCGGTCGGACTTCACCGGCAGGCCGTTCCATTTGTCGCGCAGCGCGCTCGTGTGCGCGAGGTGATCCATCACGTGCCCGGTGCGCAGCAGCAGGCAGAACTCGCCGTCGACGGTGTCGAACGTGTACGGATGCTTGTAGTTGCCGCCGTCGATTTCCGACAGCACGGTTTCCATGATCCAGACCCACGGCTCGCGATCGGCGCTCGTCTCGGCGACGTGGCCGTTCATCTCGG
Source organism: Burkholderia sp. MSHR3999 (assembly GCF_000833595.1). Classification (NCBI taxonomy): domain Bacteria; kingdom Pseudomonadati; phylum Pseudomonadota; class Betaproteobacteria; order Burkholderiales; family Burkholderiaceae; genus Burkholderia; species Burkholderia sp. MSHR3999. The sequence goes on from NZ_JRFO01000006.1 coordinate 1,250,477, forward strand.
CGATCAGGTCGCGCGGGAAGTCGCCCTCGCTCGGGTCCATCCCGGCGAACTCGCACAGGTAGCGCCACGCCAAGGCGACTGCCGCGTAGTTGCCCGCCATGCGCCGCGCGCCGTCGTCCTCGCCGCTCGCGCGGCAACTGGCCAGCGCCTTGTCGCGCAGCGTCGTGTACTGGTCGGCCACGGCGCGCTTGTCCAGGCCGGCGAGGAATTCGAGCCATTGCCGGACCGGGAAGCGCGGCAGGTCGTCGGGCAGTAGCGGCCCGCGCTTGCCGGTCAGCGTCGTGCGCACCAGCTTGCCGAGCAGGCTGCGCACCGGCACGTCCTCGCCGGCCAGCATCACGGGCGCGCACAGCAGGTATTCCGTCATGTCGGTGCCGCGCCGCGTCACCGTGTACTGGTAGTTCTCCTGCAGCAGGCCGACGGCCTTGTCGATCACGTCCTGCCGGCGCGCGGACAGTTCTTCCCAGCCGACCGGGTGGCTCGTGTGGCTGATGCTGGTCAGCAGCCGGAATTCGGTCTGCAGCGATTGCCCGGAAAACATCGTAAACGCGAGCGAGCGCTCGAGACGCTTGATCAGCGTCGACTTGCCCGCGCCCTTGTTCGCCTGGATCGTGAGGTGCGGCCAGAAGCCGAGCAGCGCCTTCAGGTGGCCGCCGAGCGCCCACACGAGCGGGATCGTCGCGGCGTTCTGCCGGAACGTCGTCTGGTACGCGGCGATCACGCGGCGCGCGTCGCTGGCGAGGCCGCTCGGGAACGTCAGGTTGTGATACGGGCACTGCTTGTCCGCTTCGGTGAAGTAGCAGTCCGGGCCTTCGTTGACTATCAGCCGGCCGTCGCGCCACGCGAGCCCGACGAAGTTCGCCGCCTGGCGCGCGCCGAGATCCGCGCCGCGCTCGAGGATGTTGACCATGCGCTTGAACGGCGCCGGCGCCCAGATCGGGCCGAACTTGCCCCACTGGTCGACGTTGTGCAGCTGGTCGTCGAGCATCACGCGGCGGATCAGCTGCGCGCCGTGGCGCGGCGCCTGCACCGACACGGCGAAATAGACGGTCGGCGCCTGGTCGGCGTCGCCCGTCATCGTCGACGTCGCGCTCGCGACCGACACGCGGCTGATGCCGGCGATCCGGAAGCCGCATAGATCCGTCATCACGGGCGTTTCGACGCCGGATTCCTCGTTACGGTCCATCTTCGTGATGTAGCTGGTGAAGTCCGGCCGCACGCGGAAGCGCCAGTACTGCGCGAAGTCGTGCGGCGGCAGGAAGATGCGCGGCCGGCCGCGGCGCGTCGCGTCGCCGGGCAGGCCGGCGATCAGCCACGGCTCGAGCTGGTCGAGCGCACGCGCCAGCTCGGCCGGGCCGCGCAGCTGCAGGAAGTCGTTCACGTCATTGATCGGCTGCTGCGCCGTCGCGCCGTCCGCGAGATCGGCGAGCCAGCCGGCCTGGTCGACCAGCACCGCGCTGACGTTCGGCGCGGTGAGCCGCTCGTAGAGCGCCCACGCGGCTTCCGGCCCGGGGCGGTGGCCGGCGCGCGGGTGGTTGTCCGCAAACGGTTCGTCGTTGTCCAGGCAGATCACGACCTGCTTGCCGCGCAGGAACGCGAAATCGATGCGCTCGACGTTCGCGAGGCCGCGCAGCGCGAGCGCGGCGGTGCCGGGCAGCGCGCAGGTGTCGACCGACAGCGCGTTGATCGCGCTTTCGACGATGATCACGCGCTTCGCGCTGTCGAGCCGGCGCGCGTCGGCAGTCCAGCCGTAGCCGGCCTTGTCGCCCTGCGTCTGCGTCTTGACGCCGCCGTTGAGCGCGGGGTCGACGTAGCGCATGTCGACCGCGACGACGCGCGCGTCGCCCGGCGCGCGCACGATGAACGCGGCGGCGGGGCCGCCGTGGCCGACGTCGCCGGCGGCGACCTTCGGGCTCGTCCACGTGTTGAAGCCGAGCGTGCGCGCGGCGATCGCCGCGTCGATCGCGGCGGCAGCGATGCCGCGGCCAGCGAGGTATTCGCGCACCTGGTTGCGTTCGGCGAAGCATCGGTCGGCGATGTACTCGACGGTCGATTTCTCGCGGCGCTCCGCCGGCGCCGGGCGCTCGGGCGGAAGGCCGTAGGCGTCGTGCAGGTAGCGCACGGCGTCGGCGACGGTGCCGCCGCGCGCATGGATCACGAGGTCGATGCACGAGCCGCCGGCGTCGGCGCTGTGGTCGCGCCAGCCGGTGCCGTGCTTCGGGTGGTTCACGTAGATCGACAGGGACGGGCTGCGGTCCTCGTGCCGCGGCGAGTGGTAGAGCGCCCGCTCGCCGCCGCGGCCGCGCTTCAGGCCGAGGCGGCCGGCGAGGTCGTGCAGGTCGATGTGCCGTTTCAGTTGGTCGATCGAAGCCATCGTTTATTGCTGCTGTCCAGGTTGCTGCGGGGGGTGTTGCGCCGGATTGCCGGTCGTCGCGGGCGACGCGACGAGCGCGCGCAGCGCGGCGGCGGATTGCGGGAAGCCGAGCGCGAGGCGATCGCCGAGGGCCGCGATGAAGCCGGCGAGCGCGCGTTGCCGCGCGGCGCCGTCCGGCGGATTGTCGAAGCTCGGCACGTCGGCGGCCGCCGCGATCGCGGCCCGCAGCGCGGCGTCGTGCGGCGCGGGTTCGAGGAAGCGGTTCATGCGCGCGCCTCCCCGGCGAACGTGCAGGCGGGGTGCGCCGGGCGGCGGCAAATCGAGTGGCCCGCAGGCCGTCGGACGGCGCGGCCAGGAAGGGTCAATGCAAGGGTCGGGAACATGACGTGTCCTTTTCGACGGCAAAAAGAAGCCCCTCGCGCCGTTCAGGCGCGATGCGAGGGGGGCAGGCAGGGGGCGGGAGTTAGGGCGTCAGACGGGCAGCTCGAGCTGCGCCGCGAGGCGTTCGCGCACGTGCGGCGAGAGCGGCAGCTGCAGCGACAGGTTCGGGATCGCGGACGGCGACAGCGTGCGCGCGAATTCCATGTTCACGACGTACGTGTGGCCGCACTCGGGGTTCGTGCACTGGAAGGTGATTTCGCGGAAGGTCAGCGACATTTCGCGGCTGCTGCGCGCGGTGGCGCGCGTGCGGCAGTGCGGGCAGCGGTTCAGGATTCGCATGGTGTCTTGCTCCGTGCGGCCGGCGCGATGCAACGTTGGCCGATTGGCGAGTGGGCGTGTGCGCGCACGTGGTACAGAATCGACACGTCGCGTGCGGGATCGGGGGACATGAATGCGCGCCGGTTCAATGGCGCGCGGTGCGGGAGCGGGGCGCGGCGATCGCGCGCAGATGGCTCGCGCCGATGCGGATCAGCTCGCGCGCCATGCTGGAAATCGAGCGGTTGCGCTGCGCGGCGAGCTGCTCGAGCTCGCCGCGCTCGGTCGGCGTCAGCCCGACGTAGACGGGCTTGTTCGACATCGTGCCGCGCGGCGAACGGCGTGGGCCTTTGGAGGTGGTCATGGTCGGTATACTTTGTTGAGATAGTCTTGCGTTACGGTAAGGCTAGTCTAATGAGCAAAAAACGACGCGTCAATTGTTAATGGGTAATTTATGACACAAATCGGGAGTCGCTTGCGAGACGAGCGCTTGCGGATCGGACTCAGCCAGGATGAGTTTGCGACCGTGGGCGGCGTCGCGAGACGCTCGCAGTCCGCGTACGAGTCGGACGAACGCTCTCCCGACGCGGCCTATCTGCTGGCCGTTCGCGAGATCGGCGTCGACATCGGCTACGTGCTGACCGGCGAACGGCTCGCCGCGGACGGCGCGGCGGCGGAGCAGGGCGCGCGCGACGCCGACGAGGCGGAAGTGCTCGCGATGTACCGGCAGCTCAACGAAGCCGGCAAGGCGTCGCTGCATGCGTTCCTCGCCAGCTGCATCAACACGGGCGCGATGCTGCAGACGGCGACGCCGCGGCGCGCGAAGCGCCTGTCGGAGAATCGCCGCGCGGCGCTCGACCAGCGCACCGCCGAAAACGTCGATCGCGCGATGGCCGAGCTCGAGCGGCTGAAGGCCGAGCGCGCGGCGAAGGAACCGAAGAAGTAGGTCGCGGCGCCGCGCGCCGGTCCGTTTGCATCCGGCTGCCGCAAGTGGCGGCCGGGACGGCGTCGGCGTTCCAGCTTCGCCGTCGTCACGCCATCCAGGCATCGGCGAAATCCCGCCGTCCGTTCCCTTGAAATTCCCGCCGCCAGCGGCCCGGGCGCATGCTCCCGCGCGCGGGCACGCGCGGGGCCGTGGCGTTCGGACGTTTCGCAAACGCATCGGATAAAATCCGAACAATCACTGTATATCCATACAGTATTGGTTTAGCATTCTGAAAGCCGGTGAGGCTGGCGATGGTGGGAAATCCGAGGCTATCCCCGTCGCGTCAGGCGGCCCCGCCGGTTGATGACTGTGTTTGTGGAGACCGGAATAATGAACAGCAACAGTGAGCACAACACCGGCACGATTGGCGCGTCGATGCCGGCTGATCATCACGCGGACAGCCGCGGGTCGTCGATGTTCACCCCGCGAATCCGTACGGACATGACCGACGATGAGCGGGCTGACGCGCACGCGGCGATCGACACCGCGATGCAGTCGGTCGGCCAGGTGCTCGAGGCCGCGCTGCAGGCGATGGCGAACCTGCGCGATGCGCGCGCGACGTTGACGCAATGCGGCGACGGGCGGGACGCGCGCCTGAATCTCGGCGGGCAGCAGACCTCCCGCTGAGCCGCGGTCGTGCCCGGCGCCGCCGCGACCGGTCGCGCGATGGCGCCAGGAATCGCCACGCAGGCCGGCTTTCCGTCCGGCCCCTCTTTCCTTTCCTTCCGCCCGATCCGGGCCGCGCATCCGGCGCCGCGCTAGTGCTTGCCGGACGCCGCGCCACCTTGTTTCTTCTTCGAATCCTTGCGCACCTCGAGCTCGAGCTCCGTCGTGAAGCCTTCGCTGCCGAGCTTGTGCGTCGCCTTCTTCACGAGCCACGGCGTGTCGTCGATTTCCGGCTTGAAGCCCGACACGGTGACGGGCATCTCGGGAAACAGCTCGGGCCGGCCGAGCGCGAGCGTGTAGTTCAGCGTCGCCTGCTGGCGCTGGATGCGCGCGTATTCGGCCTGCGCCGCCGCGCGCGCTTCCGCTTCGGTCGCATAGTCCTGCGGCAGCACCTTCGTGTTCCTGGCCTTCTCGTCGCCGACCACCACCGACTTGCGCTGCGCCTTGCCGTTCGAATGGTAGTGCGCGCGCACGGCCGCGTAGCTGTCGCGCTGCACGATCTGGTAGTGATGCTGGTCGCCGCTCGCGCGCGTGAGCGGCAGCACGTCGAGCGGCTTGCCGCTCGCCGTCTTGCCGCCGCCGATCGGCAGGAACAGCAGATGGCGGGTCTTCACGGTCATCACGGCGTCGTAGCGCTTCGCGAGGCGCGTCAGGAACGACATGTCGGATTCGTGCGTCTGGTCGATGTGGTCGATCAGGATCTGCGCGAGCGTCGCGTCGACCGTCGGCTTCAGCCCGTGGCGCGCGGCGATCGCCTGCACGATCGCGCCGATCGTCTGCCGGTGCCAGCTTTTTTCCCGGCGCTCGTGCATGCGGTTCGTCATCGACGCCGAGCGCGCCTTGATCGTGATGATGTCCGGCGCGCCGCTGTGCTCGACCTGGTCGACGGTGAACGTGCCCTTGTCGACGAGCGGCTCGCCGACCCAGCCGATCGACACCGCGATGTTCGCGCCGCGCAGCGGAATCGCGAACGTGTTCTGCGTGTCGTCGATCACGAGGTCGAGCATGTCGGCCTCGTCCGCGCGCGATTCCACCAGCGACAGGCTGACGAGGTTCGGCGCGATCAGGCGCGACAGGTCGCGGCCGTCGAGCGTGATCCGGTAGTCGGCCTGCGGCTGCGTGCGTCCGGTGCGGGTCGGCCGTTCGCCCGGCTTGCAATCGAAGGTGCTCATCGTTGGGCCGCTCCGCCGTCTTCGTTGGCCGGCGCGCCGTCGTCTTCCGCGGGCGGCGCTTCGGCCAGCACGCCGTCGTCGACGCGCTTGAGCGTCAGCGTGAATTCGATCTTGCGCGGCACGCCTTCCTTCGTGTGATACGTGCCCGTCACGCTCAGGTTGTCGATGATGTACGCGCCATAGACGTAGCCGTTGCCGTCGACGAGCACGTACGCGTCGCCGACGTCGCCCATCCGCGCGAGCGTCTCGATCGACGCGATCTCGCCGATGCCGTTCTCGGGCGCGACCGTGCCGCTGAGGGTGATCGTGTCGTCGCCGGCGCCGGTGTACTGGCTCGCGTCGCGCACGCCGATGCGCGCGGTGGCGCGGTGCTTCCAGTTGCGCTGGCGCTGGAGCTGGTGGTACGGCGCGGTCGCCAGGCTGAAAACGAACTGGTCGAGCGACATCATCATGGCGGGTTTCCTTTCGTTGAAGCGGACAATCAATCGGACAGGCGCGAGCTGGTGCGCGAGGCCTTTTCGCGTTCGGCGCGCTCCCACTGGACGCGCACCAGACGGGCGACCTCCGCCTCGTTGACGCCGGGCGGAGCGGTGAAGTTGATGGTGACCGGGCCGGACGCAGGCGCGGCGCTCGCGGCGGCTGCCGGCGCCATGAGCGGCGAGCGGTAGTCGAGCGACGTGTTATAGCGCGCGAGCGGCGACGCGGCGGCGGCTGACGAGTTCGCGGCGTAGGCGGGCGGGCCGGCCAGGGCCGCCGCGGTCGTGATCGTGGCGGCGGTCAGCGCCACGCGCCCCTGGCCGCCTGCTGCGCCGGGCGCGTCCGACGCTTGCAGGCCGAGCTTTTCCTTGAGCCAGCCGAGCGCCGAGCTGCCTAGGTTGCCGATCGTGTCCTTCAGCGCGCCGAGGCGGTTCGTGATGCCGTCGATCAGCGCGGAAATCAGGTTGCCGCCGATTTCCATGAAGCGTGTGCCGATGTTGCCGAACCAGTCGCCGATGCCGGCCAACGCGGCTTTCACCCACTCGACCGTGGCGTCCCATTTCGCGGCGATCCAGTCGCCAGCCGCGCCGAAGGCGCCCGCGATGGTGTCCCACAGCGCGATGAACTTCGGGCCGAGCGTGTCCCAGTTCTGCCAGACGCCGATCGCGCCCATCGCGATCAGGCTGATCATGGCCAGCAGCGGGTTCGCCAGCGCCAGCCGGCCGAGGCCCAGCAGTGCCTGCCCGATGACATTGAACGCGCTGACCATCGACATCGCGAAGCGGAGCACCGCGATCGATCCGAGCACGGTGCCGAACGCACTCGCGAGCGTGCCGACGACGACGAACAGCCCGGCGAGCACCGTCAGGGTCGTGACGATCACGTTCGCGGCCGTGCGGTGCTCGCGCATGAACGTGACAACTTTTCCGATCGCGGTTGCCGTGAGGTCGAGCGCCTTGTTGTAGATCGGCGTGACCCGCTCGCCGATCTCGAGCTTCAGGTCGCGCAGCTGCGCGAGCGCGGCCAGCTCGCGGCCGTGCGTCGACTCCGCGCCTTTCGCCTTCATCCCGTCGACGCCGTCGGCGGCGGCACTCTGCCGTTCGGTGTCGTGGATCTGCTCGCGCTGCTCGTACATCGTCGTGAGCAGGTTCCCCGCGGCCTTGTCGGGGAAAAGTTTTGCAAGCTCGGCCTTCACCTTGTCGGGGCTGGTGATCCCCTTGGCGGCCAGCTTCGGCAGCAGCACCTTTTCGAGCCACTCGAGCGGCGACGCCTGCAGCGTGTCGCTACCGGTCAGCGCGCCCGGCTTGAGTCCGCTGATCGCGCCGTTCTTCTTGTGCTCGACCAGCTTCGGATCGACCAGGCCGAGCGCCGCCAGCCGTTGCGCAGCGGGCCCGGACGCCTTGCCCTCGAACGCGCTGCCGTACAGCGACGCGAGGCCTGCGCCGGCCGCCTTGCCGCCCAGCTTCTCGATGAGCGGCTGCATCTGGTAGTAGAACGCGTCCGTGCGCAACTTCTTGGCCGCATCGCCGCCCGATTCGGCGAAATTGCTCCACTCGTCGCCGCTGACCTTGCCGCCGGTTGCCGTCATCATCTTCTGCACGATGTTCGCTTCGGCGCCGAACGCCGCTTCGTTCTTGGTGCCGCCGCGCAGGTCGATCACCTTCAGCATGCCCATGAACTGGTCGACGTTCTTCTTCGCGTCTTCCGCGCCGAACAGCGCCTCGTTCGCGAATTTCATGTTCGCGAGCATCGGCATCGCGACCCGTGCGTGTTGCTCGTCGCCGCCCAGTGCCGACAGCGACTCGCGCATCAGGCTCAGGTTGTCGATGGTCGACTGGCCGTAGGCCTGCTGCGCGCGCGCGAACTTCACCGCATCGGCCGACGCACCCTGCGCGCGCATGCGCAGCGTTTCGCTCTCGGCCTGCTTCGCGAGGTCGAGCGGCTCGGACAGCATGCCGAACATGTCCTTGCCGATGCCTTTGATGGCCTGGCCGCGTGTCGAGAATTTCTCCCCGACGCCCCGCAGCGCCTCGATCCTTGCGCGCCTGGCGTCGGCGCGCTGCTGGCGCTGGGCGTCGTACCCGCGCACCCCTGCGTCGATCATCGACGTGCGCGACGCCATGGCCGCGCGCAGGTTGCGCTCGTCCCGCGACAGGTTGCGCGTGTCGATGCCCGCGCCGGCGAGCTGGGCGCGCAACTTGCGCACGCGTCCGGCTTGCTGGTCGTGCGTGGCCGCCAGGCTCGAGGCCGTGCGTTTCGCGTTCTCGAAATCCTTGATCATCTGGCGCGACGGCGGGCCGGACGCGCGCAGCGACTCGCCGAGTGCGTCGACGCGCGCGCGCGCGGCCCTGAGCTCCGACGCAGTATCGGCAAGGCCGCGACGCATCTCGCGAAACGTGCCGATGCGCTTCTGCGTCTTCGCCATGTCATCCAGCTCGCGGCGGGTATCCCTCAGCGAGCCGGCCAGCCCCTTGTTGCCGGTCAGCATCATTTGCAGGGGCTTCGTCATGTTGTCGACCATGTCGAACATGACGCGCAGTTTCAAGGTGTTGTCCATCGTCGATCGTTTCGCTCATTCGGCGCCGGCGCGCACTCGCGCGCGCTCGCGCCAGTCCATCAGCTCGGCCAGGCTGAAGGCGTCCATCACGGGCGGTGTCCAGCCGAACACCGCCGCGATGTCCGCCATCGGGTCTTCTATGCGGTCTGGGAGGCCAGTCGGGATTTCACGGCCTTCGGCATCAAAAAACCCGCGAAGATGCCTCCCAGTTGCACGAGGTCGGCGGGGTCGATGTTGGCGACGTCGGCTTCGGTCAGCATCGGCGAGCTGATGCGCGGCAGCACCTTCGACAGCGCGACGACGTCGAGGCTGACGAGGTCGGACAGCGATACGCCGCGCAGCTCGCCCGAATTCGGCTTGCGCAGCGTGATCGTCGTGATCGTCTGGTTGCCGCGCACGAGCGGCGTGTCGAGCGTGTGCGTGGCCGGATCGTCCTGCGCGGGCGCTGCCTCGGTGATGATTGCAGCGGGCGCGTCGGCCTGCAGGTCGGTCGCGGCTTGTTCGGATTGGGTCGGATACATGGTGGTCCTGGCGGTGATGAAGGAAATACGGCGGGCGGGCCCGGCCGGGGATGCCGGCCGGGCCGCGGCTTACAGGCCGATCGCGTTGCGCAGCGCCGAGAACAGGTCGGTGCCGTTGTACTTTTCGATCATGTTGATGAAGTCGATCTCGATCAGGTCGACGCCGTTGACGGACAGCTTGTAGTAGCTGGCGACGGTCGTGACCTTGAACGTGGTGTCGTCCTTCGGCTTCGCGGTGCCCATGTCGATTTCGCTGTGACGGCCCTTGATGACGATCTCGACCGCGTCGACGCTGGTCGAATCCGCGGCCTGGTAGCCGCCGGCGAAGCGCAGCAGCACGCCGTCGTGCTTCGTGATGCCGTACTGGCCGAGCACGGAGCGCATGAAGCCGCCGCAGGTCCATTCGAGCTGGATCCCTTCCTGCCCGAAGTCGACCTTGATCGGGCCGCTCATGCCGCCGCCCTGGTAGTCCTCCATCTTGCGCGTGAGCTTCGGCAGCGTGACTTCGACAACCTGGCCGACGAAGTTCTCGCCGTTCTGGAACAGGTTGAATCCCTTGAGTTTGCGAGGCATACCCATCGTGTTTGACTCCTGGTGAGGCCGACCGTTACGCGCTCACGCGCGCGGCGAAATCGGCGAGATAGCGGTCGGTGATGCGCTGGCGCAGCATCAGGTTTTCGAGCGGCGGCACCGGCGTGTACTCGTAGTCGAGATACGCCTTGCCGGACTTCAGCACGTCGGTCGTGTTCGGCTCCGGGTCGTACCAGGTCGAGCCGCCGATCAGGTAGCCCTGCGACGTCCATTCGCGGAACTTGCCGTTGATGGTCTCGATGATGTCGCGCGGCAGCGACGGATTGAGCGGGCCGTCGATGATGGCCATCTGCGCTTCGGCGATCGAATCGGCGATGACCTGCGCGGTGCGCGTGTAGTTCTCGAACGCGAACAGCGGATCGTCCGAGCACGTGCGCGAGCCCCAGAAGCGGAAGCCGTTGCGGTTCACGAGCGTCGTCACGTCCTGCTCGTTCAGGAAGCCGGCGTCGGTTGCCGGGTCCTGCAGATCCCACGACACGTCCGCGCTGATGCCCGTGACGCCGTTCACGCCGACGTTCGACAGCGTCTTGTGCCAGCCCGTGTCGTTGTCGATCTTCGCGCGCAGGCCCGCGGCATACGCGGTGGCCGGCACGACGACGGTCGAGTTGGTCGTGTCGTCCCACGCGAGGAAGTCCGGCCAGATCACCATGATTTCGCGCTGGCTGAACTGCTTGCGATACGCAACGGCGTCTTCCTTCGTCTTGGCGCCGTTGGCCGACACGTAGGCGAACGCGCGCAGCGATTGCGCGATCGACGCGAACGCGGCGGCGACCGGCTGCGTGTCGAGGCCCGGCGCCGCGAGGATGCGCGGCTTCACGCCGAAGCGCGACTGCGCGCCGAGCAGCGCCTTCATGCCGGTGTACTTGCCGTCGGCGGTAACGGCGCCGATCACGTTGGTGTTCGTCTCGGCGGCGTCCTTGCCTTCGGCGACGCGCACGACGATCGTGACGGGCTTGGTCTGGCGGCCGATCGCGTCGAGCGTGCGGCGCAGCGTGCCTTTCTTGCCGGCCTTGCCGAGCGCGGCGACGACGTTGGTCAGCAGGACCGGGGTGTTGAGCGGGAAGGCGGTGGCGTCGGCGTCGTCGGCCGTGCAGACGATGCCGAGCACGGCCGTCGAGATCGTGCGGATCGGACGGGTGCCTTCGTTGATTTCGATGACGCGTACGCCGTGGTGGTAATCCTGCGGCATGGTGTGTGGCTCCTGTGTTTGCTTACGGAAGAGAGAAAACGGGATGAATCCCGTGCGGATCAGGTCGCGATTTCCGCGACCGGAGCTGCAGGTGCGCTCGGCTCGGCCGGCGGCTTCGGTACGTAGGGCGCGGGCGTGGCGGGCCACGCCACCGCATCGGGGAACGTGTCTGCCTGGATGGCCGATACGAGCGCCATCTGGTACGCGGACCAGGCCTTGAAGTAGTAGGTGCCTTCGTCGTCGAGCAGGCCCGCGGCGTATGCATCGGCCTTGCCGGCGTTCGCCTTGCGCGCGGTTTCCAGTCGCTGTTCGAACTCGGCCATCGCGGCGTCGCGCTTCTCGCGCTCGAGCAGTTCGGGCGGGATGGTCCATGCGCCGTCGATCCACGCGTGGCGCGATGACGGCCGCGGTTCGGTCGTCAGGCCGAGGTCGTCGGGCGTCTTGCCGGCGAGCGTGATTTCAACCGGCTCGCCGGTCTCGGTGCGATAGCAGGTGCGACCGCGATAGTCCGGCAGGAGAACCCATGCGCCGTTGCGGTAGAACGGCCAGGACGTCGGCGTGCGCGCCGGCGGCGCGTCGAACGTGGCCGACGACGGGACGAGCCAGCGTTCGTGGTTGCGTGGATCGGCGTCGGGCTGGCTGCTGCTCAGGTATTCGCCGGTCGAAGGGCTGTAGTGGTGGATCAGCATGGTTCGGAATCCAGGTTAATAGGCGCGGATCATGGCGAGCAGCGCGATGTTGCGGGGGCGAGATTCGTTTGCACCGTCACCGTTGACGGTAATGACGTGGCTGTGGCGGCCGGCGGCGCCGATACCGACGTTGTGGCCGTGGGCGCCGTCGCCGTTGATGCCGATTCCGGTTCCGGAACCGCTCAGCCAAATTCCGGTTCCAGAACCATATGTGTTGTAGTAGCCGTCAACACCAAAGGGGCCAACTACCGCTCGGAGATTTCCCCCACCACCGCCGTGGGGTACGTCCGTACCGTGTGCGTGCCCTGGGTCGTTAACGCCGTGGCTATGCCCGGGATCGCTGACACCGTGAACATGCCATCCCTGCGCGTCGGTCCATGCCGAGTGCACGTGATCCCCGACTTCGCTCGCGCTCGCACCGTGGCTGTGCCATCGGTTCGCGCTGTCCTGCCATGAGCCGATCATGCGATTGGTGTCGATATTGCGGGCGTCGTCCCAACACCGGATGAACTCGCCGCGCATCTCCGGGAGGCGGAACGTCGTTGTGCCGTCTCCGGACGAGAAGCACGCCCAGCGGCCCTTCTGCCATTCGTCATCCGACACGAGCGCGCCGCTGGCCTGCGCATATGCCCACAGAGCGGGGTAGTCCGCACGCTTGACGAGTACACCATTGGCTTTCAAGAAACCTGCGCGCACTGTAGTGCGAGGCTCGAATACGATTTGACCGATGGCCGTCGTCGACAGGGCGGCCATCACCCATTCGGTCGTTGCAACGCGCTTCGACACGTCGCCCGCCGGAGGCGTTTGAACCGTGGCCGGGCCGGCCACCTGCAGCAGTCCTACACCGTCATCGTTCGTCATGCCGACGAGTACTTTGCCGCCCCACGGCGCAAGTGCGACGGGCTTTTTCACCGTATTGTCGAGATTGCTGGCTTCGATCGTCAGCCCGTCGAAATTGTTGTTGGCCGAGATGACGGCCTGACGGGTGTGACTCAGTACCAGCGAGCCACGGAAGCCCGTGTTGCCCGTGCGCGTATCGAACCAGTGCGAATACTCATTGTTCGGCACGGACGTGCCTTCGTTGTTCGGCCCGAACCCAATGCCGAACCACGAGCGGAACGCGAGGTTCGCCGTGGTCGAATTCGCGCCATCGCCGTTACCAGCCATCATGCCGCTTGGCTTTGCACTGGGCGCATTCGAAACGATGAAGGCGTCCTTCGCCGAGATCCAGCCGGTGAACTCCGCCCCCGACAGGTCAGCCTTGGCGTCGAGTCGAGGCTTCAGCGTCGCCGGCGTGATGACACGCGCGGCGTCCTTGCCCGCGTCGACTTCCGCCTGCGTCGCCAGCTCCACCACGCCCTGCCGCTCGGTCGTCGCCGGCGGATTCAGGAACGACGCATCCCCGAACACGAGCTGCGTCGCGTCGATCGTCGCGAACTGCATGTCAGTCGACAGCAGCAGCAGCGCGGCCGGCGATTTCTCCATGATCGGCGTCGCCTGGCCGTAGGCGGCCAGCAGCACGCCGTTCTCGAGATAGAGGCCGAATCCGTACAGCGAGTACTGGTCCGTCGTGTCGTCCTTCAGCGTCGCGTGAATCGTGTCCGGCGCGATGTTGGCGCCGCCGAAGGTCGTGATGCGCTTCAACTCGTTCGGCAGCTTCGTGAGCCCCTTGTCGGCGACGAAGGGCGCATTCGCGAGACCGATTTCCACGACCTGGTGGGCGCTGGTGCCGCCGTTGCCGGGTGCGACGAGCGCGGCGCGGCCGGCGTCGGTGATGAGGATCTGGGTTGCCATGTGCGATCAGTTGTCCGTGAGGTTCAGGCGGCGATAGACCGCCACGCGAGCGGCGGCGCCGACCCGTTGCCGGCCCCGCATCGCGAAGCCTTGCGTGAACGTGTAGTGCGCGCGTACCGGCTTGGTCCGGTCGATTTCCGCGAGGATGTCGGCGACGTATTCGGCGGTCGGCGGTTCGCCCTCCTGACCGCTGACCGTCATCACGATGTCGAACGTGCCGGGCCGGCCCGGTGGGGCCTGCTCGAACCATTCGCGCAGCACGAGGTTGCCGCCGAAGGTCGCGACGACTTCGCGCACGGCCGCGGCGGTGCCCTTGCGGCGCGCGATCGGAATCGCCTGCCTGACGCGGGCGCGCTTCACGTGCTCGGGCCAGTAGTCCTTCCATGCATCGACGCCGAGATGCCACGCGAGCCACGGCAGCAGGTCGGACCGGATGGCGTCCGGATTCATCAGCGGCGCGAGCGGCGTCGGAATGTCGTCGATGCGCGCATTCACGGCGGTGAGGTTGCGCTCGAGCCGGGTCGCGTTCGGCGGCAGGATGTCATTCATTGCTGTACACCCCGCCGTCGATCAGCTCGATGCCGGTGCAGTACGGCGCCTGCTGCTTCGTCGCCGGAATGCCGGCGAGCGGGCTTTCGAGGATCACCTTCTGCACGCCTGCCGCGCGGGCGGCTGCGTAGATGCCGTCCAGCGTGACTTCCATTCCGAGCCGGTGCATGTCGTCGGCGTATTTCTTCATCGCCTTGTTGGCTTGCGCGAGTGCCACGGCACGATCCGGTCCTGCAAAGAACACCAGCCGCGCGCGAATCGCGTAGCGCAGGATTTCCGCGGCGCGCACCGTCACCTTGTCGGTGAGCGGCCGCACGTCGTCGGCCTGCAGCGCGGCCGTCACGGCGTCGACCAGTTTCTGGTCCGCCGTGCCGTCGCCGTCGCGCGCAAGCACGGTGACGAGCACTTCGCACGGGGCGGGGCTGACTGCCGACGCGTCGAGCACGCGGCCGTCCGCGTTGCGTGCATGCGAGACGTATGCGCCTTCGGGGCCGGCGACGGAGAAGCTTTGCGGCGCGAGCTGCGTGCGGGCGCGCAGGTCGATGTCGCTTTCCATGACCGCCGCAACGTCGTGTTCCGGGTCGGCGGGCGTGATCGTCAGGCGGCGGATGCCGAACAGCGCCGCGAGATGGTCGAGGTCGTCGCCGCGCGCATACGCGAGCATGACCGCGCGCGCGGCGTCGTTCACGCGCTGGCGCAGCACGAGCTCGCGGTACGCGTTTTCCTGCAGCAGCTTCACCATCGGCTCCGATTCGAGCGCGAGCGTGGCGGCGATCTCGGGCTGCTCGGCCGTCGGATACAGCGACACGAGACGCGCCTTGCGCTCGGCCAGCAGCGTTTCGTAGTCGATCGTCTCGACGACGTCGGGCGACGGCAGCTGAGAGAGGTCGATCGGGGTCACGCTCATGCGGGGCTCCCTTGCGCGACCGGCACGCGCGTCGTCACGGTCGTGCCGCTTTCGCTCGTCCAGCCTTCGATGTCGAGATAGATCGCGCCGGCTGCGGCGTTCGAGCCGTCCGCGGCGAGCACGACGCGGGTCAGCGTGAGGCGCGGCTCCCAGCGCATCAGCGCCGTCGCGACGGCCGCATACAGGCGCGTGCGCATCGCGCCGTTGCCGGGCGCGTCGATCAGGTCGGGCAGTTCGGAGCCGAACGTGCGGCGCTTCACGCACGATGCGAGCGGCGTCGTCACGATCTTGCCGATCGACTGGTAGAAGTGGCCGAGGCCCGAAATCGAGCGGCCGGTGTTCGCGTTCATGCCCTTCATTGCGGTTGGCTCACCAGTTGTCCATCGCCTTGTTCGCGATGCGTGTGATGCGGGAGGCTGATGCCTTGCGAAGTCACTTCCCGGGTGAAGCTGGCCGCGCCGTCGATCTGCATCGTGGCGCCGCCTGCGCCGCCCTTGCCGGTCATGCCGGACTCGAACGCGAGCGGCCCCTTGACCGTCATCGCGCCGGTGCAGGTGGTCTGCTGCGCGTCGAGCGTGATGGTCTCGGCCTGCACGGTCGCGGCTTTCGTCTGCACGGTGACCGAGCCTGGTGCTACGACGAGCACCGTCGCGCCGGCGGGCAGTTCGGCCTTGAGCGCATGCGCGGCGTGGTCGTATGCGACGCTCGCGCCATCTGGGTAGACGCGCGTGTGGGTGTCGGGGCTCGACGCCGGGGCCGGGGCGGCGTCGGAATAGAGGCCGCGCAGCGCGACGCCCTGGGCCGGGTCGCCCATCGGGCAGAGCAGCACGACCTGCTCGCCCGGGGTCGGCGGCAGCCATTCGCGCGTGGTGCCCGCAGTGCAGGCGATCCATGGAATCCAGTTGGTCTGCAGCCCGCCGCCGTCTTCGTCGGGAGTACCGACCGAGACGCGGCACAACGCGGCCGCATGGTCGACCGCGAGGATCGTGCCCTTGCGCACCGCGTTGCGTGCCTGCCGTTGAATTTCGTTAGCGTCCATGTGGTTATGGTGCCGGGCGGGGGCGTGTGGAGCGAGCGATCGCGTGTGTCGTGGCGGTGAGGACGGAAGGGGCGTTAGGCGGGTGGGGTGAGATATGCACATCGATCGGTGTGGTGGCACGTGTGGCGTGCGCAACGCACCATTTTTTTCCATCTTCACGAAGATGAAATGGGGATGCTGGCCGACGCCATGATCGCGGCCGATTGAGCTTCTTGTTCGAGGGAGGACGCAGCGTCGAGGCGCTGATGGACATCGCGCGAAACGTCAGGCTGACGTTTCGTGGAATCGTAGTGCCGGATGACACGTCGGAGCGTGCCGGACGCGGTGTTGTGCGCGACCGACTACGGCGGGTCCGGGCAATCGGGAGGGGGGCGATTCGTCGGCCGATCTCATCGAGCGTGCGGCGCAGGTCACCTGTCATGCGGGACGGGCCGAGCGTGGCGACGACGTTGGTCAGATGGACTGGCGTGTCGGGCGTGATTGCGGCGTCGTCATCATCGGTCGTTCAGGCGATGACAACGACGGTCATTCAGCGGTTGCGAATCAGGAGGCCTTCACTGGTCCGCATGACGTGCAGGTCGTCGTGGCGATTCCGCGGAGCGGAGTCGTCCCGGGATTGATGGACAGGGGAAAGATACGGTCAGGCTGTTGCCGCGATGGCCCGCACTGCGTCGATCGTCGTTGCCTCATGCACCTGGGCAATAGCATCAGCATACTTCTGCTGCGAAGCCGTGCGGAAAGTCACCCAATCTGCATTCACTTGCTGCACCTGTTGCGCCGTGTGGTCGACATACGCCCATGCGTCACCCTGCCGGCACCACAGGGAGGTGTGCCAGTCTGCTGCCCCAGCATTCCACGCGGCAGCCAGAGCGGAACTCTGGAGGTTGCGCTGGTCGGTGTCTGTCGTCGGGTAGAACGTTGCCATGCCGATGCCCGGCGACGTAAAGCCCGCCAGGATTGCGGCCTGGCATGCCGCGTTCAGCGACGCGATTGTCGATGCCTTGACGGATGCGAGCTGCTCGGCGGCGGACGGTGGCGGAACCTGCGCGAGCGCACCGCTCACTACATGCCACTGCCCCGGCTGGCTGATACACGTCATCCACTGAACGTCAGTGATTTCGATCGTGTTCGTGATGCCGGATGGGATCGGGCTGTCGACGCTGTCGTAGAACGCGGTAATGTTGCCTTGCGCGTCGAAGGCTGCGAATTTTTGGTTCATGAATTCCCTTTAGCGACCAATAGCGGTGTAGTAATAGCTTTGCCCCACGTTGTTTACGGCTCCGTACGCATACGCGGTGAACTGAGATGCGCTGGTAAGCACGACGGACGGAGCAGGGTACGCTGAAGGGGTGGACGACAAGGAGGTCGCAGTCACCGAAAGTGCGCCGTTCGGGAAGGCAAGCGGGTACGTAACCACTCCAGATGCAGTCTGAGGGGTGGACGAGAAATTTATCTGGAACAACCCCCACTGGATAATCAGCCCGCTCGGCAGCTTCTGATAGCCATTTGAATTGAGCGACGCCGCGAATTTGCTCGACTGCCCCACGACGGCGGATCCCGACGCAAACCAAAACCCCCTTTGCGGGCAGACGAGCATCACGTCATCGCCGGTACCAAGCGTGAGGCTCGACAAGGTCTGACCGTTCGCGCTAATCACGTCACCGCCGTTGCACTGAATCGTCAACGGAAAATTGGAGGTGACCTTGAAGCCGATTGCCGCGCCGGAAGGCAATTCCGTAGTCGACGGCAGCGCATACGTTGCGGCGGCGGCCCCTTGTTGCGTGAAATACTTGCCGATATCGGCGACCGATCCGTTCGTGGTGCCGACCGGGAGGCTGGCTGACATCTGGAAGCTGCCGAGCGCGCGCTGCACAAACGCCGTCGTCGCCAACCTCGTGCTGCTGTCAAACTGCCCTGGCGTCGTCCCCTTCGGCGCCCCCGTAAAAGCCGGCGATTCGATCGGCGCCTTCTGCGCGAGATCCGCCTTCGTCGCATATTGCGGATACGGATCGACAGCCCCCTCGTGCGCTTCCTGCCTGTCCTTCAAAAACCGCGTCCGATTCGCCAACTGCCGCAACGGCACGTTATCGATCCCATCCGGCCCGCCTTCAACCGGATCGGACGTTTCGAACTGGCGGATGCCGGGTGTCCAGGTCGAGCTTTCAACCAGGTCAGTCATGACTTGATACTCCCTCTGTTGTACTGGCCGTCGCGATGCGCGAAGCCGTTGTAGCGAATCGGTGCCTCGCGGTAGTCGAGCGACGCGAGCATCGAGCGTCGCGGCGCATAGCGCTCCAGCACCGCCTTCAGGTTGTCCGCCTGGTCGCGCGTGATCGGCCGCGACAGCTTGACGATGTATTCCGCCCACGCCGTCTCCCGGCCGTGCACGTAGTCGCCGTTGTAGATGGCCGACCCGTCGCGCCGGCGCACGCGCCGGCCCTCGACGATCGTCACCTCGCCGAAGCCGAGCCGGCGGATCACTTCGCGCACCGCCCACGGCGTGCCGCGCCTCTGATGCAGCTGGATCGCGCCGCGGACGAGCGCGCGGCGCGCATCGTCGGACTCGGCGAGCTCCCACCCGTCGACCGACACTTCGGCGGCGAGATACGGCAACAGGGCCGCGTCGCAGCGATCCGGGTCCCAGTAAGCGCGGATCGGGATCGGCAGGCCCTCGGCGGCGGCCAGCGCGCGCGCGGCGCGCCGCTCGAGCGGCGTCGCGTTCGGCGGCAGCAGCTCACTCATAGATGCCGCCGTATTCGATGACGACGTCGACGCAGCAGGACGCCTGCGTCGGGCCGATCGCGAGGTCGCCGGCCGGCTCGATCAGCTCGGTCTTCGACAGGCCGGCGGCCTGGCAGACGCCCTTGATCGCCGATTCCGCGACGCCGACGCCGAGGCGGCGCACCTTGTCCGCATACGCGCGGGCGTTCTTCGTCGCCTGCGCGATCAGCACGTCGGCGCCGACCGGCGAGCGCGTATAGCCCTTCGCGCGGATCCGGTAGCGGACGATCTCGGCCGGGCGCGCGAGCACGGTGTCGTTCAGCGGCCGTTGATCCTCGGCCGACAGCGCGGACTCGACCGCGCGACAGAGCGCATCGTCCACCGTGCCGTCGCCGTCGCGCGACAGCAGCGTGACGAGCACGTCGCCCGGCCGCGGGCGCGTGGCCTTCGCATCGAGCAGGCGGCCGTCGACGGCAAGCGCCTTCGATTCGTACGCGGCAGCCGGGCCGGCCACGCTGAAGCCCTGCGGCGCAAGCTGGATGCGACGGCGCAGCGACTCGTCGTCCTCGTAGACGGCCGGGACGTCGTTGGGAAGGTCGGCCGGCGTGACGACGAGCCGCTCGATCCCGAACAGCGCGGCGCGCTGGTCGAGGTCGCTGCCCTTTGCGAACGCGAGCATCACGGCCCGCACGGTGTCGTTGATGCGCTGGCGCAGCACGAGCTCGCGATAGCAGTTTTCCTGCAGCAGGCGCGCGAGCGGCTCGGATTCGAGCGCGACCGTCGCCGCGATTTCGGCCTGCTCGTCGGCGGGCCAGAGCGCGATCAGCGCGGCCTTCCGGCGTGCATACAGCGTTTCGAAATCGAGCGCCTCGAGCGCGTCGGGGGCGGGCAGGCTCGACAGATCGATGAGCGCGGCGGCCGTCATGCGGCACCTCGCTGCGGCAGCGCGACCCACGTCAGCGTATTCGCCGGGTCGACCTGCGTGTCGTCGACGTGCGTGACGATCTGCTTGCCGTCCGGCCCGGTCGTCACGACGACGCTTTCCGTCAGCGCGAGCTTGATCGACAGGTCGACCGAGGCCGGATCGCGCACGCTCATCTCGAAGGTGATGCCGTCGGCGCGCGCGGCGGGGTTCGTCACGAGGTCCGGCTGGTTCGCGCGCACCCATTCGACCAGCGCGACGAACACGGGGTCCGCGTCGCCGGTGAAATTCGGCGCGAGCACGCGGGCCACGTACCGGTATTCGAACGACGGCGTCAGCGTGCCGGTCGCCGCGAGCGACCCTTGCTCGACGAGCACGGTCAGCTTGCCCGGGTCGGTCCCGAGCGCGGGAACCGCGGCGACGAGCGCGCGCCGCAGGCTGTCTGGCTTATTCATGCGGATGCTCCCCGTTATCGGCCGGCTGCGATTCGGCCTGGCACGTCGCGATCATGTCGACCTTGGCCGCGCACGTCGCCCATGCCGCCTTGACGGTCGTGAGCGCCGCGTCGAGCTCACCGTTGGTGCGCGGCGCGAGCGCCGGCAGCGTGCACGGGCTCACCGTCTGGCAGGGGGCCGACGTAATCGTCGGCGCCGGTGAGAGCGGGAGTGGCTTGCAGGCGGACAACGTCGTCAGGCAAACGAGTGTCAGCCCAGGCGCGAAGCGCGGCGTTTTCATCGATCAATCTCCGGTTTTCAAGTCGAACGGCGTCGAGCTTCGACGCAATCGCGTTCTGCGTGCGGTCGAGCCGCGCCTGCTGTCTGGCGCGATCGGCGGCGTCCTGCTGCAGGCGCCGGATCGCGCCGTCGCGGTCGGCGAGGCCCTGCCGCGCGTCGGCGAGTTGCAGCCGGGCAGTCGCCAGATCCGCATGCAGCTCGCGCACGTACAGCGCGGCGGCCACGCAGGCGGCAAGCACGAGCAGCCCCGCGGCGAATTTCGCGGCGAGCTCGCTCATGCCGCCGCCGCGGCGTCGTCGTCGGCATCCGCCGCAACGGGCGGCGACGCATACCGGTCGTAGGCGCGCGCGAGCTTGACGTCGTAGAGGTTCGCCGCGTAATCGGGCCCGTTGTAGCCGCGCGCGAACGCGGCCCAGTTGCGGGCGCGCAGCGCGGCGAGCAGCCCGGCGTCCGCGGCGACGAACCGCACGAACGCGTCGAGGTGTTCCGCCTCGCCGCTTTCCATGCGCGCGACGAAGTCGTCGATGCCCGCATAGCCGAGGCGTTGCCAGTGATAGCCCATCACCTGGAACGCGCCCCAGCTCGCGGATTCCCACGCGGCGCGGGCGTCGATCACTTCGGCCGCGGCGAGGCGCGTGTATTCGGCGGCGCCGCCGCGATAGCCGCCGCGCGTTTGCGACACGATGTCCGGCTGCTTCGCCGCGAACGGCGCCGGATCGATGCCGCGCGCCTGCAGCCGCTTCCAGAAAATGTGCCGCTCGAACAGGATGACCGGCCGGCCGTCGGGCAGGAAGCCGGCGCCGCGCGATTCGACTTCGTTGACCGCGCGCACGCAGGCAAGCGGCACGCCGAGCGTGCGCGCGGCGCGTTCGAGATCGGCCAGCGCCAGGTGCTGCGGATCGCGCTGGCCGGTGGCGAGCGCGGCGTACGTCTTGGGGCCGGCGATTCCGTCGTCGACGAGGCCGGTTTTCCGTTGCAGCGCGATGACGGCGGCTTCGGTGGCCGCGTCGTAGATATGCGTGACCTGCACCGCATAACCTGCGCGGATCAGGCGGCGTTGCAGCAGGCCCACGTCGTCGCCGTGGTCGCCGAGGCGGCGGGTTTTCATGATTCAGTCTCTCCGCAGAAGGCGCGCGACGTTGCCGCGCGCGCCGTACACGAACATCGCCAGCAGGACCGCCGTGGCCGCTTCGAAGAAGCCGACGGAGGCGGCATGCAGCAGCAGCTCGATCGATGCGCCGCCCGTCACCACGACGAGGGCCCACGCGACCCACGACACATGGCGCCGGTGCCGCGCGCCGTTGCGCCGGTAGGCGAGCACGCGCACGAGCGCGGCGAGGTGCGCGGCGAGGGCGATCAGCGCGAGCGGGACGTGCATGTCATCCCCCTTTGCGGAACAGCGAGAGCAGGTCGAGGGTCTTGACCCGCTCGATGAGCTGCAGCGTGACGGCGATCACGAGCGCGGCCGCGAAGAACGCGGCGACGCCCGTCGAATGGATCGGCGTGGCGCTGACGATTTCCGGCGCGGCGAGATAGCCCATCACGAGCGAGATCAGCAGGTAGGCCGCGCGCCGCGCGACGCCGATCTCCTTCGACGTGACGACGACGAGCGCCGCGCCCGTGAACGCGCCGATCAGCGCGTTGCCGTCGATGCCGGGCGCGAGGCCGGCGAGCCCGATCGCGGTCGACAGCCCCGCGGCGGTGGTGGTATTTGGTTCGGCCATGGCGGCGTTCCAGGGTCAGTCAAACAGTTGCAGCAGCGGCTTCGTGCTCGACACGGTGTCGAGCGGCGGCAGGTAGACGGGCGTGCCGGCCGGCAGCACGACGCCGAGATCGGCGAGGCCGGTGTTGGCCTCGAGCACGGTTTCGACGGTGCCGTCGGTGCGGCCGTAGTGCCGCCAGCACAGCGCGTCGACCGTGTCGCCTTGCAGCGTGCGCACGATCATGGCCGGCCTCCTCGACGACGGACGGCGCGAGCGTCGCGGGCCGCGGGTGCCGACGCGACGCGGAAGAATGTCGATGTCGAGTTGCTTGGCATGGCGAGGTGTCGAACCGTGAGTCAGTGAAGAGGGTTCTCATGTTCGAACTTCGCGCGGCGGGGCTCAACGAGCGGCGTGCGTCGTCCGCCCTGGCACGCAGCGCGGCGCGTGCCAGGGCGGGCGGGGCGTCTTACGCTTCAGGAACGGGCGCTGCAGGGCAGTGCAGCCGGATTGCAGCTTGGATGAACTGGCGAGGCCTTGATTGACCTTGTGCAGCCTTGGTTTTGCGGTGGGCGAGGGGCGCAGGGCCTTGATGGGCAAGGCAGGGCGATGCGTAGGTAAAACTCCGAAGGCAGGGGTTGGCGCGCGGCTTACTCCTGCTGCGCCAGCCGCTCGAGGAGCGCATCGATCTCCGTATCCGCGAACACCTCGATGCCGTGCTGCCGCAGCAGCGCGCGCCGCGCCGTCATGCGAGAATCCCCCGCAACGACAACAGCAAGCGTCGATCGCGGCGGCCGTCCGCGCATCGCGCCGACCTCCGATGGCTCCATTCCCGACTCCCGTCGCCGCCGCCGCAACCGATGCGGATGCGCTGACCGATCCGCAACGCGCGCTGCTCGCGCGCCTGCAGGCCTATACGCCCGACGCGCCCGATGCACCGCTGCCGTACAGCCGCCGCCTCGCCGAAGCGGAGCACTGGCCATACGCGCATGCGCTGGCCGTGATCGACGAATACAAGCGCTTCGCGTTCCTCGCGCAGGCGGCCGGCCATCCGGTCACGCCGTCGCACGCGGTCGACGCCGCATGGCACCTGCACCTGCAATACACGCGCGAATACTGGAGCGTGTTCTGCGCCGACGTGCTGCGCGCGCCGCTGCATCACGTGCCGGGCGCGGGCGCGCCCGACGAGGCCGCGAAGTACGAACGGCAATACCGGCGGACGCTCGACAGCTACCGGCGGCTGTTCGGCTGCGAGCCGCCCGCGGCGATCTGGCCGCGCCCCCTGGACGAGCCCGCCGACGCCCCGGCGCAGCGCGCCGAACCGCGCGTCGGCCCGTCGGGCGAGCGCGCCGCGCCATCGCGTGCCGCGCGCGCCCGAGGCTGGCTGCGCGTCGCGAAGTTCGCATGGCCGGCGGCGGCGATCAGCGTCGCGGCGACCTGCGCGTCCGCGAGCGACTTCAACGTGCTGGACCTCCCGGGACCGGAGTTTCTCGCGTTCTACGTGCCGCTCTGCATCGCCGCGCTGCTGCTGATCGCCGGGCTGCAGTGGATCGAGTACCGATACCGCGCGTGGGGAACGCGCGCCCGCGAATCGTCGCCCGACCTGAGCGCGGAGGAGGCGGCCTATCTCGCGGGCGGCGGCTCGCGGATGGCGCAGGTCGCGACGCTGTCGCTCGTGCATGGCGGCGCGATCGAACTGGTGCACCAGGCCAACGGCTGGCGGGTGCGGATCGGCGATCCGCAGCACGCGGGCGCCTATGGCGCCGACTGGGAATGGCTGAGGAAGCAGCTCGGCGGCGAGACGAGCTACCACGCGTTTCGTCAGCATCTCGCATGGCGCGAAGGCCACTGTGAGGTTGCATTGCGCCGGAAAGGCTGGCTCTGGGCGCCGGGCGAGATGCGCGCGGCGTGGATGGCAGCGCGCGCGATCCTGCTGCTCGTGCTCGGCGTAGGGGCGGTGAAACTCGCGATCGGCCTGAGCCGCGGCCGGCCGGTGCTGCTGCTGATGATCTTCATGGCGGCGTTCATGGCGGCGTACCACTTCGTGGTCGGACGCCTGCCCGGCATCGGGCGCGGCGGCGTGACGCACGGCGGCCAGGCGGCGCTCGACGCGCACCGGAACGAACGCCACGGCGACCGCGCGACCCCGGACGGGCTGCTGTGGACGGCCGCCTTGTTCGGCGCCGGTGCGCTCGCCGGCACAGTGTGGGCCGAGCATATGGGCGCGCTGATGGCGCCGCCGCCCGTCGTCGCCGCGAAAACCGGCGGGTCGAGCGGTTCGTCCGACTCGGATGCCGGGGACAGCAGCAGTTCGAGTTCCTGCGGAGCGTCGAGCGCGTGCAGTTCGTCGAGCTCATGCAGCTCGAGCAGTTGCGGCGGCTGTTCGAGCAGCTGAACGCGTTGCGAGCGCGGCCGGATGCGGCCGCGCGAAGCCGGCCGGCGCGCAGGGCGCGGGTTCCGTGCCGCCGCGCGCGCAAGTCGCCCGAAGCCGCGCGCGATCCGGCGCGCCTCTTTCGAACGCCGTTCGCCGTGACGGGGACGGCTGCCTGCCCGATGAACCTCTTCTCGTGCCCGACCAATGCCGATCTCACCGTGGAGACCCTCGCCGACGCGTGCCTGCGCTTCGACGCGGCCGACCGGGATCAGCGACTGGTCGTGCAAGCGCTGGCAATGCCGATGCTTGCGCGACGCCTGACGTGGCTGCGGCTCGTGCTGCGGGCGAGCCCGGACAGCGCGGCGACACGCTCGACGATCGGGCGGATCGAGCGCGCGCTCGCGAGCGCGCGTGCGCGGCTCGGCCTCGACGGCGAATGCGGGACCGCCGCCACGGCGTAGCGCCGTGAGCCGGGTACGCTAGGCCGTCACCGCATCCGCCGGCGCGTGCGCCGCCTCCCCGCCACCCGCCTCGACGATCAGCGTCCAGTCGAACGCCGGCAGCGCGCAGAGCTGCTCGACGGTGGCCGTGTAATCGTGCGCGGCCGCGTGCAGGTAGCGCACCTTGTCGGTCCACTCGGGCAGCGGCGCCTGCGACGTGGTCAGCACGACCGCCAGCAGGTCCTGTTCCGGCCGCGCCGCGACGGCCTGCAGGCTCCGCCGGACCTTGTCGAGGTCGCCTTCGGCGTCGAGGATCAGCGCGCCCGGAATCGGCGCGTCCTGCCGGGCGGGCGGGCTGCCGACGGCGCCCTTGTCGACGCATTGCCGATACACCTGCCCATGGCGCGGCAGCGCCTGCTGCAGCGCGTGATGCTTGCGGACCTTCGCCTGCGCGGTGCGCGCGAGCCCGCGGCGCAGCGCCGGGTTCGCGATCAGCCGGTCGAGCGCGTCGATCCAGGCCTCGCGCGCATCGGCGACCAGCAGGCCGTCGCAGCCGTCGTTCAGCGCGAAGCGATAGGCGGGCCGGTCGCTGACGATCGTGGCGATGCCCGCCGCCGCGTATTCCTGCCAGCGGATCGTGCTCTTGCCGGCGTGGTAGTCATCGTCGGCGAGCGGCAGCAGCGCGATGTCCCAGCGCTGTTCCTTCAGGCGTTGCGCGTACGCGTCGTAGTCGTTGAGCGCGGGCTCGAACGTGGCCGCCGGGTGCGCGGCCCAGCCGGCGGGCGCGCCGGGGCCGGCGAAGCACACCTTGACCTTGCCGGGATGGCGCGCGCAGATCGCCTGCAGCGCCGCGTCGACGAGCGCGAAGTTGTCGGCGCGCAGCGCCGCGCCGGCGATGCCGATCGTCACGCAGTCGTCGCTGCGCGTCGCCACGGGGCGGTAGAAGCGGACGAAGTCCACGCTGTCGGGCAACACGTGGACGCGCGGGTTCTCCATCCGGTAGCGGCTCGCGGCGAACGGCGTCGACACGATCACGGCAGCCGCGTTGCGCAGCGTGAACTCGATCCCCGCGCGGGCCATCGCGCCTTGCGCGGCGAGCGGATGCGGGGCCGGCAGGTCGGTCAGCAGGTCGTCGGTGTCGTAGATCACCGGCTTCTTGAGACTGAAGATGGCCCGCAGGCCTTCGTCCGTCAGCACGCCGGGCGTCATCCGCTGCAGCAGGATGGCGTCGGCGTCAGCCAGCACGCTGCTGTCGATCCGGCCGTCGCGAATGCCCCAGACGAGCTCCCACTCGTCGCGCAGCCGGTCGAACGGCTGCACGAGGCGAATCCGCGCCGACGCGCTTTCGGGCGGCTCGACCGAGTACACGACGAGCCGCTTGCGGCGCGGCGCGGCGTCCGCGCTCGCGGCGACGGGCGCCGGCGTCCGGTTCTGCTCCAGCAGCCGCGCATACAGCGCGCCGTGGCGCGCGGCGTTGCGGCCGACGTCGTGCCGCGCGCGGATCGCATCCTGCGCGGCTGCGGCGAGTTGCGCGCGCGCCTGCGGATGCTCGATCAGGTGCGCGATCGCGTCGACCCACGCATCGGCGGTGTCGGCGACGAGCCAGCCGGTGCGGCCGTGGACGATCGCGCTGCCTTCAGCGGGCGCGGCGATGAGCGCCGCGGCGGGCGCGGCGACGAGCACCGTGGCCGCGCCGGCCGCCGAGTATTCGAGCCATTCGCGCGGCGGATCGTCGTCGCGCAGCGCGAGCGGCGCGGCGACCAGCGCGAGGTCGAGCCCGGCGCGCTTCAACTGGTCCGCATACGCGTCATAGGGCGCGGGCGACGCGATCAGCGTGACGTCCGGATCGCCGTCCCAGCCGGCCGGCAGCGCCGGCCCGACGAACGACACGCGGAGCTTGCCCGGATACCGTCGGCGCAGCTCGGCCAGCGCCAGCCGCGCCTGTTCGAGACGAGGGCCGTCGAGCCCGGCGCCGGACACCGCGAGGCTCACGTGGTCGCGAACGCCGGGCGCCGCGCGGTACAGCCGCTCGACGTCGATGTCGGTCGGCAGCACATGGACCGACGCGTTGACCTGACGGTACTGCCGGGCCAGATCCGCCGACGGCACGACGAGCGCATGCGCGCGCTGTGCGGCGTAGCGGATGTTCGTGTTGCGGCGCGCGTTGTCGGCGGCCCCGGGCGCGCCGGCGAGCAGCGCGTCGAGCGGTGCGTCGATCTCGTGGACGACCGGCTTGCCGAGCGCGAACAGCTGTTCCAGCGCAGCCGGAGACAGCAGGCCCGGCGTGTCGCCCTGCAGCACGATCAGGTCGGCGCGTTGCAGCGCGTGCGCATCGAGGCCGGCTTGCGTGACGGGAAAGCTCAGCTCCCATTCGCGCTCCAACCTCGCGAACGGCTGCGCGAAGCGCACGCTGGCGCGCGCGTGCGCGGCCGGCTCGGCGGTCACGACCGCGATGCGCTTGCGCGGCGCGGCCGCCTCGCGGCCGGCAGCGCCGGCAGCGCCGGCCGCGACGGCCTGCGCGTCCAGTTCGTCCGCGCGGGCCTGGGTCTTGTCGATGAACGTCTGCAACTGCCGCCAGAACGTTTCCTCTTCCTGCAGGTACGCGTCGCGCGCTTCGTGAACGGTGGCTTTCGCGTGGGCGATCTCCTCTTCGTCGAGCGCCCACGCGATGCCCTTGCCGTCCATCACCCAGCGGTACGGCTCGGGCAGCGATGCGTCGTTCGGAATGCACACCACCGGGCAGCCGCACAGCAGCGCCTCGAACGCGGCGGTCGACCACTCGTACATGTACACGCACTCGACCTGCCGAAACAGCGCCGCGAGCTCGTGCGCCGAGCGTTCCGGCACGCGGTTCGAGATCTCGATCGAATCGGCGGTGACCGGGTGCAGGCTGCCGCCGCGCACCAGGTGCCGGTTGATGAAGACGGCCGTGCCGCTGCGGCGCGCGTCGTCGACGCCGTCGCTGTTGAAGATGCGCGTGTCGACCAGCGGCATGCGCAGTTCGTCCGCCTGCCATCCCGCGGGCACCAGCGTCGGCCCGAACGTGAATACGAGGTCGCTCGGCTGCAGGTCGATCGTGTTGCCCTCGATGCGGCCGGGTTCGGCAAGCAGATAGCGCGCGACGCAGCGCGTGCCGAACGGATTGCCGGAGACGATTTCCGGATAGACGGCGATCGGGCTGCGATGCGCGTCGGCGTGCGCCTGCGCGACGTCGTTGGTCAGATGCGGCGTGCGCAGGTCCGGATGCACGCCATCCGTGTTGACGTACGCTTCGTGGCCGAGCAGGTTCAGCACGTGGCACAGGTAGTGCATCGCGCGGACGCCGCCGGACGTCTGCCGGAATTTCGGCGCACAGACGTAGTACGGGTGGTCGAGCCGCGCGAAGATGCGCGACCCGCGGTGCGTCGGGCCGGAAGTCGGGATCGTCATCGTCATCGGGTGCGGTAGAAATCGAAGACCACGTCGAGGATGCGGTCCTGTTCGGCTTCGGTCATGTCGTGGTACAGCGGCAGCCGCACGAGCCGGTCGGCGACGAGGTCCGTCACCGGCAGCTCGGACCCGCGGCGCCCGTAGCGCTGGCCGGCCGGCGAGCTGTGCAGCGGCACGTAATGGAACACGGCGTTCACGCCCAGCGCGCGAATCTGCTGCAGCAGCTCGGTGCGCTCGGCGAGGTTGCGCGCGAGGAAATAGAACATGTGGCCATTGCCGCGCTCGGCGAGCGAAATCGCGGGCAGCTCGATCAGCCCGTCCGCGTGCAGCGGCTGCAGCGCGTCCTGGTAGCGCTGCACGGTCGCGCGCCGCTGCGCGGTGATCACGTCCGCGTGCTCGAACTGCGCGTACAGGAACGCCGCGATCAGCTCGCCCGGCAGGAACGACGAGCCGACGTCGACCCACGTGTACTTGTCGACCTGCCCGCGGAAGTACTGGCTGCGGTTAGTGCCTTTCTCGCGAATGATCTCCGCGCGCTCGACGAGGCGCGGGTCGTTGACCAGCAGCGCGCCGCCTTCGCCGGAAATCACGTTCTTGGTCTCGTGGAAGCTGAGGCACGCGAGGTGGCCGAGGCTGCCGAGCGGCTTGCCGTTCCACGTCGACTGGAGCGCCTGCGCGGCGTCCTCGATCACCCACAGCCCGTGGTCCGCCGCGAGCTGCCCGATCACGTCCATGTCGCACGCGACGCCCGCATAGTGCACCGGCACGATCGCGCGGGTGCGCTCGGTGATCGCGGCGGCAATCAGCGTTTCGTCGAGGTTCAGCGTGTCGCGGCGGATGTCGACGAACACCGGCGTCGCGCCGCGCAGCACGAACGCGTTGGCGGTCGACACGAACGTGTAGGACGGCATGATCACTTCGTCGCCGGGCTGCACGTCGGCGAGGATCGCGGCCATTTCCAGCGCGGCCGTGCACGAGTGCGTGAGCAGCGCGCGTCGGCAGCCGATGCGCGCTTCCAGCCAGCGGTGGCAGAGCTTCGTGAACGCCTGGTCGCCGGCGAGGCCGCCCTGCTCGACCGCTTTCGCGATGTAGTAGAGCTCCTTGCCGACCACGAACGGGCGGCCGAACGGAATGCTGTCGAGATTGGGTGGGCCGAACATGGTCAGGCTCCTCGGAAAGTGACGGGCGATCGGCGGCGCGGCGCGGGACGTGTGCCGCTCAGGCGTCCCGGCGGGCCGCGATCGCGCGGGCGCACGGCCTGTCGCCGTGCGGTTTCATGGGCCGTGGTGCGCGCGCGGGCATCGCGTCACGCTCGCGGGCACAGCGCGTAGCGGCGCGCGTCGGGGCCGCAGTTGAACAGCACGTCGAGCACCGTCACGCCGTGCACGAACGCGCCCCACTGCTGCGGATACTCGGGATAGGCCGGATAGTCGAACCAGCGCACCGCGACGTTCGCTTGCGCGAACAGGCTCTCGTCCAGGTAGCTGCGCGCGGCCGGGCCCGACAGGTATTCGGTGGCGCCGGCCTGCACGCACAGGTTCAGCAGCTTCTCGGTGCGATTGCCGTGCAGGTCGTAGTCCGACGACGACGAGATGCGCGTGCCGATCTCGAGCTGCTCGTTGACCCACGTCAGCAGCGTGCGGTTCAGCTCGCTCAGCGTGTCGTACCGGCGGCCGAGGTACAGCGCCTCGAGTGTGTCCGCGTAGCGCGCGAAGTGCGGCGCGCGCGCGTAGTTCTGCTGCAGCCGCTTCCAGTGCTGCGGCGCCCAGTCGGTGCCGTCGATCTCGGTCTCGCGGATCGACTGGTGATACTTGCCCTTCACCTTCACCGGCACGCTCAGCCATTGCACGCCCTGCGGCGTCTTGATCTGGTTGCGGTTGCGCCAGTCGCGGCGCGTGTACTGCGCGTCGTCGTACAGGACGAACTCGTCGCACGCGGCGATCAGGTCGAAGTAGCCCTTCCACGGGATGTAGTTCGACTGGAGGATCGCCACGCGCTTCGCGTCGCGGTTTGTGGGCGTGCCGCTCATGCCGGGATGTGGCCGTACCGGTACATGTCGACCAGCTCGGGCGGAATGCCCCAGTCGGTCGCGCCGACCTGGTCGTGCAGCGCCTCGAGGTCCGCGCGCATCGAGCGCTGCAGCTGCTCGACCATGCGGTTGCGCGCCGGCTCGAAGTCGTGCTGGTACGCGGCGTTGATCTGGTGCCGCACCGTCTTCGCGATCGCGGCCTCGCGCGTCATGTTGCGGATCAGCGGCCGCTCGGGCGCGAGTTCCGCGTAGCGCGGGTCGATCGGCTCGCCGCGCATCGCGGCGACGAGGTCGCGGCACAGCACCGGCGACAGGTGGAAGCCGTCGCGCTTGGTGCCGCCGAGGATCCACAGGTCGCGCACGCTGGTCTCGCCGAACAGCGGATACAGGTCGGACGTCATCGGCCGCCAGCCCACGTTCACGTTGACGAGGTTCGCGCGGTAGAACTTGCTGTTGATCTGATCCATCGCCGCCTTCAGCAGCGAGTACGCGCTGCCGACGTGGCCGTGGTCGATCGGCACCGGGCTGATGTAGTTGCTCGCGCCGATCAGCGTGCGGTCCGGCCCGTACGGTGCCGAATACACGCCGCATGCGAGGCCGCGGTTGGTCGTGCGGATGCAGTGCGTGTGCACGTTTTCCTTGCTTTGCAGCTCGACCGACATGCCGATGCCATAGAACAGCCGCTGCACCGGCAGCTCGGGCGCGCTCGCGCGCAGCACCTGGCCGAGGTTCGCGCCGTTGCAGAGCACGAAGCGGTCCGCGTCGAGCGTGCTGCCGTCGGACAGTCGCGCCGCGACGACGCGCCCGCCCGCGATGTCGAGCCGCTCGACCTCGGCATCGACGAGCGTCGTGTTGCCGGCCTGCGCGACGGAGGCCGTCAGCGCGTCGAGAAACTGCTTCGGATTGACCCAGCCCTCGCGCTTCAGGAAGAGCGCGTTCAGTGCGCGATAGCGCGGGTCCGGGTGATAGTTCGGGATGCCTGACGGATCGACGGCCTCGCAGGGCTCCTCGAATTCGCGGCAGAAGCGCTTCACCGCCGCGAAGTTTTCATCGTCGAGTGCGTCGGTCGCCGCGTTGTTGAGCACGTACGTGCCGAACCCGTGGGCGACCGCGCGCGCCGGCGTGCAGATCTCGGCAAACACGGCGGGCCAGGCCGCCGTCGCCGCGCGGCTCAGCTCGAACTTGAAGCGGTCGAGCGGCGTGCCGAGCGAATCGCCTTCGAGTTCGGTGAACGAATTGAGCATCGCCGCCGCCGCGCGCGTCGCCGAGCCCGGGCGCAGCGCCGGGCCGACGATCACGAGTTCGACGTTCGGGTCCGCGCGTTGCCATGCCCGGGCCGTCATCAGCCCGAGGATGCCGTTGCCGAGGATCGCGATCTTCATTTATTTGCGCCCCCGTCCGCCTTCCGGGAACGTCAGGTAGCACAGCGACGGGTACGCCTGCGTGCGGTGGATCTGGTGCGGGTACTTGCCGAGCACCTTCTGCAGGTAGTGGATGCCTTCCGCGGGCGCCTGGTGGCCGCGCATCAGTTGCCACATCGCGACCACGCCGCCCGGCACGAGCCGCTCCAGCACCGCTTCGAACGCCTGCTCCGTCGGCAGCGGCACGTTCAGGTCGAACCACGCGAGCGCGATCGTCTCGCCCGGGTGTGCTTCATTGAACGCCGCCAGCGTGTCGCGGCAGTCGCCTTCCCACACGCGGTGCTTGCCGTTCACGTGGCCCATCGCGTTGTTGCGCTCGTGCAGCGACAGCAGCTTGCGCAGCAAGTCCGCGTAGCCGCTTTCCACCGAATAGGTGCCGTCGGAGAACAGCTTGCGGTCGCGCGAGTCGTTCTCGGAGAAGCCTGCGTAGCCGGTGAACGTATCGAACGCGTGGATGCGGCGCTGGAAGTTCAGCGGCTCGAGGATCGCGCGGAAGTTCTCGCACAGCACCGCGGTCTGGCCGCGCCACGTGCCGAGATCGAGGATCGAGCCCGGCAGCTTCACGATCTGCTGATACACCTCGAACGTGCCGAGGATCCGCGCGAGCAGCGAGCCGCGCACGAACAGGCCGAGCGAGCGCTCCAGTTCCTCGGGGGTTGCGGGATACGCGTGCAGCAGGTCGAACAGTTCGCGGCGAGCGGCGAGCTGGTCGTCGTTCGAGTTGGTGATGATGGAAGACTCGTGCATACAAAAGGCTCCAGGGGCTGAGGGTGAGATCGAACGAAGTGCCGTGGCGAAACGGGCTCGCGTCCGCGGCCGGCGTCCGATGCGGCAACCGGGCCCGCGCCCGGTCGTTCGCACGGTGCAATCCGGTCATCTTTCAGAATCAAGTCTATCGACCGCCGTCGGGATCGAATGTCGGATTAGCGGCCCATTTCACCCCGCATTTCGATGGATGCGCGGTGTTCGGCGCGGATTTCGGCGGGCTTGCAGTCGCGGGAAATGCGACCAATTCCGGCGCCTGATCGCCGGATTGGAACGCGCTGCGCGCGGAGAGAATTCGGACACGTCGGGGACTGTCCGTGCGCGGCGCCGCACGTCCGCAAGCCCGTTACCAGCGTGAACAGACCCTAGGGTCTGTTTACATACGGAACGCGCATGCGAATGCCCGAAATCGCTCGTAGGGCAAGGAGGGAGGAGCG
Source organism: Burkholderia sp. MSHR3999 (assembly GCF_000833595.1). Taxonomy (NCBI): domain Bacteria; kingdom Pseudomonadati; phylum Pseudomonadota; class Betaproteobacteria; order Burkholderiales; family Burkholderiaceae; genus Burkholderia; species Burkholderia sp. MSHR3999. The sequence goes on from NZ_JRFO01000006.1 coordinate 1,283,655, forward strand.
CCGTTTGGCCGTGCCAAACAAGCGACGAGCGACGCCGCCATACGGGCGATTTCGGGCATTCCCGTGGAATGGTTTTTTTAAAATTTGGGGTTGCGACGAGAACGGCCGCTCGCCGCGTTGCGCTCCTTGCGAATACGTCCAGTATTCGCGGCGTCGCGCGCCTCGCGAGCGGCCGTTCTCGTCGCAACGCATGCGTGTTCCGTATGTAAACAGACCCTAGCAGGACGACAGATCTCATGATGCCCATTTCCCCCGCCACCGCCACGATCGAACACGCGCTGGCGCACCATCAGGCCGACCGCCTCGAAGAGGCCGAGACGCTGTACCGGCAGATCCTCGACACCGATCCCCGGCACGCGGACGCGCTCCACCTCCTCGGCCTGATCGGCCATCAGTACGGGCGCTATCAGGAGGCGTCCAGCCTGATCATGGCGGCGATCGAGGTCAAGCCCGAGGCGATCTACTACTACAACCTCGGCAACGTGATGCAGGCGGACAACCGCCATGCCGCCGCCGCCGAGTGCTTCCGCCTCGCGACCGAGCTGCGGCCCGACTACGTCGACGCGTACAACAACCTCGGCAACGCGCAGCGGCTCGCCGGCGACGCCCGCGCGGCCGTCGATTCGTTCTGCAAGGCCATCTCGCTGAACGCGGACAACGCCAAGGCCTACAACAACCTTGCGAACGCGCTGTTCGACGTGAACGAGATTCCGGCCGCGCTCGAGGCATACCGGCACGCGATCGCGCTGCAACCCGAACTGCCGGAGCCGCGCAGCAACCTGCTGTTCGCGAGCCACTACGGCGACGCGTTCGACCATGACGCGTATCTTGCCGAGGCCGCACGCTACGACGAACTCGTCACGCGCCGCGCGAAGCCGTGGACGGACTGGCTCGTCGACCTGAGCGCGCGCGTCGGGCGGCCGCTCAAGGTCGGCATCGTGTCGGGCGACCTGAAGTCGCACCCGGTCGGCTATTTCATCGAGAGCATGCTGAAGCATCTCGACGCGAACCGGGTCGAGATGCATGCGTACCCGACGCGCGACGTCGAGGACGACGTCACCGCCCGCATCAAGCCGACTTTCGCGACGTGGACCTGCGTCGCCGGCCTGAGCGACGAGGCGGCGGCCGCGCGGATCCGCGCGGACCGCATCGACGTGCTGCTCGACGCATCGGGCCACACGATCTACAACCGCCTGCCGCTGTTCGCGTGGAAGCCGGCGCCGCTGCAGGCGAGCTGGCCCGGCTACTTCGCAAGCACGGGCGTGCGCGCGATCGACTACGTGATCGGCGACCGCCACGTGCTGCCGCCCGCCGAGGCCGCGCATTTCGCCGAGCGGCCGTGGCATCTGCCGGACAGCTATCTGTGCTTCACGCCGCCGGCCGATGCGATCGACGTCGGCGCGTTGCCGATGCTCGCGAACGGCCATCCGACCTTCGGCTATTTCGGCAAGCTCGCGAAGATCACCGATCGCGTCGTCGCGGTCTGGTCGCGCGTGCTGCAGGCGGTCGCGGGCGCGAAGCTATTCGTGAAGGCGGAGCATCTCGACGATCCGCGCGAACAGCAGGCGCTCGCCGCGCGCTTCGCGGCGCACGGCATCGACGCGCAGCGCCTGATCCTCGAAGGCCGCTCGCCGCGCGCCGAGTACCTGGCCGCGTACCGGCGCGTCGACCTGATGCTGAGCCCGTTCCCGTACCCGGGCGGCACGACGACCGCCGAAGCGCTGTGGATGGGCGTGCCCGTGCTGTGCCGGCGCGGCGACCGGTTCCTGTCGCACATCGCCGAGAGCCTGCTGCATGCGGCGCGGCTGCCCGAATGGATCGCCGACGACGACGACGCGTACGTCGCGAAGGCCGTCGCGCAGACGGCCAGGCCGGCCGAGCTGGCGGTGCTGCGCACGACGCTGCGCGCGCAGGTGCTCGCGTCGCCGCTGTGCGATGCGCCCCGCTTCGCCCGCAATTTCGAGGACGCGCTGCACGCGATGTGGGCGCGCCACGTCGAAGCCGCGCCGGAAGCGTCCGCGTGAACGGCGCATCGGTCCTGATCACCGGCGGCGCGGGCTTTCTCGGCTCGCACCTGTGCGAGCGCCTCGTGAGCGCCGGCCACGACGTGATGTGCGTGGACAACTTCCACACCGGCAGCAAGCGGAACATCGCGCACCTGATCGGCCGCGTGAATTTCGAGGTGATCCGTCACGACGTGTGGCTGCCGCTGTACGTCGAGGCGGACCGCGTGTTCAACATGGCGTGCCCCGCGAGCCCGGTCCATTACCAGAGCGACCCGGTGTCGACGGTGAAGACGGCCGTGCTCGGCGCGATCAACATGCTCGGCCTCGCGAAACGGTGCGGCGCGCGCATCCTGCAGGCGTCGACGAGCGAGGTGTACGGCGACGCGCAGCAGCATCCGCAGCAGGAGAGCTACTGGGGCAACGTCAATCCCAACGGGCCGCGCGCGTGCTACGACGAAGGCAAGCGCTGCGCGGAAACGCTGTTCTTCGACTACCACCGGCAGCACGGCGTCGACATCCGCGTGGTGCGGATCTTCAACACCTACGGCCCGCGCATGCGCGCCGACGACGGCCGCGTCGTGTCGAACTTCATCATGCAGGCATTGCGCGGCGAGCCGATCACGCTGTACGGCGACGGCAGCCAGACGCGCTCGTTCTGCTACGTCGACGATCTCGTCGAAGGGCTCGTGCGGATGATGGACCAGGACGACGACACCGGGCCGATGAACCTCGGCAATCCGAGCGAGATCACGATCCGCGAGCTGGCCGAGTGCGTGCTGCGCCTGACCGGCTCGAAGAGCCGCATCGAATATCGCCCGCTGCCGACCGACGATCCGCTGCAGCGCCGGCCCGACATCGGCCGCGCGCGCCAGCGGCTCGACTGGCAGCCGGGCGTCCAGCTCGAGGACGGCCTGAAGGAAACGATCGCCTACTTCCGCAACCTGGTGAAAGCATGAGTCTCACACTGATCGACGCCGCCTGCCCCGTCTGCGCGCACGCGGTCGCCGCGCCGTTCTTCGATGCCGGCGCCTGCACGCTGGCGACGCTCGCGTGGCCCGATTCCGCCGAAAGCGCGCGCGCGCTGCCGCGCCATGCGCTCGAGTTCGTGCAATGCCCGCGCTGCTCGCACGTGTGGAATCACCGCTTCCGTTACGACGCGATTCCGTACCAGAGCAATCCGAACCGCATGTTCAACAACGGCGGCATCTGGAAGGGGCATCTGGCGGCCACGCGCGACCTGCTGCTCGGCAACCTGTCCGCCGCGCCGACGGTCGTCGAGATCGGCTGCGGCGAAGCGCATTTCGTGCGCGGCCTCGCGCAGGCGAGCGACGGCGGGCGCTTCATCGGCTTCGATCCGAACGCGAGCGTTGGCACCGGCAACGGCATCGAGTTCCACGCGCGCCTGTTCGAACCGCTCGCCGACATGGCGGCGTTCAAGCCCGACGCGATCGTGATTCGCCACGTGCTCGAACACCTGACCGAGCCGGCGAAGCTCGTCGAGCAGCTCGCGTGGGGCGCGGCGAGCCAGCCGAACCCGTGCTGGCTGTTCGCGGAGGTGCCGTGCATCGACCGCGTGTTCGAGACCGAGCGGCTCGCGGATTTCTTCTACGAGCACGTGTCGCAGTTCACGACCGAATCGTTCCGCGCGCTGATGGCGCGCGCCGGCGAGATCGTCACGCTCGCGCACGGCTACGACGGCGAAGTCGTCTATGCGCTGGTCCGGCTCGGCGTGCCGGCGCCCGTGCGCGCGCGCGCCGGCGCGGCGGCGGGCTTCGCGGCCCGCACGGTCGAGCATCGCGCGGGCATCGCGCAACAGCTCGCCGAGCTGGCGACGTCGGGCCGGCGGGTCGCGATCTGGGGCGGCACCGGCAAGGCGGCGGCGTTCATCCATTACTTCGACGCCGACGCGGGCCGCTTCCCGCTCGTCGTCGATTCCGATCCCGACAAGGTCGGCACCTACGTGCCGGGCACCGGGCAGCAGATCGTGTTCCGCGACGCGCTGAAAACCGCGCCGGCCGACGTGATCATCATCCCGACCCAGTGGCGCGCGCGCGACATCGTCGCCGAGATGTCCCGTGAAGGGATCGCGGCGTCGGCCGTGATGATCGAGCACGGCGGCAGCCTGATCGATTTCGGACGCGACCCGCATCCGTATTGAGCAGGGCAGACGAGATGGACGGAACCGCTCAGGCATTGCAGTCCGCGCTCGCGCATCATCAGGCGGGGCGCCTCGCCGAAGCGAAGGCGCTGTACGACGCGATTCTCACCGCGCAGCCGGGCCAGCCGGACGCGCTGCATTTCCTCGGGCTGCTCGCGTGCCAGCTCAAGCAGTACGACGCGGGGATCGCGTTGATGCAGCGCTCGCTCGTCGAGCGGCCGGACGCGTCGTACTTCAACAACCTCGGCAACATGCTGCGCGAATGCGGTCGGCTCGGCGACGCGATCGCGCACTATCGCCGCGCGGTGGCGCTGCGTCCGGACTATCCGGAGGCGCACAACAACCTCGGCAACGCGCTGCGCGATGCGCGCGACCCGGCGGCCGCGATGGCGAGCTGCGCGCGCGCGCGATCGAGCTGCGCCCCGGCTACGCCCAGGCGTACAACAACCTCGGCAATGCGCTGCACGACCTGGGCGAGCACGAAGCGGCGGCCGCGAGCTACGGCAAGGCGGTCGCGCACGACCCGCAGTACGCGCAGGCGTACAACAATCTCGGCAACGCGCTGCGCGCGCAGGACAAGCTCGACGCGGCGGCCGACGCCTATCGCCGCGCGCTCGCGCTGCAGCCCGGCCTGCACGTCGCGCGTCACGGCCTCGGCCTCGTGCAATGGTCGCAGGGCGCACTGGACGAAGCCGTGAGCACGTTGCGGATCGCGGCCGAAAGCGACGATGCGAGCGTCCACAACAATCTCGCCGGCCTGCTGCGCGACACCGGCGACCTCGACGGCGCCGCCGCGCACTTTGGCCGGGCGATCGAACTGGACGCGTCGATGGCGGTCGCGCACGCGAACCTCAGCGGCGTGCGCCGCCGGCAGATGCGCTATGCGGAAGCGCTCGCGCATGCGCTGGACGCGATCCGGCTCGCGCCGGACCTCGGCGACGCGCACAACAACGCGGGCAACGCGTATCACGGGCTGGCGCAACTCGACGCGGCGCAGGCCGCCTATCGCACGGCCGTCGCACTGAATCCGGCGGACGCCGGCGCGTGCCACAACCTGTCGGTCGTGCTGCTCAAGCTGAACCGGCTCGACGAGGCGCTCGCGTATTGCCGGCGTGCGCTGGACGCCGGCGCGCCGAGCGCATCGATGCACGTCAATCTCGGCGACATCCTGCGCGCGCAGGGCAACGTCGACGCGGCGGTCCCCGCGTATCGCGACGCGCTTGCACTGATGCGCGACGACGCCGACGACGGCGCGGCCGAAGTGCTGGGCCGGCTGCTGTTCAGCGCGGCGGCGTCCGCGTGCGTGAGCCCCGCCGACTACCTGGACGATGCGCGGCGCTACGGCCGGCACCTGGCCGCGCGTTCGACGCGCTACGTGCACGATCCGCGCGAGCGGGCCGCGCGCGCGCGAGGGCGGCCGCTGCGCGTCGGCTTCGTGTCGGGCGACCTGCGCCAGCACCCGGTCGGCATCTTCCTGGAAAGCGTGCTCGCGCACCTCGATCGCACGCGCATCGACCTGCGCGTCTATGTGACGTCGGACGAGGAGGACGCGATCACCGCGCGGCTGAAGCCGCATGCGGGAGGCTGGCGCTCGATCGCCGGGCTCGCCCGGGAAGCGGCCGCGCGGATGATTCACGACGACGGGATCGACGTCCTCGTCGACCTCGCGGGCCACACGCAGGACAGCGGGCTCGCCGTGTTCGGCTGGAAGCCCGCGCCGGTGCAGGCGAGCTGGCTCGGCTTCTTCGCGTCGACCGGCTGCGACGCGATCGACTACTTCATCGGCGATGCCTGCACGCTGCCGGACGCCGAGGCGCATCACTTCGTCGAGAAGCCGTGGCGGCTGCCGGACAGCTGGCTGTGCTTCACGCCGCCGGCGTACGACGTCGCGGTCGGCCCGCTGCCGATGGCGGCGCGCGGCCATCCGACGTTCGGCTGCTTCGGCAAGCTCGTGAAGATCGGCGACGACGTCGTGCGCGTGTGGTCGCGGCTGCTGCATGAACTGCCGGCGGCGCGGCTGCTGCTCAAGGCGCAGGAGCTCGACCGCGCGAGCGTGTGCGACGCGACGATCGCGCGCTTCGCGCGGCACGGCATCGACGCGGCCCGGCTCGAATTCGAGGGCGCGACGCCGCGCGCCGACTATTTCGCCGCGTACAACCGCATCGACGTCGCGCTGAGCCCGTTCCCGTACCCGGGCGGCACGACCACGGCCGAAGCGCTGTGGATGGGCGTGCCGGTGCTCGGCATGAAGGGCAGCCGGTTCGTCACGCACATCTGCGAGAGCGTGCTGCACGCGGCGGGCATGGGCGACTGGATCGCGGACGACGAGGACGCCTATCTCGCGAAGGCGATCGACGCGGTGCGCGACCGCGAGCGGCTCGCGGCGCTGCGCGCCGGGCTGCGCGCCCGGCTGCTCGCGTCGCCGCTGTGCGACGCGCGCCGGTTCGCGGCGCATCTCGAAGCGGCGTTCCTCGGCATGTGGCAACGCTATACGGACACGGCTAACGAAGCATGAACGATATTCACGACACTCTGCAGTCCGCGCTCGCGCATCATCAGGCGGGGCGCCTCGCCGAAGCGAAGGCGCTGTACGACGCGATTCTCACCGCGCAGCCGGGCCAGCCGGACGCGCTGCATTTCCTCGGGCTGCTCGCGTGCCAGCTCAAGCAGTACGACGCGGGGATCGCGTTGATGCAGCAATCGCTCGTCGAGCGGCCGGACGCGTCGTACTTCAACAACCTCGGCAACATGCTGCGCGAATGCGGCCGGCTCGACGACGCGATCGCGCACTATCGCCGCGCGGTGGCGCTGCGTCCGGACTATCCGGAGGCGCACAACAACCTCGGCAACGCGCTGCGCGATGCGCGCGACCCGGCGGCCGCGATGGCGAGCTGCGCGCGCGCGATCGAGCTGCGTCCCGGCTACGCGCAGGCGTACAACAACCTCGGCAATGCGCTGCATGACCTGGGCGAGCACGAAGCGGCGGCTGCGAGCTACGGCAAGGCGGTCGCGCACGACCCGCAGTACGCGCAGGCGTACAACAATCTCGGCAACGCGCTGCGCGCGCAGGACAAGCTCGACGCGGCGGCCGACGCCTATCGCCGCGCGCTCGCGCTGCAGCCCGGGTTGCGCGTCGCGCACCAGGGGCTGAGCGCGACGCTGATCGCGGCCGGCGATCCGCACGGCGCGCTCGAGCATGCGCGCGCGGGGCTCGATCCGCACGACGCGCAAGCGCACTACGTGGTCGGCAAGCTGCTGCGCGGCATGAACGATTTCGACAACGCGGGCAAGCTGTTCGAGCAGGCGGTCGCGATCGACCCGGCGCATGCGCAGGCGTGGGCGCGCCTCGGCGAAGTGCGCGGCCAGCAGGGCGAATACGAGCAGTCGGTGCAGCTGTGCCGGCGCGCGATCGAGCTCGATCCCGAGCTGGCCGACGCGTACAACTTCCTCGGCCTCGCGTATCACAACCTCGACCGGATGGCCGCCGCGGAGCTGAGCCACCGGCACGCGATCGACCTGAACCCCGACGATGCCGACGCGCATCACAACCTCGCCGCCGCGCTGTTCCGGCTCGACAAGCTCGACGAGGCGATGAAGCATTACGAGATCGCGCGGGAACTCGGCGTCGATCCCGTGAAGATCCAGCTGACGCTCGGCGACATCCTGTGGGCGAAGCGCGATTTCGCCGGCGCGATGGACGCGTTCCGCGTGGCGATCGAGCACGACCCGTATCGCGCGTACGCGCGGCTGATGTTCAACATGTCGAGCTCGCCGGCGTTCACGCCGGACGAGTGGGTCGCGGAAGCGCGCCGCTACGGCGAATATCTTGCGCGCGACGCCGTCCCGTTCGTGCACGACCGCGCAGCGCGCGTCGCGCAGGCGCGGGGGCGGCCGCTGCGCGTCGGCTTCGTGTCGGGCGACCTGCGCCAGCACCCGGTCGGCATCTTCCTGGAAAGCGTGCTCGCGAAGCTCGACCGGTCGCGCATCGAGCCGCATGCGTACGTGACCTTCGTCGTCGAGGACGAGGTGACCGCGCGGCTCAAGCCCGGCTTCGCGAGCTGGACGAAGCTGACCTGCATGAGCCGCGAGCAGGCCGCGCAGGTGATCCACGACGACGGCATCGACATCCTGATCGACATGGCCGGCCACACCAACTGGAGCGGCGTGCCGATCTTCGGGCACAAGCCCGCGCCGGTGCAGGCGAGCTGGCTCGGCTTCTTCGCGACGACGGGCTGCGGCGCGATCGACTATTTCATCGGCGATGCGCATACGTTGCCGGCCGACGAGGCGCACCACTTCGTCGAGAAGCCGTGGCGGCTGCCGGACAGCTACCTGTGCTTCACGCCGCCGCCGTACGACGTCGAGGTCGGCCCGCTGCCGATGGCGGCGGGCGGCGGCGTCACGTTCGGCTGCTTCGGCAAGCTGACCAAGATCAGCGACGACGTCGTCGCGCTGTGGTCGCGCATCCTGCATGCGCTGCCGGACGCGCGCCTGCTGCTGAAGGCGTTCGAGCTGGGCACCGGCGACCTGAACCAGGCGACGCTCGACCGTTTCGCCCGGCACGGCATCGGCGCGGACCGGCTGATCCTCGAGGGCGGCTCGCCGCGCGCGGAATACTTCGGCGCGTACAACCGCATCGACATCGCGCTCAGCCCGTTCCCGTACCCGGGCGGAACGACCACGGCCGAAGCGCTGTGGATGGGCGTGCCGGTGATCGGGATGAAGGGCAGCCGGTTCGTCACGCACATCTGCGAAAGCCTGCTGCACGCGGCGGGGATGGCGGAATGGATCGCGGCGGACGAAGCGGCATACCTCGCGAAGGCGGTCGCGTTCGCGCGCGACCGCGACCGGCTGGCGACGCTGCGCGCCACGCTGCGCGAGCGCACGCTGGCGTCGCCGCTGTGCGATGCGGCGCGCTTTGCGCGCAACCTCGAGGATGCGCTGCACGGCATGTGGGACGTCTACGCGAAGGGTGAGGCGAGCGCCGGGGACGCGCGATGAGCGACATCGCCCGGCAGCTGGACGCGGCGCTCGCGCATCACCAGGCCGGCCGCCTGGCCGACGCGTGCGCGTTGTACGAAGCGATTCGCCGCAGCGAGCCCGACCAGCCCGACGCGACGCATTTCCTCGGCCTGCTCGCGTGCCAGCTCGGCCAGTTTCCCGCCGGCATCGCATTGATGGAGCGGTCGATCGCGCTGCGCGCCGATCCGGTCTACCTGAACAATTTCGGCAACATGCTGCGCGCGCACGGCCGGCTCGACGACGCGATCGCGTCCTACCGGCGCGCGGTCGCGCTGAAGCCCGACTACGCGGAGGCGCACAGCAACCTCGGCAATGCGCTGCGCGACGCGGGCGATCCGCACGCCGCGATGCTGAGCTGCGCGCAGGCGCTCGCGTTGCGCCCCGATTACGCGCAGGCGTTCAACAACCTCGGCAACGCGCTGCGCGACCAGGACGAGCTCGACGCCGCCGCGCGCGCCTATGACAAGGCGATCGCGCTCGAGCCCGCCTATGCGGACGCGCACTACAACCGCGGCAACGTGTTTCGCGCGCAAGGCCGGATCGACGACGCGGTGCGCTGCTACCGGCGCGCGGTCGAGCTGCAGCCGGACCTGCACCAGGCGCATCTCGGCCTCGGGAGCCTGCTGTTCGAGCGCGACGAACTCGAGCCCGCGATCGAGAGCCTGACGCGCGCGTCGCAGGGCGGCAGCGTCGACGCCCTTCTCAACCTCGCCGCCGCCTTCGACCGCGCGGGCGACCTCGAGCGCGCCGCGGCGAGCCTGCGGCGCGCGATCGCCGCGGCGCCCGACCGCGCCGAGCTGCATCACCATCTGGCGCAGGTGCTGGTGCGGCAGGGCAAGCGGCCGGAAGCGCTCGAAAGCTGCCGGATCGCGCTCGCGCTGCCGGGCCAGACCGCGCACATGCACGCCGTGTCCGCGGAAATTCTCTGCACGCTGTGGCACTTCGAGGCGGGGCTCGCGAGCTACGATCGCGCGCTCGAGCTCGATCCGTCCTATGCCGGCGCGCACTCGGGCCGCCTGTTCTACCAGGCCAGCATCGAGCGCTGCCCGCCCGCGCAACTGCTCGACCAAGCGATGCAATTCGGCGCGCGGATGGCGGAACGGGCGTCACCGCGGCGGCACACGCCGCGCGCGGCCGGCGGGCGGACGCTGCGCGTCGGCCTCGTGTCCGGCGACCTGCGCTCGCATCCGGTCACGGTGTTCCTGCTCGGCGTGGCGGCTGCGCTCGATCCGTCGAAGGTCGTGCTCGCCGCGTACGCGACGCAGTCGCGCGAGGACGCCACGACGGCCGCGCTGAAGCGGCACTGCGTGGTCTGGCGCGACATCACCGCGCTCGACGACGAGGCCGCGGCGGACCTGATCGCGCGCGACGGCATCGACATCCTGATCGACCTGAGCGGCCACACGTCGCTGAACCGCCTGCCGCTGTTCGCGTGGAAGCCCGCGCCGGTGCAGGCGACCTGGCTCGGCTATTTCGCGACGACCGGCATCGCCGAGATCGACTACATCATCGGCGACCGCCACGTGCTGCCGGCCGGCGAGGAGGCGCACTTCGTCGAGCGGCCGTGGCGCCTGCCGGACAGCTATCTGTGCTTCACGCCGCCGCCGCAGCCGCTTGCCGTCGGACCGCTGCCGGCCGCCGGCAGCGGGAGCGTGACGTTCGGCAGCCTCAACAACGCGAACAAGCTCGGCGACGCGGTGATCGCGCTGTGGGCCCGCGTGCTGCATGCGGTGCCGGGGTCGCGCCTGCTGCTCAAATCGCCGCAGCTCGACGAGGAGGCGCTGCGCGTGAGCCTGGCCGCACGGTTCGCCGCGCACGGCATCACCGCGGAGCGCTTGCCGATGCGCGGCGGCTCGGCGCGGCTCGCGCACCTGAGCACGTTCAACGACATCGATATCGCGCTCGACCCGTTCCCGTATCCGGGCGGCACGACGAGCCTGGAAGGGCTGTGGATGGGCGTGCCGCTGGTCACGCGGCGCGGCGAGCGGTTCCTGTCGCACATCGGCGAGAGCATCCTGCATACGCTCGACATGCCGGAATGGATTGCGCAGGACGACGACGATTATGTCGCGAAGGCGGCTGCGTTCGCGAGCGACCTGCCGCGGCTTGCGGCGGTGCGCGCGGGGCTGCGCGAGCGCCTGCTGAGTTCGCCGCTGTGCGATGCGGCGCGCTTTGCGCGTCATCTGGAAACGGCGTTCGCGCAGATGGTCGACGCGGCCGTCGAACGCGCGGAGCGGGAGCCGGCGGCGCGCGGGTAAGGGGGCGGTGCGCGTGCATGGGCGCGCCGCGCCGGCCGTTGCTTCCTGCGATGAACCAAAAAAAAAGCCGCATTGAAGCGGCTCGATGGTACGACGGTACGGCAACAGAGGTCCGCTCGACTGGCGGCGTCTTGTGGTTCGAAAGGCGCGGCGCACGAGGCGCCGGGCCGGTCACAGCATGCCGGTCGTCTGGTACAGGCTCGCGGCCTTGATCCGGTCGCGAGACTGCGCAAATTCCGCGCTCAGGCGGTTCCGGTCCGCATGGGCCTGCTCCGTGATCGACGCGTCGATCGCCATGATCTGCCGGAGCAGGTCCAGCGCGTCCGGCGTCTGGTCGCTGGACAGGCCCATCAGCAGCGGCGAGCGTTCGTCGGCGAGGGCGGCGACGCGCACCCAGTCGCGCGCGTCGGTCGCCGACTGCATGGCGCGGGTCAGGTCGAGGGCGCGGGACAGGGTGTCGGTCGTCATGGTTCGGCTCCGAGGGGGCGGGGCAGCGGACGCTTACTTGTTGGTGGCGAGCGCGCCGGCGCTGTTCTGGCCGCCGAACAGCTGGGTCAGGTACTTCGTGTTGTTCGCCATCGTCGCCATCAGCGTGTTCAGCGCGGTGAACTGAGCGTTGTACTGTTTCGTCAGCTGGGCCGCGTAGTTCGACAGCTGGGTCTGCTGGCTCGTCAGGTTCGCCACGTCCGCGTTGATCGCCTTGGTGCGCTGGTCGATCAGGCCGTTCGCCTGCGTATAGCCGGTGATCAGCGAATTGAGCGTCTTGCCGATGCCGTTGGTCGTGTTGAAGATCGCCGACACCGCCGAGCTGTTCGACGTGAGGGCCGTGGTCAGGGCGGCGGTGTCGACCTTCAGCGAACCGTCGGCGTTCAGGTTGATGCCGACGGAGGCGAGCGAATAGGTCTTGCCGCCCGTCGTGACGCCGCTGCTGAGCGCCGTCGCGAGCGTGTTCTGGATCGAGGTCAGCATCGAGTCGCCGAGCAGCGGGCCGGCGTTCGACGTCGTCGGATCGTAGGACGACAGCTGTTTCGCGGTGGTCACGAAGCTGCTGTACGCGTTCGCGAAATTGTTGATCGCGGTCGTCATCGCGGACGTGTCCTGCGACAGCGTGATCGTCTGCGGCGTGTTGAGCGCGAGGGTGCCCGGCGCCAGGGTCAGCGTGACGCCCGTCAGCGCGCCCGACACGCTGTTCGACGCGCTCGTGACCGGCGTGCCGTCGATCGTCAGCTTCGCGTCGGCGGCCGGCGTGGTCGTCGCATAGCCCGACGTCAGTTTCGAATTGACGCCCGTGCCCGTGATCGCGATGGTATTGGCTGCGCCGGTCTGGTTCGACTGCAGCACGAGGTGCTGGCCGTCCGAGCCCGTGACGACCGACGCGGTGACGCCGGGATTGCCCGACGCGGAGTTGATCGACGACGCGATGTCGGACAGCGCCGCGCCGGCCGACACGTTGACGTTGAACGCGGGGTTGCTGCCGAACGTGATGCTCAGCGAGCCGGCCGAGATCGTGTCCGACGACGTGAGGCCGGCCGACGTCAGCTTGTTGGCGGTCGCGAACTGCGAGACATTGACCTGGTACGACCCCGCCACGGCGCCGGCGCCGCTCTTGATCGTCGTCGTGATGCCGGTGCCGCTCGCCGTCGCGGCGAGGCTCGAGAGCGTGCTGCCGTTCGACAGGCCGGTGATCGCGGTCTGCAGCGCGGACAGGGCGGACTTCAGCTGGCCGATCGCCGTCAGTTGGGTGTTGTCGGTGGTCAGCTTGCCATTGAGGATGGCCGCTTGTCCGGCCGTCTTCGACTGAACCATCGTCGTCACGAGCGAATTGACGTCGAGCGTCGAATTGGTCGAGCCGCTGATGAGCGATTGCCCGGCCTGGGCAAGGATGCTGCTGATATCCGCGTTGCTGACGGGGGTGGTAGTGGCCATGCCGTTGCTCCGGTCGTCCGCGCAATCTCGCGCGATGCGGCGGATCGCCGCGATTCAATGCAAAGAGGGAGGCGCGCCTCCCTGGAGAATTCGGGTCGGGGGTTTTCCGGCGGCGCCACCGTGCATGTGCATGGCGACGCCGCCGGACCCGAAGGCGGGCGGGCGCGTGGCCCGCCGCGCGTGCCTGGCTATTAGCCGAGGAGCTTCAGGACTTGCTGCGGCATCGAGTTCGCTTGCGCCAGAACCGAGATGCCTGCTTGCTGCAGCACTTGCGCCTTGCTCAGGTTCGCCGTTTCCGTCGCGAAGTCCGCGTCGGTGATCTGCGAGCGAGCAGCGCTCATGTTGGTTGCCTGGGTCTGCGTCGTCGAGATCGCAGCCTGGAACGTGTTCTGTGCTGCACCCAGCTGTGCCTGGAACGTGTTGACTTGCTTCAGTGCCGCGTCGATCGACGTGAGTGCCGACTGTGCTGCCGTCTGGTCGCTGACGCTCAGGGCGTTCACGTTCATGCCCGAGCTGTTCCACACCGTTGCGCCGAAGTTGACGGCGACGGTCTGGTTCGCTGCTGCGCCGATCTGGAACGTGACGTTGCCGGCTGCGCTCAGGATGGTCTGGCTGTTGAACGTCGTTTGCGTTGCGACACGGTCGATTTCGCCGAGACGCGTCGTCACTTCAGCCTGCAGGTTCGCGCGAGCGCCCGAATCCAGCGAGCCGTCGCCCGATTGCTGTGCCAGCACGCGGATACGCTGCAGGTTGTCGATCGTCGATTGCAGCGCGCCGTTGGCGGTCTGGATCATCGAGATGCCGTTGTTCGCGTTTGCCACGCCTTGCGTCAGCGCGTTGATCGCTGCCGTTTGCGACGTCGAGATCGCGAGGCCTGCCGCGTCGTCAGCTGCGGTGTTGATGCGCTTGCCCGACGACAGGCGGTTGATTGCCTGCGACAGCGCGTTTTGCGTGCCCGACAGGTTCGTCTGCGTCGACAGCGACAGGATGTTGGTATTGATGTTCAGCATTTGCTTCCTCGTTTTGGAAAACGCCTGTGTGAGGCAGGTTTTCAATCTCGGCGTTGCGCTTATCGCGAGTTGCGCTGGCCGCCTTTCCTGGTTGACGGCGGCACCCGGCGAAAACTTTAGAGGGTTCCTCAAGGAAATTCGGGACGGAAAGATCGGGCTGCCCCGCGAATCTCGGTCAACCCTTAGCCAGCACAAGGCCGGCGGGCGCGCCGGACGGTTCCGGCGGCTGGCCCGCAAACCGCCCGTCCGGCCGCGGCCGTCGAGGGGCCGCCGCCGGGATCGCGAAAAGGGTGGTTTTCTCTGTGATTCCCTGATATGATGGCGGGCTGAATTGAGATTTTCTGTCACGCCTGTGCCGGTTCGGCCGCTTGCTGGCAGTCAAACGCGGCGCTGCACGCGGCTTGTGAAGCGTACTCGCGGTGCTTTCCGCCTCTCTTTTCCGGCCTCCGAGGCCGTATTTCCGCTCGTTTCGCCTGTTGTGGGAACGCCCGGATGGCCGGTGCGTGGCGCTTGGCCGCTACGTTTTTGACCGTTTAAGCAATTTAGGAACGACATGACGACGATTCTTCTGAAAGAAAACGAGCCGTTCGAAGTGGCGATTCGCCGCTTTCGCCGCGCTATCGAAAAAAATGGCCTGATCGCTGAACTGCGCGAGCGCCAGTCCTACGAAAAGCCGACCGCAGTCCGCAAGCGCAAGAAGGCAGCTGCCGTCAAGCGCCTGCACAAGCGCCTGCGCAGCCAGATGCTGCCGAAGAAGCTCCACTAAGAGCGTCTGACGGTTCGCCGCGAAACGGCGGAGCGTGCTTCGAAAGAAGCCGCTCCGCCGTTTTGCTTTTGGGGCGGCGCCCGCCGCTATCCGCCTGCGCGCCTGCGCGCCGGCCGCTTGCCGCCCAGCGCCGCGCACTGCGCGTGACACGGGCAGCCGACCTCGTGATCATTGACCATGCCGGTCGCCTGCATCAGCGCGTAGCAGATCGTCGAGCCGACGAACTTGCAGCCGTAAGCCTTCAGCGCCTTGCTGAGCGCGTCGGAGCGCTCGGTCGACGCGGGCGCGTCGCGATACGACTGCCACGCGTTCTGGATCGGCGCGTGATCGACGAACGACCACAGGAATTTGGCGAGCGAGCCGTGCTCGGCGCGAATCCGCTGCACGGCCTGCGCGTTCGCGACCGCGGCCTGCACCTTCGCGCGGTTGCGCACGATGCCCGGATCCTGCAGCAGCTTCTCGATGCGTTGCGGCGTGAAGCGCGCGACGGCGTCGACGTCGAAATCGGCGAACGCCGCGCGGTAGCCGGCGCGCTTGTTCAGGATCGTCGACCACGACAGCCCCGCCTGCGCGCCTTCGAGGATCAGCATCTCGAACAGATGGCGGTCGTCGTGCGACGGCACGCCCCATTCGGTATCGTGATAGTGAGCGTCCGCTTCCGTCCTCACCCAGTTGCACCGCTGCGACATCGTGTGCCTCGCTTCCCGTATCGATTCGATCGCGCCAGCATAGCGGAAGCCCGGTACGCGGCAAAGCCGGCCGAACGGCAGATGGGCGCGCGGCGCCGATCCGGTTAAGCTTGGCGCCTGTTCGAATCGGCAGGATGAAGTGATGACGGATATTCTTTTCGCGATCGGCATCGACGGCGGCGGCACCGGCACCCGCGCGGTGCTGGCGGATCGGCAGGGCCGCGAGCTCGCGCAGGGGCGCGGCGGCCCGTCGGGGCTCGGCCTCGGCATCGAGCGCGCGTGGGCGTCGATCGGCGTCGCGTGCGCGGACGCGTTCACGCAGGCGGGTTTCTCGCTCGACTGGTCGCGCTGCGTGCTCGGCTGCGGGCTGGCGGGCGTCAACAACGCGAGCTGGCTCGCGGCGTTCCGCGCGCAGGCGCCGCTCGATGCGCTGGTGGTCGAAAGCGACGCGTATACGACGGTCGTCGGCGCGCACGGCGGCGCGCCGGGGCTGATCGTCGCGCTCGGCACCGGCAGCATCGCGGCGGCGCTCGATCCGGCCGGCGCATGCCGGATCGCGGGTGGCTTCGGCTTCCCGTCGGGCGACGAGGCGAGCGGCGCGTGGCTCGGGCTGCGCGCGCTCGCGCATGCGCAGCAGGCGCTCGACGGCCGCGTGGCGTGCGACGCGCTGGCCGACGCGCTGCTTGCCGAGATCGGCGCAGCGGATCGCGACACGCTCGTCGAGTGGTCGTGCGACGCGGACCAGACGGCCTATGCGCGCCTGGCGCCGATCGTCTTCGCACATCGCGCGCATCCGTATGCGGCGGCGCTGATCGCGCAGGCGGGCGACGAGATCGGCAAGATGATCGACGCGCTCGATCCGCAGCGCGCATTGCCGGTCGCGCTGTGCGGCGGGCTCGCCGACGCGCTCGCGCCCGCGGTGCCGGCGCGCCACGCCGGGCGGCTGCGCGCGCCGCTCGAGGATTCCGCGCACGGCGCGCTGAGGCTCGCGCTGAGGTACGCGTCCGGGGTTCGTATTTGAGGCGGCGCGGGGCGGCCGAGCGGCGCCGGCTTGCCGGGGGCGGCGGCCAGCAAGCCGCGCGCGAACCTGACAACTGCCCGACGCGGCCCGGCGCGCGACGCTAGAATGGCGATTCCGCAGAGCCAACCGCGCCTTATTCCGTCCCATGTACAAAGTCATCGCCACCGATCTCGACGGCACCCTGCTGAACAGCGATCACCAGCTCGACCCGTACACGATCGAGACCGTGCGTCGTCTCGACCGCGACGGCCTGCAGTTCATCATCGCGACGGGGCGCCACTATGCGGACGTCGCGGGCATCCGCGACCTGCTCGGCATCCGGCCGTACCTGATCACGTCGAACGGCGCGCGCGTGCATGCGCCCGACGACACGACGATCCATGCGCAGGACATCGATCCGGCGATCGTGCGCCGTCTCGTGCAGCCCGATGTCGTCGGCGCGCATGGCCGCGTGATCGTCAACCTGTTCGCCGATCACGGCTGGCTGATCGACCGCGATGCGCCGCACCTGCTCGATTTCCACCAGGATTCGGGTTTCCGCTACGACGTGATCGACATGGCGGCGCATGCGGGCACGGACATCGCGAAGGTGCTGTACATCGGCGAGCCGGCGGATCTGGCGGTCGTCTCCGAACGGTTGCAGGCGCAATTCGGCGACGCGCTGTACGTGACGTACTCGCTGCCCGACTGTCTCGAGGTGATGGCGGCGAACGTGTCGAAGGGCCGCGCGCTGCGCGCGGTGCTCGGGCGGATCGGCGTCGAGCCGGGCCACTGCATCGCGTTCGGCGACAACATGAACGACATCGACCTGCTCGAAACCGCGGGCCACGCGTTCATGATGAACAACGCGAACCCCGACCTCGTCGCGCGCCTGCCGCACGTCCCGCGGATCGGCAACAACTTCGACGCGGGCGTCGCGCGCCATCTGCGCGCGCTGTTCGCGCTCGAAGGCGACATCACGGGGCGCTGAATTCCCCGATTTCCGAAGTTCATTCTTGGCGGCCATCGCAAGCCCGTAATCCGCGCGAGCTGGCCCCAATGAAAAACGGGCGCCGACGGCGCCCGTTGAATCTGCCTGCCTCGCTTTTGTTCGACAGCGTGAGGCTCGCTGCTCCTGCTCGCGTGACCCCGTAGTGTTTTATTCGCTTGTGCGAGCGGATGCCGACGGCAGCAGGCCGGGGGCGTCGTCGCGCCCCGCGACCAGCGGATAGATGACCCCGGCGAGCGCCGCGCCGATCAGCGGCGCGACCCAGAACAGCCAGAGCTGCCCGATCGCCTCGCCGCCGACGAACAGCGCCGGGCCGGTCGAACGGGCCGGGTTCACCGACGTGTTGGTGACCGGAATCGAAATCAGGTGGATCAGCGTCAGGCACAGGCCGATCGCGATCGGCGCGAAGCCGGCCGGCGCGCGCTTGTCGGTCGCGCCGAGAATCACGAACAGGAAGAAGGCGGTCATCACGACTTCGCAGATGAACGCCGCGCCGAGCGCGTAGTGGCCGGGCGAGCGCTCGCCGAAGCCGTTCGTCGCGAAGCCGCTGCCGACGACGTCGAAGCCGGGCTTGCCGGTCGCGATCAGGTACAGCACGAATGCGCCGAGCGTCGCGCCGATCACCTGCGCGACGATGTACGGCACGAGATCGCGCGCCGGGAAGCGGCCGGCAACCGTCAGGCCCACGCTCACCGCAGGATTCAGATGGCACCCCGAAACATGTCCGATCGCGAACGCCATCGTGAGGACGGTGAGGCCGAAGGCCAGCGCGACGCCGGCGAAACCGATGCCGAGCCCCGGAAAGGCCGCTGCCAGCACGGCGCTGCCGCACCCGCCGAGCACCAGCCAGAAGGTGCCGAATGCCTCGGCCGCGAGTCGTCGAGAAAGGTTCATGCAGGAAATTCCGTTCAAATGGAGTGGGTGACGACGGCGGCGCGCTTGCCGCCGCCGCCCTGATTTGGTCTGGATTATAGGAAACGAAGCGGGGCCAAGAGGGTCAACGATTGTTAAATAGGAATGCTGGACGAACGGCTTTTATTAGAATAAGTCCGCATTCTCGATATAGTCGTTTCGGTTAAAAATGCCAGCATTTATTGCGACGGGCACGGTGGCAGTGCGGATTGCGTAACGGATGCTTTGTGTCTAGGCTGGAATTGCCGGGGCCGCATCATGAAACAGGGAGCCGAAAATGTCTCAATACGCGAAACTCAAGGCGCAGATCGCTGATTTGCAGGCCCAGGCGGATGAAGTGCGCCGCCAGGAAGTCGAGGCGGTAATTGCCGATGTTCAGCGGGTGATCGCCGAATACGGGCTGACCGCCCAGGATCTGGGATTTGCCGAGCGCGCGCGGCGCGGCCGTCCGCCGAAAAAGGCGCCGCTGCCGCCGAAATACCGCGACCCGAAGTCGGGCGCCACCTGGAGTGGCCGAGGCAAGCCGCCGAATTGGATCGTCGGCAAAAACCGCGACCGTTTTCTGATCGGCTGATGCAGAGGACGTAACGAAAAGAGCCGCATCGTCGATGTGGCTCTTTCGCTATTTGCGGTCGATTCGAGACCGATTCGAGACCGATTCGCGGCCGATTTCGGCGCGCATTTCCACGCCCGTTTCCCGTCCGTTCTTCGGCCGTTCCTCGCCCGTTTCCGGGCGAATTTGCGCGGCGTCAGCCGCCTGCGACCCGGCGCAGTGCCGGCTGTCTGGTCGCCGCGCAAAGTGTTTCGTAGGTGTCGACGTAGCGCTGCGCCATCGCTTTCGCGCTGAAGCGCGTGTCGAAGCGCGCGCGGATCGCGTCGCGCGACAGGCCGTCGATCCGGTGCAGCGCGCCGACCGCGCCCTGCACGTCCTCGACGATGAAGCCGGTCACGCCGTCCTCGATCACTTCCGGCACCGAGCCGCGGTTGAACGCGACGACCGGCGTGCCGCACGCCATCGCCTCGATCATCACGAGGCCGAACGGCTCCGGCCAGTCGATCGGGAACAGCAGCGCCTTCGCGCCGGAGAGAAACGCGGGCTTCTGCGCCTCGTTGATCTCGCCGATGAATTCGACGTGCGCCTCGCCGAGCAGCGGTTCGATCACTTCCTTGAAGTAGTCGGCGTCGGCCTTGTCGACCTTCGCGGCGATCTTGAGCGGCAGTCCGCTTTGCGCGGCGATCCGGATCGCGGTGTCGACGCGCTTTTCCGGGCAGATCCGTCCGAGGAATGCGAGGTACTCGGGCTTCACGCCAGGTTGCGGCGTGAGCAGCGTGCCGGGCAGCCCGTGATACACGGTGCCGGCCCACGCGGCCTGCGGCAGCGGCTTGCGCTGGTTGTTCGAGATCGACACGACGGGCGCGTCCGGGAACGCGTCGAACACCGGCTGCAGCTCCGGCAGGTCGAGCCGCCCGTGCAGCGTCGTCACGTACGGCGTATCGAGGCGCGACATCAGCGGGAACGGCAGGTAGTCGAGATGGAAGTGCAGCACGTCGAATTCGTGCGCGACCCGGGCGACCTGCTCGAGCAGGCGCATGTGGGGCGCCATCGCATCGCGGATCGACGGATCGAGCCGCAGCGCGCGCGGCCAGGCCGCTTCGAGGCGGGCGGACGTGACCGAGTCGCCGCTCGCGAACAGCGTGACGTCGTGGCCGAGCTCGACGAGGGCTTCGGTGAGGTAGGACACGACGCGCTCGGTGCCGCCGTAGAGCTTCGGCGGGACGGCTTCGTAGAGCGGTGCGATCTGGGCAATGCGCATGGGCGATCTCCGATATCGACCCGGCTCGGCGTTAGAGTGCCTGCTCGGGCCCCATGTAAAACGGTCGATCGGAGCGTATGCTTCAGCGTCGGACTCCGATCCCGGACTAAGCTGCACCGGGGGCGAAGCGTGCCGACGCACGCGGGTGGCGGCGGGCGGCAGCGCTCCGGACGGCAAGCTGCGGGGCGGACCGGCAAGCATCGCGCCACCGCCCATTGAAGCCATTATCGGGATCGCTCGCAGGGGTTCGAGTGTTTTTTCAAACACTTAAGGCTTGTTACACGCTGAAATACGAGAAAACCCCGATAAACGGGGCCGGGCGCAGAATGTGAGACGACCAAGTCTATTGTTGCGTCGTCGTGAAAAAGTACTATAATTTTTACCGATCCTCGCGCCGACAGCCCCGCCAGCCGGCCTTGCGCGGCAATCTGCCGCGTAAATTCAACAATCCTCCTTTCAATTGCCTTTGTAGGAAAAATTCCTACACGGTTTACAGACAAATCCTGCGCGGCGCACGCCACTTTGCTGATACCGGCATAAAACCCGTTTAGCCAAAATCCCGTTGTAAGACCATAAACATGCCGATTGCGCGCCACGAGCCGCCACGTCGGGCAAACGTTTTCATAACACGAATGGCCAAAGGCACTTAACGGGGAAATCATGAGCGCTACAAGCGAAATGCTCAGTGAGATCAAAGAGGTAAACCTGTCGTACCTCCTGCTCGCGCAACGCCTGCTGCGCGAGGACAAAGCGATGGGCATGTTCCGCATGGGAATTTCCGAGGAACTGGCCGATGTCCTCGGGAACCTCACGCTCGCCCAGACCGTGAAGCTCGCGGCGTCGAACCAGATGCTGTGCCGCTTTCGCTTCGACGATCATGCGCTGCTGTCGTCGCTGGCCGACAAGGGCCGCAGCACCGTGGTGTCGCACGCCCATTCGGCGATCCTGATGGCCGGCCAGCCGGTCGAAAGCGTCCGCTGACGCTCCCTGCCCTGCGTTCGTCCCTCCCGGCGCGCCGCGCCGGCGGCCGGCGCATGGGCGTCTGATCCGAAGCAACGAGAAGCGGACGGCTAACTTATGGCAAGCAAAAGCGTCGTGGTCGAGGTGAAGGAAATCACCCTCGCCATCGAACTGATCGAACTGGGTGCCCGGCTGCAGCTGCTGGAGGCGGAGACGAGCCTGTCGCGGGACCGTCTGATCAAGCTGTACAAGGAGCTGAAGGGCGTGTCGCCGCCGAAGGGGATGCTGCCGTTCTCGACCGACTGGTTCATGACGTGGCAGCCGAACATCCACTCGTCGCTGTTCTACAACATCTACCGGTTCATGCAGGACCACGGCCGCTGCGAGCCGATCCAGGCGATCGTGAAGGCGTACCGGCTGTATCTGGAGCACGTGAACCTGTCCGGCGACGAGGCGGCGCTGAGCCTGACCCGTGCATGGACGCTCGTGCGCTTCTTCGATTCGGGAATGCTGCAGATGACGCCGTGCACGCGCTGCGGCGGCCATTTCGTCGCGCACGCGCATGATCCGCATCAAGGTTTCGTGTGCGGGCTCTGCCAGCCGCCGTCGCGCGCCGGCAAGACCCGCAAGGCGGCGGCCGCGCAGGCAGGGCAGGCGGCGCTCGCGGTGTGAGCCCCTCGGGGCGGGGGCGGCGGGCCGCAGCCGGGCGCCGCGGGCAGGCGCGGGCCGCCGCGGGATGCTGGTAAACACGGCCCGGCCGCCGCCGCGCGGCGCCCAAAGTTTTCCTGCCGACTGCCGTAAACCACTTAACGGCGGTCTCCCCGCCGGCCATTCGTGAGGGACAGGCAGTGCTGATTATCGTAGGAACACTCGTGACGATTTTGTCCGTCTTCGGCGGTTACGCGCTGGCAGGCGGGCATCTGGGCGCATTGATCCAGCCGATCGAAATTCTGATGATCGTCGGCGCGGGCGTGGGCGCGTTCATCCTCGGCAACGGCATGAAGACGATCAAGGCGACCTTGCAGGTGCTGCCGACGCTCTTCAAGGGCTCGAAGTACAACAAGGACGTCTACATGGAGCTGATGGGGCTCCTGTACGTGCTGCTCGCGAAAGCGCGCAAGGAAGGCACGCTGACGCTCGAGGCCGACATCGACGATCCGGACAAGAGCCCGATCTTCACCCAGTATCCGAAGATCCTGGCCGACCGCCACATCGTCGAATTCCTGACCGACTACCTGCGGCTGATGGTCGGCGGCAACATGAACGCGTTCGAGATCGAGAGCCTGATGGACGAGGAGATCGAGACGCATCACACCGAAGGCGAAGGCCCGGCGCACGCGCTGATGCGCGTCGGCGACGCGATGCCGGCGTTCGGCATCGTCGCGGCCGTGATGGGCGTCGTGCACACGATGGCGTCCGCCGACAAGCCGCCCGCCGTGCTCGGCGCGATGATCGCGCAGGCGCTGGTCGGCACGTTCCTCGGCATCCTGCTGTCGTACGGACTGATCGGCCCGCTCGCGAGCCTCGCGGAGCAGCGCGTCGCCGAGTCGACGAAGATGTTCCAGTGCATCAAGGTCACGATTCTCGCGAGCCTGAACGGCTACGCGCCGGCGATTGCGGTCGAGTTCGGCCGCAAGGTGCTGTTCTCGACCGAGCGGCCGTCGTTCGCCGAGCTCGAAGAGCACGTGCGCCGCGTGAAGGCGAAGTGACGCGGAGCGCCCGATGAGCAAGAGCAAGGATCGCGCAATCGTCGTCAAGCGGGTGGCCCCGGCGAAGAAGGGCCACCACGGCGGCGCCTGGAAGCTCGCATATGCGGACTTCATGACCGCGATGATGGCGTTCTTCCTGTTGATGTGGCTGCTGAGCTCGGTGACGCCGGTGCAGCTCAAGGGGATCGCCGAGTACTTCAACACGCCGCTGCAGGCCGCGCTGTTCGGCAGCGGCGACCGCAGCTCGCAGGATTCGAGCATCATCAACGGCGGCGGGCGCGACATCTCGAGCGTCGACGCGGGCTCGACGCGCCGCACCGACGGCTCGACCAGCCTCGCGGACCGCGTCGCGAAGAAGAACGACGACGAAGCGCAGGCCCAGGCGCAGGGCTCGCTCGAGCGCCGCGAGCAGGCGCGCCTGCACGACCTGCAGATCAAGCTGATGGCCGCGATCGAGGCCAACCCGACGCTGCGCCAGTTCAAGCAGCAGATCCGCATCGACTCGACGCTGATGGGGCTGCGCATCGAGATCGTCGACACGCAGAAGCGGCCGATGTTCGCGATGTCGAGCGACCACGTCGAGCCGTACATGCGCGACATCCTGCGCGAGATCGGCAAGACGCTGAACGACGTGCCGAACCGCATCATCGTCCAGGGCCACACCGACGCGGTGCCGTACGCGGGCGGCGAAGGCGGCTACAGCAACTGGGAGCTGTCGGCCGACCGCGCGAACGCATCGCGCCGCGAGCTGATCTCGGGCGGCATGGACGAATCGAAGGTGCTGCGCGTGCTCGGCCTTGCGTCGACGCAGAACCTGAACAAGGCCGATCCGCTCGATCCGGAGAACCGCCGGATCAGCGTGATCGTGCTGAATCGCAAATCCGAAGAGGCGCTGATGCGCGACGACGCGACGACCACGACGCTGTCGGCCGACGCCGCGGGCTCGAAGCAGCTCGCGCAGCAGATCGCCTCCCCGGCGACGGTGGGCGTGCGCCCGGCGCTGGCCGGCGCCGCCGCGTCCGCGCCGCGACATTGAGCCTTCCGAGACAGACATGATCCGAACCATTCTTGCCATCGACGACTCCGCGACCATGCGTGCGCTCCTGCAGGGGACGCTCGCGCAGGCCGGCTACGACGTGACGGTTGCGCCGGACGGCGAAGCCGGCTTCGACATGGCGGCCACCGTCGCGTACGACCTGGTGCTGACCGATCAGAACATGCCGCGCAAGAGCGGCCTCGAAGTGATCGCGGCGCTGCGCAAGCTGACCGCCTACGCGGACACGCCGATCCTCGTGCTGACGACCGAGGGCAGCGATGCGTTCAAGGCCGCGGCGCGCGATGCGGGCGCAACCGGCTGGATCGAGAAGCCGATCGACCCGGCCGTGCTGATTGACCTGGTCGCGACGCTGTCCGCGCCGGCCGATTCCTGATTTGACCGCGACGACCTTATCCGGTGACCCGGCATGACTCTCGACATCACTCAGTTCTACCAGACATTCTTCGACGAGGCGGACGAGCTGCTCGCGCAGATGGAGCAGCTGCTGCTGAACCTGGACGTCGACGCGCTCGATCCCGAGGACGGCGCGGCGATCTTCCGCGCCGCGCATTCGATCAAGGGCGGCGCGGCGACCTTCGGCTTCACCGCGCTCACCGAGACGACGCACATCCTCGAATCGCTGCTTGACCGCGTGCGCAACCACGAGCTGAAGCTGACGAAGGAGATGGTCGACGTCTTCCTCGAGGCGAAGGACGTGCTGTCCGACCAGCTCGCCGACTATCGCGCGAGCGCGGAGCCCGACGCGGCAGCCGCCGCGGCGATCTGCGCGAAGCTCGAACGGCTGAAGGCCGGCAGCGGCGCGGGCGAGCCGGCGGCAGCCGCTGCGCCGGCAGCTCCAGCCGTGGCGGCCGCGCCGGCGGCATCGGCGCAGGCCGGCGCGCCCGATCACGTCGTCGAGCAGGCATTCGAGGCCGCGCATCCGGCAGCCGGCGCGGGCGAGCCCGCCGCGGCTGCGGACGCGGGCGGCCCGCACCTGAAGATCACGCTGACCGGCGTCGACGCGAAGGACCGCGAGCTGCTCGCCGAGGAACTCGGCAATCTCGGCCGCATCGTCGGCCGCGAGGAGGCGGGCGGCGACCTGACGCTGTGGCTGGAGTCGGACGTGTCGACCGACGACATCGTCGCGGTCTGCTGCTTCGTGATCGACGACAGCCAGATCAAGATCGGCCGCGGCACCGCGCCGGCCGCGTCCGCGGACGCACCGGCCGCCGCCGCGCAGCCCGCCGCAGCCCCGGCTGCACCGGCTGCACCGGCCGCAGCAGCAGCCGCACCGGCGGCCGCCGCCGCGCCGGCGCCGGCCGCGCAGCCCGCCGCGCCTGCGCCGCAGGCTGCCGCCGAGCCGGCCGCTGCGCAGGCCGCCGAGCCGGCCGCTGCGCAGGCCGCCGCGCAGCCGGCGCCCGCTGCGCAGGCGCACCCGCACCACGAGGACAAGCGCGCGCGTCCGGCCGCCGCGGCCGCATCGGGCGGCGAGGGCAGCTCGATCCGCGTCGGCGTCGAGAAGGTCGACCAGCTGATCAACCTGGTCGGCGAGCTCGTGATCACGCAGGCGATGCTCGCGGAAACGGCGAGCGCGTTCGACCCCGCGCTGCACGACCGTCTCTTCAACGGGATGGCGCAGCTCGAGCGCAATGCGCGCGACCTGCAGGAAGCGGTGATGTCGATCCGGATGATGCCGATGGACTACGTGTTCAGCCGCTTCCCGCGGCTCGTGCGCGATCTCGCCGGCAAGCTCGGCAAGCAGGTCGAGCTCGTCACGTTCGGCCAGGCGACCGAGCTCGACAAGAGCCTGATCGAGCGGATCATCGATCCGCTCACCCACCTCGTGCGCAACAGCCTCGACCACGGGATCGAGACCGTCGACAAGCGGCGCGCGGCCGGCAAGGACGCGGTCGGCCAGCTCGTGCTGTCGGCCGCGCATCACGGCGGCAACATCGTGATCGAGGTCAGCGACGACGGCGGCGGCCTGAACCGCGAGCGCATTCTCGCGAAGGCCGCGAAGCAGGGCATGCAGATTCCCGACAACATCAGCGACGACGAGGTCTGGCAGCTGATCTTCGCGCCGGGCTTCTCGACCGCCGAAACGGTGACCGACGTGTCGGGCCGCGGCGTCGGCATGGACGTCGTGAAGCGCAACATCCAGTCGATGGGCGGCCACGTCGAAATCTCGTCGCACGCCGGCCGCGGCACGACCACGCGCATCGTGCTGCCGCTCACGCTCGCGATCCTCGACGGGATGTCGGTGAAGGTCGGCGGCGAGATCTTCATCCTGCCGCTCAATTTCGTGATGGAGTCGCTGCAGCCGTCCGCGGACGACATCTACACGGTCGGCAACGGCGAGCGCGTGGTGCGCGTGCGCGGCGAATACCTGCCGCTCGTCGCGCTGCATGAAGTGTTCTCGGTGGACGAGGCGCGCACCGACCCGACCCAGGGGATCGTCACGATCATGGAAACCGAGGGGCGCCGCTTCGCGATGCTGATCGACGAGCTGGTCGGCCAGCAGCAGGTGGTCGTGAAGAACCTCGAAACCAATTACCGCAAGGTGCACGGCATCTCGGCAGCAACGATCCTCGGCGACGGCAGCGTCGCGCTGATCGTCGACGTCGCGGCGCTGAACCGCGAAACCCGTGCGACGCACGGCGCCAATCCGGCCGCCGCGCTCGCGTTCTGACTCTCGCCATCAACCGATTGGGGGCAAACGTGTCTGCTGAAGTCCAAATGATCAATCCGGCCGCGGCGAACGCGGCCACGAGCCGCCGCGACGCGGAGCATGGCGATGCGACGGGTCAGGAATTCCTCGTCTTCACGCTCGGCGACGAAGAGTACGGGATCGACATCCTGAAGGTGCAGGAGATTCGCGGCTACGACAGCGTCACGCGCATCGCGAACGCGCCCGACTTCATCAAGGGCGTGATCAACCTGCGCGGGATCATCGTGCCGATCGTCGACATGCGGATCAAGTTCCATCTGGGCCGCGTCGAGTACGACCACCAGACCGTCGTGATCATCCTGAACGTGTCGAATCGCGTGGTCGGGATGGTGGTCGACGGCGTGTCCGACGTGCTGACGCTGCAGACCGACGCGATCATGCCGGCGCCGGAGTTCGGCGCGACGCTGACGACCGAGTACCTGACGGGCCTCGGCACGGTCGACGGCCGGATGCTGATCCTGATGGACATCGAGAAGCTGATGTCGAGCCGCGAGATGGCGCTGATCGAGACGCTCGGCGTGTAAGCGCGCCGGGCGCAAGGAATTTCGGGAGAATCTGCAATGTTGCAAAACTGGTCGATCCGCACGACGCTCACGGCGGTCGGACTCATCCTCGCGTGCCTCGCCGCGGCGGTCGGCGGGCTCGGCCTCTATGCGCTCCATCACGCGAGCCGCTCGCTCGACGGTGTCGCGCACGGCGACTTGCCGGCGATCCATGCGCTCGACGATACGTCGTCGTTCCTGCTGCGCTCGCGCGTGTCGCTCGACCGCTTCCGCTCGCTGACCGAAGGCGGCAACGCCGAAGAGGCCGGCAAGGTGCTGGCGCGCGCGCAGGAGCTGTTCGCGAAGTCGGGCCAGAACTGGCAGGCATTCCTGGCGACGCCGAAGGAAGGCGTCGACCAGGCGCTCGTCGACGACCTGGCCGCGCGCTACGCGACGATCATCAAGGAAGGCGTCGAGCCGGAGTTCGCGGCCGCGCGCGCCGGCGACATGGCCGCGTACCGCGCGATCGCCGACACGAAGATCAGCCCGATGTTCGTCGCCTACGACCAGGCGGCGGCGGCCGTGATCGGCGCGCTGCAGGCGCGCGCGGAAGCACGCCAGGATGCGACGCAAACGCGGATCTCGCTGATGATCGCGCTGATCACGGCCGGCATCGCGCTGTCGCTCGTGATGGTGGTCGCGATCCGCTTCGCGCTGCGCGGGCTGATCATCCAGCCGCTCGAGCAGGCGGTCGCGCACTTCGAGCGCATCGCCGCGGGCGACCTCACCGAGCCGGTGCAGGTCCAGAGCACGAACGAGATCGGGCGCCTGTTCGGCGGCATCCGCCGGATGCAGGACGCGGTCACTGCGATGGTGCAGTCCGTGCATCGCGGCGCGGAGTCGATCGACGTCGGCGCGCGCGAGATCGCCACCGGCAACACCGACCTGTCGCAGCGCACGGAAGAGCAGGCCGCGTCGCTGCAGGAAACCGCGTCGAGCATGGAGCAGCTGACCGGCACCGTGCGGCAGAACGCCGAGAACGCGCGCCAGGCGAGCCAGCTCGCGGTCAACGCGTCGGACATCGCGACACAGGGCGGCGAGGTGGTCGGCCAGGTGGTCGAGACGATGCAGGACATCGCGACGAGCTCGGGCAAGGTCGTCGACATCATCGGCACGATCGAAGGCATCGCGTTCCAGACCAACATCCTCGCGCTGAACGCGGCGGTGGAAGCGGCGCGCGCCGGCGAGCAGGGCCGCGGCTTCGCGGTCGTCGCCGGCGAGGTGCGCTCGCTCGCGCAGCGCAGCGCGACCGCCGCGAAGGAAATCAAGCAGCTGATCGGCGATTCAGCCGACAAGGTGCAAAGCGGCTCCGAGCTGGTCGCGCGCGCCGGCTCGACGATGGACGAGATCGTGCAGGCCGTGCGCCGCGTGACCGACATCATGGGCGAGATCAGCGCCGCGTCCGAAGAGCAGTCGACCGGCATCGAGCAGGTGAACCGCGCGGTCGGCCAGATGGACGCCGTCACGCAGCAGAACGCGGCGCTCGTCGAGCAGGCCGCGGCCGCGGCCGCGTCGCTCGAGGAGCAGACGCGCCAGATGAAGGCGATCGTGTCCGGCTGGCGCGTCCTCGGCGGCATCGCGCATGCGGCCGCGCCCGTGCGCTCCGCGCCGCCGGCGCTGCCCGCCGCGCGCCCGGCGCCGCAGCCGGCCGCCGTGCCGGCGCTGCCGCATGCAGCACACTCGGCCCACGCCCACACGCATGAACCGCAGCCCGTGAAGCGCGCCGCGCTCGCGGCCGAACCGAAGGCGCCGTCGGGCAGCGCGCCGGCCGCGGGCGGCTATGCGCCGCGCGTCGCGAAGCCGGCCGCCGCCAAGCCCGCCGCGCCGGCGGCGAAGCCCGCGCTCGTGCGGCCCGCGCTGTCCGGCGAGAAGCCGGCGCCTGTCGCGGCCGGCACGTCCAACGACGACTGGGAGACCTTCTAAGCCATGCTGACTGCGCGCGCTCCGCTTCGTGCCGAATCTCAGGACGCTTCGACCCGGGCCGGTGAGGCCGGGCGCGACTTCGCGTTCACGGCCGCCGACTTCGCGCGCATCCGCACGCTGATCCACCAGCGTGCGGGAATTTCGCTGTCCGAGCACAAGCGCGACATGGCGTACAGCCGGCTCGCGCGCCGGCTGCGTGCACGCGGTCTCGACACGTTCCGCGACTATCTCGACCTGCTCGAGCGGGAGGACGATCCCGTCGAATGGGAGGCCTTCACCAACGCGCTGACGACGAACCTCACCGCATTCTTTCGCGAGGCGCATCACTTTCCGATCCTCGCCGATTTCGTGAAGGGCCGCGACGCGCCGGTGTCGGTGTGGTGCTCGGCCGCGTCGACCGGCGAGGAGCCGTATTCGATCGCGATCACGCTGATCGAGGCGCTCGGCGACTCGGCTGCGCGCAGCGCGTCGATCCTCGCGACCGACCTCGACACGCAGGTGCTCGCGAAGGCCGAGGCCGGCATCTACACGTACGACCAGGTCAAGCACCTGTCGCCGGAGCGCCTGAAGCGCTTCTTCCTGAAAGGCACGGGCGCGCAGGCCGGCCGCGTGAAGGTGCGCCCGGAGCTGCGCGCGATGATCCGCTTCGAGCAGCTCAACCTGACCGATGCCGACTACGGGATCGGCAAGCCGTTCGACGCGATCTTCTGCCGCAACGTGATGATCTACTTCGACAAGCCGACGCAGGGGCAGGTGCTGTCCCGCTTCGAGCCGCTCGTGAAGCCGGGCGGCCTGCTGTTCGCCGGCCACTCGGAGAACTTCACGTACGTCACGCAGGCGTTCCGGCTGCGCGGCCAGACGGTCTATGAACTGACGCGCGACGCGTCGCGCCCGGCCGCGTCCGGCGGCGGCGCGCCGCGCGCGCGCATGGGCGGGGCCGCGACGCCGGCCGCCGGGGAACGCCGATGAGCGCGCTGCCGATCGCGACCAACCGCTACTTCGACAGCCACTTCGGCCTGCCGGGCGTGAAGCTGCTGCCGAACGAGTTCTACACGACCGGCGACGACATGGTGCTGATGACCGTGCTCGGCTCGTGCGTCGCCGCGTGCCTGCACGATCCGTACGCGGGCATCGGCGGAATGAACCACTTCATGCTGCCCGACGACGGCGCGGACGCATGCGCGGCCGCGTCCGAGTCGATGCGCTACGGCGCGTACGCGATGGAAGTGCTGATCAACGAGATGATCAAGGCGGGCGGCCGCCGCGAGCGCTTCGAGGCGAAGGTGTTCGGCGGCGCGGCCGTGCTGGCCGGCATGACGACGATCAACATCGGCGACCGCAATTCGGACTTCGTGCGCCGCTATCTCGCGCTCGAGCGCATCCGGATCACGGCGGAGGACCTGCAGGGCGTGCATCCTCGCAAGGTCGCATTCATGCCGCATTCGGGGCGCGCGGCAGTGAAGAAGCTGCGTTTGCAGGTGCATGGCGTCACCGAGCGCGAAGCCGCGCTCGCGCGCGCGGCCGAAGCCGACCGCGCCGCGCGGCCGCGCCCGCACGTCGAGCTGTTCGGCACGCCGGCGACGCGTCCCGCGCCGGGCCAGCCCGGCGCGAACCCGCTCGCGAAGCAGCCGGGCGCGGCCCAGCCGGCGCGTGCGCGCATCGAGCTGTTCGGCGCGCGCGGCGGTGCGGGGGCGGGCGGCTCGACCGCCGGAAGCCCGTACGCCGGCGGCCGCTACGCCCAGACGATATCGAAATAGCAGGAGGCAAGAACGCAGTGCAAAAGATCAAGGTATTGTGCGTCGACGATTCGGCGCTGATTCGCAGCCTGATGACCGAGATCATCAATGGCCAGCCCGACATGGAAGTGTGCGCGACCGCGCCGGACCCGCTCGTCGCGCGCGATCTCATCAAGCAGCACAACCCGGACGTCCTGACGCTCGACGTCGAAATGCCGCGCATGGACGGGCTCGACTTCCTCGAGAAGCTGATGCGCCTGCGGCCGATGCCGGTCGTGATGGTGTCGTCGCTGACCGAGCGCGGCTCGGAAATCACGCTGCGCGCGCTCGAGCTGGGCGCGGTCGACTTCGTCACGAAGCCGCGTGTCGGCATCCGCGACGGGATGCTCGACTACGCGGAGAAGCTTGCCGACAAGATTCGCGCGGCGTCGCGCGCCCGCGTGCGGCAGGCGCCGCAGCCGCAGGCCGCGGCCGCGCGCGCGGCAAGCGGCCATCCCGCTGCGCCGATGCTGAACAATCCGCTCGTCAGTACCGAAAAGCTGATCATCGTCGGCGCGTCGACGGGCGGCACCGAGGCGATCCGCGAAGTGCTGACGCCGCTGCCGCCGGATGCGCCGGCGGTGCTGATCGCGCAGCACATGCCGCCCGGCTTCACGAAGTCGTTCGCGCAGCGCCTGAACGGCCTGTGCCGGATCGCGGTGAAGGAAGCCGAGCACGGCGAGCGGGTGCTGCCCGGCCACGCCTACATCGCGCCGGGCCACGCGCACCTGCTGCTGGCCCGCAGCGGCGCGAACTACATCGCGCAGCTGTCCGACGAGCCGCCGGTCAACCGGCACCGGCCGTCGGTCGACGTGCTGTTCCGCTCGGCGGCGACGCACGCCGGCAAGAACGCGATCGGCGTGATCCTGACCGGGATGGGCCGCGACGGCGCGGCGGGCCTCTTGGAGATGAAGCGCGCGGGCGCTTACACGTTCGCGCAGGACGAGGCGAGCTGCATCGTGTTCGGGATGCCGCGCGAGGCGATCGCGCTGGGCGGCGCGGAAGAGGTCGTGCCGCTCGCCGACATGAGCCGCCGCGTGATGTCGCGTCTCGCGGATCGCGTGCAGCGCGTATAAGGAATTGTGACGGACGCGCGCTATCATGCACGCGTCCCGACGAAACGAATCTGGAAAGGAACAATGATGGACAAGAGCATGAAAATCCTGGTGGTGGACGATTTCCCGACGATGCGCCGGATCGTCCGCAACCTGCTCAAGGAACTGGGCTACACGAACGTCGACGAGGCCGAGGACGGCGCGGCCGGCCTCGCGCGGCTGCGCGGCGGCGGCTTCGACTTCGTGATCTCCGACTGGAACATGCCGAACCTCGACGGCCTCGCGATGCTGAAGGAAATCCGCGCGGACGCGACGCTCACGCACCTGCCGGTGCTGATGGTCACGGCCGAGTCGAAGAAGGAGAACATCATCGCGGCGGCGCAGGCCGGCGCGAGCGGCTATGTCGTGAAGCCGTTCACGGCGGCGGTGCTCGACGAGAAGCTGAGCAAGATCATCGAGAAGATGGCCAAGACCGGGAGCTGACGTGAACGAGCCGATCCACGCGGCGATGGCGGGCGCGGGCTTTGCCGCCGACAGCCACCCCGAAGGCGCCGATCTGGCGGCCGACCGCATCCTCGCGCGCATCGGCTCCGTCACGCGAGCGCTGCGCGACTCGATGCGCGAGCTCGGGCTCGACAAGCACGTCGAGCGCGCGGCGGAAGCCGTGCCGGACGCGCGCGACCGGCTGCGCTACGTCGCGACGATGACCGAGCAGGCGGCCGAGCGCGTGCTGACCGCGATCGAGGTCGCGAAGCCGATGCAGGAGCGCATGCAGAACGAGGCCGAGGCGCTCGACGCACGCTGGGCGCAGTGGTATGCGGCGCCGATCGAGCGCGCGGAGGTCCGCGAGCTGATGGACGACACGCGCGCGTTCCTGCGCGCGCTGCCGGAGTCCACGTCGGCGACCAGCGCGCAGCTGCTCGAGATCATGCTCGCGCAGGACTTCCAGGACCTGACCGGGCAGGTCATCAAGAAGATCATGGACATGGTCTACCTGATCGAGCAGCAGCTGCTGACCGTGCTGGTCGAGAACATCGCGCCGGAGCGGCGCGAGCAGTTCGCGGCGACCGCGGCCGCGCTCGCGGCCGAGCAGCCGATGAGCAGCACCGGCAGCCCCGCGTCGCTGCTGAACGGCCCGCAGATCAATCCGGAAGGCAAGACCGACGTCGTCCAGGACCAGGCGCAGGTCGACGACCTGCTCGCCAGCCTCGGCTTCTGACGATCCCGCGGGCGCGGCGCGCCGTCCGGCGACGCCGCGCCTGCGTGCCCGCCCGGCCCCGGGCGAATCCTCATATGCGTCATTGACACTTCGTTACACTCCGCAGGCATACTACGCTTCAAGCTGTATCAGAATCACCGTTCGTCGGTTCGTCTGACATGACGCGACGGCGTCGCGGTTCGCACCGCGCTCGCCGTCGACAACGAGGCAATTCCCTGGGGGGGAACGTGAAACTGAAACGTTTGGGCTGTGCCGTTGCGTGCGCGACGGCCTCGATGGGCGTGCTGTGGAGCATCCACGCGCACGCGGAACTGGGCGGCGCGCCGATGTCGCCGCCGGCGGACGACCATACCGCCACCGTGCGCGCGCTGCAGCGCGCGATGCGCGCGGCCGACGGCTCGTCGGCGGGCGCGCCCGCCTATACGGTGCGCGAGCTTTCGCTGGCGTCCGGCACCGTGATCCATGAATACACGTCCGCCGCCGGCACCGTGTTCGGCGTCGCGTGGCGCGGCCCGTCGATGCCCGATCTCGGGCAGGTGTTCGGCAGCTATCTTCCGCAGTACAAGGCCGGCGTCGAGGCGGCACACGCGGCGCGCGGCTGGCGCGCGCCCGTGTCGGTCGACTCGAGCGCCATCGTGATCCGGACGGGCGGCCACATGGGCTCGTTCTCGGGGCAAGCCTGGCTGCCGCAGGCGCTGCCTGCCGGCGTGACCGGCAACGACATCCAGTGACCGGGAGAGCGATCTTGCGAATTTCTCGTACCTTCATTCGCTGGCTCGGCGCACTGAGCCTCGCGGCCGGCACGGCCGTGCTCGTCGCCGCATGCGGCGGCGGTGACGGCGGCGGCGGTTCTCCGACGCCGCCCGCGCCCACCGCGTCGAACACCGCGGTCATCACCGTCGGCCGGGGCGTCGCGAACGTCATCAACATCCCGACCGTCAGCGTGACGGTGTGCGCGCCGGGCACGTCGAACTGCCAGGTCGTCGACAACGTGCTGGTCGATACCGCGTCGTACGGGCTGCGGCTCGTCAGCGACGCGGTGACGGGCGTGCTGGGCGGCCTGCCCGTGACCACCGTGAACGGCGCGCCGCTCGCCGAGTGCGGCAAGTTCGTGTCGACCTACACGTGGGGCTCGGTGCGCACCGCCGACCTGAAGATCGGCGGCGAAACGGCCAGCGCGCTGCCGGTGCAGATTCTCGGCGACCTCGGCGCCACCAACGTCCCGACCTCGTGCACCAACAACGGCACGGCCGCCAACTCGGCGAGCGCGCTCGGCGCGAACGGCATCCTCGGCATCGGGCCGGCGCCGCTCGACTGCGGCGCGACCTGCACGACGTCGACGTCGTCGCTCAGCAACAACTACTACGCGTGCCCGAACGGCAATGCGAGCTGCAACGTGACGCTCGTGCCGCTCGCGCAGCAGGTGGCCAATCCGGTGCAGCGTTTCGCGAGCGACAACAATGGCGTGATCGTGCAGATGCCGGGCATCTCGGCCAACGGCCAGGCGAGCGCGACGGGGCTGCTGACGTTCGGCATCGGCACGCAGGCCAACAATGCCCTGGGCGCGTCGAACGTGCTGCCGTCCACGACGACGGGCGACGTCACCGCGTCGTTCCTCGGCCGCACGTTGTCGCCGGCGGCCGGTGGCGGCGCGTTCTTCGATACGGGCTCGAACGCCTATTTCTTCGACGACTCGCAGACGATTTGCACGCGCAATTCATCGTTTTACTGTCCGTCGGGGACCGTGAACTATTCGGCGACGCTCACCGGCCAGAACGGTGCGCAGGCGACGGTGACCATGCCGGTCGCGAATGCGGATACGCTGTTCGCGAACCCGTCGACGTACGCGTTCAACGATATCGGCGGGCCTTTCAGTCGAACGCCGGTCTCGAACCCGGCGCCTTGGCTCGATATCGGCCTGCCGCATTTCTACGGCAAGACGATCTACTTCGGGATGGACCTGCGCGGCAACGGCGGCGCGGCGCCCTACGTCGCATTCTGAGCGGCGGCGGGCGAACCGCATGACAAAGGGGGCGAGCGATCGCCCCCTTTTTCATTGATCCGGCTTTCGATTTTTTCGATTATCGGATGCAGCCGGGTTTTATCTGGGTGTGATTATTTAAAAATAACGCCCGTGCGAAAGTGCCGGCGCCCGGCGGCTGTCCGCCGTCCCCGGAAAAATCGGAATAATGCGAAAAATCCTACCTATACTCTTCGCGTGACTCCGGAGGTGTTGATAACAACAGGGGGTGAACGAAATGAACTTCACGGATGCCATTCGTTCAGCGGTTGATCAATATCCAGGATTCGAGGGCCGTGCGCGCCGTGCCTGCCATGCGTACAGCCCGCTGACCGCCTTCATCACGCACGTCGGCCCGACGGCGCCGCTCACGCAGCGGCGCGCGCACCGCGCCGACCATCCCGGCCGCTTCGGCCCCGATCCGCTCGTCGCGGGCTGACCGGCGCGCCCGTGCGCGCGCCGCCGGCCGTCCCCGCGCCGTCGTCCGCCCGATTCCCCGAAATACCCCCCTTTCCAGGCTTTGCTCGACCGATCGGCGTTTGACGCGTCCATGAATAATCGGTGTCACTGGAAAGCGGCATCCCGCCGTACCCGTCTGGAGGCCCCGTGGCAGACGAGAGCGATCTCGACAAAACCGAAGCCGCCACTCCCAGGCGCCGCGAGAAGGCGCGCGAGGAGGGGCAGGTCGCGCGCTCGCGCGAGCTGGCTTCGTTCGCGCTGCTCGCGTCGGGCTTCTACGGCACATGGCTGCTCGCGGGACCGATCGGCCAGCACCTGCAGACGATGCTGCGCGGCGCCTTCACGTTCGACCGCGGGATCGCGTTCGATACGAACCGGATGCTGACTTCGGCGGGCAGCGTGAGCCTCGAAGGGCTCGCCGCGCTCGCGCCGCTGCTCGCGATGATGGGCGTTGCCGCGCTGCTCGCGCCGATGGCGCTCGGCGGCTGGCTGATCTCGTCGAAGACGTTCGAGCTGAAGCTCGACCGCCTGAACCCGATCACGGGCCTCGGCCGGATCTTCTCGGTCCAGGGGCCGATCCAGCTCGGCATGTCGCTCGCGAAGACGCTGGTCGTCGGCGGGATCGGCGGCATCGCGATCTGGCGCAGCAAGGACGAACTGCTCGGCCTCGCGATGCAGCCGCTGCACGCGGCGCTCGCCGACGCGCTGCACCTCGTCGCCGTGTGCTGCGGCACCACGGTCGCCGGGATGCTGGTCGTCGCCGCGCTCGACGTGCCGTATCAACTCTGGCAGTACAACAAGAAGTTGCGCATGACGAAGGAAGAAGTGAAGCGCGAGCATCGCGAGAACGAAGGCGATCCGCACGTGAAGGGCCGGATCCGCCAGCAGCAGCGTGCGATCGCGCGGCGCCGGATGATGGCGGCCGTGCCGAAGGCGGACGTCGTCGTCACGAACCCGACGCACTTCGCCGTCGCGCTGCAATACACGGACGGCGCGATGCGCGCGCCGAAGGTCGTCGCGAAGGGCGTGAACCTCGTCGCCGCGCGCATCCGCGAGCTCGCGGCCGAGCACAACGTGCCGCTGCTCGAAGCGCCGCCGCTCGCGCGGGCGCTGTATCACAACGTCGAACTCGAACGCGAGATTCCCGGCTCGCTGTACTCGGCCGTCGCCGAGGTGCTCGCGTGGGTGTACCAGCTCAAGCGCTTCCGTTCGGAAGGCGGCGCGTTCCCGGCGGCGCCGGTCGATCTCGACGTGCCGGCCGAACTCGACAAGGGCGCGTCGGTGTCCGCCGACGACGAGCGCGAGGAAGCCGAAGACGTGCTCGGCGCGCAAGGGGGTAACGCATGAGCACGCCGGCCGGCCTGTTCGCGAAGCGAGCGAACCTGCTCGCGGGCACCAACCTGCGCGCGCTCGCGGGCCCGATCCTCATCTGCATGATCCTGGGGATGATGATCCTGCCGCTGCCGCCGCTGCTGCTGGATCTGCTGTTCACGTTCAACATCGCGCTGTCCGTGATGGTGCTGCTCGTCAGCATGTACACGATGAAGCCGCTCGACTTCGCGGCGTTCCCGAGCGTGCTGCTGTTCTCGACGCTGCTGCGCCTGTCGCTGAACGTCGCGTCGACCCGCGTCGTGCTGCTCGAGGGCCACACCGGCCCCGACGCGGCCGGCCAGGTGATCGAGGCGTTCGGCCACTTCCTCGTCGGCGGCAACTTCGCGGTCGGCATCGTCGTGTTCGTGATCCTGATGATCATCAACTTCATGGTGATCACGAAGGGCGCGGGGCGGATCGCCGAAGTGTCCGCGCGCTTCACGCTCGACGCGATGCCCGGCAAGCAGATGGCGATCGACGCCGACCTGAACGCGGGCCTCATCAACGAGGAGCAGGCGAGAAAGCGCCGCACCGCGGTCGCGCAGGAAGCCGAGTTCTACGGCTCGATGGACGGCGCGTCGAAGTTCGTGCGCGGCGATGCGATCGCCGGCCTGATCATCATGGCGATCAACGTGATCGGCGGGCTGATCGTCGGGATGATCCAGCACGACATGACGTTCGCGGCGGCCGGCACGAACTACACGCTGCTGACGATCGGCGACGGCCTCGTCGCGCAGATCCCGTCGCTCGTGATCTCGACCGCGGCCGGCGTGATCGTGTCGCGCGTCGCGACCGACGAGGACATCGGCACGCAGATCACCGGCCAGCTGTTCGCGAACCCGCGCGTGCTGACGATCACCGGCGCGATCATCCTGATCATGGGGCTGATCCCCGGCATGCCGCACTTCGCGTTCCTGCTGCTCGGCGGCGGCGCGATCTGGTTCGCCCGCGCGCAGACGAAGCGCGCGGCGGCCCGCAAGGCGGCCGGCGACGTCACCGAGATCGCGCCGCCCGCCGCGCTGCCCGCCGACAGCCACGAGGCGACCTGGGACGACGTGCAGCTGATCGACCCGCTCGGCCTCGAAGTCGGCTACCGGCTGATCCCGCTCGTCGACAAGAACAGCGACGGCGAGCTGCTCAAGCGGATCAAGAGCATCCGCAAGAAATTCGCGCAGGAAATCGGCTTCCTGCCGCCCGTGATCCACATCCGCGACAACCTCGAGCTGCGGCCGAACGGCTACCGGATCGCGCTGAAGGGCGTCGAGATCGGCATCGGCGACGTGTTTCCGGGCCAGTGGCTCGCGATCAACCCGGGCCAGGTGACGGCCGCGCTGCCCGGCGTGCCGACCACCGACCCGGCGTTCGGGCTGCCGGCCGTGTGGGTCGACGTCGCGATGCGCGAGCAGGCGCAGGTGTACGGCTACACGGTGGTCGACGCGAGCACGGTCGTCGCGACCCACCTGAACCATCTGGTCGTCCAGCACGCGGCCGAGCTGCTCGGCCGCCAGGAAGTGCAGGCGCTGATCGAGCGCACCGGCAAGGACGCGCCGTCGCTCGTCGAGGACCTCGTGCCGAAGACGATCTCGCTGACGACGCTGCAGAAGGTGCTGCAGAACCTGCTCGAGGAAGGCGTGCCGATCCGCGACATGCGCACGATCCTCGAAGCCGTGTCCGAGCATGCGGGCCGCATCACCGACGCGTACGACATCACGGCCGCGGTGCGGCTCGCGCTCGGCCGCGCGATCACGCAGCAGTGGTACCCGGGCTCGGGCGAGATGCAGGTGATGGGCCTCGACGCGAATCTCGAGCGCGTGCTGTCGCAGGCGCTCGCCACGGGCGCGAACCCGGGTCTCGAGCCCGGCCTCGCGCATTCGCTCCTGACCGGCACGCAGCAAGCGATGCTGCGTCAACAGAATCTCGGGCTGCCGCCCGTGCTGCTCGTGCAGCACGCGCTGCGCGCGATGCTCGCGCGCTTCCTGCGCCGCAGCCTGCCGCAATTGAAAGTGCTGTCGTATGCCGAAGTGCCGGATACACGCACGATCAAGGTCGTTAACGTCATCGGGGGTTCCGCTTGAACATTCGCAAATTCACCGGGCCGACGAGCCGCGACGCGCTGCGGCTCGTGCGCGAGGCGCTCGGCGCCGACGCCGTCGTGCTGTCGAACCGCACGCTCGATGACGGCAGTGTCGAAATCGTCGCGCTCGCCGACGCGGAACTGTCGGCGATCGCGCCGCCGGGCGCGGCCGACGCAGCCGCGCTGCCCGGCGCGGCGTTCCGGGCCGGCGCGCCGGCGCCCGCGGGCACGGCGCCACGGGCGGCCGTCAATCCGTATGCGATGAGCGACGGCGGCTTGCCGGACGTGTTCTCGTCGGTGTTCGGCGCGAGCGCCGAGACGACCGACGCGCCGGCGGCGCCGGTGGCGGGCTCTGCCGCCGCCGCTGCGCCCGCCGCGGGATCGTTCGCCGCACGAGTGCCCGCCGCGGGGTCGCCCGCAGCGGAATCGCCTGCCCCAGGATCGCCTGCCCCCCCTTCCCAACCCGCGCCGTGGCTCGTCGAGCACGCGAAGCGCCTGACGCAGCAGCGCGAAGCGCTGATCGCGCGCGCGCAGGCGACGCCGGCGCAGGAAGTTGCGCCGCGCGCCGTGCACGAAGCGACGCCGCCCGAGTGGGCGCGCGACATCGTGCGCAACGTCGCGCGCCGCGTGCCGGCGGACGACGCCGCGCCGCGCCGCGGCGCCGACGCGCCCGCCCCGAAGGCGGCGGACCGCGCGCGCATGCCTGAAGACACGGCCGCCGCGGTGGCCGACGCGGTGAAGGCGCGCATCGAGCGGATCGTCAACGACACGGTGATGAACGAGCTCGGCTCGCTGCGCGGGATGATGGAGGAGCAGTTCGACAGCCTGATGTGGCACGAGCGCCAGCGCCGCAGCCCGGTGCACGGCGCGCTGACGAAGCATCTGTTCGCGGCCGGCTTCTCCGCGCAGCTCGTGCGGATGGTGGTCGACAACCTGCCGCAGGGCGAAGGCGAGCAGACGTTCGAGCAGGCGGCGGAATGGGCGCAGTCGGTGCTCGAATCGAACCTGCCGGTGCTCGACAGCGAGGAAGCGCTGATGGAGCGCGGCGGCGTGTTCGCGCTGATGGGGCCGACGGGCGTCGGCAAGACGACCACCACTGCGAAGCTCGCCGCGCGCTGCGTGATGCGCTTCGGCGCGAGCAAGGTCGCGCTGCTCACGACCGACAGCTACCGGATCGGCGGCCACGAGCAGCTGCGGATCTTCGGCAAGATCCTCGGCGTGCCCGTGCACGCGGTGAAGGACGCCGGCGACCTGCAGCTCGCGCTGTCCGAGCTGCGCAACAAGCACATCGTGCTGATCGACACGATCGGCATGAGCCAGCGCGACCGCGCGGTGTCCGACCAGATCGCGATGCTGCACGGCGCGAACACGCCGGTGCAGCGCCTCCTGCTGCTCAACGCGACGAGCCACGGCGACACGCTCAACGAGGTCGTGCAGGCGTACCGCAGCGCGTCCGGCCATCCGGACGCCGCATCCCCGGAGCTCGCCGGCTGCATCCTCACGAAGCTCGACGAGGCGACCCACCTCGGCGGCGTGCTCGACGCGGTGATCCGCTACAAGCTGCCCGTCCACTACGTGTCGACCGGCCAGAAGGTGCCGGAGAACCTGTACGTCGCGACGAAGAAATTCCTGATGAAGAGTGCGTTCTGTGTGCCGCGCGACGGCTCGCCCTTCGTGCCGCAGGACGAGGACATGCCGACGCTGCTTTCCGCGTTGACCGCACGTTCGACCGCCGAGCTGCACGAGGTGCGTTTTGGATAAAAGGATGATCGACCAGGCCGAAGGATTGCGGCGCCTGCTGGCCGGGCGCGCTTCGAGGATCGTCGCGGTGGCGGGCGGGCCGGCGGGCGTCGGCTGCACGTCGAGCGTCGTGAACCTGGCCGCGGCGCTGGCCGCGCTGGGCAAGGACGTGCTCGTCGTCGACGAGCGCGCGGACGTGCATTCGGCCGCCGCCACGCTCGCCGGCTCCTGGCTGCGGGACGGCGAGCGCACGCGCGTGTCCGCCGGGTTCGGCGTGTGCGCCGCGTCGCGGCTCGCGCGCGCGGGCTACAGCGACGCGCAGCTCAGCGATTTCATCGACGGCCCGGCCGACATCGTGCTCGTCGACGCGCAGCTCGACGCCGACGGCGGGTTCTCGGCGCTCGCGCGCGAAGCGCACGACGTGCTGATCGTCACGCGCGTCGCCGCGCAGGCGATCACCGAGGCGTACGCGTGCATGAAGCGGCTGCATTTCGCGCATGCGATCGCGCAGTTCCGCGTGCTGACCAACCACGTCGGCAGCCACGCCGACGCGAAGACCGCGTTCGACAACCTCGCGGGCGTCGCGAGCCGCTACCTGACCGTGTCGATCGCCGACGCGGGCTGCGTGAGCGCCGATCCGCTCGTCGAGCATGCGCGCGAGCTCGTGCGCACGGCGGTCGACGCGTTTCCGTCGTCGCCGGCCGCGCGCGATTACCGGCAGATTGCCGCCGACCTGCTGTACTGGCCGCTGCGTCCGCGGCCGGGCGCCGGCGCGGCGCGGGCGGGCGGCAGCACGTCGTTCGAGGCGGGCGCGGCGCACGCCGCGTGAGGGCCACCGGAAGGAGAGAGCCATGATGTACAACGCTCAAGGAAAGATTTCGCAGGCCGACGTGCTCGCGCAATACGCGCCGCTCGTGCGCCGCCTGGGCCTGCAGCTCGTCGCGAAGATGCCGGCGAGCGTCGATCTCGACGACCTGATCCAGGCCGGGATGATCGGCCTGATGGACGCGGCCGGGCGCTACAAGGAAGACCAGGGCGCGCAGTTCGAGACCTACGCGACGCAGCGGATCCGCGGCGCGATGCTCGACGAGCTGCGCAGCAACGACTGGCTGCCGCGCAGCCTGCGCAAGACGTCGCGCGAGGTCGAGCATGCGGTGCACCAGGTCGAGCAGCACCTCGGCCGCGCGGCGAGCGAGGCCGAGATCGCGCAGCACCTGAACATGCCGCTCGACGAATACCAGGGGATGCTGCAGGACCTGCACGGCAGCCAGCTCATCTACTACGAGGATTTCGACCGCGCGGCCGACGACGAGCCGTTCCTCGACCGCTATCGCGTCGATCACGCCGATCCGCTGTCGTCGCTGCTCGACGAGCACCTGCGCGAGGCGCTGATCGAGGCGATCGAGCGGCTGCCGGAGCGCGAGAAGCTGCTGATGTCGCTGTACTACGAACGCGGGCTGAACCTGCGCGAGATCGGCGCGGTGCTCGAAGTGAGCGAATCGCGCGTGTGCCAGCTGCACAGCCAGGCGGTCGCGCGCCTGCGCGCGCGGCTGCGCGAGCAGGCGTGGGTCGGCGCGGAGAATTGAACGGGCGGGCCGGTGCGGCATCTTCCGTCATACTGGGCCTCACTCGCCCAGCCGGTCCTCCATCAGCGGCGGCCCGCTCAATTGCACCGTAATCAGATAGCGCTCATCGTCCGGCCGGCTTTCGTGAATGAAACGGCGAACCTCGATCGACACCTGATATTTGTCACCTGCCAACCAGAATGTCTGGGGGACGAGATTGGCGCGCATGAGAGCCCTTGTCTCGGGCGTATCCGTCATCGGCGGATGCTGCGCAACTCGAATCGGCTGCCAGTCTCCGCGCGACAACTGATCCTGCAAATCGAGAAGGATCGCCATCGTTTCGTCGAGCGGCAGTGTTTCTGTCTGCGGTGACAACGTGACGCCCCAGACTACTCCATGCTCGTCGTATCCGACCGTCAGGAACTTCGCGGCAGGTGTCACAAAGCCATATTGAGGGTCGATGAAGCGCAGTCTAGCCGGGCGACTGACATAAGCGGCCCAGAACGCCTCCGGGGTGGCGGCGGGTAACGTTGAGCGGGATCGTTGGCGCACCTGCTCATAGGATTCGCCAATGGCCAGTACGACCTCGTCGGCCGGCCGGATCGCGACGTAGAGTTCCCACATGACCAAGAGCGCGAGCACGGCGCCAACGATCCGCCAGCGCCATCCAATTTTTCGGATCGCCATCAACGGCCTCCTCGCGCAATGACGAACAGGGAGTTCTCGACCAGCACACGCTGAATCGGATCGCGGAGCAATTCGT
This sequence comes from Burkholderia sp. MSHR3999, assembly GCF_000833595.1. Lineage (NCBI taxonomy): Bacteria > Pseudomonadati > Pseudomonadota > Betaproteobacteria > Burkholderiales > Burkholderiaceae > Burkholderia > Burkholderia sp. MSHR3999. Next base: position 1,327,164 of record NZ_JRFO01000006.1, read on the forward strand.
CGAAACGGCGGGCTGCACGCAGCACGAATGCCATGCGCTCGCCAGCATTGCCGAGATTCGCAAGCGGTTGCTTGCTGAATACCTCTCGTTGCGCATTCCCACCGTTGACCGTGCATTGATTGGCAAGCGTCAACTGGATTTCTTGCGACGATGCCGTGGGAATGTTCAGCGCCCATGCGAACTGATTGGCTCGCATCAATATTGCGAAATAGGAATCGTTGTACATGGCGGGTTGCAGCACGTTGACCTGTTCATGTTGCGCGAGGGCTTCGACGCTGCGAGCGACATTCCCGGCGTCGATCGCGCGGAATCCAGCACGAACCTCCGCTCTCTCGGCGGCAAACTGGATGCTGTCGCCGATGGGCCACCGAACCGTTCCCCTGAGTTGCGCACGCACGCTCAGACAACGCTCGAATCGCTGCAAACCGAATGCCTTGTAGAACATGTGCAGCGGCCAGATGTCCAGAAACAGCGACATGTTGCCCCTGGCGAGCATCTCGTAAGCCTTGCGCGCACCTTCCCCGGAAGCTTGATCGTGAACGGGCATTCGAGGCGACCCGTACGGTGACAGTCGATCAAGAGGGGAACTGGCGTGTCTCCACCGCTGATAGGCGTCGCGCTGTCGATTCGATTTCCCGATCATCTCGGCCGCATTCATCAGACCGCACCCGACCTGCTTTGACGCGAATGCCGCGAGTCCTGCCCACTGGAACCGACGATCGTCGAGCCAGAGCTGCGCATACGCCGCGTTGATTCGCCGGTTGATCGAAATGGGATCGCTGCCCGAGACAATGGCTTCGGCCTGTCTCTGATAGTGGCGCCAGATGTTCACGCAATCCTGCCGGTCGTCCGCCGCGCGCTTCCTTGCGGCAGCCTCTTCCTCCCGCCAATTCGGGTAGCAAATAGGGCAACGTCGGTTATCACACTTCTGCATGACATTCTCTCGTTCTTGTTGTCTCCATTGCGCCGCCTTGACGGCCATCTCGGCAGGCATGCTTGCGCGGAAGCAATCGATCGCCGCCGGGCGAATTTAGCCCATCCCGCGCACCTCGCATCTCATAAAGCACGCTTCGATCACGCACCCGGACTCGTGACGGCGAACGGCCAATGTAGCTTGGTTCCGGATTTCCGGGCGCTGGCGCAGCAACTGACTCGCAACGAGCGCGTCTCGCCGGCCGCACAATATTCCCGCCGATTTGCTACAATCCCACCCGTTTTCCGAGGAGCGTTGCGACGGACCATCCAGCGTCCGCCAGGCTCGGAAAGCTTCACCAAGCGGCAGGGCCGCGGCGCAATGCGCCGGCTCCCGCTTCCTGAACGGCGCTCACGTCACCATTTTCTAGAACTTTTTTAGAAAGGAGGGCGTGATGAACGCCGTCATCGATTCCATAGCTTCCAACGATTACGTCGTCGCCGACATGGCGCTTGCCGGCTGGGGCCGCAAGGAACTGAACATCGCCGAGACCGAAATGCCGGGCCTCGTGCAGATCCGCGACGAATACAAGGCGCAGCAGCCGCTGAAGGGCGCGCGCATCGCCGGCTCGCTGCACATGACGATCCAGACCGGCGTGCTGATCGAGACGCTGAAGGCGCTCGGCGCCGAAGTCCGCTGGGCATCGTGCAACATCTTCTCGACGCAGGACCACGCGGCCGCCGCGATCGTCGAGTCCGGCACGCCGGTGTTCGCGTTCAAGGGCGAGTCGCTCGACGAATACTGGGAGTTCTCGCACCGCATCTTCGAATGGCCGAACGGCGAGTTCGCGAACATGATCCTCGACGACGGCGGCGACGCGACGCTGCTGCTGATCCTCGGCTCGAAGGCCGAGAAGGACCGTTCGGTGATCGCCAAGCCGACCAACGAGGAAGAAGTCGCGCTGTACAAGTCGATCGCGAAGCACCTCGACGTCGACGCGAACTGGTACTCGAAGCGCCTCGCGCACATCAAGGGCGTCACCGAGGAAACGACGACCGGCGTGCACCGCCTGTACCAGATGGAAAAGGACGGCCGCCTGCCGTTCCCGGCGTTCAACGTGAACGACTCGGTCACGAAGTCGAAGTTCGACAACCTGTACGGCTGCCGCGAGTCGCTCGTCGACGGCATCAAGCGCGCGACCGACGTGATGATCGCGGGCAAGGTCGCGGTCGTCGCGGGCTACGGCGACGTGGGCAAGGGCTGCGCGCAGTCGCTGCGCGGCCTGGGCGCGACCGTGTGGGTCACCGAAATCGATCCGATCTGCGCGCTGCAGGCGGCGATGGAAGGCTACCGCGTCGTGACGATGGAATACGCGGCGGACAAGGCCGACATCTTCGTGACGGCGACCGGCAACTACCACGTGATCAACCACGATCACATGAAGGCGATGCGCCACAACGCGATCGTCTGCAACATCGGCCACTTCGACTCGGAAATCGACGTCGCGTCGACCCGCCAGTACCAGTGGGAAAACATCAAGCCGCAGGTCGACCACATCATCTTCCCGGACGGCAAGCGCGTGATCCTGCTGGCGGAAGGCCGCCTCGTGAACCTCGGCTGCGCGACCGGCCACCCGTCGTTCGTGATGTCGAACTCGTTCGCGAACCAGACCCTCGCGCAGATCGAGCTGTTCACGCGCGGCGGCGAGTACGAGAACAAGGTGTACGTGCTGCCGAAGCACCTCGACGAGAAGGTCGCGCGCCTGCACCTCGCGCGCATCGGCGCGAACCTGTCGGTGCTGTCGGACGAGCAGGCGGCGTACATCGGCGTGGCGAAGGAAGGCCCGTTCAAGCCGAACCACTACCGCTACTGATGCGGCAAGCCGCCGCCCGCCGGCGGCGGGGCGCGCCGCGAAGCGTTTTCGAAGCGTTTTCGTTTTCGCGCGCGCGCGTCTCGCAACCGGCGCGGCGGCACCGCCGCGCCGCCTGAGCGTCCACCGAACCGGAGCATTACATGAGCGTCATCCTGTCCTGGATCATCAATGCCCTCGCGCTGCTGATCATCACCTACCTGGTGCCGTCGATCCACATCAAGAGCTTCGGCACCGCGCTGATCGTCGCGGTCGTGCTGGGGCTGATCAACACGGTGATCCGCCCGGTGCTGATCCTGCTGACGCTGCCCGTCACGGTCGTCACGCTCGGGCTGTTCATCCTCGTCGTCAACGCGCTGTGCTTCTGGTTCGCGTCGTCGCTGCTCAAGGGCTTCGAGGTATCCGGGTTCTGGTCCGCATTCTTCGGTTCGATCCTGTACAGCATCGTGTCCTGGCTGCTGTCCGCCCTGATCTTCGGCCAGCGCAACATCGGCTGAGCAGGCAAGTCCAGCGCCTTCTGAATCATGAAACCGATCGAACTCTCGTTTGAATTCTTCCCGCCGAAGACGGCGGAAGGCGTCGAGAAGCTGCGCGCGACCCGTGCGCAGCTGCTGCCGCTGAAGCCGAAATTCGTCTCCGTGACGTTCGGCGCCGGCGGCTCGACGCAGCAGGGCACGCTCGATACCGTGCTCGACATGCAGAAGGACGGCCTCGAGGCCGCGCCGCACCTGTCGTGCATCGGCTCGTCGAAGGACAGCCTGCGCGCGATCCTCGACCAGTACCGCTCGCACGGCATCCGCCACATCGTCGCGCTGCGCGGCGACCTGCCGTCCGGCATGGGCGAGGTCGGCGAGCTGCGCTACGCGTCGGAGCTGGTCAGCTTCATCCGCGCGGAGCACGGCGACTGGTTCCGCATCGAGGTCGCCGGCTATCCGGAATACCATCCGCAGTCGCGCTCGCCGAAGGCCGATCTCGAGAACTTCGCGCGCAAGGTGAAGGCCGGCGCGAATTCCGCGATCACGCAGTATTTCTTCAACGCGGACGCGTATTTCCGCTTCGTCGACGACGCGCGCAAGCTCGGCGTCGAGGTGCCGATCGTGCCGGGCATCATGCCGATCACGAACTTCTCGCAGCTGATGCGCTTCTCCGAGATGTGCGGCGCCGAGGTGCCGCGCTGGATCGCGCGCCGGCTCGAGAGCTTCGGCGACGATCGCGACGCGATTCGCGCATTCGGCGCGGACGTCGTCACGGGCCTGTGCCAGCGGCTGCTCGACGCCGGCGTGCCGGGGCTGCATTTCTATACGCTGAACAGCGCGGCCGCGACCAAGACGATCTGCGAACGGCTCGGCGTGTAAGCGCCGCGCGGCTGCGCAGACTGCGACGAAGCCCTGCCGGCGTTGCCGGCGGGGCTTTTTCGTGTGCGGATACGGGCGACGGGCGACGGGCGACCGGCAGCGAGCGACCGGCCACAGCCTATGGGCGGCGGGCTATCGACGCGCCGCCGCGCGCATCACCCCCGCGCCTGCATCAGCGGCGGCCGGCGGTCGAACCACGGCCGCGCCTGTTCGAGCTGCCGCGCGAGCTTCAGCAGCAGTGCGTCGTCGCCGTGGCGCGCGGCGAACTGCACGCCGATCGGCAGGCCGCGCGCGTTCCAGTAGAGCGGCACCGACATCGCCGGCTGGCCGGTCAGGTTGAAGAGCTCGGTGCAGCCGGCCCACGCGAACGCCTTCTGCGACGCCTTCGCGAGCATCTCCTTCAGCAGCGGCTTGATCGGCAGCGCCGCGAGCAGCTTCATCTGCGCATGCTCGAACGGCGTCGGCTGCAGCTCGCCGATCTTGACCGGCGGGCCGGCGAGCGACGCGCACAGCAGCACGTCGTAGCGCGCGGCGGCGCGCGCGACCTGCACGGTGAGCTGGCGCTGCCACTCGAGCACGTCCTGCAGCCGCGTGCGCGCGAGCCGCCGGCCGACCACGGCCATCGCCCACGTTGCCGCCTCGAATTCGCCGCGTTGCGGCGTGCGGCCCGTCAGCGCGCGCGCGCCGAGCACCATCTCCTCGGCGATCGTCGCCCACAGCGTCAGGAAGGTCTCGCCGATGCGCGCGTAGTCGAGGTTCAGCGTCGCCGGCTCGACGTGGTGGCCGAGCGACTCGACGAGCGCGGCGGCGTCGTCGAGCGCCGCGCGCGTGTCGTCGGCGAGCGCCGGCGCGAGCATCGGGTGGGTGACGAGGCCGATCCGCAGCGCGGCGGGCGGCGCGTCGAGCGCGCCGAGGAAGGTGCCGGGGGCGCCGGGCGGCAGCGGCCGGCCGGTCGTGACGTCGAGCAGCAGCGCGCTGTCGCGCACGCTGCGCGCGACCGCGTGCTGGACGACCAGGTCGCCGTTCGTCGGCACGTCGACGAGCGCCGGGTTGCGGCTCGGCTTGAGGCCGAACAGCCCGCAGCACGACGCGGGAATGCGGATCGAGCCGCCGCCGTCGGACGCGTGCGCGAGCGGCACGATGCCGGCCGCGACGGCCGCGGCCGCGCCGCCGCTCGAGCCGCCGGGCGTGTGGTCGAGGCTCCACGGGTTGCGGCACGCGCCGAACAGCTCCGGCTCGGTATACGGCATCTGGCCGATTTCGGACGTGTTGGTCTTGCCGAAGACGTTGAGCCCCGCCGCGCGGCTTTTCGCGATCAGCGGCGAATCGGCGTCGGGCACGAAATACCGGTAGTGCCGGCTGCCCATCGACAGCGGCAGCCCCGCGACCGCCGCGCCGAGATCCTTGACGAGATAGGGCACGCCCGCGAACGGGCCGCCTGATTCGCACAGCGCGGCGGCGCGCTCGCGCGCGGTGTCGTAATCCTGCAGCACGACCGCGTTGATCGCGGGATTGACCGCTTCGGCCTGCCCGATCGCGGCGTCGATCAGCTCGCGCGGGCTCACCTTGCGTTGGCGGACGAGCTCGGCGAGGCCGATCGCGTCGTGGGCGAGATAGTCCGGGTGCATCGCTGTCACCCCTGTTGTGACGTATGGCGATGGAAGATGCGGCGCGGCCGCGCCGCTTACAGATGCTCGGCCAGGAACGTCAGCGTGCGGCCGTGCGCGAGCGCCGCTGCGCGCTGGTTGTACGACGCGCGCTCGGCGCAGTTGAAGCCGTGCTCGGCGCCCGGGTACAGATGGAACGCGGCGTTGTCGCGGCCGGCGAACGCGGCCTTCACCTGGTCGACCGCCGCCAGCGGGATCGCGTGGTCGTTTTCCGCGTAATGGAACAGGATCGGCTGCGTGACCTTGCCCGCGACGTCGAGCGCGTTCTGGATGCCGCCGCCGTAATAGGCGACCGCCGCGTCGATTTTGCCGGTCGCGGCCGCGAGATACGCGAGGCGGCCGCCGAAGCAGTAGCCGATCGCGGCGACCTTGCCGTCGGCTTCGGGCCGCGTGCGCAGCAGGTCGGCCGCCGCGGCGATGTCCGCGACCGCGAGGTTCACGTCGGTCTTCCGCAGCAGCTCGATGCCCTTGTCGCGGTCCGCGCCTTCGTAGGCCAGCTCGATGCGCGGCTGGGTGCGCCAGAACACGTCCGGCGCGAGCGCGACGTAGCCGTCGGCCGCGTACTGGTCGGCGACCGAGCGGATATGCGCGTTCACGCCGAAGATCTCCTGCACGATGATGACGGCGGGGCCCTTGCCGCGCCGCGGCAGCGCGAGATAGCCGCCGAAGCTGTCGTTATCGGTCGGGATGTCGATCCATTGGGCAGTCACGTCGTACTCCTGGCAAGCGAGGCCGCGCCGCGCGCGCCTCTCGGAATTGAAAAAAGGGACGGTCTAGTGTGCCACCGATCGGCGAGAAGCGGTGGCCGTGCGCGCCGTTCGCTTCTCGCGCAGCGAACGTTCCGTTCACGATTATTCATTTTTCGGTGGTGCGGCGCTTCGGTAGAGTCGAACGCATCGACCCATTACAACGCGCTTTCGCGCGCCACCGAAGGATCCGCTCATGTCAGCCCGCTCCCTGTCCACGCCGTTCGCCGAACGCTTCGGCCTGCGCCTGCCGCTCGTGCAGGCGCCCATGGTCGGCGCGACCACGCCCGCGATGGTCGCCGCCGCATCGAATGCCGGCGCGCTCGGCAGCCTCGGCGGCGGCGCGTTCGCGCCCGAACGTCTCGCCGACGAGGTCGCGCAGATCCGCGCGGCCACCGACCGCCCGTTCGCGGTCAACCTGTTCGTGCTACCGGAGCTCGTCCCCGACGCGGCGACGGTCGCGCGCGCGCTCGCCGCGATCGATCCGCTCAACGCGGCGCTCGGCCTGCCGCCGGGCGTCGCGCCCGCGCGCTTCGCGCCCGATTTTCGTGCACAGCTCGACATGCTCGTGTCGCTGCGCGTGCCGGTCGCGAGCTTCACGTTCGGCGTGCTCGACGCGGCCGACGTCGCCCGGCTGAAGGCGGCCGGCACCTACGTGATCGGCACCGCGACGCATGTCGCGGAAGGGCTCGCCTGGAAGGCGGCCGGCGCCGACGCGCTGTCCGCGCAGGGCGCCGAGGCGGGCGGCCATCGCGGGACGTTCATAGGTGCGGCCGACGACGCGCTGATCGGCACGCTCGCGCTCGTGCCGCAGCTCGTCGACGCAACCGGGCTGCCCGTGCTCGCCGCGGGCGGCATCATGGACGGCCGCGGCATCGCGGCGGCGCTCGCGCTCGGCGCGCAGGCCGCGCAGCTCGGCACCGCGTTCCTGACGTGCGCGGAAAGCGCGATCGCCGCCGACTGGAAAGCGCGGTTGCTCGCGAGCACGGACACGTCGACGCAGGTCACGCGCGCGATCACCGGGCGTCATGCGCGCGGGCTGCGCAACACGCTGATGGCGCGGCTCGGCGAGCGTCCCGGCGACGTCGCGCCGTATCCGGTGCAGAACGCGCTGACGCAGCCGCTGCGCCAGGCCGCCGCGCGCGCCAACGACGGCGACTATCTGTCGCTGTGGGCCGGGCAGGGCGCGCCGCTCGCGCGGCGGCGCGGCGACGCACTGACGACGTCGCAACTGATCGATGCGCTCGACGCCGAATGGCGTGCGGCGGCGCGCTGAGCGCGCGTCCGGCGTCGCGATCCAATGCTTAAAATGATCATCGGAAATGTTGCGCGAGCGCCTTGTAAAAGCCTTTCAATAAGGTGTCAGAACTAGCGGTAACCCTTAACCGGCGGGCGTTGCGGCGAGGCGCGAGGGTGGCCTGATACATGCTTGCGTCGGTAGTGTTATCACTACCCCAAAAAAGTCCCACAAATTAATTTGATCACCTACACTTCGGCGCAAGTACGGGTGGGCGGCTGCTAAAAGCGGCCGCTTCGCGTGCTTGAGGCCAAGTGCATGAACGATGCAACCGGCGAATCGTCCAGTGATGGCAAGCACAGGGATGGCAGCGGGGCACCGGGCGATGGCGTTTTTGGGGATCGAAACTGGAGACTTATATGAATATCAAGATGCAAAAGCTGCTGCCGATCGCCGCAGCGGCAACGCTGTGCGTTGCTGCCGCAGGCAACGCGTCCGCCGATCAAGTCGTCAAGATCGGCCACGTCGCGCCGTTGACGGGCGGCATTGCACACCTCGGCAAGGACAATGAAAACGGCGCGCGTCTCGCCGTCGAGGAAATCAACGCGAAGGGTCTCACGGTCGGCGGACAGAAAATCACGCTGCAGCTCGATGCGCAGGATGACGCAGCCGACCCGCGGCAGGCGACGCAGGTCGCGCAAAAGCTCGTCGACGACAAGGTCGCCGCGGTGGTCGGCCACCTGAACTCGGGCACCTCGATCCCGGCGTCGAAGATCTACAGCGATTCCGGCATCGTGCAGATCTCGCCGTCGGCGACCAACCCGGCTTACACGCAGCAAGGCTTCAAGACGACGTACCGCGTCGTCGCGACCGATGCGCAGCAGGGCCCGGCACTTGCGAACTACGCGCATTCGAAGGGCATCAAGAGCGTCGCGGTGGTCGACGATTCGACCGCTTACGGCCAGGGTCTCGCGAACGAGTTCGAGAAGAAGGCCAAGTCGCTCGGCCTGAAGGTGATGTCGCACGACGCGACGAACGACAAGGCGGTCGACTTCCGCGCGATTTTGACCAAGATCAAGGGCGAGAATCCGGACGCGATCATGTACGGCGGCATGGACGCGACGGGCGGCCCGTTCGCGAAGCAGGCGAAGCAGCTCGGCCTGCGCGCGAAGATCCTCGCGGGCGACGGCGTGTGCACGGAGAAGCTGGCCGACCTGGCCGGCGACGCGACCGACAACGTCGTGTGCTCGGAAGCGGGTGCTTCGCTCGAGAAGATGCCGGGCGGCGCCGCGTTCAAGGCGAAGTACGAGAAGCGCTTCGGCCAGCCGATCCAGATCTACGCGCCGTTCACGTATGACGCGGTGTACATCATCGCCGACGCGATGAAGCGCGCGAACTCGACCGATCCGGCGAAGATCCTCGCGGCGATGCCGGAGACGAACTACACGGGCGTGATCGGCACGACGTCGTTCGATTCCAAGGGCGACCTGAAGCACGGCGTGATTTCGCTCTACAACTACAAGGGCGGCAAGAAGACCTTCCTCGACGAAGTGAAGATGTAAGCAGCGAGCGGTCGACAGCAGGGGTAGAAACGCGCATGCGGCAACGCATGCGCGTTTCTTTTTGCGGGGCACGCGCTGCGTGCCGGCCTGCCGTCAGATCTTCAGGTGCGCGAGCACCTTCGGCGCGACGGCCGCGACGAGCGCCGCGCACAGCGCGACGACTGCGAGCCCGATCGTCAGGTTCGCTGCCTGCGCGACTGCGCCGATCACGACCGGACCGAACAGCAGTCCGAAATAGGCGAGGCCGGCCACGTGCGCGAGGCCTTCGGCCGCATGGATGCCCTTCACGCGCGCGGCCGCGGCGAACAGCACCGGCATCATGTTCGCGAGCCCGAGGCCCATCAGCGTGAAACCCGTCAGCACCGCGGCCGGGTGCGGCAGCAGCAGCGCGCCGATCATCCCCGCGCATGCGAGCGACGCGCTCGCGAACACGAGCTGCGGCGCGCCGAAGCGCGCGCGCACCGCATCGCCGGCGAAGCGCGCGGCCGCCATGCCGCCGGAGAAGGCCGCATACGCGGCGCTCGCGAGCGCGGGGCTGGCCGCGACGACGTCGCGCATGTAGACGGTCGCCCAGTCGTACATCGCGCCTTCGGCGATGAGCGCCACGAGCGCGATGCCGCCGAGCATCCACAGCGCGGGCGAGCGCCAGCGGTTGCCGCCGCCGTGCGCGTGCGCGTGATGCGGGACGTGCGGCAGCACTGACGGGCACGCGGCGAGCAGCACCGCCGCGCTGACGGCCGCCGCGAGCGCGAGATGCACGGCCGGCGCCATGCCGGCCGACAGCAGCGCGCCGCCGGCCGCCGCGCCCGCCATCCCGCCGACGCTGAACATCCCGTGCAGCGCCGACATGATCGGCCTGCCGATCGCGATTTCGACCGCGCTCGCCTCGGCGTTCATCGCGACGTCGAGCGTCGCCATCGAGAAGCCGAACAGCGCGAGCACCGCGAGCAGCAGCGGATAGTCGGGCACCACGAGGATCAGCGCCGCGCACGCCGACATCACGAGGCCGCCCGCGAGGCACGCGGTGCGCGAGCCGACGCGCGCGATCCAGCGCGCGACGGTCAGCATCGCGGCGATCGAGCCGCCGGCCACCGCGAACAGCGCGATGGACAGCAGCGCGGGACTCAGCGCGAACTTGTCGCGCACGGTCGGCACGTGCACGCCCCACGACGCGTACATCATGCCGGCGACGAAGAACAGCGCCATCGTGGCGGTGCGGGCCCGCTGGCGAACGGGGAGCGAAAGGGCGCGGTGCGCGGCGGGCGCGGCCGCGAGGTCGGAGGAGGATTCGGACACGGCAAGCTCTGCAGATGAAAAAATGGTCGAACGTTCGAGACGTCGACCGAGATTCGTCCGATTCTATCGAAGCGCTTACGATTTCGCTGGCGCGGCGCTTGTCACGAGTAACATCGATCCACCATGGCGCACACGATGCGCCGCCTTTCGACCGCAGGAGTTTTCGTGAACATCGATCCCGCCATCGCCCTGCACCTGCTGCACCGTTGTGCGCTCGGCACGCTCGCGACGCACGCGCGCGAGCCGCAAGGCTTTCCGTACCCGACGGTCGTGCCGTTCGCGCCGGACGCGCGCCACCGGCCCGTGATCCTCGTGAGCGGCCTCGCCGAGCACACGCGCAATCTCGCCGCCGATCCGCGTGCGGGCTTTCTCGTGGTCGACGCGCCGGACGGCGACGTGCTGAACGCCGAGCGCGCGACGCTGCTCGGCCGCTTCGCGCCGGTCGACGCCGATCCGCATCTCGTCGCGCGCTACCTGCGCTACGAACCCGACGCCGCGCGCTATCTCGCGCTCGGCGATTTCACGTTCTGGGCGCTCGACGTCGAGCGGCTGCGCTATATCGGCGGATTCGGCCGGATGGGCTGGGTGGAAGGCGCGGCGCTCGACGCGCGGGCGCCGCTCGGCTTCGACGACGAGCAGGCGTTGTGGGCCGCATACGACGCCGCCGACGTGCGCCGCGCCGGGCTCGACCTGCTGGGCGTCGACCGCTACGGCGCCGACTGGCGGCACGACGGCCGGCGGATCCGCACCGCGTTCGACGCGCCGCAGACGGACACCGGCGCGCTGCGCACGCAACTGGTTGCATGCGCGCAACGTGTGGCGTGACGTCGCGGGCGTCGATTGTTTATTCCGTTGACTATACAAGTCGATTTTTCCGATCCTGTCGTCTGATGAAAGCTTTGATTTTTCGGATGCAGGGTAATTGCGTATGCTGAAAGTCTTAATAGCCGCCAGCTTTTGTCCTAATCTCGCTGTAAGGACGTGGAAAATTGAGAAATGGCCGCGACGACGCAAAATGACCCGGCCGAATGGCAATTCAACTCGGGATTTTCATTGAGTCCGCTTCATTCAATTCCGTTTTGTGCTAATCTCTGCCTTCAAAATCCGAGGCACAAATATTTCAAGAATGGTGAACCGGCTCAAGACCGGCACCATTGGTCAGATAAAAGGGAAACTATGTCTTCTTACAAGGACCTGCTGGCCCAGCGGGAAAAGCTGGAGAAGCAAATCGAAGAGGCGAAGTCGCGTGAATACGCCGAAGTCCTCAATGACGTGAAGCAGAAAATCGCCGACTACGGCTTTACGCTCGCCGAGCTCGGCCTGAGCCGTGCGAAGGCTGGCAAGGTCGGCCGTCCGCGTGCCGGCGTCGCGGCAAAATACCGCGATCCGGAATCGGGCGCGACGTGGTCGGGCCGCGGCAAGCCGCCGCGCTGGATCGCCGGCAAGAACCGCGAACAGTTTGCAATCTGAGCGCCTGTTCGACAGCCTCGCGCTGAAAGGCCGCGTGTCCTTGACTGGAGCGCGGCCTTTTGTTTTGGCTGCCGCCGGCGCCCGCCGGCTGTCACGAAAATGTCACAACCGGTGTGAATGAAAATGCGACCCGTTCGCATAACCGATTGATTTAAATGAGAAATTTGGGGTTATCGGAATGGTGTGCAACGCGCCTTGGTAGAATCCGATATCACATCTCGTTATCTCATATTTCATGTCCACCTTTTCCGGCGACGCGCATGGCGGAGAAAAACACGCGGTTGCGCGCAAGAGCACGCTGGTCAGTATCGTGCTCAATGTCGTGCTGGCGACGTTTCAGATCGTGGTCGGCACGATTGCGCATTCGCAGGCGCTGATTGCCGATGGCATCCATTCAATCTCCGATTTGATCTCGGATTTTGTCGTCCTGGTCGCGAATCGCCATAGTGGTGCAATGCCGGACGCTGATCACAATTACGGGCACAGCCGTTACGAGACGGTTGCGTCGCTGTTTCTCGGCGGGATTCTGATTGCGGTGGGGATTGGCATGCTGTGGCGCGCGGGCGATCGGCTCGTGCATCTCGAGGACATTCCGCCCGTGCATTTCAGTGCGCTGATCGTCGCGGTCACCGTGCTGGTGTCGAAGGAGGCGCTGTTCCGCTACATGCTGCGCGAGGCGCAGCGCGTGCGTTCGGCCATGCTCGTCGCGAATGCATGGCATGCGCGCTCGGATGCCGCGTCGTCGCTCGTGGTCGCGATCGGCATCGTCGGCAGTCTTGCCGGCGTGCGGCTGCTCGACCCGATCGCCGCCGCGATCGTCGGCTTCATGGTCGCGCGGATGGGCTGGACGTTCGGCTATGACGCGCTGCAGGACCTCTCCGACCGCGCGCTCGACGAGACCGACACCGCGGAGATTCGCGCGCTGCTCGCGGCCACGCCCGGCGTGCGCGACGTGCACGACCTGCGCACGCGCAAGATGGGCGACTCGGCGCTCGTCGATGCGCATATCCTCGTCGACCCGATGATCTCCGTATCGGAAGGGCACTACATCGCGGAGACCGCGCGCGCGCGCGCGTGCTGTCCGACCGGCGCGTGCTGGATGCGCTGATCCACGTCGATCCGGAGAACGACGCGGCGCGCCGGCCGGCGCTCGCGCTGCCGCCGCGCGGCGAGATCGCGGCCCGGCTCGAGGCCGAGCTCGCGCGGCGCGGCCTGCGCGCCGACACGGTGAATCTCCACTACCTGAGCACGGGGCTCGAGATCGACGTGACGCTCGCGGCCGATCCGCACGCAAGCGCCGATGCCGACGCGGCGCTTGCCGGACGGCTCGATGTCGGCGCGCTGGCGCGCCAGTTCGGCGCGCGCCGGATCGGTTTCACGCGGGCGGTGCCGGAGCGTCCGTGACGGGGAGCGGTTCGCGCTTAGAGCGGCAACTGCGTATCGAACTTGATCTCGCGCAGCACGACGCTCGTGCGCACCTGCGACACCGCGGGAATCTTGAAGATGCGTTCGTGCAGGAATACGTCGTATGCCTTGATGTCGGGCGCGACGATCTTGAGGATGTAATCGGCTTCGCCGGTCGTGCTGTAGCACTCGGTGACTTCCGGGCAGGTCGCGATCTCGCGCTCGAACTGCTCGACGCCGCCCTCGTTGTGACGGGTCAGGTGCACGTGCGCGAGCGCGCACACGTGCAGGCCGAGCTTTTCGCGATCGAGCAGCGCGGTGTAGCGCTGGATCACGCCGGATTGCTCCATGTCCTTGATGCGGCGCCAGCACGGCGTGCTCGACAGGCCGACCTGGTCGGAGATTTCCTGGACTGAACGGCGCGCGTCGAGCTGCAACAGGCGAAGGATTTTTTGCGAAAAGGAATCGAGCGTCACCTGCGCCTCCATGCGGCAGCTACAACACTCCGAATGTTAGAGGGGCGCGAAAGGAAAGGCAATCCGATGCGCCGCCGCTGAGGGAGATTCGCTAATTTGCGCGCGGGTCCGTAGGATTTTGTCCCGCCGGGCCGTCGTCTGCCGCCGAGTCGGCGGCGGGCGCCCGCGCCGCGAGCGCGGCCTGCTGCACGCGCAGGTCGGCGAGCATGTTGCAGAACAGCGCGCCTTGCTCGATCGCGTCGTCGAGCGCGACGTGCGTGTGCGGGTGATCGTCGAACCAGTGCCTCGGGAAGCGCGGCTTGATCGCCTTGCGGTACGGCAGGCCCGTCATCGCGAACGCGAGCGTCTTGATGTCGAGCGCCGACCACGAGAACGGGCAGCGGCCGGCGAAGCGCATCATGTACCAGAACATGAAGGTGAAATCGAAGCCGGCCGGCATCGCGACGAACACCGGCTTGCCGGGCAGCGCCTCGACCCAGTCGACGTAGGCGACGAGCGCCGCTTCCGGCGCTTGCAGGTCGCGCCGGCACGCGGCCCACGCGTCGGGCTGGGTCTTCCACCACGCGTCCTGCACCGGATGCGGCTGCGCGCCGGGCAGCGTCTCGAGGTTCGCGGAAAACGTCGCGATCAGCTGCTTGTCCTCGGTGTACGCGGCCGACGCGAAGCTCAGCATCGAGTGCGGGCCGGGAATCGGGCCGTCGGCCTCGACGTCGGTGCTGACGTAGATTTCCTGAATCGCCTTCTGGTTCATCCAAATACCTTGTCCGAAACGAACGGATTCGTGCGGCGCTCGTCGCCGAACGTCGAGACCGGGCCGTGGCCGGGCACGAACGTGACGTCGTCGCCGAGCGGCCACAGCTTCTCCTTGATCGAGCGGACGAGGTCGGCGTGGTTGCCGCGCGGGAAATCGGTGCGGCCGATCGAGCCCGCGAACAGCACGTCACCGACGATCGCGAGCCGGTGCGGCCGGCTGAAGAACACGACGTGGCCCGGCGTGTGGCCCGGGCAGTGGTAGACCTCGAGCGTCTCGTCGCCGAACTGCACGGTATCGCCGTCGTTCAGCCAGCGGTCGGGCTCGAACGCGTCCGCGGCCGGGAAGCCGAAGCGCTCGCTCTGCGTCGGCAGCTTCTCGATCCAGAAGCGCTCGTCTTCCTGCGGCCCTTCGATCGGCACGCCGTAGCGGGTCGCGAGCGCCTTCGCGCCCGCGCAGTGATCGATGTGCCCGTGCGTGAGCAGCACCTTCTCGACCTGCACGTTCTGGCGGGCGACTTCCTGTTCGATCCGTTCGAGATCGCCGCCGGGATCGACGACGGCGGCGCGGCCGGTCGCCTCGCAGACGAGCAGCGAGCAGTTCTGCTGGAACGGCGTGACCGGGATGAGCGTGACTTTCATGGAAGCACCGGCGGGTTGAAAGGTCCGATTGTACCGGGCGAACACGCGGCCGGTCGGCCGCGCCGCGCGGGCCGCGCGATGTGCTCGCGGGCATGCCGATTGTTACGGCCATGGCGAGAATCGATGGTGCGCCGACGGCGGTTTTCGAGGCACGTTTTTGAATTCTGTATAATGGCGCGCATCCTGCGTGAAGTTTACGCAATCAGCTGGTGTTCGAACCCCGATTGACACGGGGTCATGAGCACCGTCAAAGCATCGGCCGCCGGGGAGTCCGGCGGTGAATCCAGCACCGAGTGTTCGGTGCTCACGTCTTGTCCGGCCGGGTGCTGCGCGCCCGCCGCGGCCTTGCTGCCGCGCCGCCGGATGAGGCCTGTGCCGCCGTTCCTGTGCGTTGGCTGTATCGACGCGCGCGAACGTGAAAGCCATGTTCGATGGCGGCATGTGGGGTCTGGTCAGGCTGCCGGGGACAGGTTGCGCCAGACGTGAAAGCTAATCAGGACGGTTGCGGCGAGTACGATAGCCGCGTCCATGCTAGCCGCCTGCTCGTGTTCGAGCGGGGCGTTGCGCGCATTTGCCGTCCGGGCCGCATAGCAATGTTGTGAAGACGCGGCCCGAACCAGAAGGCGACACGTCGATGAAATTTCGATTTCCGAGCCGATTCGGAACTTTGGCTGTATTTTTCGCGCTGACGGGCTGTGCCGTGCCGCCCAGTCAGACGAGCAGCAACACGAACCAGAAGAACGCGGTCAGGACGACCGCCGCCGCAGGCGCGGACAACAGCCCGCAACTGAATTTCGATTCGGCGCTGGCGACGATGCCGGCTGCCGACAGCAAGGAAGCCAAGGGCGCGTCGCTCGCCGATGCGCAGCCGATCGACGGCGCCGACGTATCCGATTTCCGCCAGACCGGCCGGGCGTCGTGGTACGGCCGCGGCTTCCACGGCCGCCGCACCGCGAACGGCGAGCGCTTCAACATGAACGCGTTCACGGCCGCTCACCGGACGCTGCCGCTGTCGTCGTACATCAAGGTGACGAACGCGTCGACCGGCAAGTGGGTCGTCGTCAAGGTCAATGACCGCGGGCCGTTCAAGCGTGGTCGCGTGCTCGACCTGTCGTACGCGGCCGCCAAGGTGATCGGCCTCGTGCATGCCGGCACCGGGCGCGTGAAGATCGAAGGGCTGTCGCCGCAGGAAGCGCGCGCAGCGCGCGACGAAATGCTCGCGTCGATCTCGACCAAGTAACGCGACGGCTCCCGCTGCCGCCAGCGGGCCAAACGACAAAGGGCTGCCATCGGCAGCCCTTTGTCGTTTCCGCGGCGCTGTCGCTCAACCGTCCTTCAGCGCGAGCGCGCGCGCATACAGCGTGTTGCGCGACGCGCCCGTCAGCGCGGCCGCGAGCCTGGCCGCGCTCTTCACCGGCACCTCTTCCAGCAGCAGCCTGAGCAGCGCGTCGTGCGCGGTGTCGTCGGCCGCGCCCTGGTCGGCCGGCGCGCCTTCGACGACGAGCACGAACTCGCCGCGCTGCCGGTTCGCGTCCCCTTCGAGCCACGTCAGCCCTTCGGCCAGGGTGCCCTGGAACAGCTGTTCGTGTAGCTTGGTCAGTTCGCGCGCGATCAGCAGCCGGCGCGCGGAGCCGAACGCGTCCGCGAGCGCGGCGACCGTCTCGACGATCCGGTGCGGCGCTTCGTAGAACACGAGCGCGTATGGGTGCGCGGCGAGCGCCTGCAGTGCGGTGGCGCGCTGCTTCGCCTTCGGCGGCAGGAAACCCGCGAACGTGAACGCGCCGGCCCAGTCGCCGGCGACGCTCACCGCGGTCACGGCCGCGCTTGCGCCCGGCAGCGGAATCACCGCGAAGCCGGCCGCGCGCACCGCGTCGACGAGCCGCGCGCCGGGGTCCGAGATGCCCGGCGTGCCGGCATCCGACACATACGCGACGCGTTCGCCCGCGCGCAGGTGCTCGATCACGCGCAGCGCGGCTTCGCGTTCGTTGTGCTCGTGCGCGGCGACGAGCGGCTTCGAGATCCCGTAGCGGGCGAGCAGCTGGCCGGTGTTGCGGGTGTCTTCGGCGGCGATGCGGTCGGCGAGGCCGAGCACGTGGAGCGCGCGCAGCGTGATGTCGGCGGTATTGCCGATCGGCGTCGCGACGATGTAGAGCGCGGCGCTCGGGTAGTGCTGCGAGTGCGCAAGTTCGAGGAGGGCAGTCATGGCGGGCAACGCGCGCGGTCGCGGCGCAAGCGGAACAAGGTCGGCATTGTGCCACGGGGCGCCGGCCGGATCGGGCGGCGGACGTGCGCCGTCGCGCGCGGATGGGCAGCCGGCTGCGCGCGCGGACAACTTTTCCGGCGCGGCGCGATCCAAGTCGGTCGGCGCGGCGTTCGAGACGCGGGCGCGGCAGTTCCTCGAGCGCCGCGGGCTCGTGTTCGTCGCGGCGAACGTGACGATGCGCGGCGGCGAGCTCGATCTCGTGATGCGCGAGCCGGACGGCACGCTGGTGTTCGTCGAGGTGCGCGCGCGGCGCAGCGTCCGGCACGGCGGCGCGGCGGCGAGCGTCGGCTGGCGCAAGCGCACGCGGCTCGTCGCGGCGGCCCTGCGCTTCTGGGCGCGGCACGGCGCAGGCGCGCCATGCCGCTTCGACGTGGTCGCGTTCGAGGCCGTGCAGCTCGTGTGGCTGCGCGACGCGTTTCGCGCGGACGACTCGTAACGCGAGCTGTGACCAGATGTAAAGAGTTCTGCCGGCCTCCGGGGCGAGGCCGCGGAGTACGGTAAACTCGCCGCACTCACGATGTCGCGCGATGCCCCATCACGCATAGCACCTGATCAGGAATCGATGTCAGTCGAACGTATTCAGCAACATTTCCACGACAGCGCAGCGCTTCACGTCGAAGCCGGCGACGCGCTGTCGCTGCCGATCGCGGCCGCGGTCGACGCGATGTTCGCCGCGCTGGCGAACGGCAACAAGATCGTCGCATGCGGCGACGGCCCGTCGGCCGCCGCCGCGCACTACCTCGCCGTGTCGCTGGTCGGCGGCTTCGAGCGCGAGCGCCCGGGCCTGCCGGCGATCGTGCTCGCCACCGACGCGTCCCATGCCGGCCTGACTGGCGCGCTGGCGCCGGATCAGCTGTTTGCGCAGCAGGTGCGCGTGCTCGGTCAGACCGGCGACATCCTGCTCGTGCTGGACCCGACCGGCGCGTCGCCGCGTGTGCTGGCCGCCGTCGACGAGGCGCACGAGCGCGAGATGACGGTGGTCGCGCTCACCGGCGGCAGCAGCCTGGCGCTGGCGGCCGCGCTGTCCGACACCGACATTCCGATCAGCGTGCCGGCCGACCGGGCGGCGCGCATTCACGAAATCCATCTGCTGACCATCCACTGCCTGTGCGACGGCATCGACGCGATGCTGCTGGGTGAGGATTGAACGAAGGAGAGCCGTCGATGAAAAAAAGCCGCGTCCAACAGACGCTCGTCAGAACCACGCTGCTGGCCGCGCTGACGGCCGGTCTCGCCGTGTCGCTACAGGGCTGCGTGCTCGGGGTGGTGGGCGCCGCGGCCGGCGGCGGCGCGCTGATCGCGACCGACCGCCGCACGCTCGGCGCGCAGACGGAAGACCGCGAGATCCAGCTCAAGGCGACGACGCAGATCAACAACGGCCTGCCGGACCAGTCGCACGTGGGCGTGACCGTGTTCAACCGCCGCGTGCTGCTGACGGGCGAAGTGCCGAACGATGCGTCGAAGCAGCGCGCCGAGGAAATCGTGCGCGGCATCAACAACGTGAACGGCATCGTCAACGAGCTGGCGGTCGGGCCGGCCAGCTCGTTGTCGGATCGCGCGAACGACTCGTATCTCGAAGGGCGCGTGAAGACCGCACTGATCGCGACGAAGGGGCTTTCCGCGAACAACTACAAGGTTGTCAGCGAGCGCGGCAACCTGTACCTGATGGGGCTCGTCACGGTCGACGAAGGCAACCGCGGCGCGGAAGTCGCGAGCCAGGTGCCGGGCGTCGAGAAGGTCGTGAAGGTGTTCCAGTACATCAAGCCGCAGGATGCGCAGGCGCTGCAGGCGGCGGCCCCTGCGAGCGGCGCGTCCGCGGCGGCGGCTGACGGCGCGACGGTCGGCGCGGTGCCCGACGCGTCGGTGCAGGCAACGCCGCTGCAGTCGCCCGCGCCGATCTCGAATTCGACCAACGTTCATCCGGGCAACCCGAAGGCGGCACCGCAATGAAGCTGAAGCAGTGGATCAAGGGCGCCGCAGCCGCGGCGCTGCTGGCAAGCACGTTCGGCGCGATCGCGCACGCGGACGTCGGCGACGGTCTCAAGGTCGCGCGCGGCAATGCGTGCATGGGCTGCCACGCGGTCGACCGCAAGCTGGTCGGCCCATCGTTCAAGGACATCGCGGCGCGCTACAAGGGCGATCCGCAGGCGGTCGCGAAGCTGTCGAAGAAGGTGAAGGAGGGCGGCTCCGGCGTGTGGGGCGCGATTCCGATGCCCGCGCATCCGCGCATGAGCGATGCGGACGTCCGCTCGGTCGTCGAATGGGTGCTGGCAGGCGCGCCGTCGAAGTAATTTGACACTATTGCCACGCGCGCGAAAGTGTGTGTATGATGTTTGCTTGTTGGGGCGGTAGCTCAGCTGGGAGAGCGTCGCGTTCGCAATGCGAAGGTCGGGAGTTCGATCCTCCTCCGCTCCACCAACAGAATCCGAAGGGCTCGATCGCAAGATCGAGCCCTTTTCGTTTGCGCTGCTCGATGCCGCGCCGCTGCTCGTGCCGTCAGACACCCCGCACAAAGCTCGGCCTTTTCGGATCATAAGTCCACCCCGGCATGAGGCAGCGCATCGCGACCGCATCGTCGCGCGCCGTGCCGCCGACCTGCCGGTACAGCGCGTGCGCGGCCTCCACCTGCGCCATGTCGAGCTCGATCCCGAGCCCCGGCCGCTCCGGCACGGCCACCTGCCCGCCGACGATCGCGAGCGGCTCGCGCGTGAGCCGCGCATCGCCTTCCTGCCAGATCCAGTGCGTATCGATCGCGGTGATCGCGCCCGGCGCGGCGGCGGCCGCATGCGTGAACATCGCGAGCGACACGTCGAAGTGATTGTTCGAGTGCGAGCCCCACGTGAGCCCCCAGTCGCGGCACAGCTGCGCGAGCCGCACCGAGCCCTGCATCGTCCAGAAGTGCGGATCGGCGAGCGGGATGTCGACCGCCTGCAGGCGGATCGCGTGATCCATTTGCCGCCAGTCGGTCGCGATCATGTTGGTCGCGGTCGGGATGCCGGTCGCGCGGCGGAATTCGGCCATCACCTCGCGTCCCGAATACCCGGCTTCCGGGCCGCACGGGTCTTCCGCGTACGCGAGCAGGCGACCCTGTCCGCGGCACAGCGCGACCGCTTCATCGAGCGACCACGCGCCGTTCGGGTCGAGCGTCACACGCGAATCGGGAAAGCGCGACTTGATCGCGGCAATCGCCTCCATCTCGTCCGCGCCTGCCATCACGCCGCCCTTCAGCTTGAAATCGGCGAAGCCGTAGCGCTCGACCGCCGCCTCTGCCTGCCGCGCGATCGCGGCCGGCGTGAGCGCCGCTTCGTTGCGCAGCCGGAACCACGGGGCCGGCGCGTGCGCTTCGTCGCGATACGGCAGATCCGTGCGGCGACGGTCGCCGACGTAGAACAGGTACGCGAGCATCGGCACCGCGTCGCGCTGCTGGCCTTCGCCGAGCAGCGCCGCGACCGGGACGTCGAGGCACTGGCCGAGCAGGTCGAGCAGCGCGGCCTCGATCGCGGTGATCACGTTGTCCAGCCGCAGGTTGATCTCGTGCGGCTGCCGCAGCACGGCGGCCTCGCCGGCCGACGTCACCTCGTGCCGGATCGCGCGGCCGGCCGCCGGGCCCGCCGCGCCGCCGCCGGACAGCGCGGCGCGCACCGCGTTGAGCGTCGCCTGGTAGCGACCGATCGGCTGGCCGACCACGAGACCGGTCATGCGCTCGAGCGCCTGGCGGATCCCTTCGCCGCCCGGCACTTCGCCGACGCCGGTCCGCCCGCTGCTGTCGGCGAGGATCACGAGGTTGCGGGTGAAGAACGGCGCATGCGCGCCGCACAGGTTCAGCAGCATGCTGTCGCGCCCGGCGACCGGAATCACCTGCATGCGGGTCACCAGCGGGGTGTCCGGCGTCGGGCCGGCGCTGCGGGGTTCGGACATTGCTTGGCTCCTGGTCTTGATCGATGCAGATTTTGAATCGCCGCGCTATGCCCGTTCGTGCGCGCCGGCCACGTGCCGCACGAGGAACTCGACCGCGGCGCGCACGCCGGGCAACTGGCCGCGGCGGTGCGGCATCAGCAGCGTCGTGGTCACCTGCCCGGCGTGCCACGCGGGCAGCACGCGCACGAGTGCGCCCGTTCGCAGCGCGTCGCCGGCGAGCCAGTCCGGCAGGCACGCGATGCCGAGGCCGGCGACGGCCGCCTGCAGCAGCAGCGTCGATTCGTCGGCATGCAGGCGGGGGCGCGGCGCAATCTCGACGCCGTCGTCGCTGTCGCCCCCGCGGCCCATGCGCCACGGGGCGGATTGCAGGCCCGGATACAGGCCGTCGTGCTGCGCGAGCCCGGCCGGCTCGGCCGGTTCGCCGCAGCGCGCGAGATAGGCCGGCGACGCGACGAGGATGATCGGCGAAACCGCGAGCGGGCGCTGCACCAGCGCGGAGTCGGGCAGCGGCGCGAAATGGCTGCGCACCGCGATGTCGAAGCCTTCCTGAGCGAGGTCCACGAGCCGGTCGCTCGCATGGATCTGGAGCTGCAGCTTCGGGTGGGCGGCGGCGAGCGCCGGCAGGCAGGGCGCGAGGAAATGCTGCGCGACGGGCACCGAGCTCGTGATGCGGACGACCCCGCGCGGCTCGGCGGCCTGCCGCAGCACCGCGTCCCGCGCGCTCTCCGCCTCGATCACCGCCGCGCGGGCGTGCTGGAAGAAGTCGGCGCCGACCGGCGTCAGGCGAAAGCTGCGCGACGTGCGGTGCACGAGCCGCGCGCCGAGCGTGCGCTCGAGCTCGGCGACGCGCTTGCTCACCGTCGACTTGGGCAAGTCGAGCAGGCGGGCGGCCGCGGACATGCTGCCGGCTTCGACCGCCTGCACGAAGAGATAGAGATCGTTCAGATTCACCGGTCAACGTCCACATGGAGAAACGACGGGTTTCGATTTTACCGGCTACAGCGGCAGCGTTCGAAATGAGAGCATTCGAACTCGTTCAATCACCCGGATATGTCCGATGTCTCCGATCCTTTTCTACGGTGTTCCCGCAGGCTGCTCGTTCGGCTCGATCGTCGCGCTCGAGTGGGCCGGCCGTCCTTACCGGCTCTCTCGCATCACGATGCCCGACCTCGTGACGAGCGACGCGTTCCTCGAGCTCAACCCGGTCGCCGAGACGCCGGCGTTCATCACCGAGGCCGGCAACGTGCTGACCGAGAGCATGGCGATCCTCAACCATATCGGCGCGCAGGCGTCCGGCGCCGGTCTCGCGTTCCGGCAGGGCACGCACGATTTCGACCGGCTGAACCGGATGCTGGCGTACCTCAACACCACGTTCTTCAGCGCGTTCGGCGCGCTCTGGTACGTGTACGAGCACGCCAGCGAAGGCACGGAAAAGGAGGTCCTGCAGGCATACGGCCGCAACCGCGTGATGCGCGCGCACCGGCAGCTCGAGGCGATGCTCGGCGACGGCCCGTGGCTGCTCGGCCGGCAGCGCACGCTCGCCGATGCGTATTTCGCGGGTCTCGCCCGCTGGGCCGATTATCACCAGGTGTTCGACGGCGCCGCGTTCCCGCGCATCGCGGAATTGCGCGCGCGGCTCGGCGACGACCCGGGCGTGCAATTTGCCCACGCGATCGAGGACGAGCGGGCGCTGCCGGCCTCGACGGCGTTCGAAGGGCACGTGGCGCTCGATGCCGCGCTCCCGCTCGCCCGGCTCGCGCCGGCGTCCGCGCCGGCCTGACGGCGGCAGCCGTCACCGCGCCCGCAGCGCGTCGACGATATTCATCCGCGCGGCGCGCATCGCCGGCAGGAAGCCGCCGATCAGCCCCATCGCGAGCGAGAACAGCAGCGTCTTCACGACGATGGCCGGGGTGAGCACGAAGCGGAACGACAGGTCCGAGAAGGTCTGGAAATTCGTCGTCGAGAACGACGCGAACTGCATCAGCGCCGCGCAGCCCAGCCCGGCGACGCCGCCGACGAGGCCGAGCAGCAGCGCCTCGAGCAGGAATGCGGCGAGCAAGTTCGCGCGCTTGAAGCCGAGCGCGCGCAACGTGCCGATTTCCGCGACCCGGTTGGCCACCGACGCGTACATCGTGATCATCGCGCCGATCATCGCCGCGATCGAGAAGATCGACGACAGCGTGATGCCGAGGATGTTGATGAAGGTCGACAGCGCCCGCGACTGGTCGCCGTAGAACGCCTGCTCGCGCTTGGCTTCGTCGGCGAGCCGCGGATCGACGTCGATGTCGGCCTTGAAGCGCGCGAACGCATCGGCCTGCGCGATGCGCACGATCATCGACGAATAGCCGGTGCGCCGGAACGACTGCATCAGCTGGTCGACGTCGCCCCAGATCTCCGAATCGAAGCCGCTGCCGCCGGCATCGAAGTGGCCGACGACGGTCCAGTCGCGCTGCGCGAAGCGCAGCCGGTCGCCGATCCGCGTGCCGCTGAAGCCTTTCGCGATCGCGCTGCCGACGACGATCTCGGACGATCCGGGGTTGAACATGCGCCCGGCCGCGAGCCGCACGCGGGGGCGCAGCCCGATCCCCGCCGGCGACACGCCGCGGATCACCACGTTCGACGGCTTGCCGGTCGCGGCCTTCGCGAGCGAGATGAGCACCACCGCCTCCTTCGACGCCAGCGGCCGGCCGTCGGCGCCGAGCGCGACCGACGGATGCATCTCGATGACGTTGGCCTGCTTGTGGTCGATCGCGCTCTGCACCTCGGTTTCCGCGCCCTTGCGGATCACCACGACGTTGTCGGGCTCGCCGGTCGACACGAGCGTCTTCGTGAGGCCCGCGTCGAGCATCAGCACGGTCGCGAACACGAACACGACGAGCGCCATCCCGCCCGCGGTGAGCACGGTGGTCAGCCGGCGGGCCCACAGGTTGCGCGCGATGTAGGCGAACGGAATGGCCATCGCGGCGCCTAGCCGATCGCCCGCAGGCCTTCGACGACGCGCACCCGCGCCGCGTGCCACGCCGGCACGAGCGCGGCCGCGACGCCGACCGCGAGCGAGCAGGCGGCCTGCAGCGCGATCGTCTGCGCGGACACGTTGAAGACCGGGAACACGCCGCCTGTCGCCTGCTTGAACAGGTGCGCCGCCGGCGGCATCGCGAGCATGCCGAGGCTGCCGCCGATCGCGGCGATCACGAGCGATTCGCCGAACACGAGCAGCGCGAGGAACCCGGGGCCGAAGCCGAGCGCCTTGAGCGTCGCGTATTCGGTCGTGCGCTCGCGCGCGCTCATCGCCATCGCATTGGCCATCACGGCCATGATGATCACGATCACCACGTAGGACACCACGCGGATCGCCGCGATGATCTGGTTCGACATCGCGACGAAGCCGAGCTGGAACGCCTGCTCGGTTTCGGTGAGGGTCTCGGCGAGCGAGTTCTTGAACACGGCGTCGACGTTGCGGGAGATCGCGGCGGCATCGTCCGGGTCGGCGATCCCGAACACGTACACGCCGACCTGGTCGGCTTGCCGCGGCGTCGTCTTGCGCACCCGCTCGTTCAGGTAGTCCCAGTGGAAGATCAGCTGCCGCGTGATCGTCGATTCGTCCCGCCCGTCCAGGATGCCGCGCACGACGAACTCCCAGGTGCCGGGGTAGATCGTGCCCTTGATCGGGATCACGTCGCCGACCTTGAAGCCGAACTGGCTCGCGAGCTGCCGCCCGATCAGGCAGCCCTTGCGGTCGCGCTGGTAGTCGGCGCGCTGCTGCGCGCTCAGGATGAACTCCGGATACAGGTCGAGATAGTTGTCCGACACGGCGAACTGCGCGAAGAAGTTCTTCGGCTCCCGGTAGATGCCGCCGAACCAGTTCGAGCGGGCGACGATCGTCACGCCGTCGACGCCGCGTATCCGGTTCTCGTAGCTCACCGGCAGCGGAAACACGAGCGAGATCGCGTTGCGCGTGACGAGCCGCGCGTTGGACGCCGCGGCGGCGCCCGCGTACCACGCGTCGACGACCGTGTGCAGCAGGCCGTACGCCAGCACCGCGACGGTCAGGCCGAACACGGTCAGCAGCGTGCGCAGCTTGTGCCGCAGCGCGTTGCGCACGATCAGCTTCAGCACGTACATCGTGCGGCTCCGCGAGCGCGCTCAGCGGGCCCGGCCATTGGTCAGCTCCCCTTTTTCCAGATGCACGAGCGCCTTCGCCGCGCCGGCCGCGTGCGCGTCGTGGGTCACCATGATGATGGTCTTGCCGAGCTCCGCGTTCAGGCGCTGCATCAGCGCCAGCACCTCGGTGGCGGATGCGCGGTCGAGATCGCCGGTCGGCTCGTCGGCGACGATCAGCGCGGGATCGGTGATCAGCGCGCGCGCGATCGCGACGCGTTGCTGCTGGCCGCCGGACAGCTCCGACGGGTAATGGTCCATCCGGTTCGCGAGGCTCACCATGTCCAGCACCAGCTCGACGCGCTCGCGCCGCTCGCGGCGCGGCAGGCGCGTGAGCATCAGCGGCAGCTCGACGTTCTCGAACGCGGTGAGGACCGGCATCAGGTTGTAGAACTGGAAGATGAAGCCGACGTGGGCGGCGCGCCAGTCGGCCAGCGCCGCTTCCGCCAGCCGCGTGATGTCGAGGCCGCCGACGCGCAGCTCGCCGCTGTCGGGCCGGTCGATGCCGGCGACCAGGTTGAGCAGTGTGCTCTTGCCGGAGCCCGACGGCCCCATCAGCGCGACGAAATCGCCTTCGCCGATGTCGAGCGTGATGTCGGTCAGCACCGGCACGGTCTGCACCCCGCGCCGGTACGACTTCGCGACGTGGCTGATCTCGACGAGCGGGGCGGGCAGGGCGGACGGCGCGGTATTCACGCTATTTCTTCGCGACGGTCACCTTCGCGCCGTCCTTGAGCTTTGCGCCCGGCGCCAGCACGAGCGTGTCGCCCGGGCGCACGCCGCGGATCGCGACGAGTTCGCCGATCCGCGCGCCGGTCGTCACGGCGGTCTCGCGCACGACGTCGTCCTTCACGACGAACACCACCTTGCGGCCGTCGCGCTCGGCGACCGCGCCGGCCTGCACCGCCGTCACGGGCTGCTTGTCCTGCGCCGACACGGGCTTCGACAGGAACGCGATCTTCGCGCTCATGTCCGGCAGCACGCGCTCGTCGCGCTCGACGAAGCGCACCTTGACCAGCACGGTCGCCTTCGAGCGGTCCACCGTCGGCACGATGCGCGACACGCGGCCGGCGAAGCGCTGGTCCGGCAGCGCATCGAGCAGGATCTCGCACGGCTGGTCGACGCGAATCCGCGCGATGTTCGATTCCGCGACGTCCGCCTCGACCTCGAGCGTGGCCATGTCGGCGATCGTCACGACCGCGCCCTTGCTGTCCGACGCGGACGAGAACGGCGTGATGTTGTCGCCGACGTTCGCATGCTTTTCGAGCACGACGCCGTCGAACGGCGCGCGGATCGCGGTCTGGTCGACCGCGACCTGCGCGGCCTGCGCGTTGGCCTCGGCCGACGCGATCGCGGCCCGGCCGCTGTTGACGGAGGCCCGCGCCTTGTTGACGCGCGCGAGATCGGTGTCGTACTGCGCCGCCGGCACCGCGCCCTTCGGCGCGAGGATTTCGGTGCGATGGAACGCGATGTCGGCGTCCTTCAGTTCGGCCTGCTGCAGCGCCAGGTTGGCTTGCGCGACCTTGACCTGCGCCAGCGCCTGCCCGAGCGCGGCCGCGACGTCGCGGCTCTCGAGGCGCGCGATCACCTCGCCTTCCTTCACCCGCGTGCCTTCGAGCACGCCGAGCCATTCGACGCGGCCCTGGGCTTTCGACGCGACCGCGGCCTTGCGCTGCGGCACGACGTAGCCGGTCGCGTTGAGCAGCGTGTCGTTCTGGAACGGATAGGCGGAGGTGACGGTCGTCGTCTCGACCGTCTGCCGGCCGGTCAGCGCGAACCACGCGCCGATGGCGACGGCGACGACGAGCGCGATGGCCGCATGGCGGCGCCACGGGTGCCGTCGCTGCGCGGCCGCGGTGAGCGGCGGCCGGTCGATTTTCAACCTGTCCAGATTGTGATCGGGCAATTGGGAGCGCCTCGTGGCGGTCGCGGGCCGGTTTCGGGGAAGGGACGCAAGCCTGGCCAAGTATAGCGTCGTATCGACGGCCGGCGACGGGCGCTTCTTGCGCGGCGGTGCGGTGCGTCAGGGAAAGCCCGGATGCTGCGGGCGACCTGTCAACTCGCCGCGACGACGGGGCGTTATGCAGCCAGTGCGCCAGAATTCGTCGCGCGGGGAAGGCGAAGGCCGTCCCGGCCGCGGCTGGCGTTCCGATGCGGATGCCTCGCATCTTTTCATACCGGTTCGTTTGATTTTTTTCCCTGACAGAGGAAGAACGATGAAGAAGACGCTCGCTTCGATCATGACCGCGGCATTCGCACTCGCATCGGTTTCGGCATTCGCACAGGCTTCGGCGCCGGCTGCCGAAGCGCCGGCAGCCGCATCGGCGCCGATGAAGAAGGACCACACCAAGCCGAAGCACCAGCTGAAGCAGCACGGCTCGGCGAAGGGCAAGGCGAAGGCCGCGGCGGCATCGGCCGCCGGCACGGACGACAAGGGCATGCAAAACTAAGTCGCGCGCTCGAGGCCGGGCTTCCGGCCGCCAATTGCAGACCCGGCAACCCCGCATGTTCCCGCATGCGGGGTTGTGTTTTTTCAGGCCTCGGGCGCGACCGCGCGCATCGCGTCGACGACCGTGCGCATGCGCCGCCAGTGCGAGCCTTCCCAGAACACGCGCTGGCACACGTCGCAGGCGGCGAAGCGGCGGTGGCGCTGCCGCACGCCATCGGGCACGCGCAGGGCCGCGTCTTCGGCGCTCAGCGGATGCAGCGGCGCGTTGCAGCGCAGGCACAGGCGGAACGGCCGCATGTGCGGCGCCAGATCGAGCCGCGCGAACAGCTCGCGCAACTGCGCGGCCGGCTGCAGCGCATGCAGGTAGCAGCCGCGCGCGACCGCGCGCCGCTTGAGCAGCTCGCGGTCGCGGGTGAGGACGATGCGGCCGTCCCGCGCGGCGAGCACGGCGATTTCGTCGTCGCTGAAATGATTGTCGTAGCAGGTGTCGAAGCCGGCGAGGCGCAGCAGTTGCGCGAGGCCGCCGAGGTGCGCGTCGGCGACGAAGCGCCAGTCCGGCGGCGCCGGCGCGCGGGCGCCGTCCGC
Organism: Burkholderia sp. MSHR3999; assembly: GCF_000833595.1. NCBI lineage: Bacteria > Pseudomonadati > Pseudomonadota > Betaproteobacteria > Burkholderiales > Burkholderiaceae > Burkholderia > Burkholderia sp. MSHR3999. Next base: position 1,355,925 of record NZ_JRFO01000006.1, read on the forward strand.
CGGTTGCGGCGCGCGTTCCGGGTAGACGTCGACGCGGTCGCCGTCCGCGAGCCGCCGGTCGAACGGCGCCGGCGCGCCGTTCACGCACAGCCGCCCGACTTCCGTATGCGGCACGCCGAGCGCCTCGACCATGTGCTTGACGCTCGCCGCGCTGCCGCACGCGCGGGCGAACGCGCGGTCGCGCAGCGTTCGCGCAAGGAACGCGTTCAGTTCGCCGTGGAAACGGAAGGTCGCGGTCGCCATGCGCGCAGTATCGCATCGTGCGAGCGGCGGCGCTGCCTGCAGGCTGCACGCGATTGTGTTTAACTCGCGGCTTCACTTGTCGAAGGAGCGTGCGATGGATCTCGGATTTATCGGGCTGGGCGAAATGGGGCAGGCGATCGCGACGAACCTGCTGAAGGCGGGGCATCAGGTGCGGGTCTGGAACCGTTCGCGCGAGCGGACCGAGCCGCTCGTCGCGCTGGGCGCGCAGGCGGTCGGCACGCCGGCGGACGCGTTTCGCGGCGACGCCGTGTTCTCGATGCTCGCCGACGATGCCGCCGCGCGCGGCGTTTTCGACGACGCGCTGCTCGCGCAGGCGCCGCGCGGCCTGATCCACGTCAACATGGCGACGATTTCCGTCGCGCTCGCCGAGTCGCTCGCGCACGCGCATGCGTCGCGCGGCCTCGACTATGTCGCGGCGCCCGTGATGGGGCGGCCGGACGTCGCGGCGGCGGCGCGCCTGACGATCATGGCGGCCGGCCCGGCGGAAGCGATCGACCGGATGCAGCCGCTGTTCGACGCGATCGGCCAGAAGACCTGGCGGCTCGGCTCGCTGCCGCAGCATGCGAACGTCGCGAAGCTCGCCGCGAATTTCACGCTGGCGTCGGCGATCGAGACGCTCGGCGAGGCGTCCGCGCTGCTCGCCGGGCACGGCGTCGCGATGCGTGATTTCCTCGACGTGATCACCCACAGCGTGTTCCCGGGGCCCGTGTACGAAGGCTACGGCGCGATGATCGCCGAGCGGCGCTACGAGCCGGCGCGCTTCAAGGCGCGCCTCGGCCTGAAGGACGTCCGGCTCGCGCTCGAGGCGGGCGACGCGGTGTCGGTGCCGCTGCCGGTCGCGAGCCTCGTGCGCGACAACCTGCTCGATGCGCTCGCGCACGGCGGCGGCGAGCTGGACTTCGCGGTGCTCGGCGAGGTCGCGTCGCGCCGGGCGGGCCGCTGAAGCGGGCGGGCGGCGCGGGACAAATCCGCGCCGCAGCCGGCATAATCGTCCTTTCGTTTTCCTTCGCGCAGAGGTGGCAATGAGCTTGCATACGTGGTGGCTTTTCGTGGCGACGGTGTTCGTCGTGTCGGCGATTCCCGGTCCGAACATGTTGCTCGTGATGACGCACGGCGCGCGGCATGGCCTGCGGCGCTCGTCGGCGACGATGGCCGGCTGCCTGAGCGCGCTGGTGCTGATGCTGTCGGTGTCGGCCGCCGGGCTCGGCGTGTTCCTCGAGGCGTGGCCGGCGATGTTCAACGCGCTGCGCTATGCGGGCGCGGCCTACCTGGTCTACCTCGGCGTGAAGGCGTGGCGCGCGCGCGTCGAGGCCGACGCGCCGGGCGCCGACGTCGAGCCGGTGGCCCGCCAGGCCGCGCCGGCGTCGCGCTGGGTGCTGTTCCGCAACGGCTTCCTGGTCGCGGGCAGCAACCCGAAGGCGATCCTGTTCGCCGCCGCGCTGCTGCCGCAGTTCATCAACGCGTCCGAGCCGACGCTGCCGCAGTTCGGCGTGCTGGTCGCCACGTTCGCGGTGATCGAGGTGAGCTGGTATCTCGTCTATGCATTGTTCGGCACGCGAATCGGCGCGACGCTGAAGAGCCAGAACGTCGCGAAGGCGTTCAACCGGCTGACCGGCGGCCTGTTCGTCGGCTTCGGCGCGATGATGGCGCTGGTGCGGCACTGATCCCGGCGGTTGCCGGCTGCTTCGGCCCCACGCCCCGTCCTCGTCCGAGGGCGGGGCGTTCGTCTTTCAGGGGCGTGCGCCGGGCACGGCCGCCGTGCCGGGACGGCGCTCGGCCAGGCGCCCGAACGCGCCGGCGGCGCCGGTGAACGCCAGCGCGACGCCGCACACCGCGGGCCAACCGGCCCACGCCCACGCGCTGCCCGCGAGCGCCGCGCCGAGCGCGCCGCCGACGAAGAACGCGCCGACGAACAGCCCGTTCAGACGCCCGCGCGCGGCCGGATTCAGCAGATTGATCGCGCGGCGGCCGAGCGTCTGGTCGGTGACCACGCCCGCGTCGAGCAGCGCCGCGCCGGCCGCCAGTAGCACGAGCGCCGCGTCGCGATGCGCGTGCGCGTCGAAGCCGAACCATCCGGCGCCCGCGACGCCGATCGCGACGAGCGCCGCCAGCATCGCGACGTGCGCGAGCCGCAGCGCGGCGGCGCCGTGGCCGCGATCGCCGGCCCGGCCGGCGAATGGGGTTGCGATCACGCCGCTCGCGCCGGCGAACGCGAACAGCGCGATTCCGTGCAGCCCGAAATCGAACGGCGGCTGCGCGAGCCGCAGCCCGATCGCGGTCCAGAACGCGCTGAACGCGGCCATCACGAGCGCGGCGGACAACGCGTGCCGGCGCAGCACCGGCTCGTCGGCGAGCAGGCGCCCCATCGACGCGAGCAGCGCGCGGTAGCCGGCCGTCGCATGCGGCCGGCGCGCGGGCAGCCGCAACGCGAGCACGGCGGCGATGGCCGCGTCCGCGGCCGCGGCGATGCCGTAGAACGCACGCCAGCCGAACGAGCCGGCGATCAGGCTCGCGAGCGGCCGCGACAGCAGGATGCCGAGCATCAGCCCGCTCATCACGTTGCCGACCGCGCGGCCGCGCTGCGCATCAGGCGCCATCGACGCGGCCATCGGCACCAGCATCTGGATCACGCTCGACGCGGCGCCGGCCGCGAACGTCGCGAGCAGGAACACGGTGCCCGACCGCGTGAGCGCCGGCAGCGCGAGCATCGCCGCGCACACGGCGAGCGTCGTCACGATCACCCGGCGATTCTCCAACAGGTCGACGAGCAGCACGAGCCCGGCCGCATAGCCGAGCTGCGGCAGCATCGCGACGAGACCCGCGAGGCCCGGCGGCAGGCGCAGCTCGGCGCTGATCGGGCCGGTCAGCGGCTGCGCGGCGAACAGGTCGACCACGATCACGCCGACCGTCGCGGCGAAGAACAGCGTCATGCCCGCGCTCAACGCGGGCGTTGCGCCGCCGGATGCGCGCGGCGCGGCGGCAGGGGCAGGGCAGAGATCGGCGGGGCGGGTCATCGCGGGCCTGTCGGGGAGTGGAAAGCCCCATCGTAGGCGGCGGATGTTTATGCGACAATTGAAATATGTCTAACATGATTATGCGAGTTTGTTTTGAATACGCGCGATCTGCAGGCATTCGTCGCGGTGGTCGACAGCGGCTCGATGGTGGCCGCCGCCGCGAAGCTCCATCTGACGCAGCCGGGTCTCACGCGGCGCGTGCAGAACCTCGAAACCTTGCTCGGCGTGCCGCTGCTCGAACGGCAGAGCAAGCCGCTGAAGCCGACCGCCGCCGGGCGCGAGGTCTATACGCTCGCGCGCAACGTGCTGGGCGCGGTGGACGAATTGATGGCGGTCGGTGCACCGGAGCGCGAACCGTCCGGCGAGTTGCGCATCGGCGTGCCGCCGTTCCTGTCGGAACTGGCGCTCGAGCGGCCGGTCGACCGGCTGCGCGACGCGTTCCCGCGCCTGACGCTGCGCGTCACCGCGGGCTGGTCGCCGGCGCTCGTGGCGGGCCTCGAACGGGGCGCGCTCGACGCGGCGGCGGTGATGATGCCGGCGAGCGCGGTGTTGCCTGACGCGTTGACGACGACGCTGCTCGGCACGCAGCCGGCCGTGCTGGTCGCGGCGCGCGACTTCCCGCTGCCCGACGGGCCGCTGACGCTCGATGCGCTGTCGCAGTTTCCGTGGGTGCTGAGCCAGGACGGCTGCGGGATGCGCTCGGCGCTGAGCCGCGCGTTCGGCACGGCCGGGCTGCCGTTCAACGTCGCGGTCGAGGCATTCGGGTCGGATCTGCAGTTGTCGCTGGTCGCGCGCGGCGCGGGGATCGGCATCGCGCCGCCGACGGCGCTCGCGCGCAGCGCGCATCGCGATGGGCTGCGGGTAATCCGCACCTCCGGGCTGGAGACGCGGATCAACATCTGGTTCGTGCACGGCGCGCTGCCGGGCCGCCTGCTGCGGCCGGTCACGCTGCTGCGGGACGCGCTGGCCGAGGTGCTGGCGCAGGAAAACGAGGTAGGGTCAGAAGTGCTGACTGTTTAGAGCCGGCGTTCGAGGGAAAATCCTGATTTTCTCGACGGAAATGTTGCATTGCAGAAATTGATTCGCTATAGTTGCACCTGTCTCCTCCATGTCTCCTCTGATATGGATTCAGCCCGCCTCTTAGGCGGGCTTTTTTTCGTCCGTACTTTTCCGATCAGTCTCAGAACTTGTACGACATCCCGACGTAGCTGATGATCGGATCGGCCTTCAGGTCCGATTTCGACTCGGCGAGCGTCGTGCCGTCGGCTGCCTTGATCGTCACCGTCGACGTCGTCTTCAGCGGGATGTAGGTGACCGACGCGACGAGCCCGAAATGCTCGGTGACGTTGTACTGCAGGCCCGCGTTGAACACCGGCTGCCACGACGACGACGCCTTCGCCTCCACCGAAGTCTTGCCCGGCTTGCCCGCGCCCGCCGCGAGGATCGCGCCGAGGTTGTCCTGCGTCTGCTTGACGAAGTTCGGGTTGAGCTGCAGGTCGCTGAACCAGTTGTACGACACGCCGAGGCCGAGGAACGGCCGGAACTTCGCGTTCGCCTGCGCGAAGTAGTACTGCAGGATCACGGCCGGGCTCCACTGCCGCACGCTCTTCACGATCGGGTTGACCGACCCGAGCCCGATGTTCTGCGTGCCGAGCGCGCCGGCCGGGCCCGGCGGCTTGATCGTGCCCTGGCCCGACACCTTGAACACCGGCGGCACGCCCGCCACCGACGTCACCGCGATGTGGTCGGTGAGGAAGTGGCTGACCGTGAGGCCGACGGTGTCCGCGCCGCTGGTGCGCAGCCCGGTGCCCGGCGACGTGAACGACGGCGGCAGGCGCAGCGGCGTGTTGATCGGCGTCGGCGCGACGTTGGTCGTCATCGGCGTGCTGCTCTGCTGCGGCATCACGTGGAACCAGCCGAGCGTGACGACGTTGCTGCCGGCGCTTTGCGCGTGCGCCGCGAGCGGCGCCAGCGCGGCGGCGCCGGCCGCCGCGCCGAGAAGGATCTTCTTCTTCATGACGGCTCCCGGGCCCGCTTACTGGACGAACGCGCCGATCGTGAAATACGGCGTCGAACTCGCGTTGTCGAGGAAGCCGAACACGCCGCCCGTGAAGATGAACTTGCCGGTGGGCGTCGTGCTGCCCGCGCCCGTGTGGACCGTCGTGACCGCGCCCGGCACCTTCTGCGTGTAGTCGAGGTCGAGCGGGGTCGCGAGCGATGCCTGCGACGGCTGGAACGGATCGAGCAGCGTCGCCTGGTTGTTGATCAGCGCGGTGGTGCGGTAGTTGAACGCGCTGTCGACGCCGATGTACTCGCCGTTCTGCGAGCCGACCGTGATCGCCGTCTGCGGCGCGAGGATCGAGATGCTCGATTCGTCGTCGGCGGTGAGGCCCGGCACGCCGTTGCCGTCGGGCTGCACGTTCGGGTTCGCGACGCCGGTGCGCACGAGGATCGGCACGAGCTGGTTGCGCAGCTTGCCGACGATCATGAAGCCCTTGCCCTGCGGCAGCGTCGACAGCGTCGGCTTGACCTGGCTCTGGTAGTTGTTGGTCTGGAACGCGCCGCTGCCGTCCGCCGACTGCGCGAGGTTCGTGCCCGGCTGGCGGCACGTGCCGGCGAACTGGCCGGTCGAGTCGCACTTGATCCACGTGCCGTCGGCATTGATCGTCACCTTCGCGTCGATCGACACCGGCGCGAACTGCTGCGACGGCACTTCGCCGAAGCCGACGTGGCTGTACGTGCCGGCGAGGTTCGCGAGGTTGGTCTCGATCGCCGAGAAGCCGATGAACGGGTAGTACGGGAACTTCGTGTCGGGCACCGCGGCCTGGCCGAGCACGCCGCCGAACTGGATCTCCTTGCCGGGAATCGTGCCGCCCGCGACGCCGAAGCCGACGAAGATGCGTGCCGGGCGCGACGGGTCGAGGCTCGCGCCGTTCAGGCGGAACGCGCACTGGTTCAGCTTGTTGGTCGGCAGCAGCGTTTCCTGCGTGAGCGTGCCGCTGTCGACGGTGCCGGCGCGCGTCGGCGTGACGGTGCCGGTGGTGCGTGGAACCGGCGATTCGATGTAGCTGACCTGCCAGGTCATCCTGGTCGTGTCGAGCTGCAGCTTGACGAGCTCGCCGCTGCCCGCGCCGCCGGTGTAGACGGTGCCGTAGTCGAGCGCGGCGGGGCAGAGACGGTCTTCGACGAGCGGCGGCGGATTGTCGCTCCCGCCGCCGCATGCCGAAAGAAGCGGGGCGGCCACGGTTGCCGCGAGAATGAGGTTGCGCTTCATGTTGCTCCTCCAGAATTTGTCTTGTGTGGCGGCCGGCTCCCTGTCGGCCGCTTCCTGTTTGTGTATTGCACTGCCGGCGCCGTGCCGGGCGCCTCTCGTTCGTTGCCGCGGCGGCGTGCGCCGTCGTTCTGCCGTTACTTGCTGATCTGCGCGCCGACGCCGAAGTACGGCGCCGACGACGTGCTCGCGTTGGCCGACGACGGCGTGACGCCGCCGTTTACCGTGCCCTGCACGAGCGCCGCGTACAGCCCGCCCGTCGCGATCAGTAGTCCGGAACTTGCCGCGTAGCCCGAATTGGCCGGCGGGATCGTCTGCAGGTTCAGCAGGCCGGGCGTCGCCTGGCCGTAGTCCAGCGTGAAGCCGTCCTCCGCGGCCTGCGTCGTCGGGTTCACGAACGTCGCGTTCCCGCCGCGGATCAGCGCGGCCGTGTACTTGAAGTTCGAGTCCGCGCCCGCGTAGCCGCCGTCGATGCCGCCCGACGCCAGCGCCGTCGCCTTGCCGAGCACCGCGATGCCCGATTCGTCGTCGACCTGCGCGTCGGCGTGCAGCGGCGGCGTGCCGAGGTTCACGTTGCCGGTGCGCACGATCACGGGGACCGTCGCGCCGTTGAGCTGGCCGATCACCATGTGCGCGATGGCCGACTTGCCGGTCTGGCCGACCGGCAGGCTCGTCTGCGGCAGCGTTTGCGGCGCCTTCGTGCTGTCGAAATAGCCGCCGTTCGCGCTCGCCTTCCACGGGTCGCCGGTCGTCTGGCAGCCGCCCGCGCTCGTCGACGTGCACGCGCCGTTTGCATCGAACGTCTCGCTCGAGTTCGTGCCTTTCGTCGCGTAGTTGCCGGACGGCACGAGGTGGTAGATCAGCGCGTTGTAGGTGCCCGGCAGCTTCGTGAGGTCCGTCGTCGTGCTCGCGAAGCCGAGGAACGGATAGAAGTCGAAGTGGCGGTTCGGCACCTTGCCGACGTTCTGCACGACGCCGGGGATGATCGTCAGGCCGTCGTACTGGATCGTCGCGCCCGGAATGCCGCCGCCGGCCACGCCCATGCCGACCAGCAGCATTGGCGGGTTCGCCGGGTTGAAGTCGGCGGCCGTCGAATAGGCCGAGCCGTTTCCGGCCGTGCCCGCGCCCGGCGTGAGGACGAACGCGCAGCGCGTCTGCTCGGCGGTCGGCAGCGCGCCGGTCGGCGGGTGCATGACGCGGCCGGTGATCGTCGTGCCGACGCGCGTCGGCGTGACCGTGCCGGTCGCCAGCGGAATCGGCGATTCGAGCCACTTGAGCGTGTAGGTCATCGCGACCGCGTCGATGTTGACGCTGACGATCTCGCCGCTGCCGGCGCCGCCGAGATACGTGCTCTTCACGATGTCCGCGTCGGCCGGGCACAGCGAACCGTTGACGGGTTGCGACGCCGGCGGCCCCTGCGTGCCGCAGCTCGAGCCGGAACATTGAGGCGCTTCGATCGGGGCGGGCGCGCCGGAATCCCCTCCTCCACATGCGACGAGCAAAGGGGCAATGGCAAAGGCCGTTGCCACCCCCTTCGATAAGGTGTGCGACATGCCGCTGTCTCCAATCGTTTAATTGTGCGGGTTAATGTCGCCGCACGTATTTTTGCTGTCAATTGATGAACCCGTCTAAAAAAGACGATTGAAACGGCGGGCGCGCGCTGAATGCTTTCGGGAGCGGGCATTCAGTAAGAATTAAAACGCAAGGTGTGCTGAAGAAGTGCGCGGAAGGTGACGCGGCGCGGCCTTTTGGCCTTGCGGCAGCGTTTAAAGCGGGGGTATCCGGTTTATCCCTATTCGGGATTGACTGGATAAAGAGAGGGGGAGATTAATCGAAGGGATATCGCGCAATCGAAAGCTTGTAAATTATTGTAAATCCCTGCGCGAATTATCACTTATTGCCAATTAAGGATAAATAAAAAGCCGGCCAGCGGCCGGCTTTGCATCGCATGCGAGGATGACTCAGCGCGTGAGGCCCGTGTCCTCCGCCGCGCCGATGTTCAGGTTCATGCACTGGATCGCGGCGCCCGACGCGCCCTTGCCGAGATTGTCGAGGCGCGCGACGGTGACGAAGCGCTCGTCGTTGCCGAACACGAACAGGTCGACGCGGTTCGTGTCGTTGTTCGCCTGCACGTCGAAGAAGCCGGCGTCGAGGTTGTCGTCGGCGTTGAACGGGGCGACGCGCACGAACGCTTCATCCGCGTAGTACTCGGCGAAGATGCGCTGCACGTCCTGCGGCGTTGTGCGCTTTGCGAGCTGGCCGGGCGTGAAGTAGGTCGTCACCGCGAGGCCCTTGAGGAACGGGCCGACGATCGGCGTGAAGATCGGCGCCGTGGCGAGGCCCGTGTGCGCGGCCATTTCCGGCAGATGCTTGTGCGTGAGGCCGAGCGCATACGGGCGCGGGCTCGCGAGCTTCGCGGCCGACGCGGGGTTCTCGTAGTCGGCGATCATCGACTTGCCGCCGCCGCTGTAGCCGGTGATCGAGTGGCTGTGCGCGGCGAACGTCGGCGCGACGACGCCGGCGTCGACGAGCGGCCGCATCGCGAGCACGAACGCCGATGCGTGGCAGCCCGGCACCGCGATGCGCTTCGACGTGCGGATCTTCTCGCGCTGCGCGCGGGTCAGCTCGGGCAGGCCGTATGCCCAGTCCGGGTTCGTGCGGAACGCGGTGCTCGCGTCGATCAGCGTCGTGTCCGGGTTCTCGACGAGCGATGCCGATTCGCGCGACGCGACGTCCGGCAGGCACAGGAACGTGACGTTCGACGCGTTGATCAGGCGGCGGCGTTCGTCGACGTCCTTGCGCTTCGCTTCGTCGATGCGAAGGATCTCGATGTCGCTGCGGGCGGACAGGTATTCGAAGATCTTGAGGCCGGTCGTGCCTTCCTGGCCGTCGACAAAAACTTTGGTGCTCATTTCGCTCTCACTGAAACGGGGCCGCGGCGCTTGCACGCCGGAAAACCGCCATTCTAAGACTTCATGCGGCGAGCCTGCACCGCACGGGCCGAAAAAAAAGACGGCCGCGCGGGCCGTCTTGTGTCCCTTTATCGGGGCAGGCCGCTTCAGCGGCCGCCCGCGATCCAGCGGGCCGTCGCCTCGGCGACGCGACGGCCGAACGCCTTCGCGGTCTCGAGGTTGCCCGGCAGCGGCGCCTCGTCGGGCGACGCGTCCGACGGCGATTGCGCGAGCAGGCCCGTGAAGCCGCCGACGAAGTTGATGTCGTTGCGCGTGGCCGCCTTCGAGTTGGCCGGCATCAGGCCCGTGCCGACCCACACCATCCCATGCTGCATCGCCAGCGTGACGAAATATTGAATCGTCGAGAACTTGTCGCCGTTCATCGTCGCGGAGTTCGTGAAGCCCGCGGCGATCTTGTCCTTCCATTTCTGCGTGAACCACGCTTTCGACGTCGCGTCGGCGAACGTCTTGAACTGCGCCGACGGGCCGCCCATGTAGGTCGGCGCGCCGAACACGATCGCGTCGGCCGCGTCGAGCGCGGCCCAGCCTGCGTCGTCGAGGTCGCCGACCGCGACGAGGCGCACGTGCGCCCCCGTGTCCTGCGCGCCGGCATGGACGGCTTCGGCCAGCTTCTTCGTATGGCCGTAGCCGCTGTGATAGACGATGACGATGTTCGACATGGGGCGTTCTCCGGATGAGGACGAAAGGGGCGCCGACGCGCGGCGGTGCGCCGCGATCGGTCACGGCGAGTCTAGCAATACGAAATGACGCAAAAAACCGCGATCGGGCAACACGGAGTTTCGCGGGCGTCGGCAATCGGCCGCGCGCTGCCGCGCCGGCTTACTGTCCGTAATGCACGACGAGCGTCGCGGTGCCGATCGCCTGCGTGCCGATCTCGTGCTCGAACATCGGCGCGGGGCGGCCCTGGCCGATGCGCAGGTCGGTGCTCTTCAGCGCGTAGATGGTGATCACGTAGCGATGCGGCTTGCCGGGCGGCGGGCATGGGCCGCCATAGCCGTCGATGCCGAAATCGTTGCGCGCCTCGCTCGCGCCGATGCGCCGCAGGAGGCCCGACGCGCTCGCATCGGCGGGCAGGCTCGTGACGGTGAGCGGCAGGCTTGCGACGGCCCAGTGCCACCAGCCGTGGCCGGGCGCGTCCGGGTCGAACATCGTGATCGCATAGCCGCGCGTGCCGGGCGGCGGATTGCGCCACGACAGTTGCGGCGAGCGATTCGCGCCCTTGCAGTCGCCGCGGTCGAACACCTGCGCGGCGCCGACGCGGCCGCCCGGCGACAGGTCGTCGCTCGACACTGTGAACGCGGAGGAGTCCGCATGCGACGGCATGCAGGCGAAGGCGGCGGCGCAGAGGAGGGCAAGGGCGAGCGGAGACGGGCCGTTCGATGACGCAGGCGGAGCGATCTGGCGACCCACACGCATATGGCGCTTCTCCCGTCACGTGGGCCGGGCGGATGAGCCCGGCCTCGTTTGTTGTCGCGAAGGTGATTGCGGCGATGGAGCAAGTCTAGCATTAGGGTTCGATGAGCGACGCATGTCGTGACAGATCGCCGCGATGGACCCGGCGCGCGGCGCGAAAAAAAAAGCCGCCCGCCGTGAGGCGAGCGGCTTGTGCCGCGATGGCGCCGGCTGTCCGCCGGCGCGGCGTCACTCCTGGGCGCCGGTCGCGCCGCCGTGCGCGGCCGACCACTCGGCCGGCGAGTGCAGGAATTTCTCGACTTCGTCGAGCGTCTTCGTCTCGAAGTAGCCCGACGCCTTCGCGACGCGCAGCACGTCCCACCAGGTCGCGAGCGCGTGCAGGTCGACGTCGATGTCCTTCAGGACCGACACGCTTTCCTTGAAGATGTTGTAGTGGAACAGCACGAAGCAGTGGTTCACCGTGGCGCCTGCAGTGCGCAGCGCGTTGATGAAGTTGATCTTGCTGCGGCTGTCGGTCGTCAGGTCCTCGACGAGCAGCACGCGCGAGCCTTCTTCCAGATGGCCCTCGATCTGCGCGTTGCGGCCGAAGCCCTTCGGCTTCTTGCGCACGTACTGCATCGGCAGCATCATGCGGTCGGCGATCCAGGCCGCGAACGGGATGCCGGCGGTTTCGCCGCCCGCCACCGCGTCGATCTGCTCGAAGCCGACGTCGCGCAGGATCGTCGCTTCCGCCATTTCCATCAGGCCGCGGCGCACGCGCGGATACGAGATCAGCTTGCGGCAGTCGATGTAGACGGGGCTGGCCCAGCCGGACGTGAAGATGAACGGCTTTTCGGCGTTGAAGTGCACCGCCTGCACTTCGAGCAGGATTTTGGCGGTCGTGTCGGAGATCGTCTGACGATCGAAGCCTGTCATGGGCATTCCTTGGATGGTGAGCGAGGTGCGGGCGCGTGCCCGGTGGCGCAGCAAGGGGAGCCCGCCCGCGAGGGCCGGGGCGCGACCGGGGAGCCGATCGTATCGCTGCGCGCGTAGGCGACTATTTTACCCGATTCGGGTCGGTTTCGACGGACTTTGCGCGCGCTTGCCGCTGTGTACGGAACGGTCCGGAATAAACGGGGCTTGATCGGCGGGCCGCTGCGAGGCCCACGATGCCGCGCCGCAGCAACGTTCGTCATGCGCGGGGGTGTACACTAGGCGGCCCTAGAATAATCGCTCGGTACTTTGTACTTTCCTCTTGCCACCCGCCGAGGTTCGATCGCGCGCCGATCCGGCGTGCAACGGCCGTCGCAGTCGAATACCCCCTCGATCCACGCATCCGCGGCTCAAGGTGCTGCGTACTGAGCACTCGCATTTCTCTTTCGCATGTCTCTCGCAGGTCAATCATGGACGAACAACTGAAGCAGGCCGCACTCGCTTATCACCTGAACCCGAAACCCGGCAAGATTTCGGTCACGCCGACCAAGCCGCTGTCGAACCAGCTCGATCTGTCGCTCGCGTATTCGCCGGGCGTCGCGGCCGCGTGCGAGGCGATCCACGCCGATCCGCTCGACGCGCAGAAGTACACGTCGCGCGGCAACCTCGTCGGCGTCATCACGAACGGCACGGCGGTGCTCGGCCTCGGCAACATCGGCCCGCTCGCCGCGAAGCCGGTGATGGAAGGCAAGGGCTGCCTCTTCAAGAAATTCGCGGGCATCGACGTGTTCGACATCGAGCTGTCGGAATCCGATCCGGACAAGCTCGTCGACGCGATCGCGATGCTCGAGCCGACGCTCGGCGGCATCAACCTTGAAGACATCAAGGCGCCGGAGTGCTTCTATATCGAGCAGAAGCTGCGCGAGCGGATGAAGATCCCGGTCTTCCACGACGACCAGCACGGCACCGCGATCATCGCGTCGGCGGCGATCCTGAACGGCCTGAAGGTGGTCGGCAAGACGATCGGCGAAGTGAAGCTCGTGTGCTCGGGCGCGGGCGCGGCGGCGATCGCGTGTCTCGACCTGCTCGTGAAGCTCGGCCTGAACAAGGCGAACGTGCTCGTGTGCGACTCGAAGGGCGTGATCTACGAAGGCCGCGGCAACCTCGATCCGTCGAAGCAGCGCTACGCCGTGACGACCGATGCGCGCACGCTCGGCGACGCGATCGTCGGCGCGGACGTGTTCCTCGGCTGCTCAAGCGCCGGCGTGCTGAAGCAGGACATGGTCAAGGCGATGGCCGACCGTCCGCTGATCCTCGCGCTCGCGAACCCGGAACCGGAAATCCGCCCGGAAGACGCGAAGGCCGCGCGCCCCGACGTGATCATCGCGACCGGCCGTTCGGACTACCCGAACCAGGTCAACAACGTGCTGTGCTTCCCGTTCATCTTCCGCGGCGCGCTCGACGTCGGCGCGACGACGATCACGGAAGAGATGAAGCTCGCGTGCGTGCGCGCGATCGCCGAGCTGGCCGAGGAAACCGACCAGAGCGAGGAAGTCGCGAAGGCGTATGAAGGCCATTCGCTCGAATTCGGCCCGGAATACCTGATTCCGAAGCCGTTCGACCCGCGCCTGATCATCAAGATCGCGCCGGCCGTCGCGCAGGCCGCGATGGATTCGGGCGTCGCGACCCGTCCGATCCAGGACATGGACGCGTACCGCGAGCAGCTCGGCACGACCGTCTACCGCACCGGCATGGTGATGCGCCCGGTGTTCGCGACCGCGAAGAAGGCCGCGGCCCGCATCGTGTTCGCCGAGGGCGAGGACGAGCGCGTGCTGCGCGCCGCGCAGTTCGTGCTGCAGGAGAAGATCGCGAAGCCGATCATCGTCGGCCGCCCGTCGGTCGTCGAGATGCGCTTGCAGAAGATCGGCTCGAAGCTGAAGGCCGGTGTCGATTTCGAGATCGTCAATCCGGAAGACGACACCCGCTATCACCGGTACTGGCAGGCGTACCACGAGATCGGCGCGCGCGACGGCGTGACGCCGGAAGTCGCGAAGGCGGCGCTGCGCAAGTTCAACACGCTGATCGGCGCGATGCTCGTCCACCTGGGCGACGCGGACGGCATGATCTGCGGGATGATCGACACGTACCACAGCCACCTGAAGTTCATCGAGCAGGTGCTGGGCCGCGCGAAGGGCGCCGAGCACTTCGCGGCGATGAACCTGCTGATGCTGCCGGGCCGCAACCTGTTCCTGTGCGATACGTACGTGAACGAGGTGCCGAGCGCCGAACAGCTCGCCGACATGACGATCCAGGCCGCGGCCGAGATCGAGCGCTTCGGTATCACGCCGAAGGCCGCGCTGCTGTCGAACTCGAACTTCGGCAGCGCACCGTCGGCGTCGTCGCGCCGGATGGCCGAGGCCCGCAAGCTGATCGTCGAGCGCGCGCCGCACCTGGAAGTCGACGGTGAAATGCACGGCGACGCGGCGCTGTCCGAAGTGGTCCGCAAGGCCGCGTTCCCGGGCACGACGCTGACCGGCGAAGCGAACCTGCTGATCATGCCGAACGTGGAAGCGGCGAACATCGCGTACAACCTGCTGAAGATGGTCGGCGGCGAAGGCGTGACGGTCGGCCCGCTGCTGCTCGGCGCGGCGAAGCCGGTCCACATCCTGACGCCGGCCGCGACCGTGCGCCGGATCATCAACATGACGGCAGTCGCCGCGGCGAACGTGAACACGAAGTAAGTTTCGCGCGAGCGGTCGCGCCGCGCTCCCCGCGCGGCGCAAAACAAAACGCCACGGAACCCGGGTTCCGTGGCGTTCTTTCTTTGGGCTATAAGCAAGCGGCGGCCGGCGTTCGAACCGCGAACGCCGGCCCCGCGCCCCGTCAGGCGACCTGCTGCCGGCTCTGGCCGCCCGTCGGCGAGCGCCACTGCGCGAGCAGCGTGTTCCACTTCGTGCGAACCGCGCGCAGGTTGTTCTCCTTCACGTGGCCATAGCCGCGAATGCCGTCCGGCAGCGCGGCCAACTCGAGCGCGAGCGGGCGGTTCGCGGCCGTCAGCTTGCCGACGACTTCGCCGATCAGCGCTTCGTACTCGCCGATCAGCGCACGCTCGGTGCGACGCTCCTCGGTGCGGCCGAACGGATCGAGGCCGGTGCCGCGCAGGAACTTCAGCTTCGCGAGCATCCGGAACGCCGGCATCATCCACGGGCCGTACGCCTTCTTCAGCAGATGGCCATGCGCGTCCTTCTTCGCGAACAGCGGCGGCGCGAGGTGGAATTTCAGCTTCCAGTCGCCTTCGAACTGCGCGGACAGGCGCGCGAGGAACGCCGGATCGGACTGCAGCCGTGCAACCTCGTATTCGTCCTTGTACGCCATCAGCTTGAACAGGTTGCGCGCGACCGCCTCGGTCAGCGGCTCCTGCGCATCGCCGTCGGCCAGCGCGCGCTCGGCGGCGCGCACGCGCTCGACGAACGCCGCGTAGCGCGCCCCGTAGGCCGCGTTCTGGTACGCGGCGAGGAACTCGACCCGCTTCGCGATCAGCGCGTCCACCGACTTCTTCGTGTGCAGCGCGATCACCGTCGCACCGGCTTGCTCGGCGCGCGCGCCGCCGGTCGCGGCCTGCTGCACGCTCGCGAGGTCATGTGCGGCGCGGCGGCCCCAGTCGAACGCCGCACGGTTCTTGTCGACCTGCACGGCGTTCAGCTCGATCGCGCGCTCGAGCGACGCGAGCGTGAGCGGCAGCCAGCCCTTCTGCCACGCGTAGCCGAGCACGAACGGGTTCGTGTAGATCGCGTCGCCGAGCAGCGCGACCGCAAAGTGGTTCGCGTCGACGAGATCGACCGCGTCGCCCGCGGCCGCGCGGATGTCCTGCTCGGCCGACAGGCCCGGGAACGACCAGTTCGGGTTCTTGATGAACTCGGCGGTCGGCGTCTTCGCGCTGTTGACGACCACGCGCGTCGCGTTGTGCCGCATCCGCGACGTGCATTCGTCGCCGGCCGTGACGAGCGCGTCGCAGCCGATCACGAGATCCGCTTCGCCCATCGCGATCCGCGTCGCGTGGATGTCGGTCGGCGCGTGCGAGATCTGCACGTGGCTCATCACCGCGCCGCCCTTCTGCGCGAGGCCGGTGACGTCGAGCACGGTCACGCCCTTGTTCTCCAGGTGCGCGGCCATCCCGAGCAGCGCGCCGATCGTGACGACGCCCGTGCCGCCGACGCCCGTGACGAGCACGCCGTACGCGCGGTCGATCGCCGGCAGCGCCGGCTCCGGGATCGGCGGCAGCGCGCTGCCGTCCACCGACACGGCCTTCGGCTTCTTCAACTGGCCGCCCTCGACCGTCACGAAGCTCGGGCAGAAGCCCTTCACGCACGAGAAGTCCTTGTTGCAGGTCGACTGGTTGATCTGGCGCTTCGTGCCGAATTCGGTTTCCAGCGGCTCGACTGACAGGCAGTTCGACTGCACGGAGCAGTCGCCGCAGCCTTCGCACACCGCGTCGTTGATCACGACGCGCTTGGCCGGGTCCGGATACGCGCCGCGCTTGCGGCGGCGGCGCTTTTCGGTCGCGCAGGTCTGGTCGTAGACGAGGATCGTCGTGCCTTCGATCTCGCGCAGCTCGCGCTGCACGTCGTCGAGCTGGTCGCGGTGATGGATCGTCACGCCCGGCGCGAGCAGCGACGTCTGGCCTTCGTACTTCTCGGGCTCGTCGGTGACGATCACGATCTTCTTCGCGCCTTCCGACGCGAGCTGGTGCGTGATCTGCGGCACCGTCAGCACGCCGTCGACCGGCTGGCCGCCCGTCATCGCGACCGCGTCGTTGTACAGGATCTTGTACGTGATGTTCGCCTTCGACGAGATCGCCGCGCGCACCGCGAGCAGGCCCGAGTGGAAGTAGGTGCCGTCGCCGAGGTTCGCGAACACGTGCTTCTCGTTCGTGAACGGCGCCTGGCCGATCCACGGCACGCCTTCGCCGCCCATCTGGCTGAAGGTGCTCGTGTTGCGGTCCATCCACACGGTCATGTAGTGGCAGCCGATCCCCGCGATCGCGCGCGAGCCGTCCGGCACGTTGGTCGACGTGTTGTGCGGGCAACCCGAGCAGAACCACGGCTTGCGCTCGGTCGTCACGTGCGGCTTCGCGAGCGCGGTTTCCTTCGCGTGGATCACCGCGAGCCGCGCGGCGATGCGCGCGCGCACGTCGGACGGCAGCTCGAATTTCTCGAGGCGCGTCGCGATCGCCTTCGCGATGATCGCGGGCGACAGCTCGTAGTGCGCGGGCAGCAGCCAGTTGCCCATCGGCACCGACCATTCGCCGCCGGCGCCGTCCTTCTCGTCGAACTTGCCGAACACGCGCGGACGCTGCGCGTCCGGCCAGTTGTACAGCTCTTCCTTGATCGCGTATTCGAGGATCTGGCGCTTTTCCTCGACGACGAGGATCTCGTCGAGCCCGCGCGCGAACGCCTGCGCGCCCTGCGCTTCGAGCGGCCACACGCAGCCGACCTTGTACAGGCGGATGCCGATGCGCGCGCAGGTCTCGTCGTCGAGGCCGAGGTCGGTCAGCGCCTGGCGCACGTCGAGGTACGCCTTGCCGCCCGTCATGATGCCGAAGCGCGCGTGCGGCGAGTCGATCTCGATGCGGTCGAGCTTGTTGGCGCGCACGTAGGCGAGCGCTGCGTACCACTTGTAGTCGAGCAGGCGCGCTTCCTGCACGAGCGGCGGGTCGGGCCAGCGGATGTTGAGGCCGCCGTCCGGCATGATGAAGTCCGACGGCAGCACGATCTCGGTGCGATGCGGGTCGATGTCGACCGATGCCGACGATTCGACCACGTCGGTCACGCACTTGAGCGCGACCCAGAGGCCCGAGTAGCGGCTCATCGCCCAGCCGTGCAGGCCGAAGTCCAGGTATTCCTGCACGTTCGACGGGAACAGCACCGGCAGGCCGCAGGCCTTGAAGATGTGCTCGGACTGGTGCGCGAGCGTCGACGATTTCGCCGCGTGGTCGTCGCCGGCGAGGACGAGCACGCCGCCGTGCTGCGACGAGCCGGCCGAGTTCGCGTGCTTGAACACGTCGCCGGTGCGGTCGACGCCCGGGCCCTTGCCGTACCACATGCCGAACACGCCGTCGTACTTCGCGCCGGGGTACAGGTTCACCTGCTGCGAGCCCCACACGGCGGTGGCGGCGAGATCTTCGTTGAGACCGGGCTGGAAAACGATCTGGTGGGAAGACAGGTGCTTCTTGGCCTTCCACAGCGACTGGTCGAGGCCGCCGAGCGGCGAGCCGCGATAACCGGAGATGAAGCCGGCGGTGTTGAGGCCGGCGGCGCGATCGCGTTCCTGCTGGAGCATCGGCAGGCGCACCAGCGCCTGGATGCCGCTCATGTACGCGCGACCGCGTTCGAGGGTGTATTTGTCGTCAAGCGTGACGGACTTCAGCGCGGCTTCTAGGGACGCGCGTTGGCCTGCGTCTAGCGGGGCATTCATTGATGAGTCTCCTCCACCCAGTCTGGGATCGCCAAAACTTCGATTGCGTCGGCGTCTTGTGAACACGTCGGCAGTGGCCGGCATATTGGCCGGTTTCAGGCGATGGTAGCACTGGGAAAAACCCGCCGCTCGTCGTCAAAATTGCCGTGTCGGCCCGGCTGTGAGCACGTTTTACGCGTTACAGCATGTAAAAGCATGTAAAGCCGCGCACATCGTCCGGCACTTGCCGTTAATCTGGGCGGCCTGTCGGAGGTGCCCGCCGGCGTCGATTGTCATGACGAAAGCGGGGAGGCGCCGGCAGTTCAACAGGAGGTACCAATGAACACACGTCATATCCAGAGTTTCCTGATCGTGTCCGCCGCGTTTTTCGCGATGACCGGCCCGGTGCGCGCGCAAGGCGCGAGCGCACTGGCGGCAGCGGGCGCGCAGATGAGCCGGATCGCGCCCGCGCGGCACGCCGATGTGCAGCCGTCGGGCGTGCGCCTGGTCGCGCCGGGGGCGAATGCGCATTGATCCGGCCGGGCGGCCGCACCGGCCGCGTCGATGAAAGCCGATGAAAAAAGGGCGGGAATCCCGGGATTCCCGCCCTTTCTTTTTGCGCCGGCGCACGCCCGCTGCCGCCGGGCGTGCCGCGCCGCGCGCGTCAGGCCTTGTCCTGCACGACGCCGCGGCGGATCTGGTCGAGCTCGATCGATTCGAACAGCGCCTTGAAGTTGCCTTCGCCGAAGCCCTGGTTGCCCTTGCGCTGGATGATCTCGAAGAAGATCGGCCCGATCTGGTTCTCGGTGAAGATCTGCAGCAGCAGGTCGTCGCGCGCGCCGTCGATCAGGATCTTGCGCTTCTTCAGTTCGTCCAGCGGCTCGCCGTGGTTCGGCACGCGGCGGTCGACGAGCTCGTAGTACGTGTCGATCGTGTCGAGCAGCTTCACTTCCTTGCTGCGCAGGCCGTCGACCGCGCGATAGATGTCCGATGCGCCGAGCGCGATGTGCTGGATGCCTTCGCCGTGGTACGCGTCCAGGTATTCCTGGATCTGGCCGGCCGTTTCCGAGCCTTCCTCGTTGATCGGGATGCGGATCTTGCCGCACGGCGACGTCATCGCCTTCGACTTCACGCCGGTCACCTTGCCTTCGATGTCGAAGTAGCGCACTTCGCGGAAGTTGAACAGGCGCTCGTAGAACTCCGCCCATTCCTGCATGCGGCCGCGGTGCACGTTGTGCGTCAGGTGGTCGATGTAGGTGAGGCCGTGGCCGACCGGGTTCGGGTTCGCGCCGGGAATCGGCTCGAAGTCGACGTCATAGATGCTGATGTCGCCGATCGCGCCCGGCTGCGCGCCGTTCTTGCCGCGCCAGCGGTCGACGAAGTAGATCAGCGAATCGCCGATGCCCTTGATCGCCGGGATGTTCAGCTCCATCGGGCCGGTCTTGTTGTCGAAGCCCCATGCGCCGAGTTCGAGCGCCTGCCGGTAGGCCTTCGCGGCGTCCTGCACGCGGAATGCGATCGCGCAGATCGACGGGCCGTGCAGGCGCGCGAAGCGCTGCGCGAACGAATCCGGCTCCGCATTGATGATGAAGTTGATGTCGCCCTGGCGGTACACCGTCACGTCCTTGTGGCGATGGCGCGCGATCGCGGTGAAGCCCATCCGCTCGAACAGCTGGCCGAGCGCCTTCGGGTCCGGCGCGGTGTACTCGATGAATTCGAAGCCGTCGGTGCCGACGGGGTTGTCCCAGGTGGGGATCTGCATGCTTGTCTCCGGAGGCGCGCCGCGACGCGCGTGTTGAATCGATGTGTGCGACAAAGTGTAGCGGGCGAGGGGAGGCGGAAACTTGCGAACTTGAGCGCGGCTGACTACGATGGCGCAATTTCCAGTCTTGAATTCATGCTTGGGAGGCAGAAGATGGCGCAAGTGGAATTGGATGCCATCGATCGGCGGATTCTCGCGATTCTTCAGGAGAACGGCCGCCTGTCGAACCAGGAGATTGCCGAGCGCGTGAACCTGTCGCCGAGCCCGTGCCTGCGGCGGATCCGGCGGCTCGAGGAGGCCGGCGTGATCACCGGCTACGTTGCGCTGCTCGATCCGCAGAAGCTCGGGCTAGACCTGCTCGCATACGTCAGCGTACGGCTCGAGAAGCGGGGCGGGCTCGCGCCGGTCCGCGCGGACGAG
This sequence comes from Burkholderia sp. MSHR3999, assembly GCF_000833595.1. Taxonomy (NCBI): domain Bacteria; kingdom Pseudomonadati; phylum Pseudomonadota; class Betaproteobacteria; order Burkholderiales; family Burkholderiaceae; genus Burkholderia; species Burkholderia sp. MSHR3999. The sequence continues at coordinate 1,376,406 of NZ_JRFO01000006.1, forward strand.
ACGCCGGCGCGCGCCGGCGCGACGCATGCGGAGCTGTTCCGCGCGGCGGTGCAGACCTGGCCGGAGGTGGTCGCCTGCCATGCGATGACGGGGGACATGGATTACCTGCTGCGGGTGCAGGTCGAGGACATGGCGCACTTCTCCCGCTTCGTGCAGGAGCAGCTGCTGCACCATCCGTCGGTGATCGACGTGAAGACGAGCTTCTCGCTCGAATGCTTCAAGGAGACGACGGCGCTGCCGATCCGGTCGATCCGGTAGGGGGCGCGATCGGAAGATGGGAAGCGCGACCGGGCGCGCCGCGTCGGCGGGCCCGGTCGGCCGATGTCAGGCCGTCAGTGCGGCGGGCATCAGCGATTCGATGAACTTCGACGTGCGATGCGCCTGGCGCTTGAGCGCGTAGTCGAACACCGCGGCCTGTTCCTGCAGCATCTCGGCGATGATCGTCGAGTGGTCGGCGGGCGGCAGCGACAGGTACGCATCGGCTTCGCCGTACGCGTACTCGATCCGCATCCCGGACTTCTTCGCGATGTGCATCATCGTCGCGTTGCGCGACAGGCAATGCATGTACAGCATCGTCACGTGCGTGTTGCGGCTGCGGATCGCCGCGCGCTCGAACAGCTTCGAGCCGACGCCGCGGCCGCGCGCGCTTTCGAGCACCGACACGCCGAATTCGGCGGTGCGCTTGTCGCCCTCGGCGGGCAGGTAGGCCAGGTGGCCGACGCCGATCAGTTCCAGTGCATGATCGAACACGCCGAACACGGTGTCGCGGCCGAAATCGATCGTGCGGACATAGTTCTCGATCACGTGGTCGGGCACCACCTGGCCGAAGCGCAGCAGGCGATCGTCCTCGTCGAGCGAGAGAAAGTGGGTGAGCATCTGCTCACGGTCTTTGGAAGCCAGTTCCCTGACGAGAACCGGCGCAGCACCGGCGGTGCCGACGACATCGGCCGGGCCGCCGTGGATATGCGTGTTCATCGTGGGTTCCTCAATGTGTGACCGTACTGCGGGTTGTGCAATGCAGCAGCATTTTACCCGACAGCAGGCCCCCGGATTGGGGAAAACCCGTACTTGTTTTGGAGGGGGCGTTCTAAATTCGCTTAATTAAGCGCGCAACTGTTTGATTTTTAATGACTAAAAAATTCATCATATGAAATTTGCGGCGGGGTGTCGCAGTGTTTCCGCCACGCAACGCTTGCTGCTTTGCGGCAATCAGGCCGCCGAAGACATTCCGCGCTCGATCATGTCGATCACTTGCTCGGCGAAGTCGCGGTAGCCGAGGCGCCCGCCCGGCTTGAGCCACGTGAACGTCCAGTTGATCATTCCGAACACCATCATCGTGACCGAGGTCTGGTTTTCCTTCGAGATCCGCTCCGGATACGCGCGCGCGAGCTGGCGCGCGAAGGCCGCGACGATGTCGCGCTGGCGATCCAGCACGATCTCGCGCTGCGCGTCCTCGAGGTACTTCACGTCGTTGAGCAGCGCGACGTGGCGGCTGTGCGACGTCTCGTATTCGCCGAGGAACGCGCGCACGAGCTCCGCGAACGCCTCGCGCTCGGTGAGGCCGCGCCGCTGGCTGGTGCCTTCGACCTCGGCGATGATCAGCATCAGCCGCTTCGTGTAGCGGTCGAGCAGGTCGAACAGGATCGCTTCCTTGCTTTCGTAGTAGTGATAGAGCCGCGCCTTCGACGTGCCGCTTGCGGTGGCAAGGTCGGACATCGACGTGCTCGGGTAGCTCGTTTGCGCGAACTTTTCGGCGGCGAGATCGAGGATCTGCTCGCGCTGGGATTCGTGATCGGGGGCTCGGGTGCGGGCCATGGTCGAATGCGGGGATTAGCGTTGCGTCGCGGTGGCGCGGGCTGCGCGCACCTGCGTGGAATGGAGGTCGGTGGTGTCGTCCAGCAGCTCGAGGCGGCCGGCGGCGGCGAGTTCGCGGCAGCGCCACAGCGCGATCGAATCGCTGACGAACAGCCCGCCGCGATCCGCGTCGGCCATCACGCCGCCGGCGAGACGCCGCGCCGGCAGCCAGCCGTTCTCCGCATGTGCGAGGATCAGCGCATCGAGGTCGCCGTAGTGGCCGCTCTTGATCGTGTTGCTGACCCAGTAGCGGAGTTCGGCGTCCAGATGCTTGGCTTCCTGCCATTCGAGCGCGAGCCGGCCGATGCGCAGCACCGAGATCGGGGCGGCTTCGGGCAGCTTGGCGAGCAGCTGCGCCGGGGAGAACATGCCGGTCGCGCACGCGCGGTCGGCGCGCGTCGACGCCGCGCCGAGATCGGCCTCCGACAGCCGCACCTCGTTCAGGCGCTGCGGCACGTTGCGCAGATGGTAGGCGACACGCCGCAGCAGCAGCTTGTCGCCGACGCTCGGCGCATGCCAGACGACCACCTGGCCGGTGTCCATCGCGAGCAGGTCGAGGCGCGCGAATTCGCGCTCGACTTCCGCCTTCCAGTCGGGAATCTGGTCGCCGAGCACGCGTTGCCAGAACGCGGCGCGGGTCTCCGGCGTCTCGTCGACGCCCTTGAGCGGCCCGACGGCCAGGTCGTCGAGCAATCCGACGACGCGCTCGTCGCGCCCCGCCTGGGCGAGCGCCTCGCTGAGCGACGCGGCGGCGCTGCCGCCCTGAATCACGTGAATGGTACTCATCGGCCTGTCGTCAACAAAAGAGAACCGCCGGCCGGCCGGACTTGCATCGTCCGGCCGGCGGGCGGCCCCTAGTGTAAGCGAGTTGTGTGACGGCGAGAAACCGGCGAGCGGGCGACACCCGGTCGCGGACCCGGCGCCATGCCGCTCGCTCAGCGTTCGTCGTAGCTGACCACGACCTTGTCGCTGACCGGATGGCACTGGCAGGTGAGCACGAAGCCGTCCTTCACCTCGCGCTCTTCGAGCGTGTAATTCTTCTCCATCCGCACCTCGCCTTCGAGCACCTTTGCGCGGCACGTGCAGCACACGCCGCCCTTGCACGCATACGGCAGCGCGAGGCCGGCGCGCAGGCCGACGTCGAGCAGGCTCACGCCTTCGTACGGCAGCCGCAGCTTGCGCGTCTTGCCGTCGAGGACGATTTCGAGGTCGGCGGCGGGCGTCGCGTCGGTGATCTCGACGGCCGGTACGCCGGCCTGCGGCAGCGGCGTGCCGAAGCGCTCGACGTGGACCTTCGCCTGCGGCACGCCGGCCGCCTTCAGCGCGGCCTCCGCGGCGTCCATCATCGGCGCGGGGCCGCAGATGAACGCCTCGTCGATCGAGTCGGCCGGCACCAGCGTGTCGAGGAACGCCGCGCACTTCGCCTGGTCGAGCACGCCGTTGAACAGCTCGACGTCCTGGAGGTCGTCGGACAGCACGTGATACAGCACGAAGCGGTTCATGTAGCGGTTCTTCAGGTCCTCGAGCTCCTCCGCGAACATGATCGTGTCGACGCTGCGGTTTCCGTAGATCAGCGTGAACGTGCTGCGCGGCTCGAGCTCGAGCGTCGTCTTGATGATCGCGAGCACCGGCGTGATCCCGGAGCCGCCGGAGAACGCGACGTACTGCTTGCCGTGCTCCGCGTTCAGGTGCGTGAAGAAGCGGCCGTCGGGCGTCATCACGTCGATCGTGTGGCCGGGCTTCAGCGTATCGAACGCGAAGTTCGAGAAGCGCCCGCCGCGCACGCGCTTGATGCCGATGCGCAATTCGCCGTCGCGGTCGTAGTCGGTCGTGCCGACACAGATCGAATACGAGCGGCGCGTCTCCTCGCCGTCGATATGGGTCTTCAGCGTGACGAACTGGCCTTGCGTGAAGCGGTATGCATCGCGCAGCTCGGGCGGGATCTCGAAGGAGACGGTCACGGCGTCGGCGGTCTCGGGCCGCACGTCGCGGATACGCAGCGGATGGAATTGCGGGGTCGCCATATTAATAAGGTTTGAAGTAGTCGAAGGGTTCGCGGCAGTCGACGCAGCGATACAGCGCCTTGCAGGCGGTCGACGCGAATTGCGCGAGCCGCTCGGTGCGCGCGGAGCCGCAGCGCGGGCAGACGGGCGCCGCGACCGGCCGCGGCACGAAGCGAACGACGTTCTCGCGCGGCGCGGCGCTGCCGCACTGGCCGACCGGCGGCGCGATCCCGTAGGCGCGCAGCTTGTCGCGCGCTTCCTGCGTGATCCAGTCGGTCGTCCATGCGGGCGCGAGCACGGTCTCGACGCGGTGCGGCGGCAGGCCGGCCTGCTGCATCGCGGCCGCGATGTCCTCGGCGATCTGCGACATCGCGGGGCAGCCCGAGTAGGTCGGGGTGATCACGACCTCGAGCTGGCCGTCGTCCGCGCGCCGGACGTCGCGCAGGATGCCCAGCTCGCGGATCGACACGACCGGGATTTCCGGATCGGGCACGGCCTCCAGCACTTCCCACGCCCGCGCGAGCAGCGGATCGGCGTGGTGCGGGGCGGGTGAGGCGGCGAAGGCGGATGAGGCGGACATCGCGAGGCTCCGTTTGACGTGCGCGTTACCAGGTCGCGCCCGGATGCTGTCGCGCGAGGCTCTGCATTTCGGCGAGCAGGTAGCCCATGTGCTCCGAGTGCTCGCCCTGCTTGCCGGTGGTGATGTGCTGGACGGGCGCCGGCAGCGTCAGCGTCGCGTCGGCGAGCGCGTCGTCGACGTCGGCGCGCCACGCGGTTTCGAGGGCGGCCGGCGCCGGGCCGATGCGCCGCGCGGCGATCGCGTCGTCCACCTGGTCCGCCGCGAAGAACTCGCGTGTATACGGGGTCAGGTAATCGAGCGCGGCCTGCGCGCGGCGGTGCGACTCGTCGGTGCCGTCGCCGAGCCGCACCAGCCACTCGCGTGCGTGGTGCAGGTGATAGCGGGTCTCCTTCACCGATTTCGCCGCGATGGCGGCCAGCGTCGCGTCTTCCGACGTTTCGAGCGCGCTCCACATGTGCAGCATCAGCGCCGCGTAGAGGAAATTGCGCACGATCGTCACCGCGTAGTCCTTGTCGGCGTGCGCGGTGCCCGACACCGGGCCGTAATGCGGCAGCTCGGCGAGCGTGAAGTTCGCGAACTCGCGTTCGGTGCGGAAGTACGCGTAGTCGTCCTCGGTCTTCGCCGCGCCGTTGAGCTGGCGTTCGAGGTCGGCTGCGTGCGTATACAGCATCCGCGCCTGGCCGATGAGGTCGAGGCTCATGTTGGTCAGCGCGATGTCTTCTTCGAGAATCGGGCCGTGACCGCACCATTCGGCGTTGCGCTGACCGAGGATCAGCGCGTTGTCCGCGAGGCGCAGCACGTAGCAGAGGTGTTCGGGCGTGATCGTCATGGCGCGGGCGTTACATGTGGTTGACTTCATCGGGCAGCGTGTAGAACGTCGGGTGGCGATAGATCTTGTCGCCCGCCGGCTCGAACAGCTCGGCCTTCTCGTTCGGATCCGACGCGGTGATCGCCGACGACGGCACCACCCAGATGCTCACGCCTTCCTGGCGGCGCGTGTAGACGTCGCGCGCCATGCGCAGCGCCATCGACGCGTCGGCGGCGTGCAGGCTGCCGCAATGCTTGTGGTCGAGGCCCTGCTTGCTGCGCACGAACACTTCCCAGATCGGCCATTCCTTGTTCATCACTCTCTCCTGAAGCTGAATTCGATGGTTGCCGCTCAGGCGGCTTGATGTTCCGCGCGGGCGCGGCGCTTCGCTTCGTGCGCGAGCGCGGCTTCGCGCACCCACGCGCCGTCGTCGTGCGCCTTCACGCGGGTCGCGAGGCGCTCCCGGTTGCACGGCCCGTCGCCGTTGACGACGCGCCAGAATTCGTCCCAGTCGATCGCGCCGTAGTCGTAATGGCCACGCGCCTCGTTCCATTTCAGGTCGGGATCGGGCAGCGTCACGCCGAGCACCTTCGCCTGCTCGACGGTCGCATCGACGAATTTCTGCCGCAGGTCGTCGTTCGTGATCCGCTTGATGCCCCATTTGGCCGACTGGTTGCTGTGGACGGAGTCGGCATCGCTCGGACCGAACATCATCAGCACCGGCCACCACCAGCGGTTCACCGCCTGCTGGACCATCGCGCGCTGCGCATCGGAGCCCTTCATCATCGTCAGCAGCGCGTCGAAGCCCTGGCGCTGGTGGAACGACTCCTCCTTGCATACGCGGATCATCGCGCGCGCATACGGGCCGTACGTGCAGCGGCACAGCGGGATCTGGTTCATGATCGCGGCGCCGTCGACGAGCCAGCCGATCACGCCGACGTCCGCCCAGGTCGGCGTCGGGTAGTTGAAGATGCTCGAGTATTTCGCCTTGCCGGCGTGCAGCGCGTCGATCAGCGCGTCGCGCGACACGCCGAGCGTTTCGGCCGCGCTGTACAGATAGAGACCGTGGCCGGCTTCGTCCTGCACTTTCGCGAGCAGGATCGCCTTGCGTTTGAGGCTCGGCGCTCGCGAGATCCAGTTGCCTTCCGGCAGCATGCCGACGACTTCCGAGTGCGCGTGCTGCGAAATCTGGCGGATCAGCGTCTTGCGATAGGCGTCGGGCATCCAGTCCTGCGGCTCGATCTTGCCGTCCGCGGCCATGACCGCGTCGAACCGCGCCTGCTCGGGCGACTCGGCGGCGGCGTCGAGCGGGGCGACATTGCCGGGGATGTCGAGGGATTGCGTGTACATGGCGAGGCTCTCGTCCGGTTGAATGTGTGCGAAGTATAAACCAACCGACCGGTCGGTTAATAAATTATTTGGGCGATATCGCGTGTGATGCGGGTAAACGACAGGACGGGGGCGAAAGCGTGCTGATGGGGAACGAGTGGCGGCGCGCGGTGCCGAACCGCATCTGCGGCACAATGCCCGCTTTCCGATGAGGATCTTGCCGATGTCATTTCGCAGCAGTCTTGCCGCGGTCGCGCTGGGCGCGTCCGTTCTCCTGTCGCCGCTGGCCGCCGGCGCTGCGCAGGCGGGGTGGGTTGCCGCCTGGGCCACCGCGTTGCAGCCGATTCCTGATCTGGCTTCGCCGCCGCCGCTTTATCGCGCGCCCGACGTGGCTGGCCGGACGGTCCGGCAGATCGTCTACCCGACGGTGGCGGGCCGGGCGGCGCGGATTCGGCTGAGCAATATGTACGGCAGTGTGCCGCTGGTCGTCGAGTCGGCGAGTCTGGCGCGGGCCGGCGACGGCGCGGCGTTGGCGGACGGTGTGCCCGTTGCGGTGCGGTTCGGTGGGCGGGCGTCGGTGACGCTGGCGCCGGGGCAGGAAATCGAAAGCGATCCGGTGACGATCGACGTGGCGACCGGTCGGCCTTATGCGGTCAGCCTGTATATGGGAGCGCGTCAGCGGATGACGGTCTGGCATCGCGTATCGAACCAGGTCAATTACGTATCGGGGCCCGGAGATCACACGAAAGATGCCGGCGCCGCCGCGTTCCGAACGCGGTTTACCCAATATGCGTGGGTGACGGAGCTCGCGGTCGAGGCCGGGGCGGCGCGTGCGAGCGTCGCGGCGATCGGCGATTCGATCACCGACGGGCTGTGCTCGAGCCTGAACCGGAACCGCCGCTGGCCGGACGCGCTGGCGCGCCGGCTGGCGGAGTCGGACGCGGTCGGTGTGGTGAATCTGGGCATCAGCGGCAACCGGCTGCTCAGTGATTCGGCCTGCTACGGCACGTCGCTGCAATCCCGCTTCGAGCGTGACGCGCTATCGCGCTCGGGGGTGAAGGCGGCGATCGTGCTGATCGGCATCAACGACATCAACTTTGCAACGATGCCGCCTCGCGCCGGTCTCGATTGCGATCATCCGCATACGCAGGTGACCGCGGCGTCGCTGATCGACGGCTATCGCCGGCTGATCGATGCCGCGCATCGCCGGGGCGTGAGGATCTTCGGCGCGACGCTCACGCCGGCGGCGCTGCCGGCCGAGCGCGAAGCGATCCGGCTGGAAGTGAATCGCTGGATCCGGAGCGGCGGGGCGTTCGACGGTGTCGTCGATTTCGACGAGGCGCTGCGCGATCCGGCGCGCCCGAACGTGCTGCTGCGTCGCTACGATAGCGGCGACGGCATTCATCCGAGCGATGCAGGCTATGCGGCGATGGCGGATGCGGTGCCGGTCGAGCGGCTGCAGGCGGCGGTTGCTGGGAAGTGAGGGGCTCGGGAGCGGTGCACTTCTCTTGCTATATATAAGGAAGGAGGCCGCGGCTGAGCGTCATCCACCGCGTCCCGATTCATCAGCGTAAAAGCCCCCGTGCGCGGCAGCGCACGGGGGCTTTTACATTTATTTCGCGAAACCCCTTGCGCGGAACGCGGGAGGTGCCTAGAATCACGCCTCTTTCGCGCTGACGGCAACGCGGCGCGGAAGGGGAAGCAGATGAACCCCGCAGTCGCAACGAGCTAGCAAAAAAATTGTTGACGAACTGCGAAACAGTGTTCATAATCTCTCTTCTCTGCTGCTGACAACGCAGCGCTGCCGGGAAAGACGGTTTTCTCGCAGACACGTTCTTTAAAAATTAACAGCCGATAAGTGTGGGCGCTTGATGGCAGCGAGCCGATCGTCAGATCGGATTAGCAAAAGTATCAAGAGTCTCACACTAAAGTAAGTCAGGTTTATGAAGCAATTCATATTCCTGTCAGCTTTGAGTGAGCGACCGGTTCTACGGAACCGAAAACAGTAACAGGTTTGAACTGAAGAGTTTGATCCTGGCTCAGATTGAACGCTGGCGGCATGCCTTACACATGCAAGTCGAACGGCAGCACGGGCTTCGGCCTGGTGGCGAGTGGCGAACGGGTGAGTAATACATCGGAACATGTCCTGTAGTGGGGGATAGCCCGGCGAAAGCCGGATTAATACCGCATACGATCCACGGATGAAAGCGGGGGACCTTCGGGCCTCGCGCTATAGGGTTGGCCGATGGCTGATTAGCTAGTTGGTGGGGTAAAGGCCTACCAAGGCGACGATCAGTAGCTGGTCTGAGAGGACGACCAGCCACACTGGGACTGAGACACGGCCCAGACTCCTACGGGAGGCAGCAGTGGGGAATTTTGGACAATGGGCGCAAGCCTGATCCAGCAATGCCGCGTGTGTGAAGAAGGCCTTCGGGTTGTAAAGCACTTTTGTCCGGAAAGAAATCCCTGGTCCTAATACGATCGGGGGATGACGGTACCGGAAGAATAAGCACCGGCTAACTACGTGCCAGCAGCCGCGGTAATACGTAGGGTGCGAGCGTTAATCGGAATTACTGGGCGTAAAGCGTGCGCAGGCGGTTCGCTAAGACCGATGTGAAATCCCCGGGCTCAACCTGGGAACTGCATTGGTGACTGGCGGGCTAGAGTATGGCAGAGGGGGGTAGAATTCCACGTGTAGCAGTGAAATGCGTAGAGATGTGGAGGAATACCGATGGCGAAGGCAGCCCCCTGGGCCAATACTGACGCTCATGCACGAAAGCGTGGGGAGCAAACAGGATTAGATACCCTGGTAGTCCACGCCCTAAACGATGTCAACTAGTTGTTGGGGATTCATTTCCTTAGTAACGTAGCTAACGCGTGAAGTTGACCGCCTGGGGAGTACGGTCGCAAGATTAAAACTCAAAGGAATTGACGGGGACCCGCACAAGCGGTGGATGATGTGGATTAATTCGATGCAACGCGAAAAACCTTACCTACCCTTGACATGGTCGGAATCCTGAAGAGATTCGGGAGTGCTCGAAAGAGAACCGGCGCACAGGTGCTGCATGGCTGTCGTCAGCTCGTGTCGTGAGATGTTGGGTTAAGTCCCGCAACGAGCGCAACCCTTGTCCTTAGTTGCTACGCAAGAGCACTCTAAGGAGACTGCCGGTGACAAACCGGAGGAAGGTGGGGATGACGTCAAGTCCTCATGGCCCTTATGGGTAGGGCTTCACACGTCATACAATGGTCGGAACAGAGGGTCGCCAACCCGCGAGGGGGAGCCAATCCCAGAAAACCGATCGTAGTCCGGATTGCACTCTGCAACTCGAGTGCATGAAGCTGGAATCGCTAGTAATCGCGGATCAGCATGCCGCGGTGAATACGTTCCCGGGTCTTGTACACACCGCCCGTCACACCATGGGAGTGGGTTTTACCAGAAGTGGCTAGTCTAACCGCAAGGAGGACGGTCACCACGGTAGGATTCATGACTGGGGTGAAGTCGTAACAAGGTAGCCGTATCGGAAGGTGCGGCTGGATCACCTCCTTTCCAGAGCTATCTCGCACAAGTTGAGCGCTCACGCTTATCGGCTGTAAATCAGGACAGACTCAGGGGTCTGTAGCTCAGTCGGTTAGAGCACCGTCTTGATAAGGCGGGGGTCGTTGGTTCGAATCCAACCAGACCCACCATTGTCTGACGTGGAAACCTGAGAGTCTCTGTACACATGGGGGCATAGCTCAGCTGGGAGAGCACCTGCTTTGCAAGCAGGGGGTCGTCGGTTCGATCCCGTCTGCCTCCACCAATCTTCAATGACAAGCGTTCGACTTGATCGAGCTTTTGCCATTGGCGATTGAGCCAGTCAGAGTGATATGAGTAATACCATATCGGCTGTCGTTCTTTAACAATCTGGAAGAAGCAAGTAATTTGGATAGCGGAAGCGTCTTTGAGATGGACGTGGAAACTATCCGGGTTGTGATTGTATCGATGTATCTCAAGATGATTCGAACTTCATGTTCGGCTCAATTTGGAATACGGCACAACGCGAGAACTCAACCTGTAACGAGACAGACTCGTTATAGGGTCAAGCGAACAAGTGCATGTGGTGGATGCCTTGGCGATCACAGGCGATGAAGGACGCGGTAGCCTGCGAAAAGCTACGGGGAGCTGGCAAACGAGCTTTGATCCGTAGATGTCCGAATGGGGAAACCCACTCCTTATGGAGTATCCATGGCTGAATACATAGGCCATGTGAAGCGAACGCGGTGAACTGAAACATCTAAGTAACCGCAGGAAAAGAAATCAACCGAGATTCCCAAAGTAGTGGCGAGCGAAATGGGATGAGCCTTGCACTCTTTATTTGTATTGTTAGCCGAACGCTCTGGAAAGTGCGGCCATAGCAGGTGATAGCCCTGTAGGCGAAAACAGTATGAAAGAACTAGGTGTGCGACAAGTAGGGCGGGACACGTGAAATCCTGTCTGAAGATGGGGGGACCATCCTCCAAGGCTAAATACTCGTGATCGACCGATAGTGAACCAGTACCGTGAGGGAAAGGCGAAAAGAACCCCGGGAGGGGAGTGAAATAGATCCTGAAACCGCATGCATACAAACAGTCGGAGCCTCGTAAGGGGTGACGGCGTACCTTTTGTATAATGGGTCAGCGACTTACGTTCAGTAGCAAGCTTAACCGTATAGGGCAGGCGTAGCGAAAGCGAGTCCGAATAGGGCGTTCAGTTGCTGGGCGTAGACCCGAAACCAGGTGATCTATCCATGGCCAGGATGAAGGTGCGGTAACACGTACTGGAGGTCCGAACCCACTAACGTTGAAAAGTTAGGGGATGAGCTGTGGATAGGGGTGAAAGGCTAAACAAACCTGGAAATAGCTGGTTCTCTCCGAAAACTATTTAGGTAGTGCCTCGTGTCTCACCTTCGGGGGTAGAGCACTGTCATGGTTGGGGGGTCTATTGCAGATTACCCCGCCATAGCAAACTCCGAATACCGAAGAGTGCAATCACGGGAGACAGACATCGGGTGCTAACGTCCGGTGTCAAGAGGGAAACAACCCAGACCGCCAGCTAAGGTCCCCAAATATGGCTAAGTGGGAAACGAAGTGGGAAGGCTAAAACAGTCAGGAGGTTGGCTTAGAAGCAGCCACCCTTTAAAGAAAGCGTAATAGCTCACTGATCGAGTCGTCCTGCGCGGAAGATGTAACGGGGCTAAGCCATATACCGAAGCTGCGGATGCGAGCTAGTCTCGCATGGTAGGAGAGCGTTCCGTAAGCCTGCGAAGGTGCCTTGTAAAGGGTGCTGGAGGTATCGGAAGTGCGAATGCTGACATGAGTAGCGATAAAGGGGGTGAAAGGCCCCCTCGCCGTAAGCCCAAGGTTTCCTACGCAACGTTCATCGGCGTAGGGTGAGTCGGCCCCTAAGGCGAGGCAGAAATGCGTAGCTGATGGGAAGCAGGTCAATATTCCTGCACCGTCGTTAGATGCGATGGGGGGACGGATCGCGGAAGGTTGTCCGGGTGTTGGAAGTCCCGGTCGCTGCATTGGAGAAGGCGCTTAGGCAAATCCGGGCGCAGGATTCAAGGGTGTGGCGCGAGCTCCCTCGGGAGCGAAGCAATTGGAAGTGGTTCCAAGAAAAGCCTCTAAGCTTCAGTCTAACGATGACCGTACCGCAAACCGACACAGGTGGGCGAGATGAGTATTCTAAGGCGCTTGAGAGAACTCGGGAGAAGGAACTCGGCAAATTGGTACCGTAACTTCGGGATAAGGTACGCCCTTGTAGCTTGACTGGCCTGCGCCAGGAGGGTGAAGGGGTTGCAATAAACTGGTGGCTGCGACTGTTTAATAAAAACACAGCACTCTGCAAACACGAAAGTGGACGTATAGGGTGTGACGCCTGCCCGGTGCCGGAAGATTAAATGATGGGGTGCAAGCTCTTGATTGAAGTCCCGGTAAACGGCGGCCGTAACTATAACGGTCCTAAGGTAGCGAAATTCCTTGTCGGGTAAGTTCCGACCTGCACGAATGGCGTAACGATGGCCACACTGTCTCCTCCCG